>NZ_CACSIP010000005.1 GCF_902705885.1 Mycolicibacterium austroafricanum | reverse complement strand
CGCACCCCCACCGGCGCGGTCTACCACTCCACCGCCCCACCACTACCCGGACCACCAGTACGCCGACGACTCAGCCTCATCGAAGGCCAACTCAGCATCGACCTCGTCACCTTCGACGCCGCCTAATCGCGGAGTGCCGACGGGAGTTCGACTGGCGCACTAACTTCGGAGTATGGCCGCCCCGACTGTGCTCGTCAGCGGCGCCGGTATCGCCGGACCGTCGCTTGCTTTCTGGCTGACCCGAAACGGCTATCGAGTCATCGTCACCGAGATTGCCCCGGGGATTCGACCGGGCGGTCAGACCGTAGATCTGCGCGGTGCAGGCGGGGATGTGATCGCGAAGATGGGGCTGATGGGCGTGATGCAGTCCCACGCACTGGACCAACGCGGCGCCGCGTGGGTGCGATCGGATGGCAGCCGACGTGCCGAGATGCCGGTGACGGCGTTCGGTGGTCGCGGCCCGGTATCCAAGCTCGAAATCCTGCGTGGCGACCTCGTCTCGGGGCTGTACGAGGCCACCAGTAACCATGCCGACTACCGTTTTGGCACAAGAATTTCTGATCTCACGCAGAACCCTGACGGCGTGCACGTCACGATGTCCGACGGGTCGCACCTGGTCGCAGATTTGGTGATCGGTGCCGATGGTCCGCATTCCGGGGTGCGGCAGTTGGCGTTCGGGCCGGAGGAGCATTTCGTCAGGCCGATCGGCGGCTACAACGCGTGGTTCTCTGCACCTGACACCGTAGGACTGGACGGGTGGTACCTGCTCTACCAAGCCCCCGGCGGCCTCAACGCTTCCATGCGACCGTCACATGACCCGTCGATCGCCAAGGCGGGGCTGGCATTCCAGTCGGAGCCGCTGTCCTACGACCGACGCGACATCGATGCCCAACGCGCAATCCTGGTCGAACGGTTTGCAGGCAAGGGGTGGCAGTGCGACTCGCTCTTGGCGGCGGCGCAAGAGGCCGACGACTTCTACTTCGATTCTCTCGCACAGGTGCACATGCGTGCCTGGTCCGCAGGCCGGGTGGCACTGGTGGGCGACGCCGGCTACTGCGCATCTCCGCTATCGGGCATGGGCACCAGCCTCGCACTGGTCGGTGCCTACGTGCTGGCAGGCGAACTCGGCGCGGCCGAGGACCTCGACAGCGAGGGCATCGATGCAGCACTCGGCAGATACCAGACAGTGATGCGGCCTTATGTCGACACCTGTCAGGATCTGCCCAACACCATCGATCGTTTCGCCCCGATGACCGAGAGGGACATCGCCGTCAACGCCGCAGCGATGAAGTGGATGCAGCGTTGGCCGTTTCGCCCGATCGCCGCCCGGCTTTGGTTCGGCAGCGCGGATTCGATCACACTGCCGGAGTACTGACTACATCGAGCGGGACAGCACCCTGCCGAATTGGAGCAGCCGCTGCATCTGCGCCAAACCTCCGTTGTCGACCGACTTCACGAAACGGAAAGACTCGCAGTAGATGTCGGTTTCGGTCGCCGACTTCTGCCGCGATCTGGTGACCAGTTGGGTGTAGATCCGCAACTTCACCTCGGACAGTCGCCGGGTGCCGTCGCCGAGCACCTCGTACTCAGTGGACAGAACCTGGTCGGTCACCGTGGACAACAGGATCGACCGCACCGACGCCATCAGGACGCGGTGCGGCTCGTCGGCGTCGCGCGGACCGGACACGTCGTCGTCAGCACGCCACATGATCAGTCGGTGGCCGTCGGTGGCGAGCACCTCCTGCCACAGCGCCTCGCCCCACACCCTCTCGGTGAACCCGCGCGACATGACAAACGACCTGATCGCCGCCGGTTCCACGACAGAACGCAACTGGTCCAACGCCAGGTCCGGGTCACGCAGATACACCCTCGCCGCCTCGCTGACGCTGGTGTAGGGAGCCCAGTCCTGTGGTGGTGCCATCTAGGACTCGAGACTGCCTTCTCGACCACCCTGCACCGCGGCGGCAGCGGCACGAATCTGCGGCGTCACCAGCATGACCTGCCCGAGCAGTCCGTTGACGAAGCCGGGTGAGTCATCGGTGGACAGCTGCTTGGCCAGCTCGACGGCCTCGTCGACCGCCACCGGTTCGGGGACATCGTCGGCGTGCAGCAATTCCCACACCGCGACGCGCAGGATGGCTCGATCGACCGCGGGCAGTCGTTCCAGCGACCAACCCTGCAGGTGCGCCGAGATCAGGTCGTCGACGTGCGCCTGGTGTTCGGTCACACCGCGCGCAACGGTCACCGTGTACGGGTTCAACGGTGATACTTCGTCGGACTGACTTTGCGCCAACGCGTTTCGCGACTCCGCAACCTCCGCGGGGGTGAGCCCCCGGGCCTCCGCCTCGAACAGGAGGTCAATGGCGCGTTTGCGGGCCTGGTGCCGGCCCCGGTCACCTTTCCGGTCACTCACCCCGTCCCTCCGCTGCGCTCGGCGGGGGCACTCCGCGTCGCTTCGCTCGCGCGGGTGTCAGGCATTGACCCTTCCCAGGTAGCTGCCGTCGCGGGAATCGACCTTGAGCTTGTCGCCGGTGTTGATGAACAGCGGAACCTGGATCTCGGCGCCTGTCTCCAGCGTCGCCGGCTTGGTGCCCGCGCTGGACCGGTCGCCCTGCAGGCCCGGCTCGGTGGACGCGACCAGCAGTTCCACCGTCACCGGCAGTTCGAGGTACAGCGCCACGCCGTCGTGGAAAGCGATCTGCACCGGCATGCTCTCCAGCAGGAACCCGGCGGCCCGGCCGACCAGTGACTCCGGCAGCGGATGCTGCTCGAAATCCTCACTGTCCATGAACACGAAGTCGGACCCGTCGCGGTACAGGTAGGTCGCGTCCCGACGGTCCACCGTCGCCGTCTCCACCTTCACCCCGGCGTTGTAGGTCTTGTCGACGACCTTGCCGGAGATGACGTTCTTCAGCTTGGTCCGCACAAAGGCCGGTCCCTTACCCGGCTTCACGTGCTGGAACTCGACAATCTGCCAGAGCTGGCCGTCGATCTGCAGGACGAGCCCGTTCTTGAAGTCTGCGGTCGATGCCACGGTGGGTTGTTCTCCTAGCTATCAGAGGATCGCCAGTTCCTTGGGGAACCGGGTCAGCAAGTCGGGGGTCTTATGGGAGTCACTGCCCACGACCAACGTGTCCTCGATTCGGACACCGCCACGGTCGGGCAGATAGACACCTGGCTCCACGGTCACGGCGGAGCCAGCAAGCAGTGTACCGGCGGCCGAGGCGTTGATTCCCGGCGCTTCATGGATCTGCAGCCCGACGCCGTGCCCGAGGCCGTGCCCGAAGTTCTCGGCGTACCCGGCATCGCTGATGACCGCCCGTGATGCCGCGTCGACGGCACTGAGCGCGATGCCAGGGGCGAGCGCCTCCCGCCCGGCCCGCTGCGCGGCGAGGACCAGGTCGTAGATGTCGTGTTGCCACTGGGCGATCGGTGACAGCACAAATGTGCGGGTCATGTCCGAGTGGTAACCACACACCAGCGCGCCGAAGTCGATCTTGACGAAGTCACCGGCGGCCAGCACCGCGTCGGTGGGCCGGTGGTGCGGGATCGCCGAGTTCGACCCGGTCGCGACGATCGTCTCGAACGACGCCCCGTCGGCACCGTGGTCGAGCATCAGCGCCTCCAGGTCGCGCCTGACGTCCTTCTCGGTGCGACCCGGACGCAGGCCACCGCGCTCCACCAGGTCTTTCAGCGCCGCGTCCGCCGCTTCGCACGCCAACCGCAGCAGCGCGATCTCGCCGGCGTCCTTGACTTCCCGCAGACTCTCGACCATCCCGGCGGCGCTCACCAACTCGCAGTGCTCGCCGGCGGCCCGGGTCAGTGCGCCGAACCCGTCGACGGTGACGACGTGGCTTTCGAAGCCCAGGGTTCGTACCGTGCCCGACTCGGCCGCCCGGCCGACCAGATGCGGTCCACACGCCCGCTCGATCACGACCTGGGCATCGGGTGCCTGTTGGGCGGCCTGGGTGCGATAGCGCCCATCGGTGGCCAGTACCGGCGTTTCGTCCTCGGCGAGGATCAGCAGGGCGGCATTCGAACCGGTGAATCCCGACAGATATCGGACGTTGACCAGGTCTGACACCAGCAGGGCATCAAGTTCCGCGGCCGCCAGCCGTTGGCGCAACCGGTCGCGACGCTGAGAAATAGTCACAGGCGGTGACGCTACTCGCTAAGGTGATGCCTCATGAGTAAGTGGTTGCTGCGCGGACTGGTGTTCGCCGCCCTGATGGTGATCGTTCGGTTACTGCAGGGAGCGATGATCAACGCGTGGGAGACCAAGGCCGGTTTGATCAGCCTGACGCTGGTCATCCTGTTCGCCGTCGTCGCGCTGGTGTGGGGCTACGCCGACGGCCGGTCCGACGCCCGCGCCAACCCTGATCCCGACCGGCGCCCGGATCTCGCGATGACATGGCTGCTGGCCGGCCTGTTCGCTGGCGTGGTCAGCGGCGCGGTGGCCTGGTTCATCGGCGTGTTCTACCAGAACCTGTACGTCGAGGGCCTGATCAACGAGATCACCACCTTTGCGGCGTTCACCGCGCTGCTGGTGTTCATCTGCGCCATCGTCGGCGTTGCGCTCGGCCACTGGCTCGTCGACCGCAAAGCTCCCCAGCAGGGGCGTCGCCGGGAGAGCGACGACGACCGCGCCGACACCGACGTGTTCGCCGCCGTGCGCGACGACCGCTCCGACGCCGACTACCGGCCCCAGTCCACCGCGACCGAGGCCGACCAGCAGACATCGCCGGTCGCCGTCGCCGACGACGACACCAGGCGCGACTAGGTCCGGGCCACCTCGGCGTAGGCGGCGGCAAGCAGCGAGGGATCGGGGCCTTCCAGTCGGCCCGGCTTGGCCAGACCGTCGAGCACCACAAAACGCAGCACCCCGGCGCGGGTCTTCTTGTCGCCGACCATCGCCTCCAGCAACTGCGGTAGCGCGTCGGCGTCGTAGCTGACCGGCAGGCCGAGCGAACCGAGAATGGCGCGGTGCCGTTCGGCGGTGGCATCGTCGAGCCGACCTGCCAGCCGGCCCAGTTCGGCGGCGAACACCAGCCCCACCGACACCGCGGCGCCGTGCCGCCACTGATACCGCTCGCGGCGTTCGATCGCGTGGGCCAGGGTGTGCCCGTAGTTGAGGATCTCGCGCAGCTGCGATTCCTTCTCGTCGGCCGCGACCACCTCGGCTTTGACGGCCACCGCACGCCTGATCAGTTCCGGCAACACCGTCCCGCCGGGATCGAGGGCAAGCTCGGGGTCGGCCTCGATGAGGTCGAGGATCGTCGGGTCGGCGATGAAACCGGCCTTCACGATCTCCGCCATCCCCGCCACGATCTCGTTGCGCGGCAGTGTTTCCAGCGTGGCCAGGTCGATCAGCACCGCCGCGGGCTGGTGGAAGGCGCCCACCAGGTTCTTGCCCGCGTCGGTGTTGATTCCGGTCTTACCCCCCACCGCGGCGTCAACCATGCCGAGCAGGGTGGTCGGGATGTGGACGACGTCGATGCCCCGCAGCCACGTCGCCGCGGCGAAACCGGCGACATCGGTGGCCGCTCCCCCGCCCAGGCTGACAATCGCGTCCTTGCGCCCGACGCCGATGCGTCCGAGCACTTCCCAGATGAACCCGAGCACCGGCAACTCCTTGCCGGCCTCGGCGTCGGGAATCTCGATCCGGTGGGCGTCGATCCCCTTGTCCGACAGGTGCTCCCGGACCGCCTCGGCGGTCTGCGCCAGCACCGGCTGGTGCAGGATCGCCACCTTGTACCTGCCACCGAGGATGCGCGCCAGGTCACCGAGAAGGCCGGTCCCGATGAGCACCGGGTACGGCGGATCTGTGCGGACCTCAACCGTCACCGGCTCAGTCACGGAACGTCCTTTCTGGAACAGGAGGAGCCGCCGGCCTTCCTGGCTGCGACGGTTGCAGGGCTCGGAGGTGCCTCCGTCGACGGTGGCGCACTCAACGACAGCGGGGCGCGACGCCATGACGGACGCCGGCGACGACGCTCCGGTTTGGGCTTGGGAGAATCCGGGTCCTGCAGTTTGGCGACGATGTAACGCACCACTGCTCCCGGGTTCCGGTGGTTGGTGTTCACCCGCAGCGTTGCCACCTGCCGGTACAGCGGAACACGCTCTGCCATCAGGGCTTTGAACTTCTCGCTGCGATCGGGGCCGGCCAGCAACGGCCGCACGGTCGTCCCCCCGGTGCGACGCACGCCCTCGGCAGCGCTGATCTCGAGATAGATCACGGTGTGTCCGGCCAGGGCTTCGCGCACGCCTGCACTGGTCACCGCACCACCGCCCAGTGACAGCACACCCTCATGGGTGGCCAGGGCGTCGCGGATGACACGCTCCTCGATCCGGCGGAACTCGGCTTCCCCGTCGGTACCGAAGATGTCGGCGATGGTGCGGCCGGTGGTCTGCTCGATCGCCGCATCGGTGTCGAGCAACGCGACGTCCAATGTCTTGGCCAGCCGGCGGCCGATCGTGGACTTACCCGACCCGGGAAGCCCGATCAGAACCACTTTGGGCGCCATCAGCCCGATGCCCGCACGGCGACGGTCGGTTCGCGATCGGCCAGCGCCCGCAGGTAGGTCTCGATGTTGGCGCGTGTCTCCGCCAGCGAGTCGCCGCCGAACTTCTCCAGCGCGGCCCGCGCCAACACCAGTGCGACCATCGTTTCGACGACGACCCCGGCCGCGGGCACCGCACACACGTCCGAGCGCTGGTGGATGGCGACGGCTTCGTCACCGGTCGCCATATCGACGGTGGCGAGTGCGCGGGGCACGGTGGAGATCGGCTTCATCGCCGCGCGCACCCGCACGGGCTGGCCGTTGGTCATGCCCCCTTCGAGGCCGCCGGCACGGTTGGTGGACCGCATCACGCCGTCGGCGCCGGGATACATCTCGTCGTGGGCGACGCTGCCGCGCCGGCGCGCCGTCTCGAAACCGTCACCGATCTCCACACCCTTGATGGCCTGGATGCCCATGACGGCGCCGGCCAACTGACTGTCGAGACGGTTGTCCCCGCTGGTGAAAGAACCGAGTCCGACGGGCAGGCCGTGGACCACCACCTCGACCACGCCGCCCAGGGTGTCACCGTCTTTTTTCGCGGCCTCGATCTCCGCGATCATCGACGCCTCGCTGGATTCGTCGAAGGCGCGCACCGGGCTGTCGTCGATCGCCGCCAGGTCGGCGGCCTGTGGCGGTGGACCGTCGTACGGCTGGGACGCACCGATGGAGATGACGTGGGAGACAACCTCGACACCGAGTGCCTGCTGCAGGAAGGCGCGGGCGACGGTACCCGCGGCGACCCGGGCCGCGGTCTCGCGGGCGCTGGCACGTTCCAGCACCGGACGGGCGTCGTCGAAGCCGTACTTGAGCATGCCTGCGTAGTCGGCGTGGCCGGGCCGTGGCCTGGTCAGCGGCGCGTTGCGGGCGGCGCTGTCGGCGAGCACCGCGGCATCAACAGGGTCGGGCGCCATCACCGTCTCCCATTTCGGCCATTCGGTGTTGCCGATCTCGATGGCGATCGGCCCGCCGAGGGTGAGGCCGTGGCGCAGCCCCGCGAGCAGGGTGATCTGGTCCTGCTCGAACTTCATCCGCGCGCCCCGGCCGTAGCCGAGTCGTCTGCGGGCCAACTGCCCCGCAATGTCCTGTGAGGTCACCTGGACACCGGCCACCATGCCCTCGACCATGGCCACCAACGCGCGGCCGTGGGATTCGCCTGCAGTCGTCCATCGCAACACGGGTCCCATTTTCGCACGACGGCGGCGCCGCCCCGAAACTGCGCGAGGGCTACAGCAGGGCCAGGGTCACCGCGGCCCCGGCGGCGGCACACATCGACGGCCCGTGCGGCAGCGGCGCCCGGTCACCGCGGATCAACGCGGCCAACCCCAGCAGGACGGTCAGAGCCGACGCCCCGAGGACGGCCACCAGCCACACGTGGACACCGAACGACCCGGTGAGGGCACCGAGCCCGATCGAAAGCTTCACGTCGCCGGCACCCATCGCCTGTGGCGCAGCCAGGTGCACTGCCGCGTAGACAGCGAACATCACCGCCGCCCCCGCAGCCGCCGCCGTTCCATGCCCGGCGAGCACGGCCGCGACCAGGATCGTCGCCGCGCCGGGAAGCGTCAGCGCATTGGGAAGCCTGCGCTGCCGGACATCAAACCAACTCAACGCCACCAGCCAAGCCGCCGCACCGGCGACAGCCAGCGCCTCCCACGCCTGCCCCACCTGTCCAGGCTAGGGCCGCCGCCGGACGGTCCGTCGCACCAAAAAGGCTCAGGCCCCGGCGAGCGCCGCCCGCATCGCCTCTTTGGGCGCGGGCAGCCCGGTGAACTGCTCGACCTGCGTGAACGCCTGGTGCAGCAGCATCTGCAGGCCGCTGATCACCTGGCCGCCGGCCGCCTGGACCGCCACGGCCAGTGGGGTGGGCCATGGGTCGTAGATCGCGTCGAGCAACACCGGCGTCCGTGACAGCGCCGGGGCGTAGGGCGCGACCGCGTCGGCGGGGATCGTGTTCACCACGACGTCGACGCCGGCGACGACGTCGACCAACTGCGCGTCGCCGACATCACACCAGCGGGCCCCCACGCCGCAGCGGGCCGCGAGTTCGACCAGTGGCGCGGCCTTCCCGGCGTTACGCGCGGCCACCGTGATGTGTCGGGCGCCGAGCTCGACGAGGCCGACGATCACCGCCGGTGCGGTGCCACCCGATCCCACCACCATCGCGCGGTCGCAGGAGGGTACCCCGGACAGCGCTCCCACCACCCCGTCGACGTCGGTGTTGTCGGCATGCCAGCCGGCAGCCGAGCGCACCAGGGTGTTGGCCGAGCCGACCGTCCTGGCCCGAGCGGTGGCGTCGTCGGCGAACTCCAGCGCGGCGAATTTGCCCGGCATCGTCACCGACACCCCGACCCATTCCGGTCCGAATCCGCCCACCAGGCCGGGCAGTTGCTCACCGGTGCACTCGATGCGGTCGTAGGTCCAGTCGTCCAGACCCAGCGCCCGGTAGGCCGCCAGGTGCAGCAGCGGAGAACGTGAATGCGCGATCGGGGAGCCCAGCACGGCTGCCCGCCGTCCGCTCATCGGCTCTGTCTGCTCTTCGCGCAAGCGCTCATCGGCTCTGTCTGCTCTTCGCGCAAGCGCTCATCGGCTCTGTCTGCTCTTCGCGCAAGCGCTCATCGCGCCGAATCGAGGACGCCGTTGCGTATCGCCACTTCGATGTTGGCGAGGTGCTGCTCGTACTCGCGGGTGAACAACGTGGTGCCCTGCATGTCGACCGTCACGAAGTACAGCCAGTCCCCCGGTTCGGGCTGTTCGGCCGCAACGAGGGCGGGCAGGCCCGGTGAGCAGATCGGTGTGATCGGCAGCCCGGGCCGCACATAGGTGTTCCACGGAGTCGCGCGTCCGCGGTCTCCGTCGGTGGTCGCCACCTCGACCCGGTCCAGCGGGTAGTTCACCGTCGAATCGAATTCCAGCGTGCGCTGCTCGGCCAGCCGGTTGTAGATCACCCGGGCCACCTTGGAGAAGTCCTGCGGCAGCGCCTCGCGCTGCACCAGCGACGCCACCGTGAGCACCTCGTACGGCGAAATACCCAGCGCGGTGGCGGTGTTGAGCAATCCGCTCTGTTCATACTGCGCGGCGCTGGCGGCGATCAGCGTCGCCAGGATGTCCTGCGCCTCGGCCGACGGGTCGATGTTCCAGGTGCCAGGGGCGATCAGACCCTCCAGCCGCCGGTGATCGGAACCGAGTGCATCGATGCTGCCGATCGCCCATTCGGGAACCGCGAGTGCCGCCGGGGCGGCGGAACTGGCGATGTCGCGCAGATCGTCGACGGACACGCAGGCACGGTCACCATCGAGGTCCACACACGAGGCGTTGGAGATCAGCGTGAAGATGCCCTCGGTGACAGCGTTGGTCCCGACGTCGCTGATGTCGTCGAGCTGGCGGCCTTCGGGGATCACCAGCCTGCCGACCCGGTTGGCCGGATCGGCAAGGCGGTCGACGGCGTTGGCCGCGGGGATCTCAGTGCGGACCTTGTAGAAGCCCGGTTGAATCGCCGCGATGGCGGGATTGCCCGACGCCGCGTTGACAAAGGCCTCGGACGTCGCCACGACGTTCTGGTCCTGCAGCGTGTCACCGATCGCGGTGGTCGAGTCGCCTTCGTGCACCTGGATCACCACGTCGTTCACGCCGTCACCGGCGTAGTCGCCGCTCGAGCCGCCGAACAGCGAGTTCCACATCTTCGAACCGAGGAACACCGCGACGACCACCACCACGACGAGCATCGTCAGCGCCGCCACTGCGGCGACGCGTCGCCTGCGCTGCACCCGGGCTTCCTGCATGCGGTCGCGGCGGGTGCGTCGACGCCGTGGCGGTCCCACCGCGACGGGCTCGGCTCGTTCGCTTCGCCAATCGTCAACCATCCCCGACCTCTCCGTGTGCGGTCAGCGCCGCCCGCCGCTGGTCCAGCCAGTTCTGCAGAATCCCCACCGCCGCCACCTGATCGATCATCGAACGTTGCCCCTTGGCGCGTACCCCTGCCTCGCGCAGGGACCGCTGGGCGGTCACTGTGGTGAACCGCTCGTCGGCCAGCCGTACCGGAACCGGTGAGATCTGGTCGGCGAGCCGATCGGCGAGTTCGACGGCATCGTGCGCCGACGAGCCTGCACGGTCGGCCAGCGTTCGCGGCAGACCCACGACCACTTCGACCGCCTGATGTTCGTCGACTAGGCGTCTCAGCCGTCGCAGGTGCTTGTCCGAGCGGCGGTCACGGGCAATCGTCTCCACCGGCGTCGCCAGGATCCCGTCGGGGTCGCTGACCGCCACTCCGATCCGAACGCTGCCGACGTCGACACCGAGCCGCCGGCCGCGGCCCGGGTCCGGGGACGAGTTCGGGTCCCCCGGTCGGTCGGGCAGACGGTCCTGGTGTGCGGGGTCGTCGGGGTGATCCACCGGCTATCTCCGAGCGATCTCTGCGCGTATCGCCGCCAGAGCCGCGTCGATACCCGCTGCCCCCTTTCCGGACCCCTGGGCCAGATCTGCTTTGCCCCCACCGCGTCCGTTTAGCGCGGCGCCCAACTGTTTGACCAGTTCGTCGGCGCGCAGACCGAGGTCCTGCGCCGCGGGGTTGACCGCCACCACGTACGGCACCGCGTCGTCGTCACCCTCGGCCAGCAGGGCCACGACGGCCGGACCGCTGCCGAGTTTGCCGCGGACGTCGCCGACGAGTGAGCGCAGGTCGCCCGCCGACATTCCGCCGGCCATCCGCTGCGCCACGACCCGGACCTTACCGATCTCCTCGGCGCCGGCGGCTGCATTCGCCGCGGCGGCGCGCGCGTTGGCCATCCGCAGCCGGTCGAGTTCCTTCTCCGCGGCGCGCAACCGCTCCACAAGGTTCGCCACTCGGCCGGGCACCTCGTCCGAGGGCACCTTCAGCGTCGACGCCAGACCAGCCATCAGCGCGCGCTCCTTGGCCAGATGGCGGAACGAATCGAGTCCGACATAGGCCTCGACGCGCCGGACACCGGACCCGACCGACGACTCGCCGAGGATCGTCACCGGCCCGATCTGTGCGGAATTGCGAACGTGGGTGCCGCCGCACAGTTCCAACGAGAACGGCCCACCGATCTCCACGACCCGCACCTCGTCGGGGTAGGCCTCACCGAACAGCGCCATCGCGCCCATCGCCTTGGCCCGTTCCAGATCGGTGATGAAGCTGTGCACCTCGAAATCGGCCTCGACGGCCTCGTTGGTGACCTCTTCTATCTGCGTGCGCTGGTCGTCGGTCAGCGCCCCCTGCCAGTTGAAGTCGAAGCGCAGGTAACCGGGACGGTTCAGCGAGCCCGCCTGCACGGCGTTGGGCCCCAGCACCTGGCGCAGCGCGGCGTGGACCATGTGCGTTCCGGAGTGCCCCTGGGTCGCTCCGTGACGCCAGCGCGGATCGACGGCGGCGACGATGGTGTCACCCTCGACGAACTCGCCCGACTCGACGGTGACACGATGCGCCCACAGGGTCTTGGCGATCTTCTGGACGTCGGTGACGGCCGCGCGCGCGGTCTCCGACGCGCCGGTCCCGCCGATGCTGCCCTCGTCGGCGATCTGGCCGCCCGATTCGGCATAGAACGGCGTGCGATCGAGGATGAACTCGACCCGCGACTCAGAGGTGCCCGGCTCGTGCGCCACCACCGGCACCCGCTTGCCGTCCACGAAGATTCCGAGAATCCTCGCCTCGGTGGACAATTCGTCGAAGCCGGTGAACTGCGTGGGCCCGGCGTCGACGAGGTCGCGGTAAGCCGACAGGTCGGCGTGCGCCTGTTTGCGGGCTGCCGCGTCTGCTTTGGCCCGCCTGCGCTGCTCGGCCATCAGGCCGCGGAAGCCCTCCTCGTCGACTCGCAGATCGGCCTCGGCCGCCATCTCCAGCGTCAGTTCGATCGGGAAGCCGTAGGTGTCGTGCAACGTGAACGCGTCGGTGCCCGACAGCACGTCGGTACCGGAGGCCTTGGTGGCCCGCGCCGCGTCGTCGAACAACCGCGAGCCCGAGGCCAGCGTGCGGTTGAAGGCGGTCTCCTCGGCCACTGCGATGCGCTGGATGCGGTCGAAATCGCCGACCAGTTCCGGGTACGACGGACCCATGGCATCGCGCACCACCGTCATCAGGTCGGCCATCACGGGGTCGTCGACACCGAGCAGTTTCGCGGCGCGGATGATGCGGCGCAACAACCGGCGCAGCACATAGCCGCGGCCCTCGTTGCCGGGGCTGACGCCGTCGCTGATGATGATCGCGGCGGTGCGGCTGTGGTCGGCGATGATCCGGTAGCGCACGTCGTCGCCGTGGTTGCCCTGGCTGTATCCGCGGGGCGCACGCGCAGCCATCAGGTCGATGGCCGGGCGGAGCAGGTCGGTCTCGTAGACGTTGTCCACGCCCTGCAGCAGACAGGCGACCCGCTCGACCCCCATGCCGGTGTCGATGTTCTTACGCGGCAGTGGACCGAGGATCTCGAAGTCGTCCTTCGAGGTGCCCTCGCCACGTTCGTTCTGCATGAACACGAGGTTCCAGATCTCGATGTAGCGGTCCTCGTTGGCTTCCGGACCGCCTTCGATCCCGTACTCGGGCCCGCGGTCGTAGTAGATCTCCGACGACGGGCCGCAGGGCCCGGGGATGCCCATCGACCAGTAGTTGTCGGCCATCCCCCGGCGCTGGATCCGGTCCGGCGGCAGCCCGGCGATGTCCTGCCACAGCGCGGCCGCCTCGTCATCGTCCAGATAGACCGTCGCCCAGAGCCGTTCGGGGTCGAATCCGTAGCCACCCTGGCCCACCGGGTTGGTCAGCAATGTCCACGCCAACTCGATGGCGCCGGCCTTGAAGTAGTCGCCGAAGGAGAAGTTGCCTGCCATCTGGAAGAACGTGTTGTGCCGGGTGGTGATGCCCACCTCGTCGATGTCCGGGGTACGGATGCACTTCTGGACACTGGTCGCGCGGTCCCACGGCGGCGTGCGCTGACCGAGAAAGAACGGGACGAACTGGACCATGCCGGCGTTGACGAACAACAGGTTGGGATCGTCGAGTATCACCGAAGCGCTGGGCACCTCGGTATGGCCCGCGTTCACGAAATGATCAAGGAACCGCTTCCTGATCTCGTGTGTCTGCACGTGCTTCTGTCCTCAGTCCTAGTCAGTGGAGCCGACCAGCGGATTGGCCGTCACCTGCGAATACTCGACGCCCCACAGTACCGGTCGCCTCCGCTACGCCTTCACGACGATGCCTTCACGAAGCTCAGCCGGACCGACCGACGGGGGTTGTCGGAGTTCAGATCCACCAGCACGATGCTCTGCCAGGTGCCCAGCAATGGCTGCCCGTCGGCCACCGGCACCGTCACCGACGGGGACACCAGGCCGGGGAGCACGTGGTCGGCGCCGTGGCCCGGGGCCCCGTGCGCGTGCCGATAGCGGTCGTCTCGAGGCAGCAACCGCTGCAGCGCGTCGATCAGATCGTCGTCGGAGCCGGCGCCGGTCTCGATGATCGCCAGGCCCGCTGTCGCGTGCGGGACGAAGACGTTGCACAACCCGCCCGAGCCCTGATCCTGGGATGCGCAGAACGTCTGCACCGCGGTGGTCAGGTCGACGACGCGGCGGTCGGAGGTGTCGATGTCGAGCACTTCGGTCTTCATCCGTTTCAGCCTACGAGCCCACCCACTGATTGACGCGGGCGTTTATCGCCGATCCGGCGAGGGTACTTCTGCCGCAACCGAAGCCTCGGAGGAGAACATGACCATCACCGGCATCATCACCGCAATCCTGATCGGCGCCATTGTCGGTGCTCTCGCCCGACTGGTGCTCCCGGGCAAGCAGAAAATCGGCATCCTGATCACGATCGCGGTCGGCATCGTCTCGGCCCTGCTCGGCACCGCGCTGGCCGGCGCCCTCGGCATCCCCACGGCAACCAGCGGCGTGGATTGGCTCGAACTTCTCGTACAGGTCATCGTCGCCGTGATCGGCGTGGCGTTGGTGTCCGGGCTGATGGGCCGTAAGCGTTCAGAAGTCACGCGGTAGCCACGCGAGCACACCCCACGTGATCCCGGCTGGAGCCCCGACCGGCCGGGATCACCTGTTCAGCACTAGAGATCTGCCAGCAACCGGTCGAGCTTCTCGTAGCCTTCGGTCATGCCTCCCTCCATGCCGGACGAGAGCAACGCGTCGCGTGCTTCGACGTTGGGGCAGATCGAGCGGCCGCGCAGCCGGGAACGCCCGCCGCCGAGATCCTCGAACCACAGGTACTCGATGTTGACCATGTCGGGCGCGCCGTCGAATTCGAAGGTCTGCAAGATGAATTCGTTCTCCCGCACGGTGTGGAAGGTGCCGTTGAAGGCGTACTCCCCGTGTTCGTCTGCGTGCGAGTAGCGATAACCGCCGTGGCTTCGGAACTCCCACTCCGTGATGGCCATCTCGAGCCCATGTGGACCGAGCCACCGCTTGACCAGCTCCGGTTCGGCGTGGGCACGGAACAGCACCGCCACCGGCGCGTCGAAGTCGCGGGTGAACTCCATGGCCAAGGTGTCCACCGGTGCCACCAGGGCGAGTGCGTTCGTCATCGTGTCTTTCCTTTCGTTTCGCTCTCCGGCGGAAGCTGCCCCAGCAGCGCATCCAGCCGGCGGTAGTTGCGTTCGGCGTCGAGCCGGTAGCCGTCTATCCACGAGGTCAACTCCTCGAGGGCGGCTGCCTCGAGGTGAACCGGTCGACGCTGGGCGTCCCGGGTCCGAGTGACCAGACCGGCGTGCTCGAGCACCTGAATGTGTTTGGACACCGCCTGTTTGGTGATGGCGAACGGCTCTGCCAGCTCGTTGACCGTCGCAGGCCCCCGCGACAGCCGCGCGACCATCGCGCGGCGCACGGGATCTGCGAGTGCCGTGAACGCTCGATCCAGCCGGACCTCGGCGTCTCCGCCGTTCACCAATAATCAACCTCCTTCTTGATCAACCATTTGATTGATTAAGAAGGTAGGTCAGCCGCCATCGGTCGTCAAGGGGTCGGTCCGGCGAGAGCCGACTTTTGCAGGGAACGTGCGGGTGCGCGCCTGCGAAAGTCGGATTTCGATATCCGCGGGCTTCCGCGAGCCACTGCCTGGCTTCTGCGGTCAGCGCTTTCGGCGGATGATGGCGCGCAGCTTCTCCAGCCTGGTGGAGATCTCCCGCTCGACGCCGCGCGTGGTGGGTCGGTAGTAGTCCACGCCCACCAGTTCGTCCGGCGGATACTGCTGTGCCACCACCCCGTCCGGGTCGTCGTGCGAGTACCGGTAGCCGATGGCATTGCCGAGTTTCGACGCCCCCGAATAGTGCCCGTCGCGCAGATGGGCGGGCACCAGTCCGGCCTTGCCCGCCCGGATATCGGCCATCGCCGCACCCAGCGCCGTCGTCACAGCGTTCGACTTCGGCGCCGACGCCAGGTGGACAGTGGCGTGCGCCAGCGTCAGTTGCGCTTCCGGCATGCCGATCAACTGCACCGTGTGGGCCGCGGCGACAGCGGTCTGCAGCGCCGACGGATCGGCCATCCCGATGTCCTCGCTCGCGAGGATCACCAGGCGCCGGGCCACGAACCGCGGGTCCTCCCCCGCCACCAGCATGCGGGCCAGATAGTGCAGTGCTGCGTCGACGTCGGAACCCCGGATCGACTTGATGAACGCGCTGACGACGTCGTAGTGCTGGTCGCCGTCGCGGTCGTAGCGCACCGCCGCCCGGTCCAGCGACTGCTCGATGATGTCGACGGTCACCTCGTCACCCGTTTCGGCGGCCACCTCCAGCGCGGTGAGTGCGCGGCGCGCATCACCGGCGGACAGTTGCACCAACAGCTCGACCGCGTCATCGGCGACCCGGACCCGCCCACCCAGTCCGCGCTCGTCGTTGATGGCACGACGGATCACCGTGGCGATACCTTCGGCGGTCAGCGGCTGCAGTTGCAGGATCAACGAACGGCTCAACAGCGGAGCCACCACGGAAAACGACGGGTTCTCGGTGGTGGCGGCAACGAGCAGCACCACTCGGTTCTCCACCGCGGACAGCAGCGCGTCCTGCTGAGTCTTGGAAAACCGGTGCACCTCGTCGATGAAGAGCACCGTCTGCCCACCTCGGATGGCGCCGACACGGGCCGTCTCGATGACCGCCCGGACCTCCTTGACCCCCGCGGACAACGCCGACAGCGCTTCGAATCGGCGGCCGGTCGCCTGTGAGATCAACGAGGCCAGCGTCGTCTTGCCGGTGCCCGGGGGGCCGTACAGGATCACCGACGCCGCGCCGGAACCTTCGACCAACCGGCGCAGCGGAGAGTTCGGTTTGAGCAGGTGCTCCTGTCCTACGACCTCGTCGAGCGATGCCGGACGCATCCGCACCGCAAGTGGCGACGACGCCCCTCCGCCGAGCGGGTCGGCAGCGCCGGCGTCGGCCNCCCGGCCGGGCACATCGAACAGACTGTCGGACACGCCTTCTGCTTACCACGGCCTCACTGCGCGGGTTGGGTCACGAAGTCGATCAGTTCCTCCACCCGGCCGATCAACTCGGGCTCGAGGTCGGTCCAGTCCCGCACGCGGCCGCGAATCCGCCGCCACGCCGTGGCGATATCGGCCTGGTCGTTGTGCGGCCAACCCAGTGCCCCGCAGATGCCGTGCTTCCAGTCCTGACCTTTCGGGATCGTCGGCCACGTCGCCATTCCCAGCCGGGCCGGTTTCACGGCCTGCCAGATGTCGATGTAGGGATGGCCCACCACAAGCGTGTCGGGCCCACCCGGACCGCGACGGACCCCGTCCGCGATCCGCGCCTCCTTGCTTCCCGGGACCAGGTGGTCGACCAGTACCCCCAGCCGCCGCCCCGGCCCGGGACGGAACTCCGCGACGATGCCTGCCAGATCGTCCACCCCGCCGAGATACTCGACCACGACGCCCTCGATGCGCAGGTCCTCGCCCCACACCTGCTCGACCAACTCCGCATCGTGGCGGCCTTCGACATAGATGCGGCTGTCCAGTGCCACCTTCGCCCGCGCGCCGGCCACTGCAACAGAGCCCGACGCGGTGCGGGTCGGCTCTGTCGGCGCCTTTCTCTTGGGCGCGGTGAGGATGACCGGCTTGCCGTCGATCAGATATCCGGGCCCGACCGGGAACGGTTTGGTACGGCCGTGCCGATCCTCGAGTTGCATCCGTCCGTACTCGACCCGCACCACGGCACCGACGAAACCCGTTTGCGCGTCCTCGACGACCATGCCGATCTGCACCGGTTGCTCGGTGGACCGGGGCCTGCGGGCGCGGTGCGGATTGTCGGCCAGGATGTCGGAACCATAACGATCAGCCACCCGGTGATCGTAGGGACAAGCGCCGCCGGCGGCGGTCTACCATCACCGCGTGTTGCTCAATCGGGCCACCGCGCAAGGAATCGCAGACGGCCGCGTCACGGTGGTGCTGCGGCGCTGGGATGCGCCGCGCGTCAAACCGGGTGGCACCCAGCGCACCCCGGTCGGAACGATCCGCATCGACCGGGTCACCGAGTACCCCGCGAGCTACCGGGTGTCCACTGCGCAGGCCCACGCTGCCGGCTACCCCGACGCGAAGGCCGCGCAGGCAGAGCTCGACCGCCGCCGAGCGGCGCACACCTATGTGATCGACGTGTCCTACCTGGCTCCGGACGAGCGCCCCGGGCTGGCGGCTGCCGAGACGCTGTCGGAGGACGACGTCGCGCAGATCGCCGCCCGCCTGGACCGTTGGGACGCCGCGACCGACCCGTGGACACGCGGCTACCTGGAGCTCATCGGCGCCAACGAGGCGCGCCGGGCGCCCGACCTGGCGGCGGACCTCGGGGTTGATGTGCCGCGCTTCAAACGCCGGGTCCGTCAACTCAAAAGCTTGGGGCTGACGATCAGCCTCGACGTCGGTTACCGGTTGTCACCCCGGGGCCGGGCGTTCCTGGGTGCGGACGATCCGCGGCATCGGGCCGCCCGGTCGGTGAAAGGATGACCTGGTGATCTCACCGTTTTCCGCGCGGAGCTCGCCCGACTCCTCTCCGCCGCTGGCCTGAATCTCGTGATCGCAGCACTACGCGACGTGCACGTGCTGGAGCTGGTACTCGGGGTGACCCGAACCCGGAGATGGAGCGGCCTGAACATCGACGTGCCCGGGATGCGCGTCGCCGATCCTGCTGACGTCGCGAAGGAGGGACTCGACAACTCCCGCACGGTCCGGTGTTCGTCGCCGGCGCCAACGCGGGAGATGTGGCACGGCGCAACGATCCGGACCGGGCCAGAGTGGTCATCGGCGCTCACCGGATGATGCACAAGCTGATGGGCGAAAACTAGCAACGGCCCAGGGTCTTTCGGCTCTGTTACGGCCACCGCGAGACCGGTACGTTCGCGAGGCATGACCGTCGCGTGGATCTGCCGGCTGACCGACGCCGAGGCAGCCGATCCCAGTCGCACCGGCGGCAAGGGCGCCAACCTCGCCGTGATGGTGCAGGCCGGTCTGCCGGTGCCGCCGGGCTTTGTGGTGCTGACGGTCGCCTACCGCGCCTTCGTCCGTGACCATCATCTCGACACCCTGATCCGGCGGGAGATGGCTCACCTGGACACCGACCCGGATGCCGTCGACGCCGCATCCGCACGCCTGCGCCAGGCTTTCGAATCGGTACCGATGTCTGACGGGCTGCGCGCTGAGATCGCGACCGCACACAGCGCGCTAGGCAACACTCCGTTGGCTGTTCGCTCCTCGGCGACGGCCGAGGACCTTCCCGAGGCCAGCTTCGCCGGCCAACAGGACACAGAACTGAATGTCGTTGGCACGGAAGCCCTGTATGACGCGGTGCGCACGTGCTGGTCGTCGCTGTGGACCGCGCGCGCCATCGCCTACCGGCATCATCAGGGCATCGGACACGAGAACCTCTCAGTCACCGTCGTGGTGCAGCCCATGGTGCCCGCCGAGGTGGCCGGCGTGCTGTTCACGGCGGATCCGATGTCCGGGCGGCGTGATCACGTCGTCATCGAGGCTGCAGCCGGACTCGGCGATGCGGTCGTGAGCGGCGCGACCACCCCGGACCGCTGGATCGTCGACGCACCCACGCGCGCGATCATGTCCGGTCCACGACGCCCATGGCTCACACCCGAACAACTCGACACCCTGGTTGATCTGGGGTTGCGTGCGGCCCGGATCTTCGCAGTGCCACAGGATGTCGAGTGGGCCGTGCACGACGGACGCTGCTGGCTGCTGCAGTCCAGGCCGATCACGTCACTGTTCCCGGTGCCACCGGCCACCGGGCCCGGGCTACGGGTGTACGTGCCGGTCATGCTGTTCGCCCAGGGCATCGCCGAGCCGATGACCCCTGCCGGTAACACGTTCTTCCGGGCGATGGTCAGCGGCTGGTTCCGCTTCTGGGCCTCGGGGCGGCGCCCCCGGGAGATCGACAGCCCGCCCGACTGGCTGCCGATCGTGGCGAACCGCATGTTCCTCGACGCCACACCCGTCCTGCAGCGGCCCCGGCTGGCGGCGCGGATGGTGGCCAACTTCGGACTGAAGGACCCGACCGGGAGTCTGGCGTTGCGGAAGTGGTTGTCGCAGAACAGCGGTCGCCTGGCACCGCCGGGCAGGGCAATGCTTCCCCGCGGTCTGGCCATCTGGATCCCGTCCCTGCTGTCGGGGGTGGTGGCATCCGTTGCCGCACCGGCCCACGCACGCCGCCGCCTGATCTCGGGCGCAGACGCAGCGCTGGAGCAGCTGGAACGGCACGCCGACGAATTGTCCTCGCCGACACAACAGCTGGACTTCGTCGAACGCAGTCTGCCCGCGGCGACGTGCGAGATGTTGTTGGACGAGTTGGCTGCCGCGTACGGCGAGTGGTTGACACGCGCCGTCATCGAGCGACTGGTGCGCCGCTGGCTGGGCTCGTCCCAAGGGTTCGAGCCGGTGCTGCGGTGGTTGCCGCACGACCCGACCATCGCCATGGGGGCCGCGCTTGCCACAATCGCGCGCCAACACGCCGCGGCCGGCGTCGAGCCGAGCGCGGCCAGCCCAGGCGTGGCGGAATTCCTGGACACCTTCGGGCATCGCGCCCCGGACCGGGAGATCGATCTGGGTCTACCCCGCCTCGCCGACGACCCGACGTACGTGATGGAACTCGTCGACGGCTATCTGCATTCGGGTGCACTGGACACCTTCGAGACCGGCACGGAGCAGGCCGCCGCGGCTGCCGCAACGCTGGTTTCCAACGTGCGCCGGACGAAGGGTCCGCTGCGGGCTGCGGTGTTGAGAATCCTGCTCGGCCGCCACCGCGAGCTCGGCGGGCTTCGCGAGCGACCCAAGTTCGACATGGTGCGCGCGATGGCGTTGGGCCGGCGCACCCTGAAACGTTGTGCTGCCACGCTGGTCGACCGCGGCCTGCTCGACGATGCCGAGGACGTGTTCTTCCTCGACGGTGCCGACGTGCGCGCCGCTCTGGCCGGTCAGCCGCGCGACGTCCGTGCACTCGCCCGGAGCAACCGTCGCACGTTCCAGCGTGAGCTGAGCCGTCGCCTCGTCCCACGCGTGCTGACCAGTGACGGCGAGGCGGTCTACGGGTCGGCGGCATCGCCGCCCACCGGGGACTCGGAGGTGCTGGTCGGCACCCCGCTGTCACCAGGGGTGCACGAAGGCACGGTGCGGGTGCTGGACTCGCCGGTGGGCGCGAAGTTGCAGACGGGTGAGGTGATCGTCGCGGCCAGCACCGATCCCGGCTGGACCCCGCTTTTCCTGCTCGCCGGGGCACTGGTGATGGAGGTCGGCGGGGTGGTGTCACACGGTGCGTTGGTGGCCCGGGAGTACGGCATCCCCGCTGTGGCCGGGATCGCGGAGGTGATGACACGATTGCACACCGGAGCGCGGGTCCGTGTCGACGGCACCACGGGGGCCGTCACGCTGCTGGAGCCGGAGATCGCCTGCGCCGGAGAATGTTCGTGACAGGTTGTCCGACAAGCTGATTGTGAATCGGGCCGCGCGGTCGGCGCGGCGGCGGTGTCCTCAGCGAGACGATGGCAGCCACATCAACGGGTGGCGGGGGCACCGGATCTCGATGCCTAGTTCAGTTGTTGAGCCTGGTCCTGCACCGGCGCGCCGACCTCGGCGAGTTTGGCGGGGCTTGAGGTGATCTCGTCGATGACGGTGTGGATGAAGCGCATCTTCTCCAACACCGCCGGCGGCAGCACGAACGGATAGAGGTCGTCCTTGCCCATCGACCGGTTCACCATGTTCAGCGCCCACGCCAGCGGCAGCCACATCTCGATCATGGTGTCGAAGCCGCTGGGCCCGAGCACCTTACGCTCGAAGGTGGCACTCGCGGCGGCCATCCCGAATGCGGCTGCGGTGTCGAGGGTGTCGCGGATGTGCAGGTAGTGGGCGAACGTCTCGGCCCAGTCCTCGGCCGGGTGCATCGTCGCGTAAGAGGACACATAGTCGTCCTCCCACCCCGCCGGCGCACCCTGGCTGTAGTGCCGGTCGAGTGCGGCCTGGTAGTCGGCGTTGGGATCGCCGAACAGGTCGTGGTAGCGCTGCAGGTAGTCAGGTGAGGTCCCGATCAGCCGGTACTGGTAGTAGTGCCCGATCTCGTGGCGGAAGTGACCGAGCAACGTACGGTACGGCTCGTCCATCGAGATGCGCAGCTGTTCACGGTGGACGTCATCCCCCTCGGCGAGATCGAGTGTGATCACCCCGTTGTCATGGCCGGTGAAAACCTTGTCGAACTGACTGGACAGCAGGTCGAAGGCCAGACCGAACTCGAGATCCTGGTCACGGCCGACGATCGGCAGCTTCAGCTCGTACAGCTCGGCGATCAGCCGGCGTTTCGCCTTCTCGGCCGCCGCGAACGACGCCAGCGCCACGGTGTCGGCGTCGTTGGGCCTGGTGCGGGTCAGCGCACAGGATGCGCAGAGCCTGGCGACCGGTCCTTTTTCCACCAGCCAGTTGCATTCGGCCAGGTGCAGGTTCGCGCACAGCTGGTACTGACGATCGTCGACGGCCCCGGCGTGCTCACTCTCTGCCGGCGGCGCGATGACCAGAAGCGCTACGTCATCAAGCGAAAAGCCCAGTGCACTACCACAATTCAGGCACACCGAGTTCTCGAAGGACAATCGCTGACCGCAGTTGGGACAATTGAAGTCACGCATCGAGCACTCCCCGGGTGCAGGGCGCCACGTCGACGGCGACGTCGATGACGCTTCGCTCCGAGTCGGTGTAGATGATGCCGCGCAGCGGGGGCACGTCGGCGTAGTCACGACCGAACCCCACTGTGACGTAACGCTCGTCGACCATCTGGTCGTTTGTCGGGTCCAGGCCGAGCCAGAGGTTCTGCGGCGTCCACACCGCCGCCCAGGCGTGTGTCGCGTCGATCCCCACCATGCGCTCCTTCCCGGGCGGAGGGTCGGTCGCCAGGTAACCGGAAACATAGCTGGCGGCCAGACCGTTGGCACGCAGGCAGGCGATCGCGAGCCGCGCGAAGTCCTGGCATACCCCTTCGCGCGCCGCCAAAACCTCGCTCACCTGAGTCGACACCGTCGTCGATCCCGATCGATAGGTGAAATCGGTGTAGATCCGCGACGTCAGGTCGCACAGCACCTCGATCAGCGGCCGACCGGCGGTGAAACTCGGTGCGGCGTAGGCACGCAGTTCCTCGGTGATCTCCGGGGGTTGCAGGTCCAGCGTGAACTCGGTGGCCAGTGCCCCGTCTGTGCCGACCGGGCGCGCGATCTCCCAGGGCGCCACGGCCGACGGGCCCTGATAGAGGTCCGGTGGCGGCGGATCGACCTCGACAACCGAGCGGCTGGTGATGCGGAGCTTGCGGTGCCGCTCGGTGACGTGGAAGTACGAGCTCAGGTTGCCGTACGCGTCGCGGCTGGTGGAGCTGTCGGCGGCCTCCGGTTCGATCACCAACTCGTGGAACAGGCACCGCTGGCGCGCGGAGTCCCGCGGGGTGAGAAAACCGCGGCCGTAGGAACTGGTGACCACGTCGGAGTACCGGTACTCGGTGCGGTGGGTGACCTCGTAGCAGCGGCTCGTCTTCGATGCGGTGGGGCCGTCCGGGAACGCGGTCACGGCATCACCCGTCGTGCGTCGGGACCCCACAGCGGCTGCATACCGCCGGGCAGCGACAAGTGGGTGGCGGTGATGACGCCCGACAGCTCACGCAGGTCGCGGTGGATGCCCGCGAGGAGTCCATCGAGGTCGTCGCGCGCACCCTCGGAGGTGACCTCCTCCAGCTCGGCCGGCTCGATGCGGCGCAGCCGGGTGGCGATCTCGTCGACCATCCGTTCCGGCCGCGACGATCCCGAGGCCCCGGGCAGGGATTTGAGGTTGGTACGCAGTCGCTCCAGCTGATACACCAGCGAACGCGGGTTGTCGGCGTCGAACAGCACCAGCTCGGCCACCCTGGCGATGCTGACCACGCCCGGATTCCGCCTGCGGTAGATCACCAGCGATTCGCACGCGATCAGCGTCGACTCGGTGATCGTCTGCTCTGCGTCGGGTAGCCGCGCCTTCGTGAGCGTCGCACGCAGCAACGCGGTGAGCGCCAGCCCACGCTCGATCCGCTTGCCGATGTCCATCATCGTCCAACCGACGTCGTGAACCATCGATTCCGCGACCACCCCCGACAGCGCAAGCATGCCGGCCAGCGTCAGGGTGTTCGTCGACGACAGGAACGCATCACCTTCGGCCCGGGAGTCCGGCGGGGTCTCGGAGCCGTGCAGCAGCGCGCGCTCGAGTGCGGACAGCACCATCCAGGTGTCGTTGGACATCTGGTCACGAACCGCCCGGGCGGCCAGGCTGAGCCGCTCCACGGACTGGGCCAGCGATCCGGGGCGGTACCGATCGGCGGTCAGCGACCACAGAGTGGTCGGTGCGGTCGCCACCATCTCGGCGTAGTCCCCACTGGCGCCGGTGTCGGTCCCGGTGATCCTGCCCAGTGCCGTCAGCAGTACCGGGACACATTCGCTGCCGGCCAACGCGCGCCGATACCGATACTCGTGATAGCGCTCGCGGGTGACCGTCAACAGCCGGGCCATGTTCTCCGCGCGCTCGGCGTACCGACCGATCCAGAACAGGTCGGACAGCACGCGCGGCGAGCTGATCTCATGCGTCGGACTCGAGGTGACCAACGACGGCAGCTCGACGACCTCGGCCTGCTCGAGCGCCTCGACCTGCGGCGCCGTCGCGACCTCTGCCGTCACCCGCGTCGGCGTCCGTACCCAGATATCTTTGGCTGCAACAGTGTTGAGGCGGTAGGCCGCGGTTCCCGATGCCAGCAGGTAGCCGAGGCCACCGATCATCGGCGCGTAGCCGCTGTGCTGTGCCACCGTGAACAGACGCATCCCGACGCTGGCGGACGACAACCCGCCGGGGCGGTAATCCGAAGGGGCCGAAGAGAACTGCGGCAGCTCCTGACCCGTCCACCGCCATGGCTCGACCTCGACGCGTGCCGCCAGTTCTTTCAGCTGACCGGCCGACAGTTCCGGGCCGACGATCGGTTCGCCCCCGGTGACCGGCCGGATCAGCAGGGAGGACAGGTTGGCCAGCAGATGGGAGCGCTCCACGTCGATCCCGGCCCAGTAGACCGGCGCGGTCTGCAGCAGCGGCGTCTCCCCGAGCAACTCCTCGGCCAGTTCGGGCAGAAATCGCAGTAGTCCGGGGCTTTCCAGCACGCCGCTGCCGACGGTGTTGACCACCGTCACTGCACCGCGGCGCAGCACCTCGACCAGGCCCACCACTCCCAGCCGGGAGTCCGCACGCAGGTCCAGCGGATCGACGAAGTCGGCGTCGACCCGGCGCAGCACCACGTCCACCCGGTTCAGCGTGCCCATCGACCGCATCCACAGCTTGCCGTCGCGGACCACCAGATCGGCACTCTCGACCAGCGGAAAGCCCAGCACGCTGGCCAGGTACGCCTGGTCGAAGGCGGTCTCGGAGTAGATGCCGGGGCTCAGTACGACCACCACCGGCTCCTCGGCCGACTCGGGCGCGGCGTCGACCAGCGCCAACCGCAGCGCCTGAGCCCACGGTGAGGCAGGGCGCGGCCCGATCTGTTCGTACAGGTCCGGGATGGCGTGCGCGACAACACGCCGGTCCGCGAGCGCGTACCCGGCGCCGGAGGGCGCCTGCGTCCAGTCGGCGTTGACCAGGAACTCACCCGACGAGGCCCGGCTGATGTCACATCCATGAAGGAACAGCTGGTGGCGACCCGGCACCTCGATGCCGTGGGCCGCCCGCACATAGCCGGGATGGGCGAACAGCAGCTGAGGTGGCAGCACCCCACTGATGATCGAGCGCCGCTCCCCGTAGAGGTCGGTCAATACGGCGTCCAGCAGCCTCGAACGCTGCACCAACCCGGCTTCCAGCGTCTCCCAGTCCGTCGTGGAGATCACCAGCGGCAGCGCGTCGAGCTGCCAGGGTCCCGGCACCGCCGTACCGTCCCCGTTGGTGATCGCCTCGCCGTTGTGATCGACCTGGATGAAGGTGATGCCGTCGTTGTCCACCAGGCTGCGCACCACAGCCCGTAGCCGGTCGAGTCCGCCGCGGCCGCGCTCGTCCAGGCAGTCGGCGAGTTCCTGCCAGGCGGGCCGAACGTCTCCTGCTTCGTCGACGAATTCGTCGTAGCCGGGCGCCGGGTCCCGCGGGGTCGGCTGGACGTCGAACAGCGCCGGCTGGGCCCGCATGGTGCGGTAGGGCGCCAGCGGGTTGTCGAACTCGATGGACCCGGCACCGGATCGGGGTGCCGGACCTGTTGCGGGAAGTGCCATTACTGCAGCACGGTACGCACTCGCCGCAGATCCAAGATCCCCGGCGCGCCCACATCGGTCGACTGACGTGCCTGCTTCTCCCGCAGACCGGCCAGGTCGGCCTTGCCCGGCGTGAAACCACTTGCCTCGAAGCGGCGACCGCGCCGCGACTCCGCCTCGACGGCGTTGACCGGTGGAGCGTCGTAGGCCCGCCCACCCGGATGCGACACGTGATAGGTGCAGCCGCCCCGGGACACCCCGGAAGCGGAATCGATGAGCTCGAATCGCAGCGGCCCGTCGACGGTGATCGTCGGGTGCAGCGCGCTGGGAGGCTGCCAGGCGCGGTAGCGCACCCCGCCGACCTGGACGTCGGGGTTGTCGGTGGCCAGCATCGGAATCGGGTGACCATTGGCGGTGACGATGTAGCGCTGCCGGTCGGCGCCGATGAGCCGGACCTGGATCCGTTCGACCGAGGAGTCGACGTAGCGGGCCGTGCCACCCGCGGTGGACTCCTCGCCCAGCACGTTCCACGGCTCGATGGCGCCGCGCAACTCGATCTCCACACCGCCGAACACCGCGGTCCCGATGCGCGGGAACCGGAACTCGGTGAACGGGTCCAGCCAGCTGGTGTCGAAATCGATGCCGTGTGCCCGCAGGTCGGCGGCCACCTCGGCAACGTCTTGGATCAGGAAGTGCGGCAACAGATACCGACCGTGCAGGTTCGCGCCGTGACGGATGAGGGGGGCACGCAGCGGTTCGTCCCAGAACCAGGCCACCAGAGACCGCACGAGCAGCGACTGCACCATGGCCATCTGGTAGTGCGGCGGCATCTCGAACCCGCGCAACTCGAGGAGACCGAGCCTGCCGCGGGCGCTGTCCGGGCTGTAGAGCTTGTCGATGCAGAACTCAGCGCGATGGGTGTTGCCGGTGATGTCGGTGAGCAGGTGCCGCAGGGCACGATCCGGAATCCAGGGCTTCGGACCACCTTCGGATTTCGAAAGCCGCTCGATCTCGGCGAACGCGATCTCGAGTTCGTAGATCGAGTCCGGACGGCCCTCGTCGACGCGGGGCGCCTGCGACGTCGTGCCGATGAACCGTCCGGCGAACAGGTACGACAGTGAGGGATGACGCTGCCAGTAGGTCAGCAGCGAGACGAGCAGATCGGGACGCCGCAGCAGCGGCGAATCGGCCGGGGTGATGCCGCCGAGGGTGATGTGGTTCCCACCGCCGGTCCCGCCGTGGGTGCCGTCGACGTCGAAGGCCTCGGTGGACAGTCGCGCCAGGCGGGCCTGGGCGTACAGACCCTCGAGTTGCTCACGCTGCTCGGCGAAGCTGGCCGTCGGCGCCACATTGACCTCGATGACGCCCGGATCCGGTGTGATCGACATCGACTGCAGCCGGGCATCGGTCGGAGGACCGTAGCCCTCGACCACCAGAGGTGAGCCGATCTTCGCCGCGGCGGTCTCGATCCGGTGGATCAGGTCGACGAAGTCGTCCAGTTCCTCGGTGGGCGGCAGGAACACGTACAGGATGCCTTCGCGGATCTCGCCGACAAGCGCGGTGGTCGGCATGGGGTCGGCGTCCTCGATCACCACCGCATCGCCCCCGGCACCGGCCGGGTCCCGCACCGCGGAACGCGATTCCATCGGATCGGGGTCGAACGTCACCGGCGGCGGTTCCCAGCTGATCGACTTGAGCGGCAGTCGCAGGCCCGCGGGTGAATCACCGTCGAGCAGCACGATGCGTCCCCGGCGCAACCTCCAGTCGGCACTGGCCCAGGCCGACCCGTCCTCGAGGCGGTGCAGTGGGAGTACATACGCGGCAGGCTCGGTGACCGGAGACTCGAGACGAGCCAGCAGCTCCGCGCGGGCCTGCGGGCTGTCGGCGGCCAGGTCGTCCTCGCCGGCAACCGGATCACCCTCGGGTAACCGCAGCGCATCGGCCAACCTGCTCAGCGGGTCCTCGAACGCCGGGCGGACCTGACTGTCGGGAAGCCCCAGATTCTCGGCGACGGCGCCCAGAAGCTGACGAGCGGCATCCGGGTCCAGCGACGGCACGTCCGGGTGTTCGGCCCACGGGTCGGCCAGCAGCGCCTCGTCGGTCCACAGCGGCACTCCGTCGGCGCGCCAGAACAGCCCGATCTGCCAACGCGGCAGCCGCTCTCCCGGATACCACTTGCCCTGGCTGCGCTGGACCAGACCCTGGGGAGCCCACAACGCTTTCAGCCGCGCCGCCAGCGCCGAGGCGCGTTCCCGCTTGTGCGGGCCGTCTGCGTCGGTCGTCCATTCCGGGTCGACCTGATTGTCGATCGAGACGAAGGTGGGTTCGCCTCCCACGGTGAGCCGGACGTCCCCGGCGGCCAGGCGTTCGTCGACCCGCGCGCCGAGTGCGTTGATCTCCGCCCACGACTCGTCGGTATAGGGCAGTGTGACGCGCGGGTCCTCGTGCACCCGGGTGACCACGTTGGTGAATTCCAGCGTGGTCTCACACGGTTCGGTCGAGCCGGTGATCGGCGCGGCGGATTCGGGATGTGGGGTGGCCGACAACGGGATGTGCCCCTCACCGGCGAACAGGCCCGACGTGGGATCCAGACCGATCCACCCGGCCCCCGGGATGTACACCTCGGTCCACGCGTGCAGGTCGGTGAAATCCGCCGCCGGGCCCGACGGCCCGTCGAGCGCTTCGACGTCGGAGGTCAGCTGGACCAGGTACCCGGAGACGAATCTGGCCGCCAGACCCATCTGACGCAGGATCGACACCAGCAGCCACGCCGAGTCCCGGCAGGACCCGATCCCGGTCCGCAATGTGAAATCCGGGGTCTGCACGCCCGGCTCCATCCGGACGCTGTAGCCGACGTCGGCGTTCACCGCACGGTTGAGCGCGACCAGGAAGTCGATGGTGCGGGTGCCCCGTGCGACCGAGAAGTTCTGCACCCACGCCTCGGCGAGGTCACCCGGGCCCGAGTCCTCGCCGTGCTCGTCGACCGGCCGCAGATAGGGCTTGAGATCGTCGGCCAGCGCCTTGGGGTACTCGAAGCCGACGCACTCGGCGTATTCCTCGATGAAGAAGTCGAACGGGTTGATCACCTTCAGGTCGGCGATCAACCCCACGGTGATGGTCAGGCTGCGGGTGCGGGTCGGGAAGACCAGCCGGGCCATGAAGTTGCCGAACGCGTCCTGCTGCCAGTTCACGAAATGGTCGGCGGGGTCGACCTGCAGCGAGTAGGCCTCGATGGGGGTGCGCGAGTGCGGGGCCGGGCGCAGCCGGACCACGTGTGGATAGACCTCGATGAGGCGGTCGAACGTGTAGCTGGTGCGGTGCTCCAGCGCCACCTTGATACCCATAACGTCAAATCCCATCACACCCGGGACGGCGATGCAGATCGCGTCTCGTCTGTGCGCGCCGGATGAGTTCGACCCTACCGGCGGAACCGGACCCCGAGTTCTTCGAACGGCACCACGTGACCCTCTTCGCAGCGCAGCACCGCGGCGGTGTCGGCGCCGCAGCCCTCATGCGTCAGCCGTAGCGGTGCCGGCGCCGGCAGGTGTCGTTGCCCCCAGTCGAACATCGCCCACACGACCGGCATGAAATCCACCCCCGCAGGGGTGAGCACGTATTCGTCGCGGCTGCGCTGACCCGGCTCGCGGTACGGTCGCCGCTGCAGCAGGCCGGCCTCGACGAGATCGGCCAGCCGCGCCGACGCCGCGGCCTTGGTGACGCCGACGCGGCGCCAGAAGTCGTCGAATCGGGTGGTGCCGTAGTAGGCCTCACGCAGGATGAGCATCGCGGATTTGGCACCGAGCAGTTCCATGGTCTTCTCGATCGGACATTGGCCCACCGCCGACCAGGAATCCCTGTCGACCAGGCCACCCTGCAGCACAGTCATGGATTCACTCTACCCTGGGTTGCTGCAGCTATACCCAGATCTCGCCGGAACGGTATTCCAGCAGTGAAAACTCGAGAAACTCGCTGCTGGAATACCGTTCCGGCGGTGGGACGGGCTAGATGCGGGTCAGCTCGAACAGCGGGATGGGTCGCCCGGTCTTGGCCTGATACTCGGCGAACACCGGCGCCAGCTCGGTGATCTTGGGGTAGGTGGCCTCGCGCTCGTCGACGGGAAGCTCGCGCACGTCGACGTCATAAGCCTCGGCGCCCACCTCGACGTGCGCCCGCCGATGGGCACGCAGATTGTGCACCCAGGCGGGGTCCTTCGGCGCGCCGGCGTAGGACCCGATGATCAGCATCTTGGCGTCGACGGTGAGGTAGGCCAGTGGCGAGAGGCGGGCCTTGCCCGTCTTGGCGCCGGTGGTGTGCAACAGCAGCAACGTGGCACCCTCGAACGGCCCACCCACCTTGCCGCCGTTGGCCCGGAACTCGGCGACGATGGCGCGGTTGAAGTCGTCGAGCGCCGCGGTGTCCGCGACAAGCTTGTCCTTGTCAGGTTCGGTCATGACTTCTCCAGCTTCTCCGGCTTGGCGTCTATTCCGGATTCCTTGCGCTGCTGGGCGGTGATGGGTGCAGGCGCCTCGGTCAGCGGATCCACCCCGCCGCCGCTCTTCGGGAACGCGATCACCTCTCGGATGGAGTCCAGGCCCGCGAGCAATGCCACGATCCGGTCCCAGCCGAACGCGATGCCGCCGTGCGGTGGCGCACCGAAAGTAAAGGCATCCAACAGGAATCCGAACTTCTCCTCGGCTTCGTCCTTGGCGATGCCCATCATCGCGAACACCCGCTCCTGGACCTCGCGGCGGTGGATGCGGATGGAACCGCCGCCGATTTCGTTGCCGTTGCAGACGATGTCGTAGGCGTCGGCAAGCGCGGATGCGGGATCGGTGTCGAAGGTGGCCTCCGNCTCGGACTTCGGCGCGGTGAACGCGTGGTGCACCGCCGTCCACGCCCCGGATCCCACGGCCACATCGCCGGCAGCCGACGCCTCGTCGGCTGCTTCGAACAGCGGCCAGTCCACCACCCAGGCGAAGGCCCAGGCGGCCGGGTCGATCAGGTCGAGCCGCTTGGCGATCTCGATGCGGGTGGCTCCCAGCAGGGCACGAGCCGACTTCGGCGACCCGGCGGAGAAAAACACGCAGTCTCCCGGATTGGCGCCAACGTGCGCGGCCAACCCTTCGCGCTCGGCGTCGGAGAGGTTCTTGGCGACGGGTCCGCCCAGCTCGCCGTCGTCGCCGATCAGCACGTAGGCCAGCCCCTTGTGGCCGCGCTGCTTGGCGAACTCCTGCCAACCGTCGAGGGTGCGCCGCGGCTGCGAGGCGCCGCCCGGCATCACCACAGCCCCGACGTAGGGCGCCTGGAACACCCGGAACGGGGTCTCGGAGAAGTAGTCGGCGCACTCCACGAGCTCCAGACCGAACCGCATGTCCGGCTTGTCCGAACCGAACCGGCGCATCGCCTCGGCGTAACTGATGCGCGGGATCGGCAGCGGCAGGTCGTAGCCGATCAGCGCCCACAGTGCCTTGAGGACTTCTTCGGACACCGCGATGACGTCGTCGGCGTCGACGAAACTCATCTCCATGTCCAGCTGGGTGAACTCGGGCTGACGGTCGGCGCGGAAGTCCTCGTCGCGGTAGCACCGCGCGATCTGGTAGTACCGCTCCATTCCGGCCACCATGAGCAGCTGCTTGAACAGCTGCGGGCTCTGCGGTAGCGCGTAGAACGAACCCGGCTGCAGCCGAGCGGGCACCAGGAAGTCGCGTGCGCCCTCCGGCGTGGAGCGGGTCAGCGTCGGGGTCTCGATCTCGACGAAATCGTGGTCGGCCAGCACACCGCGCGCCGCGGCGTTCACCTTGGACCGCAGCCGAATCGCCTGTCCTGGCCCCTCACGGCGCAGGTCGAGGTAGCGGTATTTGAGGCGCGCCTCCTCGCCGGCGGTCTCGTCGAGCTGGAACGGCAGCGGGGCGCTCTCCCCCAGCACCGTCAGCGAGGTGGCGTTGACCTCGACGTCGCCGGTGGCGATCTCGGGGTTGGCATTGCCTTCCGGCCGGACCTCGACGACGCCGGTGACGGTGACGCAGAACTCCGAGCGCAACCGGTGGGCCTGGGCCAGCACCTCACCTTCGCGGAACACCACCTGCGCCACCCCCGAAGAGTCCCGGAGGTCGATGAAGATGACGCCGCCGTGGTCGCGACGCCGCGCCACCCAGCCGGCCAGTGTCACGGTCTGGGCGGCGTCGGCGGCGCGCAACGATCCGGCGGTGCGGGTGCGCAGCACGAAGTACTCCTCGAGTCGGGTCCTGGAAACGACTGCTCAGTCTAAGGGGCGACGTCCGGCGCACTGACCAGACAGCTATCGTGATCTGTCCAGTGAGCACTGGAGCAACGAAAGGTGCGGTCCGATGGCGAAGCGTCACCCCTGCGAACGCGTCGGCCTGGATTTTGTCGACAGCGCGCCGTATCGCTTCGTCAGCACCGTGGACCTGGCGATCACCCCGGAGCAGCTCTTCGAGGTGCTCGCCGACGCAACCTCCTGGCCGCAGTGGGCCAGCGTCATCACGAACGTGACCTGGACCAGTCCCGAGCCGCGCGGCGTCGGCACCACCCGCACCGTCGACATGCGCGGTGGCATCACCGCTGACGAAGAGTTCCTGGCCTGGGAACCGTTCACCCGGATGGCGTTTCGCTTCAACGAATCGACCACCAGCGCTGTCGCCGCTTTCGCCGAGGACTACCACGTGGTACCGACGGCCCAGGGTTGTCACCTCACCTGGATCATGGCGATGAAACCGCACGGTCTTGCGGGGCGGTTCGGCCTGTTCGCCGGACAGCCCGTGATGGGCTGGATGTTCCAGCGGTTCCTGCACAACCTGCGCCGTTACACCGACGAGCGCTTGCGCGAGGAGTAAACGGTACCGACGAGCGCTTCGCCGTACCGCGGTCTCAGTAGAGCAGCGCCCACGCTGTCCGGCGGACCGCGTCGGGATCCTCGGCGACGACGTCACGCGCGGTCAGGATGAGCCGGGTGCGTCGGCGTCCGGTCTCGTAGACGGGCCAGTCCGCCTCGTCGATCCCGTCGGCGTGGGCGAAGTCCAGCCAGGCACGCTGCATCCGACGTCCCACCGACGGCTGTAGTCGCCGACCGAGTGGATGCAGTTTGCGGCCGATGAACGACGCGTAGCTGTGCTGCACGTGCACGATCTCGCTGCCGTGGGTGGCGCCGAGCCCCAGCACGCGCAGGCTCAACCCGAAGTGGTCGAAGCGGTACATGCGGGTGGGCGCATGGGTGCTGTATGCGTCGGCGAACGCCCAGGCCGGGCCGCCGAACATCACGTCGGACCCGAGGTCGATCAGGGCACGGCGCCGCGGATAGTCTGGATATGCCTGCAACACAGGATCTTTGGCGTCGGGAGCGACGCGGGCGAAGTATGCGTCCACCGACGAGCGGGTCGTGGGCAGCATCGGCGGCTTGGTCCAGGCGAACATCGAGGCCTCGTGGCTGTTGGTGCCGATGATCAACGGCATCCGCGCCAGCCGGCCACTTCTGGCGGCGTCGACCGGATGACGGGGCAGCAGGTCCGTGCCGTGTGTCAATCCGTAGGCCAGCGTCGGCGTCATCGACGAACTCTTCATCTGCAGCACGCCCGCGGCACGGCGCAGTTGCCGCTGCGGCAACCCCTTGACCTCGGCGGCGCTCACCCCGAGCCGCGCCAGGAACTCGTGGGCGCGAGCCGCCCGAACCTCCCGGTCGGCGATCAGCGGCAGCGCCGGGCTCTGGGCGATCGCGCGGTGGAACAGTCCGTCCGCCGCCGGGCTGGCGAGTAGGGCCAGCACCGATGTCGCCCCTGCGGATTCGCCGAACACCGTGACCTGATCCGGGTCGCCGCCGAACGCGGCGATGTTGTCGCGCACCCAGCGCAACGCCGCGATCTGGTCGCGAAGTGCGAGGTTGTCGTCGAATCCCTCACCGAGGTCCCCGAGTTCGAACCCGCCGAACACGCCGATCCGGTAGGTGACGTTGACCACGACGACGTTGCCGTTGGCGGCCAATCGGGACCCGTTGTACAGCTGGAACTGGCCCGCGCCGTAGACGAACGCCCCGCCGGGGATCCACACCATCACCGGCAGGGAACCGGTGGTGTCCGGCGACCACACGGTCAGGGTGAGACAGGCTTCGTCGCGCACCTTGGGGTCGTCCCGGCCGCCGCCGACAAACGATTTCGTCTGCGGCGGCAGCGGCCCGTGCTCGAGTGCGTCACGAACCCCCGACCACGGCTCGAGAGGACCGGGGCCGAGGAACCGCCGCTGCCCGACCGGCTGCGCGGCGTAGGGCACGCCGCGCCAGACGCCGATACCTCCCTCGGTGTCGCCGCGCAGGTCTCCCGATGCGGTCTGGACGACGGCGCCATGTCCGGCAACGACTGCCACACGACAAATCGTAGTGTGCGAAGCTTGATCCGATCGGGGCCTGGCACGGTGGCATGGCCGGCCCTGCGGTGAAACGAGGTAGTGCGATGACCTTCAACGAAGGCGTGCGGATCGACACCAGCACCACGTCCAGCAGTGGCGGCAGTCGAGGTCCCGGCCGGGGCATCGCCGTCGGCGGTGGCCTCGGCGGTCTGCTGATCGTGGTGGTCGCGTTGTTCCTGGGCGTCGATCCGGGCACGGTGGTTCCCCCACAGCAGATGGACACCCAAGGGGTGGAAACGCCCGGATTCGACCTCAGCCAGTGCCGGACGGGCGAGGACGCCAACACAATCGTGCAGTGCCGCGTGGTGGCGACCGGCAACTCGCTCGACGGGGTGTGGGCACAATTGATGCCCGGGTACACCCGGCCGAACATCGAGATATTCACCGAAGGTGTCCAGACCGAGGGTTGCGGCTTCGCGACCAGCGATGTCGGGCCGTTCTACTGCCCCCTCGACGAAACCGCCTACTTCGACACGGGTTTTTTCGACACCCTGGTCGACCAGTTCGGTTCCAGCGGTGGACCGTTCGCCCAGGAATACGTGGTCGCCCACGAGTTCGGCCATCACGTGCAGAACCTCCAGGGCACGCTCGGCCGCGCCCAGCGGGACCCCCAGGGGGCCACCGGCGGCGGGGTTCGCACCGAGTTGCAGGCCGACTGCTACGCGGGCGTGTGGGCGCACTACGCGGCGATCACCGAGCAGGAGGGCACCGGGGTGCCGTTCCTGAAACCGTTGACCGACCAAGATATCCAAGACGCACTGTCGGCCGCATCCGCTGTCGGTGACGACCGCATCCAGGAAGCCGCCACGGGCCGGGTCAATCCGGAATCGTGGACCCACGGCTCCTCCGAACAGCGGCAGAAGTGGTTCACCACCGGATATCAGACCGGAGACCCCGCCAAGTGCGACACGTTCGCCACTGACAACCTTGGCTAGGCCCACCACCGCCGTCGACGCCGTCGCCGAGCGCTACCTCGAAACGTCGGCCGCTCTTGACCCCTGCGCCGCAACCGAATCAGGCATCACCGGCCACGACGACCAGATCACCGACTACTCCCCCGAGGGCGTCGCCGCCCGCGCAGAGGCCGCCCGGGCGGCCCTGCGGGAGCTCGACACCGCGCACCCCGTCGATGACGTGGACGTGGTCACCGTCGCGGCGATGCGGGAACGGCTCGGTGTGCTGCTCGACATCCACGACGCCCGGCTCGATGTCGGCGAACTGAACGTCATCGACTCGCCGCTGCAGACGATGCGCGACGTGTTCGACCTGATGCCCACCGAGACCGAAGAGGACTGGGTGGTGATCAACCGCAGGCTGTCGCGGCTGCCACAGCGCGTCGCCGGCTATGCCGACGCGCTGCGCGCCACCGCGGCGGCCGGGCGGGCCCCTGCCGCCCGCCAGGTGCGACGAGGTGTCGAGCAATCCGGGCAGATCCAGCGCCTGTTCGTCTCGATGGTCGCCGATGCCGCTCCGGGAAACGAGGCGTTGCGCAAGGAACTGCATCACGCCGCCGAAGACGCGGCAGATGCCTACGCCTCACTGGCCAGGGTGTTGCGCGACGATGTCGGCCCCTACTCCCGGGAGTCGGACGCGTGCGGACGGGACGCGTACGGGGTGTTGTCGCGGTCGTTCCTCGGAGCGGTCGTCGACCTGGACGAGGCCTATGCGTGGGGCCTGGAGCAGCTGGAAAGCATCGTCGCCGAACAGGATTCGACAGCCAACCGGCTGTATCCCGGCGCATCGGCGGCAGAAGCGCTTCAGCGGCTGGACAGCGAGCCACGGTATGCGGTGCATGGCACCGAGGCACTGCGGCAGTGGATGCAGGATCTGTCCGATCGCGTGGTCGCGTCACTGGCCGATCGCCATTTCGACATCGCCGAACCGCTGCGCAACCTGGAATGCCGGATCGCGCCGACCCACACCGGCGGCATCTACTACACCGGACCGTCGGAAGACCTGTCCCGGCCCGGCCGGATGTGGTGGTCGGTCCCCCACGGCGTCGACACGTTCCACACGTGGCAGGAGACGACCACGGTGTTCCACGAAGGCGTTCCGGGACACCATCTGCAGATCGGCCGGGCGGTGGTGCTGGCCGATCAGCTGAATCGGTGGCGCAGGCTCGGGTGCTGGGTCTCCGGGCACGGCGAGGGGTGGGCGCTCTACGCCGAACGGCTGATGGCCGAACTCGGCTGGCTCGACGATGCCGGAAACCGGATGGGAATGCTTGACGCTCAACGATTCCGGGCCGCACGCGTGGTCATCGACATCGGTGTGCACTGCGGGCTGAGCACCCCCGACGGCGGAGTCTGGGATGCCGAGCGGGCGTGGACATTCCTGAAGTCGCACAGCGCGATGGCGGACGAGAACCTACGATTCGAGCTCGACCGCTATCTGGGCTGGCCCGGCCAGGCCCCGTCGTATGCGATCGGCCAGCGGATCTGGCAGCAATTGCGCGCCGAGACACAAGCCCGAGGCGTCTCACTCAAGGACTTCCACAGCCGGGCACTGGATCTGGGTGGCTTACCACTCGACGTGCTGCGTTCGTCGCTGACCGCCTGACCGCCAGTCAGAGACGCGACTGCTCCTTGATGGAGGTGTCGGTCCGGCGCAGCGGGCGGATGAGCGCGTCCTGGGTGAATGACGCGATGAGCGCCCCCTCCCGGGTGTGTACCGCTCCGCGGACATAGGACATGCCGGCGCCCACCTGGGTGCTCTCATGGGTGTAGAGCAACCAGTCGGCCCAGCGCACCGGCTCGTGGAAGCTGACCGACACCGTCATCGGCGCCGTCGAGACCGTCAGGTGCGCCTGACTGGTTCCGATGCCCGGGTGCGCGCGCATGGTGGTCGAAATCCCCAGGTGGCCGGTGAAATACGCGATCAGCGCCTTGGCCAGGTCGTCACGCGCCGGAATCGGGTCGTAGTGCAACCAGGCATACAGCTCGGGTGGCCCGACCTCGTCGGGACTGTTCACGTCCTCGACGTCGACCAGCCGCAGCTCGCGACCGGCCATCGGCATCGAGGCGACATTGGCCTGCTCGGGTGGGGCCACGTCAGGCCTGGGCAGATGGTGACGGATGACGTCGTCGGTCGGCACGTCGGCAAGCACCGTCGTCGTGATGCAGCGCTTGCCGTTCTGGCTGGCGGTCACGACCGCCGTTGCGGTGGAACGGCCTTCGCTGACCACATCGACACCGAGTTCCACCGGCCCGGCACCGACCATGACGGCGCGGGCGAACACCGAGTACACCGACCGCACCGATTTCTCCGGGAACCGCTTGGCAGCAGCGACAATCGACTGGGCGAGCACCTGGGTGCCCTCGACCACCTGCCGTTGGTCCTCACCGGCGGGGCCGGTCTGCGCGGTGTACTCGTCCTGCCCGCGGGGCGCGGCGTCGAAGAGATCGAGCAGTGCCTGCACTGTCCACTGCGTGTCTGCCGAATCAGTTGTCATTCTCGGTGAGCCTCCACTGAAGTAATGGTCGTGGGAACAGTAACCGAGGTTCGCCGATAGCGGTAACGTCATTACCAGCAGCTGACGGCGAGCAGGAAGGTGGTGACCGATGGCAGCCGAGACCGAATCCCGCGCCACCCGCTTCATGGGTTCGGCGCTGGCGATCCTCGGCGAGACCGGCCGCACCGACTTCACCGTTCTGGAGGTGGTCGAGCGTTCCAAGACCTCCCTGCGGGCCTTCTACCAGCACTTCGCCACCAAAGACGAACTGCTGCTGGCGTTGGTCGAGAAGATCATGGCCGACGCGACCGAGGACTGGCGCGCCGAAACCGCCGCGCGGTCGAGCGCCGACGCCCTGCGCCGGCTGATCGAGCGGATCAGCGCCCCCGCAGAATCCACCACCCAGGACAGCATCAACCGGGGTCTGACCTACTACAACGACCACCTGTTGGAGACCCGGCCCAGGGAGTTCGCCAAGGTGCTGGCACCGCTGCACGGGCTGTTCGCCGACATCCTGCGCCGCGGCATCTCCGAGGGTGCGTTCCGCACCGACCTCGATGTCGACACCGATGCCGCGATCCTGATGCAGACGGTGCTGGGCGCACTGCGGTTGCGTGACCTGGGCGCCGAACTCAACGGCGTTCCCATCGACGGCAGCCACTTGCACACCTTCTGCCTCCGCGGCCTGACGCGCTAGCCCTCTGAACTGCGACAACGGCGGCACGGCGCTGCTGGCACCGTTACATCTGAGCGTGGTAATGTCGTTACCACTGAACCGGTAATGCCATTACCGGTGCGCGCAAACACGTCATGTCAGGAGCCTGTACCATGCCGTCTCGCCATCTCGACTATCCGGTGTTCGACGCCGACAATCACTTCTACGAGCCCAAAGAGGCGCTCACCGAATTCCTGCCCGATCGCCGCAAGGGCATCATCGACTACATCGATGTCCACGGCCGCACCAAGATCGTCGTCCGCAACACGATCAGTGACTACATTCCCAATCCGACGTTCGAGGTGGTCGCGCGCCCGGGCGCGCAAGAGGAGTACTTCCGGCACGGGAGCGGCGGCAAGAGCTACCGCGAGGTGATGGGCAAGCCGATGAAGGCCATTCCGGCATTCCGCAATCCCGAGGCCCGCCTGGAGGTGCTCGACGCACTCGGCCTGGACTACACGCTGATGTTCCCGACGCTGGCCAGCCTGGTCGAAGAGCGCCTCAAGGACGACCCCGAGGCGATTCTCGACATCGTCCACGGATTGAACCGGTGGATGTATGAGACCTGGCAGTTCAACTACCAGGATCGGATTTTCTCCACCCCGGTGATCAACCTGGCCATCGTCGACCGCGCGATCGAGGAACTCGAATGGTGCGTCGAGCGCGGGGCCAAGACCGTCCTGGTCCGGCCGGCGCCGGTACCCGGTTTCCGGGGCAGCCGATCGTTCGGACTGCCCGAGTTCGACCCGTTCTGGGACGCCTGTGTCAAAGCCGGCATCCCGGTGTCGATGCACGCCTCGGACAGCGGCTACGCCGAGTACCTCAACGACTGGGAACCCGGCGACGAGTACAAGCCGTTCAAGCCGACCTCGTTCCGGATGGTCGCGATGGGCAAGCGGGCCATCGAGGACACGATGGCCGCGCTGGTGTGCCACGGCGCGCTGACGCGCAACCCCGAGCTGCGCATCCTCTCGGTGGAGAACGGCGGCTCCTGGGTGCCGCACCTTTTCCACCAGTTCAAAGACGTCTTCATGAAGATGCCCACCGAGTTCCCGGAGGATCCGATCGAGGCGTTCAAACGGTGCGTGTACGTCGCGCCGTTCTGGGAGGACAATTTCAAGCAGATGGCCGACCTGTGTGGCATCGACCGCGTGATCTTCGGCTCGGACTGGCCGCATCCGGAGGGCTTGGCCGACCCGATCAACCTGGTCGACGACCTGGTGGCCCACGGACTCGACGAAGAAGGTGTCCGAAAGGTGATGGGCGGCAACATGGTCGATCTGTTCAAGGTCGAGAACAAGAAGGTCTACAAGCCCGATGTGCCTGCGCTCGTCCTGACCTGACCATTTGCCTACGACGCTTGCGAGGAACAGACATGACGGTCGCCAACCCGGAGCAGATGCTGTTCGCCGCCACCACTGAGACGTTCTTGGAGAAGCAGGCATCCCTGACCCACGTGCGTGGTCTGCATGCGTCCGGCGTCTCGTTTCAGAGTGAATGGTGGCAGCGGGCAGCCGAACTGGGTTGGACGAGCCTGCTGGTGCCCGACGAACTCGGCGGTGGCAGTGTTTCCGGTGACGGGGTCGCCGATCTTGCCATGGTCGCCGAACGGACCGGTCACACGGTCGCGCCCGGGCCGCTGCATCCGGTCAGCGTCGTGCTGGCCGGGCTCGTCGAGGCGCCGAGCGGACACGAAGCGGCGATCGAGGCGCTGGTGTCGGGAGAAAGCGTGGCCTCCTGGGCGGTGTACGAACCCACCCGGGGCTTCGCTCCCCTTCACGCCACCACCACCGCGACCCGCACCGGGTCGGGCTACCGGATCGACGGCGTCAAGGACCGCGTCGAGGCCGGAGCCGAGAGCAACGCGGTACTGGTGGTCGCCGAATGCGAGGGTCAGATCAGACAGTTCCTGGTGCCGATCGGCACTGCCGGGGTGACGATCACGCCGCAGGTTTCGATCGACATGGTGAAGCGTTACGCGCGAGTGCAATTCGACGGCGTCCAGATCGACGAGTCGGCAGTCGTGGGAAGTGCCGATCAGACTCCCGCCATCATCGAGCGCCAGCGCCAGGTCGCCCTCGTGCTGCAGTGCGCCGAGATCGTCGGCATCCTCGACGCTGTCCTCGCGATGACCAACCAGTGGCTGTTCGACCGCCACAGTTTCGGCCGTCCGCTGGCCTCGTACCAGGCCCTCAAACACCGCGCCGCCGACATGAAGATGTGGTTCGAGGCATGTCGCGCCACCACCACGGGGGCGGTAGCCGCGGTGGCGGCACGCTCACCAGATGCCCAGCTGCTGGTCAGCGTCGCGAAAGCCTATGTCGCAGAGCGTGCCCCGGCGATGCTGCAGGACTGCGTACAACTACACGGCGGGATCGGCGTGACCTGGGAACACGATCTGCATCTCTACCTGCGCCGGGTCGCGCTGTACCGGGCGATGTTCGGTTCCCCCGAGGACCATCACCGTGCCGTGTTCGCGCTCACCAGGGTGAACCGCACACGTGACGAGCAGCGACGGATGGAGCCCTCAGCATGACGGAAACCGTGAGCTCGACCGGGACCAGTGAATCGGTCGCCGACTTCGCCGCACGTGCCCGCACGTGGCTGGCCGCGAACATGCCACGGGTCGACCCCGACGATCCACCGTACGCGGTGCGCGCAGAGGCCGAATCCTGGGACCGGGCAAAGCAACTGCAGAAGCGACTGTACGAGGGTGGCTTCGCCGGGATCTGTTTCCCGCGGGAGTACGGCGGGCTCGGCCTGGACCACTCCTACCAGAAGGCGTTCGATGCCGAGTGCCGTGGTTACGAGATGCCACTCATTCTCAATGTCCCCACGTTCACGATCTGCGCCGCGACGATCCTCGACATGGGTAGCGAGGCACAGAAACGCGAACGCCTCTCGGCTGCCATCCGCGGCGACGAGATCCTGGTGCAACTGCTGAGTGAGCCCAGCGGCGGGTCCGACCTCGCCGGTGTCATCACCCGGGCGGACCGGCGCGACGGCAAGTGGGTGATCAACGGTGCCAAGACGTGGAGCACCAGCGCGTTCGCCGGCGACTACGGACTGCTGCTGGCCCGCACCGACTGGAACCTGCCCAAGCACGAGGGGCTGACGATGTTCCTGGTACCGCTGAACTCGCCCGGCATCACGATGCGCCGCATCAAAGAGGTCAACGGTTCCGAGGAGTTCTGCGAGGAGTTCTTCGACGGCCTCGAACTGGGCGACGACGCAGTGGTCGGTGAAGTCAACAAGGGCTGGGAAGTGGCCTCTCGGCAGCTCTTTCACGAGCGCCGCGCAGTCGGCGGCGGGTCGGAGTTCGCCAGCGGATCCGGTGCGGAGAACGCCCACGAGATGCCCCCCGACCATGTCGGACTGGCCGAGGCCACCGGTCAGGGGGACGACCTGCGGGTCCAGGACCTGGCCGGTCGCGCGTTGGTGCGCCGCGCGGTGAAAGAGCAGCTGATCACCCACGTGGCGCAGTCCATCGGCGATGGCTCGCTGCCGCCCAACGCAGGCACGTTGATCAGGCTCTTCCACGCCGAAACCACCGAACTCGAGGTCGACACAGCGTTGACCATCGCCGGCACTGCCGGCGTGGTCGACGAAGGCGGGGACCTCGCAGGCCTCATGGACAACGTCGGTGTCCGGTACCTCTCCCGACAGACTGGGTCGTTGGGCGGCGGCAGTTCGGAGATGGCCCGCAACGTCATCGGCGAACGCATCCTGGGCTTTCCGCGCGAGCCCGCCGCCGACCGGGGCGTTCCGTTCAATCAGGTCAAGCGCGGCCGTCAGTAGCGGCCACTGGGTTACCCCATCACATCTCCATAGCCACATCCCCGTAGCGCAACTCACAGTCAACGTTCTGCGTTTGCCCGCGAATGTGACCCGGGTCATACCTGGCATAAGTTGACTGATGGTGCGGACAAACTATGCGCGACAAGCGATGTCGGATTTGCGCCCAGCCTGCCGGACAATTGTCGATAACAATTCGGTAACAGCCCGGAAACCTTCGGTCGGCGCGCCGAGAGTCGCATCAGAGCAGGTGAGGCGGCCGCCGGCAACCGTTCGACCACTGAGTTCGGTGCCGACGCTGCTTGCTTCTGCGCATTTGCTGAAATACGGTCGAACCACCGATGACGTGACTGACGAAACTCGATACTTGTTCGGTGGTGACCAAACCAAGTGGATGTGCGTGCGCCGCGCGCTGGGCTGAAGAGTTCAGATGCGCGTCTAGTCGATGTGAACAGCGTCGAAGCCAACAGCTCGGTCGGACAGCCTGATTCGTGGCAGCAGTTCCTGCGTCGTCCGACCGACGCGGACGCCATCGCAATGCACCGCCTGGTCGCCACGACCGGGGTGCTGGATCTCAACTCCACCTACGCGTACCTGTTGATGGCCACCGATTTCGCCGACACCTGTATCGTGGCGGACCGCGGCGGGGAGCTGTGCGGGTTGATCACCGGCTACCACCCACCGACCAGGCCGGAAGTGCTGTTCGTCTGGCAGGTAGCCGTGGCCGCCTCCGCACGGGGAACCGGTCTGGCAGGAACCATGCTCGACACGTTGACCCGATGGGTCCGCCAAGACCGCCATGGTCACCCGGTCACCGTGGAGGCGACCGTCGCCCCCAGTAACGCCGCCTCACGCGCGCTGTTCGGCGCTTTCGCCCGTCGGCACGGGGTGCCGATCACCGAACACGAACGATTCCTGGCCGAGCATCTCGATGCCGACCAGGCGCACGAAGACGAACCGATCCTTCAGATCGGTCCGATCACCGCGAATCTCGACAACTCAGATCTGTGAAAGGACTTATGTCGATCTCAGAGCTCAACCCCCCGTTGACCGATGCCGACCTCCCCGAGGTGTACCACTCGGTGGAATCCGAGGTCCGCAGCTACTGCCGCAGCTGGCCCACCACTATGGCGGTCGCGCAGGGATCCTGGCTGACCGATGTCGACGGCCGGCGCTATCTCGACTTCTTCGCCGGCGCCGGGGCCCTGAATTACGGGCACAACAACCCGGCCCTGAAGAAGCCGCTGCTCGACTATCTCGCCAGCGACATGATCGTGCACTCCCTCGACATGGCGACCGCGGCGAAAACCAACTTCCTCGAAACCTTCGAGCGGCTGATCCTGCGCCCACGGGGCCTCGACTACAAGGTGCAGTTCCCGGGTCCCACCGGTGCGAATTCCGTCGAGGCCGCCCTGAAGCTGGCACGCAAGGTGACCGGCCGTGAGTCGATCATCAACTTCACCAACGCGTTCCACGGCATGACGCTGGGAGCGTTGTCGGTGACCGGGAACTCGATGAAGCGCGCCGGCGCCGGCATCCCGCTGGTCCATTCGACCCCGATGCCTTACGACAACTACTTCGGTGGTGCGACCGAGGATTTCCACTGGTTCGAGCGCGTGCTCGACGATTCCGGCGGCGGACTCAACCATCCTGCGGCCGTCATCGTCGAAACGGTGCAGGGCGAGGGTGGCCTGAATGTGGCCCGCGCCGAGTGGCTCCAGGCGCTGGCCGAACTGTGTCGTCGCCGAGACATCCTGCTCATCGTCGACGATGTGCAGATGGGGTGCGGACGCACGGGGCGGTTCTTCAGTTTCGAGGAGGCCGGGATCGTGCCGGACATCGTCACGCTGTCCAAGTCGATCAGTGGTTACGGTCTGCCGATGGCGCTGACGTTGTTCCGCCGCGAACTCGACGTCTGGACTCCCGGTGAGCACAACGGAACCTTCCGTGGCCACAACCCCGCATTCGTCACCGCCACCAAGGCGCTCGAGACTTATTGGGCCTCCGATGCTTTCGCCAACGAGACAGAGGCCAAGGGCCGCCATGTCAGGGATCGCCTCGAAGCCATCGCGCAGAATCACGAAGGGGTCAGCGCCCGTGGGCGCGGGATGGCCCAGGGGCTGAAGTTCGCCGAAACCTCCCAGGCCGGCGAGGTGTGCCGAGCGGCGTTCGACCGCGGCGTGACGATGGAGACGAGTGGCCCCCGGGACGAGGTGGTCAAGTTGCTCCCGCCGCTGACCACCACGGTGGAAGACCTGGATAAAGGCATCGACATCCTGGCAGAATCGGTCGCAGCGACGCTGCCCTGACTCGCCCACTACCTGAAAGAAAGGAGATGCGACTTTGATCGTGCGTACCACCGCAGAGATCACCGGCACCGAACGCGACGTGTCGGCCAAGCACTGGCGGTCGAAACGAATCATCCTCGCCGACGACGGCGTCGGATTCTCGTTCCACGAAACCACCATCGAGCCCGGCTCGGTGAGCGAGTTCCACTACCAGCACCATGTCGAAGCCGTGTGGGTGGTCGAGGGCACCGGATCCCTGACCAACCACGAGACCGGCGAGGAACATCCGCTGGCTCCCGGTTCCATGTATCTGCTCAACGGCCACGAACGGCACCGCGTCAGCTGCCACACCCAGCTGCGCATGCTCTGTGTGTTCAATCCGCCCGTCACAGGGCAGGAGGTGCACGACGAGAGCGGAGCCTACCCACCCGCGGCGGCGATCCGATGACCGCCGACGACACCGACCGCTGTCAGGACCACTACCCCACCCGCCTGCCTCAGGCCGCCGCGCCGATTGTCCGACGGGAACCGACGGTCTGGGGCAAGGAGTCCGACGGACCGCTGGCCGAGGCGGACCTGACGTCGATGACCGCCAACGGCTACCTGGTGCGGCCGCGGACCGTCGAAGAGAACTGGCTGCCGCCGGTTCGTGACGAGCTCCAGCAGATCGGCGAACGTGCCGACGACACCGATCCGCGGATCATCCGTGAGTCGTCAGGCGGTATCCGTTCGGTGTTCCAACCGCATCTGCTCAGCGACCTGATCGCCGAGGTGGTCACCCTCGACACCGTGCTGCCCGTCGCGCGCCAGCTCCTGGGCAGCGACGTCTACCTGCACCAGGCGCGGATCAACCTGATGCCCGGCTTCACCGGCGGCGGCTTCTACTGGCACTCCGACTTCGAAACCTGGCACGCAGAAGACGGCATGCCGCTGATGCGCGCGGTGTCCTGCTCGATCGCGCTGACCGAGAACTTCACCTACAACGGCGCGCTCATGGTGATGCCGGGGTCGCACAACACGTTCTACCCGTGTGTCGGTGAGACCCCCCAGGACCATCACCAGGCGTCACTGGTCAAGCAGGAGATCGGTGTTCCCGACCGGGCGACGTTGACCGCGGCGGCCGACCAATACGGGATCGAGCAGGTGACCGGGCCCGCGGGCACCGCCCTGTGGTTCGACTCGAACATGATGCACGGATCGGCGTCCAACATCACGCCCTTCCCGCGGTCCAACATCTTCCTGGTGTTCAACTCGGTGGAGAACCGCCTGTGCGACCCGTTCCGGGCGGACACGCCCCGTCCGGAGTATCTCGCCGCCCGGACCGAGCAACCGTTCAGCGTCGCTGCCGCGACCTGAGCCTCGGCACCTCTCCACAGGCCAGGACGGCCCGTCAGAACAACGTCTGCTGTGCAGCCACCACCGGTGCGGGCGCTGCCCGCACCGGTGCGCTGCGCTGCGGTGTGCGCGCCAACCGGTGCTTGGTGAGCAGCGGGGAGACCCGGCTGCTCAGCTCGTGGCGAAACTCCGGCGGCAGGTAGGCACCACGCCGATACAGCCGGCGATACTCGCCGACCATCTCGGGGTAGGTGCGCGCCAACCAGTCCATGAACCATCCGCGGGTCGACCCCCGCAGATGCAGTCCGAACACTGTCGCGCTGGTTGCGCCGGCCGCCGCGATCCGGCTGAGCAGGTCGTCGAGGTGTTCGGTCGAATCGGTCAGACCAGGCAGCACCGGCGCCACCATGACATGACAATCGAGCCCTGCCGCGCGCACCGCCGAGATCAGCCCGAGCCGGGCCTGCGGCGACGGCGTGCCCGGTTCGACCCGGCTGTGCAACTCCGGGTCACCGACGGCCAGCGACACCGCCACGCCGACGCGAACCCGGCGGGCCACCTCGGTCAGCATCGGCAGGTCCCGGCGCAGCAACGTGCCTTTCGTCAGGATCGAGAACGGCGTCCCGGAGTCGGCGAGAGCGCCGATGACGCCCGGCATCAATGCATAACGGCCCTCCGCCCGCTGGTACGGATCCGTATTCGTGCCCAGCGCAACGGTTTCCCGCCGCCACGACGGTCGCCGCAGCTCACGGCGCAGCACCTCTGCGACGTTGGTCTTCACCACGACCTGGCTGTCGAAGTCGCGGCCGCAGTCGAACTCCAGGTACTCGTGGGTGGGCCGGGCGAAGCAGTACCGGCACGCGTGTGAACAGCCCCGGTACCCGTTGACGGTGTACTGGAACGGTAGGTGCTCGGCTGTTCCCGGGACCTTGTTCAACGCCGACTTGCACAACACTTCGTGGAAGGTGACGTTGTCGAACTGGGGGGTGCGTACGGTGCGCACGAAGCCGATGCGCTGTAGTCCTGGCAATGCGCCGTCGTCCACGCTGACGCCCTGACGATCCCACCGCATACCCTATGCGAACATATGTTCGACCTGGCGTCAAGGAGGATGGTCGGAGGAGAAGGAGCACTCGCGCCTTCCGTAGGTTGAGGGGCACATGTCGACTCAGGGGTACGCAGAACTTCAGGACCACGCGGCCGAACTGGAGTCCGAGCGGGGCTACATCGCCGGGCTCTACGGGCGGCTCGACGCCGAGCGCGCGCGGGTGGGGCACCGGTACAAGTCGGTGTTGCGCGGCAGCGGGCAGACACTGGTGGAACGCGACGCCGAGGTACGCGCGCTGGCCCGCCAGATGGCCCGGCTGGATGTGGCCGACAGCGGGCTGTGCTTCGGGCGGCTGGACAGCCTCTCGGGTGATCGCCTCTACATCGGCCGGATCGGCCTCCTCGACGAGGAGAACGACTACGACACCCTGTTGCTCGACTGGCGGGCGCCGGCGGCCCGCGCGTTCTACGTCGCCACCGGGGCCTCCCCGGAGAACATGCGCCGTCGCCGGCAGTTCCACACCCGCGGGCGGATGGTCCTCGACTTCACCGACGAGACCCTCGGCCGTCCCAGTGACGGTGAGCGGGGCGGTTCGGGCGACGCCGCGCTGCTCGCCGCCGTCAACGCGCCCCGCGGTGACGGGATGCGCGACATCGTCGCCACCATCCAGACCGAACAGGACGAGATCATCCGGCTCGATCACCAAGGTGTTCTGGTGATCGAGGGCGGCCCCGGGACCGGCAAGACCGTCGTCGCGCTGCACCGGGTGGCCTACCTGCTCTACACCCAGCGCCAGCGGATCGAGCACCACGGGGTGCTCGTAATCGGACCAAACCCGGCCTTCCTGAACCACGTCGGGCGGGTTCTGCCGTCGTTGGGTGAATCCAACGTGGTGTTCATGACCGTCGGCGACCTGGTGCCCGGTCTGCGAGTGACCGCCGAGGATCCGCCCGAGGCCGCGCGACTCAAAGGTTCGCTGAAGATGCTCGAGGTCCTCGACGCGGCAATCGCCGACCGGCAACGGGTTCCCGAGAACCCGATTCCGATCGAATTGACCGACGCCGCCGTGCGCATCGACGCCGAGACCGCCGAGTGGGCCATCCAGGAGGCCCGCGCGAGCAAACAGCCGCACAACGACGCCCGCGCGGTCTTCACCGACGTCATCACATGGGTGCTGACCGAACGCGCGATCGCCAAGATCGGCCGGGGGTGGCTGACCCGCGAGGACCGGGCCGCATGGGAGCACCTGCGGGCCGAGTTGGTCGACGAGCTCGGTGACCACGCCGGGTTTGCGGCAGCGCTCGACGAACTCTGGCCGAAGCTGACGCCGGAAACCCTTCTGAGCGAGCTCTACTCGTCACATGATCGGTTACGGGCCGCGGGTGCCGACCCTGCGCTGTTTCGCGCGCAGGGTGAGAGCTGGACGGTGTCGGACGTGCCGCTGCTCGATGAACTGGTGGACCTGCTGGGTCGCGACACGACTGCCGATCAGGCAGCCGAACGGGAACGCCGGGCCGAGGCCGAGTTCGCCGAGGGCGTGCTGGAACTCATGGTCAGCCGCGAAGACCTCATGGAGGACGAGGACCAGTTGCTGGCCACCGACATGCTCTACGCCGAGGACCTTGCCGACCGCTTCACCGAGCGGGACAACCGCGAACTCGACGAGCGTGCCGCCTCGGATCGGGACTGGACCTACCGCCACATCGTGGTCGATGAGGCCCAGGAACTCTCCGAGATGGACTGGCGGGTGCTGATGCGGCGCTGTCCGAGTAGATCTTTCACCGTGGTGGGCGACCTGGCTCAACGCCGGTCGGCCGCAGGCGCCACGTCCTGGGACACCATGCTCCAGCCTTACGTGCCCGGCCGTTGGATCTACCGACCGCTGTCGATGAACTACCGCACCCCGGCGGAGATCATGCGCGTCGCCGGCGCGCTTCTCGCCGAGTTCGCGCCCGGGGTCAGGCCGCCCGACTCGGTGCGGGCGACAGGTGTCCAGCCGTGGTCGCGTGAGGTCGGCGAGCACGAAGTAGCCACTGCCATCAACGAGTTCATCGCAGAAGAGGCCGCGCGGGAGGGCACCAGCATCGTAATCGGGCCGCCCGGCGCTCCGGGCACCGTCGCCCCTGCGGAGGCCAAAGGCCTCGAGTTCGACGCGGTGTTGGTGGTGGAGCCGGAACGCATCCTCGCCGACGGCCCGCGCGGCGCGGCCGAACTCTACGTCGCGCTCACCAGGGCCACCCAACGCCTGGGTGTGCTGCACCGTGGCCCGTTGCCGGGAGCCCTGTCAGGGCTGAGTGCGCGGTAGCCGAGCTACCACTTCGACAGCTGGCACCGCACGTTGTAGGGGTCGTCGTGCGCCACCAGCACCTCACCGTCGACGGCAATGTCGCAGTGCGCGTTCGGCGCAGCCTGTCCGCCGCGCGTCGTGCTGCTCACCGTGAGGATCGCCCACTGCGGATCGGCCATCGTGGTCTCGAACACCCACGGCACCCCGGGGGCCAGGCTGACCTTCTCCCGCTTGGCGAACGCGTAGGCGTCGGCGTTGAAGGCCTCCATGCTCGGCGGCTGGGAGGTCAGATAGAACAGGTCGAACTCGTAGGCGCCCGCGGACGTGAGCGTGTACCGGACCTGCTGACCGTCGGGTTGAGCACTCGCCGTCACCGGGCCGGCCACAATGGATGCGGCCGCCGCCATCAGTGACACCCCGACTGCCGCCCCTAGTTTGGCTGTAGCTGTTCGCATGATGGTCACATCGCCGGACGGTACCGGATCGTTACGGACAGGACAGTCCTCCGACGCCGGGTTGAGTTAACGGCAAACCAATTCCCGGAATGTGCGCACGTTAATTTGTTCGTCACACACAGACACTTAGCAGAAACACAGGCGTTCTAACGTCCCGATTCGACACCCGCTCGGTGTGGTTGCTTCTGCGCTTGATGCGTTCTGAAGCTACTCCGACTCGACACCTCATCAGGGGATGAGCGCTGTTGACAGCACGAAAGGCCGTTCATGGAACACCCCCGACGCTCTTCGTTCAGACGATCCGCTCTCACTTCAGGAAGTGTCATCGCGATAGCCAGCCTGCTGCTGGCAGGCTGCGGCAGCAAGGCCAGCGAGACCGACGCAGCAAATGCCGAGTCCTGCGTCGACACCTCCGGTGACACCATCAAGGTGGGCGCGCTGAACTCGCTGTCGGGCACCATGGCGATCTCCGAGGTGACTGTCCGCAACGCCATCGATCTGGCTGTCGAGCAGATCAACGCCGACGGCGGGGTGATGGGCAAGCAGATCCAGGTGGTCGCCGAGGACGGCGCCTCTGAGCCCACGGTCTTCGCCGAGAAAGCCGAGAAGCTGATCAGCAGCGACTGCGTGGCCGCGGTGTTCGGCGGCTGGACGTCGTCGAGCCGCAAAGCGATGCTCCCGGTGTTCGAGAGCGCCAACTCACTTCTCTACTACCCCGTGCAGTACGAGGGCCTGGAGTCCTCCCCCAACATCTTCTACACCGGTGCGACGACCAACCAGCAGATCGTGCCGGCACTGGACTACCTCAAGGAGCAGGGCGTCCAGTCGCTTTACCTGGTGGGCAGCGACTACGTCTTCCCGCAGACCGCCAACCGGATCATCAAGGCGTACGCCGAAGCGAACGGCATGGAGATCAAGGGCGAGGACTACACGCCCCTGGGCTCGACCGACTTCTCCACGATCGTCAACAAGGTCCGCAGCGCCGACGCCGACGCGGTCTTCAACACCCTCAACGGCGACTCCAATGTGGCGTTCTTCCGGGAGTACAAGAACGTCGGGCTCACCCCGCAGGAGATGCCGGTCGTGTCGGTGTCGATCGCCGAGGAAGAGGTCGGTGGCATCGGTGTGCAGAACATCGACGGTCAGCTGACGGCGTGGGACTACTACCAGACCATCGATTCTCCGGTGAACAACGAGTTCGTCGCGGCCTACAAGGCCAAGTTCGGCGCCGACAAGCCGACGTCGGATCCCATGGAGGCGGCGTACGTGTCGGTGTACCTGTGGAAGAACACCGTCGAGAAGGCGCAGTCGTTCGACGTCGCGGCCGTGCAGGAGAACGCAGGCGGGGTCACGTTCGACGCACCTGAGGGTCTGGTCACCATCGACGGCGAGAACAACCACATCACCAAGACCGCCCGCATCGGTGAGATCCGGCCCGACGGCCTGATCTACACGATCTGGGAGTCCCCCGGCCCGATCGAGCCGGACCCGTTCCTGGAGTCCTACCCGTGGGCCGCCGGGCTCTCCGGGTGACGGGGGCGAGCGAAGCGACGGGGAACTAACACAGCATGGATGTCCTGATCGGGCAGCTGGCAACAGGATTGAGCCTCGGCTCGATCCTGTTGCTGGCCGCACTCGGGTTGTCGTTGACGTTCGGTCAGATGGGCGTCATCAACATGGCGCACGGCGAATTCATCATGGCGGGCTGCTACACCGCCTACGTGATACAGCAGGTGGTGTCGAGCGCCGGTGCCTCGCTGTTGATCTCGTTGGTCCTCGGATTCTTCATCGGCGGTGCGATGGGCGCACTGCTGGAGGTCACGCTGATCCAGCGGATGTACTCCCGTCCCCTCGACACCTTGCTGGTGACCTTCGGCGTCGGGCTGATCCTGCAGCAGGTGGCGCGTGACATCTTCGGCGCGCCCGCGGTCAACGTGGTCGCACCCGAATGGTTGTCCGGCGGTGTGGACATCCTCGGCGCCGTCGTTCCCAAGACCCGCATCTTCATCCTGGTGCTCGCCGTCGTCTGCGTCGCGGTGCTCGCCACGGTGCTCAAGACCAGCCCGATGGGGCGCCGGATCCGCGCCGTCGTGCAGAACCGCGATCTCGCTGAGACGAGCGGCATCTCGTCGCGCAAGACCGACATCACGACGTTCTTCATCGGATCCGGGCTGGCCGCCGTGGCAGGCGTGGCGCTGACGCTGATCGGCTCCACCAGCCCGACGATCGGTCAGAGCTACCTGATCGACGCTTTCCTGGTCGTCGTCGTGGGCGGCCTGGGCCAGATCAAGGGCACCGTGATCGCGGCGTTCACGCTGGGCTTCCTGAACTCGTTCATCGAGTTCAACACGACGGCGTCGCTGGCCAAGGTGATCGTCTTCGTGATCATCGTGATCTTCCTGCAGGCCCGCCCGCAGGGCCTGTTCACTGTCAGGACAAGGAGTCTGGTGTGAGGACCCTCATCGGACGCTGGCAGACCTGGGCGGGCTTCGGGATCGCCGCGGTACTGCTGTTCGGGGTGGCGCCCTTGGTGTTCTCCGAATTCCGGCTCAGCCTGCTCGGCAAGTTCCTGTGCTTCGCGATCGTCGCGGTCGGCATCGGCCTGGCATGGGGCCGGGGCGGAATGCTGGTCCTGGGCCAGGGCGTCTTCTTCGGCCTCGGCGGTTACATGATGGGCATGCACCTCAAGATCGCCGATGCACAGGTGTTCGGCAACGACGTGCCCGATTTCATGCAGATCGCCGGCGTGCGTGAACTTCCGGGTTACTGGGCGCCTTTCGCCTCTCCGGCGTTCACCCTGCTCGCCATCGTGCTGGTCCCGGCGGCGATCGCCGCGGCGCTGGGATTCGGCGTGTTCAAACGCAGGGTCAAGGGCGCCTACTTCGCGATCCTGTCGCAGGCGCTGGCCGCGGCGCTGGCCATCCTGCTGGTCGGTCAGACCAGCCTCGGAGGAAGCAACGGCCTCAACCGGTTCCGCACGTTTTTCGGCTTCACGCTCAACGACCCGGCGAACCGGCGAATGCTGTACTTCATCGCCGCCGGCGTGCTGCTGATCGTGGTGGCCGTGGTGCGCCAGCTGATGCAGAGTCGCTACGGCGAACTACTCGTCGCGGTGCGTGACGGCGAGGAACGAGTGCGGTTCCTGGGCTATGACCCGGCCAACATCAAGGTGGTGGCCTACACCGTCGCCGCGCTGTTCGCCAGCGTCGCCGGCGCCCTGTTCGCCCCGATCGTCGGCTTCATCGCGCCGTCGCAGGTCGGCATCCTGCCGTCCATCGCGTTCCTGATCGGTGTCGCCATCGGAGGACGCACCACGCTGCTGGGCCCCGTGCTGGGCGCCATCGGGGTGGCCTGGGCGCAAACCCTGTTCTCCGAACGGTTTCCGTCGGAGTGGACCTACGCACAGGGCCTGCTGTTCATCGTCGTCGTCGGGTTCTTCCCCGCCGGATTCGCGGGTCTGGCGGTGCTGTTCAAGCGCCGACGCAAGGCCAAGGACAGCGCCGAGGCGGAATCCGAGAAGGAACCCGACGCAGAAAAGGTGGGAGCCACCCCATGACGGAAGCCGAGGCCGTCTCGCAGGAACGCGGACCGAAAGCCGGCGGCAATGTCGGCATGGGTACCCAGTACCTCGAAGTTCGAGGCCTGACAGTCGATTTCGACGGCTTCAAAGCCGTCAGCGACGTCGACCTCACCCTTTTCCAGGGGGACCTGCGGTTCCTGATCGGACCCAACGGGGCCGGCAAGACCACCGTGATCGACGCCATCACCGGGCTGGTGACCGCCACCGGTTCGGTGAGCAAATCCGGAGAGGAACTGCTGGGAAAGAAGGTTCACCAGATCGCCCGCCGCGGCGTGGGCCGCACGTTCCAGACCGCGAGCGTGTTCGAGCAGTTGACCGTGCTGCAGAACCTCGACATCGCCGCCGGGGCCGGCCGGTCACCGTGGACGCTGTTGCGCCGGCGCCACGGGGTGCTGCCGGTCATCGAGCAGGCCCTGGACACCATCGGACTCAGCGCGCTGGCCGAAAAGCCCGCCGGAGTGCTCGCCCACGGACAGAAGCAGTGGCTGGAGATCGGCATGCTGCTGGTGCAGAACGCCGATGTGCTGTTGCTCGACGAACCCGTCGCGGGCATGAGCCACGAAGAGCGGGAGGAGACGGGAAATCTGTTGCGCCGCATCGGCGCCGAACGCACCGTGGTCGTCGTCGAGCATGACATGGACTTCATGCGGGCATTCGCCACGTCGGTGACGGTTCTGGCGCGGGGCCAGGTGATCGCCGAAGGTTCCGTCGCCGAGGTCCAGGCCAACCCGAAGGTGCAAGAGGTCTACTTGGGGACGGCCGCCGCCGGCGCCGAAACGGCGGCCGGGCAGACCAGTGAACAGACGGAGGTTTCCTAGATGCTGCAACTGGTCGACGTGCACAGTGGATACGGCCGCTCCGAGGTCATCCACGGGGTCAGCATCGAGGTGCCCTCGGATGGGGTGGCCGCGGTGATGGGGCACAACGGTGCGGGGAAAACGACGCTGCTCCGCGCGGCGGTGGGCCTGCTCAAGTGCAGTTCGGGCAAGGTGCTGTTCGAAGGGCAGGACATCACCAAACTGCGCCCGTCCGCGCGGGTGGCCCGCGGGCTGGCCTACGTCCCGCAGGGCCAGCAGTCCTTCGGGCAGCTGACCACTGCCGAGAACCTCCAGGTGGTCGCCGACGGGCGCAAGAACGGAAAGCAGTTGATCGACGAGCAGCTGGATCTGTTTCCCGCCCTCAAGGAACTGCTCAGCCGGCGCGCCGGGCTGCTCTCCGGTGGTCAGCGTCAGCAGCTCGCGATCGCGCGCGCCCTCATCACCACGCCGAAATGCCTCATCCTCGACGAACCGACCGAAGGCATCCAGCCGTCGGTGGTCGGCGAGATCGAAGAGGCCATCACCGCGCTGACCGCGCGCGGTGACCTCGGTGTTCTGCTCGTCGAACAGCACATCGGTTTCGCACTGGAGTCCTCGCAGCAGTACTACATCCTCGAAGCCGGCCGGGTGACCTCCAGCGGTACCGGTGGTTCGTCGTCGGAAGATGACGTGCGCGCCGCCATGGCCATCTAGGGGCAGTCCCCGCCCGCGAGCGCGCGGGTCTGCACCCGAAACGCCGGTGATTTCTGTACAAAGGCGCACGCCGGCGCCCGGATTCGGCAAGCTCTGCCCTATGGCTGAGCCGACCGAACCCGTCGTCATCGCTGAACAGGGTGGCCTCGTGGTGGCCGAGCACGGCGGAGCGGTCCTCATCATCGATCGCGGCAATGGCCCGACGGAGATCATGACCTACCTGCTGGTCGTCATCACGCTGGTGTTCGGCGGATTCGGCGCGGTCTGGATCGTCCACACCAGCACCGACGCCCCGTCATCGGTTCCGGCCACCCTCGGCGCGTCACTGCTCCTCATCGGGATCGCAACCGCAGTGATCGCCGGCTTTCTCATCGGGGCGAGGCGCAGGACCAGGCAACGCCCGCTGAGCACGTTCACCCCGGTGGCGGTCATCGACCGGACCCACCGGGTGTACCGGGACCGCTTCGGCCGGTTTGTCGTCCCACTGGACCAGGTCCGATTCACCCGCCGGATGCAACTGACCTCCAGCTCACCGAAACTGGTGGCGGTGACACCGGCCGGGACACATCTACTCAAGCGCGGCAACCCGTTCGGTGGCGGGATCGGCCGCGTCGACGAAGTCCTCAACCACATCGTTGACGCCCGACCGAACTAGTGCGCCAGCGCGTCCGGGGCGACCCGGTTTGTGCTCTCCGATTCTCGGGTACCGCGGCAACGAAGACGAACCGGATCGACGAGAGAGGGACGGCCGATCATCGGAACTTCGCTACGGGCGAGACAGCGCCGCCAGTGCCACCGACCGCTTTCGGCCGCGGCGGTGTTGCTCACCGCCGGTGCTCTCACCGCGGTCGGTTGCTCACCCACAGAGCAGACTTCGACGCAGATCTCGACTCCGCGCTCCGGGGACGCCACGTCGGCGTCCGGCTCCACCGCCGGGGCCCTGACACATTCGAACGGATCCACCACATCGTGGACAGCACGCAGCATGGTCAATGCGCTGGCAGACTCCGGGCTGGCGGTCCCCAATCCGCTCGACGACACGGCCACGGAATGCCCGGCGGTCGGCTGTGCACAATCCGTCGTCACAGACACGTTGAGGATCAAGACGTTCCCAACGGCGGAGGACGCCGCCGGTTATGCGGCGCCTCGCGGCCTGTACCGGGCGGACACCGTTGTCGTCGCCTTCGCTCCCCCGCTCACCGGGGCGGAACGCAGCCCCTACCTGCAAACCCTGGACAGGCTCACGAAGTGACCGGGCCGGCCCGGGACCAGTTACCCCTCGGCCGCAGCGTCCTGAGCGGTCACGCGACGGTAGAGCGCCCGCCCGGCCACGCCGGTGAGACCGAAGGCGATGGTGCTGCCTGCCAACACAAGTGATCCCGCAGCCAGCACTTGCTCGTTCGCCCCGAGCCGTTCCGCCTCCAGGGTCAGATAGAACAATGCCGCCACCCCCACCGGGCCAAACCAGCCCAGGTACAGCGCGTCGGGAAGCCGCAGTGCCAACGGCCTCTTCATCAGCAGCACGATCGGGATCCGGCGCAGCGCCAGCACCGCGAGCACCAACACCCCGCCCTGCCAGCCGAGTTCGGCCCACTGCTGCCAGGGCAACGCCGCGCCGAACAGGACGAACAGCGGCAACACCGCGAACCGGTTGATCGCCTCGTCGATCGAGACCTCGGACGCGCGCTCGCGACCGGTACCGACGATGTTGAAGGCGACCCCACCGACGAAGACAGCGAGAACGCCATCCACACCCAGCAGTCCGGCTGATCCGAGGATGCCCAGAGCCAGCACCACGGTGAAGAACAACGCCGGCGCGCTCGCCGTGGCGCCGTGGCGCGCTCCGAGCCGAAGTGCGTGCCCTCCCAGCCACCCGATCCCCGCGCCGAGCACGACGCCACCGCCCACCTGCCATGCCGATTCGACCAGAGCGCCACCCGGCGTGAGCACCCCGGCCATGGTGATCGCCACGAGGACAAGGGGTAACGCCAGACCGTCGTTGGAGCCCGATTCGACGGAGAGCAGTTGACGATCGCGGGCCGGCAGGTCACGCTCGGCGGCGTTGCCGGTGACCACGCTCGAGGACAGGACCGGGTCGGTCGGACTGATCGCGGCACCGAACAGTGCCGCAGCCGCGATGGGCAGGCCGAGGAGTGCCCACCCCAAGCCGGCCGACACCAGGGCCATCGCCGGCAGAACGATCAACAGCAGGATCAGTATCGGGCGGACGTGCTGCCGGATCTCGCTGAACGGATAGCGGAGCGCGACCGCCATCACCGAGATCGCCAGCAGTATTCGACTGACTTCGTGCAGTAGCGACTGCTCGGCAGCCAGGGTCGGCAATGTCAGCACGCCGGTGACCTGCGGCCCCAGCGCGATCCCGGCGACCAGTCCGAGCAGGGGTTCGGAGATCGGCAGGCTGCGCATCTTCGCCGACATCGTCGCCACCACGACGCCGAGCACGCCGACCGCGGCCAGCACAATGTCGAGTTCCACGTCTCACTGACTCCCATGCTTGTGTCGGGGCAGGCGCCGCATCGGCGCACGAACTCGGGGAAAACGTATGCCGGTGCGTGTTTCGGGTACTTGGATCAACCTATGCGTATCAAAGTTGCCCGCAACCGGCACGCACCGGGACATCGATGACCGGACCGGATATCCGGGTTCACGTCGATCGTCGGCGCTGGTGAGCGGCAACGGCGGGGGCGGCTCCGGGGTCATCGAGGCCGTACGCCAGCGACGCACGGTGTTCGTCGACGCCTGGCGGAGCCGGCTGTGGCCGGTGCCCGCCGTTGGGGTGGTGCTGGCGTTCGTTGCCGGAATCGCCGTACCCGAACTCGACGACGTGCTGGACGAGAGCATTCCGCCACGGGTGGCGGACTACATCTTCGGGGGCGGGGCCGACGCGGCGAGGGAGGTCCTCGGGGCGGTCGCGACATCGCTGATCACCGTGACCTCGCTGACCTTCTCGTTGACGGTGGTGACGCTGCAGCTGGCCAGCAGCCAGTACACGCCGCGGCTGTTGCGGACATTCGCCGCGGATCGGTTCGTCCAGCGCACCCTCGCGTTGTTTCTCGCCACGTTCGTTTATGCGCTGACGGTTCTGCGTACCGTCCGCAACGACAACGACGGGAGCGCGGAGTTCGTCCCCCAGATCGCCGTGACGTTGGCCTACCTGCTGGCCATGGCAAGCGTGCTGGCCCTGGTGCTCTTTCTCGGGCATTTGGTCCGCCAGATCCGGATCGAGACGATGCTGGAGCACGTCTGTGCCGACATCAAGGACACCACCCACCGGGTGCTCGACCCGCTCGGGGAACACCCGGACCATGACTTCGCGCCGTCCCCACCCCCGGGTGCGTCGTTGGTCGTCGCTCGATCCTCCGGTTTCCTCGTCGAGGTCGACGAACAGGCCCTGCTGGCTGCGGCGGTCGACGCCGACGCCGTCATCTGGCTCGACCGACCGGTTGGATCCGACGTCCTGGCGGGGGTTCCGGTCGCCTTCTGCTGGTCGGCGACCGGTTCGCTCGACGAGGAGCAGTGGAGCGCGGTGCGCGACCGGGTGGCCGGCGCCCTGAGCGCCGGCATCGAGCGCACCGCCACCCAGGACCTCGGCTACGGACTTCGCCAGCTGGTCGATGTGGTCGTGCGCGCGCTGAGCCCGGGCATCAACGACCCCACCACGGCTGTGCACGGGCTGAATTCGTGCAGCGCGATACTGTGCGAGCTGGCCGGCTACCGCCTGGGGCGCCGCATCCTTCGGGACGGTGACGGCGTCGCGCGGGTGGTGCTGGCCCGGCCGGACCTACCCGACCTTCTCGACCTGGTCTGCAACCAGCCGCAGCTCTACGGCGCATCCGATCCCGCGGTGCTGGCCAGGTTACTGTCGATGCTGCGTGAACTCGCCTGGGTGGTTGTGCTTCCCGCGCACCGCCAGGCGATCGCCGATCGGCTGCTGCGCTTGGAGAGGACGGTCGGCGAGCAGGACCTCGATCGGGCCGACCGCCGCAGTTTGGAACAACTGGCCCATCATGTCCGGGAAGCCCTCGATCGTCGCTGGACCCCTACCTGAGACGTCTGTTCAACGCCGTGGTTCGGCAGGGATGTCCGGCAGTCCCGCCAGCGCTGACCAGTCGCCGATCTTGTCCCCGGCGATGACGCTGAGGGACCCGTCGGTTTCCAGCACCACCGCGGCGATCTGGCTGATGTCACCTTGTCCCGACGACCGGATCGCCTGGCGGATCTCGTCGGCGCTGACCCGTTGACGACGCAGCGCGTCCTCGAGCAGAACGCCCTGCGACACCAGGACCGTCGGCCGCGCAGTCAGCACCGAACGGCCGGCCTTCACCCGTGAGGACACCGTCGCCGCCAGGAACTGCATGGTCGCCAACAACGCGAACGCCGCGGCCCCCTCGACGAACGACACATCGGAGTTCAGCAGGATCGTGGCCAGCGTCGAACCGACCGCCACCGTGACCACCAGGTCGAACGCATTGAGTTTGGCCAACGTGCGCTTGCCCGATATCCGCAGCACCACGATCAGGGTGACGTAGGCGGCAGCACCGACGAGCAGCACCCTGAAAACCTCGCTCCAGGCGTCGAACCACATGCCGCTCAACTCCTTTCGCGCGGTAGGGTCGGCGCGCTCACGCGGCCTCGGCGACCGGCGCAGCGACGTCGACGTGCATCTGTTCCCGCAGCCGGGTCAATGTCGCGTCCAGCAGCCTCGACACCTGCACCTGTGAGATGCCGAGCCGAAGGGCTATCTCCCGTTGTGTCAACCCCTCGAAGAACCGCATACCGAGGATGTCCCGGCGCCGAGGGTCCAGTTCGGCGATGGCCTCACGAAGCATCATCAGGTTCTCCACCGTTTCGTAGCCTGGATCCTCTGCCCCGTGACTCGCGCCGATACCGACCGGCTGTGACCCGTCATCCGGCGAACGGGGTGCATCCAGCGACAGCGGCCGGTAAGCCCAATGGGCGGCATGGGAGTGGGCCACATCGTCGTCGTCGACGCCGAGCTCCCGCGCGAGTTCGGGGTTGGTCGGTGAGCGGTTCAACCGCTGGGAGAGTGTCTCGACCGCGTGCCGCATCTTGAGCTGTGTCTCCTGCACCTTACGGGGCACCCGCATCGACCATGTCCCGTCGCGAAAGTGCCGACGCACCTCGCCACGAATCGTCGGCACCGCGAAGGCCATGAACCGTCCCTTGGCGGGAACGTACCGATCCACGCTCTTGACCAGGCCGATCCGGGCGACCTGGATGAGGTCGTCGGACGGTTCCCCACGACCGACGAACCGATAGGCGATGTGGTCGGCAAGGGGCAGACACTCGGTGATGATCCGTTGTCGGCAGCGGCGGTGTTCGCCGGCAGTGGAGCACGAGCCCAGCCGCTCGAACAGATCCTCGACGGCTGACCAGTCCGGATCTCGGGCGCCGGAATCTCCGGTGTCGGCACAGGTGAGCTCCGCGACGTCCATGGTGGCCTCCTTCGGCGGGCGGAAAGCAGCGGTAAAAGCCTTCCGCGCGGTGGATCGGTCTGCAGTCGGCCTACCCGGATGCGGTACGAAAACCTGACCGGGTGACAATCGTTGCCTAATCGCAACAACTGCGCGGCGACGACCGACGCGAGCCACCCGAAGCTCATGCGATCTGCACAAATCCCACAATTGATTCTTAGGTTGCCGCGGTAGGGCAGCGGCTGTTGACGCGAAACCACTCGCGGTGGGTATCAACCACGCGAGGTGGGGAACATTGCCCGCGGAGCAGACGGCTTGTGATCCAACACAACGGCAGCGAAGGGAGAACATGAGGTCGTCACGAATGCGGAGAAGTGGATTCACGCTGGCGGGAGCGGCAATGCTGACGTTCGGTGTCGGCGGGTGCGGTGAGGACGTGGTGCTGGACTCGTCCAACCGCGGTTCCGGCTCGCACACCGAGACCACCAGCGTCGAGAACGCCTACATCGTGCCGACGTATGTTCCCGGCCTGTGCGAGATCCAGCTCAACGCCGGCGGCGCCATGCGCTTCACCGTCACGAACAACCGCCCGGCCGAGACCGAGCGCCTTCTCGGTTTGTCCACGAGCGCCGCCGAACAGGCGCGGATGATCGGACAGGTGGAGATACCGCCCAAGTCGACCGTCAGCCTCGGCGAGCCGAACGTGGAGCCGGGCGACGATGATGCGAGCCGGCCGGCGGTGTTGCTGGACCGACTGGACCCCGAGCTGCGGCCCGCCACCAACACCGATGTCACGTTCCGGTTCGAACTCGCCGGAGACGTGACGCTGCCGGTACCGGTGGAAGCATGCCCCATCCAGACGCAGTGAGGACCCTCAGCACTCTGTTCGGATCTCGAAGCTGGCGGTGGTGGTTTCAGCCGGGTCGTCGTGATAAAAACCCATCGCCGTTCCCGAAATGGTGAAGGTCCCGTCGGCGATGTCGGCCTCGGCCTCGACGCCGACCGGGGTGGCGGGAGCGGTGGTCTCTGCGTTCCACGAACTGCCTGTGAAACCGCCGAGGTTCTCGATGCGCACCAACCGGGCCACCACCGCGTCACCGGTACGTACCTGCGCGCTGAATCCCGGCGTCTGCTCGAGGGACTTGATGAACCACACCCATTGGACCTGCTCACACCGGACCCGTGGCTTCTCGGCGACCTCAGTGCCGTTGATCAGCACCTCAGCGGTGCGGGTGCCGAGCGCTTCGTAGCTGCTCGAACAGCCCGCGACGACGAGAGCCACAGTCCCCATCGCGACGGCCCACCGACTCGTGCTCATGCGAAGAAGTACCCCAGCGCCGCCGGCCCATACCGTGGGACCGCACCAGTTTCGTGATGCGGCCGCTCAGGTGTCAAGGCGCCGACAGCGGGTATTGGATTGGGCATGAAGGTGCGACTGATATTCGTGGCTGTGGGCGCCGTGGCGCTGCTCGTCGGCATCGTGGGTCTGGTGGTGCCCGTCTCGGTGAGTGCCGGGCAAGGCGAAGCCGTCAGTTGCGGTAGCGCGATCGCTCCCGACCTTTCCGCCGCCCGCGCCAACGACGACGCCAGCGAGGCGAACGTGCCGGTCTTCGGCGAGGTCCTGGTGGACCCGAACTACGTCCGGCTGTGCGAGAAGGACCTCGAGGACCGAAGGCTGTGGACGATCACGCTCGGCGCCGTCGGAGCCCTCACAATCGTCGCCGTGCTGACGCAGGGCGCGGTGTCTGGCAGAGCGAAGTCATCGCGCTGAATGCACTGTCGTCGGCTGCGACGGTGACGTTTTGCACGGTAGTAGCCGGCATGGCTACGTGCAGACACGCGCGCTCGCGGTGAAGGAAACTAGGTCAGCCGCGAAAGCAGCTCGGCCACAACGGCGTCGGCGGCGATGTCCGCCTGCTCACCGTTGGAGAGGTTCTTCACGCCGATTGTGCCCGCCTCGATGTCGCGGTCACCGGCCACCAGCGCCAGCGACGCTCCCGACCGGTCGGCGGCACGCATGGCGCCCTTGAGTCCCCGGTCCCCGTAGGCCATGTCGACGCGCACGCCGGCACCGCGAAGTGTCGCGGCCAGAACCGCCAACTCCAGCTTGGCCCGCTCCCCCAACGGCACGCAGTACACATCGACCCGACCGGCCGAAGCCACCGTCTTTCCCTCCGCGCGCAGCGCCAGCAGGGTCCGGTCGACACCGAGGCCGAACCCGATGCCGGACAGATCCCGACCTCCCAACTGGTGCATCAGACCGTCGTAGCGGCCACCGCCGCCGATACCGGACTGCGCTCCCAGACCGTCGTGCACGAACTCGAACGTCGTCTTGGTGTAGTAGTCCAACCCACGCACCATCCGCGGGTTGATCACGTACGGCACCCCCAACGCATGGAGGTGCGCGAGCACCGTCTCGAAGTGTTGCTTGGCCGCATCGGACAGGTGGTCGATCATCACCGGGGCGTCCGCGGTCATCTCCTGCATCTTCGGGCGTTTGTCGTCGAGCACCCGAAGTGGGTTCAGTTGGACCCGCCGCTGCGTTTCTTCGTCCAAGTCCAACTTGAAGAGGAAGTCCTGCAACAGCTCCCGATACTGCGGGCGGCAGCTGTCGTCGCCGAGGGAGGTGAGTTCCAGTCGGAACCCGTCGAGTCCCAGTGACCGGAACCCGGCGTCGGCGACGGCGATAACCTCCGCGTCCAGAGCGGGGTCGTCGACACCGATCGCCTCCACCCCGACCTGTTGCAGCTGACGGTACCGACCCGCCTGGGGGCGTTCGTAGCGGAAGAACGGACCCGAGTAGCAGAGCTTGACGGGCAATTGCCCGCGATCGAGACCGTGCTCGATCACCGCGCGCATCACCCCCGCGGTGCCCTCCGGGCGCAGCGTGACCGAGCGGTCACCGCGGTCGGCGAAGGTGTACATCTCCTTGGAGACGACGTCGGTGGACTCCCCGACGCCCCGCGCGAACAGCGCGGTGTCTTCGAAGATGGGCAACTCGATGTCGCCATAGCCGGCCCGCCGGGCGGCGCCGAGCAGGCCGCTGCGCACGGCGACGAACTCCCCCGACTCCGGCGGGACATAGTCGGGAACGCCCTTGGGGGCCTGAAAGGAGACAGAAGGACCACGGTCAGTCACGGATTCAAACCTTCGAGGAACGGGTTGGTACGGCGTTCGGCGCCGATGGTGGTGCGTTCGCCATGCCCCGGTAGTACCAGGGTGTCGTCGTCGAGCACCAATAGTTTTGTCACGATAGACGTCAGCAGATCACGACCGCTGCCGCCAGGCAGGTCGGTGCGGCCAACCGACTGGCGAAACAGCGTGTCGCCGGTGAAGGTCACCGCGCCCGGCCCGTCGCCGAGGCCGCCGTCGACGCGGAACACGACCGATCCCTGCGTGTGCCCCGGTGTGTGGTCCACCGCAACCGTGACGCCGCCCAGTTCGATCTTGTCGCCGTCGCGATCGAGTTCGATCACCTGTCTGGGCTCTCGGAACATGGCGCCGAGCGCCACCCGACCCACGCCGGCGAACAGCCCCTGCCCGAACCCCTTGAGCGGGTCGGTGAGCATGACACGATCCGCCGGATGGATGTAGACGGGGCAGCCGTAGGTGTCGCCCACCTTCTGGGCCGACCACATGTGGTCGATGTGGCCGTGGGTGAGCAACACCGCCGAAGGCGTGAGCCGGTTCTCGTCCAGAATTCGGCGCAGCGGCCCCATCGCCCGCTGACCGGGGTCCACCACGACGGCGTCGGCGCCGGCCCTGGGGGCGAGCACATAGCAGTTGCACGCCAACATGCCCGCCGGGAATCCGGTGATCAACACTGTTCCAGCTTCCCACGTCCAGTTCCCGTCGCTGTTCACGAGGGTCGCGGCCGCCGTGCTCGGCAGCAGCTGGCACACTCGGTGCCGACCGGATCGAACGCGAGGAGGAACCGGCGGTGCCGACCAACGAACAACGGCGTGAGACAGCCAAGCGCAAGCTCGAGCGGCAACTCGAGCGACGGGCCGAGAACGAACGCAAACGCCGTCTGTACACGATCATCGGATCGGCGGTGGCTGCGGTCGTGGTGATCGGTGCCGTGGTGGCGACCATCGTCCTCACCAATCGCGAGTCCGGTGAGCAGACCGCGTCGCCGACCGGCACCACCGCGGCCCCCTCGGAGGCGTCGCCGCTCGATGCGCCGGAGCCGGCACAGGCCGGTGGGCTGCCGCCGTTCGAGGCTCCCGAGGGCCTGGGAAGCGACTGCCAGTACCCGGCCTCGGCAGAGGAGGCCAGCAAGCCCAACGATGCGCCGCGCGCCGGTCGGGTGCCGACCGAGCCCGCGCAGGTCAGCGCCAGCATGGCAACCAACCAGGGCAACATCGGACTGCAGCTGGACAACGCCAAGTCACCGTGCACCGTCAACAGCTTCGCGAGCCTGGCCCAACAGGGTTGGTTCGACGACACCCCGTGCCACCGGCTGACGACCAGCGAATCACTGGCGGTTCTGCAGTGCGGCGACCCCACCGGCGAGGGCACCGGCGGCCCCGGATACCAGTTCGCCAACGAGTACCCGACAAACCAGTACCAGCCCGACGATCCGGCACTGATGCAGCCCGTGGTCTACCCGCGGGGCACGTTGGCCATGGCCAACGCGGGGCCGGGCACCAACGGCAGCCAGTTCTTCCTGGTGTTCAGGGATTCGCAGCTGCCGCCGAACTACACGGTGTTCGGCACCATCGACGAGACCGGCCTGCAGACACTGGACAAGATCGCAGCCGAAGGGACGGTCGACGGTGGTCCGGACGGCCCGCCGCAGCTCGACGTCAACATCGAGTCGATCGCCCTGGACTGATCCGGACGCAGTGACCGCCCCGCCGCCGGGGTGGTCGGGAGGGCTCAGGCTGCCGAGGTGACGCGGTAGACGTCGTAGACGCCTTCGACGTTGCGGACCACGTTGAGCACATGGCCCAGGTGCTTGGGGTCGCCCATCTCGAAGGTGAACCTACTGATCGCCACCCGGTCGTTCGACGTCGTCACCGATGCCGACAGGATGTTGACCTTCTCGTCGGCCAGCACCCGGGTGACATCCGAGAGCAACCGGTGCCGGTCGAGCGCCTCGACCTGGATCGCCACCAGGAACACCGACGACGGAGACGGCGCCCACTGTACGTCGATGATGCGTTCGGACTGCTCCTGCAGCGATGTGGCGTTCGTGCAGTCGGTGCGGTGCACACTGACTCCCCCACCGCGCGTCACGAATCCCATGATGTTGTCGCCGGGCACCGGGGTACAGCACTTGGCGAGCTTGGTCAGCACCCCCGGAGCTCCGGGGACCGCGACCCCGACATCGTCGGTGCTGCGTTGCCGCATCGGCATGGTGGCCGGCGTGGAGCGTTCCGCCAACTCGTCGGCGGCCTCGTCGTCACCGCCGAGCTGGGCGACGAGTCGCTGGACGACGTGACGCGCCGAGACGTGCCCCTCGCCGACCGCGGTGTAGAGCGCGGAGACGTCGAGATAGCGGAGCTCACGCGCCAACGCCCCCATGGACTCGCCGGTCATCAACCGCTGCAACGGAAGTCCGCCGCGGCGCACCTCCCGGGCGATCGCGTCCTTCCCGGCTTCCAGGGCTTCCTCACGGCGCTCCTTGGCGAACCACTGCCGGATCTTGGCCTTCGCCCGCGGCGACACCACGAACATCTGCCAGTCCCGTGACGGGCCCGCGTTGGGCGCCTTGGACGTGAAGATCTCTACCAGTTCCCCGTTTTCGAGCTTGCGCTCCAGCGCCACCAGTCGCCCGTTGACCCGAGCGCCGATGCAGCGGTGTCCGACCTCGGTGTGCACCGCATACGCGAAATCCACCGGCGTGGATCCGGCGGGCAGGGTGACCACATCACCCTTCGGCGTGAAGACGAAGATCTCCTGGACCGCCAGGTCGTAGCGCAGTGACTCGAGGAATTCCCCTGGGTCCGCCGCCTCCCGCTGCCAGTCCAGCAGCTGCCGCATCCAGGCCATGTCGTCGATCTCGGCGGCGGCATGGCCGGTCGGTAATCCGTTGCGGCCCTTGACTTCTTTGTAGCGCCAGTGCGCAGCGATGCCGTACTCGGCGGTACGGTGCATGTCGCGGGTGCGGATCTGCACCTCCAGCGGCTTACCCTCGGGCCCGACGACGGTGGTGTGCAGCGACTGGTACACCCCGTAGCGCGGCTGGGCGATGTAGTCCTTGAAGCGACCCGCCATCGGCTGCCACAGCGAGTGCACCACCCCGACAGCCGCGTAGCAGTCCCGGATCTCGTCGCACAGGATGCGCACGCCCACCAGGTCGTGGATGTCGTCGAAGTCGCGCCCCTTGACGATCATCTTCTGGTAGATCGACCAGTAGTGCTTGGGCCGGCCCTCCACCACCGCGCTGATCTTCGACGCGGTGAGCCTGGCGTTGATCTCGGCCCGCACCTTGGCCAGATAGATGTCGCGCGACGGCGCCCTGCCGGCGACCAGGCGCACGATCTCCTCGTACTTCTTCGGGTGCAGGATCGCGAAGGAAAGATCCTCGAGCTCCCATTTCACCGTCGCCATACCCAGCCGGTGTGCCAGTGGCGCAATCACTTCCAGTGTTTCGCGGGCTTTACGGGCCTGCTTCTCCGGGGGCAGGAATCGCATGGTGCGCATGTTGTGCAACCGGTCTGCGACCTTGATCACCAACACCCGCGGATCCCGCGCCATCGCGATGATCATCTTGCGGATGGTCTCGCCCTCAGCCGCGTTGCCCAGCGTCACCCTGTCCAGCTTGGTGACGCCGTCGACGAGGTGGCCGACCTCGGTGCCGAACTCCTCGGTCAGCGCCTCCAGCGTGTACCCGGTGTCTTCGACGGTGTCGTGCAGCAACGCCGCGATCAGCGTGGTGGTGTCCATCTCCAGCTCGGCCAGAATGTTGGCGACGGCCAGCGGGTGGGTGATGTACGGGTCCCCGGAGCGGCGCAACTGGTCGGCGTGACGCTGCTCGGCAACCTCGTAGGCCCGCTGCAGCAGGGTGAGGTCCGCCTTCGGGTAGATCTCCCGGTGCAGGGCGACCAGCGGCTCGAGCACCGGGTTGACGGTGCCGCGCTGCGAGGTCATTCGGCGCGCCAACCTGGCCCGCACCCGCCGCGAGGCGCTTGAGGCGGCCTTGGACGGATCGGCCTTGGCCAGCTCCATCGGCTGGGTCTCGGGGCTCTGCACTCCCACGCCGGCCGGCGGTTGCTCGGCCTGGGACGGGCGGGGGTCCTCGCCGGCCATGCTCACCTCCGATGCTGTGCTCTTCGCAGGATATCCGCTCAGACGGTGTACAGGCTGGTGACCGGCAGCGGATCGAGCACCGCGCGACCCCCCAGAGCGGCCAGCTCCAGCATCACCACCGCCCCGATCACCTGTGCTCCCGCGGCGGTGAGCAACTGATTGGTGGCGGTCAGAGTCCCGCCGGTCGCGAGCACGTCGTCGATCACCATGATCTTGCGCCCCGCCAACTCGATTCCCTCGGCGGGAACCTCCAGTGTCGCAGTGCCGTACTCGAGGCTGTAGGTCTCGCTGAGCACCGGCGGCGGCAGCTTGCCGCCCTTGCGCACCGCCAGCACACCGATACCCAGCTCGAGGGCGACCGCGCCGCCGAGCAGGAACCCGCGGGCGTCCACACCGGCCACCAGGTCCGCGCCGCGGGCGAGCTCGGCGATCGCCGTGCTGACCTCGGCGAGACCACGGGCGTCGGCGAGCACCGGGGTCAGATCCTTGAACTGGATGCCCGGCTCGGGAAAGTCGGGCACTTCACGCAGCAGCGACGCGATGACCTGCGCCACCCCTGTGGTGCTCACTGGCTCAGCCGCCAACGGTCCATGTTCCACCCCGCACCCCATCGCGTCGGATTCGTGCTCACCGCAAACATCTTCGTCGACGTCACCAGTGTCCGCTGCTGACGGTACAGCGGCAGCGTCGGCATGTCGGCCCACAGGATCTGACCTCCCTCACCGAGCAGCCGGGCGAGCTCCTTGGGGTCGGAGATCACAGCCACCGTCGAGATGATGCCGTCGATGCGCTCGTTGGTGTACCGCGGCAGGTTGTTGCCGTTACCGCTGTGCAGGCTGTAGGCGTCCATGATCGACGAACCCGACGAGCCACTGCCCGCCGCGCCGCCGACGCTGGCGATCAACACATCGATCTCGTTGTCGCGCAACGCAAGCGGTCCGACATCCTCATCCGCGACGTCCTCGACTGTGACCCCCGCCGGTGCGCACGCGCTCGCGATGGAACCCACCATGGCGGCGAGCCGGGCGTTCGGCGTCTGGTAGCCGATCCGCACCGTCAGGGGCTCGCCGCCCAAGGCATCGCGGGCGGCATCGGGGTTCGCGGCCATGAACTGTGCGGCCTCCGGCGGGGTCTCGGCCACTCCGTAGGCATCCTCGGTCGCGGCGTTGAGGCGCGAATCGAAGACCGGAACCGACGCGTTGCGCGCGATGACGTCCCTGGGTGTGCACAGCGCCAGTGCCCGGCGGGCGGGCACTGCCGCCAGCGGGCCCTGCGGGGCGAAGATCAACTGCTCGACGCCGGCCGACGGCGCATCGGTCCGCTCGTAGTCGTCGGGCAGGTTCAGCGTGCCCGACGATCCGGCGGTGATGTCGACGACGTCGTAGGCACCCTCGTTCACCCGGTCCTGCAGATCGGCGCTGCGGGGCCAGACGGTGACCCTGCCGGTGATCGGTGCGGCGCCCCACCACTGGTCATTGGCCACCAGCACCACCGCGCCCTCGGCGGTCACCGAATCCAGCTTGTAGGGCCCCGACGAGGGGAAACGACTCAGGTCCGGATCGGGGGTCAGGTCCCACAGGGTGTTCCAGGCCTGGGCGATGCGCTCGACGACCGGCCCGTCGTTGTTGAGCAACGCCGTCGTCACCCCGCCGTCGCCGAGACCGAGTTCGTCGGCGATGACGTGCGACGGCATCAGCGAGGTCGCGGCGAACAGCTGGCCGTAGTCGGTGAACGGGCGGTCCTGCGCGAAGGACACCCGCGCCTTCTTCTGCCCCGGCGCGCAGTCGATCGCGGCGATGTCGGTGTATCCGGCCCGATTGGCCGCGTCGAACCACGGAAACCGGCCCGACTGCGACACCCACGCCAGCACCATGTCGTCGCAGGTGATCGGCTTGCCGTCGGAGTACACCGCCTCGGCCTTGATCTCGTAGTCGAGGATCAGTGGCGTCCGGCCCACCACAGAGACGCTGCCGAAATCGTGGTCGCCGACCATCTGGCCGTCCGGGCCGTGGTAGTTGAAGCCGGTCAGCACCCGGGCGAAAGCGGCGGGGCCGCCGGACGCCGCACCGACGACGGTGTTGGTGTTGTAAGTGGTCAGCTTCCCGTCGACGACATAGTCGATGGAGTCCGCGGCGGTCTCTGAGCATGACGTGAGGCCCAGCACACCCACCACTGCCAGTACCGCTGACAGCAAGGTGGTGCGACGCGGGATCAGACGGTGGGTCATCGGACCTACCGCCCCTAACGCTTTCCTGGGCTTCGCTTACCCGACGGTCGCCCGGTCCTGCTCGAGGTGGGCCGGACTGGCCGCGCACCCGGCGCCGGCTTGTCCGGTGGCAGTGGCGCGGGCGCGGCCGGCGTAGCGACCGAGGCGGGCTCGGCATCGGGGCGCTCGTTCTCGCCGTCGATGTGTGATTCCGCGTCGGCCGACTTCGCCGCGGCGGCCTGGCGCCGGTTGAGCACCTTGGTGGTGTGCTTGCGCACCAGCTCGGTGCGTTCCCGCAGGCTCACCAGCAGCGGGGTGGCAAAGAAGATCGACGAGTACGTTCCGACGATCACGCCGACGAACTGGACCAACGCCAGGTCCATCAGCGTGCCGACGCCCAGCAGCCACACCGCGATGACCATCAGTGCCACGATCGGCAGCACCGAGATGAGGCTGGTGTTGATCGAACGCATGAAGGTCTGGTTGACCGCCAGGTTGGCCTGCTCGGCGAAGGTACGTCGGGTGGTGTGCTCGAACCCCTGGGTGTTCTCCTCGACCTTGTCGAACACGATGACGGTGTCGTACAGCGAGAAGCCCAGGATCGTCAGCAACCCGATCACCGTGGCCGGGGTGACCTCGAACCCGACGAGCGCGTACACGCCGGCGGTGACCAGGAGATCGAACACCAGCGTGGTCAGGGCGGCGACCGCCATGTAGCGCTCATAACGCACGGTGATGTAGATCGCCGCCAAGATGAGGAACACGACCAGTGCGATGAGAGCCTTCTGGGTGATCTGGCCGCCCCAGGTCTCTGAGACGGCGGAATCGCTGATCGCCTGCCTGCTCGGCTCACCGTCGGCACCCCGCGGCTGGAACTCCTCGAACAGCGCCGTGCGCAGTTCCTCGGTCTCCTCGTTGCTCAACGTCTCGGAACGGATCTGGAACGTCGCCGTTCCGCCGCTGCCGACGACCACCACCGACTCGGGAGCCCGGCCGATCGTCTCGCTGAATACCTGCTCGACCTGCTGTGTGGTCGCCTGCCCGTCACCACGTGGCATCGAAACCTTCGTGCCGCCCTCGAAGTCGATACCGAAGGTGAAGCCCCGCAACAGGATTGCCCCGAGAGAGATGGCGACGATGACGGCGGTGACAGCGTACCAGAATTTGCGCCGGCCCATGACCTCGAACGCGCCGGTACCGGTGTAGAGGCGGACGAAGAAGCCGTGCTTCGGCCCGTCGTTCACCGTGAGCTCGGGGTCGGGTGCCTCGACTGCGCTTGAAGTGGCCGTCTCACCGCGGTTGTGCCTGGCGGCCATCTGCTATCCCCGTCCCGCGGCGTGTGCCGCCGCTCGGCGTTCGCGTGCGATCTGCTGGACGGCTCCCAACCCGTTGAGGGCCGGCTTGGCCATCGTCGTGGACTTGGACGCGAGATAGGCCAGCGGCCACGTCACCAGGAACACGACGACGACGTCGAGGATCGTGGTCAGGCCCAAGGTGAACGCAAAACCCTTCACCTGGCCGACCGCCAGGAAGTACAGCACTGCAGCGGCCAGGAACGTGACGGCGTTGCCGGACAGGATCGTCTTGCGCGCCCTGGCCCAGCCGCGCGGAACCGCGGACCGGAAGGAGCGGCCCTCGCGTATCTCGTCCTTTATTCGCTCGAAGAACACCACGAACGAGTCCGCCGTCATACCGATGCCGATGATCAGACCCGCGATGCCGGCCAGGTCCAAGGTGTAGTTGATCCATCTGCCGAGCAGCACCAGGATCGCGAAGACCATCGCGCCCGAGGCCACCAGGGACAGCGCGACGAGCAGGCCCAGTGCCCGGTAGTAGAGCAGCGAGTACAGCAGCACTGCCGCCAGACCGACCGCGCCGGCGATCAGTCCCGCACGAAGCGAAGACAAGCCCAGGGTGGCAGAGACAGTCTCGGCCTCCGAGGACTCGAAGGACAGCGGCAGCGAACCGTACTTGAGCACGTTGGCCAGTTCCCGCGCCGAATCTGCGGTGAACTGCCCGGTGATCTGGGTGCGGCCGCCCGGGATGGCCTCCTGGATCTGCGGGGCACTGACCACCTGCGAATCCAGCACGAACGCGGTTTGGGTGCCGACGTTGGCCGCGGTGAAGTCGGCCCACACGTCTCCGGCATCGCTCTTGAACTCCACGTCGACGACGTTCTCGCCGCGCTGCTGGTCCATCCCGGAGGTGGCGTTGGCGATCCCCTCGCCGCTGATGATCGAGCTGTCCAGCAGATAGACCTCGTCACCGTCGACCGAGCAGGTCACCAACGGCAGGTTGGGGTCATCGTTGCCCGCGAGTACATCCTCTTCCCCGCAGCGGGTCGCCTGGAACTGCATCGCCAGGATCTGGATCGCCTGCTCGCCGCTCTGCCGCAGCTGCTTCTCGTCCTGGATTCGCTGCGCCAGAGGCGCGTCCTCGTTCTGCAGCACCCCGGGTCCCGCACCCGGGTCCGGCTCGGGTCCTGCACCCGGGTCCGGCTCGGGTCCTGGTGACGGGCTCGGGGCCGGTTGCGCGGGGAAGGGACGCGGTTGCGGCGTCGGGGGGGCTTCGGCCGGTGGTGCGCCCGGGACCGCGCCCGGCGGCATCCCCGGGACCGCGCCCGGCGGCATCCCCGGGACCGCGCCCGGCGGCATCCCCGGGACCGCGCCCGGCGGCATGCCGGGCGGAGGCGCTTCCTGCGGCGGACCGGCGCCCTCGGCCGGAATCGCGTGGATCACCGGCCGGATGTAGAGCCGTGCCGTCTGCCCGAGGCTGCGGGCCTCGCTGCCGTCGTTGCCGGGCACGGTGATCACGAGGTTCTGCCCGTCGATGATCACTTCCGAACCCGACACGCCCAGGCCGTCGACGCGGGCGCTGATGATCTGTTGCGCCTGGTTCAACGCATCCTGGGTCGGCGGCGAACCGTCGGGAGTGCGCGCGGTCAACGTGACCCGGGTGCCGCCCTGCAGATCGATACCGAGCTTGGGGTCCGGTTCTTTGTTTCCGGTGAAGAACACCAGCAGGTAGGCGCCGATGACCAGCACCAGGAACACGGCCAGGTAGCGGGCAGGGTGCACCGGCGTCGAAGGCGATGCCACGTGTAAGGGTCTCCTAGAGATCAGTTCGTCAGGTACCGCGCAGGGCGCAGAGGCTCACAAAGACTACGTGCTGCGACTGAGCGTCAGCTGTCAGTCTTGGTGTTCCGGCTCTCGGTGATCTCCGTGGCCTCTTCGAAGTCGTCGTCCCCGGCGCCCTCGACCTCGTCGGCGTCGTCCACATCGTCCACGATGCGGTCCCGCACCGCCAGCTTCATCCAGGTGGTGACGACGCCGGGGGCGATCTCGAGGTCGACGTACTCGTCGCCCAGGGCCGTGATGGTCCCCTGCAGGCCCGAGGTGGTGTGGATGCGGTCGCCGACCTCCAGCGAGTTGTGCAGGTCGATGGTGGCCTGCATTGCCTTCTTCTGGCGCCGGGACGCGAAGTACATGAACGCGCCCATGACGATGAGCAATGGGAGGAAGATGATCAGGTCCATGGCAGCCGTGTCTTTCGTATCGGTCTCGCGGTCACGGCTCCCGAACCCGCGGGTGGGGGCCGCATCTATGAAGAAGCTGTTGACCAGTGTGCCATTGCGACCCATCGCGTTCGCGTCCCCGGGTCGGCTGCCGCGGCCCTGCACCCGGGTCGCCGGTGGTTCGGTGTTCGCGATCCCGGGCGTCGGCGCGACGAAATCCGTTGCCGCTGTGCCATGTCACCCATCTTCCCGGCACGAGCAGTCGCGGTTGCCGACGGATCAATGCACGTTGCGGCTAGGCTCGAACCAGCACGCGGCAGTCGAATTCTTCCGTTTCAATACGGGCATCCAGGAGGTTTCCAGTTGAGCACCCTCGAGCAGAGCCGCCACCTCGTCACCGAGATTCCCGGCCCGCTGTCAGCCGAGCTGATCGCCCGCAAGAGTGCGGCGGTCGCCCGCGGCGTGGCCAACACGATGCCCGTGTACGCGGCGCGGGCGTTCGGCGGGATCGTCGAGGATGTCGACGGTAACCGGCTCATCGACCTGGGCTCGGGTATCGCGGTCACCACCATCGGCAACTCCTCGCCCCGGGTCGTCGAGGCGATCGCCGAGCAGGCCGGCAAGTTCACCCACACCTGCTTCATGGTGACTCCGTATGAGAAATACGTCGCCGTGGCCGAGGCGCTCAACCGGCTCACCCCGGGCACCGGTGAGAAACGGTCGGCGTTGTTCAACTCCGGATCAGAGGCCGTCGAGAACGCGGTCAAGATCGCCAGGACCTACACCGGCAGGCAGGCCGTCGTCTCCTTCGACCACGCCTACCACGGCCGAACCAACCTGACGATGGCGCTCACGGCCAAGTCGATGCCCTACAAGCACGGGTTCGGTCCGTTCGCGCCGGAGATCTACCGCGCGCCGATGTCCTACCCGTTCCGCGACGCCGAATTCGGCAAGGAGATGGCCACCGACGGCGAACTCGCCGCCAGGCGGGCGATCAGCGTCATCGACAAGCAGGTGGGTGCCGACAACCTGGCCGCGGTGATCATCGAGCCGATTCAGGGAGAAGGTGGCTTCATCGTTCCCGCCGACGGCTTCCTGCAGGCCGTTCTGGATTGGTGCCGAGCCAATGACGTGGTGTTCATCGCCGACGAGGTGCAGAGCGGGTTCGCGCGCACCGGCGCTATGTTCGCGTGCGAACACGAAGGCATCGTGCCCGACCTGATCGTCTCGGCCAAGGGCATTGCCGACGGGATGCCCCTGTCGGCGGTCACCGGACGGGCCGAGATCATGGACGCGCCGCACGTCAGCGGTCTGGGCGGAACCTACGGCGGCAACCCGGTGGCCTGCGCGGCCGCTTTGGCGACCATCGAGACCATCGAGGCCGAGGGCCTGGTTCAGCGCGCGGCTCAGATCGAGGCGCTGATGAAAGACAAGCTCGGGCGGATGCAGGCCGAGGACGAGCGCATCGGCGACGTGCGCGGGCGCGGCGCGATGATCGCGGTAGAACTGGTCGAGCCGGGCACCACCGAACCCGACGCGGAGCTGACCAAGAAGCTGTGCGCCTCCGCGCACCGCGCAGGGGTGATCGTGCTGTCGTGCGGGACGTTCGGCAACGTGCTGCGATTCCTGCCGCCGCTGACGATCAGCGACGAACTGCTGCTCGAGGGGGTCGACGTGATCGCAGGCATCCTCGCCGAACTCCGCTGACACCGTCGAGGGAACGCACCGATGACCACTGTCCGCAACTTCATCGCCGGTGAGCTCGTCGACTCGGTGACCGGGGCCACCATGCCCCTGGTCGACCCGAGCACCGGCGAGAGGTACGGCAGCGCGCCGATCTCCGGCGAGCAGGACATCGACAACGCCTATCGGGCCGCCGCCAAGGCGTTCACGGACTGGAAGCGCACCACCCCGTCGCACCGGCAGAAGGCGCTACTCGACTTCGCCGACGACGTGGAGAGGGCGGCAGAGGACCTGGTCGCCGCGGAGGGCCGCAACACCGGCAAGCCCTGTCACGTCACCAGGGCCGAAGAGATCCCGCCGATGGTCGACCAGATCCGCTTCTTCGCCGGCGCCGCGCGCATCCTCGAGGGCAAGTCGGCCGGTGAGTACATGGCCGAGCACACGTCGTGGATCCGCCGGGAGCCGGTCGGCGTGATCGGGCAGGTCGCGCCGTGGAACTACCCGATGATGATGGCCATCTGGAAGTTCTGCCCGGCCATCGCGGCGGGCAACACCGTGGTGATCAAACCCAGCGACACCACACCGGTGTCGACGGTGATGCTCGCCGAACTGGCGGCCCGCCATCTTCCGCCCGGGGTGCTCAACGTCGTCACCGGTGATCGGGTGACCGGCGCCAACCTGGTGGCCCACCCGACACCGCAGATGGTGGCGATCACCGGGTCGGTGGCAGCGGGTAAGGCCGTCGCGGTCAGCGCCGGCGGCAACCTCAAACGCACACACCTGGAGTTGGGCGGCAAGGCGCCGGTGATCGTGTTCGACGACGCCGATCTCGCGGCCGCGGCCGAAGGCATCGCGACCGCCGGGTATTTCAACGCCGGGCAGGACTGCACGGCAGCCACCCGGGTGCTGGCGTCGGGGTCGATCGCCGCGGACCTGACCGCTGCGTTGGCCGAGCAGGCCCGAGCCGCGACGACGACCTTCGGCCGACCTGCAGACGACGAGGACGCTTGGGTGCCACCGGTCAACAACGTCAACCAGATGGAGCGGGTGCTGTCCTTCTTCTCCGACGTCCCGTCACACGCCACGGTCGCCGTCGGAGGTAACCGCCAGGGCGACACCGGTTTCTATGTGGAACCGACCGTGGTCGGCGGGCTCCGCCAAGAGGACAGGTTGATCCAGCAGGAGATCTTCGGACCGGTGATCACGGTGCAGTCCTTCGCCGACGAGGAGGAGGCGATCACCTGGGCCAACGGTGTGGAGTACGGACTCGCCTCCTCGGTGTGGACCAAGGACGTGTCCCGCGCGCTGCGGGTCTCCAACGCGCTGGACTTCGGCTGCGTGTGGATCAACACCCACATCCCGCTGGTCGCCGAGATGCCCCACGGCGGGTTCAAGTCGTCGGGACACGGCAAGGACCTGTCGATGTACGGGCTGGAGGACTACACCCGGATCAAACACGTCATGGCTTACACGGGCTGAGCGGCCCAGAAGTCGGCCAGCGCTCCCGCCACGGTCTGCCGGTCGACGAGAAGGGGCGAGGAATGCCCGGACCCTTCGGCAGCGCGGACGCGCGCGTCGACCATGGTGTCCGCGACGGCCTGCGCATCGGCGGGCCGCCAACCGGTGATGTCGGCACGACCGGCGATGAGCAGAGTCGGAACGGTGATCTTCGCCATGTCGGCCCCCATGTCCGGGCGCTCGAGCATCATCGACCGCATCGCGTGGAACATGGCGGATTTCTGCGCTGCGGTGAACGCGCTCATCACAGAGCGCGCGAGATCGGGTGCCTCGATTGAAGATTCGGCGCCCACCAGCGCCTCCGACAGCGGCTTGAGGAGCAGCGGGGTCGGACCCGTCACCCGGTAGATCTGCACCAACGGCCACGCCTTTGTCCACTTCTCGGCGCGACGCAGCGCATGAGCGGGAGTGCCGATCGTGGTCAGTGTCCGGATTCGGCTCGAAGGCGTTGAGTTCGGAGAGCAGATCGCCGCACGGCAGCCGGCACCGGTCGGCCACCACAAAAGCCCCCGGTCGCACCCTCTCGGAGGTGCGACGGGAGCCCTTGTGGTGGCCGGCGCTAGTGGTGACTCAGCGTGCGGTCACGGCGATCGCCGCGGAACATGTTGCGCCAGCTACGGCCACCTTCGGTGGCCTTGTGATCGGCCGCGTGACCCGCCGTGGCGGTGTCGCCGGAGGCGTCGTCGGAGGTGTCGTCGGACACCACGGTCTGCGGACCCGTGTCGCCGGTGACGGCGTGGTCACTCGATACCCCGTGGTCGGCCGACTCCAGCGGCCTCTGGGCGTACTCGACGTCGCGGACGCTACGTACCGACAGCCGACCCAACCCCAGCGCTCCCAGGAACACGACCACCGCGCCGAGTCCGTAGAAATAGGTCAACTCCAGCCAGACCTGCTTGGTCTCGGCTGCGGCGACCGGCGTCCCGGCGTCGCCCAGCCCGAGCGGGCCTGCCAATGCACGGCCCACCACGAACCATGCACCGCCGGCGACGGCCAACCAGCTACCGAGCATCGCGGCGGCGCGGTTGCGCGACGCCAACAGGATCAGGCCGCCGGCCACGACCACCACGCCGGGCAAAACCTCGAGCCAACCCCGGGCGTTGGTCCACGCCCACGGTCGGTCCGGGCTGAACGCGAAGTCGAAGTACGGGCCCACGAACGGAATGAGCGCACCCCAGGCGCCCAGAAGTATCAGCAGGAACCCGCTGGCTGCGCCACGGCTACGGGCAATCTTCATCCGGCCGCCCCGGGGGCCTTCCGGATGCTTCGATCCGATCATGATTCCTCCTCTTGAGTGGAAGACGAGTACCCGACAGCGAACGCAGGTAATCCCGATGGGGGGTGGTTTACCGCTTTGAGACCAACCGGCCGAACCCCCGCCGGACCGGCGGAACCGGCGGTCAGCGCACACGCTCGACGATGTCGACAACGGCGGCGGCCACGACCGCCGGTTGGTAGAGCATCATGCTGTGGCCACTGCCCGGCACCAGCACGTTGACCGCGCCCAGCGCGGCGGCCAGCATGTCGTTGGCTCGCCGGATCTGGGCCTGGGTGTAGGTGTCCTCGGTCAGTTGTTCGGGGGGCGGGAACCGATCACCGGTGAGCACCACTGACGGCACCCGGGGCAGCGGCGGCGCGGCCGCCACGGCAGCGAAGGCGCCCTCGAACCAGACGCCCTCGGCGTCGGCACCCTTCCCGTGACGGCCGCTCTCGAAGAAGGCGGAGTTCTGTGACGAAGTGCCCAGCTCCGGCAGGAATTCCGACGTGGGCTCGACGAACACCAACCCGGAGACCAAGTCGGGGCGCTGGCGCGCCAGGAGGTCGAGGATCAGCCCACCGTAGGAGTGGGCCACGAACACCAACCGCCCGGTGAGGCCGGCTGCGGCGATGAGAGCGACAACGTCGTCGACGTCCCCTTGCAGGTGGTGAGGCTGCGCAACCGGGGTGGACCGCTGCTCACCGTCCGGCCGGGTGTCGGGCCGGTCGTACACGCAGACCCGAGTGGTCCTGGCCACCGTCGGCTGCGCCGCCTCCGGACTGGGAACCACGTCGGCCCGGTCGATCATGTCGAAACGCGATTCCCGGATCGGATCGTCGGCCGGGATGACGTGGTTCCAGGCCTCGGCGTAACTGCCGAGGCCCGGGATCACGAACACCGTCGGCGATCCGGACCCCTGACACTGCAGGAACAGCGAGCGCCCGGCCCCGATGTCGACAGCACCGGGTGTCGCGGCCACCGGATCGGCAGAACTGCGGACGCAACCCATGGTGATCACGAGCACCACCGTGATCACCCAGAACGAACGCCACGTCACCGCGCGGGCGCCCTCGTCAATCGAACAGTCCGGTCTGCCCCAGTCCGGAGACCCCACTCGGCGGGGTGATGCCAAGGTGCGTCCAGGCCAGCGCGGTGGCGACGCGTCCACGCGGCGTACGCGCGATCATGCCCGCGCGCACCAGGAACGGCTCACACACCTCCTCGACGGTCGCGGCTTCCTCCCCCACCGCCACCGCGAGCGTCGACACCCCCACCGGGCCGCCGGCGAAGCTGCGCGTCAGCGCCGAGAGCACCGCGCGGTCGAGTCGGTCCAGCCCGAGTTCGTCGACGTCGTAGACGGCCAGCGCGTACTTGGCGATGTCGCGGGTGATCACGCCGTCGGCGCGCACTTCGGCGTAGTCGCGAACCCTGCGCAGCAACCGGTTGGCGATGCGGGGCGTGCCGCGGGACCGGCGGGCGATCTCGGCTGCGGCGTCGGCACCCAACTCGATGCCGAGGATGCCTGACGAGCGGGCCAGCACCCGCTCGAGTTCGCCGGGCTCGTAGAAGTCCATGTGTGCGGTGAAACCGAAGCGGTCACGAAGCGGGCCGGTCAGTGCGCCCGACCGGGTGGTGGCGCCGACCAGGGTGAACGGTGCGACCTCCAACGGGATCGACGTGGCGCCTGGACCTTTGCCGACGACCACGTCGACGCGGAAGTCCTCCATCGCCAGGTAGAGCATCTCTTCGGCGGGCCGGGCGATCCGGTGGATCTCGTCGATGAACAACACGTCGTGCTCGACGAGGTTGGACAGCATCGCGGCCAGATCTCCGGCACGCTCCAGCGCAGGCCCGGAGGTGACACGCAACGACGTACCCAGCTCCGCGGCGATGATCATCGCCAGCGACGTCTTGCCCAGACCGGGTGGCCCGGACAGCAGGATGTGGTCGGGGGTGCCGCCGCGGTTCTTGGCTCCCTCGAGCACCAGTTGAAGCTGCTCGCGGACGCGGGGCTGGCCGATGAACTCGCCGAGCGAACGGGGCCGCAGGCTGGCGTCGATGTCACCCTCACCGACCGTCAGCGCGGCGGAGACCTCACGGTCGGAGGTGTCCTCGTGGTCTTCCTCGTCGAACCGGCCCATCACTTCCTACCCAGCATCGACAGCGCCGAGCGCAGCGCACCCGACTGGTTGGCGCCGGGGTCGTCGGCGAGCACCTTGTCGGTGGCCTCTTCAGCCTGCTTGAGCGCGAACCCGAGGCCGACGAGCGCCTCGACCACCGGCCCGCGCACGGTGTGCCCGCCGGCCGAGGAGGCACCGGTCGGGGTCACCACACCCACCTTGTCCCGCAGCGTCAGCACCAACAGCTCGGCAGTTTTTTTGCCCACCTTGGGAATTCGGGTCAATGCGGTGACGTCGCCGTCGCCGATCGCCTGCCGCAGCGTGGGGCCGTCGTACATCGCCAGGGCGCCGAGAGCGATGCTGGGCCCGATCCCGGAAACCCCGATCAGGGTGAGGAACAGGTTGCGAGCGTCGGCATCGGCGAAGCCGTACAACGTCATCGAGTCCTCGCGGACGATCATCGCGGTGATCAGCCGGGCTTCGGATCCGCGGCGCAGGGTGGCCAACGTCGCGGGGGTCGCCATCACCTTGTAACCGACGCCGGCAGCGTCGATGACCGCGTGGTCGAGGGCGATGTCGAGGACCTCACCCCGTACCGCGGCGATCACGTACCGCTCCGAGACATCTTGATCGGCACCGGCTTCGCCTCAGCCTTGGCCGCTTTCAGCGTGGCCTGGTACTTGCGGCGCTGCTCGGCCGCCAGCGCCTCCGCCTCGGCCATCCTGGCGATCATCGGCGCCCGCCAGCAGTGGCAGATCGCCAGTGCGAGAGCGTCGGCCGCGTCGGCAGGTGTCGGTTTCTGTTGCAGGGTGAGGATTCTCGTGACCATCTCGGTGACCTGCGCCTTGCCCGCGCGTCCGTTGCCGGTGACAGCGGCCTTGACCTCACTGGGGGTATGGAAGTGCACGTCGATGTCGCGGCGGGCCGCAGCCAGGGCGATCACCCCGGCGGCCTGGGCGGTGCCCATCGCGGTGGAGGCGTTCTGGTGCGCGAAGACCCGTTCGACGGCGATCACGTCGGGGCGGTGGGTGTCCATCCAGTGCTCGACGGCGTCGCTGATGGTGAGCAGGCGGTGCGCCAACGGATGGTCGGCCGGGGTGCGCACCACGTCGACATCGAGCGCGATCACCTGGCGGCCCTTGCCGCTCTCGATGACCGATAGCCCGCACCTGGTCAGCCCGGGGTCGACTCCCATCACCCGCACGTCAGCCCCTTCGTCAGAACATCTGTTCGAGAGCTTAGTGGCTGCCGCCGACCACAGCGGGCAAGGACACGCGGCTGATCTCAGGTCGCCCGGTGCGCCCCGTCCAATTGCGCGGAGATCAACGACACCCACCGACGCACCTGTGTCGCGTCGCGCCAGTCCCCCGCTCTGGTCTTCGCCATCATGCTCGCCGGGAATCCCGTGGTGTCCGGGCTGAGGCGGCCACCGAACGTCACGTGCCCACGGGCGCCGACGCGGGCCATGAGTTTGCGAACCTGTGGCGTCGCTGCGATCTCGTGCTGTGCCGCGGTCTCGTCGAGGGGCCCGCTGCTGACCAGCCAAACCGGCAACTCGCTGAGAGCAGCACGATTTCGCCGAACGAATCGCCGGGCGTCGTGGTGCCACCGGTTTGCGTAGAGCGCTCCGGCGACGATCACCGCCTCCGCGCCCGCAAGAGTGGAGACCTCACGAGCCGGTGACAGCACGACCTCGTGACCGACCGCGGTCAGCGCCTCCCCGATCATGGCGGCCAGACCGGCGGTGCCGCCCCGTCGTGATCCGTAGGCCACGAGGATGCGGGTCACCTGTCTTTCCCGACCGCTGATGCGCCCGGCGTCGAGGACCCGACGGCATCGGCGTCGATCTGTCGCAGCGTGGCCCGCATGATGTGCCCGACGAACGGCCGGACCACTCGCCAGTAACGCAGAAAACGCCGGCGGGAGTCGGAATCGGTTGTCACGGTGCGGCATTCGTAGCTGAGCAGCGTGGCGGCGCCGTAGGGCCGGACGGACAGGTTCGCAGCGATCTTGCCCCAGCCGGGTTCGTCGAAGTCCGCGAAGTCGGCAACGGCGACATCTCGCCATTCGATCGCGGGCTGCCAGAATCTGCCTACCGCGCCGAAGGCGATCTCGCGGTTCAGCCGTTCACCCAGGAACGTCCACCCGGGCAGGCCCATGTCCTCTCTGATGACGAGCTCGGGAACCGGCGGCGCAGCCTTGCCGACCATCCGGGCCGGCAGAGCCCGCAGCCACATCGACACGTCCAGTAGAGGTGAATGCACGGTCAGTAGATCAAGGTTCCTGGCAGCGGTGAAGGTCTGGCCCGGGTCGGTCGCGATCACCAGATGTTCGGCAATCACCGCGTCGTAGGTGGGCATCATCGAGTCGATGACAAGTTCTTCGGTGTCTTCTTCGGTGTCGTAGCCGGCCATGACTGACACTGTGGTTCAGGCGGACCGACGGGGCCTAGGGCCTATGGTCACCGCGACGGCGATCTGCGAGTTTCTGCGCGGTCAATGGAGGTCGGCGGCCGTCTGCACCACGTCCCATTGGCCGCCATCGCCGGCGTCCCCCTGTGCCCGAGCCCACTCGGTCAGCTCGGTCATGCGCTGCCGAACTGCGCCAGCCGCGCACCCGTTCGCGGTCCCGCCATGGGTCAGTCTTCGTCGAGCTGCGCAGCGACGTCGTCGGGAATGTCGATGTTGGTGTAGACGTCCTGCACGTCGTCGCTGTCTTCCAGCGCGTCCACGAGCCTGAACACCTTTCGGGCGGCCTCGAGGTCAACGGGGACCGTCACCGAAGGCTGAAAGCTCGCCTCTGCGGAGTCGTAATCGATTCCGGCATCCTGCAGCGCGGTCCGAACAGCGACCAGATCGGTGGGTTCCGAGATGATCTCGAAGCTGTCACCGAGATCGGTGACATCCTCGGCACCGGCTTCGAGCACGGCGGTCAGCACGTCGTCCTCGGTGAGGCCGTTCTTCTCCAGCGTGATGACCCCCTTGCGGGAGAACAGGTAGGCCACCGACCCGGGGTCGGCCATGTTGCCGCCATTGCGCGTCATCGCGACCCGGACTTCACCGGCGGCGCGGTTGCGGTTGTCGGTCAAGCACTCCACCAGCACAGCCACACCGTTGGGGCCGTAGCCCTCGTAGGTGATGTTCTGCCAGTCGGCGCCGCCGGCTTCCTCGCCGCTGCCCCGCTTGCGGGCGCGTTCGATGTTGTCGTTGGGCACCGAACTCTTCTTGGCCTTCTGAATGGCGTCGAACAGAGTCGGGTTGCCGGCCGGGTCGCCACCGCCGGTACGCGCGGCGACCTCGATGTTCTTGATCAGCTTGGCGAACATCTTCCCGCGGCGCGCGTCGACGACGGCCTTCTTGTGCTTGGTGGTGGCCCACTTGGAATGGCCGCTCATGCAGCTACTACCTCGCTCGTCTCAATCGGTGGCAACCCGACGAGTCTACGTCGACCGCGGATCGATGCCGTCACGTCGGTGCCGGCAGCCGTGACCATCGATCCGCGATCGGACGCCACCCGGACCGGTGTCTCTTCGGTCACAGTCCGTAGAGCAACAAACTTACTGGAGAGTAAGGTCTTCGCCCATGACGTTCTCCCTCGATCTGTCCCCCGACCTGATCCACGTCCGCGACTGGGTGCATGAGTTCGCCGCCGACGTGGTCCGGCCCGCCGCAGCGGAATGGGACGAACGGGAGGAGACGCCGTGGCCGATCATCCAGGAGGCGGCCAAGGTCGGGTTGTATTCCATGGAGTTGTTCGCCGAACAGGTCGCCGAGCCCTCCGGCTTGGGCATGATCGTCGTCTTCGAGGAGATGTTCTGGGGAGACGCCGGGATTGCGCTGGCCATCCTGGGCACCGGGCTGGCCGCGGCGTCGCTGGCCGCGAACGGCACCCCGGAGCAGGTCGGCGAATGGGTGCCGCAGATGTTCGGCACCATCGATGAACCCAAGGTGGCGGCGTTCTGTTCGTCCGAACCGGGCGCCGGGTCCGATGTCGGGGCAATCCTGACCAAGGCGCGCTACGACGAGGCGACCGACGAGTGGGTGCTCAACGGCACCAAGACATGGGCCACCAACGGCGGCATCGCCAACGTCCACGTCGTGGTCGCATCGGTGTACCCGGACCTGGGCACCCGCGGTCAGGCGTCGTTCATCATCCCGCCGGACACACCGGGGCTGAGCCAGGGCCAGAAGTTCCTCAAGCACGGCATCCGCGCGTCACACACCGCCGAGGTGGTGCTCGACGACGTCCGCATCCCGGGGCGGATGATCGTCGGCGGCAAGGAGAAGTTCGACGATCGGATCGCGAAGGTGCGCGACGGCAAGAAGGCCGCCGGTCAGGCGGCCATGGCAACCTTCGAGCGGACCCGTCCCACCGTCGGCGCGATGGCGGTCGGGGTGGCCAGGGCCGCCTACGAGTACGCCCGCGACTACGCCTGCGAGCGCGAGCAGTTCGGGCGAAAGATCGGCGATTTCCAAGGTGTGGCATTCAAACTCGCCGACATGAAGGCACGCGTCGACGCGGCCCGCCTGCTGGTCTACCGCGCCGGGTGGATGGCACGCAACGGCAAGGAGTTCACCTCCGCCGAGGGGTCGATGGCCAAGCTGGTGGCCAGCGAGACGGCCGTCTACGTCACCGACGAGGCGATCCAGATCCTCGGCGGCAACGGCTACACCCGCGAATACCCCGTCGAGCGGATGCACCGCGACGCCAAGATCTTCACCATCTTCGAGGGCACCAGCGAGATCCAGCGTCTGGTGATGGGGCGCGCCATCACCGGTCTGCCGATCCGCTGATTTTCGGCGTGCTGGTCGTCGCTCGGCGGCGACAATCACGCCGAGATCGCAATCAGGCGCGGCCGGTGACCATGTCGACGAACAGCGCATGCACCCGACGGTCGCCGGTCACCTCTGGATGAAACGCCGTGGCGAGGGTGCGCCCTTGCCGCACCGCCACGACGTGGCCGGCAGCGCGTGCCAGCACCTGCACCTCGGGTCCGACGCGTTCGACCCACGGCGCGCGGATGAAGACCGCGTGCACCGGGTCGTTGAGCCCGTCGAAGGCGACGTCCTCCTCGAACGAGTCCACCTGACGCCCGAAAGCATTGCGACGCACCGTCATGTCGAGGGCCTTCAGCGGTACGGCGTCGCGGCCGGCAACCCCCGCATCGAGGATCTCGGTGGCCAGCAGGATCATCCCGGCGCACGAACCGTAGGCGGGCATTCCGTCGGCGAGCCGGGAACGCAACGGGTCGAGCAGTTCGAATTCGCGCAGCAGGTGGCTCATCGTGGTGGACTCGCCCCCCGGTATCACCAGGGCCTCCACCGATTCGAGTTCGCTGCCCCGGCGCACCGTGACCGCGTCGGCTCCGGCGGCCCGCAGCGCTGCGAGGTGCTCGCGGGTGTCACCCTGCAACGCGAGCACGCCGATCCGGGTGCTCACTCGCGCCCTGGGGTGAAGCCGCGGGCGTAACGGGTCAGCCCCTCCTGCATCACCGCCGCCACCATCTCCCCGTACTGGTTGTAGATCTTGCCCTGGGTCAGCGAGCGGGCCCCACAGGCCGACGGTGACGACTGGTCGTAGAGCAGCCATTCGTCGGCGCGGAAGGCCCGCATGAACCACATCGCGTGGTCGAGCGACGCCACCATCAGGTGGTTGCGCTCCTCGATGTGGTTGACCTGAGCCGAGCCGAGCAGCGTCAGATCGCTCATATAGGCCAGCGCGCAGATGTGCAGGACGTGATCGTCCGGCAGCGGATCTCGGTGCCTGAACCAGACCTGCTGCTGGGATGCCTTGCCCTCGCGCACCGCCAGGAGCTCGCGCGGCACGATCCGCACGTCCCATTCGTCGAACTGACGGAAACTGGCATCGTCGAACACCCTGCTGACCGACTTGAAGTCGGGGATGTCGTCGGGCGGGACGGCATGCGGCATGGCGTCCTGGTGCTCGATGCCGCTCTGGTCAGTCTGGAACGACGCAGACATCGAGAAGATCGTTTCGCCGTGCTGGATCGCGGTCACCCGGCGGGTACAGAACGAACCGCCGTCACGGATCCGCTCGACGGTGTACACCGACGGCGAGCGGGCGTCCCCGGCGCGCAGGAAATAGCCGTGCAGGGAGTGCACCTGGAACTTCGGGTCGACGGTGCGCACCGCGGAGACCAGCGACTGGCCGGCGACGTGGCCGCCGAAAGTGCGCTGCAGGAAACCGGACTCCGGACTGAAGACGCCGCCGCGATAGATGTTGATCTCGATCTTCTCCAGATCGAGGATCTCTTCGATCGCCACCGTTGTGTTCTACCAGCCGCGTTCGGCGAGTCGGTGGGGGGCTGCGATGCCCTCGACATTGATGCCGACCATCGCCTCCCCCAGGCCGCGGGACACCTTCGCCAGCACGTCGGGATCGTCGTAAAAAGTGGTGGCCTTGACGATCGCGGCCGCACGCTGCGCCGGGTCACCGGACTTGAAGATGCCGGAGCCGACGAAGACGCCTTCGGCACCGAGCTGCATCATCATCGCGGCGTCCGCCGGGGTGGCGATGCCGCCCGCGGTGAATAGCGTGACCGGTAGCTTGCCGGCCCTGGCGACCTCGACGACCAGATCGAAGGGCGCCTGCAATTCCTTTGCGGCGACATACAGTTCGTCTTCGGACAGCGACGTGAGGCGACGGATCTCACCGCCGATCTTGCGCATGTGGGTGGTGGCGTTGGATACGTCTCCGGTGCCGGCTTCGCCCTTGGAACGGATCATCGCCGCGCCCTCGGTGATGCGCCGCAGCGCCTCGCCCAGGTTGGTGGCGCCGCACACGAACGGTACCGTGAACTTCCACTTGTCGATGTGGTTGGCATAGTCGGCGGGCGTCAGCACCTCGGACTCGTCGACGTAGTCCACACCGAGGCTCTGCAGGATCTGCGCCTCCACGAAGTGGCCGATACGCGCCTTGGCCATCACCGGGATCGTGACGGCTTCGATGATGCTCTCGATCATGTCGGGGTCGCTCATCCGCGACACCCCGCCCTGCGTCCGGATGTCGGCGGGGACCCGCTCGAGCGCCATCACGGCCACCGCACCGGCGGACTCGGCGATGCGGGCCTGCTCCGGGGTGACGACGTCCATGATGACGCCGCCCTTGAGCATCTCGGCCATGCCGCGCTTGACCCGCGCAGTCCCGCGGGCGGGCGGCGCCCCCAGGCCTTCCCCAGGCATTTCGGATTCCACCGTATTCTCCTTCAATCGCTACTGATCCAGTCTAAGCGCGGCGGCAAATGCTATTGATCCGGTGCACGCGGCGGCGACGAGCCGTCGTCACCTGATCGATCGCAACGCCCTCTCGGCCGCCGTGTCCGGTACGTCGGCCAGCGCCTTCGCCTCGTCGAGGAGCTCGCCCAGCTGCCGCGGGTACACCGCCTCGCCGTTGGCGACCAGTTCGTCGATCATTGTCGCATCGCACCACCGGTGACCGGTGATGTAGGTCCGCTCCAGGCCGGAGCGGCCCGATTCGGAAGGCTCGAATCGCGTCGTCCGATGGACGAAGTAGATCTCCTCGCTGCGGATCACCGAGCCGTTGAAGTCGATGACGGCGTCGCGACGCCACACCGGACCGACCAGGTCGTCGGCCGTCACCTTCAGTCCGGTCTCCTCCTCGAGTTCGCGGGCCGCCGTCTGGGCCAGCGACTCGCCCACCTGGGCGGCACCTCCGATGGTGAACCACCATCGAGGAGCCGACGACGCACTGGCCGGGACCGCGGGATCCGAACCGCACAGCAGCAGCACGGCGCCGTCGTGGTCGAGCAGCACCACCCGCGCCGAGGTCCGTCGGTTCGCCGGCGCCGCCTCCCGGGTCGACACGTCCCCGCCTTCGGAGATCTCGAAATAGGTTGGCAGCGCCGCGGTTCCGCCGAGTCGCAGAATGCGTACCGAGGGACGTTCCCGCAGGGCCAGCGTGTCGCGGACTGCGTCGTTGTGAAAGCGGCGCGCCAGCAGCACGCGCGCTTCTGCGTCGGCCAGCTCGGCGACCAACGCCACGGGCAGCGACGCCGGATCCACCCGGGCCAGCGCCCAGGACAGCTCGTTCTCGGCAGCTTCCCTGCCTGACCGTGGCGCCCGCTCGGCGGCATCCGCGAGGGCGGCCAGGCGTCTGCCGTCCGGCCCTCGGCCATAGGCGTCGACCGCAACGGCGCGTGCCACCACCGCTCTGCGGGCCAACGCGCCGTCGAGGGCCTGCCATGACAGGTCGTAGCGCACGTGCAACCGGTCGAGCCGATTCGCGGTCTGAAACGCCCAGGCGCCCACCACCAGGACCGCCGCGATCAGCACGGCGACCAGCACGGCGGTGACCCACGGGATCAAGTCGTTCGGCCCGTCGCTTCGCGATTTCCCGCCACCTGAACCTTCACGCCCGAACCTGCGACCGTTTCGTAGACCCGCATGATCTGCTCGGCGACGATCGACCAGTCGTAACGTTGCACCGACACCGTTCCACGGTCGATGTACCGCTGCCGGAGGACGTCGTCGGCGAGCACCTCGATCAAGCCTGCCGCCAGCCCGGCAGGGTCGTCGACGGGCACGAGTCGGCCGGCCTCGCCGTCGGCGAGCACCCGCCGGAACGCGTCGAGATCGCTGGCCACCACCGCGGTCCCCGCGGCCATCGCCTCGACCAGCACGATGCCGAAGCTCTCGCCGCCGGTGTTGGGGGCGCAGTACACGTCGGCGCTGCGCATCGCCGAGGCCTTGCCGGCATCGTCGACCTGCCCCAGGAAGCGCAGCCTGTCGGCCAGCGGGCCGGCGGCGGCACGCAGTTCGGTCTCGTCCCCTCGGCCCACGACCAGGATCTCGATGTCGGCGAATCGCTCCACCAGCGCGGGCAACGCGCCGAGCAGCACCGCCATCCCCTTGCGGGGTTCATCAAAACGTCCCAGGAAAAGCACGGTCTTTCCGGCACGCGGGTAGCCCTCGAATCGTGGCGCTGTCGCGAACGACTCGACATCGACACCGTTGGGAATCTCCACGGCGTCGCTGCCCAACGCCTCCATCTGCCAGCGCCGAGCCAGGTCCGACACCGCGATCCGGCCGACGATCTTCTCGTGCATCGGCCGGAGGAATGGCTCGAACACCGACAGCGTCAGCGATTTCGTCGTCGAGGTGTGGAAGGTCGCCACGATCGGGCCCTCGGCGATGTTGAGCGCCAACATCGACAGGCTGGGAGCGTTGGGCTCGTGCAGGTGCAGAACGTCGAACTCGCCCTGCTGGAGCCATTTCTTGACCTTGCGATGGGTGGCCGGGCCGAAACGCAGCCGGGCCACCGACCCGTTGTAGCGAATCGGGATGGCCCTTCCGCCGGACACCACGTAATCCGGAAGCGAACCATGAACACCGGCCGAGGCCGGGGCGAGCACACTGACGTCGTGGCCGCGGCGATGCATCACCTCCGCCAGCTGCAACACGTGCGCCTGCACCCCGCCGGGCACATCGAACGAGTACGGGCAGACCATGCCGATGCGCATCAGGTCGACCTCACCCGATCCCCGGATCGCTTCGCGCCTGCCCGCCGAAAAGCCGGGCCCTGCGCTCATCCGACAGGTCGGCGATCCATTGCGGCTGCATCATGTGCCAATCGGCCGGGTGCGCGGCGATGTTCACGGCGAATCGGTCCGCCAAGGACTGGGTGATGGCCACCAGGTCACCCGACGAGGTCTCCACCTCCGGATAGACCCGCATCCCCCATCCGTCCCCCTCGAACCAGCAGTGCACCGGAAACAGCGCCGCCCCGGTCTGGACGGCCAACCGGGCCGGGCCTGCGGGCAGCCGGCTCGCCTCGCCGAAGAAGTTCACCTGCACTCCGGTGCGCGTCATGTCGCGGTCGGCCATCAGACACACCACGCCGTTGTCGCGGAGCCGGTCGCAGAGCACCTCGAAGGGCGGCCGCTCGCCTCCCGACAACGGCACCACCTCGAATCCCAGCCGCTCCCGGTAAGCCAGGAAGCGGTGGTAGAGCGACTCGGGTTTGAGACGCTCGGCGACGGTGGCGAAGGTGCCGTGGTTCTGCACCAGCCATACCCCGGCCATGTCCCAGTTGCCGCTGTGGGGCAGCGCCAGCACCGCCCCGCGGCCCTGCTCGAGCGCCGCCCACAGCAGCTCGATGTCCTGGACACCGAGTTGTGCGCCCAGCTCGGCGTGATCCATCGTCGGCAACCGGAACGCCTCCCGCCAGTATCGGGCGTACGAGGCAAGCGAAGCACGGATCAGCGCATCCGGCACCCCCTCCGGTGCCACCCCGATCACCCGGGCCAGATTCCTGCGCAACTGGTCGGGACCACCGTTGCGGGCCGCGAGTTGAGCGCCGAAACCGAACGCGTTGCGCGCCACGATCTCCGGAGCCGCACGAACCAACCGCCAGCCGGCCGCATAACCCCAGTCGGTGAGGTGGCCACCCCAGGAAGTGGGGTGGCCGATGAAGGCGCCGCGATCGGTGTTGGCACCGGCCGGGTGCTGGTTCATTGTTCGCCGGGCTCGGGTTTCTCACCGCTGTCGGTGACCGTGAGCCGGTCCATCGCCCCGGCCGAGGTCCGCACACTGTGCAGCCGCTGCCCCACCGTCACCACGCTGGCCACCGCCAGCGTCCACATCGCGACGTCGAGCACCCACGGCAGTGGAACGAACGGCAGGTCGGACAGGCAGGCGCCGAGCAGGATGATCACCAGCCGCTCGGGGCGCTCGATGATGCCGCCGTCGCCGGTCAACCCGCTGGCTTCCGCGCGGGCCTTGATGTACGAGATCACCTGCGACGACACCAGGCAGATCATCGTGGCGACCACCAGCGCGGCGCTGTCCAGCCCGAACGCCGCCCACCAGAGCAATCCGCAGAACACCGCGCCGTCGCTGATCCGGTCGCAGGTGGCGTCGAGGACCGACCCGAAGCGGGTGCCACCACCACGTTCCCGGGCCATCGCCCCGTCGAGCATGTCGGCGAGCACGAAGAACGCGACGACGAAGGCCCCCGCGAACAGTTGCCCGATCGGGAACAGCGTGAGCGCGCCCAGCACCGCGCCCGCGGTGCCGAGGATCGTGACGCTGTCAGGGGTCAGACCCAAGCGCAGCGCCCCCTTGGCCACCGGCCGCGACAGCTTCGCGTATGCGGCCCGGGTCATCAGGTAGAAGTCACTCACCGTTGCTTTTCCCACTCGGTGGCCAACAGCTGTCGGGTGTCTCTGAGCAACTGCGGGATGACCTTGGAATCCCCGATGATCGTGATGAAGTTGGCGTCACCGCCCCACCGCGGAACCACATGCATGTGCAGATGTTCGGCCAGGCTGCCGCCCGCCGAGTGACCGAGGTTGAGGCCGACGTTGAAGCCGTGGGGCTGCGAAACCGCTTTGATGACCCGGATCGCCTTCTGCGCGAACGCCATCAGCTCGGCGCCCTCCTCGACGGTGAGATCCTCGAGCTCGGACACCCTGCGGTAAGGCACCACCATCAGATGGCCGGGGTTGTACGGGTAGAGGTTGAGCACGGCGTAGACCAGTTCGCCTCGGGCCACCACCAGCCCGTCCTCGTCGGACATCGTGGGGATGTCGCTGAACGGCTCGGTGGTGGTCGCGCGACCGGTCTTCATCGGCGCCTCGGCGATGTAGGACATCCGATGTGGCGTCCAGAGCCGCTGCAGATGGTCCGGGTCGCCGACGCCGCGGTCTACGATCGTGTCCTCCGGATCCACGTCACCCCTCACCTGCAGCGGGGCCGTCGGAGCCGACGACGACGAGTTCCGCGGTGGGCGTGGAGTTCTCCCGCCGCGCCACCCAGTCGACGATGGCCTCGGTCGCTCTGTCGCACGGCACCGCGTTGATCTGCGTGCGGTCACCGAACCGGAACGACACAGCTCCGGCCTCCACATCGCGGTCGCCCGCGAGCAGCATGAACGGCACCTTCTGGTTGGTGTGGTTGACGATCTTCTTGGCCATTCGATCGTCGCTGGCGTCCACCTCGGCACGGATCCCGTGCTTGCGCAGCTGGGCCACCACATCGTTGAGGTAGTCGACGTGGCCGTCGGCGACCGGGATGGCGACCACCTGCACCGGCGCCAGCCAGGCCGGAAACGCGCCCGCGTAGTGCTCGGTGAGGATGCCGAAAAACCGCTCGATGGAGCCGAACAGCGCACGATGGATCATCACCGGGCGTTGCCGGCTACCGTCGGCGGCGGTGTACTCGAGTTCGAAGCGCTCGGGGAAGTTGAAGTCCAGTTGGATCGTCGACATCTGCCAGCTGCGACCGAGCGCGTCGCGGGCCTGTACCGAGATCTTCGGACCGTAGAAGGCCGCGCCGCCCGGATCGGGAACCAGCTCCAGGCCGGACTCGGCGGCCACCTGCGCGAGGGTGTTGGTGGCCTCTTCCCAGATCTCGTCGGAGCCGACGAACTTCTTCGGGTCCTTCGTGGAGAGCTCCAGGTAGAAATCCTGCAATCCGTAGTCGCCGAGCAGGTCCAGGATGAACTGCAGCAGCGAGGCGAGCTCGCCGCGCATCTGATCGCGGGTACAGAAGATGTGCGCGTCGTCCATAGTCAGGCCACGCACCCGGGTCAGGCCGTGCACCACACCCGACTTCTCGTACCGGTAGACCGCGCCGAATTCGAAGGCGCGCAACGGAAGCTCGCGATACGACCTGCCACGCGCCCGGAATATCAGGCAGTGCATCGGGCAGTTCATCGGCTTGAGGTAGTAGTCCTGTCCCGGCTTGCGGACACTGCCGTCCTCGTTGAACTCGGCGTCGATGTGCATCGGCGGGAACATCCCGTCGGCGTACCAGTCCAGGTGCCCGGAGGTGTGGAAGAGCTGCGCCTTGGTGATGTGTGGGGTGTTGACGAACTCGTATCCCGCCTCGATGTGCTTGCGGCGCGAATAGTCCTCCAGCTCGCGGCGCACGATGCCGCCCTTGGGGTGGAAGACCGGAAGGCCCGATCCGATCTCGTCGGGGAAGCTGAACAGATCGAGTTCCGCACCGATGCGGCGGTGATCGCGACGCTGCGCCTCCTCGAGCAGTTCGAGGTGCCTGTCGAGCGCCTCCTGGGACTCCCAAGCGGTGCCGTAGATGCGCTGCAGGCTTGCGTTGTCCTGATCGCCACGCCAGTAGGCGGCCGAACTGCGCGTCAACTTGAACGCCGGGATGTACCTCGTGGTGGGGATGTGCGGGCCGCGGCACAGATCGCCCCAAACGCGTTCGCGGGTGCGGGGATTGAGATTGTCGTACGCGGTCAGTTCGTCTCCACCGACCTCCATGACGGCAGGATCACCGGACTTGTCGTCGATGAGTTCGAGTTTGTACGGCTCGCCCTTGAGCTCTTCGCGGGCAGCGTCCTTGGACTCGTAGACCCGTCTCGAGAACAGCTGGCCGTCCTTGACGATCTGGCGCATCCGCTTCTCGAGCGCCTCGAGATCCTCCGGAGTGAACGGCTCGGCGACCTCGAAGTCGTAGTAGAACCCGTCGGTGATCGGCGGCCCGATGCCCAGCCGGGCGTCGGGGAACAACGCCTGCACCGCCTGGGCGAGGACGTGGGCGGCCGAGTGGCGGATGACGCTTCGCCCGTCCTCGGTGTCGGCCGCGACGGGGGTGACCTCGACGTCGACGTCGGGTACCCACGACAGGTCGCGCAGCCGCCCGTCCGCATCGCGCACGACGACCACGGCGTCGGGGGCGCCCCTGGCCGGCAAGCCGGCCTCGCGCACCGCCTGCCCTGCGGTCGTCCCGGCAGCGACCCGGATCGGGGCTGCTAGGGCGGTGCTGGCGGGGGCGCTCATCGCGGGATCTCCAAACTCTCGGGACATTCGGTGGTGCGTCGGGCGGAGGTCAGGCCGCTGACCGCGACCATGCTATCGGGGTCGACCCTCACGCCCCGATACCAATAGGGCTATCCAGCCACTCGTGCTCGATGTTGACCAACTCCCCTGCCCAGTCGAGGACGCCGACCAGCCACAAGGTCAGCACTGTGATCGCCACGGTGAAGACCGCACCCAGCACCTTCACCCACAGACCTTGCTGCTTGAACCAGTCCATCGCGGCGTCGTAGCGCCTGCGCGCGTATGCCAGCATTCTGCGCGCCCAGTCGAACTCGGTGGCCAGAATGGCCAGTCCGACGAACACGATCGCCCAGCCCGGGCCCGGATACGGGATCGCGACGATGCCGACGGCGAGAACCAGCAGGCCGACCACACCGACGACGAGTCGGTACACGAGGTCGGCGACGCGTCGTTCGCGCAGACCGTCGCGCCAGCGCGCCCACCGCCGGGTCAACAGCACCCGCCGGCCGCCCTCGCTCATGGTTGCCCGGGTTTCAACGTGACGAACAGGGCATGCGCCTCGGCGACCACGTCGTCTCCGTCGCGGATCCGGCCGGAGACGAAGATCTTGCGACCCTCCATCGAGTCGATGCCCGCGTCGACCCGCAGCTGCTTTTCCACCGGGGCGATGTTGCGGTAGTCGACGTGCAGGAACGCGGTCCGTTGCGCGCGGCTGTGACTGAGTTTGAACGCGGTGAACCCGAGCAGCGAATCGAACAGCAGCGCCACGGCGCCGCCGTGGGCGGCCCCGTTGCGACCGAGGTAGAAGCGGCGGAACACCGCGGTGCCCGCGACGCGGCCGTCGTCAGTGACGTGCAAGTCCACCGGTACCTGCAGGATGTTGCCGCGATTGGGCAGGTCCATCCTGCGTCCCGAAGGCGACGACCATTCATCGGCGTCGTAGGGGGCGAGCAGCTGCGACGCCCTCTCGAGCAGGTCGGCGGCTTCGGTGATCACCTCGTCGGGCGCGTCGGCGGCGCGGGCACGGTCCTGCAGCGATCGCACCGCCTCGACGAAACGCCCGTAGTCCGGTCCGCCACTGCGGGTGGGTTCCGGCGGATTGAATCCCCCACCTGCGTGCACATCGACGGATTCGTGGGCGCTCACCCGCTTACCGTATTGGTTGTCTCATGTGTCGGCTTCCCCGGCTTTGCTCAGCGTGCTGAATTCGGCGTCGGTGAGGTCGATCTCCGTGGCGGCGAAGTTCTCCTCCACCGAGGATGAAGGTCGACGTCACGGTGACGACGCTACGCCGACGGTGACAAGCTGACACCTGTGAATCTGAGCGCCCTGTCCGGAAAGCCGCTGACGTACACCGAGGTCGGGGCGACCGCAGGACCGATGCCGTCCGGGTACCACCACCTGCGCAAATCGTCGGTGATCGGCTGCGGCCGGGACCGTTTCGACCAGGCTGCCGCGCGCGGTATGCGCTGGGGCATGCTGCGCGGGGCAGGTCTGCGGGTGGAGGCGACGACCCCGGTCGCCGAGGTCGGCGCCGAGGTGCTGGTGCACCTCGGCCCGGTGGTTGCCCCGTGCCGGGTCGTCTACGTCGTCGACGAGCCCGACCGCCGTGGTTTCGCCTACGGCACGCTGCCCGGACATGCGGAATCCGGCGAGGAACTGTTCCTGGTCCGCTACGACCCCACCACCGACAACGTGATCGCCGAGGTGATCGCGTTCTCCCGGCACGCGACGTGGTGGAGCCGGCTGGGCTCTCCCGTCACCTCACTGGTGCAGCGCCGCGTCACCGATCGCTACCTTCGCGCCCTGTGACCGGCCGCCGGGCGGTCACAGACTCGTAAATCGTCATGCGTGGGCCATTCGCGGTGGTCACAGGTAACCTGAACACCGAGAATCTGGCTCGATACCAAACGGACGGTGACGGTGAACGATAAAGCCGGCTTGGAGACTGCGCATCTGCGTGTCGCGGAGCTGGTGCAGGGGCTGCACAACAGGCCAGACACCGATTCCGACACCGTCGTGGCAGAGTTGGCCGAACATGCCGCCGTGGAGATCCCGGGGGCGCAGTACGCCGGGATCACCCTCACCCGGAACGCCAAGAAAGTCGACACCCCGGCGGCGTCGCACCACTGGCCGCTGCTCCTCGACAAGATCCAGGAGCGCCACCAGGAAGGCCCGTGCCTGACCGCGGCGTGGGACGAGAAGATCATCCACGTCGCCGACCTCGCGACCGACGACCGGTTCCCGAACTACCGCCGCGATGTCCTGGCCGAGACGCCCATCCGGTCGATCATGGCGTTCCAGATGTTCATCGCCGGCGAGACGGTCGGCGCCTTGAACGTGTTCTCCGAGCAACCCGGCGCCTTCGACACCGACTCGCGTGACCTGGGACGGGTCTTCGCGGCGCACTCATCGGTGGCGTGGAACTCGGCGCGCCGTGACGAGCAGTTCCGCCGGGCCTTGTCCAGCCGCGACATCATCGGCCAGGCCAAGGGCATGATCATGGAGCGATACGGGGTGAACGCCGTCCAGGCCTTCGAGCTGTTGCGCAAGTTGTCGCAGGATTCGAATGTGCCGTTGATCAAGGTCGCCACCGGCCTGGTCGAGGACGCACAGTCGTCCGTGGACTAGTGCCTGTACCTGGTTTTCGGCGCGGTAGCGGGTGCCGATCCGCCGTGAGATCCCCTGCGCCACATTGTGATCCTTGCCGGCGCTGACGCACAGCATCGGACAACCAGCCGCCTCGGCGTTCGCGCGGGTGGACGCTGTTCGGACTGGTGTCTCATCGCCCGTCGGTTGAGGACTATTGGCCCTGTCCGGTCCAGCAGCAGAGCAGCAATGCTTACGGTGCACCGAACGGAGGCCCGATGCCCGCGATACAACCTCGATGCGAGGTGATCGTCGACGCGCTGCAGTTGGCTTGCAGGGCACCTTCACTGCACAACAGTCAACCCTGGCGCTGGGTCGCCACCGACGACACCGTCGAACTGTTCGCCGACCCCGCCCGCCTTGTCCGGTCGGCCGACACGACCGGCCGCGAGGCCTTGATCAGCTGCGGTGCGGTACTCGATCATTTCCGCGTGGCGATGGCCGCCTCTGGGTGGCGGGCTGCCGTACAACGCTTTCCCGACCCTGCCGACCCCCTTCACCTTGCGACGATCACGTTCACCGCGGCGGCGGTCTCCGACCTGCAACGGCGCCGGGCCGATGCGATCCTGTTGCGTCGCAGCGACCGGCTTCCGCTGACCGCGCCACCGGGCTGGGAGGACTTGGCAAGCTCGTTCAGACAGCACACGACGTCCGGCGGTATCCGGGTGGATGTGGTTGCCGACGAGTTCCGCAACTCTGTGGCGGAGGCCTCTGATCTGGTTGAGGCACTGCGCGTCTACGATGCGGAGTATCACTCCGAACTGTCGTGGTGGACCGCCGGGTTCGTCAGTCATGAAGGAATTCCGCAGAGTTCACTGATATCGGCAGCCGAAAGCGACCGCGTCGATGTCGGACGAACATTTCCCGTCGTCGCGCAAGCCGAACGCCGCACCGAGGTTGATCACGACCAGTCGAAGATCCTGGCGATATCGACCGAAGAAGACTCCAGCCACAGCGTATTGCACTGTGGTGAAGTGCTTTCCGCTGTCCTACTGGACGCTGCTGCAGCAGGGCTGTCGACGTGCACGTTCAGCCACATCACCGAGGTGCCGACGGGCCGCGATATCATCGCCGCACTCATCCCGGGCGATGCCATCCCGCAAACACTCGTGCGGGTGGGGCTCGCGCCGGCGTTGGATGCCACACCTCCCCCGACTCCGCGCCGCCCGGTCGACGAAGTACTTCAATTGCACAGGGGGCGAGAGTGATAGAGGACAGTCGGACATCCGGCGTCGTGGTGGGAATCGACGGTTCCGCGGCCGCGGTGGATGCAGGCCTGTGGGCAGTCGATGAAGCGGTCGAACTCGGTGTCCCGTTGCGCTTGGTCTGTGTGATCGAACCTTCCGAGCACCCGGACATCGATGCGCAGGCGCAGTCCCACCGCGTCGCGACGGCCGAGGCGGCGGTGCGCTCTGCGCTCACTGCCCTGGAGTCGACCGGGCGCGCCGTCGAACTCGAACGGGAGATCCTCCATGGCCGACCCATCGAGGCACTGCTGGCGGCGGCGCAATCCGCGGCGATGCTGTGTGTCGGGGCGCGGGGCCTCAAGCACGCCACCCGGGGGCGCATCGGGTCCACCGCGGCGGCGCTGTCGGCGACCGCCCGCTGCCCTGTTGCGATCGTGCGGACCCATCGTCCCCACACCAACGCCACAGACCGCGCGGTGGTCATCGAGGTCGATAACGCTGCCGAAAGCGACACGGTCTTGCAGCGCGGCCTCGAGGAAGCACGGCGGCGGCGGGCTTCGGTCCGGGTCCTGACCCCCGTCGGAACGATCTCCGATGTCCAGCCCCAGCGCCAGCAGCGTCGGCTGGCCGAATGGCAGCGTCGCTACCCCGACCTCGACATCACATCAGTGCAGACCCGCGGCGACACCCTGGACTACCTCGCCGCCAACGCCGACTCCATCCAGCTGGTGGTCGCCGGTCGCGAACGAGCGGGTGGCGTGGCTGCACTCGTCGGTCCGCCCGGCAACGCCGCCCTGCGCGACAGCGACTGTTCGATCCTGATCTGTGAACCGCACAACGCACTGTGAACAGTGCCGAGAGAGGCGTCAATCGCAACATGGTGACCGTATTCCTGGTGGACGACCACGAAGTCGTCAGGCGTGGCCTGATCGACCTGCTCAACAGTGACCCCGAACTCGATGTAGTCGGCGAGGCCGGCTCGGTGGGCGAGGCGATGACACGGATCCCGGCGATGCAACCCGACGTCGCCGTTCTCGACGTTCGGCTGCCGGACGGCAACGGCATCGAACTGTGCCGCGATCTGCTCTCCCGGCTGCCCGATCTCCGCTGCCTCATGCTCACCTCGTTCACCTCGGACGAGGCGATGCTCGACGCGATACTGGCCGGGGCGAGCGGATACGTGGTCAAAGACATCAAGGGCATGGAACTGGCGAAGGCGATCAAAGAGGTCGGCGCAGGGCGTTCCCTTCTCGACAACCGGGCGGCGGCCGCACTGATGGCCAAACTCCGCGGGGAGGGTGGCCACGCCGATCCTCTTTCAGGTCTGACCGATCAGGAACGGGTGCTTCTCGACCTGCTCGGTGAGGGGCTGACCAACAAGCAGATTGCGGCGCGGATGTTCCTCGCCGAGAAGACGGTGAAGAACTACGTCTCGCGGCTGCTGGCCAAACTCGGGATGGAGCGTCGCACCCAGGCGGCGGTGTTCGTGTCCAGGCTCGATCGGCAGAACCACCCGGGATCAGCAGGTCCGGCCTAGGGTCCAGCGCTCACAGCAGCGGCGAGCCGTCCAGCCGGACAACGACTTCCGAAAGACCGCGGCGCGGAGTCGCAGGCAATGGATCGGCGTTGACCGGGGCCCAACCGATCCGAAGCAGCATCTGCGGATGTCCTTCGGCGCCGAAGACATCACTGCGCAGCAGGTCCCGTGTCTCGGCAATCTCCAACGGCTCGGTGATCGGGCAACTCGCCAACCCCTGCGCCGTTGCCGTCAGCAACACAATGCTGGTGGCCTCGCCCGCACGCAGCCGGGACAACGATCCGTCGTCGACCGTGCCCAGCGCGACGACGACGGCGTGCTCGTCTTGGGGCTCGGTGTGAGGAGCCTGATGCAGCACACCACCGGCGAAGGTCCGCGTCGGGATCGGTCCCGTGCCGTCGGATCCGGGCACACTTTTCGCAGGCACCCCTGCTGTCGACGCGTACCGACCACTCCAGGTGGCCAACTCGGCAAGGTAATCCTTGTCGGCCCCGTGCCGGAACGCGGCGTCGTTCACCAACCTCTTCAGGTTGTCGAGATCGTCGACCCTGCGCAGTAGCACCCCGGCTCGGGCAGCCCGCGCACCCATCAGCGCGATGTCGGCGCGGGGTACCGGCCAGGAACTGTAGTGGCGGCGGTCGGTGCGCCGGCGTGGGATCGCCGCAGCCAAGGCCACGTCGAGGTCTGCGGGAGGATAGGGATACAACTCGAGGGTGGCGAGGTGATCGGGCTCGGCGGGGTTGGGAAATCGTCGGACCTTGGTCTGCCAGCCCAGTGCGGCCAGCGCCACCACGCAGTGATTCAACGCCGCACCGCAGCTGAGCATGAGATCCCGGCCATCGGGATCGGTATGCGGCAGAAGCAGTTCACCGTTCGCATACAAGTGCAGACTGTCTTCCCCCACCCGCCAATGCCAGGGCTGTGAGTTGTGCACCGACGGAGCACGTGCCGCCAGCGACAGCGCGGACCGGATGGTCTCGAGGTCTGCGAAGTGACCGCTCATCGCGCCCCCCTTCATAGTTCGTGTGGATCCAGGGTGCGCCACACAAGGGGGTCAGAAAGAGGGCACAAAGACCTCTCATGGGTCCCTACTCGGTGGGCTCCGCAAACGTGAGCCACGCGGCCGCATCCGGGGGCAGGAGGCGGTCGACGGCCCGGACTGACGAGAGCGCCACGGTCGCCACCTCGGGCAGCCTCACGTCGGTCTCGCCGGTGTTGACCCAGCACTGGACACCGCCGCGTTCGAACGCGGCGACCTCTGGGCCGACGTCCAGCCACTTGACGTCACCGGCATCGCGCCACAGCGAGTGGCGCAACCGCAACGCCGACCGGTACAGATTGAGGGTGGAGTCCGGGTCGCGATCCTGCGCCTCGACGCTGTGCTCTGCCCAGTGCGCCGGCTGGGGCAGCCACGTCGCGGCGCCGTCGTCGGGTGCGAATCCGTAGGGTGCCGACGTCGCGTTCCACGGCAACGGGATTCGACATCCGTCGCGGCCGACGTCGGTGAACCCGGACTGGGACCACGTCGGATCCTGGCGTACCTCGTCGGGCAGGTCCTCGATTTCCTCGAGGGCCAGCTCTTCGCCCTGGTACACGTAGGCGGTGCCCGGCAGCGCGAGCTGCAGCAGCGCCGCCGCGCGGGCGCGTTTACGTCCCAGGATGTGGTCAGGATCCTCATCACCCCAGCGCCCGCGCTCCCAGTCCGTTCCGACCAGATGCGTCGGCTGCGATCGGGAGAACCGCGTCACCGTCCGGGTCACGTCGTGGTTGGACAGCACCCAGGTGGGCGGCGCGCCGACCGTGGCCGCGCCGGCGATGGCATCGTCGACCACCGCGCGCAGCAACTCGGCGCGCCACGGCGCGCGCAGGAAGTCGAATTGGAAGGCGGTGTGCAGTTCGTCGGGGCGCAGGTAACGGGCGAGCCGCTCATTGCTGGGCACCCAGGCTTCGGCGATGAAAATCCGCTCCGGCGAATAGCGTTGAGCCACCGCCCGCCATCCCCGGTAGACCTCGTGCACCCCGTCCTGATCCCAGGCGGGGTGCCCCTCCCGGTGCTCGACGAGGGTCTGTGCGGTGTCGAGGACATCTTCCTCGTCAGGCAGCCCTGCCTCTTTGACCAGTCCGTGCGCCACGTCGATGCGGAAGCCGTCGACGCCGCGGTCGAACCAGAACGCCAGGATGTCCTCGAATTCGCTGCGAACCTCGTCGTTGTCCCAGTTGAGGTCGGGCTGACCGGGCGCGAACAGATGCAGATACCACGGGGACCCCGGGGCGTCGCCAATTCTTGTCCATGCCGGGCCGCCGAAGACGCTCTGCCAGTTGTTGGGCGGTAGCTCGCCGTCGACCCCACGACCTGTCCGGAAGTGGTAGCGCTGCCGCGTGCCGGGTTCACCGGCGAGCGCCGCTCGGAACCACGCATGCTCGTCGGAGGTGTGGTTGGGCACGATGTCGAGCAGCACTCGCAAACCCAGCGCGTGCGCCTCGGCGATGAGCGCCTGCGCCTCGTCCAAGGTGCCATAGGACGGTTCGATGTCGCGGTAGTCGGCGACGTCGTAACCCGCATCGGCCATTGGCGAGGGATACCAGGGATTGATCCAGATGGCGTCGACCCCGAGTTGCGACAGGTACGGCAGCCGGGCGCGCATCCCGGCGACATCGCCGATGCCATCGCCGTTGCCGTCGGCGAAGCTGCGGATGTAGACCTGGTAGACGACGGCGGTCTGCCACCACGACGGGGTTGTGACGGACACGGCTCTCCTCTGACTCATTGCGTAATCGTTTACGTTCCCAGGGTCCAGAAAACACTCCATATTGTCAATCCGTTCCCTATATACGTAACTATTTACGTTGCGCTATTCTCGGGTCCGATGATCCCGAAACAAGCGGTCAACATGACCGACGTGGCCCAGCGGTCGGGTGTCTCGATCGCGTCGGTGTCGCGTGCCCTGCGGGGTGAGAGCGGCGTCTCGCCCGCCACTCGGGAACGAATCCTCTCGGCGGCGCGCGAACTGGCCTACGTGGTCTCGCCGGAGGCGTCCCGGCTGTCGGGGGGACCCACAGGCCGCGTCGGTGTGGTGGTGCCCCGAATCGACGCGTGGTTCTACTCGACCGTGCTCGCCGGTATCGCCGGCGAATTCGACGCGGTCGGCGTGGATCTGGTGCTCTGTGCACTGCCGGATCCCGCGGCGCGGCATCGGTTCTTCGAAGCACTCCCGTTGCGCCGCAAGGTCGACGCGGTGATCGTCGTCTCCGTTCCGTTGACCACCCGTGAGCACACCCGGCTGGACCAACTCGGACTTCCCACGGTGTTCGTCGGAGGTCACCATCCTCGTGACGGTCAGCCGTGGGTCGGTATCGACGACGAGATGGCCGCGCAACAAGCCGTCGGGCACCTGCTGCGCATCGGCCACCGGGACATCGCGATGATCCAGGCCGGCGACGACGAGGGAATCCCGTGGGCCACCAACGAGGCCCGGATCCGCGGGTTTCACCGGCTGGTCGGCGCGGCCGGCCTGGGTGACTCGACCGTGGTGACCGTCGAGTGGGGTATCGACGGCGGCGCGCGAGGTATGGAGACGCTGCTGAGCCGTCCGGAGCTGCCCACCGCCGTCTTCTGCCATTCCGACGAGATGGCACTGGGCGCACTGCGGACCCTGCGGAGGTCAGGAATCTCTGTCCCCCAGCAAGTCTCGGTGATCGGTGTCGACGACCACCCGTCAGCCGACCTCAGTGATCTGACGACGGTCGCTCAGCCGGTACGCGAGCAGGGCCGGATCGCGGCGCTTCAGGCGCTGGCCCGGCTCGACCCCGAAGCACCCGAGACCGAGCCCGTGGTGACGACGCTGCCCACCCGACTGGTGATCCGCGGGTCGACCGCCCCGCCGCGATGACACCACTGCCCCATCATCGTTGTGAACTGTGACACACTCATCGGCGTACCGAATGTGCTGCCCGTGGCCCTCATCCGGACCCGGGCGTCGTTGCAGGCTTCTTGGACGAGGACGTGATGAAACGAATTCAGTTCGCCCGAGGGCGACGCCGCCGCGCAATCGCGCTGGCCAGCGCGCCTCTGGTCGCGGCTACCCTGTTGTCCGGATGCGGCAGCGGGGGTGGGCCGCCGACCCTGACGTGGTACATCCTGCCGGACAACGGCGGCTCAGTGGCGCGTGCCCAGGAATGCGCGGACGCCTCGGGCGGCGCGTACCAGGTGCGCATCGAATCGCTGCCCAGCACCGCGACCGCCCAACGGGAGCAAATGGTCCGCCGCCTTGCCGCCGGGGACTCCTCGATCGACGTGCTGAGCCTCGACGTGGTGTTCACCGCGGAATTCGCCAACGCGGGATTCCTGCGCCCCTACACCGCCGAGGAGTCCGCACGCCTCACCGCCGGGATGCTGCCGTCGCCGGTCGAGACGGGTATGTGGGACGACCAACTGTTCGGAGCGCCGTACAAGTCCAATGCTCAGCTCCTCTGGTACCGCAAATCGGAGGCGGCCGCGGCAGGAGTGGACCCCACCAGCCCGACCTTCACATGGGACGAGATGCTCAAAGCCGCTGTGGGGCAAGGCAAGAAGATCTCCACCCAGGGCCAGCGGTACGAGGGCTACATGGTCTGGATCAACGCACTGGTGTTGTCGGCCGGCGGTGAGGTGCTCCAGGACGTCGAGGCCGGCCGCAACGCGAAACCGTCCATGGCCAGCCCGGCCGGAGACAAGGCCGCCGAGATCGTCGGCAATCTCGCGCGTTCCAGCGCCGCTCCGGTCGACCTGTCCAACGCCGCCGAAGAGCAGGCCCGCGCCACGTTCCAGTCGGAAGAGGGCATGTTCATGCTCAACTGGCCCTACGTGCTCGCGGCGGCCCGCAGCGCCGCCGAGGAAGGCACGCTCCCGCAGGAAGTGGTAGACGACATCGGCTGGGCCCGTTACCCGAGGGTGTTCCCCGACCGCCCCAGCGCACCACCCCTCGGCGGCGCCAACCTGGGTATCGGCGCCTACTCGGAGCACCCCGACGAGGCGGTCGCGTTGGTCGAATGCATCAACGCCGAGCCCAAAGCCACCCAGTACATGCTCGACGAAAGTGAACCGTCGCCGTACGCGGCGTCCTACGATAACCCGGACATCCGTGCCGAGTACGACAACGCGGACCTGATCCGGGAATCCATCGCCGAGGGTGGACCTCGGCCCTTGACGCCCTTCTACACCGACGTCGCCGGGGCGATCACCCAGACGTGGCACCCGCCGGCGTCGGTGACCGCGCAAACCCCGGAGAGGACAGACGAGTTCATGGCTGACGTGCTCGCGGGGAGGCGACTGTTGTGACAACCGTCGAGAGTGCACCCATCCAGAAGGACCCCGACAAGCCGGCGTTCAGCGAGCGGGTCCGCGGCGAGCGCAGGCTCGGCATCTACCTGACGCTGCCGTCGTATGTGGTGATGCTGCTGGTCACCGCGTACCCGCTGGGATACGCATTGGTGCTGTCGCTGTACAACTACCGCCTGACCGATCCGCAGGGACGTAGTTTTGTCGGGCTTGGCAACTACGGGGTCATCCTCACCGACCCGGTGTGGTGGAACGACTTCGTCACCACGCTCGCGATCACTGTCGTCACCGTCGCCATCGAACTCGTCCTCGGCTTCTGGTTCGCGTTCGTGATGCTGCGGATCGTTCGCGGCCGGGGGCCATTGCGCACCGCGATCCTGATCCCGTACGGCATCGTCACGGTGGTCTCGGCGTTCATCTGGCGCTACGCATTCGCGGTCGACTCGGGGTTCGTCAACCAGTGGCTCAACATCACCGACTTCGACTGGTTCGGTGACCGCTGGTCGGCGATCTTCGTCATCTGCCTGTCCGAGATCTGGAAGACCACCCCGTTCATCTCGCTGCTGCTGCTGGCCGGCCTGGTGCAGGTCCCCGAAGACATGCAGGAGGCCGCGAAGGTCGACGGCGCCACCGCATGGCAACGCCTCTGGAAGATCACGCTGCCGAACATGAAGGCCGCGATCATGGTGGCGCTGCTGTTCCGCACCCTCGATGCGTGGCGAATATTCGACAACCCGTACGTGATGACGGCCGGTGCGAACAACACCGAGACCATCTCATTCCTGGCCTATCGACAAAACGTCACGCTGGTGAACCTCGGTATGGGTTCTGCGGTCTCGGTGCTGCTGTTCCTGTCCGTGGTCGCCATTGCGTGGCTGTTCATCAAGGTCTTCAAAACCGACCTCTCGCAAGTCAGGGGTGACCAGTGACCAGCGCCAAGAGCACCCGGTGGTGGACGATCGCCGGCATCGTCATCCTGATCTACAGCTTTGTTCCGCTGCTGTGGATGATCAGCCTGGCCTTCAAGCCGCCGTCAGACATCGTCTCGCGTGACCCGCAGTTCCTGCCGAGCACGTTCACCATGGACAACTTCGTCCAGATCTTCAGCCAGCCGCTGTTCATCCGCGCGCTGATCAACTCGATCGGCATTGCGGTCATCGCGACGGTCATCTCGGTGATCATCGCGATGTTCGCCGCCTATGCCATTGCGCGGCTGGACTTCCCGGGCAAAAAGGTACTTCTTTCGCTGGCACTGGGCATCGCCATGTTCCCGCAGGCCGCACTGGTCGGTCCGTTGTTCGACATGTGGCGAAGCCTGGGCATCTACGACACCTGGCTCGGACTGATCATCCCGTACCTGACATTCGCACTGCCCTTGTCTATCTGGACGATGTCGGCGTTCTTCCGGCAGATCCCCTGGGAGATGGAGCACGCCGCTCAGGTGGACGGCGCCACGCAGTGGCAGGCGTTCCGCAAGGTGATCGTGCCGTTGGCGGCACCGGGGGTGTTCACCACGGCGATCCTGACGTTCTTCTTCTGCTGGAACGACTTTCTCTTCGCCATCTCGCTGACATCCACCGACAGCGCCCGTACCGTGCCTGCGGCGCTGGCGTTCTTCCAGGGTGCCTCGTATTTCGAGTCGCCGGTGCCCTACATCATGGCCGCGTCGGTGATCGTCACGATCCCCGTCGTCATCTTGGTCCTCATCTTCCAGCGGCGCATCGTCGCCGGTCTGACCTCCGGAGCAGTGAAGGGATAACCTCATGGCAGCAATCACGATGCGCAATATCGTCAAGAAGTACGGTGACGGCTTTCCGGCCGTCAACGACGTGAGCCTCGACATCGCCGACGGTGAGTTCGTGATCCTCGTCGGCCCTTCGGGCTGCGGGAAGTCGACGCTGCTGCGAATGATCGTCGGGCTGGAGGACATCACCTCCGGCGACATGCTGATCGGCGACAAGCGCGTCAACGACAAGGCGCCCCGTGACCGCAACCTGTCGATGGTGTTCCAGAACTACGCGCTGTATCCACACCTGACGGTGTTCGAGAACATCGCGTTCCCGCTCCGGTTGTCCGGCAAGCACTCCGACGACGAGATCCGCAAGCTGGTCACCGACGCCGCGGACACCCTCGAGCTCGGCGAGCACCTCGAACGCAAGCCGGCCAACCTTTCCGGTGGGCAGCGCCAGCGGGTGGCGATGGGCCGCGCGATCGTCCGTCAGGCCGACGCGTTCCTGTTCGACGAGCCGTTGAGCAACCTCGACGCCAAGCTGCGTGGGCAGATGCGCACCGAGATCCTGCGGCTGCAACGCCGCCTCGGTGTCACAACGGTCTACGTCACCCACGACCAGACCGAAGCCATGACTCTCGGAGATCGGGTCGCGGTGCTGAAAAAGGGTGTGCTGCAGCAGGTCGCAAGCCCTCGCGAACTCTATGACCAGCCGGTCAACCTCTTCGTCGCCGGCTTCATCGGGTCTCCCCCGATGAACTTCGTGCCCGCGAAGGTAGAGGGCAACGAGATCGAGTTACCGTTCACGAGGGTGCCGCTGCGCGACGAGTGGCGGGGGGTCGTCGAGGACGGGAAGGTCTACATCGCCGGAATCCGTCCCGGGGCCTTCGAGGACGCGGAGTTCGTCGACACCGACAAGCGCTCGCGCGGAGTCACTTTCGACGTGGAGATCGACGTGACCGAGTGGCTGGGTAACGAGCAGTACGCGTTCGTGCCGTTCGAGGCGACGACGGAGATCTCCGGACAACTCGCCGAACTGGCCAGTGAGCTAGACAGCGAGCAACTGCGCACGCAGATCTGTGTGGAGCTGGACCCGCTGAGCCGGGTGCGCTCGGGTGACAAGGCCACGCTGTGGCTCGACGACGAACGGCTGCACCTGTTCGACCCGCAGACCGGGGACAACCTCACCCGCACCACGACCGACGAGCGCTCGCGCGAGGAGCATGGGACCGACGAGCGCTCGCGCGAGGCACACGAACCCGAATCGCGCGGACGGCACGCAGCGACCAACGGCTGAGCTGCGGAGCCTCAACCGCGATGGCGGCTCCCGAGCTGCGACTTCGGGCACCACGTCCGGGACTGCTCGCGCTGCCGTGGGATCGCCCGCTGGCGGACTGGAGCGCGCCGGAGGTCCCGCTGCGCGACATCGCGGTCGGACCGAGCAGGCACCTGGTCAAGTTCGTCGAATCCGACGGCGAGCTGTGGGCACTCAAGGAGCTGCCCCCGCGGATCGCCGCGCGCGAGTACGACGTCCTGCGCCGCCTCGAGGAGATGTGTCTGAACTCCGTCCGGCCCGCGGGGCTGGTGTTCCAGCCGGACTTCGACACCGCGATCCTGTTGACCCGCTACCTGGTCGGATCTTGGCAGTATCGGCGGCTGTTCATGCGATTGCCCCCCGACGCACCCAAACACCGCGCTCGGTTGTTCGACGCGATGGCCACGCTGCTCGTCGAACTCCACCGACACGGGGTCTTCTGGGGTGACTGCTCGCTGGCCAACACGCTGTTCTCCCGGGACGGGCAGGTGCTGCAGGCGTTTCTCGTCGACGCAGAGACCAGCGAGGTGCATCCTCGCCTGTCCGACGGACAACGCACGCACGACGTCGACATCACTGTGGAGAACGTCGCGGCGGGCCTGTTAGATGTGGCGGCCAAGCTCGAAAAGCCGGAACTGGAGCCGGGATTCATCAACGAGGCGCTCGATATCAGGACGCGCTACCAGCGACTGTGGGACTTGCTGCACTCCGAGCCGACCTTCGGCTTCGCCGACCGGTACCGGGTCGAGGGGACCATCCGCAAGCTCAACGAGCTCGGTTTCGCCGTCGACGAGGTGTCGATGCAGCCGGTCGCCGATGACCCGGCGGGTGCCGCCGACCAGGTCCGGCTACACGTGGCGGTGGGTGACCGCCGTTACCACGCCACCCAGCTGCAGCGGCTCGCCGGCCTCGACGTCGGTGAGGGGCAGGCGCGCATCCTTCTCGGCGATCTGCTGGCCTATCAGGGACAGTTGTGCCGCGAGGCCGGTCACGATGTCGACGAACGCACCGCCGCGCAGTTGTGGGTGATGGAGGTGGCCACGCCGATGATGCACCGCGCGCACGCCGCGGTCGGCGGCACCGGGACGCCGATCCAGGCGTATTGCGACCTGCTGGAGGTGCGCTGGCTGCTCTCCGAGCAGGCCGGTCGTGACGTGGGCACCGAACGCGCGCTGCAGGCGCTGACTCGCAACGTGGTGCCGTCCGAGTCGGCCGCACAGCTGATGGTGGTCGAGACCCCGACCGAGCCGTTCTCGGTACTCGACGACGACGACGAGTGACACCCGTGCACTGATCCCACACTCGCGAATCGGTTTACTCCGCGGATACGGATAGAATGCGATATTTACTACGTATTTGCGGAAGGACTGCCTGTATGGTTCCGGCCATTCGCATCAGGGAGGCCGCTGCGCTTCTCGGGGTCAGCGATGACACCGTGCGCCGCTGGATCGACAGCGGCGACCTGGCGTCACACAAGGACGAGGTGGGCCGCAAGGTGATCGCCGGTGACGTGCTGGCCGGGTTCGCCCGCGAGCACGCGTCGCCACCGCCCGACCTCCTCGATGTGGGTAGCTCCGCGCGCAACCGGTTCGTGGGCCTGGTCACGAAGGTGACCACAGACCGGGTGATGGCCGAGGTCCAGATGCAGTGCGGCCCGTTCACCGTCGTGTCGCTGATGAGCTCGGAGTCGGCAAGTCAGCTGGGCCTCGAGCCGGGCGTGGTCGCCGAGGCGGTGGTCAAGGCGACCACCGTGATCATCGAGACACCCGCGGGCAGCTCGTGAGAGCGGTGATCGCGGTGACCACGGTGCTGTGTGCCGCAACCCTGGGTGTCGGTTGTTCGCCGTCACCGAGCGGCGCCGGCGACATCGTCGTCTTCGCCGCAGCGTCACTGAGATCCACGTTCACCGCGTTGGGCAGTCGGTACGAAACCGACAACCCGGGAACGACGGTGACGTTCAACTTCGCCGGCTCCTCCGACCTCGTCGCCCAGCTGATCCAGGGCGCCCCGGCCGACGTGTTCGCCTCCGCCGACGCCACCAGCATGACCGAGGCGGTCGAGGCGGGCCTGGTGTCCGGCGGCCCCGCCGCCTTCGCCACCAACACGCTGACCATCGTCACTCCGCCCGAAAACCCCAGTGGCATAACCGTTTTCGCTGATCTGGCCTGGCCGGGAACGCAGCTGGTGATGTGTGCACCGCAGGTGCCGTGTGGGGCGGCGGCCGCGAGGCTCGAGAAGGCCGCCGAGGTGACCCTGTCTCCGGTGAGTGAGGAGTCCGCCGTCACCGACGTGTTGGGCAAGATCACCTCCGGGCAGGCGGACGCGGGGCTGGTGTATGTCACCGACGCCGCCGCGGCCGGCGACAAGGTGACCACCGTCCCGTTCCCGGAGTCCTCTCGCGCGGTGAACCACTACCCGATCGCCCTGCTCGCCGAATCCGCCCGTCCGGAAGCGGCGCAGGACTTCATCGACCTGGTGAACGGGCCACAAGGTCGGGAGGTCCTGGCGGCGGCGGGGTTCGGCGAACCGTGATCATTCACCGCAGGCCACCCGGCCCGGTCCAGGTCGGACTTCCGGCCTGGATTTACGCGCCGGCACTGGCCGGCGCACTGTTCGTGATCACACCGCTGGTCGCCATTCTGCTCACGATCGACTGGGACCGGTTCATCCCGTTGATCACGTCCGAATCCTCGCGGGCCGCACTGATTCTGAGCTTGAAGACGGCGACGGCGAGCACCGTGGTGTGCGTGCTCGTCGGGGTCCCGATGGCACTTGCGCTGGCCCGCGGTCGGTTCCGTGGCCGATCGGCATTACGGGCCCTGGTGCTGCTGCCGCTGGTGCTGCCGCCGGTGGTCGGCGGCATCGCCCTGCTGTACACCTTCGGTCGGCAGGGGTTGATCGGGCAGCATCTCGAAGTGATCGGTGTCCAGATCGCGTTCTCCACCACTGCGGTGGTGCTGGCGCAGTCCTTCGTGTCGCTGCCTTTCCTGGTCGTCAGCCTCGAAGGGGCGCTGCGCTCGGCGGGTTCGGGCTACGACAACGTCGCCGCCACGCTGGGAGCCCGGCCCACCACGGTGCTGCGCACCGTGACCCTGCCGCTGGTGCTACCGGGGCTGGTGTCGGGCGCCGTGCTGGCGTTCGCCCGCTCCCTCGGTGAGTTCGGGGCGACGCTGACGTTCGCCGGCTCATTGCAGGGAGTCACCCGCACGCTGCCGCTCGAGATCTACCTGCAGCGCGAGACCGATGCCGACGCCGCGGTCGCGCTGTCGCTGCTGCTGATCGCGGTGGCCGCGGTCATCGTCATCGCCTCGGCCGGCCGCCGGCTGACGGGTTCGCTGTGAGCAGCGTGCGCGTCCGGGCCGGCCTGCAGCAGCGGGGTGTCGATTTCGACGTCACCCTCGACGACGGTGAGGTGCTCGCGGTGCTGGGGCCCAATGGCGTCGGCAAGTCGACCCTGCTGTTGATGATCGCCGGACTGCTGCGACCAGATCACGGCCGGATCGAACTCGGCGGCACCGTGGTGACCGACACCAGCACCGGGACGTTCGTGCCTGCGCATTCCCGCGGCGTGGCCATGCTGTCACAACAGGCGATGCTGTTCCCGCACATGTCCGTCGCGGCCAACGTCGGTTACCCACTTCGCTGCCGTGGTGAATCCCGTTCGTCCACAAGTCTTTCCGTGCAGCATTGGCTGGAGGCCGTCGACGCGGTGGATCTCGCCGATCGACGCCCGGCGCAACTGTCGGGCGGGCAGGCACAACGCGTCGCGGTGGCGCGCGCCCTGGCCGCCGATCCGCGACTGCTTCTGCTCGACGAACCAATGGCGGCTCTCGACGTCACCGCGGCGCCGGTGCTGCGTCGGCTACTCCGCGAGGTTCTGCGCAACGACCGCCGCACCGCGATCATCGTCACCCACGACCTGCTCGACGCGCTCGCCATCGCCGATAGGGTCGTCGTCGTCGAGGACGGGCGGGTGGTCGAGAGCGGTCCGGTCCGTGGGGTTCTGTCCACCCCCCGCAGCGATTTCGGCGCCCGCATCGCGGGCATCAACCTGATTCCCGGCGTCGTGTCCCGGTCGGGCGTGCTTCGAACCGGCTGGGGAACCGAGATATCCGGTAGCGGCAACGTGACAGCGGGAGCGGCAGCCATCGCGCTGTTTCGGCCGAGCGCGGTGGCCGTACACCTCGACCCGCCGCACGGCAGTCCCCGCAACGTGCTGGCGGTCACGATCGCCGAACTCGACGTCGACGGCACCACGGTCCGGATTCGCGGCTCCGATCAACCCGACGGCGGCGCCGGATTGGCCGCCGACATCACCGCAGCCGCTGCTGCCGACCTCGACCTTCAGCCCGGTCAGACGGTGTACTTCGTGGTGAAAGCCCAAGAGGTCGGCCTGCACCCCGCACTGCCGGCGAATGCGGCCGAGGAGGCATCTGGCGACCGGACTGGGTAAATTACTGGCAATATGCGCCGGGGGTGTCCAGGCCATAATCAGATAGTCCCTGGTCAGTGAGGTGGTGAGCGTGTCCGGCATGGTGTGCGGATCGGTAGCGCCCCACCAGACGACGACCAGGCAGCTATCAGCACCCGCCGACAACCGCCGTGACGATCTCGACGGGCTCCGCGGCGTGGCGATCGCCCTCGTGGCGGTGTTCCACATCTGGTTCGGGCGGGTGTCCGGCGGCGTTGACGTCTTTCTGGTGTTGTCCGGGTATTTCTTCGGCGGGATGGTGTTGCGCGGCGCACTGACCCCCGGTTCGTCGCTGTCCCCGCTACCGCATCTCCGGCGCCTGGCCCGACGGCTGTTACCCGCGCTGGTGGTGGTCCTCGGGGTATCGGCACTGCTCACTGTGTTCCTGCAGCCCGAAACCCGGTGGGAGACGTTCGCCGACCAGAGCCTGGCCAGCCTCGGGTACTACCAGAACTGGCAGTTGGCCAACTCCGCATCGGACTACCTGCGCGCGGGTGAGGCCATCAGCCCCCTCCAGCACATCTGGTCGATGTCGGTGCAGGGCCAGTTCTACATCGCCCTGCTCGCGCTGACGCTGGTGCTCACCTACACGTTGCGCCCGATCCTCGGGACGCGCCTGAAACCGGTGCTTGCCGCCGTCCTCGCCGCGCTGACCATCGCGTCGTTCGTGTACGCCATCATCATCGGGTCCGAGAACCAGGCCGCGGCCTACTACAACAGTTTTGCCCGCGCCTGGGAGCTGCTCGTCGGGGTACTTGCCGCGCTGTTTGTGTCGCAGTTGCGGTTGCCGGTCTGGGCACGGACGGTGGCGGCGACGGTGGGGATCGTCGCGATCCTGTCCTGCGGCGTGTTGATCGACGGTGCGCAACAGTTCCCGGGTCCGTGGGCGCTGGTCCCGGTCGGTGCGACGCTGTTGGTGATCGCCGCGGGTTCGGCACGCACCGGCGCGCCGGTGCTGCCGCTTCGGCTGTTGTCCGCGCGGCCGTTCATCATGCTGGGCGCGATCGCGTACTCGCTGTATCTCTGGCATTGGCCGGTGTTGATCTTCTGGATGGTGCACACCGGCAGAAACGGGGTGGGGCTCCTCGAAGGGCTGGCCGTGCTGGCGGTTTCGGGCCTGCTGGCCTACCTGACCACCCAGTTTGTCGAAAATCCGCTCCGCTACCCACGGTCGGACGCTCACGTGCCGGCTTCGGTGGCACCGCTGTGGGGCCGGCTGTTGCGCCCGACACTGGCGCTGGGCTCGGCGGTGGCGCTGGTGGCGGTGGCGTTGACGGTGACGTCGTTCGGTTGGCGAGAACATGTCGTCCTGCAGCGCGCGAACGGACACGAACTCGCGCAGTTGCCGGCGCGGGACTATCCGGGGGCCCGGGCGCTCACCGATGGGGTGCGGGTACCCAAGTTACCGATGCGGCCCACCGTTCTGGAAGCCGACGACGACGTGCCCGCCAGCACCACCGACGGGTGTATCAGCGACTTCCTCAATCCCGCTGTGGTCAACTGCATCTACGGTGACCCTGACGCCGACCGCACCATCGCGCTGGCAGGCGGCTCGCACGCCGAGCACTGGATCACAGCGCTGGACATGCTGGGAGCACGACACCACTTTCGGGTGGTCACCTACCTGAAGATGGGTTGTCCGCTCACCACCGACCTGTCGCCGATGATCGCCATTTCTGATGACCCCTATCCGCAGTGCCACCGCTGGAATCAAAAGGTGATGGCCAAGCTGGTCGCCGACCGTCCCGACTACGTGTTCACCACCACGACGCGCCCGAACCTGGAAGGCCCGGGTGATGTGGTGCCCGACGGCTACCTGGGGATCTGGGACACGTTCTCCAGCAACGGGATCAGCATGCTCGGCATTCGGGACACGCCCTGGTTGATCCGACAGGGCTGGCTTCGCGATCCGACCGACTGCCTGTCCCGCGGCGGCACCGCGACCAGCTGCGGGGTACCGAGATCCACCGGACTGTCAGAGGTCAACCCGACACTGGCCCTCACAGCTCAGTATCCGCTGCTGCATCCCCTCGACCTCACCGATGCGGTGTGCAACGCCGAACACTGTCGCGTCGTCGAGGGAAACGTTCTCGTGTATCACGACTCTCACCACCTCTCCGCCACCTATATGCGCACCCTCGCCGACGAGCTCGGTCGCCAGATCGCGGCGGCAACCGGGTGGTGGTAATGAACACGGCAGTGCGCTATGGGGCGGTTTCGGAATCGACATTCACGGCAACGCGAGGGTCATGATCGGAAAGCTGCGCACCGTTGTCGTCGATTGCACCGACCCACTGGGACTTGCCGAGTTCTGGGCCGAGGTGTTGGGCGGGCGCGTGGCCGCGGAGGATGAAACCTGGGTGACGCTGGACGATCCGGGCGGCCACCGACTGGCTTTTCAGCTCGCACCCGACCACGAGCCCCCGAAGTTCCCGGACCCGCGCGGCTCTCAACAGTTCCATCTCGACATCGAGGTCGACGACGTCGACCGTGCCGAACACGATGTGCTCAAGCTGGGCGCCACCCGGGTGACCGACGCCGAGGGCGAGGACGACTTCCGGGTGTTCCGCGACCCGGCCGGGCACACTTTCTGCCTGGTCTTCAACATCCCGCAGAGCTGAGCGTTTCCGCGGGTCGAGTTGGCCCGTCATCGAACGTGTGTTCTACTCGAGGCCACTCGCCCACCAGCCCGCTCACCGCGGGCGATGTTCGACAGGAGATCGCCATACCGATGACCGCAGACACCCTGGCAGCGGAACCGCAGTCCACTGCATCCAACCCCGCCGAAGTCGTGAATCCTGCTGGCGGGCTCTCGCCCGCCGTCCCGCCGACACCCGCTGCGGGATCCCGCGCCGAGAACCCCAGGACGTCCCCGGCCAGGAAGGCGGTCGGCAAGAAGACCAAGTCCCTCGAGCTGACCCTTACCGTCGTCGGCACTGCCGACGGGGAGTGGCGGGCCGAGCTCAAGCAGGGCACGACCGTCGTGGCGCGCAACCTCGCAGTCGCGGCCGCCGCTGTATCGCGGGCCGCCCAAGAGCTGCACGACGACCTCGCCACGCCGATCGACAAGGTCATCGAGGAAGCCCGATCCCAACAGGCCGCCAAGGTCGCCGCCCTGGAAGCCGAACTCGACGCAGCGCGCCAGGCCCTCGCCGGTTTGGACTAGAGCAACTCAAAGTCCACTCGGGTGTGCAGTGATCGGCGCGCGTCGCTGAGGTGGGCCCAGATGCGCCACGCGCAATCATGGGTCGACAGGTGCTCGGCACGTCCGATAGCATCACTTAAATAGCTAAGTGATGCTATCTTAGGAATGTGGCATCAGTTGTTGGCACCACCGCGCTCACATACGAGACGCTGACCTGGGATGCACCCGTTGAAGCAGGTTACGGACTCGCGGACCTGCGCGCGGCGCAGCGCCAGGCTGGGAAGTACGACGCAGCGATCCCCGCGTCCATCGCCGAACTAGCCGTCACGCTCCCGGCCGCGGCGCTGGCAGACGCTGAGGAAGCGAGCAATGAAATCACTCGATTCGACGCTGAGCTCGGCGATGAGATTGCGCCTTTTTCGGCGGTCTTGCTGCGATCCGAATCGGCAGCGAGCTCCAACATCGAGAATCTGACCGCATCAGCACGCGCCATCGCCGAAGCCGAAGCACTCGGAGACACCAGCCGGCGCAACGCCGCGCTGATCGTGTCCAACACCGAGGCGATGAACGCGGCCGTTGCTCTGGCTGATCAGCTCGACGAGAACGCGATCCTTGCCATGCATGCCGCACTGATGCGGGACAGCGACCCGGCCTCCGCCGGACGGTGGCGCACTGAACAAGTCTGGATCGGTGGCGGAAACTTCGGACCCCGCGGCGCCGACTACATCGCCCCGCAGCACTCGCGCGTCCCCGACGCGATCACGGACCTACTCGGCTTCACCCGCCGCCCTGACGTGCCCACACTCCCCCAGATCGCGATAGCGCACGCCCAGTTCGAAACCATCCACCCCTTCACCGACGGCAATGGCCGCACCGGACGCGCAGTCATCCAAGCGATGCTGCGCCACAAGCGGCTCACCCGCCGGATCACAGTCCCCATCTCCGCCGGCCTGCTCACCAACACCGATGCGTACTTCGATGCACTCGGCTCCTATCGCCAAGGCAACGTCGCCCCGATCGTCGCGCGACTCTCGGAAGCGTCGCTGCTAGCCGTCACCAACGGCCGTGAGCTCGTCGCGGAACTCAGATCTATTCGGGAGTCGTGGAACTCGCGAATCGCCGCCCGGCGTGACTCTGCGGTGCATCGCGTCGCCGACTTGCTCATCAAGCGCCCGGTGGTGAACGCAAGGCTCCTCCAACGCGAGCTGGATATCAGGACTGGCAACGCGCGCCGATACATCGACCCGTTGTGTGAAGCCGGGATCATCGTCGAATTCACCGACCGCGCACGCAACAGAGCGTGGCGTGCGCCAGAAGTTCTTAGCGCCCTCGACGCGTTCGCGGCGCGGGCCGGGCGTCGCAGTCAGGCCGCCGAAACGATTCGTCGGGGACCAACGTCGAAGATGTCCGACCGCGTGGCCCCATCGACGAGTGACGGCGACATCCAAAATGGCGTAAGAGCGCCAAGAACTGGTCTCTGAACTGCGACTATTTTGTGGTGGTCCCGGCTGGGTTCGAACCAGCGACCTTCCGCGTGTGAGGCGGACGCTCTCCCACTGAGCTACGAGACCGGAACTCCAACGAATCGAACGAGGCAGAAGACTAACACGCACCGCTCTCCAACCCGGAATCCCGTGGTCGGCGATATCCGGCATCACCCCGCCTATCAGGCACTTCACCGGTAAGGTCACCGCCGGGGGTGCTGGGCGGGTCGCGAAGCCGGCGACGACCGGCGTCCCGCATCTACCACCGGTTTCGGGTTCATCAGGCAACCCGCACAACTGAATTCGAACTCCGAAACAGACCGCTCGACGGGAGCAACGACGATGAAGCGCTACCTACTCGCCGCGGCGATAGTCGCGGGGCTGTTCAGCGCCCCTGCCGCCTCGGCCGACGTCGTGGGATTCACCTCCCCGAGCGGCAACATCGGCTGCATTCTCGCCGAGGACCTGGTGCGCTGCGACATCGCCACCCGGGACTGGACACCTCCCCCGCGCCCCGCCGACTGCCCGGACTTCACCGACTACGGGCAGGGCATCTCCCTCGGCCCCTACGGCCCCGCCGGGTTCGTCTGCGCCGGGGACACTGCACTCGGGAGTGGTCCTGCCCTGGAATACGGCCAATTCCAAGCCGGGGGCGGCATGAGCTGCAACAGCGAACCGTCCGGAATGCGGTGCTCGAATTCCGACGGCCACGGATTCACCTTGTCGCAACAGGCGTACACCCTGTTCTGAATGTGGACGCGCGGGCGAGCAAGGGATTTGTGTACCCCTGAGTGGGTGGACTATCGTTCTGCTTCGCGACGGGCGACGATCTCGCCCGTGGCGCGCGGATGTAGCGCAGTTGGTAGCGCATCACCTTGCCAAGGTGAGGGTCGCGGGTTCGAATCCCGTCATCCGCTCGAAGGTGCAGTGGCATCAACCCCAGCGGTGGAGTGGCCGAGTGGTGAGGCAACGGCCTGCAAAGCCGTGCACACGGGTTCGATTCCCGTCTCCACCTCCGAGTATGTACCGGCGCGATTAGCTCAGCGGGAGAGCGCTTCCCTGACACGGAAGAGGTCACTGGTTCAATCCCAGTATCGCGCACCACTCTGACCAGCGGTTTTGCTCCAATAACTGCGGCCCGTGACCTAGATATGACCTGACCTCTGCTTGGAAGATCCGCAGATCCGCGGCGGGCGCCTACCGAATCGTTACAAGCTTGTCGCGTGGTCGATGAACAGCAACAACGGCTTGCCGAAATAATTGAGTGGATGCGTGATCACGGTGACCCGTGGCTGCGCGATCGCCGCAAAGGNCAGCCCAAGCCCGGCAGCGACCTAGCCCGTGATGATACGGAGGGGCCCCCGGTATCCCCTATCTCACACCGCGTACTAGTGATGGCATTGGACCATCTCGGCTTCGTCGTGGACGCGGTATGGAGCGGGCCCCCGAAGCGGCTTAACGCGCCGTTTAGCGCGCTGCGCACGGCGCTGGAATGCGGGGCGCGAGCACGTTGGCTACTAGAGCCAGACGACGCAAGAGAGCGGCGGCTTCGCGCAGTCCGCTATCGCTACCAGAACCTGGAAGAGATGCGGAAGGCGATCACGACCATGTCGGGGACCCACATGGTCAATGAGCAGGACGAGGCACGATCGCAGATATTGGCGGGTGTGAAAGCCGAGAAAGCCCGCTTGGAAAAGTGGGCGTCGACGTTCGGCGCGGACGGGCTAACAGAACCGCCCAGCACGCTCGACATGCTGCTGAGCATGGTGGACGTGAACACCCACGCCGGTACAGGGTTCATCCAGTTGTGGCGCCAGGGCTCGGCGTCGGTCCATGGCCACTACTGGGTTGACGACATGCGCGGCAATACCGGGGCGTTCGACGTCGATTGGTTCCATGTCTCGATCCAGGGCGCGATGCTCTTCATCAACGAAGCGATGAACCTCCACCACATACGCCACACGCGCACGTCGCAGAACTGACTGTCCGCGGGTGAAGACTGGCCGACGCGCTTTGCCACGACATTCGCAAGGTTCCGGACATGTGCCCGATACAGACATTTGCGCTGGTAGCGACATATGTACGACTTCCCTTGGACCCCTTGGCAGTTCGCGATCAATCGGGTTAGCTTCGGCGCATGACACACACCAAAGCGATCCTCGCGGACCTCAACTCCGAACTCGACGCCGCCGGTGTCTTTACCGGCCTGCCGATCGGCGACGGCGACCTCCTGGTCGCCGCGCTGAGCTTCGACGTCTGTATCCGGGCTGATCCGGCCCACTCGATGCGCACCCGCGCCGCGGCGGCGCGTGCCGACCAGTGGCCCGGCGAGGACGGCGCCGGCGTTGCTCGCGCGCTCGACCTCGCCGCGACGCTGATTGAGTCGCGTTGAGCGGGCACGCGCCGCGACCGCTGCCGCCGGCGTGGGCCGGCCTGGTCGACGCGTACCTCGCGGCCGAAGCTGGCGCGGGCCGGTCGCCGGCCACGATCGCGACCCGTCGCGGGCACCTGGCGTTCATGGCGCGCGGGCTGCGGTGCGGGCCGGCGCGGGTGACGACGGCCGTGATTCTCGCGTGGTTCGCCCGGCAGTCGTGGAGCATCGAGACGCGCCGCAGTCACCGCAATACCGCCGTCTCGTTCTTCGGGTGGGCGCACCGCGCCGGCCACCTTCCGACCAACCCGGCGGCCGAGCTTCCGGTGATGCGGGCGGCGGCGCCGGCGCCGCGGCCGGCGCCCGATGCGGTGTGGATCGCTGCGATCGCCGCCGCGAATCCGCGGGTGAAGCTGATGCTGCGACTTGCGGCCGAAGCCGGTTTACGCCGCGCCGGGATAGCGCGCGTGCATCGCCGCGACCTGACCCGCGGGCCGGCCGGCGCCGAGCTCCTGGTCCACGGCAAGGGCGGGAAGCTGCGCGTCGTGCCGCTCGGCGACGACCTGGCCGCTGCGATCGCCGATGGGGTTACTCAGAATCAGCCCATCGCCGAGGGTGTGCGTCAGACGCACACCCTCGTCGGCTACCTGTTCCCCGGTGACGAGGACGGGCATTTGTCGCCGCAGTGGGTCTGGAAGCTGATGGCCGGCGCGCTGCCCGATCACTGGACGGCGCACACCTTGCGCCACCGATTCGCCACTAGGGCCTATCGGGGATCGCGAAACCTGCGCGCGGTGCAAACGCTGCTCGGACATTCCAGCGTCGCGACCACTGAGCGATACACCGCGGTCGAGGACGACGAGGTACGCGCGGCGATGATGGCCGCGAGCAGCGACTGGGCGGCATGGCCCCACCCTAGGTGGCGGCGTACGGCAAACCGTCGCGGCTCCGCGGTTCTGTCCTGTCCGGGTCCTACAGTCGAGTGGTCAGCGGCAGTCGGTCGCCGCCGACGACGGCGCGATACCGAACGGTCAAGGGGGACATTGGATGGCTATCGGTGCGAACGACAACTACTGGAAAGATGCGCGACTGCCTGGCGTGCTCAAGCACAACCTGCTGAAGCGATACCTGCCGGTGTTCCTCATCAGAACCTCGTCGATCGCCGGCCGCGCCGCCTACTTCGACGGTTTCGCCGGGCGTGGAGTCTACGAAGACGGCAAGTTGGGTTCAGCTGGCGAAATGCTGGAGTTCGCAACCGGCCAGCTGTACGGGCCCAGAGGCGTGCCCATCTCCCTGTATCTATGCGAGAAGAAGCGCAAGTTGTTCGCGGCGCTGGATGAACTCTGCGACACGTACCGCGCCAAGAACGTCGACGTGCACACCCACCGCGGCCACGCCAGGAAATACCTGAGCGACAGTCTGCCGAAGTTCAGTGATCTGCCCGCTTTCTTGTTCCTCGACCCCTGCGGCGTCGGGATTCCGTATGAGGACCTGGTCGCGGCTATTAACCGCGGCGGCGACAACCCCTGGCCGCCAACAGAAGTCATGTTGAACTTCAGCATGTTGGCGCTGCGCCGGCTTGGCGGCCACGTAACCTCAGCCACGCCGAACGAGGCGAGCATGAAAACCCTCGATACCGCCCTCGGAGGCGACTGGTGGCGGGCCTACTTCAAGGACGGCGTCAACGACGAGGCCGTTGACAGCGTGCTCGCCGAGTTCGGCCGACGGCTGGAAGAGGACACCGGGATGACCTTGATTGCCATCCCCGTACACCGCTGGCCCAAGCACAAATCGCTTTACTACCTCGTATTCGGCACTCGGCACCCGGCCGGCATCTGGCACTTCGCTCACGCCGCCGCCAAGGCGACCGATGACTGGTGGACGGAAGCGCGCGCGAAACTGAAGGAGCTCGAAGGGGCGACGCTCTTCGACTTCGAGGAGGGTCCACTCTTCGACCCCACCCGCACCATCAAAGACGTCGAAGAGGACGCAGTACCGATCATCGCGGCGCATATCCAGCGCCTGCTCGACGAGCACGGCAAATTTCGGCTCGGCGACTACCCTATGGAAGTCTTCGGCCCGTTCCTGGGTCGCGTCCGCGAGTCAGCAGCGCGGCAGGCCGTCAAGCATCTGCACAAGGCGGGCCTCACCGTCAGCGACGGCAAAGGCCCGAAAGTCGAAAATCTGGTGGTGGAGCCACCTACGCAGTAGCGGGCATTTCATCCCAGAGCTGGCCATCAAGTTCCCGCCCTTCGGTCTTCGGCGTCCGGCCACCCCACTGCTTGAAGAAAAAACTTACGCCGGCGTCCTGGCACGCGTCACGGATGCCGCGCACCCACTCGCCGTCGACCCGTCGATGGTTCGCGCCGGACTCACCGCCGGCGATCACCCAATGGATGCCGTCGAGGTTCAGACCGTCGAGCGGCCCGATCAGCGGCTCACACGACAGGAAGCGAACGGCCGCGGGAACATCGCGCAGATGGTCGATCCGCGGCAACGCGTCTGCGTTCTCGACGGACACACCCATCCATAAGTTGGCCGGCCAGTCGAGACTTTCGCCAAGCCGGCGCAGTCGCAAGCTGCGCTTGGTGAGCACCTGGTACGTGTGCTGAGGCGTATCGCGGCAGACGTCGAACACGTCGCGGATGAAGCTCACCGGCACACGCGCGTGGAACAGGTCGGACATTGAGTTCACGAACACGATCCGCGGCTGGCGCCAACGACGCGGCTCGTCGAGCGACCGTGGGTGAATGGTGACGCCGAAGCCCGGTCCGGATGTGCGCGGATCGCCGTCGTTCTGGTACTTCTCCGATCCCATCGCCTTCAACCGCTTCGCCAAGGTCATCGCGTAGCAGTGGTCGCAGCCTGCGGAGACGCGATCGCAACCGGTGACGGGGTTCCAGGTGGCTTCGGTCCATTCGATCGCCGATCGGTCAGCCATGCACTACCCCTACCCAGTTCGTCACGTTCACCGTAGGCCATCCCTACGATCTGACGATCGGCGCACGCTATTCGATAGCCCAAGATATTCGCGAGGTCTGACACGCGACCATTGCGAATGCCGCGGCGGCCCGCTACCCCCGACTAGTGTCCGGCAGCGGCAAGCGCGGCAAGGTATTGCTGACGCGCCGGCGTCGCCGACGACCGGATCGTGAGCATGGTCTGATAGCCGCGTCGCCACAGTTTCGCCAGCGCGAGCGACTGCCCGTTGTACGGGTTCGGATCGCCGATCTCGGCGTTCTGGCCTGCCCGCAGAGCGCGCGTCGCTTCCTGCCGCAGTCACCCGCCAAGCATGCAATACGACGGCCCCTGAGCAGTAGAGCCCACGCCGCGCGGGCTGGCTCAGGCGCCCTCAGCTGTTGGGTTCCGTCGGGTACACCCGGTGGTTTCGGTCGTACCAGACGATGCGGAACACCGGGCCTACCAGGTGGCCCCAAATCCGCAGGGTACTGCCGTGACGCAGCCTAAACAGTTCTTCGAGGTTCAGTTCGAGTTCTTCGAGCCGCTTCTGCGCGGCTTGGCACAAGGACCCTAAGGGCTGAGGATGGTGGCGTCGATGTCCTTTGGCGTTGAGTTGCCGCACCTCGCGCCAGGTCTTCCCGGCCAGATCTTCAAGGATGGCGAGCAGTTGGGCCGTCTCGGCCGGCGTCAGGTTCCAATCCCACTCACCGGCGTAGGAGTGATCGAGGTCGCCCGCAGACCACTTGAAATACTTGTCGTCGATCGGCTCGGGCGCCGCTGAGCTTCGGCGAACTTCCTTGCGCTGCTGACGCGCCTCAGCCTTCGAGAGCTTCTTGGGCGGTGGTCCCGACACTCGTCGCTACGGCTTACCGATCCCAGACGTCGGACGGCTCGAAGTCCGCGTCTTCGTCCTCGGCCGGTCCGAGATCGGCGTACTCCGCGGCCGCGTAGTAGTCGTCCGGCGGCTCGTAGTCGTAGAACTCGTCGCGCTCGCCCTCGTCGTCGTCCAGGAGTTCTGCGGCTTCTTCTTCAACGGCGTCGTCCTGTTCGAGGGCCACCGCCTCCTTGTGGGCGAGTGCGCCGAAGTACTCCTGCATCGCCTGCAGCGAGATCTCCGCCGTCGAGAGAGCGCCATCCTGCGTTCCTTGGCGCGCCAGAGTCCAGGGAGTTTCCGCGTGCGTCTTATCGCTGAGCTGTTGCCCAGTCAGTCCGCCGTAGCTGCTCAGGACGGCGTCGATGGTTTCCTTCTCGAAGTCTTTCAGGTTGTTGGCGTCGCCGTAGGGCCAGCGGTTGACTCGAAATTGTCCGCGGTGTTTGTCGAACAGTTCGTAGACCACCGGGCCATTCGCCCAGGCACGAATAGGCTCGTCGAAGAGCGGCTGCTCATCCCACGCGAGGGCCCAGCCTTGGCTGTAGTAACAGAGCTTCTGCAGCTTCATAGTGGACATGCCGTTGCGTTTGGAGAGGATGTACGCCGCGACGTCGTGAACACTTGCCATCGTCCGCACCCTTTCCGTGTGACACCTCCCGCGTTGCGGGGTCTAGGTCGACGGTATGTCGTGAGTATGACATGTTGCGACAGGTCAGCAGGTCAGGGCCACCAATGCGGGTGTCGGCGCCGCCCAGCCGCAATATCCTGCAGCCGCACGCCTGCCGCCTGGGCCCGGGGGGCCGGCTGTGGGACCAGACGCCCGCCTCGTGTGGGCCGACGCACGATTGCTCGCCGCCGCGGTGTCGTTCGATGCATGCAATGCGTCGGGGATCGGTCACACGACGTACCGGTGAATGGGCCGCTCGGGCAGCTTTAAAATTGCCTCGTATTCGACTCATTCGGTGCGCCACCTTCGGGCGGATGCGCCGCGAGGCGGTGACCAGTCCCAACCCTTCAACCTGTCGAGTCGCTTCATCCGATCTGGAGAGAGCTTGCCGGACCTCTTCAGGTGGCGCTGCTGGGCTGTCCACGCACCAAGGCGGTAAAGGTCTTCCTCTTCATAATCATCCGATGGCGGCGACCCATGATTCTTGATGTAAATACGAAGGCGCGCAAACCCTTCTTCCCATTTCCCTCCACGGCGATCCCAGTCCCAGCCGGGTAGCGCGCTCAACCGCTTGATCCGGTCCTTGCTGAGACTTCCTTTCTTGAATTCACCCCTCTGGGTCATTGCCCATGCGCCAAGAGGGAATCCGTCGACTTGGTATCCGCGCTCAACCTTGGCGTCACCGAACTCACGGACGTAGTCGAGCATCCGCCGAAACCCACCCTCCCACCGGCCCTCCTGCGTTGAACTGGCCCACCCAGGCAGAGAGGAAAGGCGTTCCTGTCGCTCGATGCTCAGTTTGTGAAATTTCGGTTTCTGATTGGCGTACCAATTTCTCAGATCGAACTCCAAACCATCGACCTTGAAACCGATTGGAACATTCACGTGTCCATACGTCTCCGCGAACCACTTCAACGCCTGAAACCCGTCTTCCCACTTGGCATCTAACGCGGACCACACCCAACCGGGCAACACAGCGAGCCGCTCAGCGCGGTGAGGTTCGACGAGTCTTCCCTGCCTGTACCGAAGCCGTTGAAAATTGACCCACGCGCCGAGCGCAAAGCCATCGGCGGACTTGAATGACTGTTTAACTCGGGAGTTACCGTACTCATCCACGTACTCCTGTAGATGACGGAACCCGTTCTCCCACCGCTCGTCTTCAAGATGCCAGACCCAGCCGGGAATCGCGTCAAGCTTTTGATAGCGGTCGACATTCAGCTTTCCCGCTCGACCATCACTCCGCTGAATGGAAGCCCACGTGCCAAGCGGGTAGCCCTTGTAGTCAACAGTTGCCGGTATCAGCGTGTCGCCGTGTTCTTTCTGGTACTCCAGCATCAGGCGGTAGCCTGCCTCCCATCGACCCTCGTGCCGGTCCCACATCCACCCGGGAAAGCTGTCGAGCAGCGCGAATCTGTCTTCACTTAGGGTTCCGTTACGGCCCTTGACCCGCTGAGTCACGCACCAGCCCCCAAGCCGGTGCCCTTCAAAGACCTCGTCTTTAAAGACGGGCGCGTTCCCAATCTGAGCGACGCGCTTTTCAAGCAGCCCGTACCAGAACTCCCATGGCGCGGTGGTCGCGTCCACCAGGCGGACCTCGAAGGCGTCGGCGAAGCTCTTGCCCACCGTGGCCGGCAAATCGACATAAATCTTGTCGGGCAGGCGCGGCTTGCCGCCCTTGCGGCCCATCTCCCGCCGTAGGGCGTCCAGCTCCTCGCCGAGCTCGGTGTCATGCGCCCGCAGCGCCTTGATGACATCCCAGACCGGTTTGAACACCGAGGAGTCGAGTGCGACCTCGGGGTCCTCTTCTGAGTCGATGAACACCGGGATGACAACGGTACCGATTTTCTTGTTGTCTGACTTGCGGATCGCGCGCCCGACGGCTTGGACGATGTCCACCTCGGAGCGGCGCGGGTCGATGAACGCGACACCGTCGAGCGCAGGCACGTCGACCCCCTCGGCCAGGCAGCGGGCGTTGGCGAGCAGACCGCGTTCCCCATCATCCAGTCTCTTGAGCCGCTGGATGAGCACGCCGCGTTCGCCCGCCGGCATCTCGCCTGAGGCGTAGTCCGACCACAGCCATCCCTTCGGCCGTTGCCGGGGAGGCATCCAGGCCAGCACCGTTGGCATGGACGCCGCGAACTCGCGCGCGGTCTTGACTCGGCTGTGGAAGCTGATCGTCCTGCGAAGGTCGAATTTCTTCATCGCCTTCGCCAAACCGATTTGACCTGCAAGTGCGCGAGCGTCAGTGATCTTCTTTCCGTCCAGAGTGACGAGAGCCCCGCGCTCCGCCCAGGCCCGGTAGGTGGCGTCGTCCACGCCGATGACCGCCACCTGATAGTCGGTAAGTAGCTTGCGATCGATGGCCTCACTGAAACTCAACCGGTGCAACACATTGCCGAAGCGGCCGGGATCGTCCATCGAGGCGATCTCGTAGTCGGCCTCCTTGGCCTCGCGCAGTACTCGCCCGGTGAAGTAGCGCGGCGTGGCCGTCATGAACAGCCGCCGCTTGCCCCTGATCGCTGTTGCGTCCAGGACGGTGCCGAAGTCACCGGATACCGGCCCGGCAACCCGGTGCGCCTCATCCGCGATCACTAGGTCGAACTGCGGCACCCGTCCAAGCGTGAATGCCGCGGCGATCCGCGGGGAGGACTGATAGGTGGAGAAGACCACGCGCGGGCCCGACCGCTTCCTTAAGAACTCCGCGATCACTTCTGGGTCGGTAGTGACCGGGACGCCAAGGTCGCTGGTGTGCGCTACCGCGGCGTCCTCCCCGAGGGCGCCGACGGTCTCGTCACTGCACACCGGCAACGTGGCGAACGGCTTCCTAGGGTTGGCGGTCTGCCACTCCCGCATCGTCTGCTTGAGCAGTGACAATGACGGAACCAAGACCAGTGCGCGTTCAGCCTTCAGTCGTTCGGTGATGAACCAGGCGGTTAGAGTCTTGCCGGTGCCGCAGGCCATGATGAGTTGGCCGCGATCATTGGCATTGAAGCCCTTCACAACGTCGTTGATGGCGGTGCGCTGGTAGTCCCAGGGCTTCTTGGGTTTCGGTGGCTTCGAGGGGCGCAATGCAGCCGGTGTGCTGGGCCATTCGAGGTAGTCGTCGGCTGCGCGCAGCTGAGTTAGACCGATGAAGGGGATTCTGAGGTCGTCCATCAGGCGTGTGGCTATGTGATGGCGTTTGTCGGTTGTGGCGATAAGCAAGCGGTGCGTGAACTTTGACCGGCTGGACTCCGCGACGAACTTGTCCACGTCACGCTTGCTGATGCTGCGCGACGGCGCGTACACCTTGGCCTGGATCGCCCACAACTTGCCGTAGTTGTCCTCAGCGACCAGGTCGATGCCGGCGTCGATGCCTCTCCGGCCCGGCCAGTCGTCCCACAGCCACACCCGCCGCAGCAGCGACTGGTAGGTCGGATCGTTTTCTAGGAACCATTGGCAGACGGACTCGAACTGCTTCCCCTTCCGCTGATTATCGACTGGGTGCAATGTCGCCCTGAGATCGTCGAAGGTCCCCACGGCACAGAGACTAGAGGCAACGGGCTTGCTGTCAGCCTTAATCGGGACAGGCGCAAAGGCTTTCCAATCGGCGGCGTAGTCCAGTCAGCTCGAAAGTGCTCGCTTCGCTCGTGTCGCATAGTCGTCCGGCGCGCATATAGCTACCCGAGTCTGAACGACTCATCCCACGTTGACGACGCGGACCCGACATCCCGGCTTGGCAGTTGCACGCTCGTCGGGGTTGTCGATCGCTTAACAGAGCCGGTTTGCAACTATCGACATATGCCCGATGTGACTCTCGCCGGTGTGTTGATCGGCGGCATTCCCTCGCTAATTGTGGCGCTCGTCGGTGTCGGTGGGATCGTCTACACACAAAGAAGAGCGGATCAGCGCCAGGAACGCACTTCGGCGATCGAGCGCCAATCGCGCGTCGTCGACAAGCGACGCGAGCTCGGCGCGGAATTCCTGACAGCGGTTTGGCAGCTTGCAGCGCAGAGCCGGGATGCGGTTCCTGACGGCGCCGACTACTCGGACCTCACACAAGAAGAGACGGCTGACGTGACCCGCACCTACTCGACGCTACGGATGACGCTTGATCCGAAGGGCAGAGAAACCCAGCAGGCCGTGTTTGACGCGCTACTGGCGCACGTCGGTACCTTCAAGGAAGAGACTTGGGAGGCCATCGGCAAAGCCGAAGATGCGCTGATTGAGGTGATCAACGATGAGTCTCGTGCCGACATTCGCCGTGGGCGGTAGCGGGCGGTCGGCGGCCAGTCGCTGAACAGAGGGTTTGTCACGACTGGGCGGCGGCGTCGACGACCAATGTTGGTCGGCCCGCCCACAGCGCCTAGATCATCGACTCGTCCCACGCCTCATCAGGAGTGTCAGCGATAACCGACTTCGGCGGCTTCGCCCCCTTCGCTTTTGCGGCCGCATCGATAGCTTCAATCTCCACGGCAATGTCGCGCTGCTGCTTGACCAACGCTGCGAATGCCGGACCCGCGGTCTTCGGATCGTCGATCGCCTCCGCAATCCGATTCCGCAGCGCCACCAACAACTGCCGACGACTTCCCGACCGCGCCGCAGCAGCCACCGACTTCGGCGTCACTTTCCGCGGAGCCCGCCCCGCCGGCGCCTTCTCACCCGCCTTCACCGCACGCAACTTCCGCTCCGTCACGTCAGAAATCCCTTCTGCTGCAGCAAAAAAAGAAAATGATCGAGGGGGCACATTGCCTATGCCACGGGGGGCGGCGTTGGGGTGGGGT
>NZ_CACSIP010000004.1 GCF_902705885.1 Mycolicibacterium austroafricanum | reverse complement strand
GGACCTACGAGATGCACTCGACATGGACCGGTCAGGACTTCGGCAAGCAGAAGCCCTCAGAGGTGTTCCGCGATCACTTCCTGACCTGCTTCATCGCCGACCCTGTCGGGGTGAAGCTGCGGGAGGAGATCGGTCTGGACAACATCTGCTGGGAAGCCGACTACCCGCATTCAGATTCGATGTGGCCGGGCGCACCCGAGCAACTCGACGAGGTCCTCAAGGCCAACAATGTGCCCGACGTCGAGATCAACAAGATGACCTACCAGAACGCAATGCGCTGGTATCACTGGGATCCGTTCACCCACATCCCCAAAGACCAGGCCACCGTCGGCGCGCTGCGCAAGGCCTCCGAAGGACACGACGTCTCCATCCAAGCCCTCTCTCACCACAAAGAGGGCGAACGCGGTGGCGGTGCCGGGCATTTTGATGCCCTCAAAGCGGCGACGCGCGGAAACTCCTAGCCCGACAGCTCATATCGGATCGGGAGATGCTTGAGACCGCCGACAAAGATGGTGGCGGTGTGCTCGGGCGGGCCTGCCAGTTCGACCGACTTCAACCGGGGCAACAGCGCTGAGAAGAAGCTGTTGACCTCCATGCGCGCCAATGCCGCGCCGAGGCAGAAGTGCACGCCGTAGCCGAACGCGATGTGCTTGTTGGGATCGCGGCCGACGTCGAAACGGAACGGATCGGTGAACACATCCTCGTCACGGTTGCCCGACGGATAGGACAGCAGCACCGAATCCCCTGCCGCGATAGGCACGTCGCGAATCACCGTGTCCTGCTGGGCGGTCCGCATGAACTCCTTGACCGGGGTCACCCACCGGATCATCTCCTCCACCGCCAGGGGCAACAGCCCGGGATTGTGCTGAAGCCTCCGAAGCTCGTCCGGATTCTCGGCCAGCGCCTGCATGCCGCCCGAGATGGTGGCACTGGTGGTGTCGTGCCCGGCAGTGGCGACGATCAGGTAGTAGGACACCGTGTCGATGTCGGACAGCGGCTCGCCATCGATGCGGGCGTTGGCGATCGCCGATGCCAGGTCTTCGGTGGGCTGCACGCGACGCGCCGCGGTGATCTCGTTGAAGTAGGTGAACATCTCGAACAGCGCCAGCCCGCGCTCCTCCATGGTGACCCCGCGCTGGAACTCGGCATCGTCGTTGCCGAACAGCTCCTGGGTGTAGGTCAGCATGCGGGGAAAGTCGGATTCCGGGATCCCGAGCAGCGACATGATGACGTAGAGCGGGAAGTTCACGGCGACCTCGGTCACGAAGTCGCATTCGCCGCCCCTGTCGGCCATCTGGTCGACGAACGACCCTGCGAGCTCGTCGACTCGGACCTTCAACGCCCGCATGGCTTTCGGGCGAAACCAGTCCGCACCGATCGCCCGGACCTTACGGTGCTGAGGATCATCCATGTGGATCAACGTGCTGACCCCCATGGCCGCCTGCTGTTCATCACCCTCGACGGTGCTCAGCACCGGCCGCGGCGAGTTGGTGAACAGGTCATCGGCCCGCTCGATCGCCATGATGTCGGCGTGTTTGGTGATGGCCCAGAAGGGGCGGTAACCCGGGACGTCGACCCAGGACACCGGCGCGGTCGTCCGCAGATGCGTCAGCGCCGCATGCAGTCCGGGCTCGTCGGCGTAGGCCGCCGGATCGGCGAACACCTTGGCGGCCTCGTCGACAACTCGGACGCTCATGATGACTCCTTGTTCATGCGCCGCTGCGCAGTTCAGCTACCAGGTCGGTGACCGTGGCCTCCTCGATGGAGGCGGGAAAGCCCACCAGGACACGGTCGATCAGGCCGCCGCACCGCTTCCGGATCTTCTTCACCAGTTCGTCTACCGGTGCCACGACGGCGAACTCGTCGAGCATCGCGTCGTCGATCAACGAGCCCATCGCCTCCCAGTCGCCCAGGCGTGACAACCGGTGCAATTCGGTCTGCAGATCCCCCCAGCCGTGCAGCTCCAACACTCCGCGATAGGCGGGCGTGGATGCGTAGAAAGCGATCTGCCTACGGGTGCCCGCTGCAGCCGTCCTCATCTCGTCCTCGTCCCGTCCCGTCACCACAAAAATCGGACTCGCCACCTCGACGTCGCCGCGCTGACGGCCCGCGCGCTCGATCCCGCGCGTCAACGTCGGCAGGGTCACCTCGCGGAAATACCGCTGCGTCGAGAACGCGTGCGCGAGCAGTCCGTCGGCGACCTCTCCACACATCTCGGTCATCCGGTCACCCACGGCGGCGACGAACACCTTCGGGTCGCCATGGGCGTGGGCTGGCGGAACGAACATCGGCGTCATCAGCGTGTGGGTGTAGAACTCACCCTCGAACCGCAGTTCCCTGCCCTCCCGCCAGCAGGACCAGATCTCCCTCAGGGCCAGCACGAACTCGTGCATCCGGACGACCGGCTTTCCCCACGGCATGCTGAACCGCTTCTCGATATGCGGCTTGATCTGCGAACCGAGCCCCAACAGGAACCGCCCCCGCGAGTAGTCCTGCAGATCCCAGCCGATCTGGGCCACCGTCATCGGATTGCGCGCGAACGCAACCGCGATACTCGTGCCGAGCTCGATACTGGTGGTGTGTTCGGCGGCCAGGGTCAGCGGCAGGAAGGGGTCGTGGTTGATCTCGGCCGTCCAGCAGCCGTCGTAGCCGCGCCGTTCCAGCATTCGGGCACCGTCCGGCACCTGCGAGAGCCGGCTGACGACGGCCGCGTCCACCTTCAGGCCGCCTTCAGCACCCATGCTGAACGAAGCTACAGTAAGCAATTCAGTAAGGTCAACGTTGCGAGCCTGCGCGCGCGTCACCACCGAGGACAGGAGTAGCGAATGCCCAGAGCCGAGGATTGGCAGGACACGCTCGGAGAACTCGCGCGCCGACGGGACCACTCCCGGACCATGGGCGGCGACGACCGTCTGGCCAAGCACCACGCCAAGGGAAAACTGGATGCCCGCGGACGCCTGGACCGTCTGCTGGACAAAGGGTCGTTCCGCGAGTTCGGCACGCTGGTCGGCGGTGAGATCGCGGCCGACGGCATCGTCACCGGGTCGGGTCTGATCAACGGCGCGCCGGTGATGGTGGGCGCCGAGGACTTCACCACATTGGCCGGCAGCATCGGCCCGGGAGGCAACGCGAAACGCTACCGGCTCGCCGAACTCGCCCTGCGCGACCGGATCCCGCTGGTGATGCTGCTCGAAGGAGCGGGCTTTCGCCCCAGCGGTGAGCACTACGGCCGGACCCCCACCGACCTGTTGGCACAGGCTCGGTGTTCCGGCAAGGTCCCCACGGTCGGTGGGCTGTTCGGGCCGTCCGCCGGGCACGGTGCGCTGGTCGCGCCGGTGTGCGACTGGACCATCATGACCAGACAGGGGGCGATCTTCACCGCCGGTCCCCCGGTCGTCAAAGAATCGNCCGGCGAGGAGATTTCGAAGGAAGACCTCGGCGGTCCCACCGTGGCGTTGGCGAGCGGGGTCATCCACAACCTCGGCGAGGACGACGAAGCCGTGCTCGACGACATCCGCCGCTACCTGTCGTACTTTCCGGCGAGCGCCTGGTCCTATCCGACGTCGCTGCCGTCGGGCGAGTCGACCGGGCGCCGCCCGACCCCCGAACTGCTCGAGATCGTGCCACGCGGCAACCGGCAGGTCTATGACATGCGCGCGGTGCTCGACGTGGTCTTCGACGATCCCGACTGGTTCGAGGTGCAGCCGAAGTTCGGAGCCGCGATGATCTGCGCGCTGGCCCATCTGGGCGGGCACCCGGTCGCCGTGGTGGCGAATCAACCGAAGGTCATGGCGGGGTCGATCGATGCCGATTCCGCCGACAAGGCCGCCCACTTCATCGCGGTGGCCGATGCGTTCCACCTGCCGATCGTGTTTCTCGCCGACAACCCGGGGATGATGCCGGGCAGTCGGTCCGAACGCCAGGGGGTACTGCGCAGCGGAGCCCGGATGTTCGCGGCCCAGACCGCGGCGTCCACGCTGAAACTCCACGTCACGTTGCGCAAGGCGTACGGCTTCGGCTCGATGGTGATGTCGCTGCTCGGGTTCGACGGCCAGAGCGCGACGTTCGCCTACCCCGGAGCGACGATGGGGGCGATGAGCGCGGCGGCGCTCAGCCGCGCCTCACACGCGGCCGAGGACGTCGAGGAACGGCTGCGTCAGGCCGAGGTCGACGCGTCGTTCCGGTCGGCAGGCCATCTCGGCTTCGATGACCTGATCCATCCTGAAGAGACCAGGGATGCGCTGCTGGACGCGCTGGAGCGCGGCCTCTACAGCCGCCAGGCGGCCGCCGAGCCGGTCTGCCGCACCGCCATCACCCCGTAACCCCGGCGATCTCGGGGCGGTTGTCGTCGGTGAGCGACGACAACCACGCCGAAATCACACGGTGGCGCGGTACCGGGTGATGATCGGTTCGAGCTCGGCGGGCGTGGCCCCGTGCATGATGACCGCGTCCGCGCCGTAGTCGAACTCTTTGCGTACCCGGTCCACACACTGCTGCGCCGATCCGGTGGCCGACGGCTCCAGCCATTCGTCAGGGATCAGGGTGGCGATGTGCTCGATCTGCTCGGCAGAGGCCTTGTGGTCGATGCCGCCGGGGATCGACTGCACTACCGGGTCATCCCGGAACCGTTGCAGCACAGAAGGATCCCAGCCGTTGGTCTTCACCAGCAGATCACCGTAGCCCTGCAGGTAGGTGGCCAGCCGGGCCACCGTCTTCTTCAGTCGCAACTCCTCGGGGAGGTGGTCACCCACGGTGGCGAAACATGACCACACCCGCACATCTGCGGGGTCGCGGCCCGCCTGCTCGGCGGAATCCTTGACGGTCTTGACCGCGCGCTGCAGCGTCTCGGGCGTGAAGTAGGTGTGCAGGATGACGTCGTCGAACTCCCGTCCGCCCAGCGCCAGCGTCTGGGGACCGAACGCGACGAGCGCCAGCCGGATGTCCTCGTTGAACTCCGGGTCCAGGAACAGCACCTGATACTTGCCGATCGGGCCGTCGTGGTCGAAGATCAGCGCGCCGTGCCAGAGCTTGCGCATCACCTGGGCGAAGTCCTCCATCTGCGCGGTGGTCACCGCCGGCACGCCGAACGCGTTGTACATCGCCGCGATGCCCCGCCCGAGTCCCAGAGTGAACCGCCCGCCGGACAGCCGGTGCATCGTGGTGGCCCACGATCCGGTGATCAGTGGATGACGGGTGTTGTGGTTGGTGGCCGCGGTGGCGATCTGCATGCGGCTGGTGACCGCCAGCGCCGCGCCGGTGAGTGACGACGCCTCTTTGACGTTCCACCGTTCGGAGATGAAGGCCGTGCCGAAGCCCAGTTCCTCCCCGTGGCGGGCCTCGTCCATCAGCGTGGCCGGCCCTTCACCCCCGGCGCCGGCCAGCAGGTAGTACCCCAGTTCGTCGAGTGCAGCTTCATCTATCCCCATATCGCTCTCCCCTCGCCTTCGGCTGGGAGGTGCCCCCAGCCCGCCGAACCGTTCACGCCCAAACTCCTTGCTTGTAGCCACAATTCCAGACCTCGGTGATCCTGCCGTCGACGACCCGGAAGATCTCCATACTTCCGACGGTGGTCTCGGTGCCGTCCTTCAACGTCATCGGCGACTGGTAGACGATCGCGACGTGCTCGCCGTCGTCACCGGCGACCACGAGGTGGAGCTCGAAGCGGATCGTCTCGAACATCTCCCAGTGGTCGACGACGCGCGCCACCGCCTCGTCGTGGGTCAGCGTGGTGGCCTCCCCCACGTCGTGGCGGATCACCGAGTCACCCATCAGTTCGTCGGCGAGAGCGAAATCGCGTTCGTTCCACACCGCCAGGTTGTACAACTCGACGACCTCACGCGCCGAGCGGGTCACGCGAACACCTCCACGGCGCCGTCGAACGAGTCGGTGGCGAACTCGGCCATGGGCGCGGCGTACACCTGCGGTGTCGCCATCGGCGCCCGTCGCGCGACGTGCTGCACACTCACCATCGAGTTCCTCCGCCACATATTTGACGCAATGCAAGTAACTTAATTGTCGCTCGTCTAATATGCAAGGGTGCCCACCCCAAGTCGCGGCCTGACGCAGCCGGAACGGGTCGAGATCTCCAGCCGCAAACTGGCCCGCGCCGCCGCTGAGTTGATCATCGAAAAAGGCTGGGAAGCAACGACTGCCGCGGAGATCGGCCGCCGAGCCGGATACAGCCGGGCCATGGTGCACGCCCGGTACGGCAGCAAAGACGCTGTGCTGGATGCGATTTTCATGCGGGAGTACATGGCGCAGCTGAGCCCCGATCTCGACCCGCAGGCCAATGGCCTGCAACACGCGCTCGCCCACCTGGACCGGATCGGCCGGCTCGCCTCCGAAGACCCCGAGCTGCTGCGCGCGATGTTCGTGGCCGCCTTCGAGGCAGTGAAGAGCACCTCACCGCTGCGCCCTCGCTCCCTGGGCCAACTCGACACCGGAATGCAGAAGGTCAAGATGGGCCTCGAGAGGGGGCTCGCCGACGGCTCGGTGCGACCCGGGCTCGACATCGAGGGCGCCGTCAACGACATCAGTGCATCGGTGTACGGCATCGCCTACCTCTGGCTGGTGCTGGCCGAGGGCTACGATCTCGAACGCGAGCTGACATGCCTGCGGAACCGCCTCATTCGGGATTACGGCTCGCCTCCCGGCTGACTTCGCGGAGAAGCCGCTCCGAGGCGTCCTGGACTCCACCGGCGAACAGATGCCCGACGTGGCTGCCCCGGTGCCAGTACACCTGGCCGCCCCACCGCTCGTGCAGTGCGAGTGCGGGTGCGCGCCTGGCCATCTGGTCGTGCCACGCCCCGACGATCAGCCGTCGCTCCGGCGGAGGTGACGGCTCCACCGCCTGGTAGTCGACCACCGACATCACCTGTTCGACGGTTTCGGACTGCAACAACTCGATGGTGTCCCGCACCGACGGACCCCAGCGGCCGAGGTGCGCGGCGATCATCGTGTTGAGGCCGAAGATCGGGGTGTACAACGCCACCGCGTCGACCTGCTCCAGATGCGACACCAACCCCGCCACCGGACTCCCCATCGACACACCGGACACCGCGATCGCGCTCGCCTGGGGTCTCAGCCATCGCAGCACGGCGCGCACCTCGGAGACGGCGCGCATCATGCCGGCGACATTGGCCAGCGGATCCATGGTGGGATAGGCAGGCCATCGGCTGCGCCGGACCCCGCATCCCGGCTGAACCGGGAGCGCGATGTTGAACCCGAGTTCCTCCTGGATCCGGCGCGCGCGGGAGAACAGCAAATCGATCGGCTGGCCCTGACCGGCGCCGTGCACCCACACCAGCCAGGGCCGGCGCTCCTCACCTCGACGGCACAGGTGCACAACAGCGGTGGCCGGCCCATCAAAACCCTCGGCGGTCAACGAGTCCGGCAGCTGGGGATCGTGATCGAAGGTCAGCTGTTCGTAGGTCTGGCGTCCGAACCGACGTCGTCGGATCGAGCCGACCCGCAATGCAGGCGGCGCGCCGTGCGCGCCCGCCAGACCGAGCCCGGTCAGTTCGTCGGCGGCAGCGGCACAGGAGTCCGCTGTGCGCTCCAGTTTCGGCGGCGGTGCGGTCAACGTCATGCCCGATAGAGCCAGTTCGTCGAGTACGACCTCACCGAGTTGCCGTACACCGCTGCATGACAACGGATTCCAATCGCCCGCGACCGCAGCGTGGGCTCGCGGCACCACGCCGCCGAAATCCCGGCCGATGCGCCAGGCGCGTTCTGCGGGCTTCACCCGAGCTTGAATCCGGTATAACCCGCTTCGGCGATCTCGTCGCAGCGGCGGCGGTATTCCGGGATCCCCGCGGTGTAGCCCATGTACATCCGTTTCTTGCCCGGGACGTTGCCGCCGTTGTACCAGGAGTTGCACGTCGGGTGGACCAGTACAGTCCGGGCGACCAACGCCGTGGCGTGTTCCATCCATTCGCGTTGGGCGTCCGGCAGCGCTTCGATGGTGCGGTGATCGTGGGCACGGAGGTGGGCGAGGCAGTCACCGATCCACTCCACGTGTTGTTCCATGGCGGCAACGAAGTTCGTTGCCGCCGAGGGACTTCCCGGCGCCTGGATGATGAACAGGTTCGGGAACCCGGACACCGCGATCCCCAGATACGAGTACGGCCCCCGCGTGCCCCAGAAATCCGCCAGCGACATGGCGTCGCGGCCGCGGACGTCGATGCGGGTCAGCGCACCGGTCATCGCGTCGAAACCGGTCGCGTAGATGATCACGTCGAGTTCGTGGTGCCGCTGTCCGGTCCGGATGCCCGCCGGCGTCACTGCCACGATCGGGTCTTCGCGGAGGTCGACGAGCGCCACATCGTCCCGGTTGAACGTCTCGTAGTAACCCTGGTCGATGATCGGACGCTTGCAGCCGAACGGATGGGTCGGCTTCAGAGCCGCGGCGGTCGCGGGATCCTCGACGATCCGCGCCACCGCCTCGCCGTACAGTTCGGCGGCCATCTGATTGGCCTCGATGTCGAAGAAGATGTCGCCCCAGCTGAGCGCACCCATGACGCCGTTCTCATCGATGGCCCGCAGCTGCTCCTCGCGGGAGGCCGTCTTCAGCGGCGGCATCGCCAGCATGTCGAGCAGCACCGAGAAGGCGCTGAGGCGGGCCGCACCGACGGGATGGGCGCGCTGCAACTCGCGGATCTCGCCGTAGTTGCTCTTGAGGTCCTCGAGCTCGCCCGGCTCGAAGGGCCGCACGTGCCACGGCAGGGTGTAGGCGGGTGAACGCTGGAACACCGTGAGGTGCCCGGCCTCCCGTGCCACCACCGGAATCAGCTGCACGCCGGTCGAGCCGGTACCGATGACGCCGACGCGTCGGTCGGTGAGATCGACGTCTTCTTCCGGCCAGCGACTGGTGAACAGCGACGTGCCGGCGAAGCTGTCCAGACCGTCGATCGTGGGTTCCAGGGGCACGGACAGGATGCCGGACGCGGCGACGACGTACCGGGCGACGAACGACGGCCCGGCGGCGGTCTCGACACCCCACACCGCGGCGTCCTCGTCGAAGACCATCGAGACGACCTCGGCGCCGAACGCGATGTCACGGCGCAGGTCCAGTCGGTCGGCGACGAAGTTGAGGTAGGCCTCGATCTCAGGTTGGGCCGGCATCGTCTCGGTCCACACCCACTCCTGCTGGATCTCCTCGGAGAAACTGTAGGAGTACTCGATGCTCTCGATGTCACACCGCGCTCCCGGGTAGCGGTTGAACAGCCAAGTGCCGCCGACGTTGTCGGCCTTCTCCAGCACCTGGGTACGGAAGCCCAGTTCTCGCAGACGGTGCAGCGCATACAGCCCGGAGAAACCGGCACCGATGACGATCACGTCCACGTGTGCTGTCACATTTCCTCGCCGAGATCGGTGGTTCCGCCTGCGTGCGCATCGTACTGAAACTATTACAGTATCGCCGCCGATCCGCGGCGCTCGTCAACACCACTGTCGAAAGAGCTACTGTAAGATCCTCCGTATCTCTGCGACATCAAGGGAGGCCCCGTGCAGGTTCCGTTCACCTGGAAGGTCACCGGGTGGTTCATGATCGGGTGGTCGGCGGAATTCGAAGTCGGCGACGTGCGGGCACTCCACTACTTCGGCGAGGATCTGGCCGCGTATCGCGACGAGTCTGGCAAGCTGCACGTCCTCGAAGCTCACTGCAAGCATCTGGGCGCCCACATCGGACACGGCGGCAAGGTCGTCGGCGACTGTGTCGAATGCCCGTTCCACGGCTGGCGCTGGGGACCCGACGGCACCAACCGCTACATCCCCTACCAACCGGACCGCCCCAACCGGGGGCTGAGACTGCGGTCGTATCCGGTCAAGGAGCAGTACGGCTGCATCTTCATGTGGTTTCAGCCCGAAGGCGGGCCACCGCAGTGGGAACTGCCGGACATCTTCGGGAAGTTCCCTCAGTTCGAGACGGACGCCAACGCGTACTACCGGCCGTATCCGGAGTTCTCCAGCCGCGCGGACGCGATCCCGGTGCATCCACAGATCGTCGCCGAGAACGGCCCCGACAGCTCACACTTCCGCTATGTGCACGGCGCCAGTGTGACGCCGGTGTGTCTGCACTGGGAACACGTCGACGAGGAGTGGCGGTTCCTCACCGGGTGGCCCGACGTCCGCAGCGACGACCCGGACAAGATGGCGTTGCGCATCCACAGCCATTTCTCCGGACTCGGGTTCGCGATGAGCGCGTTCGAGGGTTCCTCGAATCACCGATTGATCTTCGCGTGCACACCCGTCGATGACGAGGTGTCCGACATGTTCTATTCGATCTGGTGGCCCAAGGAGCCCGGCGAGACGTCCGACATCCCACCGGACCACGTACGCGCCAAGGTCGAACGGCAGTACCTCAAGACCGTGTGGGAGGACTGCGACATCTGGCGCCACCAGAAGTATGTCGAGAACCCGCCACTGGCCAAGGTCGACGCGAAACCGTACATGGCCATGCGGAAATGGGCGACCCAGTTCTACGAGGTGCCCCCGACGGGACAGCCCGCCCCCACGGCATGAGGTCCCCACTGAGAGAGGGCTGCAGCGGATGGCCATACAAGCTTCGACCAGTTGTCTACCCGTTCGCCGCGGACGTCTAGAGTCCATCGCATGACCGAGTCGATCCAGTTCACCGTCCCGGCCGCCGCCGACGCCGTCGCCGCCGTCATCGGCGATCGTGAGTTCATCGTCCAAGGTGATCGTCGCTTCACCTACGCACAGATCATCGAGCGGTCCAACCGTCTGGCGGCCTACCTGTACTCCCGCGGATTGGGCTGCCACACCGAGCGCTCGGAGCTGCCCGGTCACGAGGTCGGCCAGGATCTGTTGGGCATCTACGCGCACAACGGTCCCGAGTACCTCGAGGGCATGCTGGGTGCGTGGCGGGCCCGGGTCGCGCCGTTCAACGTGAACTACCGCTACGTCAAGAGCGAACTGCAGTATCTGCTGTCGGACTCCGGCGCGTCCGCACTGCTGTACCACGCCGCGTTCGCGCCGCGGCTGGCCGAGGTGCTCCCCGAGCTGCCGGCGCTCGAGGTGCTGATCCAGATCGCCGACGACTCGGGCAACGAACTGCTGCCCGGCGCTGTCGACTACGAATCGATCATGGCCGGCGGAGCCGCGCAGGTGCCGCCGGTGGAGCCGTCCCCCGATGACCTCTACGTGCTCTACACCGGCGGCACGACGGGCATGCCCAAAGGCGTGCTGTGGCGCCAGCACGACATCTTCATGACCTCGTTCGGCGGCCGCAGCCTCTACACCGGCGAACTGGCCACCAGCTATCAGGACATCGCCAACCGCTGCGCCGAGGCGCCCGGCACCAAGCTGATGGTGTTGCCACCGCTGATGCACGGCGCCGCCCAGTGGGCGGTGCTCACAGCGATGACCACGGGTCAGACCGTGGTGTTCTCGCCGGTCACCAGCCACCTCGACGTCGACGACGTGGTGCGCACCATCGAGCGGGAGAACGTCATCGCGGTGACCGTGGTCGGCGACGCGATGGCCCGGCCGCTGGCCGACGCGTTCGAGCGCACCGAGGCGGATCTGTCGTCGCTTGCGGTGGTCGCCAACGGTGGCGCACAGCTGACCCCTACCGCCAAGCAGCGCCTGATCGACAGCAAGGCCAACCTGATGGTCGTCGACGGCGTCGGCTCCTCCGAGACCGGCGCTCAGATGACGCACATGTCGGCGTCGGGCGCGGTATCGACGGGCAGGTTCACGGCGGGACCGGACACCTCGGTCGCTTCCGAAGAGCTCACCTCGATTCTGGAACCCGGGCACGAGGGTATGGGCTGGCTGGCGCAACGCGGTTACGTCCCACTCGGTTACAAGGGGGACGCGGTCAAGACGGCGGCGACATTCCCCGTTATCGACGGCGTGCGGTACTCCGTCCCCGGAGACCGTGCCCGCCATCTGGCGGACGGGTCGGTGGAGTTGCTCGGCCGCGACTCGGTGACGATCAACTCCGGTGGCGAGAAGATCTTCGCCGAGGAGGTGGAGTCCGCGATCGCGTCGCATCCCGCTGTCGCCGACGTGGTGGTCGCCGGTCGACCGAGCGACCGGTGGGGCCAGGAGGTGGTGGCCGTCGTCGCGTTGGCCGACGGTGCCGCTGCCGACGCGACGGAGATCATCGACCATGCCGCCGCGGTGATCGCCCGATACAAGCTGCCCAAGGCAGTGGTGTTCCGACCCGCGATCGAGCGCAGTCCGGCAGGCAAGGCCGACTACCGGTGGGCTCGCGAACAGGCCGTCAGCGAGTCCTGAGCCGGCGGCGGGTGCGGGCGCGCGCCAGTGTCAGCGCCAGCGCGGTGGTGGCACGCATTGATCGCGAGAAGGGCGGCGCGGCACGCCCGGTGATCGTGAACGGGAGGTCGCTGCCGACCACGGTGCGGTGATGGCTGAACGTGTCGAACCCGGCCTTGCCGTGGTAGGCGCCCATGCCGCTGCGACCCACTCCGCCGAACGGAGCCGCCGACGGAATCATCTGTGCGGCAAAGTCATTGCGCGCAACTCCCCCGCTGCGGGTATGCGCAACGAAGTCGTCGAAGTCGCTGCCATCCGGCCCGAACCAGTACGCCACCAGAGGGGACGGGCGGGCGTTGATGTAGTCGACGACATCAGCGAGCCGGCGATAGGGGCGCACGGTCAGGACCGGCCCGAACGTTTCTTCGCTGGAGATCAGCATGCTGTCGTCGATGTCGCGCACGATCGTCGGGGCGATCTTGCGGGTGTGCCGATCGGGCAACACCTCGCCGGGCGGCGAAACCGCCTCGATACGGGCGCCCTTGGTGCGGGCATCCTCGATGAGCCCGACCACCCGATCAAAGTTCGCATCGTTCACCGCCGAGCAGTAGTCGGCGTTGGTCACGATGGAGGGGAACATTCCACGCAACGTGTCGCGGACGGCGCCGACGAACTCGTCGGCGCGATCGGCTGGGACGAAAACGTAGTCGGGACACACGCAGACCTGTCCGCCGTTGATCATGCGGCCCTGCGCGATCCGGGTGGCAGCTCGCGTCAGGTCGGCGCCCGGCGACACCACGACCGGATTCTTCCCACCGAGTTCCAGTGTGACAGGCACCAGGTTGGCGGCCGCGGCCCGCTGGACCAGTCCACCCACCGACGGCGAACCGGTGAAGAAGAGGTGATCGAAGGGCAGCGCGGCGAACTCAGCCGAGACCGCGGCGTCGCCGGTGACGACATGCAGTTCGGCAGGGTCGAAGTATTCGGCGGCGTGAGTCTTCATCAACTCGGCGGTGCGCGGCGTGATCTCCGACATCTTGATCATCACGCGGTTGCCTGCCGCGAACGCCGCCGACGCGGGCAGCACCACCAGGTTCAGCGGAAAGTTCCAGGGGCCGATGATGCCAACGACTCCCAGCGGGGACGGTTCGACTCGCGCCTTCATCCCGAAGACCCGTCCGGCGCGCATCAGCCGCGTGGCCCGCATCCATTGCGGTACATGCGATCTTGTGTGTTCGATTACCGAGATCATGCCCAGGATCTCGGTGAACAGCGATCCCGCCCTCGGTCGGGTACCGAAGTCCGCGGCCATCGCGTCGACGAAATCGTCGGCGTTGTCGAGCACCAACGCCAGCAGCCGGTCGATCCGGTTGCGCCGCAACGCAACGTCGGGTGGACCGTCGGCGAGAAATGTCCGCCGCTGACGGTCGAGAACCTCGTCGAGGGACACGACCATGGCAAGATCCTCCGTCAGACGCTCCTCCGGTAAAGCCAACAGTAACACTGCCTACACATGGGCCCATTCCGGGGAATTGATTACAGTCATGATTACTGTCGGTCATTCAGTTTTGTTTCGGGCAGCACGTCCAGATCGACTCGGGCGTCGTCAGCTCCACGACCGCGGGCGTGCCGATCGCGCTGTGACGACGCCTCGAAACCGGGCTGTACAGTCCACTACTGTAACCGTTACCGTATCTGCTTGGGCACGCTGTCACACTCGACTGGAGGCCAGACGTGGGATCCCCGGTACAGGACGTCGCGATGAACGAGCCCATCGACCTTCGCGACCCCTACCCCATGTTCGCGCGTCGACGCCACGCCGGTGGCGTCTTCCGCGGCTCGGTGATGGACTGGTCTACGACGCCGGAGTCACTACGGCCCGACAACCTCTATACCGCGGTGTCGTTCGATGCCGTCAATCGCGTCTTCCGCGACGGCAAGGTGTTCAATTCGAAGATCTACGACTCCACCATCGGCCTGTTCATCGGTCCGACGATCCTGGCAATGGAGGGCAAGCCGCACTGGGAGCACCGCAATCTGGTGTCTGCGGCGTTCAAGTCGCGCTCACTCGCGCGATGGGAACCCGAGATCGTCCGCCCGGTCGTGAACGGACTCATCGACGAGTTCATCGATTCGGGCCAGGCAGACCTGGTGCGCGACTTCACCTTCGAGTTCCCCACCCGCGTCATCTCCAAGCTGCTGGGACTGCCCGAGGAGGACCTCCCCTGGTTCCGAAAGCGCGCGGTGGAACTGATCAGCTACACAGTCAAGTACAAGCGCGCGTTCGAAGCCTCCACGGCGCTGAAGGACTACTTTCTCGAGCAGATCGAGAAACGCCGCTCCGCACCGACCGAGGACATCATCGGCGACCTGGTGTCGGCCGAGATCAACGGCGAGAAGCTCAGCGACGAGGCGATCTTCTCCTTCCTGCGGCTGCTGCTGCCCGCCGGGCTGGAGACCACCTACCGATCGTCGGGAAATCTGTTGTACCTGTTGCTCACTCACCGCGAACAGTTCGAGGCGGTGGTAGCCGACCGTGAACTCATCGGCTCGGCAATCGAGGAGGGGCTGCGCTACGAGACCCCGTTGACCACGGTGCAACGCTTCGCCACCGAGGCCACCGAGGTGGAGGGCGTGGCGATCCCCGGCGGATCGGTGATCGACGTGTGCATCGGCTCGGCCAACCGCGATGGGCAGCGCTGGGAGCGCTCCGAGGAGTTCGACATCTTCCGCAAACGCATACCGCACATATCGTTCGCCGCGGGCGAGCACACGTGTATGGGGCTGCACCTGGCCCGGATGGAGACCCGGGTGGCCGTCGAATGCCTGCTGGACAGGCTGTCGGACATCCAGCTCGTCACCGCCGGCGACCCGCACATCCACGGTCAGCCGTTCCGGTCTCCGACGGCGATTCCGGTGACGTTCACCCCTTCCGCCGCGAAATAACATTCCTGGCTGTGATCTGCGGGCCGATCACAGCCATGGCTTAACTCTCGCGGTCAGCGCTCACGGCGGGCGGAACTCTCGGACGCCCAACGGTAATCTTTACAGTATCGAAACTTCGCTAGACTCGCTGTCCAGAGAAGCCGCACGACATCGACGTCAGAAGAGGATCGACTTGATCAAGGTCATGGAGGGCGTTCGTGTCCTCGAGGTAGCCCAGTTCACCTTCGTGCCGGCCGCCGGGGCGATCCTCGCCGACTGGGGCGCCGATGTGATCAAGGTCGAGCATCCGGTGCGGGGCGATACCCAGCGCGGCTTCATCAACATGGGCGGATTCCAGATGGATCCCAACCGTCATCCGCTGATCGAGCACCCCAACCGGGGAAAGCGCAGCGTCGGAATCGATGTGTCCACTCCCGAAGGCCAGGAGGTGCTCTACGAGATCGCCAAAACCGCTGACGTCTTCCTCACCAACTACATGCCTCAAGCCCGACAGAAGAACAAGTTCGACATCGAACACATCCGCGCCGTGAATCCCGACATCATCTACGCACGCGGGAGCGCCTACGGCGACAAAGGACCCGAGCGCACCGTGGGGGGATTCGACGGGACGGCGTTCTGGACACGAAGCGGGGTTGGCCACGCCCTGACCCCCGAGGAGATCGGAGGCGCGCTGTCACAGGGCATTCCGGCGTTCGGGGACTCGATAGGCGGGATGAACATCGCCGGTGGTATCGCAGGAGCGCTGTTCCATCGCGAACGTACCGGTGAGACCGCGGAGATCGATGTGTCGCTGTTGAGTACGGCGTGGTGGGCCGCCGGGGCGAGCGTCACCCAAGGTATGGAATCCGGTGAGACGATGCGCTCGTTGATGCCCGACTCAGTGGGACCCACCGTCAACCCGTTCCTGGGCAACTACCTGACCTCCGACGGTGGCACCATCAACCTGTGCATCGTCAGCCCGACGGGGTACATCCGCGATGCGTTCGAGCACCTCGGCCTGCCCGAACTGGCCGACGACCCGCGGTTCTCCGAGGTCATGCCCCTCATCGAGAATGCCGGGGCGGCAGCCGAAATGATCGCCGACTCGATCCGCAGCAAGCCGTTCGACTACTGGCGCCAGCACCTGAAGACGATGAAGGGTCAGTGGGCGCCGTTCCAGAGTCTCGTCGACCTCGGTACCGACGAGCAGGCCATCGCCAACGACATGATCGTCGAGGTCGAGGCCGGCGACGGCGGCAAGCCCTTCAAGGTGGTGAGGGGTCCGGTGCAGTTCAATCACGAGCCGTTGGAGACGACCCGTGCGCCGCAGGCCTCCGAACACACCGAGATCGTGCTGATGGAAATCGGGCTGGACTGGGATCGCATCGAAACCCTCAAGGACTGCGGCGCGATCGCCTAGCCCGCCTCACCGCCGGAACGGTATTCCAGCAGCCGAAATGCGAGTACGCCGCTGCTGGAATACCGTTCCGGCGGACATCACAACGCGTCAACCCGGACGGGCACTCCGGTCAACCAGGCCATCCCCGACAGGGATTCGACGTCGACCGGGTCACTGGACGTCAACTGATTGACGTTAGCCCCACCCGCCTGATTGGCCAGCCGCCAGCCGCCGGTGCCCTTGTGCCCCCAGCCGTGGGGCAGGGCGATCACACCGGGCATGATGTCCTTGGTCACGGTGACGGGCAGCGTGATCTGCCCGTAGGGCGAGCTGACCTGCACCTCCTCACCGTCGCCGATGTTCAGGTCCGCGGCGTCGTCGACGCTGATCAGCCCGTGCTGGCGACGGTCGCCTCGCATCAACAACGGCGAGTTGTGCATCCAGGAGTTCTCCGAACGCGGTTCGCGCATGCCGATCATCCGCAACGGAAAGGCCTCCGGGTGCGCGCCGCCGAACAGCATCGCGATCTGCTCGGCGATATCGTGGTGCACCAACTGGATTCGGCCACGCGGATAACCGACGGCCTGCTTGAGCACACCGGTCCGCAACTCGGACGCCAGCACCTTCCCGTGCGGATGGCTCCGAGTCAGCCGTCCGAAGGTCAGCCCGCCACGCCGCAGCCCGAAGCGGTTGCCGCCGTCGATGACCCGGATGATCCCGTCGGCCAGCAGCCGGAGGCTGGGCTCGACCCCGAACCGCTTCAGCAGCGTGGCTGTTGCCGCGACCGTCCGGAACACCGGGGAGTGACTGCTCAGCCGCCGCATCAAGTCGCCGACGATCTCTGCCTCCTGGCGCGCCTGCCCGACCGGCGCCACCACCGCCTCGGTGGCCTGGCGGAACGGCGTGGCCTGGAACGCCTGGAACGTCAGCGGGAAGTCGTCTCGCTCGTACATCGTGGTCACGGGCAGGACGTAGTCGCAGTGCGACGTCGTCTCGGTCAGGTAGAAGTCCAGCGCCACAGACAATTCGACGGACTCCAGAGCGTCCTCGAGTTCGCCGCCGTTGGGCACCGACAGCACCGGATTGCCGGCGCTGACGAACAGCGCCCGGATCTGCCGCTCCCCCGGCGTGAGGATCTCCTTGGCCAGCAGCGCGGCCGGTTCGGAGCCGATCACCGAACGAAACCCGCCGATGCGGGATCGTTTCCGGCGATAGTTTCGGCGCAGCAGCGCCCCCATGGCCATGTTCACCCACCTCTGCCCAGGCAGGCCCAGACTGCCGAACACCGACCCGCCCGGCTTGTCCAGATTGCCGGCGACCAAGTTCACGACGTCGATCAGGTACGACGTCAGGGTGCCGTATCTGCCGGCGCAGGTGCCCAGCCGGCCGTAGATCGCCGCCCGCGGCGTCGCTACGAGATCGCGCGCCAGCCCGCGCACCACGTCGGGTTCGATGCCGGTGTGCGCCTGCGCCGCCTCCGGTGTGAAGGGCGCAGCCAGCCCGCGAAGCCACTCGAGCCCGTCGGCCTGCGCATCGATCTGACCGGCGTCGACCAGACCTTCGGAGAACATCACCTGCAGCAGTGACAACAGCAGATGCGCGTCGGTGTCCGGGACGATCCCGCGCCACTCGAACTGAGCAGCGGTCTCGGATCGACGGGGGTCGATCACGACAACGCGACCACCGCGCCTGACGATGTCGTGCATGCTGTCCTTGATCCGCGGTGCGGTCAGGAAACTGCCGTGCGACACCACGGGGTTGGCGCCCATCACCACCAACAGATCAGTGCGGTACAGATCGGGGATGGGGACCGAGATCGGCGTCCCGTAGAGCAGCTGACTGGCCATCAGCCGGCTGTTGGTGTCCTGCGAGGACGCGGTGAAGAAATGGGTCCGCCGGCCCAGCCCTTTGATGAAGCCCAGCGCCGAGAACACATGCGCATGGCTGAACGCACCCGGGTTGCCGAAATACCAACCGACAGCACCCGATCCATGGTCTCGCAGGACCGACGACAGTCGGGTCGCGATGTCGGCCATCGCCTCTTCCCAGGTGACCTGCTCGAACCCGGTCACGGTCCGGCGCAGCGGAGTGGTGACGCGGTCGGGGTCGTTGACGACCTCGGTGAACGCAATGCCCTTCTGACAGGCGAAACCCGACGACAGCGGGTGCTCCTTGTCGGGACGCAGCGCGACGAGCTTCCCGTCCTCGACGGTAGCGATCATGCCGCACAGCGGTTCGCAGATCCGGCAGAACGTCGTCTTGTGCTCGATCTTGTCGGTCATAGTGGGTCCCCTTGCCAGCGACGCTACCGGGATAGTCTGGTCCGGATGCGTTGGATTGTCGACGGTATGAACGTCATCGGCTGCCGCCCGGACGGCTGGTGGCGCGACCGGCATCGCGCAATGGCCACCCTGGTCGAGCATTTGGAGCGCTGGGCACTGCGCGACGGGCTCGACGTGACCGTGATCTTCGAGCGGCCGCCGTCGCCGCCGATCGAGTCGGCGGCCGTCACGGTGACCCACGCGCCCGCGGCCGCCCCCGACTCCGCCGACGACGAGATTGTGAGAACGATCCGCCGCGATCCACACCCCGAACAGATCCGGGTGGCAACATCGGACCGCGGCCTGGCCGATCGCGTCCGGGCGGCGAACGCCATGGTGTACCCGGCCGAGCGCCTACGAGACCTGATCGATCCACGCTGAGGTCCGGTAAGGGATCCAGTTGCGCTTTCGATAACTGTCACCATATCCTGCGGCTGGCTACCGTGGCACAGGAGGCAGGGACGTGACCGACGCCTATTACGAGCTGATCGATCCCGACGACCCCCTCGGGGAGAGGTTCGTCGCGTCCAGCCATGTGGTCAGCACCTGGGGATCCAGCATGCAGAACGCCGCGCCGGTGTCGGCGCTGCTGGTCCGGGCACTCGAACGATGCTCACCTCGGGATGACTGCCGCATCACCCGGGTGGTCGTCGACCTGCTGGGCCCGGTGCCCGCCGCCGGCGACCTGTGGGTGCGCGCTCGGGTCGAACGGCCCGGCACCAAGATCGAACTACTGAGCGCCGAGATGGTCGCCACCGGGCCGGGCGGGGCACCGCGGCCCGTCGCCACGGCCACCGCCTGGCGGTTTCAACGCAGCGAGACCGACGACCTGCCCAGCACCCCCGTCGAACCGCTGCGCCCGGTGACCGAGGGACAGCGTCGCCTGCCCGAGGACGGCTCCGATCAGACCTACATCCAGAGCCTGGACTGGCGGTGGCTCAACGACATCCTCAACAGTGTGCAGGCCGAGTGCTGGGCCGCACCGCTGGTCGATCTCGTCGCCGCCGAGACCATGACGCCGATCCAGCGACTGTTCGCGGTGGCCGATATCGCCAACGGGATGGGCAGCCGGCTGAACCCGACCGAATGGACGTTCCTCAATACCGACCTGACGGTGCACATCCACCGGCCACCCGAGGGCCACTGGATCGGTGTGCGCTCCGAAAACCATTACGGCCGAGACGGAGTCGGCGTTTCCAGAGCGACTCTGTTTGACGAAAACGGTCCGGTCGCCGGTGTTCAGCAGGCCCAGCTGGTCCGCCGTAGGCAGACCTCGGACATTCCCAACTGACAGGCTTTACCGTACGATTTACCGTTGCGTCATTCTCAGTACTCCAACCGGCCTGATTCGAGAGGAACTCCCGAGATGCATGACGTTGCGATCATCGGTGTGGGGTTACACCCGTTCGGCAGGTTCGAAGGTAAAACCGCGATGGAGATGGGCGTAGACGCCATCACCGCCGCGATCGCCGACGCCGGCATCGCCTGGAACGACATCCAGTTCGGGGTCGGTGGCAGCTGGACGGTCGCCAACCCCGATGCCATCGTGGGCATGGTTGGATTGTCCGGCATCCCGTTCACCAACGTCTTCAACGCCTGCGCCACCGCGGCCAGCGCCACCAAGGCATGCGCCGACGGAATCCGTCTGGGCGAATACGACATCGGTATCGCCGTCGGTTTGGACAAGCACCCGCGCGGCGCCTTCACCGAGGATCCCGCTCTGGTCGGTATGCCGAGTTGGTATGCCGAGAACGGCCAGTACCTGACCACGCAGTTCTTCGGGATGAAGGCCAACCGCTACCTGCACGATCACGGCATCAGCCACCGGACACTGGCGAAGGTGGTGAACAAGAACCTGCGCAACGGAGCGTTGAACCCCAACGCCTTTCGGCGCAAGCCGATGGACGAGGACACGATTCTCAATTCCCCGATGCTCAACTACCCGCTCACCCAGTACATGTTCTGCTCTCCGGACGAGGGCGCCGCGGCGGTGGTGATGTGCCGGGCCGACCTGGCGCACAGGTACACCGACAAACCCGTGTTCGTGCGCGCGGTCGAGGTGCGCACCCGCAAGTACGGAGCCTATGAGGTCAACACCACCTTCGCGCCCGTCGAGGAGGACGTGGCACCCACCGTGTATGCCGCGCGGGCAGCCTTCGAAAAGGCGGGAATCGAACCGTCGGAGGTGGACGTGATCCAGTTGCAGGACACCGACGCCGGGGCCGAGATCATCCACATGGCCGAAGCCGGATTCTGCGCCGACGGCGATCAGGAGAAGCTGATCTCCGAGGGCGCTACCGAGATCGGCGGGACGATGCCGGTCAACACCGACGGCGGTCTGCTCGCCAACGGCGAGCCGATCGGCGCGTCGGGGCTGCGGCAACTCCACGAGATCGTCCGGCAGTTGCGCGGCGAGGCCGGTGAGCGGCAGATTCCGGGCGATCCGAAGGTGGGGTTCGCCCAGCTCTACGGAGCACCGGGAACAGCGGGCACCACGATCCTGACAACCTGAGACTCCGACTTCGACGGTCGCGGCGGCGCATCAGGCGGATTGTCTGATGGCAGGCACCGAGCGCTGATACCGGTACCCGTGCAACGGTTCGTAGACGAAAAGGTACTTGCCGCCGAAGTCGAAGATCGCGGTGAGAGCCGCCTCCAGTAGCGGGGGCCACACCGGGCGAGCGGGTTCGCCCAGCGGCAGCACCGTCGCATGGGCCGTCCCCGACGGGGTGTTGACGGGGATGCTCTCACGGGGTTCCCCGTAGACACCGGTGTGACTGCCCGCGAACAGATCGTTGACCCACCCCGCGGTGATGAGACCCGCGGCGCTGACGTTCTCGCGCTTGGAGAATCCGTTGATGACACTCTGCAAGAACTGGATCACAGTGTTTCCGCCCTGGATGTAGTCGCCATGTCTACCGTCCTCGAGGCTCACGCCGTTGAAGCGATCGGGACGGGCAAGCTGCAACTTGTCGGCCATGTCACCACCGCGGCTCCAGAAGTACCGATCCGAGGAGATGAGATAGATCGGCCGATCGTTGTCGCCCCGCAACTTCGCCAACGCATCGCTGACAAAGCGGGAGCCCGAAGGCTCCACTCCATCGAGCATGACGATGCCGACGAGATCATCGATCGCACCGTCGTCGGCCAGGAAGCCTGCGGTGCTGGTGACCAGCGTGCCGCCGGCGGAGTGGCCCACGAGGACGAACTTGTTCGGCAGTGTGATCGTGTAACCCGCTGCAGAACTGGCACTTTGGTTGAGCGCCAAGCGATCGTCGCGAAACAGGTCGGCCACCGCACGGTGCATCGTCGATCCGCCTACCCAGGCGGCGTCGGGGGCGAAGAAGTTCGATGACAAGGAGGGTGCGACGACGATGCTGTTGGTCCTCTCCGCCAGGTTGGCTGCGGTGTAGCTGTACATCGGCCCGCTTGCCAGAAAGCCGTGCTGGAGGTAGACGAACCGCGTGGAGGCTTCGACCTCTGCCGGAAAATACCAGTCCGCCTGAACTGTGCGGCCATTGCCGATCGGCAGCGTCAGCGACGACGTCCGGACGGTGACGGTGCTGTTCGGCGGAAGCACCGGCGGTCCGTCGACAAGGTGGGTGAGCCCTGCGAGCAGGTTGACGAGCACCGACCCAATGACGTTGAGCAGAGTCGGCCTGCGCGGCGATGTCTGCGCCGCGGGCTCGTCGACCTGCACCAGTGCCGTGTCGTTCTGCACTGCTGAAGCGGTCTCGCGCTGGCCGCCGGAGTCCTGCGAGTCGGCGGCGGAGACGCCCGTACCGTGAGTCTCCGCAGTGGCGCCGCCGACTGTGGTGGTCCCCGGGGAATCGGCGGCGACCGGCGCCGCCGTGGGACGATGCCGCTTCCCCACCTCGTCCGACTCAGGCTGGTCGGCCACCTGCAGAGCCGGGTCCGCGAGCGCCTCGCGCTGTGCTGCAGAGGTCTCCCGAGCGCTACCGTCGGGTTGTCGATCCCCCCCATCTGCTCGGCTCGGGCCGTCGACATCGACGTCGACGTCGACGTCGACGTCGACATCGCCCGGTGAGACATCGGGGATCGCCGGGTCGGATGACGAGCTGTCTTCCTCGATGCCGTCCAGAGAGGGAACGCTGGAGTTCTCGCCCTGACCGTCGGAGTCGTCGGTCTCTGCCTGACCGCGCGCCGGCGTCGCAGGATCAGCGTCGGAGGGGGTGGGGTCGGCCGTCGCCTCTGCGCGGCCTCCGGACGCCCCGCGAACGCGCTTGCCGTCCGCGGACGTCCGGTCCGGCGCACTTGACGAGTCTGTCGCGTCTGCGGTTTGAGACGTCGAATCCCCAGTTACTGCAACACTATTCGGCGCAAAGGCAACCGCCCCGATCGACAAGGACACCGTGACGAATCCCGCCCCGAGCAATGCCGCAATCTGTCGACCCACAGTCGCCTCCCCACGGTTGAACACGCTCGGCACAAAAAGATACACCGGCGGGCATTTGTATATTTATAGCTCCGGCGGAGCTTGAGGACAAGTCCATCGGCACGCCGCGCGGCGATAGTGTGGGCTTTGTGCAATCCGCTGCCAGACGGGACGAGAAGGCGTGCCGCGCTCAGACGACCCTGTAGAGCAACCACGCCGCGCCCGGGGGCGGCCGGTCGGCGGTGGGAACACTCCGGCAGAGACAAAGGCGGCACTGATGGACGCTGCCGAGCGATCGATTCTCCTGCGGGGTTTTCAGTCATCGACGATGACGATCATCGCGAGGGAGGCCGGCTATTCCCGCGCAGCGATCTACAAAGAATTCCCGAATCGCATGGCACTGCTGGAAGCGCTGGTGAGACGCAAGACCTTGCGGCACCGGGCCGAGATCGGCGCACGGCTTCCTCGGGAAGGTGATCTCGCCGACTTACTCGTCGAGGCGCTCGTCATCGCGGCAAGCGAGCTGATCAACGACCCGCTACTGCAGACTCTGTCCGAACAGACCGACGAGGGCACGGTTGCCTATCTGATCGCGAACAGTCTGGCGATACCAGAGCAGATCGAGCAGTTGATCACGACGATCCGTGCCGGCAACACAGGACGCCAGATGCGCGACGGGCTGCTTGCCAGAGACATCGGACATTTCATCCTCACGACCGCACTCACGTTGCTACTCGGAATCATTCCGGGGACTCAGGATCCGGAAACAGCACGCCGGTACCTACGGACCTTCTTCTTGCCAGCACTGTTTGACAATCCTCCGGCGCCCGCGGCGGTGTTCCCACCCGACACGGCCTAGCACCAACGCATCATCCCGCCTTATTGGCCACCGGCGGTGAGTAGTTGGGCTTGCCCAGACCGAGCGCGTACTGGGCGATCATGTTGCGGAACACTTCCAAGGTGCCGCCGTAGATCCCCACCAGCGGCGCAAAGCGGTAAACATACTCGGCTGCGCCGTCGTCGGCCGCGCCGTCGGCGCCGATCGGCAGTGCCGACGCGGTCCCGAGGATGTCCATCAGATCGGGCGAGATGTCCCGCATCGCCTGCGCGAGTGCCACCCGGCCGAAGATGCTCGGCGCCGACAACGCCGCCTCCATCCTGGCGACACTCCGCCCCAGGCGGTAGGCGACCGAGCCGTCGTCGATCAGCTTACGACCATTGGGATCCCGCACGGCTGACCTCGCGGCTGCCCTGTCCACCGCGGCTGCCATGAACCCGGCCTGGTGCATCATGATCGACACGTCCTGGAGGCCGTCGACGGCCGCATCCACCGCACCGTGTTCGACGTTGAGCGGCTCGCGTACCACCGCCCAGCCACCGTTGACCTCACCGAGTCGGTACCGGTCGTCCACGCGGACGTCGCTGTAGTACACGATGTTGGTGCGATCACCGTCGACGGTGCGGATGCCCTGGATCTCGATGCCTGGGGCATCGAGAGGCACCAGGAACATGGTCAGGCTCTGGTGTTTCGGCGCGGCCGGATCGGTGTTGGTGATGAGGAAGACGTACTGACAGTTGTGCGCGCCGGTGGTGAACATCTTCGACCCGTTGATGATCCAGCTCGACCCGTCCGCCTCCCGGACCGCCCGGGTCTTGCAGGTGGCGACATCCGAACCGCCCTCCGGTTCGGTGTAGCCCAGGCACAACCGTACGTGGCCGCTGTACACCCGCGGCAACACTTCGTCTTTCAGCTCCGGGGTACCGAACTTCTCCACTGAACGCGAGATCATCGCGGTGGTCCCCGCGGTCACCCACGGCACGTGGGCACGGCGCTTCTCGAGCTCCCAGATCCGGCGCTGCACCCGGGTGAAGGCTCGCTCGGAATCCGCCTTCCATTCCCGCTCCCAGTATCCGGCCGCACCGATGGCGAGATGCACACCCTCGTCGAAGTTGTCACCGGTCTCGCGGTCACGCGCCAGCACTTCTTCGGTGACGATCTCCTGCAGAAAACGCCGGACCTCGTCGAGGAACTTCTGGTCGTCGTCGTCGAGTTGCACTCGTGAGAAATCCATGCGCTCAACCCCGTCCTTCACGCTCGGCGACGATCTCGGCGATGTACTTGGCAGTGGCCCCGGGGTCGCCACCGGCGATCGCCCATCCCCTGGCCCGAACCAGGTACGCGGTCGCCGCCGCCTCGGCGGAGACCCCGAGCCCGCCCTGCACGTGGACGGCCATCGTCGCGGCTCTGGATGCCTCCTCGGCCATGAACACAAAAACCGACGGCGCCAACTCGGGCCGCTCGTCGGGTTCGTTGTCGAGGAACCACGCCGCGCGCCGGGCAAGGTTGCGGCCCCCCTGCACCGTGATGGCGATGTTGGCCAGCGGATGCGAGATGCCCTGCAGGGTCGAGATCGGCACGCCGAGGGTGTAACGCGTCTTGGCGAACTCCGCCGCGATCGTCATCGCCTCCTCGACCAGCCCGACCAACGCGGCACCAGTCAGCAGCCGCCATTCGTCCAGTGCGCGTTGGTATTCGGCGACTGCCCCGGCACCACTAGCCAGCACGGTACGACTGTCGGCCGCGGCGGGGTCCACCCAGGCCATCGGCAGCTTGCCGATGTTGTCGACCCGAGCAGGCCGTGAGGCGAAGTGCAGCAGCACGACGTCGCGACCTTCAGGGCCGTCACGCATCACGATGTGATCGGCGACCGACCCCGAGGGGATCAACCTGACCCCCGACACACAGTTCTGCTGCGGGTCCAGGCCCACCACTTGCTTGCCGCTGACCACGTCCGGATCAACGGCGCCGAGCCGACCCAGCAGTCGCGCGGCGGATACGTGGTCGATCCAAGGTACCGGCGCCAACGAACGGCCGATCTCCTCGGCCACCAACGTCAGGTCTACCAGCGTCGCCCCGTCACCACCCGATGTCTCCGGCAACGCCATGGTCGTTGCGCCCATGGCGCACAGACGTTCCCACAGACTCTTGTCGAATCCGGATTCCTCGGCAGCACGGACCGTGTCGATCGTGCACCGGGTGGCGAAGAAGTCCTTGTAGGCCGCCTGCAGGGCCTGGTGGTCTTCGGACAGGCTGTAGTCGAGCCTGCGGAGTTCGTAGCGGTCCATCGTCAATTGCCTTCCTGCCCGAAGAAGAAGTCGTTCGCGTTGTTGAAGAGGTAGTTGTCGAGCACCTCGGGAGGCAGATCCAGCGCCAGCGCCTCCGGGACGACGCGGGTCTGGCGCAGCACCGGCCAATCCGAGGCAAAGATGACCTTGTCCTTCCCGCGGGTGCGCATGTAGTGCAACAGGCTGTCCGGCAGCCGCTTCGGCGACCACGCCGACGTCATGATGCGCAGGTTGGCGTACTTGATCAGCAGCCGGATCGCAATGTCCCACCACGGGTCGGCGCCGTGGATCATGCACAGCTTCAACTCCGGGAACCGGACACACACCCGGTCCAGGTGAATGGGGTTCTGCACCTCGCCGGGGATCGGCGGGCCGGGAAGCCCGGTGTTGATGCACAGCGGCAATTCGAGTTCTGCGCATTTCGCATACAGCGGGTAGTAGACCGCGTCACTCGGGGGGTACATGCCGTCGCCCCAGAAGCTCGGTCCGACTGCGGCATACGCGATGGGCAGGTCGCGGCGGACGGCAGCGAGTTCGCGCAGCGCGGGAACAGGACGCAGCAGGTTGATGCCGCCGACCGCGAGCGCGAACCTGTCGGGGCGCTCTTCGACGAACGTGCGCGCAGTGCTCGACGGCTTCACCAGGTTGTCCATCAGGATGGCCCTGGACACACCGTGCTCGTCCATCTCCTCGAGCAGCGCCGGGAGCTCCACCTGGTCATAGAGTGACTGCGGCCCCTTGAAGTAGTCATCGCGGACCTTGAGCATGAACTCGGGTTGCTTGGCGGTTTCCCCGAAGTGGACGTTGACGAGTGCATCGATGACTCGGTTCACTCTCGGTACGGTGTGCTGCGTCATGGGCGACTCGCTTCGCTCTTCGCCCACCGGTAGTCGGCCTTGCCGTTGCCGAGCCGGCGAACCTCGTCGACGACGATGAACTCCTTGGGCGCCTTGAATCGTGCCAGCTCCTCGGTGCACGCGGCGTGCAGCGTCTCGGGTGCGAGGGTCTGCCCGGGGTCCAGTTGCACCAGCGCGACCACCTCCTGTCCCCATCGGTCGCTGTCACGTCCGACCACCAGCGCGTCGGCCACCCCCGGATGGGAGCGCAGCACAGCTTCGACCTCCTCGACGAAGACCTTCTCACCACCGGTGTTCACCACCAGCGAGTCCCTGCCGTAGAGCCGCAGCGTCCCGTCGGGCTCCAGGGACGCCCGGTCTCCGGACACCACGACGCGTTGTCCCTCCACGACCGGGAATGTTCTGCGGGTGGCTTCCGGATCGTCCAAGTAGCCCAGCGGAATCCGGCCTTTGCGCACCACCCAACCGATCTCGGGCTCCCCGGCTCTGAGGAACCGCGTCATGTCGCCGGACACCACCGTCCCCCCTTCCCGCAGGTCGAATGTCTCGCGGTGTGATCCGCGCTGGTTGTGTCCGAAACCCATGTTCCCGGTCTCCGATGAGCCGTACCCGTTGATGATCGTCAGCTGCGGAAGCTTCTCCAGCAGGGCGCTCACGTGCTTGGGATTGGTTGCCGCGCCGCCGGTTCCGATGGCGTAGATCGACGACAACTGGTAACTCTCGCGGTTGAGTTCCTCGATCAGCGGCGCCGCGTACGCGTCACCCACCATCGTCATCAGACCGACCTTGTGCTGCTCGGCCGTGCGCCACACCAACTGCGGGTCGAACCTGGCCCGATCGTCGTAGAGCACCACCGGCGACCCGGCGAGGGTTCCCGAGAACACCGTCCACAACCCCGCGGCGTGCATCAGCGGCGACACCGCAAACCACGGTGGACCGTCGTTGCGGGACACCTTGTCGTGGATCTCGGTCGCCGACTCGTGGTCAGCGCCCACCATCGACGACACGTAGGTGTCGCTCTGTCGCCACAGCACACCTTTGGGTCGGCCGGTGGTTCCGCCGGTGCAGTACATGATGACGTCATCCGGCGACGTCGAAATCCGGCGATGCGGATCACCTTGTGCCACTGCTTGATCCAGGTCGACCGATCCGGGCAGCGGGGGTACGTCGCTGCCGTCGTCCACCGCGATCATCAGCTCACAACCCGCGGGTGGAAGGACGTCGGCGAACTTCGCGCCCAGCGCGCGGTGATAGATCACCGCGCGCGGCTTGACGTAGCCGAGCAGGTCGGCGGCTTCCCGCGGGGTGTAGTGGTGGTTGACGTTGACCGGGACGGTGCGGGCCTTCAAAGCCCCGATGACCGCTTCCGGGTAGCGGTCGTTGTACATGATGAGCGCGATTCGGTCCTGCCCGCATTCCCAGTTGTCGAGCTCATCACGCTCGCGGTGCGCCCCGAAACCCCGACCGGCCAGGAAGTTCGCGAACTGACGGGTCCGCTGCGCCATGTCCGCGTAGGTGGTGCGGCGCTCCCCACACACCGTCATCGTCCGGTCACCGATGACGTCGGCGATGGCGTCGACGACATCGCCTATCGTCCACTCCCCCATGTCCTAGGCCGACGCCGCGACGTTCACACCGAGCAGTGTGAGCGCGTTGTCGCGCATCACCTTCCGAGTGTCCTCTGCGCTGAACTCGGGGAACTGGGGAATGTCGGCGGTGAACGCCATCGGGTCAGCCAGGCCCTCGCCGTGTGGCCAGTCCGAACCGAACAGGATCTTGTCCACCCCGATGGTCTCGGCGAGCAGCTTGACGTCGTCTTCGTAATAGGGGGCGATCCAGACGTTGTTGCGCAGCTGCTCCACCGGATCCTCTTTGTAGTGGTACGGCGCGTTGTTGGCGGACTTCTTCAACCGCTTGATCAACCGGTAGACGAAGTACGACCCGTTTTCGATGCTGGCGACTTTCAGGTTGGGATGCCGGGTGAACACCTGGTGCACGATCATCGACGCCATCGAGTCGTGGATCGCGCGGTCATCGAGCAGGACCTGTTCGAGCGGATCTTTCTTGCCGAATCCCTCGAACGTGGCCTTTCCGCCCCACAAGGCCGCGATCGCCAGATAACCGCTGTCGGAGAGATGGAACACCACCGGGACCCCGGCCTCGGCCAACCGCGCCCACACCGGATCGTGCACCGGATCGCCCAACGAACGCGGCTTCACCAGCCCCGGCACCGGGGCCGGCCGCACGCACACGATCTTGGCCCCACGCCCCAGGACGAACTCGACCTCTTCGATCGCTTTCTGTGGGTCTGCCAGCGAGATGATCGGCGCCGACAGGATTCGATGGTCGGGCCGGTCGAAGCCCCAGTCCTCGTCCAGCCACAGGTTGAATGCGTGCACCGTCGCCATGGTCGCGTCGATGTCGTGTTTGAGGGCTTCCTCCACACCGCAGGCGAACGTCGGCAGCATGAACACCGTCTCCAGGTTCTGCTTGTCCAGGACATTCACCCGGGCGTCCCGGTTCTGGTACTCGGGATGTTCGGGCAACCGGTCGACCTTCATCAGCGATGCCGGGTCCACGCCCTCGGGGATCTCCCCGCGGAACAGCAGGTCCAGACAGCCCGGCTCGATGATCGGATCAAACGTCGGATTCGGGATGAAGTGGTTGACCACGCCGCCCATCACCGCGAAGGTTCGCTTGCCCTCGGTGAGCATCTGCACGCCGCGGCGCTTGAACTCCTTGGGCAGGTGACGGGTGCACGAGTCGATGGTCTCGTAGTAATGGTTGTCGACGTCGATCGCCCGATAGTCCAACGGTGTCACGTTCGTCATCGGTCCTCCTTGAGCGGCGGGAAGCTGGGCTGTCTCTTCTCGAAGAAGGCGGTGATGCCTTCGATGAAGTCGAGCCGCAGCATCGACTCGTGCATCAGTTTCTCCGCCGCGGCGCTGGTCTCGTGGATGTTTCGCAATGCGTCGCCGTAGATCTGCCGTTTGATGACCGCCATGGCACTGGGTGCACAGTGTGCGGCCATGTCCTCGGCGTAGGCCAACACGCGCGGCATCAGCTCCTCGGGCGCAACGACCTCCTTGACGATGCCGAGCTCTTTGGCCTCGTCGGCATAGAACGTGCGCGCGGTCAGCAGCAGGTCGAGCGATTCACCCCACCCGACCACCCGCGGCAGGATCCAGGAGATGCCGTATTCGGCGATCAGGCCACGCCGGGAGAATGCGGTGGTGAACTTGGCGCCCTCGGCGGCGAACCTGACGTCGCACATCAACGCCTGGGTGAGGCCGATTCCCGCGCACGCTCCGTTGATGGCCGCGACGATCGGCTTGCGCAGGGCGGTCACGAAGTGGGGGTGACGTTCGCCGACCAGCTTCGTCACGTCGGTGTCCCCGGCGGCGTCGCCGGCACCGCTGATGGTGTCGAGATCGCCCATGTCGGCGCCGGCGCAGAACGCCCGACCGTTGCCGGTGAGCACGATGACCCGGACGTCGGGATCGGCGTCGGCGCGGTCGATGCACTGGTAGAACGCGGCGGGCAGCCCTCCGCCCCACGCGTTCATCCGCTCGGGACGGTTCAGAGTCACCACAGCGACGCCGCTGTCCCGGAGTTCGAAGAGCACGGGGCTCTCAACGTGGGATTCGGCAACAGACTTCGTGTTCGAGACGGTCACTGTGACCTCATCGCCCGATCGGCTCCCTCGAAAGCGGTTCCAACTGGATGTATGCACATACTGTACACCTATCGGTAGTGCCTTCTGCAAGGCGGCGAGGCCCAGCGGGTATCAGACGTCGACCAACCCGAGCCGTTGGTAGGCGGTGCGGATCTGGGTCTTGGCCGCTTCGGGCAGAATCCCTTGCGGTGGACGCGATTCCGGGTGAGAGCCGACGGGCAGCCCGAGCACCGAGGCGGCGTACTTGAACGCAGATCCCCAATGCGTGAAATAGTCCGGACGCCCAGGGTGAGACGTGTACCAGCCACCCCGATCGAGCTCGAACTGATCCATGCCCGTGGTGCGCGCGTAGTCCATCGCCTCGATCAGCTTGCCGTCCCAGATCAGTGTCCAGTATTCGGTGAACAGTCGCCGCTTCGGTGTCTCGAGCAGGTACCCCGCGGTGCCCAACTGAGCGGCGCAGACGATGCCGTCGCGCAGCCACCCGGCCCGGTAGACCGTGGTGTCACATTCCCAGATCAACAGATCGGGTGCGAGTTCGTGGAGTCGCCGACTGTTCGCGGGCCGGAACGCCCCTTCCTTGGTGGCGCACACGGCGGGGATCTCGGTGGCGATCCGCGCGCTCTCCTCGGCGGTGAGCACATAGCCCGATGACGGTGAGTTGAACATGCCCAGGGCGATGTCGGTGCGATCGGCGATGTAGCGGAAGAAGTTCAGCACACCCTCGCCACCGTGGCATTCCATCATCGGCGTCTGGATATAGACGATGTCGGCGCCGGACTCCTGCGCGTGCCGGGTGAGTTCCAGACAGTCCTTGGCCGCCGTCGCCGAGGTACAGGCCTGGATGACGACGTCCGGATTGATCGCGCGCGCCTCCTCGATCGCCACTTCGAGCAACCGCTTGCGCTCGTCGATCGTCAGCGCCCAGAACTCGGCGAGACCGCTGACGCACCAGAGCATTTGGTGGCCGAGGTCACCGACGCAGTACCGCACCAGCGTGCGGTACGCGTCCCAGTCGATGTCGTCACCTGCGTCACCGGCGAACGGGGTGTACAGCGAGTCGCCGATCCCGCGGATCGCCGCACGCGCCCACTCGCGCGCCTCTTTGGCCGTTGCCATCTGCCGCTCCCTCGGGTGATGCCGCTCAGGTGAAGTCGCTACCGCCGTCGACGTTGATGTTCGCACCGGTCATGTAGGAGTTGCGCCGGGATGCCAGGAACGCTGCGACGGGCCCGATCTCGTCCACCAGGCCGGCACGGGGCAGATGCGCCGGATGCCCGAAGTGCTCGTCGATGGCCTCCATCAAGCGGTACGGATCGGTGCCGTCGACGCCCACCGACTCGGCCCACCCCAGGAGCGCCTCCGACGAGATGCTGCCGGGCGAGACGACATTCACCAGAATCTCGTCGGGGGCCAACTGCAGGGACAGGTTCTTCGAGATGCTGTTCACCATCGCCTTGGCCGCCGTGTAGGCCGCCAGCCGGGTGCTCTGACGCTGGGTGGAATGCGCGGAGAAGTTGACGATCCGTGCCCATTCCGCGTTGCGCAACAGCGGGAGCGCCGCGCGCACGCACCGAACCATGCCCATCGCGCCGTCTTCGACGGCCGCCCGCCACTGGTCGTCGGTCAGCTCCTCGAAGGAGCCGGCGGCGCTGGGGCCCACGGTGTTGATCAGGGCGTTGAGTTGACCGTCCCAACGCTTCCCCAACTCGGCGAACACCTGCGCCAGCCGGTCGCCGTCCGCGACGTCGGCGACCACGCCCACGGCATCGGGGCTGCCCAGACGCCTCAGTTCCTCGGCGGCCTGATCCAGTACCGTCTGCGTTCGGCCGACCAGCGCCACCCGTGCGCCGTCCTCGGCCAGGCAACGCGCGGTGGCCAGGCCCATACCGCGGCCACCACCGACGACGACGGCGGTCGCGTTCGCGAACCCGAGGTCCATGCGGGTGCCTTCAGGTTCCCGTCCAGTTCGGCGCGCGTTTCTCGGCGAACGCCGTCGCGCCCTCCATCGCGTCCTTGGAGGAGAACACCGGCATGATCAATTCGCTCTGCTTCTCCCACATCTCGGCCTCGCTCCAGTCCGTCGACTGGGCGATGATCTGCTTGGTGACCGCCACCGCCAGCGGACCGTTCGCCGTGATCCGCTCGGCCAGCGCCATCGCTCCGGCCAGGGCCTCGCCGGGCTCGGTCAGCACGTTGACGAAGCCCCACTGCGAAGCTTCCTCGGCGGTGAAGTTGTCGCCCGTCAACGCCAGCTCGAGCGCCTTCTGGTACGGAATGCGATGCGGCAGCCGGAGTAGGCCGCCGCCGGCCGCCACCAGCCCACGCTTGACCTCCGGGATGCCGAACTTGGCGTTCTTGGCCGCAACCACCAGATCGGTGGCCAAAACGATCTCGGTCCCACCGGCCAACGCGTAGCCCTCGACGGCGGCGATCACGGGCTTGCGCGGCGGACGTTCGGTGAAGCCGATGCCACGACCGGGGATGGCGGGCACCTCGCCGGCCATGAAGGCCTTGAGGTCCATGCCCGCGCAGAAGGTGCCGCCGGCGCCGGTCACGATCGCCACCGAGAGCTCGTTGGTGTCGTCGAGCTCGTCCATCGCATCGGCCAAACCCTGCGCCACGGCGAGGTTGAACGCGTTGCGCGCCTCCGGCCGGTTGATGGTGATGACCAGAACGCGTCCGCGGCGTTCGGTGAGAACCTCGTCTGACACAGTGCCCCTTTCGCCTGCCGCCCAACACCATTGGCCAGATGTCGCCGGATGCTGCTGGAAAAGCTTACTATAGGCCTTACAGTAAAAGAGTGGAAGCACGGCGGTCGCTGTCTACCGGCCGCCGGACGGTAAGGTCGCGTTCACGGCTGTGCCGCGACAGGACTGCAAAGGCGCAGTTCAGACTACCCGCTGCCGGTGAGATCCCGAACACCAACCCGGCTCCCGGAGCTGCAGGACGCAGCGTCGAACGATGGAGGTGCCCGAGTGGCGAAGCAGGCGACCGCGGAGAAGCGTCAACGACGCGAACGCGGGTCCATCAATCCCGACGACATCATCAGCGGAGCGTTCGAGCTCGCCGAGCAGGTGTCGATCGACAACCTCAGCATGCCGCTGCTGGGCAAGCACCTGGGCGTCGGAGTCACGAGCATCTACTGGTACTTCCGCAAGAAGGACGACCTGCTCAACGCGATGACCGACCGCGCGCTGCGGCAGTACGTCTTCGCCACGCCGTACGTGGAGGCCAAGGACTGGCGGGAGACGCTGCGCAATCACGCCCGGTCGATGCGGAAGACCTTCCTGGGCAACCCGATTCTCGCTGACCTGATCCTGATCCGGTCGGCGCTGAGCCCACGCGCGGCCAAGATAGGGGTCCAGGAGGTGGAGAAGGCGATCAGCAGCCTGGTCGAGGCCGGGCTGTCCCCCGAGGATGCCTTCGACACCTACTCGGCGATGTCGGTGCACGTCCGCGGGTCGGTGGTGTTGAAGCGACTTCGTGACAAGAACCTGTCCGGCGAAGAGGCCCACGGCGATATCGACGAGACGATGGCGATCGACCCGGAGACCGCCCCGTTGCTGGCTGCGGTCACCCAGCAGGGCCATCATCTGAGCGCGGCCGACGACCGCAACTTCGAGTTCGGCCTCGAGTGCATCCTCGACCATGCGGGTCGGCTCATCGAGCAGAACAGCAAGCCGGCGCGCAAGGCCGCGAAGACACCTGCCCGCAAACGCTGACTTCCACGCCGCACCACGCCGCACCGGAACCACGCCACGCCGGAACCACGCCACGCCGGAACGGCGCGATGGGTGGGCGTTCCGGCGGAAGCCTAGACCTCGATGATGACGGCGCCGCCCTGCCCGCCGCCGGCACACATCGCGGCCACGCCGATGCCGCCGCCGCGGCGCTGCAGCTCGTAGACCAGGGTCGTCACCATCCGGGCTCCGGAGGCGGCGATCGGATGCCCGAGGCTGCAGCCGCTGCCGGAGAAGTTCACCAGCTCCTCGTCGATCCCGTACTCGCGGCACGCGGCGATGGGCACCGAGGCGAACGCCTCGTTGATCTCCCACAGCGCCACGTCCGATGGCTTGAGTCCGGCACGGTCGAGCACCTTGCCGATGACCTTGACCGCGCCCAGCCCGGTGTCACGCGGCGGCACGCCCGCCGCGCCCCAGGCTCTGACGGTAGCCATCACGCTGAGCCCGTTGACCGAGGCGTAGTCCCGCTCGACGAGTGCGACGCCCGCCGCAGCGTCGTTGGTCCCGCTGGCGTTGCCCGCCGTGATCGAGAACCCTTCGATCTCGGGGTGCAGCACCTTCAGCCCGGCCAGCTTGTCCAGCGTGGTGTCGCGGCGCGGGGACTCGTCGACGCTGAAGTCGATGACCGACCCGTCCGGCATCTCGACCTTCAACGCGATGATCTCGTCGACGAACTTGCCGGCATCGATGGCGTCGACGGCACGTTGGTGCGACCGTGCGGCCCAGGAGTCCATCTCCTCGCGCGTGATGCCCGCGGCCTGCGCAGTGTTCCACCCGACCGTGATGGACATGTCCTTGGCCGGCGCATCGGGCGTCTCGACGTGCGTGGGTGGCATCCACCGCTCCTCGAACTTCAGCTCGGGGCCGGGGATGCGCCAGTTCGTCAGCGGGGTCATCGACAGCGATTGCACCCCGCCGGCGATCAGGACCCGCTCCATACCGGAGCCGATCTGCGCCGACGCGTTGCCGATGGCGGTGAGGCTGCCGGCGCAATGCCGGTTGACCGACTGGCCGGGAACATGCTGAAGCCCTGTGGCGTCGGCGGCATAGCGTGCCAGATCGCCACCGCCGTAGTGGGATTCGGCGAAGATGATGTCGTCGATATCGGCGGGGTCGACTCCGGAGCGCCGGACCACCTCGGGCAGAACGGTGGTGATCAGGGTCTCCGGCGGCGTGTTGACCAGGGTGCCCTTGAACGACCGGCCGATAGCCGTTCGTGCGGCACTGACGATGACGGGTGTTGGCATACTTCTCGACCTCGATTTCAGCGTGAGCGAACTTTACAAAAGTAGCAGATAGTGTAGCGCTGGCAGTAGGTGAGGCGGGTCACTCCGGCTCGGGTACGTGAAAATGCTCGTCGCGCAGCCGGAACGCCTCCTTGGTGCCGTGCTGCGCGCGGGTCTTGACGAAGTTGAACTCACCGGGCGCGAACTGCAGGTTCGTCCCGTAGGCGTGGAAGAGGTAGCTCGCGACCTCCTCCCCCTGATAGGCCTGGCTCTGTTCGACGAGGCGGAACGCCTCCTTGGCGATGACGACGCCGTCGGCAGGCATTTTCGCGGCCTTCTCGGCCCAGTAGCGGGCCCGAGCCGAGACCGATCCGGCGTCGCAGGTGTCGGTGAAGATCCCGAGGTGCTCGATTTCACCGGCCTCGATGATGTCGCCGGTGAGCAGCATGCGCCGGGCCAGCACGGGACCCAACCGGTGGAAGAACATGTGCAGGCTCCCGAGGGCGGGTCCAAGGAACCGGGTTGCGGGCATTCCGATCCGGGTGGTGCGTCCGATGACCGAGATGTCGGTCATCAGCGCCATCTCGAAGCCTCCGCCCAGGGCGTAGCCGTCGATCTCACCGACGGTGACCTTCGGGAAGCCCATCAGGTTGTGATAAAAACCGAACGACTTTCGGTCCACCGTCAACCGCCGGCGCTGGCTCGGACGGCTCTTGGCGGGGTTGTCGGATTTGTCGCCAGAGCCGCCATACCAGCCGTAAGCGTTGTTCATGTCGGCTCCGGTACTGAACACCCCTTCGGCCCCGCGCAACAGCACGACCGTGAGGTCGTCGTCTTCGGCGACCAGATCGAGGTAACGCGCCAGCTGTTCGCGCATGGCGGCGTCATAGGAGTTGCGCTGCGCCGGGTTGTTCAAGGTGATGGTCGCGATGCGCTGGTCCCGGTCCGCGTCGAACAGCACCCGGTCATCAGCAGTGGTGGTCATGGTCTGATCCTGTCGGTCGGTTCGTCAGCGGTCGTGGCTCGAGATGAGCTTGGCCTCGATGGTCTTGGATCTGCCCGCGGCCAGGGTGTTGCGCCGCGCGGCGCCCAGATGGTCCTGCGCCAACCGCACCGCGCGCACCGCGTTGCCCTCGGCGATGGCCTCGAGGAGTCGGTTGTGGTCGCGAAGCGCCGCCCGCATCGTTTTCGGCTCCATCGGGTCGCCGGGATGGCGTTCGTCGCTCCACACCGATGATTCGTGGGCCGACCAGATCACCTCCAGGGAGCCGATCAGCAGGATCATCGGCTCGTTTCCACACCGGGAGACGAGCGCCTCGTGGAACCTGCGGGCATTGGGCACGTAACGCGACGGGGTGTCGAACTGCTCGACCTGGGCGTCGATCGCGGCCCGCAGATACGGAACGACTTCGACCGCGCGATCTTCTCGGGCAGCGCACATCCCGGCACAGATCGGCTCCAGATGTAACAACGCCTCGCTGACGTCGCCCGGGGTGGCGGAGCGGGTCTGCAGCACCATGCTGATCATGTGCGCGGTCCGTTCCGCCGAGGGCAGATGCACGACGGCGCCACCGACGTTTCCGCGGCGCACCGAGATCAGCCCATCGGACTCCAGGATGTGAATCGCCTCGCGCACTGCGGGCGGACTCACGCCGAACTCGGCGAACAGGCTCTCCTGGGAGGGCAGCACGTCGCCTTCTTTCAGCCGCCCGGTCAGGATGTCTTCGCGCAGCCTGGACGCCACCAGTTCTGCGACCCGTGGCGGCCTGATGCGCGGCGCTGTCACTGTTCCGTCGACGACCTTTCCTTGCTAAGTTGTACAGGATACTAATCGTAGTGCCAACTGTATGGCTATCTGTATAGCTTTCCGAGCAACTGACGGGTGGGAGGTGGCGGCATGGGTGACGACGGGGACGCAGGTGCAGTCCGGCACACCAGGAACGGCGCCGTCCTGAGGATCGTCATGGATCGGCCGAGTCGGCGTAACTCGCTGAGCCACACCATGGTCGACGAACTGGTCACCCTCTTCACCGCAGCCGCCACCGACGATTCACTGCGCGCCGTGCACCTGGCGGGCGGCGGTGGCGACTTCTGCGCGGGCGCGGACTGGGTAGCCACCAACAGCGACGGTGGTCGGCCGCGGACCGGGGATCTCACCCGGCGGATCCCGCACACCGCGAACCGACTGGTGGAACTCATCGCGACGATCCAGTTGCCGGTGGTGTGCAGTGTGCGCGGGTGGGCGGTCGGACTGGGCTGCAACCTCGCGCTGGCCGCGGACTTCACGGTGGCGGGAACGGACGCGACGTTGTGGGAGCCCTTCGTCGACCGCGGATTCAGTCCGGATTCCGGCGCGACCTGGCTGCTGCCTCGACTCGCCGGGCTGACCCGGGCCAAACGCATGCTGCTTCTCGGCGAGAAGGTCTCCGGCGGCCAGGCCGCCGACTGGGGGCTTATCCATCAGGCGGTGGCGACCGACGATGTCGACACCGCCACCGATGACCTGTTGGCCCGGCTGGCCTCGGGTCCGACGGTGGCGATCGGCCTGGCCAAGCAGGCGATCAACTACGGCCTGCACGCCTCCCTCGGCCAGTCGATGAACCACGAGCTGTCGAGTCTCGAATTATCCTGCCGCACGGGAGATTTCAAAGAAGGTCTGGCCGCATTCCGGGAGCGGCGCGATCCGGAATTCCAGGGCAGGTAGACGAAGGGAAGCACGTGTACGACAACATCGACTACGACGTCGACGGCCACACCGCCACCATCACGCTGAACCGCCCCCACGCACTCAACGCGCTGTCGCCTCACATGATCACCGAACTGCGCGCCGCGTACGACGAGGCCGAGAACAACGACAACATCTGGCTGACGATCGTCACCGGAACCGGGCGGGCGTTCTGCACCGGTGCCGACGTCACGGAGATTCCCGAGGACGGCAAGGTCCTCTACGAACGTCCCTACCTGTCGACCTACGACCAGTGGGAGGCGCCGCAGGAGGGCACACCGCCGTTCCGGCGGATGGCCAAACCGGTGCTCGCCGCGATCAACGGGATCTGTTGCGGCGCGGGTCTGGACTGGGTCACCACCGGTGACATCGTGATCGCTTCGGACAGGGCCACGTTCTTCGATCCGCACGTGAGCATCGGCCTGGTCGCGGCGCGCGAGATGGTCCGCCTGGCCCGCGCCCTGCCCCGGACGGTGGCGCTGCGGATGGCGCTGATGGGCAAGCACGAACGGATGAGTGCCGAACGCGCCTACGAGCTCGGCATGGTCACCGAGGTCGTCGAACATGACAAGCTTCTGGAGCGGGCCCACGAGATCGCCGGCATTGTCAACTCCAATGCGCCGCTGGCGGTCCGGGGAACCCGGCTGGCCATCCACAAGACCCTCGACCTGCCGCTGCTGGAAGGTGAGATCCTGGCCGAGACATTCCGGGAGCGGGTGGTCCGCACCGAGGACGCGCAGGAAGGGCCACTGGCCTTCATGGAGAAGCGCACACCCAACTGGCAGTGCCGATGAACGAGTTCGAGACCATCCTGATCGACCTCGACCACGACGCTCGCGTCGCCACCATCACGCTGAACCGGCCCGAGGCGCTGAACTCGTTCAACCGTAAGATGTGTCACGAGATGCGCGACATCTGGCAGCTCGTCAAGACCGATGAGGCGATCAACGCGGTGGTGCTGCGGGCTGCGGGCGACCGGGCGTTCAGTGCGGGACTCGACGTGAAATCCCGCTATGCGCAACCGGATATCGTCTGGAACCACGAAGACCCCGGGGAGCTGCTCAGCCCCAAGTGGCAGAAGATGTGGAAGCCGGTGGTATGCGCAGTGCAGGGCATGTGCACGGCGGGGGCTCTCTACTTCGTCAACGAGTCCGACGTGGTCATCTGCTCCGACAGTGCGACGTTCTTCGACTCCCACGTCAGCGCGGGTCTGGTGTCCGCGCTCGAACCGATCGGCCTGATGCGCCGCGTCGGACTCGGCGACACGCTGCGCATGGCGTTGCTGGGAAACGACGAACGGGTGTGCGCGCAGACCGCACTGCGGATCGGGTTGGTGACCGAAGTGACTGCCGAGGAGGAGCTCTGGCCGCGTGCGCATCAGATCGCCACGGCCATCGCCGCCAAACCGCCGACGGCGACCCAGGGGACCGTCAAAGCCATCTGGGAGTCACTGGACAAGCCGTACCGGGCAGCGATGGACCAGGGGCTGATCTACACCCGGCTGGGCAACCCGATCGCCAAAGCCGAGTTGGCGGCGCTCGGCGACGGCGGGACCGCCAGGAAACCACCCCGGATACGTTGATGAGCCATCGTCTCTCACAGCGCATCGATCAGGTTCTCGACCTCGACCCCGCAGCGCCGGCAATCCAATTCGAGGGCCGATGGTCCACCTGGGGGCAGGTCGCGACGCTGGCGCGCAGCATCGGGGAGGTCAGTGGCCGACGCAGCGTCGGAATCTTGCTGCGCAACGAACCCGCCCACGTCGCCGCCCTGCTCGGCGTGCTCTGTGCCGGCGGTACGGTCGTGGTGGTCAATCCGGCACGCGGGGACGACCGCACCAGAGCCGATCTCGACGCTCTCCAGCTACCGGTGCTCATCGGGCTGGAGGCCGACCTCGATGCGATGACACCGGGGACGACCGCGACCACGGTGGTGATCAGCGATCTCGACACCCCTGCTGTCGTCGCCGAAAGCGGCACCTCCGACCACACCGAACGTCCCGGTATCGCGGTTCGGATGCTGACCAGCGGCACCACCGGCCCACCCAAGCGCGTTGACCTCACCTACGACATGCTGGCCCACAGCGTCATCGGTGACACTCCCGAGAAGTCCTCAGCACCTACCGAACTCAGGCGTGGAGTCGCGATCGTCAACTCTCCGCTGGTCCACGTCGGCGGTGTGTTCCGGGTGCTGCTGTGCATCGCCGAGGCGCGTTCGTTCGTCCTGCTCCGACGTTTCGCCCTCGACCAGTGGGTCCAGGCCGTGCGCGACCACCGCCCCCGCGCGGTATCGCTGGTGCCCGCCGCGCTGCGGATGGTGCTGCACTCCGATCTCACCCGCGAGGACCTGACCGGGGTTCAGGTGGTCACCTCGGGTACCGCGCCGTTGTCGGCCGACGACGCCGATGCGTTCACCGACAAGTTCGGCATCCCGGTCCTGACCTCCTACGCTGCAACGGAGTTCGGCGGCGGAGTGGCCAGCTGGACGCTGGCAGACCATCGCGAGTACTGGCAGTCCAAGCGCGGCAGCGTGGGCAGGGCGAACCCCGGTGCGGCCCTGCGGGTGGTCGATGACGCCGGCACACCGTTGGGACCCGACGGAATCGGGCTGCTGGAGGTCAAACCGGCGCAGCTGGGAGCGCAGGCGGACTGGTTACGCACCACCGACATCGCTCGCATCGACGCCGACGGCTTCCTGTGGATCCTCGGGCGAGCGGATCAGGCGATCATCCGTGGCGGTTTCAAGGTGATGCCCGACGATGTGCGTGCCGCGCTGGAAAGCCATCCCGCGGTGCAGGGCGCAGCGGTGGTCGGACGGCCGGACCCCCGCCTCGGAGAGACTCCGGTCGCTCTGGTCGAACCACGCACCGGCACGACCGTCGGGGCGGACGAGTTGCGCAGCTTCCTCGGCACTCGGCTGGCGCGCTACGAGATTCCCACCGACATCGTGATCACCGCATCAATCCCCCGCACCCCTTCGGGGAAGCCAGACCTGACCGCCGTGCGGTCGCACTTCACATCGACATGAGCCTCGACATGAGCCGCGCGCCCCTGACCATCGCCGAAGTGCTCCGCCGGCACGCCGACCGCGGCGACAAGGCGCTGCTGGTCTGTGATGCCGAACGCCTCAGCTATGCCGATGCCGAACGACTCTCGGCGTCGCTGGCCGGCCGCTTGGTGGGCCTCGGAGTCGGAAAGGGCACCCATGTCGGGGTGCTGCACCCCAATGGGGCGCGGTTCGTCGTCGCGATGCTGGCCGTAACCAGGATCGGCGCGGTGGCCGTCCCGTTCTCGACCTTCAGTACCGCAACGGAGTTGGGCGCTCAACTGGTGGACAGCGACGTCACTGTGCTGCTCGCGACTCGTTCCTACCGGTCCCACGACTACGTCACCCGCCTCAGCGAAGTCCTGTCGGTCCCGCCGGACAGGCCCGGACCGCTGTACAGCACCGCGGCACCTGTGCTGCGCCACATCGTTTTCACCGAAGACGCCCCCTACCCCGCACCGACACCTGCCGACGACGAAGTGCTGTCCGGACTGGAGGACGATGTCGACGGCGATGACGTCCTCGCGATCATCTACACGTCGGGGTCGACGGGCACACCCAAGGGTGTCGTGCACACCCACGCCGGTCTGCTCGCTCACCAGCACAGCCTCAACGACATCCGTCGACTGACCCTGGCCGACAAGTTGTTCTGCAACTCGCCGTTCTTCTGGATCGGCGGGTTCGCCTTCGGGTTGCTCGCGACCTTGACCGCCGGGGCCACCCTGATCTGTTCGGACGCCACTGACGCGAGCGAGACACTCGACCTGCTCGAAGCCGAGAAGCCGACGCTCACCAACGGATTCGTCGCCGGGATCGCCCACTTGACCCGCCATCCGAGCTTCGCCGGCCGCGACCTGCAGTCCATCCGACGCGGCAACCTCTATCCGATCATGGCTCCCGACACCCGTCCGGCCGACCCCGAACTGCGGCACAACATGCTCGGCATGACCGAAGCCGGCAGCGTGCTGCTCCTCAGCGGGGACGACACCGACCAACCCGAGGCCCGGCGCGGTTCCTACGGTGCCCTCGCACCAGGATTCGAGGCCCGCATCATCGACCTCCGCACCGGCGGTGATGTGGAGGCCGGCACCGTCGGAGAACTGCTCATCCGCGGTCCGCACATGATGCAGGGGTACTACGGCCGCAGCCGCGAGGAGTGCTTCGATCCCGACGGCTGGTTTCACACCGGCGACCTCGTCCGGCGCGACGCCGACGGGTTCTACTACTTCCTCGGCCGAGCCGGATCGATGATCAAGACGTCCGGCGCCAACGTCGCGCCCGCGGAGGTCGAGAAGGCGCTCACCGAGACGCTCAAGGCAAGCCATCCGGACGTCACCGCACATGTCGTGGGACTTCCTGACGCCGAGCGTGGACAGATCGTGGCCGCGGTGGTGGCAACCGATGCCGGACTCGCACTCGACGACTCGGCGCTGCGGCATCAGCTGCGGGCCTCACTGTCGGCCTTCAAGATTCCGCGACGATTCCTCGTGGTGCGACATGACGATCTTCCGATGCTGTCCAGCGGCAAGATCGACGTACCCGGCCTGCAACGGCTGTTTGATGACTGACACGGTGGACAGCCTGTTGCGCGAGCACGCCGTTCGGCACAGTGACAAGCCGGCGATCATCGATCCCGACGGCCGGATCTCCTATCGCGACCTCGATCGGGGTACCCGGGCGCTCGCCGCTTCATTCGTCGAAGCGGGAATCGGCAAAGGTTCACGCGTCGGGCTGATCATGGCCAATGGTGTGGAGTGGGCGCGCATCGCTGTTGCGCTCCTCAGGATCGGGGCCGTTCTGGTTCCGCTGAGCACGCTGCTGTCACCGCGCGAACTGACGGCGCAGTTGCGCACCGCGTCGGTGCAGCACCTCATTGCAGTCGAGCAGTTCCGTGGTCGCCGCTACCTCGACACGCTGCAGATCGCCGGGCTGCCGGCGCTCAGGTCGATCCGTACCCCGGCCCAGGTCGACGTACTCACCGCCGACCCGGACGCGGTGTCGATCGTCGACTCACAGTCGCGAGGCGTCCGGCCGAGTGACCCGCTGGTGGTCATGTTCACGTCGGGCAGCAGCGGACCCCCGAAGGGCGTCCGGCACTCCCACCGCAGCGCGATCGGCGCGGTGCGGGCGGGGCTGGCGGCGCGGTGCATCGATGCCGACACCCGCCTGTATCTGCCGATGCCGTTGTTCTGGGTCGGGGGGTTCGGCGGCGGCCTGCTGTCGACTCTGGTCGCCGGAGCCACTCTGGTGACCGAGCCTGTCCCCGAGCCGGTTTCGACGCTGCGGCTGCTGGAGGCCGAGCGGGTGACGTTGTTCCGCGGGTGGCCCGACCAGGCTGCAGCACTCGCACGGCACCTCGACGAGGTCGGCGCGGACCTCACGGCGCTGCGGCCGGGCAGTCTCGAGGCCCTGCTCCCGGCGCAGCTACAGTCCCCGCCCGGCGCCCGGGCCAGACTCTTGGGGATGACCGAGTCGTTCGGACCCTACTGCGGTTTCCCCGCCGACACGGACCTGCCCGTCGCGGCCTGGGGAAGCTGCGGTCGGCCCTTCGACGGAATGCAGGTGCGCATCGTCGACGTCGAGACCGGTGATCCGGTGCCCGCAGGAACCGTGGGGGTCATTCAGATTCGCGGTCCCCATGTCCTGCGCGGGCTGTGCGGCCGCAGCAGAGAGGACGTGTTCACCCCCGACGGCTATTATCCGACAGGTGATCTCGGCCGGTTGGACGATGCCGGATTCCTGTTCTTCCAGGGGCGGTCGGATGACATGTTCAAAGTCAGCGGCGCCACCGTCTATCCCAGCGAGGTGGCGCAGGCACTGTGCAGCCTCGACGGGGTGACCGCTGCGTTCGTCACGAACGTACCCGGTCCTTCGGGCGACCGCGTCGGCGCCGCAGTGGTGTGCGGCAGAGCCACCACCGCGGAGGCACTTCGGACCGCGGCCACGGCGGTGCTGAGCAGCTTCAAGGTGCCGACGATCTGGCGGGTGCTCGACAGTGACGACGAAGTTCCGCGCGGGGCCACCGGCAAGGTCGACGTCATCGGTCTGCGCGGGATGCTCGCAGACACCTGAGGTTCACACCACCTGACGGTCCTTGAGGCCGGCGATGTCCGCGGTGGTGTAACCGATCTCGTCGAGGATCTCGTCGGTGTGTTCACCGAGGAGTGGCGCCCGCCGGCGGATGACGCCGGGCGTCGCCGACAGCCGAAACGGGGTCTGGATGATCGGCACGTCATGCGGCGCCCCCGGGAACGGAACCCGCTGCAGGTAACCCATCGCCGCGACGTGCGGGTCGTCGAGCACCTCCTGGGTTGAATGCATCGGGGCCGCAGGCATCTTCGCCGCCTCGAGGAGATCGAGCACTTCAGCCTTGGTCTTGTCGGCGCACCACTGCGACATGATGTCGTTGAGCGTGTCCCCGTTCTCCCAGCGCGAATCGTCGTCGGCGAACCGGGGGTCGTCGAACAACTCGGGCCGCCCGACCAGCCGGCACCAGCGTTTGAACATCGGCTGTCCGGCGACTTGAAGCAACACCCAGCCGTCATCGGAGGTCCGGTACAGGTCACACGGTGCCACCGATGTTCCCTGGTTGCCCATCCGCGGCTTGTCGGTGCCGAGCAGGTCGCGTTCGATCAGGAACGCGTTCGACAGCATCATCGCCGTGGGCAGTAGCGCTCCCTCGACCTGCTGTCCCTCGCCGGTGCGGTCCCGGTGATAGAGCGCCATCATCACCCCGATCGTCATCGTCAGCGCCGTGCCGAAGTCGGCGTAGGGCACCACCGTCCGGATCGGCTGGTCCGGTAGCCCCTGCCGATAGGTGGCGCCCGACATCACCTGTCCGGCACCGTCGAAACCGATGCGATCGCTGTAAGGACCACCTTCGCCGTAGGCGGTGGCACAGGCCAGGATGATGTCCGGCTTGACGCCGCGTAGCGTCTGGTAGTCCAGACCGCTGCCGCGCATCCCCGCCGCGGGCATGTTCGCGACGACGATATCGGCTCGCGCCACCAACTTGCGGGTGATCTCCTTGCCCGCATCGGTGGTCGTGTCCAGCGTCAAGGAGCGCTTGTTCCGGTTGCACTGCAGGAACGTCCCGCCCTCCCCGCCCTCGGTGACCGACTGCACCCAGCGATCCTCGCCGCCTTCCCGCTTCTCGACCCGGACCACGTCCGCACCCATGTCCGCCAGGAGCGCCGAACACCATGGCGCGGCGATGAAACGGCCATAGTCAAGCACACGCAAACCGTCGAGGACGCCCATGACCCACCTTTGCAGACACAATGACTGTAAGCCTTACAGTATTCCACGCGGCTTTGGTCGGGTCAGTCGATCACGCCGCGCCGGGTCAGGTGGTCGATCAGTGGCGCGGCCCCGGCCGCGAGGTGTTCGGACATCGCTGTGCGGGCGCGATCCTGGTCACGGTGCGCCAGCGCGTCGAGCAGGCGCCGGTGGTGTCCGTTGGATTTGTCGGGCCAGCCGTCGATGGTCGGGAACACCGACTCCGGCGCGTAGCGGGTGATCTGGGACATCAACTGCGCCAATTTGGGTGAATCAGCAGCGACGTTGATCGCGCGGTGGAATTCATGGTTGAGGCGCACCGCGCGTTCGCCGTCGTCGGCGGAATACGCGGCTTCCAACTCGGTCTGGATTTTTGTCAGCTCATCCAACGCCGTGTCGCTGATGTTGGCCGCGGCCCTGGCCGCCAACTCGCCACCGATGTGAGCTTGCACGATCGACACGTCGGTGATGTCCCGGACGGTCACCGGACACACCACGAAGCCACGCCGGGGCTGCTGGTCGAGCAGTCCCTCGGCCTTGAGTTCGAAGAGCGCTTCACGGACCGGGGTGACGCTCACTCCGAGCCCGGCGGCGAGCTGATCCAGGCGCACATATGTTCCGGCAGAGTAGGTTCCGTCGAAGATCCGTCCGCGGACGATCCGCGCCACATCCTCGGCGAGCTGTGGCCGGGCGGAGAAGTCGGGAGCGCTCACCGCGTCAGACCCGGTAGTCCGCCAGCAAACGCTTGCTGATGATGTTCTTCTGGATCTCGCTGGTCCCCTCCCCGATGAGCAGGAACGGTGCGTCCCGCATCAGTCGCTCGATCTCGTACTCCTTGGAGTATCCGTAACCGCCGTGGATCCGAAAGCTCTGCTGGGTGACCTCGGCGCACACTTCACTGGCGAAGTATTTCGCCATGCCGGCCGACACATCGTTGCGCTCACCGGAGTCCTTCAGCCGCGCCGCGTTGACCATCATCAGGTGCGCCGCCTCGACTTTGGTTGCCATCTCCGCCAACTGGAATGCGATGGCCTGGTGCTCGGCGATGGGTTTACCGAAAGTGCTGCGTTGTTGGGCATACCGGACGGCCAACTCGAACGCCCGGACGCCGACTCCGCACGCCCGAGCCGAGACGTTGACTCGCCCGACCTCGACACCGTCCATCATCTGGAAGAAACCCTGTCCGGGCGCCTCACCGAGGATGTCGGTGGCCCGGGCGCAGTAGCCGTCGAAGATCAGCTCGGTGGTGTCGATGCCCTTGTAGCCGAGTTTGTCGAGCTTGCCCGGGATGCTCAGGCCCGGTGCGACTTCACCGAACCCCGTGGGCTTCTCGATCAGGAATGCGGTCAGGTTGCGGTGCGGCTTGTCGGCGCCCTCGTCGGTGCGGACCAACGCAGCCACCAGCGTCGAACTGCCGCCGTTGGTCAACCACATCTTCTGGCCGTCGATGGTGTAGCTGCCGTCGCCGTTGTCCTTGGCCCTGGTACGGATCGCCGCGACGTCGGAACCTAGTTCGGGCTCTGACATCGAGAAGGCGCCGCGGGTCTCGCCGGTCGCCATCCGCGGCAGGTAGTGCTGCTTCTGCGCGTCGGTGCCGTGCTGACGGATCATGTACGCCACGATGAAGTGCGTGTTGATCACGCCCGACACACTCATCCAGCCGCGAGCCAGCTCCTCGACACACAACGCATAGGTGAGCAGCGACTCCCCCAGTCCGCCATACTCCTCGGGGATCATCAGCCCGAACAGACCCATCTCCCGCATCGCGTCGACGATCGCCTGTGGGTAGGTGTCGGCGTGCTCGAGCTCCTGCGCGGTCGGGATGACCTCCTTGTCGACGAATTGTCGTACCGTCGCGACGATCTCGGTCTGGAACTCGCTGAGCCCGAGTGTCTGCGCGAGTCTAGTCATGGGCGATCCCGCTCCGCTTCTCGCTGGTCATGGGCGTACCCGCTCCGCTTCTCGCTGGTCATGGGCGTACCCGCTCCGCTTCTCGCTGGTCATGGGCGAACCCTTTCGAACACAGCCGCCAGCCCCTGCCCGCCGCCGATGCACATCGTCTCGAGGCCGAACCTGGCGCCGCGGCGGTCGAGTTCGCGGGCCAGGGTGGCCAGCATCCGTCCGCCGGTCGCGCCGACCGGGTGTCCGAGGGAGATCCCCGAGCCGTGCACATTGGTGCGCTCCAGATCCGCTGCGGCGAACTTCCACTCGCGCATGCACGCCAACGCCTGGGCGGCGAAGGCCTCGTTGAGCTCGATCAGGTCCATGTCGGCCAGCGTGAGATCGGCCCGACGCAGGGCGACCTCGGTGGCGGGCACCGGCCCGATGCCCATCACCTCGGGCGCTACTCCTGCCACGCCCCACGACACCAACCGCACCAGTGGTCGCAGCCCGAGGTCGGCGGCCTTGTCCACAGTGGTCACCACGCACATCGACGCGGCGTCGTTCTGTCCGCTGGAGTTCCCCGCCGTCACAGTGGCGTCGGGATCGTTCTTTCCCAGAACCGGTTTGAGCTTGGACAGGGATTCCATCGTGGTGTCGGCTCGGGGGTGCTCGTCGGTGTCGATGACGGTGTCGCCGCCGCGCGAGGACACCGTCACCGGGATGATCGTCTCGGCCAGAAGGCCATCCGTGCGGGCCCCCACCGCCCGGCGGTGCGACAGGACAGCCAGTTCATCCTGCTCTTCACGTGGAATCGAGTACTGGCTGCGCAGGTTCTCCGCGGTCTCGAGCATCCCGCCGGGAACCGGGTGGTTCCGGCCGCCGGCGGTGACCCGGCCGCGCGCCAGTGCGTCGTGCACCTTCACTCCGCCTCGAGCGCCACCCCAGCGCATGTCGGTCGAATGGAACACCACATTGCTCATCGATTCGGCGCCACCGGCCACCACGAGATCGTCGTGGCCGCTGGCGACCTGCATGCCGGCCTGGATCACCGCCTGCAGGCCCGACCCGCAGCGTCGGTCGATCTGCATGCCGGGGACCGTCACCGGCAGCCCGGCATCCAGAGCGATCACCCGCCCGATCGCCGGCGCCTCCATGCTCGGATAACAGTGTCCGACGATCACGTCCTGCACCGAATCCGGTGCGATGCCGGTCCGTTCGAGCAAGCCCTGCAGCGCGGCGACGCCGAGGTCGACTGCGGTCAGCGACTTGAACATCCCGTTGTAGCGGCCGATCGGGGTGCGGACCGGCTCACAGATGACGGCATCGCGGATCACAAGTGCCGTCCCCCGGTGACCTCAAGGACCGTCCCGGTCATGTACGACGACAGGCCCGAGGCCAGAAAGAGCGCCACGTTGGCGACCTCGTCGGGCTCGCCCGCGCGGCCCATCGGCACCTCGGCGACCTTGGAGTCCCAAATGTGTTGCGGCATCGCCTCGGTCATCGCTGAGCGGATGAGTCCGGGCTGGATCGCATTCACCCGCACGCCGAGGTAGGCGAGCTCTTTCGAGGCGGCCTTCGTCATTCCGACTATTCCGGCCTTGGCTGCCGAATAGTTGGTCTGTCCGACCATGCCGACCTTCCCGGAGATCGACGACATGTTGACGATCGCACCACATTTGTTCTCCCGCATCACCGCCGCCGCCGACCGCAGACCGTTCCAGGTGCCTTTCAGGTGCACCGAGATCACCTGATCGAACTGCTCCTCGGTCATCTTGCGCATGGTCGCGTCACGGGTGATGCCCGCGTTGTTGACCATGATGTCCAGGCCCCCGAAGCCGTCCACCGCGGCGGCCACCAGCGCGTCGACCCGCTCGGCGCTCGTCACGTCACAGCGCACCGCGCGGGCGACGTCATCGCCGCCCAGTTGCGCGGCGGCGGCCTGGGTCGCCTCGAGGTTCACGTCACCGAGCACCACCCGCGCGCCTTCGGCGATGAAGCGCTGCGCAATCGCAAACCCAAGCCCCTGCGCACCACCGGTGACCACAGCGGTTTGACCAGTCAACAATGACACCTGTGCACCCATCCTCACTCTGTCGGACACGACCGACGCTTCTCATATCTGATATACGATATTTGCGAAGCATATCCGATAGGGAGCGCAGCCGATGACCACAGCCGAAGTCAGCGACGAGGATTTCCGAGAGGTCCTCGCCCAGACTCGCCACTTCGTCCGCACCGCCGTCGTCCCGCGGGAGCAGGAGATCCTGACCGACGACCGGGTCCCCGACGACCTGCGCGAGCAAGCCAAGAAGATGGGGTTGTTCGGATACGCCATTCCGCAGGAGTGGGGTGGCCTCGGTCTGGACCTCGCGCAGGATGTCGAACTGGCCATGGAGTTGGGCTACACGTCGTTGGCGTTGCGCTCGATGTTCGGCACCAACAACGGCATCGCCGGACAGGTGCTGGTCGGGTACGGCACCGACGAGCAGAAGTCGAGATGGCTGGAGGGCATCGCCTCCGGCGACGTCGTCGCGTCGTTCGCACTCACCGAACCCGGTGCCGGCTCCAACCCGTCAGGGTTGCGGACCAAGGCGGTCCGGGACGGCTCCCCCGACGACGACCCGGCCTGGATCATCACCGGGCAGAAGCAGTACATCACCAACGCCCCGACCGCCGACCTGTTCGTCGTGTTCGCCAGGACCAGGCCGGCCGACGCCAACGGTGCCGGCATCGCGGTGTTCCTCGTACCCGCCGAGACGCCGGGCGTCGAGGTCGGCGCCAAGGACAAGAAGATGGGTCAGGAAGGCGCCTGGACGGCCGACGTCAACTTCAGCGACGTACGCGTGCCGGGCAGCGCCCTGGTCGGCGGATCCGAGGACATCGGATACCGCGCGGCGATGACGTCACTGGCTCGCGGCCGGGTGCACATCGCGGCGCTGGCGGTCGGGACCGCGCAGCGTGCGCTCGACGAATCGGTGTCATATGCCGCGACGGCAACACAGGGCGGCACCGCGATCGGTGAATTCCAGTTGGTACAGGCGATGATCGCCGACCAGCAGACCGGGGTGCTGGCCGGCCGGGCACTGGTGCGTGACACCGCACGCAAGTGGATCACCGAAGAGGACCGCCGGATCGCGCCGTCGGCCGCGAAGCTCTTCTGCACCGAGATGGTGGGCAAAGTAGCCGACCTCGCGGTGCAGATCCACGGCGGCAGCGGCTATATGCGCGAGGTCCCGGTGGAGCGGATCTACCGCGATGTCCGACTGCTGCGCCTCTACGAGGGCACCAGCGAGATCCAGCGTCTGATCATCGGAGGCGGTCTCGTCAAAGCGGCGCAGAAGCGATGAGCGGCAGGCTCGACGGACGGGTGGCGTTCATCACCGGCGCCGCCCGGGGACAGGGACGCGCGCACGCGATACGGATGGCCACCGAGGGCGCCGACGTCATCGCCGTCGACATCGCCGGCCCGCTCCCGCCCTGTGTGCCTTACGATTCCGCAACCGAAGACGACCTTGCCGAGACGGTGAAACTCGTCGAGGAGCGCGGCGGTCGGATCCTCGCATCGGCGGTCGACACCCGTGACAGTGAGGCACTCAACGCCGCGGTCGAGGCCGGGGTGTCCGAATTCGGCAGGCTCGACATCATCGTCGCCAACGCCGGGGTCTCCGCACCCCAGGCGTGGGACCAGATCAGCACCGCGGATTTCCGCGACGTCATGGACATCAATGTCACCGGCACCTGGAACACCGTGATGGCGGGTGCACACAAGATCATCGAGGGCGGCCGCGGTGGATCCATCATCCTGATCAGCTCAGCCGCAGGAATCAAGCTGCAGCCCTTCATGATCCACTACACCGCCAGCAAGCACGCGGTCACCGGCATGGCGCGTGCGTTCGCCGCCGAACTGGGCAAGCACTCGATCCGGGTGAACAGCGTGCATCCCGGGCCGGTGGTGACCGACATGGCCACCGGCGAGATGGGTACCGCGCTGTCGGCGGCGATGGAGACCAACCCGCAGCTGTCTCACATGATGACGCCGTTCCTGCCGACCTGGGCTGTCGAGCCCGAGGATGTCGCGGACACGGTGAGCTGGCTGGCCTGTGACGAGTCGAAATTCATCACGGCGAGCGCGATCTCGATCGACCAGGGCTCCACCCACTACTGAACGCGCAGCGTCCTGCTCAGGAACGCCACCTGATCACCGACCGCTTTGTCGAACCAGTCGTGGCCCGGCCAGACGTCGAAGTGGTCACAGGGGTAGCGATGTACCTGTGCTCTGCCGTGCACGGCGGTGGCGGCGACCGCATCGGCGGGTACGTACTGGTCGAAGTCGGCAATCTGGACCAGAAGTGGACAGCTCAACTTCTTGGCAGCCGCGGTGGTGCGCACCCCGACAACCTCCAGACCGATGGCACAGTCGATCTCGTTGCGCCAGGTCGGACCCGCCAGGGACAGGTAGCTCTCGTATGCCCCGTCGAGCGCAAGCGCACCCACTCCGCCTGTCTCTGACACCAGCGGCATCAACGTCGGTTCACTCCCCCTGCCCACGGCGATCCGGCTCTTGACTCCGGTGAGGGTCCAGCGCAACGAGGTCACCAGATTGCGCGACCTCATCGCCGACCGGCTCACCGCGGCACCGCTGGTCAACGGCGTGAGCGCGATCACCGCGGAGATGTCCGCGCGTTCTGCGGCGGCCCGTAACACATGTCCTCCCGAAAACGACGCTCCCCACAGCGCAATCCGGTTCGGGTCCACTCCATCGAGCTGCCTGGCCGCCCCGACCGCAGCGTGGTAGTCGTCGATCTGCCGACGAACCGAAAGCGATTGCCGCGGTGTTCCTTCCGAAGCACCGAAACCGCGGTAGTCGAACGCCAGCACATCGACCCCGGCCGCGACAAACCGTTGCGCGAACGGCTCCAGCCCGGAGTCCTTGGTGCCGCCGAAACCGTGTGCCATCACCACCACCGGCCTTTCCGGCATGACACCGGCCGCGAAATGCCAGGCACTGCAGGCGGCGTCGCCGCTGACGAACGAGATCTCGCGCGGTGTCATCGCACCAGCTGCCGGGCCAGCCTGGCACGGTTGATCCCGGCAGGGAGCTCGCGCTTGCGCAGATCGTGTTCGTAGACGAAGTAATCCACCTGCTGAGTGTGCCGGGGCCGGTCGGTGCAGTGGCCGGCATGCAGCTGCTGATCGGCGTCGATCGTCCGTTCCATCTCGTCGACCGTCGGGAGCGCGTAACGGCCGACGGCGTAGGCCGCCAGTAGCCGCGACTGACACTCCACGAACGGGAACAGCGTCGGCACCGACTGGGCGAATCCGATGAAGGCCAGGCCGTCGATACCGGGTTTGAACATCCGCTTGTAGAGCCGGATGTGGTTGTCGGGGGCGTCGATGAAGTCCGGGTCGAAGAACGGGAAGGTGATGTTGTACCCGGTGGCGTAGAGGATCACGTCGAAATCGTCGCTGGTGCCGTCCTCGAAATGCACGGTGCGTCCGTCCAGTCGCGACACGTTCGGCTTGGGTGTGACGTCGCCTGATCCGAGTCGCAACGGCAGCTCGACCGACTGGGTGGGGTGCGCCTCGAACAGCTTGTGGTTGGCGGGGGGCAGGCCGTACATCGTCGGATCAGTTCCGAGCATCGGTGCGACCAGTTGCACTGCCTTTCGTTGCCATCTCAGCGGCAGATGCGGCGAGGTCCGCCAGAACATGTCCCCTGGACGTCCCGCGATGTATTTCGGCACGATCCACGCGCTGGAGCGGGTCGACAACGTGACCTCATTGCGCAGCGCCTTCGACGACAGTTCGACGGTGATGTCGGCGGCGCTGTTGCCGATGCCGACCACGAGGATGCGCCTACCGCTCAACTCCAGCGGGGTGGTCGGATCGATGTAGTGGTGGGAGTGCATCGTCTCGCCGGTGAACACTCCCGGGAACTCGGGCATCCGCGGGTCCCAGTGATGCCCGTTGGCCACCACCAGCATGTCGAATGACCGCTCCGCGCCGGCCTGGTCGCGGATCTGCCAGCCTCCCTGCGGTTGCCGGGCCGCGTGTACCACACCGTTGCCGAACTCGATCTGGCCGAGCAACCCGAACGCGCTCGCGTAGTCGTCGAGATAGGCCTTGACCTGGGAGTGGTGCGGAAACGACGGGAAGTGCTCCGGCATCGGGAAGTCCTTGAACGACAACCGATGCTTGGACGTGTCGATGTGCAGCGAGCGGTACGCGCTGCTGTGCCCGTTCGGGTTGCCGAAGGCCCAGTTCCCGCCGATGCGGTCGGACATCTCGAACGTCGTGTAGCGCACGCCGTAGTCCTTGAGCATTTTGCCCACGGTCAATCCGCTGATGCCCGAACCGATCACCGCGACATGCGGGTCTGCATGATCCACCGGCACTCCTCACGCCGAAAGGGAATCTACGAGCGTTTTTGACGAACGTCAACAGTCATTGACGCTCGTGAACTCCGCCTCGGCGACGGCCGGGGATCAGCCGATGAAGCGCACGATCGACTCGGCCACCGCGGCCGGCTTGTCGGAGCCCTCGATCTCGACGGTCGTGTTCAACGTCGCCTGCACCGCGCCGTCCAGTTGGGTGACCGAGGCGATCTCTGCGCGCGCCCGCAGCCTGGCGCCGACCCTGACCGGCGTGATGAAGCGGACCTTGTTGTATCCGTAGTTGATCGCCATCGCCACGTTGTCGACGCTGTAGAGCTGATGGGTGAAGTGAGGGATGAGCGACAACGTCAGCAGTCCGTGCGCGATCGTCTCGCCGAAGGGCCCGCCTGCCGCCCGCTCCGGGTCCACATGAATCCACTGATGGTCGTCGGTGGCCTCAGCGAACAAATTGACCCGCTCCTGCGTGATCTCGAGCCACTCCGTGGGACCGAGTTGGGCGCCCTCTGCGGCAATGAATTCGGCCAACCCGTTGAACTTCTTCACAGTTGTCTCCTTTGACCCGGACGCCCGCGGGAACGACCTCTCGATTGGGCGAGATTGATGGTTCGTTCCTCACAGTGCCACAGCGCTGCGGGTGCATTCGCGCCGACCTTGACCACGTAGGTGGCTTTGTGTGCGGCCCGTTGCGTCAGCAGGAATTCTGGCACGCGCTGCCGTATTGCTGTCACGTTCGGGGTTGCGCCGACGCAGAGCAGCGAACCTGTCAGCTTGACGAAGCATCATCCAGGGCCGTGCCGCAACCGTCCTCCACAGCGGTCCGTGGTGTGCGCTGTGGCGGATAATCGATGGCCGCGGCGCGGAGTCAGCGAATGCCTCCACAAAATCCAGAGCGCGTCGTCAAAGGACAAATCCCCTCGCCATCGGGTCCGTCAAATACGAATTCCACGCAACAAGACCCGTGGGATCCGATGAATTTCGGCTTGCCAAAAGTAGTGCTCGGCTTAGTCAGGCGTCCCCCGAATGCTCCGTCAATGCAGAAAGCAGAAAATATTGACCGGCTAGCTGGAATAAATGCCGTGTACAGCGACATAATGATCTTGCTCTTGCTCTATTTACTCCGAAGCCGGATAGGGCCGGATACGGAAAGTCGGCAGCAGGCGGCGCCCCTTTGTTCCGCCGGCTGCCCTACGACGGGAAAGAACCATGACAGTTTCACCGCTTGAATCCACCGAGTTCGATTTCCGTTTGGACCGGCGCCACAGCTGGTGGGATGAGGATGCGGAATGCACCTTGATCATGTCCCAGCCACGGCTCGATCCCGAGTTGTGGCTGCAGTATCTGCACGGCGCGGAGCGCAGCTATCGCAAGCACGGTGTGGAGGTTGCTCTGCAGATGGCCGACATCCGTGACGGTCACGACACCACGCTGTTCTGGACAGCGGTCGACGCAGCCGGGCGGGTGATCGGCGGGGTCCGGGCAAAGGGCCCGCTGACCTGCGCCGAAGACTCCCATGCCCTCGTCGAATGGGCCGGGCAGCCCGGGCTACCGGCAGTGCGCAAGATGATCGATGACCGGGTGCCGTTCGGAGTTCTCGAGATGAAGTCGGGGTTCGTCACCGACGATGCCGATAAGAGCAGGGGCGTGACCCGGGTGCTGGCGCGCTCTGCGTTCCACGCCATGGCTGCTGTGGACCTGCAGTTCTGCATGGCCACCTCCGCGGCCCATGTACTCGACAAGTGGCGGTCGTCAGGCGGCGTGGTGGCCTCGATCCCCGCGACGCCGTATCCGGACCCGCGCTACTGCACCAAGATGATGTGGTGGGACCGTCGCACGTTCATCAAGCACGCCGAACCCGCCCAGGTGTCGAAGATCTTCAACGAGATCCTGTCGTTGGACCAGGCGATTTCCGGAGCGAACCACAACCCGCTGCGGCGCGACGCTGCACTGTGACGTCTGAGCACCGTGGCACCCCAGCGACGGGTGTGATTTTCGCCCGCGTCTCACGATCTCGCCGCGGGCATCCGCCCTCCAACGCCACAGCAACCGTATTGTGACTGCACGATGCCTGAGAACGCTCCGCCCCGCAGCCTCGACCTGATGGTCACCTCGGTGGCCACCCAGTTGATGGCGGCAACAGCCGTGACATCGGTCGAGGTGAGCCAACGGGTGCTGGGTGACCTGGTCGCGTTCCTCGGCGTCGACGTCAGCTTCCTGCGTTACAACGACCACGCGCTGCGCGCGTCCAGACTGATCGCCGAATGGCCGATCCGGACCAACGCCCCCGACCCAGACCCTCTCGGGTTGGTGTTCTTCGCCGATGCCGATCCGGTGTTCGCCGTGTCGGAGCACGCCAAGAAGCCGGTGGTGTTGCGGCCGGAACCGGCCACCGGCGACTACCAGCGTCGGATCGAGGAGGGCCGCGCAGTGCCGGCCACGTCGATGGCGGCGGCCCCACTGGTCTCCGGTGAGGTCACCACCGGCGCTCTCGGATTCGTCAAGTTCGGCGACAGGGAGTGGAGCCAGGAGGAACTCAACGCCCTCGAGGCCATCGCCTCGCTGTTCGCGCAGGTCCAGGCACGGGTCCAGGCCGAGGAGCAGCTGCGTTACCTCGCAGAACACGACGATCTGACGGGCCTGTACAACCGTCGGGCGCTGCTGGCGCACCTCGATGAGCGGCTGGCCGAGGGCCGTCCCGGTCCGGTCTCGGCGTTGTTCTTCGACCTCGACCGGCTCAAGGCGATCAACGACTACCTCGGCCACACCGCAGGCGACTGGTTCATCCGGGTACTCGCCGAACGGCTCCGCAGGGGCGCCGACGGGCCCAACCTGATCGCCAGGCTGGGCGGCGACGAGTTCGTCGTGGTCCCGGCGCACCCGATGGACGCTGTCAGCGGAGAAGCACTCGCCTACCGGCTCCAGTCGACGCTGCGCGAACGCGTGTCCATCGACGGCGAGATGCTCACCCGCACCGTGAGCATCGGTGTCGCGCTTGGGATCCCGGGCCAAGACACCACATCGGATCTGCTCCGACGGGCCGATCAGGCGGTGCTGACCGCCAAGAGCTCCGGGGGCAACAAGATCTCGGTCTTCACCGATGACATGTCGATGGAGAACGAGTTCCGCAACGACATCGAACTGCACCTGCAGAGCGTCATTGAGAACGGCGCACTGCTTCTGCACTACCTGCCCGAGATCGACATGCGGACCGGGGACATCCTCGCTGCCGAAGCACTGGTCCGTTGGCAACACCCGACACGCGGCCTGCTCTCCCCCGATTCGTTCATCGGCGTCGCGGAATCGATCAATCTCGCCGGTGAGCTGGGACGCTGGGTGATGCGCACAGCCTGCACCGAGTTCGCCGGGTGGCGGGCCCGCGGTGTCGGCACCAACACCGTGTTGCGGATCAATGTGTCGCCGGTGCAGCTGGTCACCGATGGCTTCGTCGAATCGGTGGCAGACATCATGACCGAGTTCGGGCTGGACCACGGGTCGGTGTGTCTGGAGATCACCGAGAGCGTGGTCGTGCAGGACATCGAGACCACCAGGATCACCCTCGCCGGGTTGAAGAACGCCGGAGTGCAGGTCGCCATCGACGACTTCGGGACCGGATACAGCGCGTTGAGCCATCTGAAGTCGCTGCCCGTCGACACCCTCAAGATCGACAAGAGTTTCGTGGGTGAGCTGGGTTCCAACCCCGGTGATCTCGCGATCGTCCGGGCGATCATCGCGCTGGCAGAAGCGTTCGGCCTCGAACTGGTCGCCGAGGGCGTGGAGACCGAGGCAGCGGCGTTGACGTTGCTTCGGCACGGGTGTCACCGGGCCCAGGGCTTCCTGCTGTCACGCCCGATCGCGGCTGCGGCGATGGAGTCGCTGCTGGCCAAAGGCCGGATTCCGATCCACTTCTAGGCGGGGTCCGCGGTCAGCAACTCGACCCGGCCGAACCGGCTTGCCGACTTGCTGACCAGCGCGACCCGCATCACACCGGCGGCGGGAAGCTGTGCCGTCCCCCGGGCAGGCACACCGGCGCGGCACAACAGCACCCCGTGGCGGGCGCGAACGGCCAATGGGCCGTCCGCGGTCGTGAACACGGCCCCGACGACCTGGCCGTCCTCGAAGACCAGCCGATCCAATCGGGTCACCACTTCGACGTCCACATCCCGGCTGCGGGCTTCTGTGTCGAGCCAATCGAGCACCGACCCGGCACGGTCGCCGGGGCCCGGACTCATCGACCCGATCTCGGTGATCCCGACGGCGTCGCCGGTTGCGGAGAGCATCGCTGTGGCGGTCCAGTCCGTGACGCGCGTGTACAGGTAGCCCGACGGCGAGCGGATGCACCGAGAAGTCCACTCCCGCAATTCGGCACCGACGAACGGGGGAACCTTGCGCGCCGGCGGTGCGGCGGGTGTCGGCGCGGGCCGGACCGGCACCCCGTCGTCGAGCAGCGACAGCGCCGCGGGGTCGAGGTCGCCGGCCAACTCGGCGAGGTATGCTGCGGTCTCACTGTCACCACTGTCGATGGTGAACCACCCCGGGGGGCCGCCTGCGGCATCGGACACCTGTGGCGCCTGCACCTTCGCGACGAGTACCTCAGCCCCTGCGTCGGCCGCCGAGAGCGCGCCGGCCAGTCCGGCGACACCGGCATCGGTACACACGACGTCGACTTCGTCGTCCCATTGCAGATCCCATGTCACGGTTATTTGCCTTAAATTTGCCATTGCCGCTATATCGATTGGCCTCGTGGTACGTCTTAGTGTCTATCTGTCGCTAATAAAAGTGGCGTATACGCAATCCCCACGACCGATTCAGTGGCCCCTGGATGATTTGCCATCACGGCCGACGGCAACTGAAGAAACGTACCATCGAATGGCTTCCTGTCCGCGCGGCACCGTTCCCGACAGCCCGAATGCCGCGTCTGCGAATGGGCGCCGGTGGCGTCCGCGCCGAGTGCGTTCACCCATTCATTGTGGGCGGTGCGCGGACGTACTCGGGGGCGACTGGGGAATCGAACGCTCCCCGGAATCGGACCCGACGCCCCCTTACCTAACTAACTAGGTTTACTCTGTCCCTGACGGCGTGATGAGAAGGGAACTTCGATGGACCTGCAGTGGTCGCCCGCCGACCTCGCGTTCCGCGATGAGGTGCGCGCGTTCCTCGATGACAAGTTGACACCTGAGCTGCGTCGCGCCGGGCGCCTGATGACCAGCGTCTACGCCGACCACGACGCCAGCATGCAGTGGCAGCAGCTCCTGCACGAACACGGGTGGGCCGCACCGGCTTGGCCGGTCGCGTACGGCGGGTGCGACTGGAGCCTGACCCAGCACTACATCTTCAGCCGGGAGTCGACGTTGGCCGGCGCACCGTCGTTGTCGCCGATGGGCATCCGGATGGTGGCGCACGCGATCATCACGTTCGGCAGCGACGAGCAGAAGGACTACTTCCTGCCCCGCATCCTGACCGGAGAGGTGTTCTTCTGCCAGGGCTACTCGGAACCGGAGGCGGGATCCGACCTGGCGGCGCTGTCGATGACCGCGCGCGACGACGGGGACCATCTGGTCTGCACCGGCAGCAAGATCTGGACCACACACGCCAGGGAGGCGAACTGGATGTTCGCCTTGGTGCGCACCACCCGCACCGACAAGAAACAACGCGGCATCACCTTCGTCCTGATCGACATGTCCTCACCCGGGATCGAGATCCGTCCGTTGGTGATGACGTCGGGCGAAGAAGTGCAGAATCAGGTGTTCTTCGACGAGGTCAGGGTGCCCAAGGCCAACGTGATCGGGCAGATCGACGACGGTTGGACAGTCGCCAAGTACCTCTTGGAGTTCGAGCGCGGCGGCGGCGCCACCGCCCCCGCACTGCAGGTGATGGCCGAGGAGATCGCCACGGTGGCTGCCGAACAGCCGGGGCCGAGCGGGGGTCGGCTGCTCGACGACGTCGCCTTTGCCCGCAAGCTCGCCGATGTGCGGATTCGGACCGAAGTGCTCGAGATCCTCGAATACCAGGTGCTGGCAGTGGTGGCCGAGGGCGGCAACCCAGGCGCGAAGTCCTCGATGCTCAAGGTGCTCAGCACCGAGCTCAGTCAGTCGATCACCACCCTCGCGATGGAGGCGGCGGGACCGCGCGGACGCGTCTACCAGCCCCACGCGACATGTCCCGGTGGTCCGATCGCGGAGTTCGAGCCACCAGCGGGCGATTACGTCACCGGCGACGCCTGGCAGGCGGTCGCTCCGCTTCGCTACTTCAACGACCGGGCGGGCTCGATATACGCCGGTAGCAACGAGATTCAGCGCAACATTCTGGCCAAAGCGGCATTGGGGCTGTAAGTGGACTTCAAACTCAGCGACGAACAGGAACTGCTGCGCGGCGGCCTGAGCAAGTTCCTCGCGACCCGCTATGACCTGGAGAAGAGCAGGTCCGCAGCGAAGACGGGCAAGGGCTGGCAGCCCGACATCTGGCGGGCATTCGCCGACGAGCTCGGCATCCTGGGCGCGACCCTGCCCGAGGAGCACGGCGGCATCGGCGGCGGCCCGGTGGAGATGATGCTGATCGCCGAAGCGCTCGGGCACGCCCTGGTGATCGAACCCTACGTCGACACCGCCGTCGTGGCGGCCGGGCTGTTGCGCCGCGCCGGGGCCACCGACCTGTTGGACGGTGTTGTTGCCGGGGACTCGATCGTCACTCTGGCCGCCACCGAGCCGACTTCGGGTGAGTACTGGCAGGACGTGTCGACGACCGCCGAGCGCGACGGTGACCAGTGGGTGCTGCACGGCACGAAGATCGTCTCGGCCGGTACCCCGTTGGCCAGCCATGTGCTGGTGACCGCCCGCACGTCCGGGCGGCGCTGCGACGCCGACGGCATCTCGCTGTTAGCGGTGGACCTCGGCGCCGCCGCGCCGGGTATCGAACTGCACCACTACCGCACCATCGATGACCGCCGGGCATCCGACATCCTGCTGGACGGTCTGCGACTTCCCGCCGCCGCACTCCTCGGTGAGCAGGGCGGCGCATGGCCGTCCCTCTCACAGGCCCGCGACCAGGGGGCCGCCGCGATCTGCGCCGAAGCGGTCGGGTGCATGCGCAAGGTGCTGGCCGACACCGTCGAGTACTGCAAGCAGCGCCAGCAGTTCGGCCAGCCCATCGGCAGCTTTCAGGTACTCCAGCACCGCATGGTGGACATGTACATGGAGGTCGAACAGGCCGCGGCGGCGGTGCATCTGGCCATCCTCAACCTGGAGGCGGACGATGCCTCACGGGCGCGGGCTGTTTCGGCGGCGAAGGCAACGGTCGGGCGAGCCGCACAGTTCGTCGGGCAGCAGGCCGTGCAACTGCACGGCGGCATGGGGATGACCGAGGAACTGGCGATCGGCCACTATTTCAAGCGGCTCACGGCGCTGCAGTTCGAATTCGGCTCGACCGACCACCACATCACCCGCTACGCGCAACTCACTGCCGGCTAACTCGCCTCACCCGAGGCCTCCTGCTCCGCGCGGTGGCGGATCCCGAGCAGCATCTTCCGCTCCATCACGAAGTGCGCGATGTCGTAGATCGGGTTGCCCCCGTAACCACCGTTGCCGCGGGCCAGCAACCGGGTCCGTCGGCCCTCGGGCCGGAGGTGGAAAGACCAACTGCCCGAAGCTTTGTCACCGCGCTGCACCCGCTCGTAGTCGTCGGGCGACATCAGCACCAGGTGGGATTTCGGCACCGCGGCGGCGACCACCTGTCTCCCCCTGTCGCCGCCGCGGCGAGCCAGCCATACAGTGTCGCCGACCTGGACGTCCTGCCACTCCGGATGGATGACGTTGGCGTTGTGGATGTCTGCGCCCACCGCGCGTTCGAGAAAGCTGTAGCTGTAGAACCCACCACGGTTCTCGCCGATCTGCGCCAGCCAGGGCCAGATCGCCTCCGGACCGGCGTCGACCGAGACCGCACGGGTGGTGCGTGGTCCGTCGGTGTCGACCAGCTCGTCGCCGGGAAGCCCCTGGGCCATCTCCCCCCGCGACGCCCCCCAGAAGTACATCCACGGCCGCACGCGGGTGCGATAGCCGATGACCAAGCCCAGCAACGCCATCGCGCCGGCAAGACGACCCCTCGCAGTCATTTCCGTCGCGCCACGATCACCGGTACCCGTGCCGATTGCACCACCTGTGAACCCACCGAACCGAGAAGCATTCCGGCGAAACCGCCCCGGCCGTGGCTGCCCACGACGAGCAGCTGGGCCTGGCCGGCTTCCTCCAGGAGCCGGTGCCCGGGCCGGTCACGATGCACCACACGACGCACGGTGACGTCGGGATAGCGCTCCTGCCAACCGGCCAGCCGCTCGGCCAGCACCATCTCCTCCTCGGGCTGGATCTCACTCCAGCCGACGCCGGGCAGTTCATATCCGGCGTCGCTCCACGTGTGTACCGCGACCAGGTCGACACCCCGTCGCGATGCCTCGTCGAACGCGATCGCGGTGGCATGCTCGGAGGCCGGCGAGCCGTCGATGCCGACGACCACCGGCGCCCGGTCAGGATGTGGTATCAGCGGGTCCGCGTCGTGGATCACCGCGACAGGGCAGTGCGCGTGCTGCACCAACCCGGTGCTGACCGATCCGAGCAGCCGGCGTTCCCACTTCCCCAGTCCGCGACTGCCGACGACGATCATCTCGGCATCCTTGGTGAGGTCCGCCAACGTCCGAATGGCCTGACCGTTGACGATCTTCTGGTCGACGCGGACCGATTGCCCACCGGCGGTGGCGGCCTCGACGACGGCGACCGCGTCGGCGAGGATCTCCCGCGCCGCCCTCTGTTCGTCCGCTACAAACTCCGACGGCAGGGGAACCTGGATCCATGCTTGAACAGCCTCCCCGGGCAGCACGTGCACCAGCGTGAGCGGGACGCCCCGCAGTGCCGCGTCGCGCGCGGCCCAGTCGATGGCCACTCGCGAGCCCGCCGAGCCGTCGGCGCCGACGATGATGCCGAGAGGTGCTGATTGGGTGGACATCGGTGTGTCTCCTCACGTGAGCGGCGCGGCGATGCCGCCGATACCTCGACGCTATCGCCGGACGGCGCCGGGGCACAGGAGGCGAGGGTCCACGCTGCCGTGGGACGAAAGTCCCTCCGACGGATCCGTCCAATCCTCGCCGGGGCCTGCAACGAATCGTTCAATAGCATTGATCGAAATGCCGTCCTGTCCCTTCGAGCGCTCTCACGGTGGTGTCCATGAACTCGGTAGATGGTCAGGAGCTCGTCGTCCTGCTCGACGATGCCGGCCGCAGCATCGGAACAGCGTCGAAGTCGGAGGTCCACCACCGCGCTACGCCGCTGCACCTGGCGTTTTCCTGCTATCTGTTCGACGACACCGGCAGGGTGCTACTGACCCGCAGGGCACTGCACAAGCGCGCGTTCCCGGGGATCTGGACCAACTCGTTCTGCGGCCACCCGGGCCCCGAGGAGGCGATGAACGACGCCGTCGTGCGCCGGGCCCGCCAGGAACTGGGTGTCGAAATCGCGCGATTGCACTGCGTGCTGCCGGATTTCCGCTATCAGGCCCGTGATGCCAGCGGCATCGCGGAGAACGAGATCTGCCCGGTGTTCTGTGCCCGCACAGTCGGCCCGGTGATCGCCGACCCGGATGAGATCATGGACTCCGCATGGGTGCCCTGGGACGAATTGTGTATGGCTGCGCGGTTGCCGTGGGCACTGAGCCCCTGGGCGGTCGAACAGGTCCCGCTGCTCGATGACGCAGGTGTCGTCCCGCGGAACTAAGGCTGTCCGCGCCCGTGGCGCAATCGGGCACTCCAGGACCGGACGAGGCCGCCGGCGGCGACGGTGAGTCGCCGGGTGTTGCCGACCGTGGCCCGTTGACCGAAGATCTGGAAGTCCATCTCCTCGATGCGCTCGAGGATCCCCGAGTACAGCGTCAACGCCGCAGCCACACACGGCCGTGACGCCGGGGCCAGCATGCCGACACCCGGCTCGGCCTCGGAATACACCTTCCGCGCCGCGGCGTGCTGCTCCATCAGGGCCCGCCGCACCCGGGCCTCGGTGCGCCCATTGTCCTGGCACCAGTTCAGCAGGTCCCGGTCGACGCCGTGCGCCGCGAGCTCGTCGGCGGGCAGGTAGACCCTGCCCCGCCGCAGATCCTCGTCGACGTCCCTGATGAAGTTGGTCAGCTGGAAGGCCTTTCCGAGCGCCGCCGCGTGCGGGGCCGCGTCCTCCCGCGGCACGCAGGTGCCGAGTACGGGCAGCAGCTGGAGCCCGATCACCTCCGCGGACCCGTACATGTAGCGCTCCAGCGCAGCACGATCCGGATAGTCGGTGACGGTCAGGTCCATCCGCATCGCCGCCAGGAAATCGTCGAACAGGCCCCAGCCGATGTCGTACTTGCGTGCGGTGTACACCACCGCAGTCAGGGTCGGGTCGTCGTCACACGGTTGGTTCTGGACCAGCGCGTTGAACAGCCGGGTGGACAGTGACTGGAGTTCGTCGGCACGCGCCTCGCTGCCCCGACCGTCGAAGTCGTCGAGGATGTCGTCGGCGCGCCGGGCGAACCCGTAGAGCGCATGCACTGCCGGTCGTTGGCGAGGCGCCAGCAGCCGGGTGGCCAGAAAGAACGTCTTGCCGTGCCGGGCGTTGATCTCCCGGCATCGTCGGAACGCCTCGCGCAGTGCGGGGTCCCGCACACCGGCCGCATCGAGCTCGGATCCGATCATCGTTGATACACCTCGCGTTCCGGACGACGTGTTGCTACCCCGGTGATCCGGTCGGCTGCCAGCCGCCCGGACAGAATCGCGGTGGGCACTCCCACCCCCGGCACGGTCGACGAGCCGGCCAACACCACGTTGTCGACACCGCGAACGGTGTTCGCCGGACGGAACGGCCCGGTCTGGGCGAAGGTGTGCGCCAACGCGAAGGGAGTACCGGCGGCCATGCCCTGTCTGCCCCAGTCGGCCGGTGTCACCACGCGCAGCAACTCGACGTCGTCGCCGAGTTCGGGCAGTCGAGCGGTCACCGTTCCCAACATCTCGTCGACGTACGCCGTCTCGGTGGTGTCCCAATCCACCTGTCCCACCTCGGTGTTCGGCGCAGGAGCCAGCACATAGAGCAGATCGCGACCCGGCGGCGCGAGGCTCGGATCGCTGGCCGTGGGTCGCGTCACCAGCAGCGACGGATCCCCCATCACGCGGCCGTCGTCGATGATGTCTCGGAACGTCTGATGCCACGCGTCGCCGAAGATGATGCTGTGGTGGCCGACTCGGTCGTCGGCCGCACGACAACCGACGTGGGCCACGACCGCCGACGGAGCCGGTCGCAGTTTGAGCAGCCGGCGCGGCGTACGACCCAGCAGCCGATAGGTGTCGGGCAGTTCGGTGGTGAGCACAACAGCGTCGGCCGGCACGCGGTGGCCCGAGGTGGTGCGCACCCCACTGACCCGTGATCCACTCCATTCCAGCTCGGAAACTGATGAATCGTAGACGAATTCGACCCCCGCATCGGCCGCAGCGGCCGCCATCGCGTCCGGCAGCGCACGCATTCCGCCACGGGGAAAGTACACCCCGGCGATGGTGTCCATGTAGGCGATCACGGCGTACACCGCCAGGGCACCCTGTGGTGGCACGCCCGCGTACAACGCCTGGAAGGTGAAGACTCGTTGCAGTCGTTCGTCGGTCAGGAATCGACGAATCACCTTCTCCCAGCGCCGGAATCCGCCCAGTGCGGCCAGCCGGGCCAACTGCGGGGTCACCAGCGACAGCGGTGAGTCGAAGTTGGCGGCTATGAACCCGTCGAACTCGGTGCGGTACAACTCGGTCAACCAGGCACGCAGCCGCATGTAGGCGTCTGCTTCCCGAGGCCCGGAGAATCGGGTGACCTCGGCGAACATCGCGTCCGGATCGGTGTGCACTGCCAGCGTGTTCCCGTCGGCGAACATCGCCTGGTAGGCCGGATGTACCGGCAGCAGCTCGAGACGGTCGGTCAGTGATTCACCGACGGCGGCCATCGCGTCGTCGATGATGTCCGGCATCGTCAGCACCGTGGGACCGGTGTCCAGGCGGTAACCGGAGATGTCGGCGCGCCCCACTCGGCCACCGGGAACCGCGTCGCGTTCGACGACGGTGACATCGCGCCCTCGCCCGGCCAGGTAGAGCGCCGCGGACAAGCCGGACAATCCGGCGCCGACAACAACAACTCGATCGGTTCTACCCTCGAAACTACGCATCACGCAGCCCTTTCGGTGCACAGGACGGCCATGTCTTCGAGTGCCGCACGGGTCTTTTCGGGAATCTGGACAGAGCCGAGGCAGTCCAGCGCGTGGGTCAGACGCTCGTCGATGACCTGTTCGATCCACTGCACCGCGCCGCTGGCGGTGATCAACGTTCGCCATCGTTCGGTGTCCGCAACGCTCAGTTCCCGAGCACTCATCAGCTCGGCGAGTTGCCCCCGGAGTCCCGCGTCGGCCAGCTGATGGGCGGCGACGACGACGCTGGTCGCCTTCTGCGCCGCCAGGTCGGTGCCCACCGACTTGCCGGTGAGGGTGGGCGACCCGAACACACCGAGCATGTCATCCCGCAGTTGGAAGGCCTCACCGATGGCCGCGCCGTAGCCGCCGAGCGCGTCGACGACCTCGGGCGGGCAACCGGACATCGCGCTGCCGATCTCCAGGGGCCGACGCACCGTGTAGTTTCCCGACTTTCGCCGCAGCACGTCGAGGACCTCGTCGAGTGTCGGGAAGGCGTGCGCATCGTTGACCAGGTCGGCGAACTGGCCGATGGCGAGTTCGATGCGCATGTCGTCGTATCGGGGCCACACCCGCGCGAGGGCATCGGCGCCGATACCGCTCTCACGCAGCATCTTGCCCGCCCACACCAGGCACAGGTCACCGAGCAGCACCGCAGCCGACTCACCGAACCGGGCCGAGGCCCCCGTCAACGCTCGGTCACGGTGCCACCGGCTGAACATCACGTGGGCGGCGGGCCGCCCCCGTCGCAGGGTCGATTCGTCCATGACGTCGTCCTGCATCAGCGCGAACGCGTGGAAGAGTTCCAGGCTGGCCGACGCGCGCAGCGCCGCATCGTCCTCCTGCGCGCCACACATCCAGCCCAGGTACATGAACGTCGACCTCACGTACTTGCCGCCGTCGACGAATCCCGACAGGATCTCGCCCGCCACGTCGACCTTGGCCGCACCGAGGTCGTCGCGGCACTGTCCGGCCACGAACTCACCGAGGTGTGAGCGCACGGCGCCACGAATGTCATCGCGCCAGCGAATCGGTACCGGTGTACCGATTCGCCCACGGCGTCCGCGGATGTGCCGGTGCGACGGGACCAGCGCACGGGTCCCGCCCTCACCGCCGCTCAACACCGCGCCCTCCCGCACGAGCCCGGGCAGACACCTCGACGATGTTGATCTCGCACGTTCGGCAACTCAGCGTTCCCCAATCACACTCAGTCCGGCTTCTTGTCGGTCACCCCGTGTCCGCAGCATTGCGGACCCGGGGCCCGTAGGTCATTCGGCGCCGGGTGGGCTTTGGTTGGGTTGACGAGCAGGAAAGTTTTCGCCAGGGCCGTGAGCTGCGACTTTGGCGCGCGGCACCAACTCGCTGATCGCGATCCTGCGGTGCAGGCGGGCCAGCGGTTCCGGTGCCCACCAGTTCCAGCGCCCCATGACTCGCATGAAGGCCGGCACCAGCACCAGCCGGACCAGGGTGGCGTCGACCAGGATCGCCAGCGTCAGACCCACCCCGAACATCCGCATGAACGACACCTGTGAGGCGATCAGAGCGGCGAAGGAGATGGACATGACCAGAGCGGCCGCCGTGATGACCCGCCCGGTGTGCGCCAGGCCTAGCGCCACGCTCTCGTGGTTGTCGGCCAGGGTGCGCCCGCTTGCCAGCCAGTACTCCCGAATCCTGGCGATCAGGAAGACCTCGTAGTCCATCGACAGACCGAACGCGATGCAGAACAACAGAATGGGCATCGTGGCGACCAACGTGCCGGTGGGTGTCGTCCCGAAGGCGCCGAGGTGGCCCTCCTGAAAGATCCACACCAACGCGCCGAAGGCTGCGGTCAGCGAAAGCACGTTCATTACAAGCGCTTTGAACGGCAACAGGAGGCTGCCGGTGAGCAGGAAAAGCAGCGCGAAGGTGACCAGGGCGATCACAGCCAGCACCACCGGCACCCGAGATGTGATCGCCGCGACGCTGTCGCGGTTGACCTGCGCCATGCCGGTGAACTCGACGAGGCGACCGCCGGGCGTGGCGACCTCGTGCAGACGGTCCAGCTGAGCCTCCGATGCCGCCGAGAACAGCGGCGCCTCACTGGTCACAGTCAGGAAGGCGCTGCCGTCGGCATTCCCTGCGGCAGCCACCGGTGCGCCGATCTTGGTCCCGTCGACGAAACTCCCGGTGGGGGCGCTGACCGCGCCGACATCGACCACGGTCGACAACCGCGCGGCGTACTGCTCGATCTCCAGTGGGGCCACGCCCGCGGCATCCGGTATCACGATGGTCACCGCGGTCGCCGAGTCGTCGGTGAAGCCCTCGCGAATACGATCACCGACCTGGTGGGCCGACGCCGACTGCGGCAGCACCCGATCGTCGGGAAAGCCCCAGGTGATCCCCAGGAATGGCAGTCCCGCGACGATCAGTACCGCGGAACCGGCCAGGCCGACGGGCAACGCACGCCGCATCACCGAGACCGTCCACCGGTACCAGAAACGCTGCCGCACCGGGATGGGCGCCGGTTCGCCGCGGCCGCGGAGCCGTCGAATGCCCCGGCGTACGTCCCACGTGTCCAGACGGGCACCGAGCAACACGATCACCGCCGGCGTGACGACCAGGGCGGCCACCGCGCACAGCGCCACCGTCGCGATGCCGGCGTAGGCGAACGACTTGAGGAAATACATCGGGAACAGAACCATCGCGGCCAACGACAGCGCCACCGTCGTCGCCGAGAACACCACGGTGCGTCCCGCGGTGAGCATCGTCTGGACCAGCGCCTGCTCCCGGTGTGCGCCCGCGGCCATCTCGTCGCGGTAGCGGCTGACGATCAGCAACGTGTAGTCGATGGCCAGCGCCAGGCCCAGGGCGGTAGCCAGGTTCAGGGCGAAAATCGACACGTCGGTGACCGAGGCGATCAAACGCAGGATCGCCAACGAACCGACGATCGCCAACCCTCCGACCATCACCGGCAACGCTGCGGCCAGCAGGCCGCCGAAGACCCACACCAGCACCACAAAGCTGATGGGGATCGCGATCGCCTCCATCAGCAGCACGTCGCGGCCGGTCTGAGAGTTGATCTGCGCGAACACCATCGCCGATCCGCCCGCCTGCACGGTCACGTCGGGGTGGCGGCGCTGCACGGACTCGGTGACCGCGTCGGTGATCGCCTGAGCCCGTGCCGGTGCCAGCTGTTCGCCACCGGCGATGCCCGCGACGACCAGACCTGATTTCGCGTCGAGGCTCACCAGGTTGCCCGCTGCCGGCGAGGGGGCGGTCCAGGCGGAGATCACCGCGGTCGCATGTGGCTCGTTGTCGAGGAGCTGGGCGATCTCGGTGCCCGCGGCGCGCGCGGCCCGTCCCTGCACGCCGTCGGGGGCGGTGACCACGAAGATCAACTGGATGTCGGAGCGGCCGAACTTGTCGGTCAGCAGTTGGGCCGCGCGCGCGGATTCCGCCGCAGGATCCTGGAACCCGCCGGCCGAGAGGCTCTTGGTCACCGGTAGGGCGAACAACCCGGCGAGGATCATCAGCAACGCGGTGACGGCGAGGACGCGGCGCGGCGCGGCGATGGCCAACCCCGCGATCCGGTGCAGCACGTTCGGCCTCCCTGGGCCGGCCGCCTGGGTGGCCGCCGGATCCATGTGGTGGATTCGGCGCTGTCAGTCGTTTGGATCGGTCGCAGCGGCGCCCCGGGGCTCGCGCTCGAAATAGGAGGTGTTGGCCGGACCGCGAGCCTTGGCCCGGTACATCGCGGTATCGGCGTCCCGGAGCACTTCGGCCAGACTTCGACGGTCGGTGCCGGTCACCGTCGTGATCCCGATGCTCGCCCCGATCTGCAGAGTCAACGTCTCGATGGCGATGTCCGCGGACAGCACGGTGTGCACGCGTCCTGCGAGCGCCTCCACCTCGGCACTGCTCGTGGGTCCCATCATCAACACGACGAACTCGTCACCGCCGATACGCGCGACGAGATCGGGCGGCCTCATCACCGACTGCATCCGCTGGGCGGCGACCCGAAGCACGCCATCACCGACGGGATGGCCATGGCTGTCGTTCACCGATTTCAACCTGTCGAGATCGATGAACAGCACCGCGGAGAGTCGATCGTCTCCGGTCGTCACCAGGCTCGTCGCGGCCTGGTTGAGCGCGTGCACCCGATTGGGCAGACCGGTGAGCCAGTCGTGGGTGGCGTCGTGCCGTAGGCGTTCTCGTGCGTCGTGGTGCTCGGTGATGTCGGTGAAGGAGAACAGCACCGACGAATTGTGGGGGTCGCTCGGATCGATCAGGCAACCGCGCCCGGTGATCCACACCCGTTTGCCGTCGAGACGATCGACGCCGACGATGTCCCCACCGAGGCTCAGCCCGGTCCGCTGAATCCACCTGATCGGATGTGCGTCGAAGCTGAGCTGCTGGCCTTGGGCGTCGAATAGTGGCAGGTCCAAACCGCTGGTGCTGTGGTGAACGCCGACGAGGTCATCGGCATTGCTGCCCAGGATCCGGCGCGCCGCCGCGTTGGTGAACTCGAAGCGGCCATCGGTTCCCATGATCACCACGCCGTCGTGCAGAAGGTCGAGCACCGCCCGGAGCCGGCGCTCGGCGGTCTGCGGCGCAGATCCGCGGTGGTCGTCGATGACGGGGGCCGCCAAGGGAATTCGGTCGAAGATGACCTCGTACATCGGCCGGCCGTCGCTGATCCTCATTGCCGCGACCGAGCAGGCATCCATGGTGGTGCCGTCGACCCGCCTCAACGTGACCTCGGCAGGATCGGTGACGTCGCCGTCGCCGCGGAGATCGGCAAGACGGGTGCGTACCCCGGCCCACGAAGCGGGATCGATGAAGTCCGCGATGGGGCGTTGCACGATCTGTGTGTCCGATGCCGCCCCGAGTACCCGGATCGCTGCCGGGTTGATGTAGACCACCACCTGACCGTCGTGCACGCAGACCGGAGCCGGACTCCGATCCAGTAGCCGACGGTATTCCGCTTCGGCGCGGGCCCGGTCCTCGTGCCGAACGTGGGTTGGCGACATCAGCGCGGCGCCCCGCATCGTGTCCTCACCAGAAGCCACCTCGGCACATGCTCCCCCGTCGACGGCATGCGATTCCACACCCCTGAATCCGCTGCCTGCGGTGCCAGGCTAACAAGCGGCAGACCCCCGAACAGCGGGGCCGTCCCTTCGTTGGACGGGCCGCCCGCGGACCGAAACAAGGTTAGGCAGGCTGGATAGGTAGCTCTTGTCGGTGAGGTTAGGCTCCGCTAACCTCCGGTTGGCCCGTAGTGGCCTCCCGTCCCTTTGTGACTATTCAGGAGTTTCGCCGTGCAATTAGCCCTTCGTGCCGACGCAGACCGCAGTTTCTGGTCTGCGCCGTCGCCCTCTACCCCCCGCGACAAGAGATTGCTGCTTGCCGGCGTCGCAATCGCGGGGGCCTCGGTCATCGCCATCAACCCGGTGGCGCCGACACTGCCTGCCGCGCAGGACCGGGCTGTGGAGCTCGCGGCGTGGATCGATCCGATCGGCGTGATCGGTGAGACCGTCACCAACACCGTCGAGAACGTCGGGACCCGAGGCAACGAGTTCTTCACCGACGGCCTGCCCGCGACCTGGGAGATCATCTCCAATTCGTCGCTGTACACCGAGATCGCCGAAGCGGTCTTCAACCCGTTCCCCGGGCTGGAGCAGTTCTTCACCAACCTGCCCACCTATGCCGCCACCATCGGCGCGGGTCTCGAGGAAGCGAACGCGGGCCTGACCGACCACTTCGCGCAACTGCCGGTGGCGTTGGAAGAGGCGTGGGACTTCGTGCTGCAAGGTCAGTTCACCCAGGCGTTCGCGAAGGTGGCGGGCTGGGGCATCTTCGGCCTGGGTTATTCGGCGTGGCCGCTGGCGCCCGCGTTCGAGATCCCCGGCCAGATCGCGCGCGACTTCGGCGCGCCGACCGTCGCGACCGTCCTCGACGCGCTGTTCGTGGGCGACACAACGACAACCGGCTACGCGTACTCGCTGCTCGGCCCGCCGCTCACCGCGATCTACCAGCTGACAGACATCATGAACGTCATCTCCGGGTCGCTGTACGAAGGCGACTGGGTGACCGCGGTCAGCGAGGTGATCAACGCACCCGCGAAGGTGCTCAACGCCTTCCTCAACGGCTACCAGGCGAGCATCTCCCCGGAGTGGGAGACGTTCCCGGGCATCTTCTCCGAGGGTGGACCTATCGACGCGTTCTTCGTCCAACTCCCGAAGACGATCGCCGCGGCGCTCGCCGCGGCGGCCGAGGAGGATTCGGAGACCGAGTCCACCGAGACGACGAACGACGAGCTGCCCCAGGTGTCGTCGACCGAGCTTGCCGCCGACGGTGAGCTGGTGGCGGTGAACGTCAGTGCCGAATCGACAGAGGAAGGCGCCGAAGAGGCCGAAACCGTTCCGGCCGGTGAAGAGGTCCCGGTCACCGCCGAAGACGAGGTGACCGAGGAGGAATCCGAGGAAGGCACAGAGGAAGACGCCACCCCGGCCGACGAGGCCGACGAAAGCACTGAGGCGGAGGCCGACGACGACGCCGCTGAGGGCGCCGAGGATGAGGCCGGCGATGACAGCGCAGCCGATGACAGCGCAGCCGATGAGTCGGATGCGTCCGACGACGCGGCGGACGCCGCGGACTCCGACGACGACACGTCGACGGACAGCCGCAAGTCCGGCGACAAGAAGTCAGACGGCAAGTCCGACAGCACGTCTGAGAGCAGCACGTCGGGGAGCGCCAAGTCCGACAGCAGCGAGTCCGACAGCAAGTCGGGCAGTGACAAGTCCGACAGCGACAAGTAGCCCGGACTGATCGACGAGCGGCCCCCTCGCCGAACGAGGGGGCCGTTTCGTCGCGCGAACCGTCGTCAGCAGCGCTTCAGAGCAGGCTGAACTCATCGAACTTGACCGCCGTAGCCTGTGGATCGCGCATATCCACATACCAACTCGTCACGATGCCGGTACCGGTGTCGAACGCCTGGAACACGACCACATCGTTGTCGGCGATGTACGGCAGCGGACGACCGTCAGCATCACGAAGCGGAGAGATTGTCGGCACCACCGGATCAAGCCCGCCGGGACTCCCTTGCGCCAGATAGTTTTCGGGGTCCCACGGAGCGGGTGGAACCGGGCGGCTCTCGCCTGAAAGTGGGTGGAATGCGCCGTAACTGTTGCCGGTGTTGGACGCCTCGAGGTAGTTCACCCCGTCCGGAGAGACGAACCTGTTCCACAGGTGGCTGTGACCGTTGAAGACCAGGTCGACTCCAGCCTGCTCGAACACCGGCTCGAGGTCGCGCACCATGACGTTCTCGGCTGCCGGATATTCGTAGCGGACTCCGCCGAGCGCCGCACCATCCGCAGGCTCCTCGATCCGTTGCGGGTGCGCAAACGGAGGCATCGCGTTGTCGCCGAGGCCGTGTGGCCCCTCGTGCATCATGACCACCGTGTACTTGGCGTCGTTGAACGCCGCCGAATTCAGTTCCTCGACCAGCCATTCGTGCTGCCGCGAACCGACGGCGAGGTCTTCGAAGATGAACTCGCCGTAGCCCTGGGCCAGCGGATCAGCGAGGTCGGCTGGTGCTTCCTGGTAGCGGCTGGTGTCGGCGCGGCTGACAGGATCACGGTCGGCCGTCGTGGGGCGCCAAATGCGGGTGGCGAACAAGGACACCAGACGCACGTCACCGACGGTGGTGGCGTAATACCGCGGCCCGCCGGGGCCAGACGTGGGAAGCGAGAAGATCTCCTCGTAGGTGGTGGTGGAGAACGAATTATCCTCGATCCATTGGGCTTTGACTGCCGAATCGCCGTTCGGGTTGACGACATCGGAGACCTTCTCGTACTCGGCTTCGGCTACCGCGCGCGGCACCGCGTTGTTGAAGGAATCGTCGAGCGAATTGTGCCCTGCCCTGCGCCCCTGCACCTCGTGGTTACCGATCGCCGGGTAGAACGGCGCGTGCTGGATCACCTCGCCGCCGCGGTAGATCTTGCCGTCGGTCGCCTCGCGCCCGCCGTTGCCCTGAAGACCCGGAAAGAAAGCCGACCCCCGCTGGTCGTCGAACCATTCGGAGGCTCGATCGGGGGTGTTGACCAGGTCGCCGGGTGCGAATACGGCATCGATCTGCCCGAGCTCCGCGATGATCGTCCGCGCCGCCAACTCGAGGTTGGCGGGAGTATTGACTTTCCCCTGATGATCCGAGGTCAGCATGATGACCGCCCGCTCGCCGGAACCCAGTGGCCCGCGAAGACTGAAGGTGCCCGACCCGGCCAGGCCGTCACCCCGGGTGCTGACGACACGGTACGGCTGCCGGTCGGTTCCCGGCACGGTGACGTTGGCGTGGTGACGAAATACGTCCCTCGCGACGATGCCGGTCGCCGGCTTCCGGTCGGCGGGCAGCTCCGAGTCGCCGTCCTCGGCCACCCGCGAGAGCTGGACGGATTCCGCTGCGAACACCATGATTCCGGGTCCGTCACCGCGTGCGATCGCCTCACGCAATTCGGCTTCGGACATCGTGCCGACTGGTCCGCCGACGAGCACGTGATGTGAGTCGCCGGCGTACTCGGTGAACCAGGCCACCTCGATCGCACCGTCGGCGGGCTGTTGGAGGAAAGGGTCGGTGAGCAGCTCCAGCGAGCCGGCCGGCTCAGCCGATGCCGGCGCCGGTTCCGGATCTCTGTCACACCCTCCGATGAAGCCCGCAACCGATGCGGTCACGATGACGGCACGGGCAACGTGTGACAGCGACGAGGGGTGCGGGCGCACGGGAACCATCTTCCCTGCGAGTGACGCGTCCCGCCGCATGGAAAGCCGACTGCCAGAGAATTGTCACTCGCAGGACACCGGAAAGCCGCTCGGGAAGAAGGCGCCGATGAGGCGCTGGAGACCTTCGAGCCTCTCATCGCTCCCTCCGCTGCTAGCAGCGGATACGCGGTGCGTCACCCGCTATTTCGCGAGGCGAAAATAGGGCTCGACCGCGCCGCTGAGCTTGACGACCATAGGATTTCCGCGACGATCCTTGGCGGTGGGAACTTCGACACGCACCCAACCCTCAGCCACGTTGTATTCGACAACATTGGTTTTCTCGACGCCGTTGAAGCGAATACCCACGTCCCGGCTGAGCACCTCTTCGTCATAGACAGGGCTTCTCGGATCAATGGAGAGTTGATTCGGTGGAACGTTGGAGATCTGGTCCTCGGACATGATGGCTTTCGTTGAGTGCTGCGTCGGTCTCGGGTTGATCGCTGAAAACCTACGCGACGCCAGCTGGCGCGATCAATTCCCTGAACTTCCTCTTACCTGTTGGAGCTAAGGGGATTCGAACCCCTGACCCCCACACTGCCAGGACCAGGCAGAAGGCGTGACCAGGAACGCAGGACCGCTTTCGGGCTGTCATGGCCGTCGTTTGGGCGTGCACCTTTCGTCAGGGTTGTCGTCAGAATTGTCGTCACCCATAGGCGCCTGCGTAGGGTTGAAGCTGACGGTTTGCGGTCTATCCCCGACGTTTTGCGGCTGACTTCAGCGAATCGATGCGTGCGCCGGCAGGGAGCTTGGCCAGCCCAGACCCGCGCTGCGCCACAAGGCGCCCTGGTCTTGATGCTGACCAAGTGGGCGAATTTCAGTTGACCTGCGGAGGTCTGCGGGAACCCGCGCGGAACCTTGGGTGCTGGGACGCTGGTGCGTGAGATTGGCTCTTACAGCTAACGTAGCTGATCACGCTGGACCCGACTGTATCCCGCGAGGACTGCCGGTGGGGTTGCGCGCTTGAGGGCGTCGCTGATTCATCTGGCGGCCAATGTCACGAACAAGTTCGTGTTGCCGGAGTCCCGACGATGCCGCCTGATTCATGTTGACGACGGTTGAAAACTAGGCCAGTTGCGACGTTGACTTGAACCCAACCCGTCGTCAACAATTCAGTACTCCCGACACAAGCCCGGCAACAAGGCACGCGGTGGCAGACCGCTTGGACGCCGATGTGAGATGGTCGCGTTATGTCGTCGAGATCAACCTTCTGCGCTGTAGCCTGAGTCGGTGCAGCAGCAAACCCCGATGCCGGTATACGCAGACCATGTCAGATGGCTGTGGCGGCACATTGCTGCGGCGCCAATTCCGGAGTTGCTGATCATCGGCCCGGTCGACAGTGGCAAATCGTCGTTCTTCAAAGAGCTCACCCTGCACCAACCGCATTCCCATAAACGGGTTGTCTACAGGTATTGGGATCTGTTGCGCTCACCCGGCGCACGTACTTCTGACGGCTTCTGGGAGCAGTTGACCGGCATTCTCGGCCTCGCAGAACCTATACGTTCAGACCGGCTTGGAGACGTGCCCCGACTCCTTGAGGAGAAGTATCCCGACGCACGCGTTGTTCTCACACTCGACCATTGGGATGACGCGCAGGAGAACTTTCAAGCGTATGTCGACCTCGACGCCCTGGAAAAACTTCAACAGTGGGTGAGGAACGCCCAGCGCGACCATTTCGATCGGGTGAGCGCCCGGTTGGGCCTCATCATGGTGACGCGATTCCCGACCACCGACATGTTCGTCGGGTATATACACGATCACCGTCGAGACAAACCTGGACTCCTCAGGGTTTCTGGGGACGTCGAGCGCCTCATTACCAATGTATGTTCCTTCCCGTTTCTCGACGCCGAACATAGCCGCGCGCTGGTCAGGACGTTGACTTCGACTGGCATCGAGGAAATAGTCCACGCCTGCGGAGGATGGCCCGGCCTGCTGGTCGCGGTGGCCCGGCGCGTCACCGCGGCGGGTGTCGACCCCGACCTCACCCAGATAAATCTGTCCGACTGCGTCGGTCCGTTGCTCAACAAGACGCTCCTTCCCGGTGTCGCGGCGAGGCACAACAACAACGAGCGCAGAGCTTGGGTCCGCATCCTCACCGACATCCAGCGTGGGGCAGACCCGGTGAGCAAGTACGCCTTACCCGTACTGAACGCGTCCGCCGACATGGAGACGCCCCTACCCCTTCTGCGCCTACCCTCCGCGATCCGCGATTACCTGCGCCCGGAACCTCTTATGCTGCTCGACCTCCAGAGCGTGGAGTCCACGCTGATGGCTTCCGGCACGTCGCCAGCCGATCTGGCCGTCGCGGTTTTTCACTTAACCAACTCTGTCCGAGCTTATTTCGCGATCTCAGGGCGGCGCGTTCGACGATGGCTGCCGACTGCTGAGCATTTCCAAGTCGACGACCCACGTACACCGCTCGTGGTTGTTTCCGACCGGCCCGCGGCCATCATCGCGGAACCCGAAGTGTTGATGGACGTGACCATCGTGCCGCCAGAGAAGCAGACGGGACCCACGCCGGCTCACTGGAGAATCGCAGATCATGACATGAAGGGGGCGACGCATTCGTGACGACAGACATCCGACCCGCCGGGCCGGTCAGACTCCCCCGGCGCGTCGAGACGTTCCGAGTGCAGCGAAAGCCTCGTAGCCGGGCGGACTTCTATCTCGCGAACCATAACGACAACGGCCCCTTCGTGACCCCGAATCAAGCACTCGCCGCCCACGACGTCGCCGGCGATCGGTTGGTTCTCGCCGAAACGACCAGCGGCGTGTTTCACCGATCGTTGATCACTCGTAGCGGAGAATCAGCGCAGCGGATTAGGAGCGATCACGTCGGCGATTTCCTAACCGAGCGGATCACTCGGTTGCGTCCTCGCCCTCCCGCTGCCCTGCCCGGCTGCGAAGTGTATGCAAGCCATGACGACGCTTGGCGGACTCTGCCCGTCACCTCCCAAGATGCGAACCTCGTCATCGGCGAGACCGCCGAACATTTCACCGAGGCTGATGCAGCGACCATACATTTTGTGGTTGCGTTCGCAGACCGTCCCGGCCATTCGATCACCGTGGAGTACTGGCCCGCAGCAGCTCAGACCTATTCTCTTGAGTCGTGTGTCGACTCAGTCGTGCACGCCCTCGGCACATTGGCTTGGTCGGATGGCCAGCGCATGCTGATCACACCACAGGTTAAGACGCTGGTGCCCGACAGCGTGTCTCTCGACGAGGCGGTGAGCCGCGCGTTCAAGATCTCGCAGAGCCTCTTGACCGCCCCGGCCGACGATGCAGATGCGCGGATGGAAGCTGTACAGCTCATCCAGCAGTTGCTCATGGACCCGTGGGATGTCGCGGATCGACCGTTGTGGTTCGCCCGCACCTATCAACCCGATTTCGAAGCCATGATTCAGATGAGACAAGGCAAGACGGCAGCCGCGATTCTCGCTGCCGAATATCTGATCAGTTGTGCGTGCCATGCCTCAGCCGAACGTCATGTCGATGATTATGAGCTGGAGTCGGAGGCGAGGAGGTTCGCCGACGCGATGACGTGCTATTTGCGGGCGCACGCGGGCGCAAATGCAATTAATGCCCCGGGCGTGACGTCGCGGATCTGCAACCTGATCTTCGAATGGGTTACGCAGCAGGCCGTTCGCCCATACCAATCCCGCCTCGGGCTCGATGGCCGCAAGTTGACGCCGAAGGCACTCGACCGACTGGACCTCCTGGTTCGGTTCGCCCCCTGGCTCGAGTACTACGTCGAAGTCAGGCCCAAAGGGCGTCTCCTAAAGATCGCACTTTCCAACGGGGACCTCGTCACCACGCTGGCGCTCGTCCGCCCACGCAACACCTATGTCCGGGTGTCGGGGCGTCCTGGTGTCAAGGAGAACTCCCGGAGGAACTTCGTCGACGTCAACCTTGCGGTGATGACCGCCCGCTACGTGCTGCCTCGGGAGTTGGTCGACGCGATCGAAACTACACCGCAATTGATGAATGACCTCGCCCGGGCATGCGAGAAGCTGTACTTCAACCCAGTGGAAGCGCGTCGGGCAGTCCAGGTGCTGACGCCGGTTCCGGAGATCGCTGAAGTCGTCGATCAATACGCCACGCTCGCGGAGGCGGACCGGGCGAGCATCAATGAAATCACCGTCTTGATGGATTATCCGCCCAACCTGCCACCCCGGCTCGTCGCCGTTAACACCAGCCCCAGCTCACGTGCTCTCGTCGAACTCGGCGGCTTCACAGCCGAACTTTCCGAATTCACGCTCGATATCGAACGCGCGACGAAGTTCACGACCAGCCCGGTCTGGCTCAACGACCTTGAGAAAGAGGCGGCGTCGGTCTCCGTAGTCGTCGGTGAGAGCCGCAAGCACGTGCCATTGGAGAAGCGGAGCTCCGAGGCAGGCGGCTCCATGTGCGATTCCGAGTGGATCGATCCCGATCTATTCCGCGGACGGCGAGATCAACTTATCCGGCTGTCGGGCATCATGCGGGCCGGCATCGATGTGCGTCCCCCGATAGCCATCTTCGGTCCCAGAAGGGCCGGAAAGACGACGCTTGCGGTGCACGCATGCCGGCGCGCGACATCGAGCGGTGCGCTGTCTGACTTCGTGGTCATCGACATGTTCAGCGACGTCGACGGGACTCGCCCAGACGGCTATACCGAACGGTGGGCGGCAGTCATGGCGGAACGGATATCGGTGAAAAACTGCTCGCTGGGCGAATTCTCGGCATTAGACCCGATAGATGTCCTGCGCCATATCGATGACCACCTCGACGGGAAACTGTTTGGAATCGTGCTCGACGAATTCGACACGTTGCTGAGCGCCGAACCTGACTCCGAGCTGCGCCGGCTGGCAACGCGGCTGGGAAAGCTGCGATGGAAGAATCTCGCAGTAATCGCAACTGTGCAACGGTTTCATCGTTCGTCGAGCGATCTGGAAACGTGGGAGTTCGTCGAGTGCCGAGAGGATCTGACTTGGAGAGACGGCCTGACATACTTCTGCCCACCACTACATGACTGCGAGAACAGCGGTGGCACAGTGGTTCCGCTCGAAGCGCCCGTCGTGTTGCCGAAGGTGTTCACGGATGCGGTCGCCGAGCGAGTCGGTTACCGGCCCTACTTCTGGGGACGCTTGCGGGCTCAGCTCGAGAACTGGTTCGTAGCAGAGGAAGGCTACGCCGTCGTTGACCGTGACTTGATCAACGACGTGCTCGACAACATCGTCACCGCAGACCCTTTCCTCGCGCTGCCATTGCAGTCCACCGTCGGCATGCGCATCGCCGAATGCCGGCGCAGGGACTTGTTCAGCGACGGCGAGCGTCGCATCCTCGCCCATTTCGCGAACCGCGGCCGCAAAGGCATGCCGGTCGAGGAGGCGGTTGCCATTGGACGAACGGACGCCGTCTCCGAATTAACAGACCGCGGATATATGCGTCTCGAGGGCAAGCAACTGTGCCTCGCGATACCAATCTTCGGCGAGTTTCTTCTCCGCCACGCGGGAGATTTTGACTTGGAGGCAGACGACCGGTGACCGCGATGCCGTGCTCGACGGTTGGCTGTGCAGCCCAACATGTAACTAATGGATGGTGCGTGCTACACGGCGGCCAAGACACGTGGAAAGCGTTCCTGCGCCGCATCCAAGATGGCTCCAAACTGGACGAATTGCGAGGCTGTGCCATTGGCGCTGACGAGTTCGGGCAGTTGCTTGATAACTTGCAGAGACGCGACGGCACGTTGCGGATCAACGGAGCGGACTTCACCGACTCGACCTTCGTGTCCGACGTCTGCTTCAAAGGCGTCACTTTTGGCGGTGAGACTTCCTTTGCAGGAACCACATTCGAGGGCTCGCTTCGCTTCGAGAAGGTCACACTGGCCGATGTTTCATTCGGCGGAGCACACGCCAGGGGAAGCGTCACGTTTGACGACGTAGAGGTCACTGGCGATCTGCGGTCCGATAGCGAAATGCGAATCGGCGCGATGCACGCAAACACGTTGCACTGCCGGAACGTATCAACCTTCGCATCGATCGGGAGCGTGGGTGACGTCGAAATCTACGACAGCACGTTCGATGCGCGCTTCATCGCCAAAATAGACTCACCCAACGTGAAGTTCGCCAACAGCCGGTTCGATACCGGCTTGACACTCACACTGACGGCCGGCGCGTTGATACTCGACCACGCCAGCTTCGGTGAACCGAGCGTCATCACAGGATTCACCAATGACAGCCCCGCCGGCATCGTGTCGTTGACCGATGTCGATGTCTCGAAACTCACCTTGCGAAATGTGGATTTGTCGCGGTGCCACTTCGGATCGGCGTATGGCGTCGACGAGCTCATCATGGACAACGTCCGGTGGGGCCATCCTCGCCACTGGTGGCAGTCCGACCGTGCCGTCCTTGCCGAGGAGAAGACCACCGACGTCGACCCGGCATCCGTCGCGCGCATCTATCGGGGACTGCGCAAGGCTGTCGAAACGTCGAAAGACGACGCCGGTGCCGCGGACTTCTACTATGGCGAGATGCTGATGCGGCGGCGCCGACGCCTACGCGACATCGGGAAGGGAAACGCGGCATCGCGGTTGGCGGCCCTCGTGGACTACACCCTACTATCTGTCTACTGGGCCATTTCCGGCTTCGGACTTCGGGTGGGTCGCTCGCTCGCCGCGTTCGCTGTGCTGGTTGGTGCTTGCACTATTCTGCTGGCCGCTGCGGGTTATCCTGTCGCGGAGCCGACGTTCGTCCCCGTCGGCGTCACGTCGGACGGATTGCTCGTCTACAGCCCGGAAGTACTGCCTTCGAATAAGTTCGGCGACAACCTCGGCCGGGCATTCCGCCTCGCTGCGCAGTCCTCGGTTTCGCTCTTACAAACGCCGGCCCAGTCGCTTACACCGGCAGGCGATTGGATCGTGCTGGTGCTGCGGTTCACCGGGCCGATCGTGCTGGGATTGGCGATCCTGGCCGTGCGGAACAAACTCCGGCGCTAGTGGAGCAATGAGTCCGACGAAACGGTCAACTCACGACTCCGCCCATCTTCGCACCCGCTTCTGATCCGACGACAGTCCCGCGGTGTCCTCGGCCTTAACCCACAGCAGCGCACGGTCATTACGGGCGTCAGCCAGGTCGAGCACCGACAGCTCCTCGGCCAAGATCCGGTCGAGGGTGAACCGTTCATGGCCCTCGCGCTGATGCGCGGCGCGCGGGACGGTCAGCCTGATCCCAACCTCGTCGACCGCGGCCTCCGCAACTTCCCGCGGTGACTGGTCGCTGTCGACGGGAAGTTGCGCCCCGACAATCTCCACCAGGTCGGCGCGGGTGAACGCCGCCTTCTCGATATTCTCCGCAGCCTCGGCCAGGCGCGAACGGTCGACCCACGTCCGCGCAGCCGCACGCCGCGCCGCGCGCCGCCTCGAACGCCGCCCGATCCAATTGCAGCTCGCGCGCATCGGCGCGCCACTCCGCCACCAGCTGCCCCCAGCCGAGCTCTTCGGGTTTGGTGGGGCGGGTGGCTTTCTGCGCGGCGGCCAACTGGGCCGCCGACACCGGCCCATCGACAACCTTCAGGTTGCCGGCGGCCGACTCCCGCAGTGCGGTGGATCGGCGCGACCACGCGGTGATGGTGTCGCGGTCCACTCCGGCCAGCTCCGCCATGCCGGTCGAGGGATCGACCGGCGCCCACTCGAACCCCATGGACCGGTGCAGCTCCCGGCAGGCTGGCTTGGTAGATGACTCCGGCGGCGCGGGCCTCGCGATACAGCGAGGTGCCGTCGATTGACACCAGCGCTCCGTCGGCGCGGGCCTGGCGGTTGGGGACGATGACGTGGGTGTGCAGATGCGGGTCCCCGCAGCGTGACGTCTCATGCTGATAGGCCACAGCCACCAGACCGGGCAGCCGTACCAGATCCTTCTCGCCGGTGCGCGGATTGTGCACCCGCGTGTAGCCCGCGTGCGTGGACAGATACTCCATCGCCTCACGTAGCGCGGTGTCATGCGCATCGGCGGTCGCCTTCATCACGACGTCATCGACGCGCAACGCCCGCACCAACGACACACTCTTGGGCGCACAGAACGTCAGATCGAAACCGTGCACCCCGCGCTCGCCGAACGCCCGACCGCGTGCACCGCTCGGGGCGACCCCGTCATCGAGCCAGCGCGCCGCCACCCCCGCATCAGCCTCCCCGCCCGCGCGCTGGGCGTCTGCTAACCCGACGACAGCCGCCGCGCGGGTGTCACCCGCACACACCCACACCGGAGTGCGGGTCTCGTGTCCGGAGTAGTACTCCCCCAGCCCGCCGCCCGACCGGGCGCGACCTTTGGACGCGCGCTCGGCCACCTGGGCGGTGTCGGTGTAGTAGTTGATCGACCACCGCTTCAACTTGGCGATCGTCAACATCGTCTCGCCCCTCCGACCGGCGCCCGCGGCACATGCTGCGCCACAGCCATTCTCGCACCGTTGTGCAAATGTGCCATGCAGATTTCGAGAGGTGTCGTGAAGTGGGGCATGTCTGGATGTCGTTGATAGGTACGGACATTGAGACCTGTGCTGATAGATGGATCGTGAAGGAAGTGACGCCTATTAGACGGGTGGCGTTGAGTAAGAGGAGTTTTGATGGTGCTGTTATGCGGGAGAAGAGGCATCGGCGATAGGGTGGTCTACGGTCCGGCGCCGCGGGCTTGCTCGATCGACGGGCTCCGAAAACAGCTCCCAGGGATGTCGTGACCCGGGCTTACAGTAGTCGTAGCTGTTGGAGCGATGCCGACGCAACGTCGGCGCAAGTTCTTTCCGTAGTCGTGCCGATCATGGGGTCGGCGAGTCGGCTCCACGCGGAGTGCTGGAGGTGGTCATGGTGACCGGTCAAGGAGAGTTCATCACGGTCCAGGCCGCCGCCGACCGCCTGGCGGTCAGCCGATGGATGATCTACCGGCTGATCTGGGAGCAACGACTCAAGTCCGTCCAGATCGGTCGGTGCCGGCGCATCGTCCGCCAGTCGCTCGACGAGTACGTCGCCGGCCTCATTGACGGGACGCGTGATGTCCTCGCGACAAGGCCTGCGGCGGAACCACAATGGAGAGGGCGGTGCCTACCGGCGTGCCAACGGCCGCTGGGAAGGCAAGTTCTTCGTCGACACTCCTGACGGCAAGCGCAAGCGGGTCAGCGTGTACGGAGACACCGAACGGAAAGCGCTGAACGAGCTCAACAAGCTCCGCGACCAACAGCGTCGCGGTGTCCCGGTCGCCACAACGACTCTCACAGTGGCGGAGTACATGCTGTACTGGCTCGAGCACATCGCGGAGCCGAGTATCCGCAGAACTACCTACGCGACGTATGAAGGCGACGTGCGCCTTCACATCAACCCCGGGATCGGTAAGCGCAAGCTCAAATCATTACAAGCGGCGCACATCCGGGAATGGCTCAACAATTTATGAACGACGTGTCAATGCTGCGCCAAAGGTCGCGACGCTGCCCGCGACTCTCCGCGGTGTTGCGGCAAGTCCATTCCGGGCTGCTGCCACGCGGTGTTGTCGGCTAGCTCGATCCGTCACATCCTCAGGGTGCCGCGCGCCGCGCTGCAGGATGCCGTCGATGAGGAGTTAATCAGTCGGAACGTGGCGCGCCTGGTGCAACTGCGGGTGACCGATGAGCACAAGGTCCGCAGCTTCAGCCGCGCCGAGGCGCTGCGGTTCCTCCGTACGGCGGAAAGTCACCGGCTGTACGCCCTGTGGGCGGTGGCCCTGGCGATGGGGTTGCGGCGCGGTGAAGCCCTCGGCCTCGCATGGAACGACGTCGACCTGGACCGCGGTCGGTTGACGGTCCGCCTGGCGCTGGACCGTGTCGATGGGCAGCTGCGACTCGATCCCGTCAAGACCGACGCCTCGGTTGCGGTCTTGCCCATCCGGCGGCCCTGGTGGAGATCCTCAAGTCACACCGTCGCGCCCAGCTCGATGAGAGGCTGGCGGCCGGATCAGACTGGCGAGACACCGGGCTCGTGTTCACCACCGCGACCGGAGGGTTCGTCGAGCCGCGGAACGCCAACCGGCTGTTCCACAGCCTGTGCGCGAAGGCCGGTGTGCCGCAGCTGCGGGTGCACGACCTGCGCCACTCGTGCGCCACCCTGCTCTTCACGATGGGGCGTGCAGCCCGCCACCGTTCAGCGGATGCTGCGCCAAAGTTCGATCACCGTGACCACGGGAACCTACGTCGAGGTGATCGAGGCGGTACAGCGGGACGCACTCGACTCAATGGGAACGTTGTTCCCCAGCGACGTCGACGCGACCGGCTCCTTCTGACAGACCGATCACAACACCACCATGAGGCTCCGTCTGGGGCGGACCCGACCGCGCCGTCGGGCCTTCCCCGGTGTCGTCAGACCTCAGCGTTCGAGTGCGGATTCCATGTTCGAACGACGACTGTCGTCAAGCGCTGTCGTCAAGACCGAACACGGACCGTCCGCGCAAACGACGAAACCCGCCCCGACCAATGCTGCGTGTGTTTCGTGGTGGAGCTAAGGGGATTCGAACCCCTGACCCCCACACTGCCAGTGTGGTGCGCTACCAACTGCGCCATAGCCCCTAGGTTGTGCTCATCGAAGCTACACCACCCGCGGTGGCCGTTCAAAATCCCAGCTCACGGCACTTCCCCACCGGCCTCTGGCCCCAGCGGACGGGCCTCCGTGTGCTCGGTGAACGTCCGTGGCCGAGTTTCGGGGGCAAAGATCCAGCCCACCGCCGCGATGCCGAGGATCAGCCCGCTGACCAGGAACGCCCACCCGAACGACGTGTACTGGGCAATGAACCCCACCAGCAGCGATCCGCCGATCGAGCCGAAATCCGCCATCATCTGGAACGTGGCGACCGCCGACCCGCCCCGCGACTTGTTGCCCAGCACGTCGGCGACGGCGGCTTGTTGGGGTGAGATGAAGATGCCGGTCGCCGCACCGGCGATGAGGGCAGCGGCCAGGAACACCGGCAGCGAGGTGGTGAAGCCCACCAGCGCGGTCGACGCCGCCGCCAGCGCCAACCCGAAGATCATCAGCTTGCGCCGCCCCAGGCGGTCCGACAGGTACCCACTCGGGATGACGACCGAGATGTTTCCCACCGCGAATGCGGTCAACGCGAGGCCTGCCGCGCCCGGCCCGCCGCCGAGCACCTCCACGACGAACAGTGGCACCAACGCTATCCGCAGACCGAACGACGCCCACCCTGTCGCGAAGTTGGAGAACAGCGCCGCTCGATAGGCCCGGTGCTGGAACACCGTCCGGAAGGGCACCGGCGGCACCATTTCCTCGTCGGACTGGGCGACCACCGCTGAATTGCGCAGACTGACGAATACCACCGTCGCGGCGACCAACAGCGCAGCGCCATAGATCAGGAACGGCGCCGACAGACCGAACCCGACGGTCAGGCTCCCCAGGATGGGCCCGCCCACCGAACCGAACATGAACCCCGATGAGAACAGCCCGGCCACGCGGCCGCGCGCATCAGGCGGGGAGATCCGGATCATCAACCCCAGCGACGACACCGTGAACATCGCCGACCCGACTCCGCCCAATGAGCGGAAAAGCAGTAGTTGCCAGTAAGTTTCGGCAAAAGCGCACGCCCCGGTCGACAGGGCGACGATGACGAGCCCGCTGATGTAGACCTTGCGCTCCCCCAGGCGCTGGACCATCCAGCCCGCCGGCGGCGCCCCCACCAGACGCATCACGGCGAAGGCGGTGATGACGAACGTCGCGGCGCTGATGCTGACCCCGAAGTGGCGCGCATACTGCGGCAGCACCGGCGCCACCACGCCGTAGCCCAGCGCGACCACAACGTTGGCGACCACCAGGACCCAGACTTCGCGGGGAAGTCGCCGTTTGGATTTGTCCTTACACTCGCCCCCCGAGCGCGAACTCAAGCGATGACCAGTCTCACGAAATGACCTTGTTCACCACTTCACGCGCAGCGTCCTGAACCTCGGCGAGATGCTCAGGTCCGCGGAACGATTCGGCGTAGATCTTGTAGACGTCCTCGGTTCCCGACGGCCGCGCGGCGAACCACGCGTTCTCCGTCGTCACCTTGAGGCCCCCCAGCGGGGCGCCGTTGCCGGGCGCCGACGTCAGCTTGGCGGTGATCGGCTCCCCCGCCAGCTCGGTGGCCGTGACCTGTTCCGGTGACAGCTTGGCCAGCCGTGCCTTCTGCTCACGATCGGCGGGGGCGTCGACCCGTGCGTACGTCGGGGCGCCGTACCTCTCGGCCAACGTGGCGTACCGCTGCGACGGTGTGGAACCGGTCACCGCCAGGATCTCCGCCGCCAGCAGGGCCAGGATGATGCCGTCCTTGTCGGTGGTCCACACCGATCCGTCGCGACGCAGGAACGACGCTCCGGCACTCTCTTCGCCGCCGAACCCGATGGTGCCGCCGATCAGGCCGTCGACGAACCACTTGAACCCGACGGGCACCTCGACGAGGTCGCGACCCAGGCCGGCCACCACCCGATCGATGATCGACGAGCTGACCGCGGTCTTGCCGACCGCGATCGAATCGGGCCAGCCTGGGCGGTTCGCGTAGATGTAGTCGATCGCCACGGCCAGGTAATGGTTCGGGTTCATCAGCCCACCGTCGGGGGTGACGATGCCATGGCGGTCGGAGTCCGGGTCGTTGCCGGTGGCGATCTGGTAGTCCCCGATGCTGCCGATGAGCGAGGCCATGGCGTTCGGCGAGCTGCAGTCCATCCGGATCTTGCCGTCGGTGTCCAGCGTCATGAACCGCCACGTCGCGTCGACGAGCGGGTTGACCACCGTCAGCTCCAGGTTGTGCCGCTCGGCGATGGCGCCCCAGTAGTCGACGCTGGCTCCGCCCAGCGGATCGGCACCGATGCGGATGCCCTGCGCGCTGATCGCGTGCATGTCGACGACGTTGGGTAGATCGGCGACATAGGCGTCGAGGTAGTCGTGGCGTTGGGCGGTGCCCAACGCCCTGTCCAACGGCACCCGCTTGACCGGTTTGAGGCCGTCGCGCAGGATCTCGTTGGCGCGCTTGGCGATGACGCCGGTGGCGTCGCTGTCGGCCGGGCCGCCGTTGGGCGGGTTGTACTTGAAGCCGCCGTCCCGGGGCGGGTTGTGCGACGGTGTGACGACGATCCCGTCTGCAAGGCCGGTGTCGCGGCCCCGGTTGAACGCCAGGATCGCGTGACTCACCGCCGGTGTCGGGGTATAGCGATCTGCCGAATCCACCATGGCCACAACGTCGTTGGCGGCCAGCACCTCCAGCGCGGAGACCCACGCCGGTTCTGAGAGAGCGTGGGTGTCGCGGCCGATGAACAGCGGACCCGTGGTGCCCTGCGCGGCCCGGTACTCGACGATGGCCTGGGTGGTGGCCAGGATGTGCGCCTCGTTGAACGCTGCGTCCAGACTCGATCCACGGTGGCCCGAGGTGCCGAACACCACCTGCTGGTCGATGTTCTCCGGATCGGGAGCGACGGTGTAGTACGCCGTCACCACCGCGGCCACATCGATGAGGTCCTCAGGTTGCGCCAACTGGCCGGCACGGGGATTCGCCATGGTTTTGATTGTGCTACGTCCGCGGCGCGCAAAAAACCCACCCCGGTGTGCATACTTTCCGGCATGGCTGTCGACCGGCGCGAACTCGCCGCGGTGTTTGTCGGGGGCGCGCTGGGTGCGCTGTCTCGCGCAGCGTTCGAGACGCTGGCGGCCCCGGACCCGGGACGCTGGCCGTGGCCGACTTTCGTGGTCAACATCGTCGGCGCGTTCCTGCTCGGGTACTTCACCACTCGCCTGTTGGAGCGGCTGCCCCTGTCCAGCTACCGCCGACCACTGCTGGGCACGGGATTGTGCGGCGGCCTGACCACCTTCTCGACGATGCAGGTGGAGACGATCGCGATGATCGAGCACGGGCACCATGCCTTGGCCGTCAGCTACACGGTCGTGAGCATCTCGGTTGGTCTGATCGCCGTTTATGTCGCCACCATGCTGGTTCGGCGGGTCCGGGTGCGTCGATCATGAGCGTCCTGGTCTGGAGCAGCGTGCTGGTGCTCGGCGGCCTCGGCGCGGTGGCACGATTTCTGGTGGACCGAACCGTCGCGCGTCGCACCGCCGGATCGTTTCCGTTCGGCACCCTGGTGGTCAACCTCAGCGGCGCACTGGTGCTCGGTTTCCTGACCGGTTTGGCACTGCCGCCGGAGGTGGCTCTGCTGGCCGGCACCGCGCTGATCGGCTCCTACACCACGTTCTCGACCTGGATGCTGGAGACGCAGCGACTCGGGGAGGCACGCCAGGTCAAGTACGCGGCGGCCAACATCTTCCTCAGCGTCGTGCTGGGGTTGGCGGCCGCGGCGACCGGGATGTGGCTGGGGATGGCGCTGTGAACGAGAACTGTCTGAAGCTGACCGCCTACTTCGGTGAGCGCCAGCGCACCGATGGGCAGTTCCTCGCCGAGGCGCTGCTGGAGCTCTACGGTCGCGAGCGGGTGGCGACCAGCATCATGCTGCGGGGCACAGGTGGTTTTGGACCACGTCACCTGTTACGCACCGACAGCTCCCTGAGCCTGTCCGAGGATCCGCCGGTGGCCGTGGCGGCCGTCGACACCGACACCAAGATCTCGGGCCTGCTGGATGCGGTCGTCGACCTCACGCCACGTGGTCTGGTGACGGTCGAACGGGCGCGGCTGATCGAGGCGGACCAGGATGGGGCGGTCGAAGACGTCGTCATCCCCGCGGCGGTGGGCGACGCGGTCAAGCTGACGGTGTACGTCGGCCGGCAGGAACACGTGGGCCGGACACCGGCTTACCTGGCTGTCTGCGATCTGCTTTTCCGGCACGGCCTCCACGGAGCCTCGGCCTTTCTGGGCGTGGACGGCACCGCCCACGGACGTCGCCACCGGGCCCGGTTCTTCGGGCGCAACGTCGATGTCCCGATGATGATCATCGCCGTCGGCGACACCGCCGTCGTGGAACGGGCGGCGTGTGAACTCGGAGGCATCCTCGGCCGAGCGCTGATGACGGTCGAGCGGGTTCGGGTGTGCAAGCGTGACGGCGCGCTGCTCTGCCGGCCCGATGTCCTTCCCAGCACCGACGCCCACGGCCGGCCCCTGCATCAGAAGCTGATGGTGTACACGTCGGAGGACTCGCTCACCGACGGGGTGCCCGTCCATCGGGCACTGGTCCGGAGGTTACGCGAATCACAAAGCGCCGGCGGCGCAACGGCTTTGCGCGGCATGTGGGGTTTTCACGGAGCCGAGCCGCCCCACGGCGACCGATTCCTGCAGCTGAGCCGACGGGTGCCGGTCACGACCATCGTGGTGGACACCCCCGACAGCATCGCGCGCAGTTTCGACATCGTCGACGCGGTGACACAGAAGCACGGATTGGTGACCAGCGAGATGGTGCCGGCGCGGATCTCGATCGACGAGGACAGCCCACAGCGGCCCGTCGAGTTGGCCCGATATGACTACTGAGCACCGGCCAGGGTAAGCGTAGCCTACCTTTACCTCGGGGTGTAACGTCCCACCGCATGGAAACGTCAACCCCGGAAGCCGTCAGCGCGGCACTCGAGGAGATCCTGCGCGACGATCTGAATGTCGACACCAGTCGGATGACTCGCGAGTCACGGCTGATCGACGACGTGGGGCTGGACTCGGTCGCGTTCGCGGTGGGCATGGTGGCCATCGAGGACAAGATCGGCGTGGCGCTGTCCGAAGAGGACCTGCTGACCTGTGACACGGTCGGTGACCTGGAGCAGGCCATCCTGGCGAAGGTGCCGGCCGGCCGGTGAGCATGCTCGCGACCGCGCTGTCGCGCGCGATGACGGACTCGACGAACGACCTGGTGGTGCTCGACCGCGCCAGCGGACAGTGGGCCCGGCACCCGTGGCAGGAGGTGCACACCCGCGCCGAGAACATCGCCGCGCGCCTCCTGGACGGACCAGGCGGCGCCGTCGGCCTCGTCGGAGAGCCCACGGTGGAGTTCGTCGCGGCGATCCAGGGGGCATGGCTGGCAGGCCGTGCACTATCGATCCTTCCCGGACCCATCCGCGGCGCCGAGGAGAGCCAATGGGCCCGTGCCACCGCGGAGCGATTCGCCGGAATCGGCGTCACCCAGGTGTTCAGCCTGGAGCCCCACCTGAATCTGCTGCGCGACAACGGTTCCGGCCTCACGGTCCACGACGTCGCCTCGGTCGGCCACGCACAACGCTCCGCGACGTTCGCCCGGCAGGAGACACCCGAGGGCACCCCGGCGGTCCTGCAGGGCACCGCAGGATCCACCGGAACACCGCGCACCGCCATGCTGTCGCCCGAGGCGGTCCAGAACAACGTCACGGGACTCTGGCAGCACGTCCGGGTGGACTCCGCCGAGGACGTCGGGTGCACCTGGCTGCCGCTCTACCACGATATGGGCTTGACGTTCCTGTTGACGAGCGTTCTCGCCGGCGCCGAAACGTGGCTGGCCCCCACGGCGGCCTTCGCGGCCTCACCGTTCCGGTGGCTCAGCTGGCTCTCGGAGAGCCGCGCAACCATCACCGCCGCACCCAATTTCGCCTACTCGGTGCTCGGCAAGTACGCCCGCCGGGTGTCCGACGTCGACCTCGGCGCCCTCAGGTTCGCCCTCAACGGTGGTGAACCCGTCGACTGCGCAGGCTTCGATCTGTTCCTGACCGAGATGGCACGCTTCGGCCTCGACCCGCATGCCGCGGCGCCCTCCTACGGACTGGCCGAATCCACCTGTGCGGTCACCGCGCCGCGCCCGGGTACCGGTTTGGAGTTCGACGAGATCGTCGATCCGACAACCGATTCGGTCAGCCGCCACGCCGTTCTCGGCAAAACGATTCCCGGAATGGAGTTGCGGATCTCCCCGACCGAGCACACACAGAGTTCCCGGCACGGGAGCGCGGAGATCGGCGAGGTCGAGATCCGGGGCACCTCGATGATGTCGGGCTACCTCGGGCAGGCGGCACAGGTGCCCGGCGAGTGGTTCCGCACCGGGGACCTCGGCTACTTGACCGATGCCGGGCTGGTGGTGTGCGGACGGATCAAAGAACTGATCACCGTGGCCGGACGCAATCTGTTTCCCAGCGAAGTCGAACGCGTCGCCGCCCAGGTGCGCGGGGTGCGTGACGGCGCCGTCGTCGCGGTCGGTACCGACGGCGACTCGGCACGCCAGGGTCTGATCGTCGCCGCCGAGTTCCGCGGCCCCGACGAGGCCGGGGCGCGAGCCGATCTGGTGCAGCGGGTGGCCTCGCAGTGCGGTGTGGTGCCCGCCGAGGTGGTGTTCCTCGCGCCCGGGTCGCTGCCGCGTACCTCGTCGGGCAAGCTCCGCCGACTCGAAGTCAGACAGAACCTGCAGGCGGTGCGCGCGTGACCGCGTCGACAGGTACCGGCATCGACGACTACCGCGAGCTGCTCGACGACGTCTTCGGCGAGAGGATCACCACCTGGACTGCCGCAGCCGAGGTTTCAGAGCGCTTCCCCCGCAAGCTGATCGAACATCTGGGCAGCAGCGGGGTGTTTCGCAGCAAGTGGGGGCCTGCCGGTGTTCAGCACCCCGACGTCGCCAAGCTGAACGAACTTGCGTTCAGGCTCGGCCGTCTCGGGTCGGCGGGCATCGGCGTCGGCGTGAGCCTGCACGATTCGGCGATCGCCATCCTGCGCCGGTTCGGCAAGTCCGATCACCTCAAGACCATCTGCGAGCAGGCCGTCGACGGCCAGACCGTGCTGTGCATCGGGGCCTCCGAGGAGTCGGGGGGTTCTGACCTGCAGATCGTCGAGACCGAAGTGCGCTCCGCCCGAGAAGGTTTCGAGATCCGCGGGATCAAGAAGTTCGTCTCCCTCTCGCCGATCGCCGACCACATCATGGTCGTGGCCCGGGGCGTCGACAACGACCCCGGCAGCAGGCACGGAAACGTCCTGGTGATCGCGGTGCCCACCAAGCAGGTTGAGGTGCAGGCGCCGTACCGCAAGGTGGGCGCCGGTCCGCTCGACACCGCAGCCGTGCACATCGACACCTGGGTTCCCGCCGACCATCTGGTGGCCAGGGCCGGCACCGGGCTTGCGGCGATCTCGTGGGGTCTGGCCCACGAACGGATGTCCATCGCCGGTCAGGTGGCGTCGTCGTGTCAACGGGTGCTCGGTGTGACCCATGCCCGGATGCTGCAGCGCCGCCAATTCGGCGCGACGCTGTTCGAGCACCAGGCTCTGCGCATGCGGATGGCCGACCTGCAGGCGCGGGTGGATCTGTTGCGGCACGGCCTCAACGGCATTGCCGCACAGGGCCGTCTGGATCTGCGAGCCGCGGCCGCGGTCAAGGTCACGGCCGCACGGCTGGGTGAAGAGGTGCTCTCCGAGTGCATGCACATCTTCGGCGGCGCCGGCTACCTCGTCGACGAGACCCCGCTGGGCCGGTGGTGGCGCGACATGAAGCTTGCCCGGGTGGGCGGCGGCACCGACGAGGTGCTGTGGGAGTTGGTGGCCGCCGCGATGAAACCCGACATCGATGGGTATGCCGAGCTGATCGGGCCGCCCGCCTGACCCGCGAAATACCATTCCGGGCTGTGATTTTTGCCAGATCACGACCAGGAATGATATTTCGCGGACAGGGGCGCCGGCGGCTAGCGCGCTGCCGGGATGTCTTCGGGGGTACGAGGCAACGCGTAGAGCGCCATCCTGCGGTTGGCCATGTCGTGCTCACCGAGAAACGCACACGTGGCAAATTCGCACACCCGGCGCGCGCTGGTGTTGCGGTGGTCCGGGTCGAACATGATTCGGCGGCAGCGGGGTTCGACCTCGAACAGGCTGGCCACCAGCTTGGGGAACAACAGCGGCACCAGGCCGCGGTTGACCAGCTTGAGGTCGGCGACCGCCGCGTGCAGACCGAGGTCATGTGGGTCGGCATCATAGCGCGCCGCGATGGAATCCTTTGCTGCGCGATAGATCTCGATGTAGGCCACCTCACGGCCCCGGAAACTGCCGATGAACGGTCGCGAGTATTCGCCGTCGACCTGGGCCTGCAGGTAGCGTCGCCAGCGCTGCGGCGGCCACGGATACTCCCAGGCCTCGACCAGGTGTGGACGATTCATCCACTCCGACACCAATTCCGCGTCGGCATCGGGATCGGCGAGCCGTAACCCGTACGGTTCGTCGACGGGTGGTGTCGGCGGGCCGGGCACCGCCCGGACTTCGTCGGGTATCGAGGTGAGCTCGCGCGGGAGGACAGGTCTGAGGGCCTCGTCGATGTCGGTCATTTGACCGAGCAGCCTACCCGAGATGATTAGGGCAGGGTTACCTTCATTGCGCGCTCACGATGTGAGCAGCAGCCCACCCGCGCCGACGAGCGCGGCGACCTTGACCACCTCCAGGCCCACGTACCACAGGTGGGCGTGTGACCGCGGTCCCTGCCCGCCGGCCAGTACGGCATCGGAGCGCCTGCTCAGCGCCGGCCGCACCGCGACCAGTTGGACCAGCAGCGCCACCCCGGCGATCACCGCCGCGACCGCCGCCCCCGGGGTCGGGGGCTGCACCAGCAATGCGACGGCGACCGCGGCCGCCAGCACCAACTCGCACCCGTTGAGCGCGCGGAACACCAGTCGCCCGATACCGAGACCGATCTGCAGGGTCACGTTCGGGGCGCGGAACTTCAGCGGGGCTTCGAGAAACGAGATCGCCAGGACCATCCCGAGCCAGATCAGCACAGCCGCGGTCGCGACAGCGCAGGCAGGATGCACGGACGCCAGCCTACGGTGACATCGTGGAGAGGTGGACGTCGATCGGGTCGCCGAACTGCAGCGCTGGGAGGATGCCGGAGCCCTGTGGCGGGTGGTGTCGCGGACCTCGGGTGCGGTGACGGTGGCGCTGTTGACCTGTGACGGCGGCGAGGAGGTGGGTCGGTTCACCACCGACGACCGCCGGTTGCTGGAGTACGTCGGCCGGCGCGAGGGCAGCGACGGCTAGCCGCACCGCCGAGCGCAATCCGTCGTCAGGCCGCGGCGGCGTGCTGGTCTTTGCGACCGAACGGCAGCACATGCATGACGGCGACCACGAGCAACCCGACTACGAGGCCGATGACCGCCGAGGCCGCCGTGTTGACCAGCCAGGCCAGCGCTGCGCCGACGCCCGCGACGTGGTGGACGTATCCCTCGACGTGGTGGACCAGGCCGTAGGGCGTGTGCCAACCGAGTTCGTCGGATCCGACGAGCAGAATGTGTCCGCCGACCCACAGCATCGCCACGGTGCCGATGACAGACAGCGCGGACAGCAGCTTGGGCATGCCGGCGACCAGGGCGCGGCCGATCCGCTTGGCGAGCTCCGATGACCGCTGGGCGAGTCGCAGGCCGACGTCGTCCATTTTCACGATGCCGGCGACGATGCCGTACACCACCAGCGTGATCACCACGGCGACCACCAACAGGATGAGCAGCCGCGGCACAAACGATTGATCGGCGACCTCGTTGAGAGCGATCACCATGATCTCGGCGGACAGGATGAAGTCGGTGCGGATAGCGCCGGTCACCATGTGCTTCTCGGCGTCGGCACCCAGTGCGGCGACGGGCGCTTTGTGCGCGTCGTGACCGCGGACCTTCCCCCAGACCTTCTCGGCACCCTCGAAACACAGGTACGTGGCACCCAGCATCAGAATCGGGGTCAGCAACCAGGGCACGAACTGACTGAGCAGCAATGCCGCCGGCAGGATGAAAACGACCTTGTTGCGCAGCGATCCGATCGCAATGCGCTTGATGATCGGTAGCTCACGTTCGGCGGCCAGTCCGTGGACGTACTGCGGTGTCACCGCGGTGTCGTCGATGACGACCCCTGCGGCCTTCGCCGTCGCGCGCCCTGCGGCCGCGCCGATGTCGTCGACCGAGGCCGCGGCCAGCCGCGCCAACACCGCGACGTCATCGAGGAGCGCGAACAACCCCGCGCTCACGGCGTCACCGTGATCGGTTCTGCGGCCATGACATCGAAGATTACCTGCAGCGCACCGGCCGGGCGGGCCGCGGCCGATCCCCCGAAGTTTCGGTCACCAACCGCTCGGGTACCTGCCGGGGAAGATCCCGAGAGCAGGCGCGCAACGATGTCACCACCACCGACGGTGGAACCTCACGGCCTGATGGACCTCGGTGACCGATCAGCGATGGGACGACGACTCATGCCAACCTCGCCACCGGCGGTGCTGTTCGACGTGGACGGCACCCTCGTCGACTCCAACTACCTGCATGTCTGGGCCTGGCTGCGCGCCTTCGACGCCGAGGGGCTACCCGTCGACGCGTGGCGCATCCACCGCTGCATCGGCATGGACGGCACCACACTGGTGCGTACGCTCTCCGGCGACGCCGGCGAGGGAGTACTCGAGCGTCTCAAGAAGGGGCACAGCGAGTTCTACGAACAGAGTGCACACCTGTTGGGTCCGCTTCCCGGCGCCAGAGACCTGCTGCGCGCGGTCGCGGACCGAGGACTGCAGGTGGTCTTGGCGACCTCGGCGCCTGAGGACGAATTGGCGATGCTGCGCAAGGTGCTCGATTGTGATGACATCGTCGCCGCGGTCACGTCGTCGAAGGATGTGGAGACCGCCAAGCCCAAGCCCGACATCGTCCAGGTGGCGCTGGACCGGGCGTCAGCAACAGCAGACGACGCGGTGTTCGTCGGCGACGCCGTGTGGGACTGCGAAGCGGCTGCCCGGGTGAAGGTCCCGTCGATCGGGCTGCTCAGCGGTGGCACCTCGCGAGCGGAGTTGCTCGACGCCGGTGCATCGGCGGTATTCGAGGATGCGGGCGACCTGCTGGGCAAGCTGGACTCGACCCGGATCGGCGCGTTGTCCGGCCACTCCACCGGGTGACACCGGTCCTTTCGCGACCTACGGGGGCGTTCAGCTCGTTTTCGGCGTGCTCGGCGCCACGATTGAGCAGCGCCGGCGCAGATTTACGGGGTGGTTTGCCGGCTTGTCCCCGCGGCGTTACCGGAAAGCCGCGCCGGTGCCCCTATGCTGGACCTCGGCATCGACAATGGAGGCGTCCTGACTATCCGTTCATCGTTGATGGTTGTCGTGTTGTTGATGGTTGTCGTGTGACATTCCGGCCGGCCGATGCGACGACGCCGGTATGGGCCCTCGGCCACGTCGGCGACGACGCAGTCACCGGACCGGTCGACACCGTTGACGACGACATGCCCCAGGTCGTGGCCGACACCATCACCGATCTGCTGCACACGCCCCGTGCCAGGGGCTGGATCCACTTCTATTCGGCGGCCACGGCGATCGTGGCGGGGCTGGCACTCGTGCCCGTCGCGTGGATCACCGTCTCGCCGAAGGCCGGCTGGGCCACGCTGATCTACGCCGTCGGCATCGTGGCGATGTTCGGTATCAGCGCGGCCTACCACCGGGTGCAGTGGCGCTCTGCGGCGGCGACGAAATGGATGATGCGGATCGACCATTCGGTGATCTTCGTGTTCATCGCGGCCAGCTACACCCCCTTTGCGGTGCTGGCGATGCCGCCGCGCACCGGTGCCGAAGCCCTGACGATGGTGTGGGCCGGTGCCGCCGCTGGCGTCGCGCTCAAGATGTGCTGGCCGTCGGCCCCCCGTTGGGTCGGCTTGCCCCTCTACCTGCTGCTCGGCTACTCCGCGATCTGGTTCGCCGGAACGCTGGTGGACGGCGCCGGGTGGGGTGTGGTCGCGCTGCTGGTCCTCGGGGGCGTGCTCTACAACATCGGCGCGATCTGCTACGGCCTGCGCTGGCCGAACCCGTGGCCGAGCACGTTCGGCCACCACGAGTTCTTCCATGCGTTCACCGCCGCGGCGGCGCTGTGCCACTACTTCGCGGCCTGGGGCCTGATCGTCTAGTCGAAGAGGTCATGACGACGCCGGCTTCACGGTCGCGACCTCGGTGAGACCACTGATGGTCAGGACCGACAGCAGGATCGGGTTGACCACGATGTAGATCCCGTCGGCGTGGTCGAACAGAACGCCGATGGCACCGCTGTCCAGGTAGTCGACGCCGCTGAGATCGACACCGAGCTGCCGGTCGGTGGCGGCCCTGCGGGCCTCGGCCACGGCCGCGGAGAACGCGGCGACATTGCTCAAGTCGACTTCGCCGATCACCCGGACCACCAACGAGCCGTCGTCACTGCTGTCGGTGGACAGGCTCAGCGGTGTGACCATCAAACAATCCTCGTGTGCATGTGGACAGTGGTGCCGCCGACATCCGGTTCGATCGTGACATCATGCATCAACCCCTTCATCAGTGTGATGCCCCGGCCGCGATGCACGGCGGCCACCGGGGGTTTCCACGATCCGGTGTCGACCACGGTGACGTGCAACCGGTCCGCCACAGCGGTCGCGCGTAAAGTCACCCTGCCCCGGTCGAGGTGACGGTGGCCGTGCTCGATCGCGTTGGCGAGCGCCTCGCCCGTGGCGATCAGCACGTCGAGCGTCTGCTCGGCGTTGACACCCGCCCGGGTCAACCACCCGCGCAGAGCCGCACGGCTGGACGCAAGCACTTCGACGTCGGCGGCGAGATCCATCTCCAGCGGTGCCGGCTGGCGATACAGCAGCAGGGCCACGTCGTCCTGATAGCCGCCACCGGGCGCCAGCTGCGTCATGATCAGTTTCGCCAGATCATCGAGTGTGGCAGCAGCGTTGTGTGCCATCACCTCGGCAGCGCGTCCGATGCCGTCGTCGAGCGCCTCGCGTCGCCGCTCGACCAGTCCGTCGGTGTAGAGCAGCAGCGTGGCGCGCGGTGGCATCGTCGTCTGCGCTTCCGGCCGGACCCGGTCGTCAGCCAGCCCCAGCGGCGTGGCGGCGGCGCCGTCGAGCAGGACGGGGGCGTGGCCGGGCCGGACCAGGATCGGCGGCGGATGTCCCGCACCGGAGTACACCAGCTCCCCCGTGTCGGGGTGGAGCACCGCGCAGAACGCCGTGGTGCATCGTGCTCCGGACAGTCGGCTCGCGAACCGGTCCATGGCCGACAGGGCCGCCGCGGGGCCAGGGGTCTCCAACAGCAGCGCGCGGAAGGCGCTGCGGAGTTGGCCCATCACCGTCGCCGCCGCCAGGCCGTGGCCCACGCAGTCGCCGACGATCAGGCCGATTCGGCCGTCGTCCAGGTCGACCACGTCGTACCAGTCGCCGCCGACCTGCAGCGGGCGGGTGGCCGGTTGGTAGCGCACCGCGAACCCGGCGGGCACCGCGGGCCCGAGGATCGCGTGCTGCAGGGCCAGCGCCGTCTCCCGCTGCTGGTCGACTCGATGGATTCGCTGCAGCCCCTGGCCGAGACGCCCCCCGAGCACGGTGAGCAGCGCGAGCTCCTCGGAGGTGAAGGGCCGCGGCTCTCTGAGTTGCAGATGCACCACCAGTACCCCCTTGGGGTGCGGTACGGCGATACCGGTGGTACCCGGGCCCCGGTGGTCGGGCACCAGCAGATCGCCGTCGCACAGTGCGGTGATCGCCTGCCGGGTGCGCGCGGGCAGCGCGTCCCAGCCCGCCGACTCGGCGCCGGCACAGACGAGGTGCGGGACGGGGGAACCGGCGGCGGCATGGGTGGGGAAGACTGCGACGTCCACCCGTTCGGCGTCCCAGACCCCGCGCAACGCCTCGGCCGCCCCGAGGACCGCGTCGTCGACGGTGGTGGCCTGGACGAGCCGCTCGTTGAGCGCCGCCAGCGCGGTCTCGCGCTGTCCGGCGTACCGCTCTGCGGTGACGTCGCGCATGGTCCCGACCGTGACTCGGCGGCCGGTGTCGGGATCAGCGGTGTGGTTGAAGTTCGCGCTCACCCAGCGGCGACGGCCGTCCCGATGGATGACGGGGATGTCCCGCAGGCTTCCCTTCGGCTGCTCGAGCAGCCGGTCGAGCGCTTCCACCGCCCGCCGGTGGGCCGCGGAATCGCTGTCGCGCGGAGGCCACCACGGGAAAGGCGGTTCATAGGGCAGCCCGTCGGTGTCGAAGCCGAGGATCTCGGTGAACGCCGCGTTGATCTCGATGACCGCGCCGTGCTCGTCGCAGACGAAAAATCCCTCCTGCAGCGATTCGACCAGCGCGGTACGCCACCGCGCATGGTGATTGCGCAGCCGCGCGAGCTCGACGTTGGCGCGCACCCGCGCAAGCAGTTCCGCCGCAGCGAACGGCTTGACGAGATAGTCGTCGGCGCCGGCCTGCAGACCACCGATGGACGCCTCCTGACCCGCACGGGCGGACAGCAACAACACCGGCACGGCGGAGGTGCGGCGGTCGGCGCGCAGGGCGGCGACCAACTCCAGGCCGTCCAACCGCGGCATCATCACATCGCTGATCACGATGTCGGGCGGGCTGTCGCGGATCGCATCCAACGCCTGCCGGCCGTCGCCCACGGCATCGACCGCATAGCCGTCTGCACGTAGCAGACGAGCCAGATAGTCGCGCATGTCGGCGTTGTCATCGGCGATCAGCACCCGCGCCGGATGCTCTGCGGCGCCGACTGCCGGGCGGGCGGGCGGCGGGGGCGCGACGTCAGCCCGTTCAGCGTCGGCAGGCATCCAGCGCAGCGCCTCCTGCACATACGTCTCCGCAGTGGTGCCCGCTCTGCCCACCAGCGGAGTCGCTACGACCGCATCCGGGGGCAGATGCGCCACGCCGAACGGCAGCCGGACGGTGAACGTGGTGCCCACCCCTTCGGCGCTCTCCGCGGCGATGGTGCCGCCGTGCAGCGCCACCAGCTCCTGGACCAGCGCCAGCCCGATGCCACTTCCCTCATTCGACCGTGCCCGCGCGTTCTCGATCCGGTGGAACCGCTCGAACAGCCGGGGTATCTCCGCGGCGGGCACGCCGATCCCGGTGTCGGCGAACGTGATCACCGCCTCGTCTGCCTCACGCCGCACCCCGACCGAGATGGTGCCCTCGAAGGTGAACTTCAACGCATTCGACAGCAGGTTGAAGACCACCTTCTCCCACATGTCGCGGTCCAGGTACACCGGCTGGTCCAGTGACGGGCAGTCGACCACCAGCGCCAGCCCGGCCCGGTCCACGGCCGAACGGAACACGCTGGCCAGTTCGGCGGTGGTGGCGCCGACATCGACCGGTTCGTAGCGCGCCTGCGTGCGCCCGGCTTCGATGCGGGAGAACTCGAGCAGGGTGTTGACGAGCTTGGTGAGACGAAGGCCGTTGCGCCACACCACATCGAGTTCCCGGCGGGTCCGGTCGCCGACGTCCTCGGCCTGCCGGAGTTCGGCCACCGGGTCGAGGATCAATGTCAACGGAGTACGGAATTCGTGGCTGATGTTGGAGAAGAACGCCGTCTTCGCCCGGTCCAGCTCGGCGAGTTCGTCGGCCCGCCGCTGCTGGACCCGGTAACTGCGAGCCAGACCGAGTCCGGCCGCGATATGACCGGCGACCAGGGTGACGAACCCGCGGTACGCGTCGTCGAGGGGGCGGTACCGGTTCAGCGCGGCCACCAGGAACCCACTGGGCGAGCCGCCCTGCTGCAGCAGCGGTACCACCAGCGCCTCCATCGGCGCTTCGGGCCAGTCCCCGCTCGGCACCCCGACGTACTCCGGCGTGTCGAGGTCCACCAGCACGGTTTCCCCGCGCGCCGCGGCCTGCATCGGCCACAACGCCTCGCCCGTCGCGGACTGGGTCGGCGGGGCTGCCGGATGCCCGCGGACGAGCCCGGTGGCGCCGGCCAGGACCGCATCCCCCACGTCGTCGAACAGGTAGGTCAGCGTGAAGGGCAGGTCCGCCAGGTTCTGGCTCAGCTGGCGATCGGAGAAATTGAGGATCTCACTTTCGTTGCGCACCACGCTGGGGTCGGATCCCAGGTCCCGCAGCGTGGCCATCCGCCGCTCCCCGATCACCTGCTGGGTGTCCTCGCTGACCACGCACAGCATGCCGACGACCTGTTCGTCGTCGTCGCGCAGCGGACTGTACGAGAAGGTGTGGTAGGTCTCCTCGGGATATCCGGAGCGCTGCAGGAACAGCAGCAGCGACGTGTCCCAGGTGGCCTCTCCGGTGGACAGCACCTGGTTGATGCGCGGCTCGATGTCCTTCCAGATCTCCGCCCACACCTCCCGGGCGGGACGGCCGAGCGCCCAGGGGTACTTCTGTCCCAGGGTGTCGCGGCGATAGGCGTCGTTGCAGAAGAACGTCAGGTCAGGGCCCCACGCCATCCACATCGGAAACCGGGAGGAGAGCAGGATGCTGACGGCTGTCTGAAGACTTTGCGGCCAGCCCTGGGGTGGACCGAGCGCAGTGGCGGCCCAGTCGACCTGCGCGTGGTCGCGGCCGACGTCACCGCCTGATGCGAACAACGCAGCCGAGGCGGCGCTGGCTGAATCCACGTCAGCCACCGTCGATCGCGGCGCCGACCGACGGGTAGGGCCGGATCACGGAGTCGAGCTTGGTGATCTGCAGGGGCCGCACCACCATCGGGTTGACGGCTACCACCCGCACCGCCACACCGTCGGCCGCACCGCGCTCGTGGCAGGCCAGCACGGCGTTCAGCCCCGCGCTGCCGAAGTAGCTCAGGTCTTCGAGTTCGATGACCAATTTCTTGGCCGAATGGGTTGCGGCGACGTCGAGGGCGGCCTGCAGCGAGGTCTGGAACGCGTCGACGGTCACCGAATCGACGTGCCCACCGGCAGACACCACCACCGCCGCATCACAAACCTCCTGCCGTACATCCAGTCCCACGTGCGCATCCTCTTGTCACCGTCACTCTCGGCGGGTTACCCGATCAGTGTCCCGGACACACCCCTGCATTCCTCGGCCCGCGCTATGTGCAGCTGCGACCGGGAACCCGCTCGTGGGCAGTGAGCAGTAGATGATCGAACTGCCCGCGCAGATTCTGCGGATCGAAGCTGAGGTTTCCGAGTTCGGCGACGATCTGGGTCGCCAGCAGGCGCAGCTTGGTGTTCGAATGCTGCGAACGCCACTGCAGGAGTTCGAACGCCTCGTCGGCATCGATGCGATAGACCAGCATGAGCGCCCCCTTCGCCTGCTCGATGGCCGCCCGCGCGTCGAAGACGTCTGACAGCGTGCCGGTGAGCGCCTCCTGGCGTACCTGCTCGAAGTTCAGGGTCAGGTCGACGTAATAACCGTCGGTGCCGATCACCGCTCCGCTGCCGTCGACCATCCGATCGGCCAGCACGATCACGGTGTGCTCGGCCCCGCCGGTGTCGATGAAGCGGTGCCGGCTGGAGAACGACCCGTCGAAATGCAGGGCATGGTCGAGCAGGTCCTGCACCGGGCGGCGGTCGTCGGGGTGTTTGTGCGACAGCAGCAACTCGGTGGTCGGGGTGACGGTCCCCGGTTCGTATCCGTGCATGCGCGCGACTTCGTCCGACCACTCCCACCGCTGACCGACGAACCAGAAGCGGAAACCGCCGACCCGCAGTCGCTGGAGTCCGTCACCGGAAGCGTCCGGTTCGGGGTTTGACGTGTCCGACACCCGCTCATCTTGACATCGTGCTGGTCATCGCAGGTGTTTTCGCGAACCCAATCGGCGAGGTAGGCGTTTGGCGGTGCCGCTGCGGGGTATCGCGCCGACATGACTTCTTTGTGGCTGACGGGGCGCGCGGATTCCTCTTCTCGACCCGATGTTCCCCAGAGCGCCGACGTGGTGGTGGTCGGCGCCGGCATCACCGGCCTGACCACCGCGGCCCTGTTGGCCAGGGCCGGCAAGCGCGTCGTGGTGCTGGAGGCCCGCTACGTCGGGGCCGGCGCGACGGGCAACACCACCGGGAAGGTGAGCCTGCTGCAGGGCACCAAGCTGTCCCGGATCGCGGCCAAACATGGCGACGACGTGTTGCGCGCGTACGCCACCGGGAACAAAGAGGGCCAGGACTGGCTGCTGCGGTACTGCGACGAGCACGGCCTGGACGTGCAGCACCAGGATGCCTTCAGCTACGCCCAATCACCCGACGGTGTCAGCACCGCCGAAGACGAACTCGCCGCCGGTCGTGCGGCGGGCCTCGATGTCAGCTGGTGCGCCGATGCCGACGTTCCGTTCCCCTATTGCGGTGGTGTCCGCCTTGCCGATCAGGCGCAGATCGACCCGGTGCCACTGCTGCAGAGCCTCGCGGCCGAGCTGGAAAGCCACGGCGGCTCGATCATCTGCGGTGCCCGGGTGCATTCGGTGTCGGGTCGCGGCCCGGTGCGTGTCGACGTGCGGGTGTCGACCGATGATGCGCGCCGTCCCCGGAAGGTCCGCATCGCCGCGCAGCGGTGCATCCTCGCCACCGGCATACCGATCCTCGACCGGGGCGGGTTCTTCGCGCGGGTCAAACCCGAGCGCTCCTACTGCCTGGCTTTCGACGTGCCCGGCGACGTGACCCGACCGATGTTCCTGTCGGTCGATTCCCCGACGCGCTCGCTGCGCTACGCACCGAGCGCCGGCGGTGACAAACTCGTCGTCGGTGGCGCCGGACACACCGTCGGCCGCGCCGACTCGCCGTCCCGCAGCATCGAGGAACTGACCCGCTGGACCCGACTCCACTACCCCGGCGCCGTGCAGACCCATTTCTGGTCTGCGCAGGACTACACCCCTGTCGACGAGCTTCCCTACGTCGGACCGATCCTGCCGGGCAGCGAAAGCATCTATGTGGCAACAGGGTTCGACAAATGGGGGATGACGAACGGCATTGCTGCGGCACTGGCGCTGACCAGCCGGATACTGGGCGGCCGAATGGACTGGTCTGCCGCCTTCGCCAGCTGGCGGACCGGCGAACTGGCGGGGGTACCCACGGCGCTGCAGGCCAATCTGGAGGTCGGGTTCAACCTGGCGAAAGGCTGGGTGAGTCCGTGGCTCAGCCGTTCTGAGCTGTCCGACGACGGGGGCGCGGTCAGTGGTCCGCCATGGCGTATGCATGCCGACAGCGTCGTCGACGGTGTCGCGCACACCACGTCGCCGGTGTGCCCGCACCTCGGTGGCGTGGTGCGATGGAACGACGCCGATCAGGCCTGGGAATGTCCGTTGCACGGCTCGCGCTTCGCGCCCGACGGCGAGCTGCTGGAGGGCCCGGCCACCCGGGGACTGACGCCCTCGGCCGAGAAGATGAGCGGCTGACTCGACGGCGGGAGCCTAGAGAACGGGTCGGTCGCGGTAGGTGGCTTCACCGCAGTCGGGCACCGGGCTCATCGCCGACTGCAGTCCGGGTACATCTTGCTGTTGTGGGGGAAATCCGATGACTAACCTTCCTGGTCGGCGGTCTCGAGGTCGCGGCGTTCCGCGAGAGACGCCAACCTCCAGGTACATTCGCGATTCCTGGGCCACGCCGCAGCGAGCCCGACCGAATCGGGCAGCCATTTCAGCGGCACGCCGGCAGGGACCTCCGCCATCTCGATCCGGCATCCGGTGGGGGTCGGGGAAAGCCGCATCGTGATCCGTGCGGCACCGAACGGCCTGGTCTTGGCCAGCAGCACGAGTTCTTCGAGCGGCGTGCACTTCTCGACGGTGGTGGTGTCGTTGATGACCAGTGGCCACAGGCCGATGGAATGGTGGATCTGACTCCCCGGTGCCGGCCAGTCCCGGTCCACCGCCCGCATCCTGCTGTTGCCCACCACCCATTGGCTGTAGGTCCAGCCGTCGGCGAGCAGGTCCCAGACCCGTTGCACCGAAGCCGACGTCTCCCGGGTCACCGTCAACGAGTTCTGCGCTTCGGAGGTCATCGCTGCGCCATTCCCGCGTAGCGTCCTTCACGGCTGCTGCGGTACGCCAGGCGCCTGAGCCGAAGCAACCATTCCGGCCACAGCTGCACCCCCTCGGCGCTGTTGCGCACCGGATCGAACGCGATGTCGTCGTCCGGGCCTTCGGCCGCCGGGAGGATCTCGGTGAGTCGCAGCCGGGCCAACGACTGGTAGGGCGCCGCGCCACAGGCCTGTTCGATGTCGAACTGCAGGCCGCCGCGTCCGATGGCGTCGACGACGGTGTCCAGGGACAGCCCGGGCGTGCTCCCCGGCGAGGTGAGGCGGGCACGGATCCACCACAGCTGGTCGTGGTAGCTCACGGGCATCAGGCTGGAGTACAGCGCGTCGGACCAGGAGGTGACCGGCCGCAGCAGCATCCGGTTGGGCAGGATCGACGCATCACCCACCCCCGCGGTAACCAGCAGGACGTCCCACGGGCAGGCGCCGGGCGCGGCAGGCGGCATCCGCCACGCCACACCGGCCGCGTCGGGCAAACTGCCCGGGACACCGACCGCTTTGGACACCCTGCCCACCACGGGCCCCGACTCGACGGGCAACCCCTCGCCGGGGCCACTGACTCGCTCGATGGCGCCATTGGCCAGCACTCCCGCCGGATGGAACAACCGGCGATGACGGATCGCAGCACCCAATTCGAACGGCGCGCCGACGATTTCGGAAGCTCTCATGCGCGACGTATACCGCTGCGGTCCAAGATCAAACCGAACGGGCTTGAATTTGACTGTTTCGCCTGGTGGTGAAGCATTTTGTCGCTATCATTCACAGGCGCCGCCCGTCGGTGGTCGAAGGAGAAGGTCGATGAGCACGTCCGACGCCGCACCTGTCTCGCAGCCTGACCAGGATGCCGATCGCGCACTCAAAGCCAAACACCGGGCGCTGTGGGCGTCGGGCGACTACCCGGCGGTGGCCGCGGACCTGATTCCGGAGCTCGGGCCGCGCCTGGTCCAGGCCTGCGGCATCCGGCCCGGACAGCGGGTGCTGGATGTGGCAGCGGGCTCGGGCAATGCCGCCATCCCCGCGGCCGAAGCGGGGGCGACCGTGACCGCCAGTGACCTGACGCCCGAACTGTTCGAGGCGGGCCGCAGCATCGCCGCGCGACGCGGAGTGGAACTCGACTGGATCGAAGCCGATGTGGAAGCGCTGCCGTTCGACGACAGCAGTTTCGACGTCGTCCTGTCGAGTGTCGGGGCCATGTTCGCGCCTCACCACCAGGCCACTGCCGATGAGATCGTGCGGGTGGTCCGCCCGGGAGGCACCATCGGGATGATCAACTGGACGCCCGAAGGGTTCATCGGCCACCTGTTCGCCACGATGAAGCCCTATGCTCCCCCGCCGCCACCGGAAGCAACACCGGCGCCGATGTGGGGCGAGGAGAACCACGTGCGAGAGTTGTTCGGCGACAGCGTGACCGACCTGACACTGCGCCGCGAGACCGTGGTGATGGATCACTGCCCGACTGCGCTGCAGTTCCGGGAGTACTGGAAAGCCAACTACGGTCCCACCATCGCCACCTACCGGTTCAATGAGGCGGACGCGGAGCGGACCGCGGCCCTGGACCGCGACTTCCTGACGCTGCTGGAGACCTGGAACGAAGCCTCGGAGCAGGACCACACGGCATATTCCGCCGAGTATCTCCTGGTGACGGCCATCAAGAACTAGGGGTGTCGCGCGCTACTCGTCCTCGGGGCCGTCGAACGGTGATCCGTCGAGCCGGGTCAGCCTCTCGTTGATCGGCCGCCGAGGCGTGGCCGGAAGCGGGTCGGCGTCGACCGGCGCCCATCCCACCCTCATCAGCATCTGCGGGTCGTACCGATCGTCGAAGATCTCCGATCGCACCATCGTGCGCGTTTCGGCCACCTCCAACACTTCCGACACCAGGCAGGTTGCCAACCCTCTGGCAGTCGCGGTCAGCAGCGCCGAGCTTGTCGCCTCCCCCGCACGCAACCTGCTCATGTCGTCGTCGGTGGAGGTTCCGAGGGCCAGCAGCACGCCGTTGTCATAGGCGGGAGGTGCACAGGGCGGCTGGCTCAGCGCCGGCCCGGCGAAAACGCGGGCGGGAACCGCTGCCGCGGGATCGGTTTCCGGGACATTGCGCGCAGGCACCCCGACGGCCGCCGCGTGCCGGCCACTCCACATCGTGAGCTCGTCGGCATAGCCGGAGTCGAGCGCATGCTGCCACATCGCCTGGGTCAGAATGGCTTTGAAGTCGGTGGTGGTCTCGACACGACGCAGCGACACACCCATCCGCGCCACCCGCGCGCCCATCCATGCGATGTCACCCAGGGCCACCGGTTGCGAGCTGAAGTTGCGTCGATCCGTGCGCCTCTTGGAGATCGCGGCGGCGAGCGCGATATCGGTCTCACCGGCTGTGTGGCGGTGCAGGCTGATCGCCGCGAGGTGATCCGGCTCGTCGGGATTCGGCAGGCGGTGAATGGTGGCGTGCCAGCCCATCGCCGCCAACGCGACGGTGCCGTGATGGAGGGCGGCACCGCAACTGAGGAGGAGTTCCCGCCGGTCGGGATCGGTGTGCTCCAAGTGCAGGGAGCGATCGGCGTAGAGGTGCAGGCTGTGCGGTCCGACCCGCCAGAGCCATGGCTGAGAATTGTGCACTGACGGTGCGCGGGTGGCCAACGTCAGAGCCGCGCGGATGGTGTCGGCATCGGGAAACTGTGCGGCCATGACTGTGAACTTCCTCCGGGCTGATCTCGCTAGCACTGAACATCTCCGAGTCTGCTCCGAGGTCAGGCACCCGGCCAGAGACGGAAGTCCCGTCCTCGCGGTGACCTTTGCCCGAGCACCCGAATGGTTACTTTGGTCCCTCACACCAGGGAACAACGCCTCACGGACCGCGGGCCCGCGGTTGGCTAGCGTGAAACGTATGAGCAATGAAGCCGCCCCGCGGCCGGTGACGATTCTGCCGGAAAGTGAGTGCTGGCAACTGCTTTCCCGCGCCACCCTCGGCCGGTTGGTGACCAGCGCCGACGGTGCGCCCGAGATCTTCCCGGTCAACTTCGTCGTCCAGCGGCGCACCGTGCTGTTCCGCACCGCGGAGGGAACGAAGCTGGTCAGCACCGCCATCAACAGGGATGTGCTGTTCGAGGCAGACGACCACAGTGCCACCGAAGGTTGGAGCGTGATCATCAAGGGGGTGGCCCGCAGCCTGCACACCGACGACGAGATCGAAGAAGCCGAACGCGCTCAACTCCTGCCGTGGACTGCCACCGTCAAGTCGCACTACGTCCGGGTGCTTCCGACGCGGATCACCGGTCGCCGGTTTGGCTTCGGCCCCGAACCCGATCGCGAATTCACCATCGTCTGACCGGCTCGACACCTCCGGCGGTCAGCCCTCGGCGCCATCCCGCTGCCGGAACGCGGCGACCGCGGTGGGTAGTGTCGGGTAGATGTGCTCGACTCCGATGGCGTCGAGCATTCCGGCCGCCTGCAACGCTTCTCGCAGATCCTGCTTGACCCGTGCCATCGCGAACCGAATGCCCGCCCGTGCCAGGTCGACACGCAACCGATCCACTGCGTCGAGCGCGGTGAGATCGACCTCCGAGTTGGCCTCGGCGTTGAGCACAAACCATTCCACCGGTTGCGGATAGGCCGCCACGGCCTGCAGGGCTCGCTTGCGGAAGTCCTCGGCGTTGGCGAAACACAAGGGGGCGTCATAGCGATAGACCACCAGGCCCGGCACCAACTCCGCCTGCGGATAATCCTCGACGTCATGCATTCCGGGTACGCCGGGAACAAAGCCGAGGACGCTGTCGTGGGCCCGGGCCACCCGGCGCAACAGGTCGAGGATGGACAGTGCCACGGCTGCCAGCACTCCGTAGAGAACCCCGAGTCCCAGTACCGCCGCAGTGGTCGCGAGCGCGAGTACCAGCTCACTGCGGCGGAACCGTCCCAGGCGGCGAAATTCCGAGACATCGATCAGTTGCAGCGCAGCGACGAGGACCAGCGCCCCCAACGCCGCCATCGGAACCGCCGACAGCAGGCCACCCCCGAATGTCAGCACGATGAGAACCACTGCGAGGGCGGTCAGCGACCCAAGCTGCGTGCGGCTGCCCAGTGAATGGCTGATCGCGGTGCGGCTACCGCTGGCACTGACCGGGAAACCGGACGCCAGCCCCGCCCCGATGTTGCACACTCCCAACGCCCGCATCTCCGCGTTGGGGTCGATCTCCTGACCGCTGCGGGCGGCGAAAGCCCGTGCTGTCACCATATCGTCGGAGAACGCCACGATCGCGATGCCCGCAGCCGGAAGCAGCAACGGCAGCAGATCTCCGACGCGCAGGCCGGGGAAACCCAGGCCCGGGAGTCCCGACGGAACGGGTCCGACGACAGCGATCCCACGCGCCTGCAACGAGAACACCAGTACTGCCGCCGACGCCAGGACGACGGCGATCAACGGTCCGGGCACGTGCACCCCGCCCTTCGACGACACGAGTTGCACCACGACCACCGCGGTCGCCAGCGCGATCGTCGGCCAGTGCACGTCGGCGAGGTGTGCCACAAATGACCCGGTCTGCCAGATGAATTCGTTGCCGGTCACCTCGGTGCCGGTGATCTTGCCCAGCTGGCCGGCGATCATCACCAGTGCGATGCCCGCCATGTAGCCGATCAGTATGGGTCGTGACAGCAGGTTGGCCAGGAATCCCAGCCGCGCCGTCCCGCCCACCAGGCAGATGATGCCGACAAGGATCGCGAGCGCAGCCGCCGACACGGCATAGCGGGTGTCGTCACCGTTGGCGATCGGCGCCAGGGTCGCCGCGGTCAGCGCGGTGGTGCTGGCATCGGGGCCGACCGACAGCTGCCGGGACGATCCGAGCAGGGCATACGCCGCGAGTGGCACCAGGGCGGCCCACAGTCCTGCGACCGGGGAGACCCCGGCAAGCGTGGCATAGGCCATCGCCTGGGGAACCAGATACGCCGCGACGGTCAGACCCGCCGTCAGATCGGAACGCAACCAGCCTGTCTCGTACTGCTGAAACTGCGAGAGTCCGGGCAGCAGGAGGTTCACCCGCGACGGCCGCGTCTGTGGTGCGGTCATGTCATCGGCGGACCAACAGCACCGAGCAGTCCGGATAGCCCACGATCGGGTGGCAGTTGGGGATCTCGAGTTCGGTGATCCGGTCGGCGTCCGCCTGACCCACGACGGCCAGCTGAGTGCCCTGCGGGCCACGCTGCCCTGCAGCGTAGGCGCGACCGCTGCCTGCGGCGACGATCTCAACGTGCACGTCGGGAAACCGGCGTATCCAGCTGTCGATGCGCCTGTCCACCTGCCGCACAGTCGCCTCCCGCAGCCGGCCTTCCTGCATCGCCAGGTGGACCACCGCATCGTTGTCCGGCTCGTCGTCGAGGACCACAGAGACCACCCCGGACTCGGGGGGTGATCCCGCGGAGTCGGATCGGATCAGTGCGACCGTGCAGTGCGCATGGGTGGCGAGCGCGGCGGCTGTCGGCCCGAACAGCGGGTCGGCCGCCCGGTCGCGCCAGGGAACTCCGATACAGACCATCAGCGCATGTCTTGATTCGGCGATGAGGACGTCGGCGACGTTCCCGTCGATCTGCACCGACTCGACCCGGATGGACTTTCCGGTCCGCTCCGCCTCCGCCTCGACCGACAACACCGCGGCGTCGACGGAGTGCCCGGCGCCGTGGGGCGCGGCAGGGCCGTCGTGTCGGTCATCGCCGGTGACCACCGAGACCACCCGAAGAGGCACGTCGCGGGACTCGGCTTCGGGCACCGCCCATCTCAGGGCGTGGTGGGCGGCCCGTGATCCGTCGAACCCGACGACGATGGGCCTGTCGCCGCCTGCGGTCGCAGGATGAGCCGGGTCGGAGTCCTGGCCGGTGCTCATGGGCCCACGCTATCCCTCACCGCGCCAACCGGTTAGGGCCTTTGGTCGCTACCTGCCCGGCGGGAACGCCGCGGTCACGGCAGCGGCGCCGACCACCGCAACACCGTTCCGCCGCGCGGCGAGGATTCGACGCTGAACGCCCCGCCGACATCCTCGGCGCGTCGACGCAGGTTGGTCAGCCCGCTGCCGGTGACCTCAGCGGGTAATCCCCGGCCGTCGTCGCTGACCTCGATGCACAACTCGTCCTCGACGGTAACGCTGACCGCGAGGTTGTTGGCCTTGGCATGTCTGACGGCGTTGCTGACGGCTTCACGGACCACTGCTTCGGCGTGGTCGGCCAGCCTGGCGTCGACCACGGACAGCGGCCCGACGTACTGCACTGCCGTCCTCAGGTCCGCACCGGCGAATTGGGCCACGGCCTCGTCCAGACGCTGGCGCAGCCGGGTGACACCTGATGAGCCGCCATGCAGGTCGAAGATCGCGGTACGGATCTCCTGAATGACTCCCTGCAGGTCGTCGACACAGCCCGTGAGCCGCTGCTGCACCTCGGGCGCGCGCGCACGCGGGATCGTTCCCTGCAGAGCCAACCCCACGGCGAACAGCCGCTGGATCACATGGTCGTGCAGGTCACGGGCGATGCGGTCGCGATCTGTCAGGATGCTGAGCTCGCGCATCTGGCGCTGGGTCCTTGCCAGCTGCCACGCCAGCGCGGCCTGGTCGGCAAAGGCGACCATCATGTCGAGTTGCTCCTCGGTGAACGGTTGCGCCCCGACCGGCCGGAGCGCGACGAGCACACCGGCCACCATGTCGGTGGCCCGCAGCGGCAGCACCAGCGTCGGGCCGGTCAACATCCCGTCCCCGGTCAGGTCGAACGTGTCGAACCGCGCGGGGGTCCGCTGCACGAACGCCGCGCCGACGACGGTTCCCTCCACCGGGATCGAGTGCAGGTCCGTGACCGGGCCGTCACCGGCGGTCGCCGAGACGACCAGTTCCGTGGTCTCGCTGATCGCCAGCTCAGGGTCATCCGGAACCGCCACGAACGTCATCTCTGCGCCGCTGAGCACTCGGGTTGCGTCGGCGACCAGACGGAACACGGTGGCCGGATCGGTTCCCGACAACAGCTCGGTACCGATGTCCCGGGTGGCCTCGATCCACGACTGACGCATCTTGGACTGCTCGTAAAGCCGGGCATTCTCGATGGCGATCCCGGCCGCCGCAGCCAGCGCCTGGACCAGCACCTCGTCGTCCTCGCTGAAGGGCTGCCCGCCGGCCTTCTCGGTCAGGTAGAGGTTGCCGAACACCTCGTCGCGAATCCGTACCGGCACCCCGAGGAAGGTCCGCATCGGCGGATGGTTGGGCGGGAAGCCTACAGAGGCGGCGTGGTGGGCGATGTGGTCCAGTCGGATCGGCTTCGGGTCGTCGATCAGAACTCCGAGCACGCCGAGGCCCTCAGGGAGGTGTCCGATCTTGGCGCGCGTCTCTTCGCCGATGCCCTCGTAGATGAAAGCCATGAGTTCGTGACCGTGGCCGCGCACACCCAGAGCCCCGTATTGGGCATCAACCAGGTCGATGGCGGTGTGCACGATCGTGCGCAGCGTTTCGTCGAGCTCGAGTCCTGAAGTGACCACCAACATCGCTTCGACTAGCCCGTCGAGCCGGTCCCGGCCTTCGACGATCTGCTCGACCCGGTCCTGGACCTCTTTGAGAAGTTCACGCAACCGCAGCTGAGACAGTGTGTCGCGCAGCGGCGGCATCCTGGCCGCGGCCCCCCGTTCGCTCCTGTCGGTCACGCCCCCATGGTCCCACCGCTGCGACACACAAGAAAGGTTTCGGGCGGCTTGGCTGACGGCATCACATGTCAGGGTCCAAGGTCCTCGCCGGCGGCGCCCGAAGTTCTCTATCCGCGCCGGGACATCGAGACCAATATGTGTCAATGACGCGGACGCGGTGGCTGGTGATGGAGCCCCACGGCGGGGAATCCTCGGCCCCGTACCGCACCCGATTGGCAGGCGCCGGGCGTCACCTGCCGCCGACCCACCTGACCACGTCGGAGTTGATGTCGCGGACCCGGCATCACACCCACATCGACCTCGAACGACTGACCGGAATTCGCGAACGCCGGGTCTCGGTCGGCGACGAGGACTCCTACAGCCTCGCCACGGCCGCGGCCTTCGACTGCCTAGGCAGGGCGCAATGCCCCGGCTCGTCGGTGGACGTCGTGATCAGCTGCAGCATCACCAAGTTCCATGGCGGCTTGACCCAATGGCTGGAGCCGACGATGAGCCGCGCCGTGGCCGACGCCGTCGGGGCGCAGCACGCGATGACGTTCGACGTCTCGAACGCCTGCGCCGGAATGCTCACCGGCGTCACCATCGCCAACAACTGGATCCGCCACGGCGCGGTCGAACGCGCGCTGGTGGTCAGCGGCGAGTACATCTCCCAGCTCGGCCAGAACGCGGCCCGTCACATTCGCAACATCATGAGCAAGGAACTGGCGTCGCTGACCCTGGGCGACGCGGGGGCAGCGCTTCTGCTGGAGCGAGCCCCCGCAGGATCTGAAGGGATTCGGCGCGCCGGTTTCACCACCGTGGCCGACTACAGCCGGTTGTGCCTCGGTTATCCGAAGGGCCACGAGCCGGGTGCTCGAATGTTCACCGACGCCAGAGGGATTCACCGAGCAGCGATGTCGAACACCCCGTTGCTGCTGCACGAGGTGCTGGATGCGGCGGGCATCGCCATGCACGACATCGACCATGTGATCACCCACCAGACCTCGGCACGGGCGATCCGCAAAGGCATGGCCGAACTCACGGCATCGTTCGGGGACACACCCCGGCACGACGCGGTGATCACCGTCGACCGCTACGGCAACACCGCGTCGACGACGCACACCGTGGCCCTCGTCGAAGAACTCGAAGCCGGCCACATCCTGCCCGGAGAGACGATTGCGCTCATCGCGCTGGCGTCCGGGTTGGAGATCGGTGTCGTTCTGGTGACCTTGGACAAGGAACTGGTGGACCGGTATGGGCACAGTCATTGATCGGGTCGCCGTCACCGACGGTGGCTGGCGCACCCGCCACAGCGCACTCCGGCTGGCGGTCAGATCCGTCAGGGAATGTCTACACGCTGGCGAACGTAACCCGCACGACGTGGATCTACTGATCAACGCCGGGGTCTACCGGGACCGGAACCTGGGCGAACCCGCGTTGGCGGCCCTGATCCAGCAGGACGTCGACGCCAATCCCGAGGACCCGCATGCGGGCGCGCACGGCACGTTCTCGTTCGACGTGGCCAACGGAACCTGTGGTGTGCTGACCGCGCTGCAGATAGTCGACGGCTTCCTGAGATCGCACACCGTCGGGTGCGCGCTGGTGGTCGCCAGCGACGCCAATCCCGGGCATCGGATGAGTGAGGACTTTCCGTTCTCCCCCGCTGGGGCGGCCCTGTTGTGCGACTGGACCGAGGATGACTACGGACTCGGGCCTATCCGTTGGGTCAGCACGCCGGATGCCGGCGAGAGTTTCAATGCCACAGTCGGACTCGTCGACGGTCGCAATGTGCTCCGCTTCTCGACGTCGGAGGCGAAGGACGAGAGGTTCGCCGACGCAGCGGCACGGGCCGTCCACGAGTGCCTGCACGACTCGGCGCTCGGACTCGACGACTTCGATGCGATCGTCGCCGCCCCGGCACAGCCCGGGTTCCGCGCCGCCCTGGCCGACCATCTCGGAGTTCCCGGGTCGCGCATCGTGGTCGCGGAAGACCCCGACATGCATACTGCGTCGCTGGCTGCAGCGTTCGAGCGGGCAGCCGGCGAGACCCGGCGCAGCGGCAACATCCTGCTGGTCGCGGCGGGCGCCGGTATCACCGCGGGGGCCGGGGTGTACCGGTTCCCGCCAGATCAGGTGTGAACCGCGTCGACGTCCTCTGCGGCGGGAACGATCCCGAAGAAGCGTTCGACATCCTCCCGGGTGCAGGCGGCGGTTCCGGGGGTCAACAGCATGGCGGCCCCGGCGGCGATCCCGAACCGCACCGACTCGGTCAACGTCCAGGACCGACTCAAGCCGACCACGATCGCGGCGACCATCGCATCGCCGGCCCCGACGCCGCTGACCGTCCGGACCGGGACCGCCGAGAAACGCTGGCTGTGCAGGGGTGTTGCCAGCAGCGCGCCCTGGGATCCCAGCGACACCACCACAGCTTGTGCGATCTCACGGTCGACCAGCTCGTGGGCTGCCGCCAATTGCTCGGCCTCCATGGCCAGCTCCCGCCCGACGCATTCGCGCAGCTCGCGCAGGCTGGTCTTGAGCACGAACACGCCGTTCTTGATGTGGGTGAGTCCGCCGCCCGAGGTGTCCAGGATCAGCAGCGCTCCCATCGACCGGCATACGTCGGCCACCCGCTGGTACCAGTCGGGCGGGACGCCCGGCGGCAGGCTCCCACTGGCCACCACGAACTGCGCCGAGGTCCCCGCCCCACGCAGTTTCTCCAGGCATTGCGCCTGATCGGTGAATTTGAGCCGCGGGCCGGGAAGGACGAAGCGGTACTGCTTGCCCGTGCTGCGTTCGTCGATGGTGAAGCTCTCCCGGGTCGATTCGGCGATCTCGATCTGCTGCAGCGGCACGCCGGCATCGTGGACGAGGCGGGTCAGGAGGTGGCCGGTGTGGCCACCTGCGGGAAACACCGCCGAGACGGAGGCGCCCAGCACGTGTGCGATGCGGGCGACGTTGATCCCGCCGCCACCCGGATCGTATCGTGCAGCCGCACAACGCAATTTGTCGGTAGGACGGACGATGTCGACCTCGGTGGTGATGTCCAGTGCCGGGTTCATCGTCAGGGTGACGATCGTGGGTGACGGCAACGATGACATTGCGCTGGTGCTCCGTTCGTTGATGGGGTTCCTCGGCATCACAGTCCCGTCGGATAAGTTTCTGGCGTCTCACCCTTCGACCACGAACTCGCCACTTCGAGCGGCTCCAGTGCCCGGGTCCTGTCGATGTGGATGATCGCGTCGAACTGTTCCCCGGGCCGCACATGGTAGTAGTGGCTTTGCCGTTCGGTCGCAGGTTGGTAGATGACCCCGATCGCCCGCCCCAGCCGGACGCGGTCCAGAGGCTCGCTCACCGCATGACTGATCGCTGCGGAGACCAGGAACTCCGGCCTACCCGTCTCGTGGAACAATTCCTCGACGCTGCCGTTGAGCGCCGGCCGGACGAACTTTCGTTCGGCGACGCCGCCCCATTCGCTGGCTGCGGTCACCGTGCCGTCGTACGTCGTGAACCCGATCAGACGGGCGTCCTCGCCGAAGTGCTCCCGCGCCAGTTGCCCCAATGTCAGCTGACCGTCAGCGCCCACCTCGGTGGCCCTGGCATCACCCACGTGAGAGTTGTGCGCCCACACCACGATTCGGGCCGGCTCCGAATCGCGATGACGATCCAGGTGTGCCAGCAGCGCGTGCAGCGTCTGCGCCATGTGATCGTCGCGCAGGTTCCATGACGTGACACGACCGCCGAACATCGCCCGGTAGTAGACCTCCGCGTCGCGGACGGTCTGCGCGTTCTGCTGCGCGTAGAACACCTCGTCCTCGGCGAGCAGGCCGTCGCGGCGCGCGTATTCCAGTGCATTGCGCTGCATCTCGACGAGCTGCTCGATCGCCTGGCGTTCACAGGACAGGCCCGCGCCGAAAGCTGCGGCGAAGCCGTAGGCCTGGCCGTCATCGGCGGAGGTGTGGTCAAAACATGCGTAGCGGGCCCGCGCCCGCGCCGCTGCCCGCGGATCGGCGTTGTCGAGGTAGCTGATCACCTCCTGCATCGACCGGTGGAGGCTGTAGAGATCCAACCCGTAGAAACCGGTCTGGCGTTCTCCGGCCTGTCGACGGTGCCGGTTGTGGGTGTGCAGCCAGTCGACGAAGTCGCGCACGACGACGTTTCGCCACATCCAGGCGGGAAACCGCTCGAATCCGCTCAGCGCCTCATCGGAGGTGTCATCGTGTCCCAGCCCGCGGACATACCGATTGACCCGGTAGGCGTCGGGCCAGTCGGCCTCCGCGGCGACGGCGCAGAATCCCTTGTCCTGAATGAGCCACTTGGTGATCGCCGCTCGCGCCGCGTAGAACTCGTGGGTGCCGTGGGAGCTTTCGCCGATCAACACGATTCGCGCGTCGCCGATGATCTCCTCGAGCGCCTCCGTCGGTGGTACCCCGGCGGGGGCGTCGACGGCGCCCCGGTTGATGACCGCTGCGGGCGTCTCGTTGATCAGGCTCGTCGGGGCGGACGCACCGACCGTGGCCGTGGCAAGGCACACGCGGACCTCTTCGTCGCTGACCTGTTTGAAGTCCCAGAAGGACTCCCCCACCGCGAGGAACGGGGTGGGCATCGTCGCGCACACGACGTCGTCGACGAGTCCGGTGAACTCCCGGCAGGTCGACTCCGGGGCCGCGGGGACTGCGATGACGATCTCGGCCGGTTCGGCTTCCCGCAACGCCTGTACCGCGGCCAGCATGCTGGCCCCCGTGGCGAGCCCGTCGTCGACCAGAATGACGGTCTTGCCGGCGACGTCGATGGGCGGGCGCCCACCCCGGTAGGCGGCTTCGCGTCGGATCAGCTCCCGTCCTTCGCGTTCGGCGACATCACGCAGCTGCTGCGGCGAGATCCGCAGCGCGCGCAGGATGTCGTCGTTGACGACGACCCGTCCGCCACTTGCCAACGCACCCATCGCGAACTCCTCGTGGCCGGGTGCCCCCAGCTTGCGCACGATGAAGGCATCCATCGGAACCCCCAGGGCCGCTGCCACTTCCCACGCGACGGGAACGCCACCACGCGCGAGGCCGAGCACGACCACGTTGGCGCGCCCACGGTAGGCACCGAGTAGGTCGGCCAGGACGCGCCCGGCTTCCCGACGATCGCGGAATACCCGCCGCGGCGCTCGTGGAGACGGGTCCTTCATGCGGGTCATCGCTGTCCTCCGTACCCCGATACCGTCGACTCGATGACGGGACGCGCCCCCTCATATCTGATGGTTTGCACCTCGATCCGACCACTTTCCGACCGCCGTCACTAGGGACCGAAGTCCCGGCAGGTGGAGTAGTTGGTCTGCGTCGAGACGGTGCCCGACGAACCCGGTGCGCCCGGCGTGGCGATCAGGCCACTTTTTGAGGACTACCGGCCCTAGTCTCGCCGACCCCGGTGCTCGCAGAGTGTGTTCATGACTGCAAACCTGGCGCGAGTCACCGGAGTGGCCGCATTGCTCTATGCGGCGCGCCGGTACTACCGCAATTGGGGCACGACCAAGGAAGAGTGCGCCATGCACCTTCCCGGCGACGAGCTGATTCGCCGCCCGTCGGTCCGGTCCACCGAAGGCATCTGGATCGACGCGCCGCCGGGGTCGGTCTGGCCGTGGCTGGTGCAGATCGGTCAGGACCGTGGCGGCGTCTACAGCTTCGAGACCATCGAGAACCTCATCGGCCTCGACTACGACACCGCCGACCGGATACATCCGGAATGGCAACGGCTGGCTCCGGGCGACACGATCCGATTCACACCGGGCGGCTGGATGGGTCTGCGACACGGGCTCTCCCTGACTGTCGAGCAGGTCGTCGACCAGAGCACCCTTGTGCTGCGCGGCCGCCCGCCGGGGTTCCCCTGGGAGACCGTGTGGTCCTTTCATCTCCTGCCCCGCTGGCAGGACCGCTGCCGACTGCTGGTCCGTACCCGCACCAGGCTGCGGCATCCCGGGGAGGTACTGAGCGTCGAGCTGGCCGGCCCGTTGACCTCGTTGCTCACCCGGGGGTTGCTGATCGGGATCAAGCGCAGAGTCGCCCAAGTCGCGATGCCGAACCACGACCCGGCGACCGAAGTCCTCGCAGGACCGTTGATCGTCGAACCGGTGCCCCTGCATCCCGAACACCACGCCTAGCGGCCGTCAGCCGCCCGGCGCGTCGAGCGCCAGCACCTCGTCGAAACCGGCGATGAGGCACTCGAAAAACTCCTCGTAGTCGGGGATCGCGCCGGTGTCCACGTCGATACCCAGCGTGCACACGTCGACGTAGGTCAACAGCGTGACGTTGACCGCCGCACCGATGGTCGGACCGAAGCCGTACTGGGTCAACACCTTTGCGCCTCCGAGGAACACCGGCACCGGGATGCCCGGCACGTCGCTGCACAGGAAGTCGACGTTTCGCAGGATCGAACCGATGTACCACCGCGGCATCATGTTCAACGCACCGGCGATCCACTGGGTGTAGGGCACCGACTTCTCGTGACGAACCCTGGTGGTGATGTCGTGGATCTGTCGGATACGTTCGCCCGGGTCGGCGACGCCGACCGGTACGTCGAACCGCATGATGGTGATGTGGTTGCCGCCGAGCTCGTCGCCGTCTTCGCGCAGGCTCATCGGCATCGTCAGGTGCAGGTCACCGACTGTGACACCGTGCTTTTCGTGGTAGCGCCGCAACCCTCCGGCGACCCCGGCGACAAACGCGTCGTTCAGCGCACCGCCGCCACCGTGCGCCGCAGCACGAAGTCGGGGAAACGGGACCTCGAGCACGCCGAGGCGGCGGATGAGGCTGCGATCGGTCATCAACGACGAGCCGGTCCGGTTCACCGGACGTACCGTCCGATAGACCGAGGCGGCCAGCCCGGCGGCCGACGACACGGTGTCCACGGGGCGCAGAATGCCCTGCGAAACCAGCTTGGGCGCTGCTTTCAGCGCCCCCATCAGCGCGTTACCCACTACACGGGCGTCATAGCCCGCGGTGTCCCGATAGCCGCTCAGCCACGGTGGCGGCGGCACCTCGGGCAACGCCGCGACCGGCCCGTGCCTCTCGGGGACTTCGGACAGGTCGAACAGGATCATCCCGATCTGAACACCCCCGACCCCGTCAGTCAGTGCATGGTGGAACTTGAGCACCATTGCCGCACGACCATTTTCGAGACCATCGATCAGCGTGGCCTCCCAGAGCGGACGTGCGCGATCGAAGTCCTCCATCGCCGCGACCCGTGCCATCTCCAGCACCGTGTCCATGGTGCCGGGCGCCGGCGCGGTGACCCTTCGCATGTGGAAGCCCAGGTCGAAGTCCGGGGCATGCTCCCATCTCGGTGGCGCGGGCGGCGGGGAGGGCACAACTCGCTGCCGCAACATCGGTACCGCGCCGGCGATGCGCTCGAACCGGTCCCGCACCTCATCCCAGTCCGGAGATCGGTCGAGAAGGATCACCGTGACCACCGTCGAGCGCAGCCGGGGATCGGTTTCCATCGCCCAGGTGAACGCGTCGCTGTTGCGCATGAACTCCGCCATCAGCGTTTCCGGTTCACTTTCGCCAGGCACCGCACCGCGTCCTCGATCCCGCGGGCGAGCGCGTCGACATCGGGTGCGCTGTCGAAATCAGCCGTGATGCCGAAGGAGAACCGATCGGCGTAGCTGACCATCGCGATACCGGTGCGCAGGTGAAGCGCGATAGGCGGTATCGGCAGAATCTCCACCACGTCACGGCCCAGCACCCGTTGTCGGCCACGAGGGCCGGGCACGTTGGTCGCCAGCGCAGTCACCGACTTCTGCGGCAGGCGGGTGAGAAGTCGAATCGCCCACGCCGAGAGCGCAAAAGGAAGGTTCCCGGCAGCTGCGACCACGGCACCGGCGCCTTCCCTTTGACCACTTCCCTTGGCCTCGGTCAGCCTTCGGTGCACGATCTCGAGCTGCTTGACCGGGTCGGGTTCGTCGACCGGCAACAACGGCAGCATCGCCGAAACCCGGTTGTCTGTGACGTCGAAATGGTCCGCCGAGCGCATCGACACCGGAACCAGTGTGCGCAGCGCGTGAGATCCCGGCGATTCACCACGGCTGAGCAGCATGGTCCGGTAACTGCTGGTGATGGCTGCCAGCGCCACGTCGTTGAGGGTCACGTCGAAGTCCCGGCACACCTCTTTCATCACGGACAGGTCCACCAGAGCCGCGCTGTATCGGCGCATCCTGGTGACCGGGCCGTTCAGCGAGGAATCCTGGTCCGCGCTGAGCACACGGGCGGTGAGTTCGGCCGCACCCACGACGGCATGTTCGGCGGCGCTTGTCGCGGCGACCGTTGCACGCCAGACATCGCCCATCCAGCTGACCGGGTTGAGCCGCGGCCGCAGCAGGCTCAGGATCGAAGGTGCAGTCTGCTGCGCGGCGCGGATGTTGCCGGCGAACGTCTCGCCCGCGCCGTCGTCGCTCAACTTCGCCAGCATCTGCGCGGTCGCGATACCGTCGGCGATGCAGTGGTGAATCTTTATCAGCGTCGCCCACCGCCCCTCGGGAAGCCCTTCGATGACCCAGCACTCCCACAACGGACGCTCGCGGTCGAGTCGCTGTTCCATGATGTAGGCGACCATCGAGAACAGTTCGGCGTCGTCGCCCGGCTCCGGCAGGGCGACGTGGTGCACGTGGTGGCTGATGTCGAAGTGCGGATCGTCCACCCACCCTGGGGCTCCGAGGTCGAACGGCAGCGTGTGCAGCTTCTGCGTGCAGCGCGGGATACTCTGTGCCCGCTCGCCGAACGCCGACACGAGCTCGCTGTACACCGGCGCCGGACCCTCGATGATCGACACGGCGCCGACCGCCAGGCTGACGTGGGGGTCGGAGTCCTCAGCCTCGAGGAAGCTCGCATCAAGCATGCTCAGGCGCTCCATAGAGTGACCGTGCATCGTGGCGCGATCACACGGCAGGGTCCCAAGTCCTCAAACCCGAGGGCACAACGTCGTCGCTTTCGTGTGGGTCAGCGCGAGCGTTCACCTGGCAGCCACCTACCGTGACAGTCCGTTAACGCGCTCGACACATCAACGCCGCCAATTCACTGTCGTTGGGGCACAACGACTCTAGTCCCTCAATCGGCAATCGGACTACAGTCGGATCCGACAGCCCGCATCGATATCAGCGAACCTCGACGCCCATCGAAGAACAGGGAACACGTTGCCTGATATGCAGACCGACATCAACACCGCCAGCCGGCAGCTCCTCAAGCTGCGCGACGACGTGGACCAACTCCTCCGGCAGTTGTCCGCAGCGGAGATCACCTGGTCCCGCTGGTTAGCCGGGGTCGCCGCGGTGCATCGCGCCAGCGCACGAAACATGGTGCATTATTGGGCAATTCGTCAGCATGATCTTCGCGACCTGCAGGCACGGCTCACCGGGTACGGGCTCTCCTCGCTGGGCCGAAGCGAACCCCATGTCGAGGCCACCCTGGTCTCGGTACGGTCGGCCATCAGCGCCATGCTCGGTGAGGGTTTTCCCGCACTCTCGACTGCCGCTTCGGACATCGACCAGGGCGCGGACCTGCTCCGCAGCCGGACGGGCGAGCTGCTGGGTCCCTGTCCGGCCGATCGGGTCACCCGCATCATGGTCACCCTGCCGTCCGCGGCGGCCACCGACCCCACGCTGGTGCGCGAGCTGGTGGAGCGTGGCATGGACATCGCGCGCATCAACTGTGCACACGACGACGCCACGGCATGGCGCGCCATGGCACGACACGTCCGACAAGCGACTGAGGCCACGGGACGAGGTTGCCTGGTCGCGATGGACCTCGCGGGTCCGAAGCTTCGGACCGGACCGCTGGAACCCGGGCCGCGCATTGTGAAGATCCGGCCACGACGCGATGAGTTCGGACAAGTCTTAGCCCCGGCCCGGGCATGGCTGACGAGCACGGAGGAGCCGGTCGAACCACCTGAAGCCGGCATACCGACGATCAAGGTGTCCCGGTCATGGCTGACCCGCCGCCACGACGGCGACGTCCTGATCCTGCACGACACGCGTGGCTCCAAACGTCGCCTCGAACTCCACGGTGACGTCCCACAGAACTGTGCCATCGAAGGCTTCGTGGTCACCGCATACAAGACCACCTATCTTTCACCCGGGACCGTTCTCGAGGTCGAAGGCGTTGACGACCCCGCACACGTCGGCGAACTCCCGCAGACGGAGCAACGACTCGTGCTGCACCGCGGTGATCTTCTCGAGCTGACCAGGGATTGCTCGCCCGCGCCGGTGGCCGGCGGCGCACCCGCGAGAATCGGCTGCACGTTGCCAGAGATATTCGACTGCGCCCGCGTGGGCGAGAAGGTCCATCTCGACGACGGGCGGATCAGCGGCACGATAGTCAGCGTTGCTCCCGATGCGTTGGGGCTGAAGATCGATCATGCCGCCGACGAGGGGTCCCGACTGCAGGCCGGCAAGGGAGTGAATGTGCCGGATGCCCGGCTGCCCATCTCGGCACTCACCGAGAAGGATCTCGCAGACCTTCCTTCGGTGGTCGAGCTGGCCGATATGGTCCAGATGTCCTTCGTACGAGACCCTTCCGACGTGTCGCGGTTGCTCGACGAGTTGGACCGGCTCGGCGACACCTCACTGGGCGTCGTGCTGAAGATCGAGACCCGCCAGGCCTTCGAGCACCTCCCTCAACTGTTGCTCACGGTGATGCGGCGACCGAACGTCGGGGTGATGATCGCCCGCGGTGACCTCGCCATCGAGTGCGGGTACGAGCGGCTCGCCGAGCTGCAGGAAGAGATCCTCTGGCTGTGCGAGTCGGCGCACCTCCCGGTGATCTGGGCGACCCAGGTGCTCGAACAACTCGCGAAGACGGGCAATCCCTCCCGCGCTGAGGTCAGCGATGCAGCGTTGAGCGAACGGGCCGAGTGCGTGATGCTGAACAAGGGGCCATACATCAATGACGCCGTCGTCGCCCTTGACAGCATCCTGCAGCGGATGGCGGATCACCACTACAAGAAAACCGCGCTGATGCCGTCCCTGCACTCCTGGCACCCTGACATCGCGAGCACCTGACAGATGGCCGGATCGCCCTCCGTTCGGGTGACCTTCGGCCCTGTGTCCCGGACTACCTCTATGGGAGTTTGAGTTCGGGTGGCAGCACCGGCGCTGCGCTACGAGAGGACACGTGATGGGTACGGCTACGTATGTTCGCTTCTTCGAGGACTTCGGGATCGAGGATGTGCCGCTCGTCGGCGGCAAGAACGCCTCGCTGGGTGAGATGTTCCAGAAGCTCTCAGAGCAGGGGGTGCGGGTGCCGCACGGCTTCGCCATCACCGCAGCCGCCTACCGTCACATGCTGGACGAGGCCGGCGCCTGGGAGCGCCTGCATGCCGAACTCGACGATCTGGACCCCGATGATGTCGCCGCGCTGGCACGCAAAGCCAAGCGCGCCCGGGAGATCGTCTACGGCGCCGGGCTTCCCGACGACCTGGCTGCCGAAATCCTGGACGGGTACCGCGAGCTGCAGCGGGAGTACGGCGAGGAGGTCAGCCTCGCGGTGCGCAGTTCGGCAACCGCCGAGGACCTGCCGACCGCCAGCTTCGCCGGGCAACAGGATTCGTATCTGAACATCAAGGGCGACGAAAGCCTGCTCGACACCTGCCGTCGTTGTTTTGCCAGCCTTTTCACCGACCGGGCGATCCACTACCGGATCGACCAGGGCTTCGACCATTTCAAGGTCTCGCTGTCGATCGGGGTGATGAAGATGGTGCGCTCCGACATCTCGTCGTCGGGGGTGATGTTCTCGCTGGACACCGAATCGGGGTTCCGCGACGCGGTGTTCGTCACCGGTGCCTACGGTCTCGGCGAGAACGTGGTGCAGGGCGCGGTGGATCCCGACGAGTTCTACGTGCACAAGCCGACCTATCTCGCCGGCCACCGCACCGTGCTGCGTCGCCTACTCGGTGACAAGGCGGTGAAGATGATTCTCGTCGAAGGCGAGACGAAGAACACCACCCGCAACATTCCCACTCCGAAGTCCGACCGTGCCCGGTTCTGCCTCACCGATTCCGACGTTCTGGAACTGGCCGGCTACGCATGCGCCATCGAGTCGCACTATGGACGGCCGATGGACATGGAGTGGGCCAAGGACGGTCTCGACGGGAAGCTGTACATCGTCCAGGCCCGGCCCGAAACCGTGGCGTCCCAGCACAGCGTCACCGCACTCGAGTCCTACGTGTTGGAGGGCGGCGGCGCAATCCTCGCCGAGGGACGCTCGGTCGGTGAACGGATCGCCTCGGGTGCGGTCAGGCGCATCGAGACCCTCGGGCAACTCTCGGAATTCAAGCCCGGTGAGGTGTTGGTCGCCGACACCACCACTCCCGACTGGGAGCCGGTCATGAAGACCGCCGCAGCCATCGTCACCAACCGCGGTGGTCGTACCTGCCACGCGTCGATCATCGCCCGCGAACTCGGCATCCCCGCTGTGGTGGGCACCGGCAACGCGACCACGAGCGTGCCCGACGGCGCGGTGGTGACGGTGTCGTGCGCGGAGGGAGATTCAGGACGGGTGTACGACGGCGCGGTGAAGTTCCACGTGGACCGCACCGAGGTCGGCGACATGGCCCGACCCCGCACCCAGATCATGCTCAATCTGGGCAACCCCGATCTCGCGTTCAAGACGTCGTTTCTGCCCAACGACGGTGTGGGCCTTGCGCGGATGGAGTTCATCATCAGCGAGTACATCCGGGTTCATCCGCTGGCGCTGCTGCATCCGGATCAGGTCGAGGACCTGGAAGCACGCCGGACCATCAACCATCTCATCGAGGGCTACTCCGACGGCAGCGCGTTTTTTGTCGAGCGACTGTCGGAGGGCATCGGCACCATCGCCGCCGCTTTCTGGCCCAAGCCCGTCGTCGTGCGGATGTCGGACTTCAAGACCAACGAGTACGCCAGCCTGATCGGCGGCGGCGCCTTCGAGCCGTCCGAGAGCAACCCGATGCTCGGCTTCCGCGGTGCCTCGCGGTATGCGCACCCATCCTATGCCGAGGGCTTCGCGCTGGAATGCCGTGCCATGCGCCGGGTGCGAGACGAGATGGGGCTGACCAACGTCATCCTGATGCTGCCGTTTGTGCGCCGCGTCGCCGAAGCGGACCTCGTCCTGCAGACCATGGCGGACCTCGGGCTGAAGCGGGGCGAGAACGGACTCGAGGTCTATGCGATGTGTGAGATCCCGAACAACGTCATCCTGATCGACGAGTTCGCCAAGCGCTTCGACGGCTTCTCCATCGGGTCCAACGACCTGACCCAGCTCACCCTCGGGGTCGACCGGGACAGCGAAGTCGTGGCGTTCGACTATGACGAACGCGACGATGGCGTCAAGGAGATGATCAAACTGGCCGTGGAAGGCTGCCGTCGCAACGGTATTCACTCAGGGCTGTGCGGCCAGGCGCCGTCGGACTATCCGGACATGGCGGAGTTCCTGGTTCGGCTGGGAATCGACTCGATGAGCCTCAATCCCGACACCGTGGTCAAGACCACCCGTCAAGTGCTGGAGTTGGAACGACAGCTCGTGCCGGTGCCATGAAGCTACCGGTCACCATCGATCCGCGTTATCACGACGCGGTGCTGCTGGACCTCGATGGCGCGCTGACCAGCGAAGTCCCCCTGTTCGGGGCAACGGTCGAACTGGCCAAGAAGCTGCACGGCATCGGGGTGGCGCTGGCGGCGTACTCGTCGAGCCCGCAGTGCCGCCGCGCCCTCGAGGACGCCGGGATCGACGACCTGTTCGGGGTCTACGTCGAGGGATCCTCCGGTGGGCGCGGAACGGTCGAGAAGCCCGATCCCACGGTGCTCCGAGAGGCCGCCCGTCAACTCGGGGTGCGTCCACAGCGGTGTGTTGTCGTCGAGAACTCCGCGGCCGGCGTGGCAGCCGGGCGTGCCGGCGGCTTCGCCCTGGTTGTCGGGATCGACGGCACCGGGGGCGCCGACGAGTTGACCCGCAACGGCGCCGACATCGTGCTAGATGAGCTGGCCGACATCGCCGTACGCACGGGTGACCGGCGGATCTCGGAGCTGCCGAATGCCCTGGCGTCCTACGGTCAGCTCATCGGTGTCAGCACCGCGCGCCGGTCGATGCTGTTCCTGGACTTCGACGGCACGCTGTCACCGATCGTCTCTGATCCCGGCTCGGCCAGCCTCGTCGAGGGTGCGGCGGCGGCCTTGAAGCTCATTTCCGAAGTGTGTCCGGTGGCCGTCCTGAGCGGCCGCGGACTCGCGGACATCACCGACCGGGTCGGCATCCCCGGCGTGTGGTACGCCGGCAGCCACGGCTTCGAGCTGACCGGCCCGGATGGTACGTACCACTGCAACGACGCGGCGGCCGCGTCCGTGCCCGCCCTCGAGGGTGCCGCCACCGAGTTGAACCAGTCCCTGGCTCACATCGCGGGCGTGCGTGTCGAGAACAAGCACTTTTCCGTCGCGGTGCACTGCCGCGAGGTGGCACCCGAGTATGTGAGCGAGATAATCTCTGCGACAAAGGCTCTCGCAGCACAGTCAGGCCTTCGCGTGACCAGCGGGCGGATGCTCGTTGAGCTGCGGCCCGACATCGACTGGGACAAGGGCACCACGCTGGCCTGGATTCGCGACAGCATCGATCCGTCCGGTTCGTTGCTGCCGATCTACATCGGCGACGACCTCACCGACGAAGATGCCTTCGACGCGATCGGATTCGACGGTGTGGGCATCGTCGTCCAACACGCTGAGGATGGCGACCGCAAGACCGCTGCCCACTTCACCCTGCAGAGCCCCGACCAGGTGCGCGAGTTCATCCAGCGCGGGGCACAGTGGCTGGCGTACGAACAGAAGGTGTCAGGCGAAGCGTGGGATTACGTCTTCGATGGCTACGATCCACAGTACGAAAAGCTCCGGGAAGCGTTGTGCACGTTGGGCAACGGCTATTTCGCCACCCGGGGGGCGGCACCCGAGCGCAAAGCCGGGCAGGTGCATTACCCGGGCACCTACGCGGCAGGGGTGTACAACCGGCTCGTCGACAACGTGGCGGGGACCGAGATCGACAACGAGAGCCTGGTCAACCTGCCCAACTGGCTGGCACTGACCTTCCGCATCAACGACGGTGACTGGTTCGACATCGACACGGTCACCGTGCTGGAGTACCGGCAGACTCTGGACCTTCGCGGGGCTGTTCTGACTCGGGAGGTCCGCTTCCGCGACGACGCCGGCCGGACCAGCTCGCTGACGCAGCGACGGTTCGTGGCCATGCATCTGCCTCACGTGGGTGCGCTCGAGACCACGGCGCTGGCCGAGGACTGGTCAGGCACGATCGAGTTCCGCTCCACCGTGGACGGCAACGTGACAAATTCGCTGGTCGAACGCTATCGCGATCTGGCCGACAAGCATCTGGCGTTGGTGGATGCCTGCGAGATCGCCGACGATGCGGTCCTTCTGACCATGCAGACCACCCAGTCCCGCATCCCCGTTGCGATGGCGGCGCGCACCACCGTGTGGCGCGACGGCGAGCCGGTTCCTGCTGCGTTCGAGCTGTTCCACGACCGCGCCGAGATCGGGCACAGCATCGCAGTTCGCCTGTCGGTCGGCGAGCAGGTGCGGGTGGAGAAGGTCGTCACCGTCTATACCGGACGCGACGTGGCGATCTCCGAACCCGGAGTAGACGCCCAACGCTGGGTCACCCGTCTCGGCGGGTTCTCCGAGCTGCTGGCCGGACATCTGACCGACTGGACGCATCTGTGGGAGCGGCTGTCGATCGAGTTCGACGACTACACCGACGAAGTGCGGATCCTGCGCCTGCATCTGCTGCACCTGCTGCAGACCGTGTCCCCGAACTCCGCCGACCTCGACGCCGGTGTGCCGGCACGTGGACTGCACGGTGAGGCCTATCGCGGCCACATCTTCTGGGACGAACTGTTCATCTACCCGGTGCTCAACCTGCGCTTCCCGATGATCACCCGCTCGCTGCTGGGCTACCGTTTCCGGCGCCTGCCGGAGGCCCGCGAGGCCGCCCGCACTGCCGGCCATGCGGGCGCGATGTTCCCGTGGCAGTCAGGTAGCGACGGCCGTGAGGAGAGCCAGCGGCTACACCTCAACCCGCGCAGTGGCCGGTGGAATCCGGACGCCAGCGCCCGCGCCCACCACATTGGCATCGCCGTCGCCTACAGCGCATGGCAGTTCTACCAGGCCACAGGTGATCTCGCCTATCTGATCGACTACGGCGCGGAGCTGATCGTCGAGGTCGCACGATTCTTCGTCAGCCTCGCCCACCACGACGAAGCCCTCGACCGCTTCGGTATCAACGGTGTGATCGGACCGGACGAATTCCATTCCGGCTACCCCGCGGCGCCCTACGACGGCATCGACAACAACGCATACACCAACATCATGGCCGTCTGGGTGGTCATGCGGGCCCTTGACGCACTGAATCTGCTGCCGTTGCCGAACCGGCTGGATCTGATGGAGTCGCTGGGGTTGAACAGCGCGGAGCTGGCGCACTGGGACGAGGTCAGCAGGCGGATGTACGTCCCGTTCCACGAGGGCGTCATCAGCCAGTTCGAGGGCTACGGCGAACTGGCTGAACTGGATTGGGACCGTCTTCGCCACCAGTACGGCAACATTCAGCGGCTGGATCGCATCCTGGAGGCCGAGGGTGATGATGTCAACCGCTACAAGGCATCCAAGCAGGCCGATGCTCTCATGCTGCTCTACCTGTTGTCGGCGACCGAACTGATGGAGCTGCTCGACCGGCTCGGCTACCGTTTCCTGCCTGAGCAGGTGCCGGCGATGGTGGATTACTACCTGTCCCGAACTTCTCATGGGTCCACCCTCAGCGGAGTGGTGCACACCTGGGTGCTCGCCAGGGCCAACCGCGATCGCGCGCTGGAGTTCTTCCAGCTGGCGCTGAAGTCTGACGTCTCGGACATCCAGGGCGGCACCACATCCGAGGGTGTCCACCTAGCGGCCATGGCGGGCACCGTCGACCTGATGCAGCGGTGTTTCACCGGGCTCGAGACCCGGTCGGATCGCCTGATCCTGTCCCCGTACTGGCCCGAATCGCTTGGGGTGCTGGCTATACCGATCCACTACCGCGGCCTGCATCTGCACCTGCGGGTGAGCGGAAAGGGCGTCATCATCAGCGTGGATCCCCGGCACGCAGCCGGCATCGAGGTGGAGTGTCGCGGGCGCGTCGTCGAGTTGATGCCGGGAACCACGGTGCGATTCCCGGACTGATCGGCACGCGGCCGGTTTTTGTCGGACGTGTCTGTGATGATGGGGTCATGTCTTCGGCGGCAACTTCTTTGGCTCCTAAGGAGCGGCTTGAGGTGTTGTTCGCCGAGCTGGCGGAGCTGGCGGGTCAGCGTAATGCGATCGACGGGCGGATCGTGGANCTCGTCGCNGAGNTCGACCGCGACGAGCTGTGTGGGTTGACCGGGGCGCGGTCGCTGGAAGCGCTGGTGGCNTGGAANGCNGGGNNNCTCNCCGCGCAACGCCGAGACGCTGGTGGCGGTCGCTGACCGTCTCGAGGCGTTCCCGCGGCTGGCCGACGGACTACGAGAAGGCCGGCTGTCGCTGGATCAGGTCGGTGTGATCGCCGAACACGCCGCCGACGGCTCCGATGCCCACTACGCGCAACTGGCCGAATCGGCGACGGTCACCCAGCTACGCACCGCGGTCAAGTCCGAACCCCGCCCCGACCCGGCGCCGCGGCCACACCCGGCGCGGTCGATCACCAGAACCGACCACGGCGAGCACACCACCTACCGGATCACGGTGTCACGAGTAGAAGCGGCCAGAGTCGACGCCGCGCTGGATGCCCGCCGCGAGGCGTTGATCACCGACTGGGAACGTGACCACACCACCGACACCGAGCAGACACCGCCGATGCCCACCACCGTGGACGCGTTCGTCGACCTGATCGACACCGGCTGGGACGCCGAAGCCACCCGCCGCCCGCACGGGCAGCGCACCACCGTCATCGCCCACCTCGACGTCG
>NZ_CACSIP010000003.1:146903-170146 GCF_902705885.1 Mycolicibacterium austroafricanum | reverse complement strand
GGCGGCGGGGATGGCTGCGGAGGCCAAGCCGGCGGGGGTGGCACCGGCGGCTGGTAGCGGGGCCGGTACTGCGCCGGCGGCTCCGGGACCGCCGGGCCCCCCGCGAGGATCCGATCCAGCGCGGCGAGATCAGCGGACACCCTGGCGAACTGGTGGGACATCGCGGCGAAGTCCCCGGAGAGCCGGTTGATGACGGCGGCGTGCGGTTCGGTCATGCCGTCATCGTCGCAACGGAAAACCGACAACGGATGAGTACAACTACTCGTCGAGTCCGTGTTCGATGGCGTACCGCGCCAACTCCACCCGGTTGCCGACCTGCAGCTTGCGGAACGTGGCCTGCACGTGGTTCTCCACCGTGCGGTGGCTCAGCGACAACCGCGACGCGATCTGTTTGGCGGTCAGCCCCTTGGCGACATAGCGCAGCACTTCTGTCTCGCGCTCGGTCAGCGTGGGCACCGCCGGCTCGGCCGATCCGGCGGAGTCCCTGGCGATCCGGCGGTACTCACCCAGCACGAGGCCGGCTAGCCCCGGGGTGAAAACGGCCCGTCCGGCAGCGGTGGCCCGAACTGCCTCGGCCAGCTCCTGCTTGGACGCGCTCTTGACCAGATACCCGAGGGCACCCGCCTTCACCGCCTCGAGGACGTCGTCACGCTCGTCGGACGCCGAGAGCACCAGGACGCGCGAGGACGGGGACACCGTAAGCACTTCAGCTGTCGCCTGCGCACCGTCGCCATCGGCCAACCGCATGTCCATCACCACCACGTCCGGCCGCACCACCGCCGCGCGCCTTTTCGCCGAGGCCACGCCGTCGGCGGTCGCCACCACGTCGAAGCCGTCGTCGGCGAGGTCCCTGGCGACCGCGTCGCGCCATATCGGGTGATCGTCGACGACCATCACGGTCGTCGCGCCTCCGGTCACCGGGATCGCCTCGGCACGGTCAGCTCCCATTCCGTCCCCGACCCGGACCCCGTGTTCAGCTCGGCCCGTCCACCCAACCAATTCATGCGTCCTACAATCGATTTCGCAATCCCGACCCGCCCCTGGTCGACAGCCTCCTGAAGGCGGCCCGCAGGTATACCGACGCCGTCGTCGCGCACGCTGACCGTGACGGAGTCACCGAGATCCTCCAGCAGAACATACGTATGGGCGCCGGGCCCGGCGTGCATCTCGGCGTTGTCGAGCGCGTTGCACACCGCGGCGAGCAGTTCATCTGCGACCGCCGAGTCGAGCAGGACCGGGTCGGCGGGCACGCTGACCGCCACCCGATCGGAGGCCCGCCGACGCAACAGCGCCCCGATGTCCGAGGTCGCTGCGTCCGGCGGTTCGGCTCCCCGCGCACTGACCAGTCGGCGCAGGGCCCGCTCCTGCTCCCCGGCGAGCTCGGCAAGTTGGGCGGTCTCGCCGCCGATTTCCCGCCCGCGGCGCGCCATCAGAGCCAGCACCTGGATGGCACCGTCGTGAACCTGCCTGGACAGCCGCTCCCGTTCCTCGAGCGACGCCGAGAGCCGGGTGGCGCGCTCCAGATCGGCGTGCGCGCGGCGGGCCGTCTGGGCCGCCATTCCGACCGCAAGGCCGACCGCCAGCTCGATGACAATCGTCGCGTTTCGGCTCAGGTCGATGTGGACGTATCCCTTGAGCGCGGCGCTGGCCGCCATCACCAGCAGACCGGTCAGCATGCCGGCGATCGGGCCGAACTGGATCGCAGCGGAGATCGTGGCGTTGGTCGCCCACAGCGTGGTCGGCAAGGACTGGTTGCCCGCGACCCACTGATCGGAGGCGATGAGTTCGGTCAACAAGATCAGCGTCACGACGACGGCGATCTCGGTGAGGACCCAGGCGGGCCTGCGCCCGAAACCCTGCAGATACGCGGCGGCGGACACGACGCTGAACACGATCAACACCGCGAACAGCAACCAGCCGGCCGCCGGGTGCTCCAGTTCCGGGTTGACCAGAAGGTGAAAGCCCAGCGCGTAGAGGCAACTGAGCAGACGAAACACCTGTGCGGCCCGCCACAACGGTGTGGCCGGGTCCGGCGTCACATCACCTTGGAGAGAAACGCTTTCGTCCGTTCGTGTTGCGGGTTGGTCATCACCTCGATGGGGTCGCCGCGCTCGACCACGACGCCGGCGTCCATGAACACCACCTCGTCGGCGACCTCGCGGGCGAAGCCCATCTCGTGGGTGACCACCATCATCGTCATGCCTTCGGAGGCGAGGGTTTTCATCACTGCCAGCACCTCGCCCACCAGCTCGGGATCCAGTGCCGAGGTGGGTTCGTCGAACAGCATCAGCTTAGGATCCATCGCCAGTGCCCGCGCGATCGCGACCCGCTGCTGCTGACCGCCCGACAACTGCGCCGGGTAGGCGTCGGCCTTGTCGGCCATCCCCACCTGCTCCAGCAGATCCTTGCCCCGCTTCACCGCAACACTGTTCTTTACACCCTTGACCCGTACTGGCGCCTCGACGATGTTGCCGAGCGCGGTGCGGTGCGGGAACAGGTTGAAGTGCTGGAACACCATTCCGACCTCGCGGCGCTGCTTGGCGACGTCGCCCGGTTTCATCTCGTACAGTTTGTCACCGCGCTGCCGGTACCCGACCAGGTCGCCGTCGACGTAAAGCCTTCCCGCAGTGACGGTTTCAAGGTGGTTGATGCAGCGCAGGAAGGTGGATTTACCGGACCCGGAGGGGCCCACCAACACCAGCACCTGGCCCTGCTGGACTTCGAGAGTGATGCCCTTGAGCACCTTGAGCGCGCCGAAGTCCTTGCAGACGAGTTCCGCCTTGACCATCGGCTGCGACGTTCCGGATACGGTCACAGGCCATCGCCTCCTTGCGCTTTGGCCAGCGCATCGAGTTGCTTGGTGGTCAGCGTGCGGGACGCGCCTCGGGAGAAGTGCCGTTCCAGGTAGTACTGGCCGACCATCAGGATGCTGGTGATGACCAGGTACCAGGTGGCTGCCACCATCAGAAGCGGCACGGGCTCGAAGGTCCGCGCGGCGATCTCCCGGGTGGCGATGCTGTACAGGTCGAACGAGTACGGCACCGCGGTGACCAGCGACGTGGTCTTGAGCAGGCTGATGACCTCGTTGCCGGTCGGCGGGATGATCACCCGCATCGCCTGCGGGAGCACCGTGCGCCGCATCGCCATGCTCCACGACATACCCAGCGCCGTGGAGGCCTCCATCTGCCCTTCTGGCACCGAGGTGATGCCCGCGCGGATGATCTCGGCCATGTAGGCGGCTTCGTTCAGGGCCAAACCGACGATCGCCAGCGCGAACGGGATGGACAGGGCCTGCAGGTCGAACTGCAGCAGCGACGGCCCGAACGGGACCCCGAGCTGGAGGTTCCGGTAGATCGTCGGGAACAGCCCCCAGAACGCCAGCTGCACGTACACCGGGGTGCCGCGGAAGATCCACAGGAAGACCCACGACACCGCGCCCAGCACCGGGTTGGACGACAGTCGCATCACGGTCAACGCCACCCCGAGCACGATGCCGATCGCCATCGAGTAGACGGTCAGCTGCAGGGTGTTGAACACCCCGAGCAGGATCCGCTCGTTGAACAGGTACTCGGAGTAGGTCGACCACCCGTATGCCGGGTTGGTCGCGGCGCCGTACAGGAACAGCCCGACCAGCACGATGATGACAACCGCCGCCACCCAACGCCACGGGTGGCGCAACGGGACGGCGTCGATGGCTTCCGGCGGCTTGCCGACATCGGTCATGTCTGTTGCCCCCGGCGGGTCAGGAGACCGCGCCGTTGATGACCGGCTTCTCGATCATGCCCTCCTCGAGACCCCAGTTCGCCGCGATCTCTTCGTAGGTACCGGTCTCGATCAGGTGCTCCAGAGCCTGCAACAGCGACTGGGCCAGCGGCGAACCCTTCTCCACCGGCCAGCCGTAGGGTGCCGAATCGAACACCTCACCGGCCTGCTCCAGCTTGCCGTTGGTCTGCTTGATCGCATACAGCGTCACCGGCGAATCCGCCGACATCGCGTCGGCCTGACCGAGGACCACAGCGTTGGTCGCGGCATCCTGGCTGTCGAACGGGATGATCTCGATCGGCGGCTGACCTGCCTCGGTGCACGCCTGACTGCGGGCGGGCAGTTCGTCGGTCTCCTGGACCGTCGTCGCCTGCACCGCGACCTTCTTGCCGCATGCGTTCTCCGGATCGATGCCTCCGCCGACCGGCTGCGCCCACAGGGTGCCCGCAGAGAAATAGGTGACGAAGTCGACCTGCTCCTCGCGCTCCTTGCTGTCAGTGAACGACGACATCCCGACGTCGAACGTACCGCCCTGGATCGACGGGATGATCTTGGCAAAGTCGGCCTCGCGGTACTCGGGGGTCAGCCCCAGGGTGCCGGCGATCGCGTTCATCAGGTCGACGTCGAATCCGACGATCTTGCCGTCGGGATCCTTGAACTCGTTCGGGGCGTAAGGGATGTTCACCCCGATGATCAGCGTGCCTGCCGACCTGATGTCCTCGGGCACGGTCTGTGCGATCGCGTCGACCGTCTCGGCCTGTGGGGCCTCGGTCGGCGCGGACGGGTCGCTGGGCTCAGAACTGCTCGAACAACCCGACAGAGCCAGGGCGCCGGTGGCGGCGAACGCCGCCGCGATACGCCAGAACCTGGGCCGGCGGTCTTGGAATTCACCCAACACGGTTGCCTCTACTTTCTGCTTCGGGTCGTCAGCGTCTTGCGCCTGGGTCCCCGCGTATTCCCCAGCCAAGGACGTTAACGACCGATGACCCGACGCGCAGCGCCGGTAACGAGACATTAACGACCGTGTGGAGACATCACAGCCGTACTGCGAAATCAAGCTGGGGCCCCGCGGCGTGTGCGACACTTCGCGCATGGAAACCGCCGCTCCCCCAAGCATGTTGCAGCATCTGTGGAAGAACACACTGTTTTCCGGGGTGCTCGCCGTGATCCTCGGCGTGATGGTGCTGGCCTGGCCCGGTATCACCATCCTGGTCGCGGCCATCTTCTTCGGTGCCTACCTGTTGATCACCGGCATCTCGCAGGTGTTCTTCGCGTTCAGCCTCCACGTGTCGGCCGGTGGCCGGGTGCTGCTGTTCATCAGTGGCGCAGCGGCTCTCATCCTGGCTGTGCTGTGCTTCCGCAGCCTGCAGGAATCCATCCTGCTGCTTGCCATCTGGATCGGGATCGGCTTCATCTTCCGTGGCGTGGCCACAGCGGTGTCGGCGATCAGCGACCCCACACTCCCCGGCCGTTGGTGGGAGGTCTTCATCGGCGTGATCAGCCTGATCGCCGGCGTGATCCTGCTGGCCTCTCCGTTCGAGTCGCTGGCGACGCTGACCATGGTCGTCGGCATCTGGCTCATCGTGATCGGCGTCTTCGAGGCGGTCTCGGCCTTCGGCATCCGCGCGGCCAGTAAGACGTTGGCCGGACCGATAGAACCGACAGAGCCGACAGAGCCGACAGAGCCGACAGAAGAAGTCACGACGTCATCGCCTGAACAAGAGGCCAAAAGCCCCTAGCACCATCGGCCGGAATAGCTACTACACTCTGTCGTAGATGTAGTAGGTCGATCGGTCGAACCCCGGGAGTGGCACATGGATGCACTGGACGTGTCGCGTTGGCAGTTCGGTATCACCACCGTCTATCACTTCATCTTCGTGCCACTGACCATCGGGCTCGCTCCCCTCATCGCGGTCATGCAGACGGTGTGGGTGGCCACCGGAAACCCGGCCTGGTATCGATTGACCCGGTTCTTCGGCAAGCTGTTCCTGATCAACTTCGCGATCGGCGTGGCCACCGGCATCGTGCAGGAGTTCCAGTTCGGCATGAACTGGAGTGAGTACTCCCGGTTCGTCGGTGACATCTTCGGTGCGCCGCTGGCGTTCGAGGGTCTGATCGCGTTCTTCTTCGAGTCCACCTTCATCGGGTTGTGGATCTTCGGCTGGAGCCGGCTTCCGCGGCTGGTGCACCTGGCGTGCATCTGGATCGTCGCGTTCGGCGTCAACGCCTCGGCGTTCTTCATCATCGCCGCGAACTCGTTCATGCAGCATCCCGTCGGTGCCAGATTCAATCCGGAGTCCGGCCGGGCCGAGCTCGTCGACTTCGGCGCGCTGCTGACCAACAACACCGCGATCTGGGCATTCCTCCACGTGATCGGTGCGTCGCTGCTGACCGCCGGCGCGTTCGTGGCCGGGGTTTGTGCGTGGCTGATGGTCCGCTCACGCGCCGGAGAGGGCGTCGAGGCGCAGACCATGTACCGTCCTGCGGCGATCCTCGGCAGCGTCGTCGCGCTGATCGCCGCGGTCAGTCTGCTGGCAACCGGAGACGTGCAGGGCAAGCTGATGTTCGTCCAGCAACCGATGAAGATGGCGTCCGCAGAATCGTTGTGCCACACCGAAACCGACCCCGACTTCTCGATCCTGACCGTGGGTACGCACAACAACTGTGACAGCATCACCCGCGTCATCGAGGTGCCCTACGTGCTGCCGTTCCTGGCCGAGGGCGAGTTCTCGGGTGTGACCCTGGAGGGAGTCGAGGACCTCCAGCAGCAGGCTGAGCAGCAGTTCGGGCCCGGGAACTACCGGCCCAACCTGTTCGTCACCTATTGGGCCTTCCGGGCGATGATCGGACTGCTGCTGGTGCCCGTAGCGTTCTCGCTGTTGACCCTGTGGCTCACCCGGCGGCGACGGATACCCGACCAGCGGTGGTACGGCACGTTGGGCATTCTCACCATCCCGACACCGTTCCTGGCGAGCTCGGCGGGCTGGATATTCACCGAGATGGGCCGTCAACCGTGGGTGGTGGTGCCCAACCCGACGGGCGACCAGATGGTGCGAATGACGGTGCAGGACGGCGTGTCCAACAACGCCGCCGGGACGGTGCTGTTCTCACTCGGGGTGTTCACGCTGCTGTACGGCGCCCTGGCGGTGGTGTGGTTCTACCTGATGCGCCGCTACGTCACCGAAGGCCCGCAGGAGCATGACTCAGAGCCGGCCCCGCCGACACCACCCGACAAGGACGACGTCGCACCGTTGTCTTTCGCCTACTAGGAGATCGTCGTGCCACTTCACGAACTGTGGTTCTACCTGATCGCCGTGCTGTTCCTGGGTTTTCTGGTGCTCGAGGGATTCGACTTCGGGGTGGGCATGTTGATGGCCCCGCTGGGCTCGAGCGGCGAAGGCGATCCCGATGATCGTCGGCGCGCGGTGCTCAACACCATCGGGCCCGTCTGGGACGGCAACGAGGTGTGGCTGATCACCGCCGGCGCCGCGATGTTCGCGGCTTTTCCCAACTGGTATGCCACGCTGTTCTCGGCGCTCTATCTCCCTCTGCTGGCAATCCTTTTCGGGATGATCCTGCGCATCGTCGGAATCGAGTGGCGCGGCAAGATCAACGATCCACAGTGGCGCCGTTGGGCCGACATCGGCATCGCACTGGGTTCGTGGCTGCCCGCCATCCTGTGGGGGGTGGCCTTCGCGATCCTGTTGCGCGGCCTTCCCATCGACGCCGGCGGGCAATCCCTTGCCGGTGTCGGTGACGTGCTCAACCCGTACACGCTGCTCGGCGGACTGGCCACCGCCTCGTTGTTCGCGTTCTACGGATCGGTGTTCATCGCGCTGAAGACCTCCGGGGTTCTTCGTGAGGATGCGTTGCGGTTCGGCCGAGGGTTGTCGGTCCCGGCGATCGTGCTCGCCGGCGGTTTCGGGCTGTGGACCCAACTCGGCTACGGGAAGTCGTGGACGTGGCTGGCACTGGGCGTCGCGGTGGTGGCGTTGCTGGTGTCGGTCGCCCTGGTGTGGCGCGGCACCCGGGAAGGCTGGGCTTTCGCGTCGATGGTGCTCGTCATCGTCGCGGTGGCGGTGCTGATCTTCGGGTCGATGTACCCGAACCTGTTGCCCTCCACCCTGAACGCCGATTGGAACGTCACCATCGAGAACGGCTCGTCGACCCCGTACACGCTGCGGATCATGACATGGGCATCGCTGGCGCTGCTCCCGCTGGTGATCGGGTACCAGGCCTGGTCCTACTGGGTGTTCCGCAAGCGGATCAGCGCGGACGGCATACCCGAGTCCATCGGATTGTCGAGGCGCCCGAACTGACGACCGAACCGGAATCTGCCTCGCGCGCCCCGATAGACCCGCGACTGTGGCGGGTCTCTGGAGCGATGCGGCGGTTCCTGGTCGCCACGACGGTGTGCGGTGTGCTGACCGCGGCGTGCACCATTTCCTCGGCGGTGGTGCTCGCCGGCATCGTCGCCGAGGTCATCACCGACCCCGCGTCCCGCGCACTCGACCAGCACGTCGGCCCCATCGTCGTCCTGTCGGCGTTGTGGACCGTCCGCACCCTGATCCAGTGGCTGCAGGGCAGGCTCGCGCAGCGCGGCGCGAGCTCGGTGATCGCCGATCTGACCGATCAGGTGCTGACCACCGCCACCGCTCTGCCACCGCGTGAGCTCGCGCGGCGCCGCGATGACGCCGCCGTCGTCGTGACCCGCGGACTGGACGGATTGCGGCTGTATTTCACGACATACCTGCCGTCACTGTTCCTCGCCGCGATCCTCACCCCGGCCACCGCCGCGGTGATCGCTGTGTTCGACTGGCAGTCAGCAGTGATCGTGCTGATCGCGCTGCCGCTGATCCCGATCTTCATGGTGCTGATCGGCCTGGCGACCGCGGAGAGGTCTGCGGCCGCCCTGACCGCGATGTCGACGCTGCAATCCCGACTGCTCGACCTTGTGGCCGGCCTGCCCACGCTGCGCGCATTCGGACGTGCCCAGGGGTCGGTGGTCCGCATCGCTGAACTCGGTGAGGCACATCGCCGTTCGGCGATGGCGACGATGCGGATCGCCTTCCTCTCGGCGTTGGTACTCGAACTGCTCGCGACCCTCGGGGTGGCGCTGGTGGCGGTCAGCGTCGGCATGCGACTGGTGTACGGCGAGATGACGCTGGTAGCGGGCCTGACCGCGCTGCTGCTGGCGCCGGAGGTCTTCTGGCCGCTGCGGCGCGTCGGTGCGGCATTCCACTCCGCCCAGGACGGAAAAACGGCTGTGGAGGCGGCATTTCAGTTCATCGATGCGACCGCTTCGCCCCCGACGGGCACCCAGGACGTGGTCGCGCCGGTGACGGTGCAGATCGAGGATCGAGCGGCGCGGCCCGGCGAGGTGACGGTGCTGACCGGTCCGAACGGGATCGGTAAGACCACGTTGCTGCAGACGATCCTCGGGCTGGAACCCGTGGGAGCGATCAGGGTCAACGGTGTCGAGGTCGCCGAGCTGGATCTCGCGCGATGGTGGTCCAAGATCGGGTGGCTGCCCCAGCGGCCGGTGCTGATTCCCGGCACCGTGCAACAGAACCTGGAACTGTTCGGCCCGCTGCCCGACCTGACGGCGGCGTGTCGGCTGGCCTGCTTCGACGACGTCGTCGCCGACCTGCCCGACGGGCTGCAGACCGTGATCGGGCGCGGCGGCGTCGGCCTGTCGTTGGGCCAGCGGCAGCGCCTCGGGTTGGCGCGGGTGCTCGGCTGCGCGGCGCCGGTGCTGCTCCTCGACGAACCCACCGCCCACCTCGACGCGCCGACCGAGGACCGGGTGCTGCGCGCGATCAGCGCACGGGCCGCCGACGGCGCCACGGTGATCGTCGTGGGGCACCGCGGGCCGGTGCTGGCCATCGGCGACGACGTCATCGACCTGGGAGCCGTTCGTGTCGCGCCTTGAGGCCAGGGCCTGGAGCCTGCTGCGGCCGCGACTGCCCCGGGTGCTGATCGCCGTCGGGTTCGGGGCGGGGTCTCTGGGCAGCGCGCTGGCGCTGGCCGGGGTGGCTGCGTGGCTGATCACCAGAGCGTGGGAGATGCCGCCGGTGCTGCACCTCACGGTCGCCGTGGTGGCGGTCCGCGCACTGGGCATTTCACGCGGCGTGCTGGGCTACTGCGAACGGCTGGCGTCGCACGACACCGCGCTACGCGCTGCGAGCACCGCCCGTGAGCAGCTCTTCAGTCGGCTGGCCACCGGCCCGGTGGACGCTGTCATGCGGCGGCACAGCGGTGACCTGGTGGCGCGGGTCGGTTCCAACGTCGACGACCTTTCCGACGTGCTGGTGCGCGCCGTGGTGCCGAGCTGCGTGGCCGCGGTTCTCGGAGTGGCGGCGGTCGCGGTGATCGCGGTGATCTCCCCGGGTGCCGCCGTGGTGCTGGCCGCCTGCCTGGTGATCGCGGGAGTGCTCGCCCCGGCGCTGGCCGCACGGGCCGCCTCAGCGGCCGAGACGGTGGCGGTCGAGCACCACGCACGCCGGGACACCGCGGCGATGCTCGCCCTCGAGCACGCCCCCGAACTGCGGGTGAGCGGCAGGCTCGCCGGTGTCCTCACCGAGTCCGGTGACGAGCAACGCCGATGGGGACGCGCCATCGACCGGGCCGCCGCTCCCGCCGCCGTGGCGGGGGCGGCGCCCACTGCCGCGGTCGGGATCAGCGTGATCGGCGCACTGATCGCCGGCATCACGCTGTCCGACTCCGTCGCCCCGACCACCGTCGCGATCCTGATGCTGCTGCCGCTGTCGGCATTCGAAGCCACGGCGACGCTGCCCGGTGCGGCGGTGGCACTGACCCGGGCCCGTATCGCCGCCCAGCGGCTGCTGGCACTGGAAACAGCCCCCGATGACGATCGCCGCCCGGTGGTGGCTCCGCTGGAGCTGGCGCCGGGCGCCCGGGTCGCCGTGGTCGGCCCGAGCGGTTGCGGCAAGACCACGCTGCTGATGCAGACGGCGGGTCTGCTGCCGGGCACCGCACCGCAGGGCGTGTTCTTCGCCGAGGACGCGCACCTGTTCGCCACCACAGTGCGCGACAACCTGCTGGTCGCCCGCGGTGATGCCACTGACGACGAACTTCGCTGTGCACTGCACAAGAGCGGACTCGGCAGCTGGCTGGACGGGCTGCCCGACGGGTTGTCCACCGTCCTCGTCGGCGGCGCGGCCGCGGTGTCCGCGGGGCAACGCCGCCGGCTGTTGCTGGCGCGGGCGCTGCTGTCGACGGCGTCCACCCTGCTCCTGGACGAGCCGACCGAGCACCTCGACAGCACCGATGCCGACCAGATCCTGGTCGACCTGCTCACGCCCGGAGCGATGTTCCCCGCGGACCGTACCGTGGTCGTCGCCACCCACCACCTGCCCGAGACGCTGCCCGGCAGAGCCGTCTGTACCACCGTCGCCCTCGCTGTCCAGCGAGTAATCTCACCGGCATGAGCGAACCGCCGCCTCCTCCTCCCCAGTACGGCGCGTACCCGGGCGGCTATCCCCCGCCATACGGCTCGTACGGCTCGTACGGCTCGTACGGCGGCTATCCCCCGCCCGCCCCGTCGGCGCCCAAGAACGGCCTGGGCGTGGCGTCACTCGTGGTCGCGATCGTCAGTCTGTTCACCGTCTTCGGCGGCATCGTCCTCGGAGTGGTGGCGATCATCCTCGGTTTTCTGGGCCGTGGCCGAGTCAACCGCGGCGAGGCCACCAACGGCGGCATCGCGACCGCCGGGATCGTCCTGGGCGCTCTGAGCATCCTGGTTTCCATCGCCGCGATCGCCTTCGCGGTGTGGGGCTTCAACGAGGTCGGCGGCGGCGACTACATCGACTGCATCAGCCGAGCCGGATCCGACCAGCAGGCCATCGAGGACTGCGCCAACGAGTTCACGCAGCGGGTGGAAGACCAGTTCTCCGTCACGGTCAGCCCGACGCCGTAGGCCTCGCGCCCGACTTGCGTGGCGGGAAGTACTTGACGATCCCCTCCTGCACGACGGTGGCCAGCGGCTGACCGGACCGGTCGTAGAAGTGGCCGGTCCCCAGACCGCGCGAGTCCGCCGCCACCGGTGACCTCGTCGAGTACAGCACCCAGTCGTCGAACCGCAGCGGCCGGTGGAACCACACCGAGTGGTTGGTGGTGACGGCAAAGATGCGGTCGTGCCCCCACGACAACCCGTGGGTGGTGATGATCGAGTCCAGCACCGTGGTGTCCGACGAGTACACCAGCGCGGCGCCGTGCAACACGGGATCGTCGGGCATCACACCGCGGGCCTTCATCCAGACCCGGTTGTGGGTGAGCCGGTCGCCCTTGTCCCGCATCACCCACGCCGGATCGTTGGTGTAGCGCCACTCGATCGGGCGCAGCGCGTTCGCGAAGTGCGGCACCACGTCCTCGTAACCACGCAGCAGTTCATCGATCGGCGGCAGCTCATCGGGATCGTCCGGCGACGGCGGTTCGGCGCCGTGCTCGAGTCCGCTGCCACCGGTCAGGTAGGACACCATCGCGGTGGTCAGCAACTGCCCCTTCTGCATGACGTCGACGCGCCGGTTGGCGAACCGGCGTTCGTCGCGCAGCCGGACGACGTGGAACTCCAGGTCGAGCGCGGGGTCCCCGCCGGCGATGAAGTGCGCGGACAGCGCGCTCGGCGTCAACGGGTTGGCGAGGGTGCGGCCGGCGGCGACGAACGCCTGCGCCATCATCTGACCGCCGAAGGTGCGGATGGGGTTCTTGCTGGGATGAGCACCGGTGAAGGTGTCGTCGTCGACCTGATCGAGGTGCAGTATCGCCAGCAGCTCGTCGAAGTCGGCGGCCGACTCTGACTCCGGCACGCATTACCCCCTGTGACTAGACGTCGTCCTCCCCGATCCGGTGCACATGGATCAGATTCGTGGAGCCTACTGTGCCCGGCGGAGCCCCCGCGACGATGACCACCAGGTCCCCGCGCCGGTAGCGGTCCATCTCCAGCATCGACTTGTCGACCTGACGGATCACGCCGTCGGTGGTCTCGATGTGCGGAACGACGAAGGTCTCGGTGCCCCAGGTCAGGGCCAGCTGGCTGCGCACCTCGGGTAGCGCGGTGAACGCCAGCACCGGCAGCGGCGTGTGCAGCCGGGCCAACCGGCGCACCGTGTCACCGGATTGGGTGAAGGCGACCAGCGCCTTGGCGTCGAGGCGTTCGCCGATGTCGCGGGCGGCATAGGAGATCACCCCGCGCTTGGTGCGTGGCACGTGGGTCAGGGGTGGCGCCGCGACCGAGTTGTCCTCGACCGCGCTGATGATCCGGGCCATCGTCTTGACGGTCTCGAACGGGAACTTGCCCACCGAGGTCTCCCCCGAGAGCATCACCGCGTCGGCGCCGTCGAGCACCGCGTTGGCCACGTCGGAGGCCTCGGCCCGGGTGGGGCGGGAGTTCTCGATCATCGATTCCAGCATCTGGGTGGCAACGATGACGGGTTTGGCGTTCTCCCTGGCCATCTGGATGGCACGCTTCTGCACGAGGGGAACTTCCTCCAACGGCAGCTCCACGCCCAGATCACCACGGGCCACCATGATCGCGTCGAAGGCGAGCACGATCGCCTCGAGGTTGTCGATGGCTTCCGGCTTTTCGAGTTTGGCGATCACGGGGACCCGCCGGCCGACACGGTCCATCACCTCGTGGACCAGTTCGACGTCGGCGGGCGAACGCACGAACGACAGGGCGACGAGGTCGACACCGAGCCGCAGCGCGAACTCCAGGTCTTCGATGTCCTTCTCCGACAGCGCCGGGGCGGAGACACTCATCCCGGGCAGCGACATGCCCTTGTTGTTGCTGACCTTGCCGCCTTCGGTGACCGAGCAGACCACGTCGTTGCCGTCGATGTGCTCCACCACCAGGCCGACGTTGCCGTCGTCGACCAGCACCCGGTCCCCCGGGCTGGCATCCTGCGCCAGCCGCTTGTAGGTCGTGGACACCCGGTCGTGGTTGCCCTCGAAGTCCTCGATGGTGATCCGCACCGTCTCACCGTTGGCCCAGACGACGGGCCCGTCGGCGAACCGACCCAGCCGGATCTTGGGTCCCTGCAGGTCAGCCAGGATTCCGACGGCGTGTTTGGTGCTGTCGGAAGCCGCTCGGACCCGCTTGTAGTTGGACTCGTGGTCGGAGTAGTCGCCGTGGCTGAAGTTCAGCCTGGCGACGTCCATTCCGCACTCGACCAGCTTCCTGATCGCCTCGTCCGAGGCAGTGGCGGGGCCGAGCGTACAGACGATCTTTCCGCGTCTATTCACGGGTGTTGAGCATAGTCGTTAATCGATTCAGACGACGGCCAGCGGCAGTGCACCGGGCCTGACCGGCGCGGGAAGGTCCGACTCCCCCATCAGGTAGCTGTCGACGGCATGCGCGGCGCTGCGGCCCTCCGCGATCGCCCACACGATCAGCGAGGCGCCGCGGTGGGCGTCACCGCAGACGAAGACCCCAGGGGCGGTGGTCTGCCAGTCCTGCCCGCACGGCACCGCCCCGCGGCGGTTGAGCTCCAGCCCCAGACCGTCCAACAGCGGCATGTGCTCCACGCCGTCGAAACCGATCGCCAGCAGTGCCAGCTCACATGGGATCTCCAACGAGTCCCCGACCGGCACGATGTGGCGCCGTCCGGATTCGTCGCGCTCGACCTTGACCTCGGCGATCTCCACGGCCCGGAGGTTGCCCTGCTCGTCGCCGAGGAAACGTTGCACCGCCACCTGATAGCGGCGGTCACCGCCTTCGGCGTGGGCGGGCGACAGACGGGTCCGCAGCACGATCGGCCACGTCGGCCACGGCGACCGCGAGTCGTCGCGCAGCTCGGGCGGTTCGGGGTTGTAGTCCAGCTGGGTCACCGACGCGGCGCCCTGCCGGTGTGCGGTGCCCAGGCAGTCCGCGCCGGTGTCGCCGCCGCCGATGATGACGACGTGCTTGCCCGCCGCAGAGATCTCGCTGGCACCGTCGCCCTCGCATTCCTTGTTGGCGGGCACCAGGTGCTCCATCGCCAGGTGCACGCCGGCCAGGTCCCGTCCCTCGACCTCGTTGTCGCGGGCGCGCAGCGCTCCGACCGCCAGCACGACGGCATCGTTCTGGGCTCGCAGCTGTTCGATGGGCAGGTCGACTCCCACCTCACAGTCGGTGACGAAACGTGTTCCTTCGGCTCGCATCTGGGCGAGACGCTGGTTGAGTATGGACTTCTCCAGCTTGTACTCGGGGATGCCGTATCGCATCAGCCCGCCGATCCGGTCGTCACGCTCGTAGACGGTAACGTCATGACCGGCCCGGGTGAGTTGCTGCGCCGCAGCAAGACCCGCGGGACCGGAGCCGACGACCGCGACGCGTTTACCGGTGGAGATTGCCGCGGGCTGCGGTTCGATGATGCCGTCCATCCACGCCTGGTCGGCGATCGTCTGCTCGATCCGTTTGATCGTCACACTGCCACCGGTCTGCTCTTCGGCGATCGACAACACACACGCGGCCTCGCACGGGGCAGGACACAACCGGCCGGTGAACTCGGGGAAATTGTTGGTGGCGTGCAACCGGTCGCTGGCCGCGTCCCAACGCCCCCGCCGGACCAGGTCGTTCCATTCAGGGATCAGGTTGCCCAGCGGGCATCCGGCAGTCCCGGAGTGGCAGAACGGGATACCGCAGTCCATGCAGCGGCGGGCCTGCTGGGACACCTCGCCGGCACGCTGGTGGGGATCCTGCTGTTCGTACACCTCGCGCCAGTCGCCGACCCGCTCGTCGACCGGACGCTTGGTCGCTTCGACCCGGTGCACCTCGAGAAAACCATGTGGATCAGCCACGGCTCGCCTCCATGATCGCAGCGTCGACGTCGCGGCCCTCGGCTTTCGCCATCCGGGTCGCCTGCAGCACGCGCTGGTAGTCGCGCGGCATGACTTTGGTGAATTGCGCACTGCGCCGTGGCCAGTCCGAGAGCACCGATGTGGCCACCGTGCTGCCGGTGTGACGCGCGTGCTGCGTGATCACCGCACGCAACCACACCAGGTCCTCCGGGTCGAGGCGCTGCAACTCCACCATGTCGGTGTTCACCCGCTTGGGTTCGAGGCCCAGGACGAACGCGATCCCGCCGGACATGCCCGCGGCCATGTTCCGACCGACTCGGCCGAGCACCACGACGCGGCCGCCTGTCATGTACTCGCAGGCGTGGTCGCCGACACCTTCGACGACGGCCAGCGCTCCGGAATTGCGCGCGGCGAACCGTTCGCCGACCTGTCCGCGCAGATACACCTCCCCCGAGGTCGCACCGTAGAGCAGGGTGTTGCCTGCGATCACGTTGTCCTCCGGCAGAAAGAGCACATCGTCCTGAGGTCTGACGATCACCTTTCCTCCCGAAAGCCCCTTGCCCACATAGTCGTTGGCGTCACCGATGAGCTCGAGGGTGATCCCGGGCGGCAGGAATGCACCCAGAGACTGGCCCGCCGAGCCGGTGAGCGTCACGTGGATGGTGTCCTCCGGTAGCCCCTGCGCCCCGTAACGCCTGGTGACCTCGCTGCCGAGCAGCGTTCCCACCGTGCGGTTGACATTGCGGATGGGCAGATCCAGGCGCATCGGATGCGCGTCCTCGAGTGCCCCTTCGGCGAGCTGGATCAGGGTGCGGTCGAGAGCGTGGTCGAGGCCGTGATCCTGGCCCCGCACCCTCCTGCGCTGCGTCAACCGGGCGCCGTGGGTGTCCGTGGGGACCGCGAAGATCGGGGTCAGATCCAGGCCCTTGCTCTTCCAGTGCGCCACACCGATATCGGTGTCGAGAACCTCGGCGTGCCCGACTGCTTCGTCGATACTGCGGAACCCGAGTTCGGCCAGGTACTTTCGGATGTCCTCGGCGATGAACCGGAAGAAGTTCTCGACGAATTCAGGCTTGCCGTTGAACCGCGCCCTCAGCTCCGGGTTCTGGGTGGCAACCCCCACCGGGCAGGTGTCGAGGTGACACACCCGCATCATGATGCACCCGGCCACCACCAGCGGCGCGGTGGCGAAGCCGAACTCCTCGGCGCCCAGCAGCGCGGCGACGACCACGTCGCGCGCGGTGCGCATGCCGCCGTCGCACTGCACGGTGATCCGATCGCGCAGGCCGTTGAGAACGAGGGTCTGCTGGGTGTCGGCCAACCCGATCTCCCACGGCGCCCCTGCGTGTTTGAGGCTGGTCAGCGGCGCTGCACCGGTGCCGCCGTCGTAGCCGGAGATCAGGACCACGTCGGCATGCGCCTTCGACACCCCGGCCGCGACGGTGCCCACTCCCACCGAGCTGACCAGCTTGACGTGGATGCGGGCCTCGGAGTTGGCGTTCTTCAGGTCGTGGATCAGCTGGGCCAGGTCCTCGATGGAATAGATGTCGTGGTGCGGCGGCGGCGAGATGAGGCCGACGCCCGGGGTGGAGTGTCGGGTCTTGGCGATGTTGGGATACACCTTGTAGCCGGGGAGCTGACCGCCCTCACCGGGTTTGGCACCCTGAGCCATCTTGATCTGGATGTCGGTGGCGTTCACCAGGTAGTCACTGGTGACCCCGAAGCGACCGGAGGCAACCTGCTTGACGGCGCTGCGGCGGCTCGGGTCGTACAGGCGGTCGACGTCCTCGCCGCCCTCACCGCTGTTCGACCGGCCGCCGAGGTTGTTCATCGCGACCGCCATCGTCTCGTGGGCTTCCGCAGAGATCGAGCCGTAGCTCATCGCGCCGGTGTTGAACCTGCTGACGATGGACTCGACCGGTTCGACCTCCTCCAACGGCACCGGCGGCCGAAGGTCCTTTCGGAACTCGAACAGCCCCCGCAGCGCACCGCCTTCCCGCGCCAGCCGGTTCACCTCGTCGGAATAGTTCTGGAAGACCTCGTAGCGTCGGGTGCGCGTCGAATGTTGGAGCAGGAAAACCACTTCGGGCGTGAAGAGGTGCAGTTCGCCTTCGCGCCGGAAGGCGTACTCGCCACCGACCTCCAGACGTCGGTGCACCCGTTCGGTGGGATTCTCCGGGTAGGCACGGCGATGACGCAGTTTGACCTCTTCGGCGATCACGTCGAGGCCGATTCCGCCGAGTTGCGAGGGGGTGCCGCTGAAGTACTCGTCGATGACGGCCTTGTCGATCCCGACTGCTTCGAAGGCTTGCGCACCGGTGTAAGAGGCGACCGTGGAGATGCCCATCTTGCTCATCACCTTCATGACACCCTTGCCCAGCGCCTTGAGGTAGTTGCGAACCGCGGTGGCCACCTCGATCCCGGTGAGCTCACCCTCACGGATGAGGTCCTCGATGGACTCGAAGGCCAGATAGGGGTTGACCGCAGCGGCACCGAACCCGATCAGCATCGCAATGTGGTGGACCTCGCGGGCGTCACCGGTCTCGACCACGAGGGCGACCGTGGTGCGTTGCTTGGTACGCACCAGGTGGTGGTGTACCGCCGACACAGCGAGCAATGACGGAATCGGGGCTTTGGTGTGGTCGGAATCCCGGTCCGAGATAACCAGCGTCCGGGCACCTTTGGCGATCGCATCGCAGGCCCGCAGCCTGAGGTCTTCGATGGCTTCAGCCAGGCCGTCACCGCCGCGTTCGACGTCGTAGAGGGCCCGCAAGACCGCGGTGCGCAGGCCCGGTTGCTCGCCGTCGTGGTTGATGTGGACGATCTTGTTGAGTTCGTCGTTGTCGAGGACCGGCCAGCGCAGCACGATCTGGCGGCACGAGGCCGCGGTGGGTTCGAGCAGGTTGTGCTCCGGGCCCATGACTCGTGACATCGAGGTGACCACTTCTTCGCGGATGGCGTCCAGCGGAGGGTTGGTCACCTGGGCGAACAGCTCGACGAAGTAGTCATAGAGTTGCTTGGACCGCTGCGACAGCACCGCGGTCGGGGTGTCGGTGCCCATCGACCCCAGGGGTTCGGCTCCCGACGCCGCCATCGGCGTGAGCAGGATTCGCAGGTCCTCCTCGGTGTAGCCGAAGGCAACCTGTCGGCGAACCACCGATTCATGGTTGGGCGCAACCCGGGCCCGGTCGGGCAGCGTCTTGAGGTCGAGCAGTCCGGCGTGCAGCCATTCACCGTAGGGTTCGGCCGCGGAGAGCTCGGCCTTCACCTCGTCGTCGGACACGATGCGTCCGGCACCGGTGTCGATCAGGAACATCTTGCCCGGCTGCAGGCGCCCCTTGGCCACGATCTGGGCGGAAGGCACGTCCAGCACACCACTTTCGCTGGCGAGGATGACGCGGTCGTCGATCGTGCGCCACCAGCGTCCCGGGCGTAATCCGTTGCGGTCCAAGACAGCTCCGACGAGCGTTCCGTCGGTGAAGGTGACACAGGCAGGCCCGTCCCACGGCTCCATCAATGAGGCATGGAACTGCCAGAAGGCCCGCTCGTCAGGATCCATCGAGGTGTTGTTCTCCCACGCCTCCGGGATCATCATCAACACGGCATGGGGAAGGCTGCGCCCACCGAGATGCAGCAGCTCCAGGACCTCGTCGAAGGACGCCGAGTCGGACGCCTCGGGCGTGCAGATCGGCGAAAGTCTGCTCAGGTCACCGGGAATGCGTGCGCTGCCCAGCATGGCTTCACGGGCGTGCATCCGGTTGCGGTTGCCGCGGACGGTGTTGATCTCACCGTTGTGAGCGACGAACCGGAACGGGTGAGCCAGGGGCCACGACGGAAAGGTGTTGGTGCTGAAGCGGCTGTGCACGATCGCGATCGCGCTGACGCAGCGCTTGTCACGCAGGTCCGGAAAGTACTGGGGCAGTTGCATCGTCGTAAGCATGCCCTTGTAGACCATGGTGCGGCTGGAGAGCGACGGGAAGTACACGCCGGTGCGCTCGGCACGCTTTCGCATCGGGAACACCCGGCGGTCGAGGTCGATGCCGGCCAGCTTGTGTTCGGGCGCGGCGACAAAGAGCTGGGACATGTGAGGCATACAGCCCAGTGCGGTGACGCCGATCTCGGCGCCCTCGGCGTCGACGGGAACGTCGCGCCAACCCAGGACCTCGAGTCCCTCCTCTGCGGCGGCGGCTTCGACAGCGTCGCGGGCGGCGGCGCGGGCGCCGGGTTCCTGCGGAAGGAAGCAGATCCCGGCGGCGAAAGTGTTCGCGCCGTCGTCTGCGGGCGGCGGAAGTTCGAATTCGACGACCTCACACAGCAGGTCAACCGGTAGCTGGATGAGAATGCCCGCCCCGTCACCGCTGTTGGGTTCGGCGCCTGCCGCTCCGCGGTGCTCGAGGTGCTCCAGTGCGACCAGGCCGTCGGTCACGACGGAATGTGATCGGCGTCCCCGGATGTCGGTCACCATCGCGACACCACAGGAGTCCGACTCGTTGTCGGGGTCGTACAAGCCTTGAGGTTCGGGCAATGCCGAAAACAGCATGGACATAGGCCTCCGCAGTCCTGAAATTTCCTGGTCAGGGACTGCACCGGCCCGTTGATCGAGTGTATCAGCGCGAAGCGGTGGCTACCCGTCGAGAACTGTCGGGACCAGCGGAAATCCAGGGAGATTGCGCACCACGGTCCACGTCACCGCTGCGGAAATGATCACAATGAACGTGGGAACGTTCAGTGCTGGCTTTCCTTGACTCCGGCGCACCAGCACCCAGACCAAGAGCAGCGGCAGGCCGATGAGCAGGAAAGCGTTGTCGACGAACGCGGTCGCCAAGTCGCCATGCAGAAGGTCGTGGGTCATCCGGAGTCCGCCGCATGCCGGACAGTTCAATCCGGTCAGCGCTTTGAAGGGGCACGGCGGGAACACGAAACTCGTGCTGTGTGGATCGCCGAAGCCCACGTAGGCGAGGCCGCCGGCGACCACTGCGCCCGTGCCGAGCGCCGTGTAGAGCCTGGTGGGGCTGGACGTGCTGCTAGGTGCCATCGCGCAGGGGTCGTCCCTCCGGATCCCGCACCTTGTCGGTGAGGATGAGGACGGCGTCGATGATCCCCCAGATAACCGCACCGATACCGCAGGTGATCAGTCCGACGACCAGCTGCGCGATACCCAGGCCGGTGTAACCGAGATAGATCCGGCCGATGCCGACCAGCCCCAGCAGGCCCAACAGCTGCAGTAGCCCGGCGACCACCTTCGACTTCTCCGACAGCGGTTCACCTGTCATCGGATGGCGACCGTAGGGCGCAGCCGGGTCCATATAGGGATAGGGATACTGACCTGCCGGCGGCGGGTACTGGCCCGGCGGTGGATAACCCGGCTGCTGCGGCGGGGGCGGGTAGGAATTGCCACCGTCATTGCCACTGAACTGGGGCTCCGTCATTCCCCCAGCATGCCAGAACCCGACCAGCCTCAGAAGGGTGGTGGTTCGTCGGGGTCTGAGGTGGTCAGTGGCGGCGGCTGCCAGTCGGCGGGCAGTTCCTCGGGTTCAGCTGGGTCGTTGACCCACCTGGCGAAGGGGCTCTTACTGGGCTTGGTCTCAGTCGTCTCACCATGAAACAGCACCCGCATTCGGCGGAAATGATTGCGCCATTGCCGGCCGTCGATCTCCCGGGCCGCCTCGCGATTGCGGTAGCGGTGATACTCGTTGACCGGGCGGCGCTCGGCCAGCCGCTTGCGCGCTTCGGCGATCCGCTTGCGATCACGGTCGGATCGCGGCCTGGACTGGCGTAGTTCGGGGAACACCTCAGCACCCCCGGGGCTGGTCGAATAGGTCTGTCCGGCCGGGGAGGTCCATACGATCGTGCCGTCCGCGAGCTGACGATCACACCAGCCGCCAAATGTCTTGATTCGGTGATGTTCTCGGCAGTAACACGCCAGATTCCACGGCACCGTCAGCCCGCCCGTCGCTGGGTCAGCATGGTTGAACGGCTCGGTATGGTCCACATCGCATCGCACTGCCGGCACTGTGCACCCGGGGAACCGACACGTCAGATCCCGGCAACGAACCCAGCGGTCCAACGCCGCCGAAGGTCGATATCGCAGCGCTTCACAGTCGCTCACCGAGGGCTGGGCGACCTGTCGGTGCACCGCATCGGTGGCCAACTCACGCACCACATCGGCGTCGATCACCCCGAAGCCGGCCAGATATCCCGGCGCCTGACCGTCCCCGGCCACCGTGGACGCGGGAGCGATCACATTCATCACCGCTCTGGTTGCCGGCGCCGGCGATTGCACCTCGCGGTACTGGCAATCCGGGCTCTCACACATGCAGGCCAGGCCCACCCCGTCCACCAACGCGTCCACCGCATCGGCACGGCGTTGCTTGAGGGTCCGGGGATCCTTGGCGCACACCTGTTTGGCGAGCTCGGAGAGCCGTCTGTCGAATGCCGCCCCAGCCTGAGCGGACATGTTGGCCCGCACCCGGGCCATCCCGTCGAGACCTGTAGTCACATTCACACCGCGCTCGTCGAAGGCCACTACCCGACGCTGCTTGGCCGCATCGGCGTCAATGGTTTTGACCTCGTGGTCGACAGCGTCGATGATCCCCTGCCGCGACCAGCACCGCCACCGACCGACCTTGTCGGCCAACACCGCATCCAACGCCACGCACTTCTCCTCATCGACCAACTCGGTGCGTGTGATCACCACCTCCACGGTGGCCCAATCCACCCGTCCGGCCGCCAGTAACGCCGCGAGCCGAGGCAGCCGACAGTCCAGCACCTCGGCCTGCATCACCACGTGCCGTGCGCCGGCAGCGGTCATGTTCAGCGCTGCCGACACCTCCGCCGTCGTACGCGCGAACCCGGCGATCATCGACCGGGCGTCTTCATCAATGGCCAGTTCCTCTTCAACTCGCAGGCCCAACAGCTGGGCCACGGCAGCGAGCTTCCGCGCCATCTGCATCGACTCCAGACGATGTGCATCCTCGACGACGGCGACAAGTTCCCCGGGAGACAGCTGATCGAACATACATTCGATTATGGATCACGGGTCTGACATTTTCGTGCCATGTCTCAAGACATCGGTGACAGTTCTGACATTTTCGGATGAAATTTCCCCGGTAGTTCATGCTCACCGCCACTGCCCTGCCGGGAATGCTGTCTCAGCGATTCCTGCGTCGACGTAGCCACTGGCGGACCCTGCCGCCCGACGGAAAGGAAGTACCGCCGGCGAAGCTCTCGTTGCTGCCGGTCAGCGAATCGGACCGGCTGGCCGTGTCAGAGTTCTCATCGTCGGGTTCTGGCTCGACCTCAGCGGCCAAAGCCTCAGCTACAGAAGCACCTTCGGCGGCAACCTCGTCGGGGTCAGGTGAATCCGGGGTGTGCCCGACGTCCTCGGCCGCCGCCTCGCCGGAGTCGTCAACCTCGTCGAGGGACTCTTCGGACTCATCCTCGTCTGAGTCAGGTTCAGCCTTCAATGCCTCAGCTACAGAAGCACCCTCGACCGCGATGCCGTCACCGTCTTCTATCACCGACTCCTCGGTGGCGGGCTCGGGTTCTTCGGCGTCCACCCCAGCGACCAACGCCTCCGCGTCCGCCTCACCGACCGCGGCGACCTCATGAGCCTGCGAAGCCTCCTCGGCAGCCTCACCCACCTCGTCACCCTCAACCGAACCCACACCACCAACAGCCCC
>NZ_CACSIP010000003.1:0-146807 GCF_902705885.1 Mycolicibacterium austroafricanum | reverse complement strand
ACAGCCCCGGTCACCAACTCCGGCTCAACCTCAGACTCAGATTCCGGTTCGGGCTCCCCAGCGGCGAGCTCAACCTCGGGATCTTCAGCGTCCGCCTCTTCAGCGTCCGCCTCGGCCTCCGCCTCTTCAGCGTCCGCCTCGGCCTCGGGTTCCTCAGCGCCCACCTCAGCGACCAACGCCTCCGCATCCGCCTCACCGTCCACCGCCGCATCGCGAGCCTGCGAGGCCCCCTCGGCGGCCTCACCCACCTCGTCACCCTCAACCGAACCCACACCACCAACAGCCCCAGTCACCGACTCGTCGGCATCGGCAGATTTATCGGGCGGCGGCTTCTCGTCCTCCCCGGCAGCGACCTTGGCCGCTGCGACGACACCAGTCGTGGACGCTGCCACGGCGACATCCTTGACCAGGTCCTCGACACCGGTGTCTTCGTCGGCTTTCGCCGGCGATTTACCCAAAAGGGTCGCTGGGTCTTCACGGCCTTTGGGCGCAGCCATGACGTACACGACCGCGCCGATGAAAACGAAGGTGGCGGTGAAAGAGTTGACTCGAACGCCGGCGATGAGCGTCGCGGCGTCGCTGCGCATCAGTTCGATCCAGAACCGGCCCAGGCAGTACCCCGCGACATACATCGCGAACAGTCGGCCGTGCCCGATCCTGAACCTGCGATCGATGACGATCAACGCCGCGAAGATCAGCAGATTCCACAGCAGTTCGTACAGGAACGTCGGATGGACCACTTCGATCAGCTCGCCGGTCGACACCCCGTTGAGCGAATCGAGCACGCCGTTGGCGTTACGCCGCTCGTAGATCTCCAAGCCCCAGGGAAGGGTCGTCGGCCGACCGTAGAGTTCCTGGTTGAAGTAGTTGCCGAGCCGTCCGATCCCTTGGGCGAGAATGATTCCCGGCGCGATCGCGTCGCCGAATGCGGGCAGCGGTATCCCGCGCAGCCGACAGGCGATCCAGGCACCGACCGCACCGAACGCAACAGCGCCCCAGATACCGAGGCCGCCATCCCATATCCGCAATGCGGCACTGAACCCTGCTCCGTCTGCGCCGAAATACGTAGTCCAGTCGGTGAGTACGTGGTACACCCGACCACCGATGAGACCAAACGGCACCGCCCACAACGCCACGTCGTAGATGACGCCTGGTTCGCCTCCCCTGGCCACCCAACGCCGGTCACCGATCACCAACGCGGCGATGATCCCGGCGATGATGAACAGTGCGTAGGCACGCAGCGGCAGGGGCCCGAGTTGCCAGACCCCCTGAGACGGACTCGGAATGTAGGCGAGGACCGTCGTGGTCACGCGGTGATCCTCTGGCGCACGCCGTCAGCGAGTTCCTCGGTCAGGGACCGCAGTGCCGGTATCCCGTCTTTGAGGGCGGACACCAGCGCCGAACCGACAATGACACCGTCGGCATAGGCGCCGATCTCGGCCGCCTGCTCGCGGGACCGCACTCCGAGTCCGACACCGACCGGGATGTCCGAGATCGCCTTGACCCGGTTTACGAGTTCGGGGGCGGCGTTCGACACCGCGTCGCGTGCGCCGGTGACACCCATCGTCGACGCCGCGTAGACGAACCCGCGAGACGCCTGCACCGTCTCGGCCAACCGTTGCGGCGTCGATGACGGCGCCACCAGGAAGATCCTGTCCAGGTCGTGTGCCTCCGATGCCGAGATCCACTCCTCTGCCTCGTCCGGGATCAGGTCAGGGGTGATCATCCCGAGCCCGCCGGCCGACGCCAGGTCGCGGGCGAAGGTATCGACTCCTTTGCGCAACACCAGATTCCAATAGGTCATCACTACCGCGCGGCCACCGGCGTTGCTGATCGCTTCGACCGCGGTGAGCGCGTCGCGAACCTTGACGCCGCCGCTCAACGCCGCCTCCGTCGCCGCGGCGATCGTGGGTCCGTCCATTCCCGGATCGGAATACGCAACGCCGACCTCGATCAGGTCGCATCCGGACTCGACCAGTGCGGTCATCGCCGAGATGGAGGTTTCCACATCGGGAAAGCCGGTGGGCAGGTAACCGATCAGTGCGGACCGGTTCTCAGCGCGACACGAGTCGAAAAGGCCTGCCAGCCGACTCATCACGTTCCGCCCTCGAGCAGCCCGAACCACTTCGCCGCCGTCTCGACGTCCTTGTCCCCACGTCCGGACAGGTTCACCAGAATGATGGCCCCTGCTCCGAGTTCAGATCCCAGCTTCAGTGCGCCGGCAACAGCGTGCGCCGACTCGATGGCCGGAATGATCCCCTCCGCCCGGCTCAGCAACGACAACGCCTCCATCGCTTCGGTGTCGGTGATGGGTTCGTAGCGCGCCCGACCCACATCCTTCAGCAACGCATGCTCGGGCCCGACGCCCGGATAGTCCAAACCTGCAGAGATCGAGTGGGATTCGATGGTCTGGCCGTCCTCGTCCTGCAACAGGTACGAATACGACCCCTGGAACGCCCCCGGCGACCCGCCGGTGAAGGTCGCCGCGTGGCGGCCGGTCTCGACCCCGTCTCCGGCCGCTTCGTAACCGATGAGCCGGACCGCGGCGTCGTCGAGGAATGCATGGAAGATCCCGATCGCGTTGGATCCGCCGCCCACACATGCGACCACCGCATCGGGCAGGCGGCCCGCCTGATCCAGCATCTGCGCTCGTGCCTCGAGCCCGATCACCCGCTGGAAGTCGCGCACCATCATCGGGAACGGATGCGGACCCGCCGCGGTACCGAAGCAGTAATAGGTGTCGTCGGCGTTGGTGACCCAGTCCCGGAACGTCTCGTTGATCGCGTCCTTGAGAGTCTTGGACCCCGATTCGACTGCCACCACCGACGCGCCCAGCAGCCGCATCCGGGCCACGTTGAGCGCCTGCCGCGCGGTGTCGACCGCGCCCATGTAGATCACGCACTCCAGACCCATCAGCGCGCACGCGGTGGCCGTCGCAACCCCGTGCTGACCGGCGCCCGTCTCGGCGATGACCCTGGTCTTACCCATCTGCCGGGCAAGCAGAGCCTGCCCGAGGACGTTGTTGATCTTGTGAGATCCGGTGTGGTTGAGGTCTTCTCGCTTCAAGAAGATCCGGGCGCCGCCCGCGTGTTCGCTGAGGCGTTCGGCCTCGTACATCGGTGACGGCCGTCCGGTGTAGTGCCGCTGCAGGCGATCGAGCTCATCGAGGAACGTCTGGTCGCCGCGGGCCTTCTCGTAGGCGGCGGTCACTTCCTCGATGACGGCCATCAACGCCTCGGGGACATACCTTCCGCCATACACACCGAAGTGCCCCCGTGCGTCGGGGTCGTGGGTGGTGGGTTCGGCAACAGCCGCACTGGCGCGCGGCAGTTCGGGGCCGGCGTTCTCAGCCACTTAACGAGATGTTTTCGGGCACGACGGATGCGTACCGGCGGTGACGAGGTCGGCAACAGCGCTGCGCGGGTCACCGCTGGTGACCAGCCCCTCGCCCACCAGGACCGCGTCGGCGCCGGCACCGGCGTAGGCGAGCAGGTCTGCGGTGCCGCGCACCCCCGACTCGGCAATCCGGATGACGTTGCTGGGCAGACCGGGCGCGATTCTCCCGAAGCAGTCCCGGTCGACCTCGAGAGTCTTGAGATCGCGCGCATTCACCCCGATCACGGAGGCGCCGGCCTGTAGAGCGCGGTCCGCCTCCTCCTCGGTGTGCACCTCGACCAGCGCCGTCATGCCCAACGATTCGGTGCGCTCGAGCAGCGATACCAGAACCGGCTGATCCAGGGCGGCGACGATCAGCAGGAGCATGTCCGCGCCGTGCGCACGTGCCTCGTGGATCTGGTACGGCCGAATGATGAAATCCTTGCGCAGCACGGGAATCGACACCGCTGCACGCACTGCGTCCAAGTCGTCGAGCGACCCGTTGAAGCGACGTTCCTCGGTCAGGACGCTGATCACCCGGGCGCCGCCGTCCTCATAGGCTCGGGCGAGCTCCGCCGGGTCACCGATGGAAGCCAGCTCGCCACGCGACGGACTGGCCCTTTTCACCTCGGCGATCACGCCGATCCCCGGGGCGCGCAGAGCAGCCATCACGTCGAGCGGCTTACGTGCGCCCTTCGCCTGCTCCTTGACTTCGGCCAGGCTGACGACGGCCTCACGAGCAGCAACGTCGGCACGGACTCCTTCGAGGATGGAGTCGAGCACGGACGCCGAACCCATAGGTCTCGCTTCCCTTCCCCTGACTGCCATCTGATTCCTAACGAAGGGTAGTCGCCACCACGCCACCGTCGATCACCGCCCCTTGTTGTCCGGATCGGCCGGGTCCCGGGTGGGATCGGAGCCCTCGTCGAGGGCGTCCCAGAGCATCCGTTCCGACATCGCGGCCGCCGGCTCGTCCGACGGGGGCGCCGGACGACGCGTGTAGCGCGTCGCCTCGGTCCGCGCGCCGGACGCCGACCGCATGAGCAGGACGGATCCGAGCAGCGACAGGACTGCGGCGACCAATGTCACGACGGCGCCGCCGTAGTGCCGTTGAGTGCCCAGCAGGTCGGCCACCGGCACCTCCGCCAGCTGGGCGGCACGAACCGCGACGTCGGCGACCACCCACAGGCTGATCGCCAGATAGCCCATTCCGGCACTGGCCGCTGCCACCAGCACCGCGAGTACCCGCAGCGGCCAGCCACGCACGGCCAACGCGGCCACGGCGGCCGCGGCGACCAGCAGGGCCAGCGGGATCAGCGCCGTGGACCAGACCGCCCCGGACAGGTCGGCGGTCCTGGGATGCCCGAGACCGTCGAACGAGGTGATCTGGACCCACGTCAGCCGCGACGCCACCCACAGTCCCACCGCGGCGAGCAGCAGGGACAGCTGCGCGATCCGGATCACGGTTCGCTCAGCGTTTCGGCGGCGGCGATGGCGCTGAGCACCGCCCGGGCCTTGTTCGCGGCTTCGGTGTATTCGTAGGGGCCGTTGGAGTCGGCGACGACACCGCCACCGGCCTGCACGTAGGCCGTGCCGTCACGCATCAGCGCGGTGCGGATCGCGATGGCGAAGTCGGCGTTGCCGGCGAAGTCGAGGTAGCCGAGTACGCCCCCGTAGAGACCGCGACGAGTCTTCTCGACCTCCTCGATCAGTTCCATTGCCCGAACCTTGGGGGCTCCCGACAGCGTGCCGGCCGGAAAACACGCCGTCACGGCGTCCAGGGCCGTCCTGTCGTCGTTCAGCAGCCCGGTCACCGTGGACACCAGGTGCATGACGTGGCTGTAGCGCTCGATGTGGCTGTAGTCCTCCACCCGCACCGTGCCCGGCGTGCAGACCCGGCCCAGATCGTTGCGTCCGAGGTCGACGAGCATCAGGTGCTCGGCGCGTTCCTTCTCGTCGGACAGCAGCTCCTTCTCGAGCAGCAGATCCTCCTCCTCGCTGTCCCCGCGCCACCGGGTACCGGCGATCGGATGGGTCGTCGCGCGTCTGTCCTTGACGGTGACGAGCGCCTCGGGGCTCGACCCGACAATCGAGAAGTCCAGTCCCCCACCATGGTCGGGGACATTGAGCAGATACATGTACGGGCTGGGATTGGACACCCGCAGCATCCGGTACACATCGAGAGGATCTGCGGCGGTGTCCATCTCGAATCGCTGCGACGGCACCACCTGAAAGGCTTCGCCTGCCTCGATGTCACCGACAAGCTTGTCGACGATCTCGGTGTACTCCTCGACCGTGCGTTGCGAGCGGTGCTGCGGCGCGGGCCTGCTGAACGTCGCCACCGTCGACTTGAGCGGCTCGGCCAGCGCGGCGGTCATCACCTCGAGCCTGGACACCGCGTCGTCGTAGGCCCAATCGACACGTTCGTCGGTGCCGTTCCAGTTGACGGCGTTGGCGATCAGCGTGATCGTGCCCTCGTGATGGTCGACGGCCGCGACGTCGGTCGCCAGCAGCAGCAGCATGTCCGGCAGACCCAGGTCGTCCACGGTCAGCTCGGGGAGCCGCTCGAGTCGGCGCACCAGGTCGTAGGCGAAGAACCCGACCAGCCCGGAGGACAGCGGCGGCAACCCCGGCAGCGCCGCGGTCTCCAGCAGCGTCAGCGTCTGGCGCAACGCGTCGAGCGGGTCACCCCCCGACGGCGCGTCCTTGGGGGTGACACCCAACCACGCCGCCTCACCGTCGCGGACCGTCAACGCGGATGGGGCGCCGGCGCCGATGAACGACCACCGCGACCACGAGCGACCGTTCTCCGCCGACTCGAGCAGGAAGGTTCCGGGACGGTTCGCGGCCAGCTTGCGGTAGGCCGACAGCGGTGTCTCGCTGTCGGCGAGCACCTTGCGCGTCACCGGGACCACACGATGCTCGGCGGCCAGCGCTCGGAAATCCTCACGCGAGGTCGTGACGAGGTTGGCGGTCGTCTGCACCGTGCCATCCTCCCAGACGTACGGTGGGAACCATGGACCGCATCAAGCAGGGTGACCGGGTGTCCGACTTCGAACTACCCGACCAGACAGGGACGACGCGGACGCTGACCGAACTGCTGGCGAGCGGACCGATCGTGTTGTTCTTCTATCCTGCGGCGATGACGCCGGGCTGCACCAAGGAGGCCTGTCACTTCCGCGACCTGGCCGCCGAGTTCGCCGCCGTGGGCGCCAGCCGGGTGGGCATCAGCGCCGACGCCGTCGACAAGCAGGCGAAGTTCGCCGAGCAGCAGAGCTTCGACTATCCCCTGCTGTCGGACGCCGACGGGGTGGTGGCGACGCAGTTCGGGGTCAAGCGGGGCCTGCTGGGCAAGCTGATGCCGGTCAAGCGCACGACGTTCGTCATCGACACCGACCGCACCGTGCTCGCGGTGATCGCCAGCGAGTTCAGCATGGACACCCACGCCGACAAGGCGCTCGAGGTGCTGCGGCAGCGTCAGTCCGCCTGATCCTGCGGCGCCAGCAGCAGATCCGCGTCGAAGCAGGTGTGGTCGCCGGTGTGACAGGCGCCGCCGACCTGGTCCACCTCGAGCAGCACCGTGTCTCCGTCACAGTCCAGCCGCACCGAGTGCACATGCTGGGTGTGCCCAGAGGTCGCGCCTTTGATCCACTGCTGCCCTCGGGAACGTGAAAAGTACGTAGCCTCACGGGTTTCCAACGTGCGGGCCAGCGCGTCGTCGTCCATCCACGCCACCATCAGCACCTGACCGGTCCCGCGCTCCTGCACCACCGCGGTGAACAGGCCATCGGCGGTGCGCTTGAGGCGCGTCGCGATCTTGCTGTCAAGAGTCATCTGCACCGCCCCGACTTTCCGTTCCAGCGCTCGGGCCTACTCCTGGCACGCCGAAATCCGACTTTTGTAGGGCCGCTCTCGCACTTTCCCGCCAAAAATCGGAATTCGGCGCGATGCACGCCCTCCCGGACACAGTCACCTCACCACAATCCCTTCGGCCGCCATCGCGGCCTTGACCTGGCCGATGGTCAGCTCCCGGAAGTGGAACACGCTGGCGGCCAGGACGGCGTCGGCACCTGCAACAACCGCGGGCGCAAAATGTTCCACGGCGCCCGCTCCGCCGCTGGCGATCACCGGAACCGACACCGCGCCCCGCACCGCGCGCAGCATCTTCAGGTCGAAACCGGCCTTGGTGCCGTCGTAGTCCATCGAGTTGAGCAGGATCTCACCGACCCCGAGCTCGGCGCCGCGGGCCGCCCATTCGATCGCGTCGATGCCGGTGCCGCGGCGACCGCCGTGGGTGGTCACCTCCCAGCCCGACGTGGTGGCCTCGCCCCCTTCGGGTACCGTGCGGGCGTCCACCGACAGCACGATGCACTGCGAGCCGAACTGCCGGGACAGCTCCGAGAGCAACTCCGGACGTGCGATCGCCGCGGTGTTGACCGCGACCTTGTCGGCCCCGGCGCGCAGCAGGACGTCGACGTCGGCGACCGTTCTGACCCCACCGCCGACGGTGAGGGGGATGAACACCTGTTCGGCGGTGCGTCTGACCACCTCGAGCATGGTGGCCCGGCCCGACGATGAAGCCGTCACGTCGAGGAACGTCAACTCGTCGGCGCCCTCGGCGTCGTAGGCGGCAGCGAGTTCGACAGGATCGCCTGCATCACGCAGGTTCTCGAAGTTCACTCCCTTGACCACTCGTCCGTCGTCGACGTCCAGGCACGGGATCACCCGGGTGGCAACGTCACTGGCGGCCGTCATGCGTAGTCCTCCGGCTCCCCGACGGCTCGCACGATCTCCAGCATCTGCTCGTGCACGCCGGGCGCCGCCACCAGCGCCGACGGCGAGGACACCGTCCACGGCCGACCGGCGAGGTCGGTGACGATCCCGCCTGCGGCCCGCACCAGCGCCACCCCGGCGGCGTGGTCCCACACATGGTGGCCGAAACTGATTGCCCCGCCGAGGATGCCGGCCGCGACGTAGGCGAGGTCGATTCCCGTCGCCCCGTGCATCCGCAGTCGCGAACACTCACGGCTCAGCCCCTCCAGAACGGCCATCCGGTACCGGCCCGGGTAGTGACCGCGCGAATCGATGTTGAAGGTCCCGATCCCCACCACCGAATCAGAAAGCGCCGCGGGCGCCAGCGCCTGCAGCACCTCGCCGTTGCAACGCACCGGCTCCCCGACCATCGCGGTGTAGCGCTGCCCGGTGAAGGGCAACCAGGTCAGTCCCAGCACCGGCTCGCCGTCGGCGAGCAGACCCAGCAGCATCGCCGCCGTCGGCAGGCCGGCGGCGTAGTTGAACGTCCCGTCGATCGGGTCGAGCACCCACACCAACTCGGAGTCCAGCGGCTCGCCGCCGAACTCCTCGCCGTGCACCCCGATGCCGGTCAACCGGGTCAGCTCGGCGACCACCCGGCGTTCGATGGCCAGATCCACCTCGGTGGCGAAGTCGTTGCCCTTCTTGGCGACTGCGGAATCGGCCCGGTGGCCCGCGATGAACTGCGTCGACGCGGCATCGAGCACGTCGGCCGCGGTGGCGAGCAACGGGGCCAGGTCGACGGTCACGTGGTGACCGCGGCCAGTGCCTGCGGCAGCGTGAATCGTCCTGCGTACAGGGCTTTCCCGACGATTGCACCCTCCATCCCGCGGCCGGTCAGGGTGGCGATCGCGCGCAGATCGTCCAGACTGGACACCCCGCCGGAGGCGATGACGGGGGCGTCGGTGCGCTCGGTGACCTTGGTCAGCAGGTCCAGATTCGGCCCGTTGAGGGTGCCGTCTTTGGTGACGTCGGTGACGACGAAACGCGAACAGCCTTCGCGGTCAAGGCGTTCCAGCACCGGCCACAGATCGCCGCCGTCGGTCTCCCAGCCGCGACCACGGAGCCGGTGCTCGCCTGCTGCGATCTTGACGTCGAGCCCGACGGCCACACGTTCGCCGTGCTCGGCGACGACCTTGGCGCACCATTGCGGGTTCTCCAGCGCCGCGGTGCCCAGGTTGACCCGCGCGCATCCGGTGGCCAGCGCCGCTGCCAGCGACTCGTCGTCCCGGATGCCCCCGGACAGTTCGACAGCGACGTCGAGCCTGCCGACGACCTCGGCGAGCAGTTCCCGGTTGGAGCCCCGGCCGAACGCAGCGTCGAGGTCCACCAGATGGATCCACTCGGCACCGTCACGCTGCCAGGTCATCGCGGCGTCGAGCGCCGAGCCGTACTCGGTCTCGCTGCCGGCCTGGCCCTGCACCAGACGCACCGCACGTCCGTCGACCACGTCGACGGCGGGCAGCAGGATCAGCGTGGGGGTGGTCGCATTCACCGTGGCGTTCACGCTGGTCAATTTAGCGCCTTCATCCAGTTCGACAGCAGATGGGCACCGGCGTCACCGCTCTTCTCCGGGTGGAACTGGGTGGCGGCCAATGGGCCGTCCTCGACCGCAGCCAGGAACGACACCTCGTGGGTGGCCCAGGTCAACAGCGCGTCGGGATCGCCTTCCCACAACTGCGCCGCATAAGAGTGCACGAAGTAGAAGCGGGTGTCGGCGTCCATCCCGTCGAACAGCACACTGCCGCTGGGCGCATCGACGACGTTCCATCCCATGTGCGGGATCACCGGGGCATCCAGGCGGATGACCGCGCCGGGCCACTGCCCGCAACCGGTCGTCTCGATGCCGAACTCGACGCCGCGGGCGAACAGAATCTGCATCCCCACGCACACCCCGAGCACGGGACGTCCGGCTGCCAGTCGGTCGGCGATGATCTTCTCCCCGCCGATCTTGCGCAGCCCCGTCATGCACGACTCGAAGGCTCCCACCCCTGGCACCACGAGGCCGTCGGCGGCCATCGCGGCCGCCGGGTCGGCGGACACCTCGACGTCGGCACCAACACGCTGCAGCGCCCGTTGCGCCGAACGCAGGTTGCCCGACCCGTAGTCCAGCACGACGAGTTTCTTTGTCACAGTGTACCTTTGGTTGACGGCACACCGGTGACGCGGGCGTCGTACTCGACCGCCTGACGGAGTGCGCGGGCCACCGCCTTGTACTGGGCCTCGGTGATGTGGTGCGGGTCGCGTCCGTAGAGGGTGCGCACATGCAGCGCGATGCGGGCGTTGAAGGCCAGCGACTCGAAGACGTGGCGGTTGACCACGGTGTGATACGGCGCCGCGGACCCTGCGATGGTGAACTCCACCATGTACTCCGGTTCACCGGTGTGCACGAAGTAGGGCCGCCCGGAGACGTCGACGGCGGCGTGGGCCAGCGTCTCGTCCATCGGGATGAACGCGTCCCCGAAACGGCGGATCCCCGTCTTGTCACCCAAGGCCTGCCCGAGCGCCTGGCCCAGCACGATCGCGGTGTCCTCGATGGTGTGGTGGCCCTCGATCTCGATGTCCCCGACGGCCTTGACCATCAGGTCGAAGCTGGCGTGGCTGCCCAGCGAGGTGAGCATGTGGTCGAAGAACGGCACCCCGGTCTCGACGCTGACGTTGCCGGTGCCGTCGAGGTCGAGTTCGACGACGATGTCGGATTCCCTGGTCTTGCGTTCGATCCGGGCGCGACGGGTGGCGCGGACGGGTTCGGACTGAGACTGAGTCACGATGCTCCTATTCGGGCGCTGGCGGCCAGCAGCGCGTCATTCTCGTGGGCCAGGCCGATGGTGGTGCGCAGGTATCCGGGGAGCCCGACGTCGCGGATCAGCACACCGTCGTCGAGGTAACGCTGCCAGGTGACCGATGCGTCGGCGAACTCTCCGAACAGCACGAAGTTCGCATCACTCGGGATGACCCGGAAACCCATGCCGGTCAATGCTTCCGACACCCGGTGGCGTTCGGCGATCAGGGCCGCGACACTTCCCAGGGTGTCGTCGGCGTGGCGCAGTGCGGCCCGGGCTGCGGCCTGGGTCACCGACGACAGGTGGTACGGCAACCGCACCAGCAGCATCGCGTCGATGACGGCCGGGGCCGCGATCAGATACCCCAACCTGCCCCCGGCGAAGGCGAACGCCTTGCTCATGGTTCGGGTCACGACGAGCCTGGCCGGGTACTCCTCGAGGAGGCCGACGGCGCTCGGCTGTGAGGAGAACTCGCCGTAGGCCTCGTCGACGATCAGCACGCCACCGTCCATGACGTCGAGCAGTTGGCGCAGATCGTCCGGCGAGACGCTCTGCCCCGACGGGTTGTTGGGACTGGCGACGAACACGACGTCGGGGTGGTGCTCCTTGATCGCCTGCGCGGCCACCCCGGGATCGAGGCTGAAATCGTCGTCACGGTGTGCGGTCACCCAGGCCGTCTGGGTGCCGTCGGAGATGATCGGGTGCATCGAGTAGGACGGCACAAAACCGATCGCGCTGCGGCCCGGACCTCCGAACGCCTGCAGTAGCTGCTGCAGGATCTCGTTGGAACCGTTTGCCGCCCAGATGTTCTCGACGCCCACCGCGGTCCCGGTCTGGGCGCTGAGGTAGGCGGCGAGGTCGGTGCGCAGCGCCACCGCATCGCGGTCGGGATAGCGGTGCAACTCGCCGGCGATCGCACGTACCGAATCGGCGATGTCGTCGATCAACGTCGGCGTCGGCGGGTGGGGGTTCTCGTTGGTGTTCAACCGGACGGGGACGGCCAGTTGCGGCGCGCCGTAGGGCGATTTGCCCCGCAGATCGTCGCGCAACGGCAGGTCGGCCAGGGTGATCTCGCGCATCACCGCTCGAACCTCCGCCGCACGGCCTCACCGTGGCTTGGCAGGTTCTCGGCCTTCGCCAGCGTGACCACGTGGCCCGCGACGTCCTTGAGCGCCGCCTCCGTGTAGTCGACAACGTGGATGCCCCGCAGGAACGTCTGCACCGACAAGCCACTGGAGTGCCTGGCGCATCCGGCGGTGGGCAGCACGTGGTTGGACCCCGCGCAGTAGTCCCCCAGGCTCACCGGCGACCACGCGCCGACGAAGATGGCTCCGGCCGAACGGATTTGGTTCGCGACGTCGGCCGCTGCGGCGGTCTGTATCTCCAGATGCTCGGCGGCATAGGCATTCACGGTGCGCACCCCGCTGTCGATGTCGTCGACGAGCACCACCGCCGACTGCTGCCCGCTCAGCGCGGCCGTCACGCGCTCGCGGTGCACGGTGGTCTCCAGCTGGTGGGCGAGCTCGCGGTCGGTGGCATCGGCCAGCTCGGGGCTGTCGGTGACCAGGACGCTGGCGGCCATCTCGTCGTGCTCGGCCTGGCTGATCAGATCCGCCGCCACGTGCACCGGATCGGCGGTGTGGTCGGCCAGGATGGCGATCTCGGTCGGGCCGGCTTCGGCGTCGATGCCGACCTGGGACCGGCAGATCCGCTTGGCCGCGGTGACGTAGATGTTGCCGGGCCCGGTGATCATGTCCACCGGTGCGAGCTCGGTGACACCGTCGGTGTCGGTGCCACCGTAGGCGAGCAGCGCGACGGCCTGCGCGCCGCCGACCGCCCACACCTCGTCGACCCCGAGCAGCGCGGCGGCCGCCAGGATCGTCGGATGGGGCAGGCCTTTGAAGGATCCAGCACCGGAGGCCTGCGGCGGACTGGCGATCACCAGCGACTGCACCCCGGCCGTCTGCGCGGGCACCACGTTCATCACCACGCTGGACGGATAGACGGCGTTTCCGCCGGGGACGTACAGGCCGACCCGCTCGACCGGCACCCACCGCTCGGTGACGGTGGCGCCGGGCGCCAGCGTGGTGGTGGTGTCGGTGCGGCGCTGGTCGGCGTGCACCGCGCGGGCGCGGTCGATCGCGACCTCGAGCGCGGTCCGGACGTCGGGGTCCAGTTCGGTCAACGCCGCGGTGAGCTGCGCGGCGGGCACCCGGACCTGCGAGGGTCGGACCCCGTCGAAGGACGCACCGTATTCCAGGGCCGCCTCGGCGCCCCGCTGCACGACCGCGTCGACGATGGGCCTGACCTTGGGAACGACGGTGTCGACGTCGACGCCGCCCCGTGGCAGCGCACCCCGCAGCCGGGCGACCGACAGCGTGGTCCCACGCAGATCGATGCGCCGCATGAGCCCTGGAGATACATTCACGCTGACCATTGTCCCAGAGCAGCACAAATCGGTATCGGAGGCGACGTCATGTCCGATCGGCCAAGCAGGAGCGACCACCCCAACAACGCACCAGGCGTGCCGATGATCTTTCCGCCGTGGTTCGAAAGGCTGCAGATCAAATACATCAACCCGCTACTTCGGCCGCTCTCCAAACGGATGCCTGGGCTCGGTGTGATCAAGCACCGGGGACGTACGTCAGGCAAGGACTACGAGACCATCGTCACGCCGTACCGAAAAGGACAGGTGCTGGCGATCGGTTTGGCGCACGGCAAGACCAACTGGGTCAAGAACGTGCTCGCAGCCGGTGAGGCGGACATCCAGATCGGCAAGAAAACGCTGCACCTGATCCATCCGCGGGTGCTCCCTGCCGGCACAGTCGACGCCTCGCTGCCCCGAGTGGCCCAGAGCCTCGCCAAACGCTCCGGGGTCTTCGTCGCCGATATCGCTCCATGACCTGGCAGATGTGGCTGGCGTTCTTCGGCGCAGCCATCGTGATCGCGGTGTCGCCGGGGGCCGGCGCCATCCAATCGATGGCCACCGGCCTGACGCACGGAGTCAAGCGCGGGTACTGGAGCATCGTCGGCCTCGAAGTGGGGCTCATGTTGCAGCTGACGCTGGTCGCAGTCGGGTTGGGCGCCGCAGTGGTGAATTCCATTCTGGCCTTCACCGTCATCAAATGGTTGGGTGTGGCGTATCTGGCCTATCTGGCGGTCCGGCAGTGGCGCAGCGCCCCACTCGACCTCGATGCCCAGGTGCACCGAGCCGTCGACGCCCGCCGCACATCGCTGCTGGCGCGAGGATTTCTGGTGAATGCCACGAACCCGAAAGGCCTGCTGTTCTTTCTGGCGGTGATGCCGCAGTTCGTGGTTCCCACGGCACCGCTCGTGCCCCAGTACCTTGCCATCGGGGTCACGATGGTGGCTGTTGATCTGGTCGTGATGGGGTGTTACGCCGCGCTGTCGGTGCGGTTACTGGTGTGGCTCCGAACTCCGCGGCAGCAGACGATGCTCAATCGGGTGTTCTCCGGCCTGTTCGCAACGGCCGCCGTGGTGCTGGCGCTGCTTCGGCGGGGACCGGCCACGGCCTGATCGACGGTTCGGCCTTCACCGCGTCACGCTAGCCGCACAGACCGGTGATGACGTCGCCGGTGGCCTCGGCCTGCTCGAGCCGGTCGGACTGCGCCGGATCGGTGTTGGGCACACCCGCGGTCGCGGCGGCGCCGATGTCCATCAGCTGGTTGCCGAACTTCCGGATCTGGTCTGCGAGGTCTGCGGGGGTCGCCGGGTCCAGACGGGCGAGCAGGTACTGCCCGCCGTCGTAAAGCGCCACCCTGGCGTTGGCGGCTACCGCGAGCGCACCGCCGATGTCGTCGGCGCCGCCCGGCGGTTGCCGGTTCGTGTTCGTCTCCACCCCGGTACGCACGGTCTGGAATGCCGCACAGATCGCGGTCTCGGCGTCGCTGCGCTGGGCGTCGGTGTATTGCGGCTGCGTGCCGGTGGGGCGCACCAGCGCGAACACAGCCAAACCCAGCGCCAGCACTGCCACCCCGAGCGTGACGACGAGCATGCCCCCGCGGGCCGAGGAACGGGTCACGCTACAGATCCAACCCCAGGTCGAGCACCTGCACCGAATGCGTGAGCGCCCCCACCGCCAAATAGTCCACGCCTGTTCCCGCATAGTCCGCGGCGTTCGGCAGCGACAGCCCGCCCGAGGACTCCAGTTTCGTGTCCGGAGATCGCGCAGCGCGGCGTTGCGCCGCGATCTGCGTCTGCCATACCGGGAAGTTGTCCAGCAACACCAGTTCCACGCCCTCGGCGAGCACGTCGTCGAGTTCCTCCAGCGAGTCGACCTCCACCTCGCACGGCACATCCGGAGCGGCAGCGCGGACTTGACGCAGCGCAGAGACCACCGACCCGGCCGCGGCCACATGGTTGTCCTTGATCAGCGCCGCGTCCCCCAGCCCCATCCGGTGGTTGACGCCGCCGCCGACCCGCACCGCGTACTTCTGCAGTGCACGCAGGCCGGGCAGGGTCTTGCGGGTGTCCCTGATCTGCGCTCCCGTTCCTGCCACGGCATCCACCCATGCTGCGGTGGTGGTCGCGATGCCCGAAAGGTGGCACATCACGTTCAGCATGGTGCGCTCAGCGGTCAGCAGACCTCGTGTCGGCGCGTGCACGGTCAGCGCGGCGCCGCCGGCATCCAGGCGGGTGCCGTCCGGCACCCGGTGTTTCACACGGTAGCCACCCACGCCGAGCACTTCGTCGAACACCATCAGCGCAAGATCCGAGCCTGCGATCACGCCCGGCTCCCTGGCCACCACCGACGCCGTGGTCCATGCGTCGGCAGGCACTGTGGCGAGGGTGGTGATATCCGGGCCGTAGCGCAGGTCCTCCTCGAGCGCCCGCGTGATGACGGTGCGGGCCTCGGCGATCTCGTCTTCGGTGAGCATCATCAGCAACTCACCGCCGCCTGCGCGAGACTGCCGACCGCACCTGCTCGCACCGCGGTGGACGCCTGCGCCGGATCGCTGTCCGGGAAGTCCGAGCGGTGATGACAGCCCCGCGACTCCGTGCGGGCCAACGCGGCGGTGGCCACCGCCCCGGCGACAGCGGTCAGGGCTGCTTCTTCGAAGTCGTTGCGCGACTTGATCACCCGCGGCGTCGCCACCGCCAGCACGTCGAGCAACCGCCGCAGCCCATCACCGCTGCGGACGACGGAAGCGTACCGGGTCATGGCATGTTGCAGGTCGGCGCGGGCCACCGCGGGCCGTACCGGCAGTGCCGGGGTCTCCACCGGACCCGGGCCCGCGACCTCGGCATGCCGGGCTGCGGCAGCACCGGCTCGTCCGCCCACCACCAGACCTTCGAGCAGGCTGTTGGACGCCAGCCGGTTGGCGCCGTGCATCCCGGTCCGCGCCGCCTCGCCCGCGGCGAACACTCCCGCGAGCTCCGTGCGTCCGCAGACATCGGTCAGCACCCCACCGCAGCTGTAGTGTGCGCCCGGAACGACCGGGATCGGTTGGCGTGCCGGATCAATCCCGACCGCCAGACAGGCCGCGGTCACGGTGGGGAAACGCGTCGCCACGTCCGCGACGTGACGGGCATCGAGATACACGCACCGGTCCCCGGACTCGGCCAGCCGGGTCTCGATCGCCGCTGCGACCACATCCCGGGGCGCCAGGTCGCCCATCGGGTGCACGCCCTCGGTGATCGAATCTCCCTGGGCGTCGACCAGCTTCGCGCCTTCGCCGCGCAGCGCCTCGGTGATCAGGGGACGGCGGCCACTGCCGCGCCCGTCGAACAGCATGGTCGGGTGGAACTGGATGAACTCGAGGTCACCGACAGCCAAGCCGGCCGACATCGCCAACGCCACACCGTCGCCGGTCGACCCTTCGGGATTGGTGGTCGCCTCATAGAGGTGGCCCAGACCGCCGGTCGCGAGGATGACCGACGGGGCGTGGATGACGCCGGGGCCGTCGTCGCTGAGCACCAGTACGCCCGTCACGGTGCCCGATTCCGCCAGCAGCTCCAGTGCCACATGGTTCCTGCGGATGTCGAGGGTGGTTGCGGCGCTGTCCAACGCACGCTGCACCTCGGCGCCCGTGGCATCCCCGCCCGAGTGGATGATGCGGCGGCGGGAGTGCCCGCCCTCGCGGGTCACCGCCCACCGGCCCGGCGCGGATTCGTCGAAACATGCACCGGCGGAGACCAAATCGGACACCGCACGGTGTCCGTCGGCGACGATCGAACGGACCACTTCGGCATCGCACAGCCCGCCGCCCGCCGCCAGCGTGTCGGCGACGTGGGCTTCGATGGAATCGCCGGTGCCGTAACAGGCGTCGGGCAGCACGACGGCGATACCGCCCTGGGCGTAGAACGTCGCGGTCTCACCGCCCTTGCTCAGCAGCACCACCCTGCGGCCGTGGCGATGCGCCGCAAGAGCGGCGGCAAGGCCCGCGACCCCGGTGCCGATGACGACGACATCGGCGCGCTGCCTCCACAGAGCGGCCCCGCCGCAGGCGGCGGTCATTCCCCGCCACCGCCAGGCTGCCCGATCTCGATCATCCGGGTCACGCTGCGCCGGGCGGCCGCGGCGACATCCACGTCCACGTCCACCTCGTCGGCGCCTTCCACCAGGCAGCGCAACAGCGCAGCCGGGGTGATCATCTTCATGTACCTGCACGAGGCCCGTTCGTTGACCGCCCGGAAATCCACATCCGGCGCTGCCCGACGAAGTTGATGCAACATCCCGACCTCGGTGGCCACCAGAACCTGGCGGGCACCGGTCTCCCGGGCGGCGTCCAGCATTCCGCCCGTGGACAGGATCTTGACCCGATCCTCGGGGAAGGACCCTTCACCCGCCAGGTAGAGCGCCGATGTGGCGCACCCGCACTCGGGATGGACGAACAGTTCGGCGTCGGGATGGGTGCGAGCCTGATCGGCGAGCTCGTCACCGTTGATGCCGGCGTGCACGTGGCATTCGCCCGCCCAGACGTGCAGGTTCTTCCGGCCGGTGACCCGGCGCACATGTGCGCCCAGGAACTGGTCCGGGCAGAACAGCACATCGCGGTCCGCCGGGATCGACGCCACCACATCAACGGCGTTGGACGAGGTGCAGCAGATGTCGGTCTCGGCCTTCACGGCGGCGGTGGTGTTGACGTACGAAACGACGACGGCATCGGGGTACTCAGCCTTCCACGCACGCAACTCGTCGGCGGTGATCGAGTCGGCCAGCGAGCACCCTGCCCGCTGGTCAGGGATCAGCACGGTCTTGGCCGGCGAGAGGATCTTGGCGGTCTCGGCCATGAAGTGCACGCCACAGAACACGATCGTGTCCTCGGGGGCCTCGGCGGCGATGCGCGACAGTGCCAGCGAGTCCCCGACGTGGTCGGCGACATCCTGGATGGCAGGCAGCTGGTAGTTGTGCGCCAGCAGCGTCGCACCGCGAAGCTCGACGAGCCGGCGCACCTCGGCGGCCCATTGCGCGTCACCGTCGATGCCGGAGAAACCCCCCGGACCATCGACGATGCGGCTCATCAGATGGTCAGCGGGCATCTGTTCGGTCACCGTCATAGCCGCCTCCTTCACTTCCTCGAGGTTTTCGACTTATAATCGAAAACATGGCCCATATTAGCACCGACCACGAAGTGTTGGCCGCGGTGTTCCAGGTTCGACAGGGCCGGGCATCCGGCGCCGGCCACAAACCCGCACTTCATGTGCTGTTGTGGCAGCGCGCCCTGAGCCCCGAACGCGGGAAGTGGTCGCTGCCGGGGGGCCGCCTCGGTGACGACGAGGACCTGACGAGCTCGGTCCGGCGCCAACTCGCCGAAAAGGTCGATCTGCGCGAACTGGCCCACCTCGAGCAACTCGCGGTGTTCTCCGACCCGCATCGGGTGCCGCAGCGACGGACCATCGCGTCGACGTTCCTCGGGCTGGTGCCCTCCCCCGCCACCCCGGAACTGCCCGCCGACACCCGGTGGCACCCGGTCAGCGAGCTGCCGCCGATGGCGTTCGACCACGGCCCGATGGTCGAGCACGCACACAACCGTCTGGTCGCCAAACTCTCCTACACCAACATCGGATTCGCCCTCGCGCCAGCAGAATTCGTGCTGTCGACACTGCGCGACATCTACAGCGCCGCGCTCGGCCACCAGGTCGATGCCACCAACCTGCAGCGGGTGCTCGAGCGTCGTCACGTCATCACCAGGACCGGCACCACGGCGCGCTCGGGACGCAGTGGGGGCCGACCGGCGGCGCTGTACCGGTTCACCGACGCGCGCTACCGCGTCACCGACGAGTTTGCTGCTTTGCGCCCACCCGGGTGAGTCGGTTGGCTTCTTAGTGCATCCTTAGGCAAGAATGCCTGGATGGACTTGGGCAGCGTGGCACGGTCGACCGGAGCCGAGTGGATCGGTCAGGTCCCCCACGAGCCCCTTGCGCCCAAGTCCCGGCCGGTTGTGCCCGCGCATGACTCGTTCCACCGCCCACCCGAAGGCTTCGAGCACGCCCGTCCGGGCACGGTGCTGCGCTCCCGTGACGTCGAGGTCGCGTTTCTGGGCTTCATCCCGCAGAAGTTCACTGCCACCCAGCTGCTGTACCGGTCCACCGACCTCAACGGAGAGCCCCAGGCCACCGTCACCACCGTGGTAGCACCCACTGAACGGGCCGATACCGGCCCGCTTCCGATCGTGTCCTACCAGTGCGCCATCGACGCGGTGGCCGGGCGCTGCTTCCCGTCCTACGCACTGCGGCGCGGCGCCAAGGCCGTCGGTGCGGTGGCACAGTTCGAATTCCTGCTCATCGCCGCCGCGCTCGCCGAAGGGTGGGCAGTCTCGGTTCCCGACCACGAGGGCACCGCGGGCATGTGGGGCGCCCCCTACGAGCCCGGCTACCACGTGCTCGACGGCGTCCGCGCCGCGATCAACCACGATTCGCTCGGCCTGAGCCCCAACTCACCGGTCGGCCTGTGGGGATACTCCGGCGGCGGACTGGCCTCGGCGTGGGCCGCCGAAGTCCAGGGCGCCTACGCACCGGAACTCAACGTCGTCGGCGCGGTACTGGGCTCGCCCGTCGGCAATCTCGGCCACACTTTCCGTCGGCTCAACGGCAGCATCTACTCGGGCCTGCCCGCGATGGTCGTCGCCGCGCTCACCCACATCTACCCCGACCTGGAACGAATCATCTCCGAGCACGCCACCGACGAGGGCAAGGCGATGCTCGCCCGGATCGAGCGGATGACCACCGCACACGCCATGATCCGGCTCGCGGGCACAGACATGGCCAGCCTGATCGACCGGCCGCTCGAGGAGGTGCTGCTGACTCCGGAGGTCCAGCACGTCTTCGACAGCATCAAGCTCGGCACCTGCGCACCGACGGCACCGGTGCTCATCGTTCAGGCCGTGCACGACCGGATCATCTCCGTCGCCGACATCGACGAGTTGACCGAGACCTACACCCGCGGGGGTGCCAGCGTCACCTACCACCGCGACATGTTCAGCGAGCACCTGCTGCTGCATCCGATGTCCGCGCCGATGACGCTGCGCTGGTTGCGGGATCGCTTCGCGGGCCGGCCGCTGCGTGCCCACATCGCCCGCACGAAGTGGCCGACGCTGCTCAATCCTTCGACCTACCGGGGGATGCTCACGCTCAGCGTGATCACGGCCAAGGTGCTGACGGGGCGGCGGGTGGAGCGTCAGCCCCTGTCCCGATTCGACCAGTAGTCGGCAGAGGGTATTCGACCGGCGGCCAGGCACCTAGGTCGTCACGCACCGTCGCGGTGACGGCCAGCAGGTACACCAACGCCGCGACCGCGGCGGGCAGTAGCACCGTCGCCGCGATCTGCAGCGGCGAATGTCCGAAGAACACCGCCGGCGCCTCCACGACGTAGTGCACCCGACTCTCTTCTGACACCGGTGCCCCGGCGACGTCGACGGTTCCGTAGCGCAGGCGGGCGAGCGATGCCCCCACCCCGGCTGCGACCGCCGCGGCGGCCACACCACCGACCGTCAGCGCCGCCGCCATCACCGGCCCGCGGTGAGCGCGCCACTGCCACGACAGCACCGCGCCGACCACCGCCACCACCCCGAGCATGCCGACGAACATGAACGCCGAGGTGAACCAATGGTCCGACTCGCTGCCCAGCGACGCGGTGATCCGTTCGCCGGAGCGGGTCAGCGCCACCACGCCGTGGATCGGCGGCGCCAGCCACGCCCACAACGCGCCGACAAGAGCGCCCATCACCGCGGCACCGACCACGACGGTCACCGCGGCCTGCGCTCGCGAAACCCCGGGTTCGGGGGGCGGGACGGTCATCGATAGAGCTCCAGATCCTTGGAATCGACCAGCCCGTGCCGCGAACACTTCGCCCACCAGCCGTCCGGACGCACCTGCACGATCATCCGGCGGCCGCATTCGGCACAGAACCGCGGGGGCTCCAGGCCCAGCTGCGCTGTCGTGGGCACAGCGCTGCCTGCGGGCTCCCCCGTGTACACGTTGTAAACGCCTGCGCCGACCGGAGCGGGCAGCTCGCCCTCGTGTGAAATGACGATGCCCATCACAGGCTGGCGTTGAGCGCCTTGATCGGCATCTGCAGGTCGTCGAGCAGTTCCAGATCCGCCTCGGCGGGCCTGCCCAGCGTCGTCAGATAGTTGCCGACGATGACGGCGTTGATGCCGCCCAGGATGCCCTTCTTGGCTCCCAGATCGCCGAGAGTGATCTCGCGGCCACCCGCGAACCGCAGCATCGTGCGCGGCAGTGCCAGCCGGAACGCCGCGACCGCCCGCAGGGCATCGGCGGCAGGCAATACCTCCAGGTCGCCGAACGGGGTGCCCGGGCGCGGGTTCAGGAAGTTCAGCGGCACCTCGTGCGGGTTCAGCTCTGCCAGGTTGGCGGCGAATTCCGCGCGCTGTTCCAGCGTCTCGCCCATGCCCAGGATGCCGCCACAGCAGACCTCCATACCGGCCTCGCGGACCATCTGCAGCGTGCCCCAGCGCTCTTCCCAAGAGTGAGTGGTCACGACGTTGGTGAAGAAGGAGCGCGCCGTCTCCAGGTTGTGGTTGTAGCGGTGCACGCCCATCGCCGAGAGCGCCTCGACCTGGTCCTGGGTCAGCATGCCCAGCGAGCAGGCGATCTGGATGTCGACCTCGTTGCGGATCGCCTCGATGCCCGCGGCGACCTGCGCCAGCAACCGTTCGTCGGGACCGCGGACCGCGGCGACGATGCAGAACTCGGTGGCTCCGGTCTTGGCCGTCTGCTTGGCCGCTTCGACCAGGCTCGGGATGTCGAGCCATGCGCTGCGCACCGGGGAGGCGAAAAGCCCCGATTGCGAACAGAAGTGGCAGTCCTCGGGGCAGCCGCCGGTCTTCAGGCTGATGATGCCCTCGACCTCGACGTCCGGACCGCACCACGCCATCCGCACCTCGTGCGCCAGCGCCAACAGGTCGTCGAGACGGTCGTCCGGCAACTGAAGCACCTGCAGGGTCTGGTCCTGGTCGAGGCCCTCGCCCCGGTCCAGCACCTGCTCACGTGCCACTGCCAGGATATCGCTCACTCGCCAGCCCTATCTGTCGCCCACTTGAACACCGTTCAGGTTAGGGTACCGGTGTGCAGCTCCACAAACGTGACGTGGTCGACGCAGCGACGGCGCTGCTGGACGACTACGGCATCGCCGACCTGTCGATGCGGCGGCTGGCCCGGGAGCTGGCCGTCACCCCCGGGGCGCTGTATTGGCACTTCGCCAACAAACAGCAGCTCCTCGGCGCCGTCGCCGACCGCATCCTGGAGCCGGTCCACGGGGAACGCGGCGGCTGGCGGGCCCGCATCGTCGGCATCTGTGGGCAGCTGCGCGACGCGCTGCTGTCGCACACCGACGCCGCCGAGTTGGTCTCGGCCAGTTTCGCCGCCGGCCAGTCCGAGGTGATGGACGACGTTCTCACCCAGCTCGGTGCTGCGGCCGCCGAAGCCGGTGTGACCGCTGCCAATGCGGAGCTGGCCGCCCGCTCCGTCGTGTACTACGTGCTCGGCTTCACCGCCGACGAGCAGTCCCGGATGCAGTGGGACGCGGCGGGCGCCGACGTGGCGGCGACCGTCTGGAACCAGAACCCCAGTGCCCGATTCGCATTCGGCCTGAACCTTCTCGTCGATGGCATCGCCGCCCACAGCCGCGCCGACGCGTGACGCCTCAGTCGATCGGGTGCACCACCTTGCTGTTGCCGTCCCAGTGCCGCAAACCTGTGATGCGACCGCGAATCTCGATGCCCAGCGGCAACGCCACCGCCTGGGGCAGCTGATCGGGCGCCATCCGCCGCGCCAACGTGACATGTGGTGTCCACTGCCCCGGTGCGGTGTGCGCCAGCGCACCGTCGGGCATGTGCGCCAGACAGATCCGGTGGACCTCTGCGTGCAGGGCCAGTAGTTCGACAGACGGCACCACGAGGCGGACCAGCGTGACCGAGCGGGCGCCGAACACCATCGGCGCCCCGATCCGACAGTCCAACGGCAGTCGGGCCAGGGCGGGCCGCAACGCGGCGTCGACGGTGTCGGTCATCTGTTCGGCCACGGTGACGGTGACGTGTGGCCGGTTGCTCAGCGACCGGTGGGCGGCCTGGCTGCGCACACCGACAGCCATCAGGTCGTCCCAGATCTGCACGACGGCCGCTTCGGTCTCGGCGTCGAACAGCATCTCCACGGAGTGGACCATCAGTCGACCAGACTCCGAACCCAGGATCTGTCGAAGGCCGCCGCGCTCACGGACTCGAATTGCTGCGCCGTCAACGCCCCGGCACCACTTGGCAGCACAGCGCGGACCGGCGCCAACCGTGCCAGCGCCTCCCGGTTGCCCATCTCGGCCACACCCGGGTCGGCCGGCCAGGCACCGATCACCAGACCCGCGCCGGCGATCCCCCTGGCGGCGAGGGCCTCCAGCGTCAGCGCCGTGTGGTTCAGCGTGCCCAGGCCCGGCGCCACCACGGTCAGCACCGGCGCGCCGAGGCCGACCGCGAGGTCGCGCAATGTCACCCCGTCGGCGCCGATCTCGACCAGCAGGCCGCCGGCGCCCTCGACGAGGGTGAGTCTGCCCGGCCGGTCCACGGCGGTCACCATGTCGAGGAGGGCCGCCCTGCCCGGCAGGGTCTCGCCCACCCGCGCGGCGGCTGCCTGCGGCGCCAGTGGCTCGGGAAACTTTGCCAGAGAATGCAATTCGGCTACCCCGGACAGACGGGCCACCTCGGCGAGGTCGTCGTCACCGTCCCGGGTTCCGGTCTGCACCGGCTTGCACACCGCGACGTCGACGCCGACGGACCTGGCGTGACATGCCAGAGCCGCGGTGGCGATCGTCTTGCCGACTCCGGTGCCGGTGCCGGTGACGACGACGACGCTCACGCCGGTGACAACACGTCGGTGAGCACGCGGCGCGCCAACACCATCTCGTCGTCGGTCAGCGAGGCGCGCGCCGTCAGCCGTAACCGGGAAGTACCGGCGGGCACCGTGGGAGGCCGGAAGCAGCCGACCCGCACGCCGCGCTCCAGGCATGCGGCAGCGGCGGCCAACGCGACGTCCGGTTCCCCGAGGATCACCGACACCACCGCCGAGGGCGGGACGTCGTCGACACCACACATCGACGCCAGCGCCGCGGCATGGTCGAGCACTCGCTGCGCACGCCCCGGTTCGTCAACGAGCACCTGCAGCGCGGCGTGGGCGGCACCGACGGCCGCGGGCGCCAGCCCGGTGTCGAAGATGAACGGGCGGGCGGCATCGATCAGGTGGTCGCGGACCGCCACGGGGCCCAGCACCACACCGCCCTGGCTGCCGAGCGCCTTGGACAGCGTCGTCGTCATCACCACGTCCGGGGCCCCGGCCAGACCCATCTCGTGGAGCAGTCCCCGGCCACCGTCGCCGCGTACCCCCAGCCCGTGGGCCTCGTCGACGATCAGGAGCGCTCCGTGCCGCCGGGACACCTCGTGCAGCGCCCGCAGCGGCGCCAGGTCACCGTCAGCGGAGAAGACCGAGTCGGTCACGACCACCGCGCGCTCCTCGGTGCGGGCGGCCAACGCGGCGTCGACCGCGGACACGTCGGCGTGCGGGGTGACCACGACCCGGGCCCGGGACAACCGGCACGCGTCCACCAGTGAGGCATGGGTCAGCGCGTCGGACACCAACAGCGACCCGGGTCCGGACAACGCCACCACCGCGCCCAGGTTGGCGGTGTACCCGGAGGAGAACACCAGCGCCGAGGCCGCGCCGACGAACTCCGCCAGCGCGTCCTCGAAGCTCTCGTGCAGTTCGGTGTTGCCGGTGACCAATCGGGACCCGGTCGACCCGGCACCCCAGGCGCGTAGCGCGGCCACACCGCCGTCGAGCACCCGCGGATGCTGCGAGAGTCCGAGGTAGTCGTTTGAGGCCAAGTCCAGTTCGGCGCCGACGGGGGGCCGGGCGCGCAGGAAGCGGCGCAACCCGGCAGCGCGGCGCCGCGTCTCGACCTCGTCGAGCCAGGCGAGCGGGGACAGACCGAGGCGGGTCACGGTGCTCCTATCTGACTTGAACGCGCCGGCGGGGCCGGCAATTGAACACGCCGGCGAGCCGGCAATTGAACACCGTTCAGGTTAGTGCACGCGCGACGGCCACCATCGCCGAGGTGATCTGGTCGATCTCGGCGGTGCTGCAGATATACGGCGGCATCACATAGATCAGGTTGCGGAACGGGCGTAGCCATACTCCGCGCTCCACGGCCGCGGGCGTCGCCGTGCTGAGGTCCACCGGCCGGTCCAACTCGATCACCCCGATCGCGCCCAGCACCCGGACGTCGACCACGTTGGGCAGCGCAGCCGCCTCGGTCAGGCCCTCGGCCAGCCCGGACTCGATCGCGCGCACCTGCGACTGCCAGTCGCCCGACATCAACAATTCCACCGAGGCCACGCTCACTGCGCAGGCCAGCGCGTTGGCCATGAACGTGGGACCGTGCATCAGCGCGCCCGGCGGGTTGGCGCTGATCGTGTCGGCGACCCGACGGGTGCACAGCGTCGCGGCCAGGGTCAGATAACCGCCGGTGAGTGCCTTGCCGACACACATGATGTCGGGGCTGACGCCGGCGTGGTCGGCAGCGAACATCCTCCCGGTGCGGCCGAATCCGGTGGCGATCTCGTCGAAGATCAGCAGCACGCCGTGCTCGTCGCATGCCCGCCGCAGGTCGACCAGGTAACGCGGATCGTGGAATCGCATACCGCCTGCGCCCTGCACCACCGGTTCGACGATGACCGCCGCGAGTTCGTCGGCGTGCTCGGCGAGCTGCCGGCTGAAGTCGGCGCTGTATCCGGGGTCGTAGTCCGACGGCACCGGCGGGGCGAACACCTGGTCGGCCAGCAGCGAGTTCTCCCCGGTCCACAGTTCGTGCATGCCGCCCTGCGGATCACACACACTCATCGGTGTGAAGGTGTCACCGTGATAACCACCGCGCCACGTCATCAGCCGTCGCTTGTCACCGCGGCCGGTGCTCCGCCAGAACTGCAGCGCCATCTTGACCGCGACCTCGACGGAGACCGAGCCGGAGTCGCTGAAGAACACCGTCTCCAGACCGTCCGGCGTGACCTCCACCAGCAGCTCTGCCAGCCGGGCGGCGGGTTCGTGGGTGAGCCCGCCGAACATCACGTGGTTCATCGTCGCGAGCTGCCGGGTGATCGCCGCGTCCAGAACCGGATGGCCGTGCCCGTGCACGGCGGTCCACCACGAGGCCATCGCGTCAAGCACCTCGACCGGTCTGTTCTGGTGGATGACGGTCAACCAGGCGCCGCGCGCCCCCACCGCCACCATTGGCGCCACCGCGTCGGCCCCGATGGGGCTGTACGGATGCCAGATGTGGGCGGCATCAACAGCGCTGATCTCGGCAGGCGTCATCGCAGGCACCTTCGGTAGATTAACCGTCGACCATGATGACCCTCGCCCCCGCCCGGCAGGCGCCCGCGACCGCTCCGGGACTGATCCCGCCTGCCGCCGCCACGCCCCGTGCGGTTGCGCAGGCGTCGGGCTTCTACCGCCACGACCTCGACGGCCTTCGCGGTATCGCGATCGCGCTGGTGGCGGTGTTCCATGTGTGGTTCGGGCGGGTGTCCGGCGGCGTCGACGTCTTCCTGGTCCTGTCCGGGTTCTTCTTCGGCGGACGGTTGCTGCGCGGCGCGCTCACCCCGGGGGTGAGGCTGCGGCCGGTGCCGGAGGTCACCCGGCTGGTCCGCCGCCTGCTGCCCGCCCTGGTCGTGGTGCTCGCCGCCGCCGCGGTGCTGACCGTGCTGATCCAGCCGGAGACCCGGTGGGAGACATTCGCCGATCAGAGTCTGGCCAGCCTGGGCTACTACCAGAACTGGGAACTGGCCCGCTCCGCGTCGGACTACCTGCGTGCCGGCGAGGCGGTCAGCCCGCTACAGCACATCTGGTCGATGTCGGTGCAGGGCCAGTTCTACATCTCGTTTCTTGTCCTGATCCTGTTGTCCGCGTTCCTGTTCCGGCGCGTGCTGGGCAGGCACATGCGGGTGGCGTTCGTGGTGTTGCTCGTCGCACTGACCGTCGCCTCGTTCGTGTACGCGATCGTCGCGCACAACACCGACCAGGCCACGGCGTACTACAGCAGCTTCGCGCGTGCGTGGGAGCTCCTGCTGGGTGCGCTGGTGGGAGCACTGGTGCCGCACGTGCGCTGCCCCATGTGGTTGCGGACCGCCGCGGCGGTGGTGGCGCTCGCCGCGATCCTGTCGTGTGGCGCGCTGATCGACGGGGTCAAGGAGTTCCCCGGGCCGTGGGCGTTGGTTCCGGTAGGCGCCACCGTGTTGTTCATCCTCTCGGCGGCCAACCGGCACGCCGATCCGCACACCCGAGGCCGGCTCCCCGCGCCCAACCGGTTGCTCGCGTCCGCGCCGTTTCTGACGTTGGGCAGCATGGCCTACTCGCTGTATCTGTGGCACTGGCCGCTGCTCATCTTCTACCTCGCCTACACCGGACGTTCGGGTGTGAACTTCCTCGAGGGTGCTGCGGTGCTGCTGGTGTCGGCGCTGTTGGCCTGGCTGACGATGCGCTACGTCGAAGAGCCGCTGCGCACCCGTAGTGCGCCGGTCGCGCCGGCCACCGTCGCGTCGAGACCCGCCGTCGCCAGGCGCAGCCGGCTGCGCCGGCCGACGATCGTGCTCGGGTTCGTGGTCGCCCTGCTCGGGGTGGCGCTGACCGCGACGTCGTTCTCCTGGCGCGAGCACGTGACCGTGTTGCGCGAGAACGGCGAGGAACTCGCCGGGCTTTCAGCGCGCGACTACCCCGGCGCGCGGGCGCTGGTCGACAACGCCAGGGTGCCCAAGCTGCCGATGCGTCCGACTGTGTTGGAGGCCGAGGACGACATCCCGCAGACCACAATCGACGGATGCATCAGCGACTTCGAGAACGCCAGCGTGATCAATTGCACCTACGGGGACGAGAACGCGTCGCGCACCATCGCGCTGGCGGGCGGTTCGCACGCCGAACACTGGATCACCGCACTCGACAAGCTGGGCCGGCTGCACCACTTCAAGGTCGTCACCTACCTCAAGATGGGCTGCCCGTTGACAACGGCGGAAAGGCCGCTGGTGATGGGTAACAACCGCGAATACCCCCGGTGCCGTGAGTGGAACAAACGGGTGATGCCGAAGCTCATCGCCGACAAGCCGGACTACGTCTTCACGACCTCGACCCGGCCGTGGAACATCAAACCCGGCGATGTGATGCCCTCGAGCTACCTCGGAATCTGGGAGCAGTTGTCCGAGAACGATATTCCCATCCTGGCGATGCGGGACACCCCGTGGCTGGTGCGGGACGGGGAGCCGTTCTTCCCCGCGGACTGCCTGGCCGGTGGTGGTGACGCCACATCGTGCGGGATCGAACGATCCGAAGTACTGTCGGATCACAACCCGACACTGGACTATGTGGCAGAGTTTCCGCTGCTCCATCCGCTCGACATGAGCAACGCGGTGTGTCGTCCCTATCATTGCCGAGCTGTGGAGGGAAATGTGTTGCTCTATCACGACTCTCACCACATCTCGAGCACCTACATGCGCACCATGACCCAGGAGCTGGGCCGCCAGATCGCCGCCATCACCGGCTGGTGGCCGGCCTGATGCCGACCCCCGAACCGGCGTCCACACCGACCGTCTGGCCAGGCTCGTCCTACCCGCTCGGGGCCACCTATGACGGTGCAGGTACCAATTTCTCGCTGTTCTCCGAGGTCGCCGACCGGGTGGAGCTGTGTCTGATCGGCAAGGACGGCCGCGAGCACCGGATCGAACTGGAGGAAGTCGACGGCTACGTGTGGCACTGCTACCTGCCGACGGTGACCCCGGGACAGCGCTACGGCTACCGGGTGCACGGCCCGTGGAGTCCGTCGTCCGGGCATCGCTGCGACCCGAGCAAGCTGCTGCTCGATCCGTACGGCAAGTCATTTCACGGCGAATTCCAGTTCGGCCAGGCGCTGTACTCCTACGACCTGCGCGCCGACGACCTGGCCAGCGGAGGCGAGCCGCCGCGGGTCGACTCACTCGGGCACACCATGACCAGCGTGGTGATCAACCCGTTCTTCCAGTGGGGGTCCGACCGCGCACCCCGCACGCCCTACCACGAGACCGTCATCTACGAGGCGCACGTCAAAGGCATGACGCAGGCACACCCCGGCGTGCCCGAGGAACTGCGGGGAACCTACGCCGGTCTGGCGCACCCCGTGATCATCGACCACCTGAAATCGCTGAACGTCACCGCGATCGAGTTGATGCCGGTACACCAGTTCCTTCACGATCATCGGCTGCTCGAACTGGGATTGCGGAATTACTGGGGATACAACACATTCGGCTTCTTCGCCCCTCACCACCAGTACGCCGCGAGCAAGCACGCCGGCGGCGCGGTCGCCGAGTTCAAGACGATGGTGCGCGCGTTCCACGAGGCGGGCATCGAGGTGATCCTGGATGTGGTCTACAACCACACCGCCGAGGGCAACCATCTCGGACCGACCATCAACTTCCGCGGCATCGACAACGCCGCCTACTACCGGCTACTCGACGGCGACAACCGGTACTACAAGGATTTCACCGGCACCGGCAACAGTCTCAACGCGCGGCATCCGCACACACTGCAACTGATCATGGACTCGCTGCGGTACTGGGTGCTGGACATGCACGTCGACGGGTTCCGGTTCGACCTGGCCGCGACCCTGGCCCGGGAGTTCTATGACGTGGACCGACTGTCGGCGTTCTTCGATCTGGTCCAGCAGGATCCGGTCATCAGCCAGGTCAAGCTGATCGCCGAACCGTGGGACATCGGCGAGGGCGGTTACCAGGTCGGGAACTTCCCAGGTTTGTGGACCGAATGGAACGGGAAGTATCGCGACACTGTGCGTGATTACTGGCGGGGCGAGCCCGCAACACTCGGCGAGTTCGCCTCCCGGCTGACCGGGTCGTCGGATCTCTATGAGGCGACGGGTCGACGGCCGAGCGCCAGCATCAACTTCGTCACCTGCCACGACGGCTTCACCCTCAACGACCTGGTGTCCTACAACGAGAAGCACAACGAGGCCAACGGCGAGGACAACCGGGACGGCGAGAGCCACAACCGGTCCTGGAACTGCGGCGTGGAGGGGCCCACGGAGGACCGGCTGATCCTCGATCTGCGGGCCAAGCAGATGCGCAACATCATGGGCACGCTGATGCTGTCGCAGGGCACCCCGATGATCGCGCACGGCGACGAGATCGGCCGAACCCAGCGGGGCAACAACAACGTCTACTGCCAGGACTCCGAGCTGTCCTGGATGGACTGGTCGCTGTGCCAGACCAACGCAGACCTGCTCGAGTTCACCCGCAAGGTGGTCAAGTTCCGCAAGGACCATCCGGTGTTCCGGCGCCGACGGTTTTTCGAGGGCAAACCGATCCGCACCGGCACCGAGGCCAGGGATATCGCCTGGCTCACCCCGGCCGGTAACGAGATGGCCGCCGAGGATTGGGAGACCGGACTCGGGCAGTGCGTGGCGGTGTTCCTCAATGGGCAGGCCATCCCGGCCCCGAACGAGCGTGGCGAGCGGGTCGTCGACGACTCCTTCCTGTTGTGCTTCAACTCGCATGACGAAGTGGAAGACTTCGTCGCACCGCGGGCCGATCACTATGCGCGGCAGTGGACCGCCGACCTGGACACCGCCGACCCGACGGGTAGCACCGAACTGGTGGTCGCCGCCGGGGAGAAGATCTCGGTGCAGCCTCGTTCCCTGCTGGTCCTGCGAAAGACCGCCTGAGACATGCGGATCCAATCGACGTATCGGCTCCAGATGCGCGGCCCGGCCAGCGGTGAGGCGTTCACCTTCGCCGACGCGGAGAAGCTGGTCGACTACTTCGCCGAACTCGGCATCTCACATCTGTACCTGTCCCCCATCCTCACCGCGGCCGAAGGATCCAGCCACGGTTACGACGTCACCGACCCCACCACGGTCTCCGCCGAACTCGGCGGCCCGGAGGGTTTGCAGCGACTCGCGGACGCGGCGCACAGCCGCAACCTCGGCCTGATCGTGGACATCGTGCCCAACCATGTCGGTGTCGACGTGCCCCGGCAGAACCGGTGGTGGTGGGACGTACTGACCTACGGCAGGGAGTCGGCCTTCAGCTCGTACTTCGACATCGACTGGACACTGGACCCCGACGGCCGAATCGTGTTGCCGGTACTGGGTTCTGACGATGACGTCGCCGACCTGACAGTCGACGGCGAGGTGCTGCGGCTCGGTGACCTGGAATACCCGATCTGCCCCGGCACGGGAGACGGCACCGGTGCCGAAGTCCACGACCGACAGCACTACAAGCTGGTCGGCTGGCGCAACGGCTCCTGCGGTTACCGGCGATTCTTCTCGATCACGTCGCTGGCGGCGCTGCGCCAGGAGGACCGTACGGTGTTCGACGCCACCCACGCCGAGGTGGGCCGGTGGTTCGCCGAGAACCTCGTCGACGGTATCCGCATCGACCATCCGGACGGATTGTCTGATCCTGCAGGCTATCTGGGGTGGTTGCGGGAGATCACCGGACCGCAGGCCTGGATCGTCGTCGAGAAGATCCTCGCGGTCGACGAGCCGCTGGACCCCAGCCTGCCCGTGGCAGGCACCACCGGATACGACGCGCTACGCGAAACGGGCGGGCTGTTCGTGGACCCCACCGGGGTCGAATCACTCACCTCGCTGGTCGATTCGACGGGCGGTGACCACGCGGCGGCAGGCGAGACCGCACGTGCGCTCAAGGTGAAGGCCGTCACCGAAACGCTGGCCAGCGAGCTGCGCCGGCTGCGCTGGGCGGTGGTCGGAGCCACCGGGCGTGACCACGACAAGCTCCCCGATGCGGTCGCCGCGCTTCTGAGCCACATCGGTGTGTACCGCTCCGATTACCTGACGCTGACCTCGGTGCTGCCGGTCGCCGTCGCCGCGACCACCTCAGCGCAACCGGAGCTCGCCGAGCCGCTCGCGCTGTTCATGACCGCGATGACGCGCAACGTCGAGGTGGGCGTGCGACTGCAGCAGCTGTGTGGCGCCGCCACCGCGAAGGCGATGGAGGACTGCCTGTTCTACCGCGACGCCCGGCTGGTGTCGCTCAACGAGGTGGGCGGCGAACCGGAGCACTTCGGCGTGAGCGCCGCGGAGTTCCACCGGCGCGCCGCGGACCGCGCAGCACTGTGGCCGCACACGATGACGACATTGACCACCCACGACACCAAGCGCGGTGAGGATGTACGCGCCCGCATCGGGGTGTTGTCACAGGTTTCCTCGCTGTGGAGCGAGCTGGTCCGGGGCTGGGAGAGCACCACCCCGTCCCCCGACCCGCTCACCGGACTGTTCCTGTGGCAGAACATCTTCGGCGTATGGCCCGCCGACGGCGTGGTGAGCACCGAACTGCGGCAACGCCTGCACGGATACACGGAGAAGGCCATCCGCGAGGCCGCGCTGCACACCACGTGGAACGACCCTGACGCGGAGTTCGAGGCCGCGGTGCACGACTGGCTGGACGCGGTGCTGGACGGGCCGGTCGCCATGGAGTTGACCGCGACTCTGGCCAGACTGGACGAGCACGCCCGCGCGGACGCTCTGGGCCAGAAGCTGGTCGCGCTCACCGCCCCCGGGGTCCCGGACGTCTACCAGGGCACCGAGCTCTGGGAGGACAGCCTGGTCGATCCGGACAACCGACGTCCGGTCGACTACGCGCTGCGCCGCGAGGAACTGGCCGCCGACTCGCATCCCAAGATGCGGGTGGTACGCGCGGCGCTGCGGTTGCGACAGCAACGGCCCCACACTTTCCTGTCCGGTGGATACCACCCGGCGCCGGCCGAAGGCGAATCCGCCGAGCACATCGTGGCGTTCCTGCGTGGTGACGACGTGCTGGTCGCCGTCAGCCGGTGGCGGGTCCGGTTGGCCGACAGCGGTTGGGGTGACACCACTCTGCCGCTTCCCGACGGACACTGGAACGACGTGCTGAGCGGCTCGACACACATTGGCGAGGTTCCGGCGGGCGAGCTGTTCGGGGCGCTGCCGGTGGCATTGTTGGTGCGCAGCGATGGCTGAGCACAAGTTCTCCGTCTGGGCGCCGCGCCCCGACCGGGTCCGCCTCGATGTGGGCGGTGCGCTGTACCCGATGACCCGCACCGATGACGGGTGGTGGCACGCGGTTGTCGACGCCGCCCCGGACGCCCGCTACGGGTTCGTCGTCGACGACGATCCCAAGGTGTTGCCCGATCCCCGCTCTCCGCGCCAGCCCGACGGCGTGCACGAACGCTCCCAGCTGTGGCGGCCCACGCCTGAGGCCTGGAGCGACGGCGGCTGGAAGGGCCGCTCCATCGAGGGCGCGGTGATCTACGAGCTGCACGTCGGGACGTTCACCACCGACGGCACCTTCGATTCGGCGATCGAGAAGCTCGAGCATCTGGTTGATCTCGGCGTCGACTTCGTCGAGCTGATGCCCGTCAACGCGTTCGGCGGTACACACGGCTGGGGTTACGACGGCGTGCTCTGGTACGCGGTGCACGAGCCCTACGGCGGCCCCGACGCGCTGATCCGGTTGATCGACGCCTGCCATGCCCGCGGACTCGGTCTGCTGATTGACGCGGTGTTCAACCATCTCGGCCCTTCGGGCAACTACCTGCCCAAGTTCGGGCCCTATCTGTCGACGGGCAGCAACCCCTGGGGTGAGTCGATAAACATCGCCGACGCCGACGCCGACCCGGTGCGCCGCTACATCCTCGACTGTGCCCTGCGATGGATGCGTGACTTCCACGCCGACGGCCTCCGGCTGGACGCCGTGCACGCCTTGGTGGACACCACTGCCATCCACATCCTCGAGGAGCTGTCGGCCGAAACCGACGCCCTGGCAGCCGAAGTCGGGCGGCCGTTGTCGTTGATCGCCGAGAGCGACATGAACGACCCGAGGCTGATCACGCCGCGCGGTCAGGGCGGTCTCGGCATGACAGCACAGTGGGACGACGACATCCACCACGCGATCCACGCCGCGGTCTCCGGTGAACGGCAGGGCTACTACGGCGATTTCGGCACACTCGAGGCCCTGGCGCAGACGCTGCGGCACGGCTACTTCCACGCCGGCACGTACTCGTCGTTCCGGCATCGTCGGCACGGGCGGCCCCTGGACACCTCGGTGATCCCGGCGACTCGCCTGCTGGCCTACACGCTGACCCACGACCAGGTCGGCAATCGGGCGATCGGCGACCGTCCCTCGGCCAACCTCACCCCCGGCCAGCTCGCGATCAAAGCCGCGCTGGCGCTCGGATCTCCCTACACGGCAATGCTTTTCATGGGGGAAGAGTGGGCGTCTTCGTCGCCGTTTCAGTTCTTCAGCTCGCACCCCGAGCCTGAACTGGCGCGGGCGACCGCCGAAGGCCGGAAGCGGGAGTTCGCCGAGCACGGCTGGGACGCCGACGAGATCCCGGATCCGCAGGACCCCGCGACTTTCCTGCGTTCGAAGCTCGATTGGGATGAGGTCGGCACCGGCGACCACGCGCGGCTACTCGCTTTCTACCGCAACCTGATCGCGCTGCGCCGCGACGAATCCGACCTCGCTGATCCGTGGCTCGATCACCTGGGGGTGGACTACGACGAGGATCGTCGCTGGTTCGTGATGCACCGCGGCGCACTGTCGATCGTGTGCAACCTCGGTGAACAGCCGGTGGACGTCCCGGTCGGCGGGGACGTGGTGCTGGCCTGGGGCGAACCGGCCATCGCCGCGGACTCCACCGGCCTGCCAGGACACTCGGTCGCGGTGGTCCGTAGGCGCGGTTAGAAGGACCTCGGTGAATTGCGTCGCGCGGTCCGGGCAACCGCCTCGGCCCACCTCCGGACGCAGGTGCGATAGCGATCGGCCGTCGTCAGGTCGATGTCACCGATCGACAAAGGCCACAAAACATCTGCGGTGTCGCGCGCGGATTCCCCGGCACGCCGGATGACACGATATGGGCCGTCCGCCCACCGGCGAATCTCGCGCTTGGTGGCCTCGCTTGGGGGTTCATCGAGGTGGCGCAGCAGGAAATCGGCCGTGCCCTGGACGTTTTCATCCGTGTAGCGACCATGTTGCATCATGTACGCACCGACCATCAGATGGTGCACCACGCCGTACTCCGGATCGGAGAAGTCCCTGTCGAGGCAGGCGTCGAACTTCGCCTCGCAGTCGTCGACACCGCAGTGCGGGCAGCAGGCACCCATTTCAGAGTCAGGTCAGGTAGCGGTAGGTCGGCGAACCGGGCTCGAGCAGTTCGACGTGGCACTCCGAGGTCTGCATCCGCGCGATCAGCCCCTCCAGATCCGACGCCGAACCCATCTCGATACCCACGAGCGCCTCACCGGTCTCACGGTTGTTGCGCTTGACGTACTCGAACAACGTGATGTCGTCGTTCGGGCCGAGCACCTCGTCGAGGAACCGGCGCAGCGCACCGGGCTCCTGCGGGAAATCGACCAGGAAGTAGTGCTTGAGTCCCAGGTGCACCAACGAGCGCTCGAGCACCTCGCCGTAGCGCGAGACGTCGTTGTTGCCGCCGGAGATCAGGCAGACCACGGTCGACCCCGGCTGGATGTCGGCGTCGAGCAGCGCGGCCACCGACAGCGCGCCCGCAGGCTCGGCAATGATGCCTTCGTTCTGGTAGAGGTCGAGCATCGCGGTGCACACTGCACCCTCGTCGACGGTGGTGATGGACACCATGTCCCCGGCCGCCGACAGTGCGGCGAACGGCAGCGTCCCCACCCGGGCGACCGCGGCCCCGTCGACGAACTGGTCGACGTGCTCGAGTGTCACCGGCGCCCCATTGGCCAGCGCGGCCACCAGCGCCGCCGCTCCGGCGGGCTCCACGCCGAGCACCGACGTCGTGGTGGTCCGCTCTGCCAGGTAGGTGGTGATCCCGCTGATGCATCCACCTCCGCCGACCGGCACGATCATCAGATCCGGTTCGCCGCCGAGCTGATCGAGCACCTCCACCGCGATGGTGCCCTGTCCGGCCATCGTGCGGAGGTCGTCGTACGGCGGCACCAGGGTGGCGCCGGTACGTGCGACGTCATCGTGGGCGGCCTCGGCCGCCATGTCGTAGGTCTTGCCGCCGACGATCAGCTCGATGTAGTCGCCGCCGTGATAGCGGATCCGGTTGCGCTTCTGCTTCGGCGTCTTGGCCGGAACGTAGACCCGTCCGTGGACGCCCATCGACCGGCAGGCCAGGGCGAAGCCCTGTGCGTGGTTGCCGGCGGACGAACACACCACACCGGCAGCCTTCTCGTCCGGACTCAGCTGCATCAACAAGTTGTAGGCACCCCGCAACTTGTACGAGCGCACTTCCTGCAGGTCCTCACGCTTCAGATAGACCTGCGCACCGGTCAGCGCCGACAGCCGATCGCTCAACTGCAACGGGGTGCGGGACACCACGCCGGAAATTCGCCGAGCGGCCTCGTCGACATCCGAGGCACGCAACGGCGCCTCGGGATCGATGCGAAGGCTTTGGCTCAGCTCAGCGGACACCGCACAATGGTGCCACCGCAGGCCACCGCGGCAAAAACGGGTTGACGGCTGGCACGTGCGGAAGGTAGCCGGACTAGGGAAATCGCCACGCCATAATCGGCATTTCGGGTGGCCGAAACCTTTCCTACGAGCTATCGTCACTTGTATGACCACCGCCGAACAGTTCCGCGAAGCCGTGAGGCATCCGGCCTCGACGGTATCGGTCGCCGGTGTGCCCTGGCCGGCCTACAAGGTGGTGGCACTGCTGGTCGGTCTGCTGGTGTTCGTGGTGGTCTCTGTCGCCACCACCACCGCCGCCACAGCGGTTCTCAGCGGCGCGGCTGTCGGTGCGCTGGTCTGGCTCGGTCTGGGGCTGGCCAGCTCCTCGAGCTGAGCATCAGGTCTCAATCGACCGGGGGTGGGTGGACCCCGCACGTGCAGGAATCGATCGAGGGACTCGCCGATGATCTCCTCGGTCAGCCGCCGAGACAGCCGGGCCCCAACAGCGCCTTGAGGTCACCCATCAATGCCGAGGACGGGGTGACCCGAAGCGACTGATCCAGCTCCAGCGTCGTGGTCCTCTCCCCACTGATCAATCGCAGATGCACCTGAGCGGTGCCGGGATGACGTGCCAGCACCTGTTTGAGAGCGCTGACCTTGTCGACCGTGCATTGCCGGGTGGGCAGGCTCACCGCGACCGGACGGTTCGCCTGGGCGGTCGAAAAGTCCGGAACGACAAGCTCGTTGGCGATCAGTGAGATGCGGTCGTCACGGATCGCCACCTTGGCGCCGACCAGCACCACGACGTCGTCGGCGATCTCGGCACCGAACATCGAGTAGGTCTGCGGGAAGAACAGCACCTCGATACCGCCGGTGAGGTCCTCGAGTTGAGCCGAGGCCCACGGCAATCCGTTCTTGTTGACCCGGCGATTCACCGAGGCGAGGATTCCACCGATCCGGACCTGGGTGTCGTTGGCGACGTCCCCGTCCAGGATGGCCGGGATGGCGGTGTCGACCTGAGCGGCCAGCAGATGAGCGATCCCGTTGAGCGGGTGACCGGACACGTACAGGCCCAGCATCTCTCGTTCGAGCGCCAGCTTGTGCTTGTCCTCCCACTCCTCGTCGGGCACCTTGATGGTGAACACCGAGTCCCCGGCGCCGGAGTCGGCCCCGCCGAACAGGTCGAACTGCCCCATCGCCTCGGCCTTCTTGGTGCCGAGCACCGAGTCGACGGCGTCGGTGTGCACCAGGAACAAACCCTTGCGTGGGTGGCCGAGCGAATCGAACGCCCCGGCCTTGACCAGCGACTCGGTGACTTTCTTGTTGCACGGCCCGATGTCGATCTTGTTGAGGTAGTCGGAGAAGTCGGTGAACTTGCCCTTCTCGTTGCGCGTGTTGATCAGCGACGCCACCACGTTCGCGCCGACGTTGCGGACCGCACCCAGTCCGAAACGGATGTCGGTACCCACCGAGGCGAAGTTCTGCGCCGACTCGTTGACGTCAGGCGGTAGCACGGTGATGCCCAGCCGCCGACAGTCGGCCAGGTAGACCGCGGCCTTGTCCTTGTCGTCACCGACCGACGTGAGCAGCCCCGCCATGTACTCGGCGGGGTAGTTGGCCTTGAGGTAGGCCGTCCAGTACGACACCAGCCCGTAGCCGGCGGCGTGCGACTTGTTGAAGGCGTAGTCGGCGAACGGAAGCACCGTGTCCCACAGGGCCTTGACCGCCGCGGTGGAGAAGCCGTTGGCCTTCATCCCGTCGGAGAAGCCCTCGAACTCCTTCTCCAGGACATCGCGCTTCTTCTTGCCCATCGCCTTGCGCAGAATGTCGGCTCGGGCCAGAGAGAAACCGGCCACCTTCTGCGCGATGCGCATGATCTGCTCTTGGTAGACGATCAGGCCGTAGGTCTCGGACAGGATCTCGCGCAGCGGCTCTTCGAGCTCCGGGTGGATCGGTTTGATCGCCTGCCGCCCGTTCTTGCGGTCGGCGTAGTCGTTGTGCGCGTTCATGCCCATCGGCCCCGGGCGGTACAACGCGATGACGGCGACGACATCCTCGAAACCGGTGGGCTGCATACGACGCAGCAGGTCGCGCATCGGCCCGCCGTCGAGCTGGAACACCCCCAGGGTGTCACCGCGCCCGAGCAATTCGTAGGCCGCCGGATCGTCCAGCGGGACCGTGTCCAGGTCCAGATCGATGCCGCGGTTTGCTGTGATGTTCTCGATCGCGTCGCCGATGATCGTCAGGTTCCGCAGGCCGAGGAAGTCCATCTTGAGCAGGCCGATGGCCTCACACGACGGGTAGTCCCAGCCGGTGATCACCGCGCCGTCCTGCGGGCGGCGCCACAGCGGGATCGCGTCGATCAGCGGTTCGGAGCTCATGATCACCGCACAGGCGTGCACGCCCGCATTGCGAACCAGCCCCTCGAGACCTCGAGCGGTCTCGTAGATGGTCCGCACATCCGGATCGGTGTCGATCAGCGCCCGGACCTCGGCGGCCTCTTTGTACCGCTCGTGGGCCGGGTCGGTGATCCCCGACAGCGGGATGTCCTTGGCCATGATGGGCGGCGGCAGCGCCTTGGTGATCCGGTCGGCGATGGCGAAGCCGGGTTGGCCGTAGTGCACCCTCGCCGAATCCTTCAGCGCCGCCTTGGTTTTGATGGTTCCGAACGTGATGACCTGGGCCACCCGGTCGCTGCCCCATCTGTTGGCGGCATACCTCAGCATCTCGCCGCGGCGGCGGTCGTCGAAGTCGATGTCGATGTCGGGCATCGACACCCGCTCGGGATTGAGGAACCGCTCGAACAGCAACCCGTACGGGATCGGATCGATGTTCGTGATGCCCATCGCGTACGCGACCAGCGAGCCCGCCGCCGACCCGCGGCCCGGGCCCACCCGGATGTCCACCGAGCGGGCATAGCCGATCAGGTCGGCGACGATCAGGAAGTAGGACGGGTAGCCCTTCTCGCAGATGACCTTGATCTCGTAGTCGGCGCGGTCGGTGTACTCCTGCGGCACCCCCGCCGGGAACCGCCGCTCCAGCCCGGCAGCGACCTCGTGGCGTAGCCAGGTCTCCTGGGTGTGCCCCTCGGGCACCGGGAACACCGGCATCCGGTCGAGCGGCTGCCACACCTCTGTATAGGGCTGCACCCGCTCGGCGATCAGCAGGGTCGAGTCGCAGGCACCGGGCACCTGGTCATCCCACAGCGCGCGCATCTCGGCGGCGGACTTGAGGAAGTATCCGTCACCGTCGAACTTGAAGCGGGCCGGATCCGACAGCGTCTTGCCGGTCTGGATGCACAGCAGCGCCTCGTGGTTGTGCGACGCGTCGCGGGTCACGTAATGGCAGTCGTTGGTGGCCAGCGGCGGGATGGACAACTTCTTTCCGAGGTCGATGAGCCCTTCGCGGACCCGCCGCTCGATGTCCAGACCGTGGTCCATCAGCTCCAGGAAGAAGTTCTCCGGGCCGAAGATGTCCCGCCACTTCGCCGCGGCCTCCAGTGCTTCGCGTTCGTGACCGAGACGCAGGCGGGTCTGCACCTCACCGGAAGGGCACCCGGTGGTGGCGATGATCCCCTCGGCGTGCTCGGCGATCACCTCGGCGTCCATCCGCGACCACTTGCCGAGCTGGCCCTCGAACGACGCCAGCGACGACAGCCTGAACAGGTTGCGCAACCCGGTGGCGTTCTCCGCGACCATCGTCATGTGGGTGTAGGCACCGCTGCCCGAGACATCGTCACCCTTCTGGCTCGGGTCGCCCCACAGAACGCGCTTGGTGTCGAACCGTGACGCGGGCGCGATGTAGGCCTCCACGCCGATGATCGGCTTGATGCCGGCCTCGGTCGCCTTGTTGTAGAACTCGCTGGCGCCGAACATGTTTCCGTGGTCGGTCATCCCCACCGCAGGCATCTGGAGCCGCTGTGCCTCGGCCAGCATCGGGCTGATCTTCGCCGCGCCGTCCAGCATCGAGTACTCGGTGTGGTTGTGCAGGTGAACAAAAGACCCTGAGGACCGCCAGTCTGAACCGCTCATAGGGTGGCCAGTCTATGACCGGCCACCGACAGCGCGCGGCGTGTCGGGCTGCGTGTCTCGTGTTGTTCGGATCAGGCTTCCACCCGCGCACCGACGCGTTGATCCAGCAACCCGTTTTCGAGCACCCGCAGCAATTGCCTGGCAATCTCGGTGGCCACGGTGACGTCGATGAAACCGGCGTAAAAGCCCATCCCCCAGAACACCGCCGCGAGCATGTCCGCCACCGCGCGCGGGTCGCAATCGGCGGCCAGCTCCCCGTGGGCGATCGCCTGCATCACTATCGAGTGGTAGAACCCGTGCACCGATGCGACGACGGCGTCTGCCGCGTCGGTGCGCGGCCGGCCGCGGTGGTGTTCGAGCCTGGCGGTCACCAGGAACCGCATCGCCACGGCATCGGGCAGGCTCAACTGCTGCATCTGCTCGACGAACACCCGCAACTGATCCCGCAGCCCGCTCTCCCGCTGAGCGGCCACGGCACATTCGGCGACCCGGGCGTACGCATCCCGCAGCAGGATCTCGTACACCTGTTCGCGAGTGGCGAAGTAGTAGTGCAGCGTCGGTCTGCTCACGCCCGCGCGCAGGGCGATCTGCTGGAACGTCGTCGCGTGATAACCACGCTCGGCGATGACCTCACGGGCGGCACCGAGAATCCGCACCCGCGTGGCTTCAGAGTCCGAGCCCACCGGGCGACCACGGCCCCGCTGCCGGGACGGGGGCAGGGGTTCGGACTCCACGAGCAAACGCTATTGCATAGCTGATAACGGGTCAATCGGCACTTTCGCAAATGTCACACCGAGGACGGCTCGGCAGCCCGCCGCATGACACGCGCGCGGCGCACCGCATCGACGGTGAACACCGCCAGCGCCACCCAGATCAACGCGAACCCGAACCAGCGCGCGGGCGGCATCGGTTCGTGGCCGACCAGCACTCCCCATGTCAGCTGCATGGCGGGGGTCATGTAGAACAGCAGACCAAGCGAAACCATCGCGAGCCGTTGGGCTGCTGCGGCGAACAGCAACAACGGCAGCGCCGTGAGCACGCCCGATAGCACCATCAACCCGGCGTGCCCGGCACCGTGGCCGGTGAACGTTCCCTGACCCGTGACCTGCAGGACCACCACGTACCCCACCGCGATCGGCGCGGCTATGGCGGCTTCCACGCCGACGCTGACCCTGGGGTCGGTGGGCACCAGCTTCTTCACTGCACCGTAGAGGCCGAAGGACAGCGCAAGACCGAGACCGATCACCGGCGGCGCGCCCACGTTCACCGTGAGCACCACCACGGCGACGACCGCGATCGCCAGCGCGCTGAACTGCCACCGGTTCAGCCTCTCCCGGAAGATCAGCAGTCCGAGCGCGATCGAGACCAGCGGGTTGATGAAGTATCCGAGCGCGGCGTCGACGACGTGGCCGTTGTTCACCGCGTAGACGTAGATCACCCAGTTGACCGAGATGAGGGCCGAGGCGGCCGCCAACAACAGCCAGGTCCGTCTGTTGATCGCCCTGAGGTCACGCAGCCGGCGCACGGCGGCGACCACCACGAGCATCAGGACGAAGCTCCAGATGATCCGGTGGGCCAGCACTTCGACCGCGCCCGCAGGTTTCAGCAGCGGGAAAAAAGCCGGGAACAGCCCCCACATGCCGTAGGCCCCGACACCGAACAGCAGCCCGGATCTCACAGGTCGTGATTGCGCAGGATGTCCAGCGCATGCTGCAGGTCAGCCGGGTACGGGCTGGTGATCTCGACTCGGCGCCCGTCGGCAGGGTGCACAAACGCCAGAGATCTGGCGTGCAGCCACTGCCGCTCCAGCGCCAGCTTCCTGGCCAGGTTCGGGTCGGCACCGTAGGTGAGATCACCACAGCACGGGTGGTGCAGTGCGGCGAAGTGCACCCGGATCTGGTGGGTGCGCCCGGTCTCGAGGTGGATGTCGAGCAGGCTCGCAGCCTGATGCGCCTCCAGCGTGTCGTAGTGGGTGACGCTGTGCCGGCCGCCGTCGACGACCGCGAACTTCCAGTCGTGGCCGCGGTGGCGGCCGATCGGCGCATCGATGGTGCCACTGGAAGGGTCCGGATGCCCCTGCACCAGGGCGTGATACCGCTTCTCCACGGTGCGCTGTTTGAATGCCCGCTTGAGCGCGGTGTACGCCCGCTCGGACAGGGCCACCACCATCACCCCGGACGTGCCGACGTCCAGTCGGTGCACGATGCCCTGACGCTCGTGGATGCCCGAGGTGCTGATGCGGAAGCCGGCCGCCGCCAGACCGCCCAGCACGGTCGGACCGCGCCAGCCGACGGTGGCGTGCGCAGCCACCCCCGGAGGCTTGTCGACCGCCACGATGTCGTCGTCGGCATACAGCACCGACATCCCGTCGATGTCGACCGGGGTGTTCTCCACCGGGGCCGGCGGCGCAGGCAGTCGCACCTCCAACCACGCGCCCGCGGTCAGCTTGTCCGACTTGCCCGCCGGGGCGCCGTCGAGTTCGACATCGCCCTCTTCGGCCAGCGCCGCCGCCGCGGTGCGCGACAGCCCGAGCAGCCGGGCCAGGCCGGCGTCCACCCGCATCCCCGCCAGTCCTTCCGGAACCGGCATCGACCGTGTGGTCATCAGGTTTCGGGCTCGGTTTCGGGCTGGCGCCTCCCGACGGTGCCCTCGCCGCCGTCCGGCTGGCGCCTCCCGACGGTGCCCTCGCCGCCGTCCGGCTGGCGCCTCCCGACGGTGTCGAAGTCGAATCCGAACAGCGACAACACCACCAGCAGGATCGCCCCGCCCACCACCGAGGGGTCGGCGACATTGAACACCGGCCACCAGCCGATGGACAGGAAGTCGACGACGTGGCCGCGCAGCGGTCCAGGTGAGCGGAAGAACCGGTCCACCAGATTTCCCATCGCGCCGCCGAGGATCAGCCCCAGACCGATCGCCCACCACGGAGACACCAGCCTGCGTCCCATCCAGATGATCCCGAAGACCACGCCGGTCGCGACCAGGGTGAGCACCCACGTGTAACCGGTGGCCATCGAGAACGCCGCACCCGAGTTGCGCACCAACGTCCACGTGACGGTGTCACCGATGATCGACACCGGCTGGCCCGGCGTCAGCAGCCGCACCGCCAGCACCTTGGTGACGATGTCCAGCACGAGCACCACCGCCGCCACGGAGAGCAGCAGGCGCAGCCGGCGTGGCGGAGACGGCTGGGCCGGCTCGTCCCCGGCCGCGGATTCGGCGGGGCTCGATGATTCATCAGTCACGCCCACCATCATCGCAAAGAGCCGGTGGGTAACAATTCCACCCATGCCTCGCCTCGTCGTCATAGCCACCGGTGGGACGATCTCGACCAGTGCGGACGCCGACGCCGTACTCCGCCCCACCCTCACCGGAGCCGACCTCACCGAAGGACTCGACGTCGAGGTCGTCGACGCCATGTCGCTGGACAGCTCACAGCTGACCCCGGCGGACTGGGACCGGATCGCCGCGGCGATCCGGTCTGCTGCGGTCACCGACGGTGCCGACGGGATCGTGGTGACACACGGCACCGACACGATGGAGGAGACCGCGCTGTGGCTGGACCTCACCTACCGCGGTGAGGCGCCGGTGGTGCTGACGGGCGCCCAGCGCAGCGCCGACGCGGTCGACGCCGACGGCCCGGCCAACCTGCGCGACGCGCTCGCGGTCGCCGCCGGTCCGCAGGCCCGCGGCCGGGGTGTCGTGGTGAGTTTCGCGGGCACCGTGTTCGAGCCGCTGGGCCTGCGCAAGGTCGCCACCGGCGAGCTGCAGGCGTTCGCCGGCCGGGCGCTCGGACCGGTCAAGAACCGCCCGTTCCTCGGTGACCTGGCGGCCGCGGACGCACCGCGGGTGGACATCGTCGTGGCCTACCCCGGTGCTGACACCGCCGCCCTCGACGCGTGCGTCGCGGCCGGCGCCCGCGGCATCGTGCTGCAGGCTCTCGGTTCCGGTAATGCCGGCGCGGCGCTGATCGACGGGGTGCGGCGACACTGCCGCAACGGCGTGGCGGTCGCGGTGTCGACCCGCGTTCCCGGTGGCCGCGTCAGCCCCGGTTACGGCCCGGGACGGGCGCTGGCCGACGCCGGAGCGTTCCCGGCGCCGCGGCTCGGTCCCCCGCAGGCACGGGTGCTGCTGATGGCCGCGCTCGCCGCCGGCTCGCCGGTGCCTGCGACGTTCGAGCGTTGGGGCTGACCGGCCCCGCTCAGGTCAACCCGCGTGCTGGGAGCGATTGAGCTCGGCGACGAAGTCCGGCCAGTCCAGGCTGTCCACCGGATTGGCCCGGGCCAGGGCGGGATCGTCGCCGGCGAAGGTCCGCGCCTGCCCGGGGCCGGAGCTGCGCGTCTCGAAGCGCACGGTCACGACGCCGTGGCCGGCGCCCTGGACCCAGCCGTGCCCGAACTCGGTGTGCGCCACATCGTCGCCGACCCGCCACGCCGGCGCGGTGGGTCCGGCCTCGACTAGCGGCTCCGGCAGACCGATGCGCGCCACCGCCTCGGTCGCCATCAACTCCAGATCGGGGAACAGCGACTCCTGTTGAACCTCGGACAGACCGGAAAAGCCGACTCCGACAAGGCGGATCGGGCCGATCTCGACCGGATCGAGGAGCAGTCTGCGCGCGGTGGCGTTCAGCGTCGCGGCGTCGGTGGTCGCGTAGGGCAGGGTCGCCGACCTGGTCAGCGTGCTCATGTCGGACTTCTTCAGCTTGACGGTCACGGTGCGGGCGCCCCGGCCGTCCTTCAGCAGGCGGCGGTGGGCGTGCTCGCCGATCGGTGCGGCCGCGTCGCGGAGCTGATCAAGAGTGGTCAGATCTTCGGGAAACGTCGACTCGGCGCTGATCTGTTTCGCCGGTGCGTTCTCGGCCACCGGCCGATCGTCGATGCCGCGCGCCAGCCGGTGCAGCGCCGGGCCCACCGTCGGGCCGAGAATATTGGCGACCTCGGCGTCCGACAGCGCCGAGAAACCGCCGATCGTCTCGATGCCGAGCCGGTGCAGCTTCTCCTCGGCCACCGGCCCGATGCCCCAGAGCTTGCGCACGGGCAGCCCGTCGAGCAGCGCGTGTTCCTCGTCGCGGGCCACCACCGTGATGCCGTCGGGTTTTGCCAGACCCGAGGCGATCTTGGCGATCTGCTTACCCGAGCCCGCACCGACCGAGGCGACCAGACCGGTCACGGCGGTCACCTCCGCCCGTAGCGCCTCGCAGAACGACGCCACCTCGGCGCTCGGAGCACCGGCCAGCTCGGTGGGCTCGCCGAACGCCTCGTCGTACGACAGCTGCTCGAGCACCGGCACCATCGTGCGCACCGTCTCGAAGACGCGGCGGCTGGCGAGGCCGTACACCACACCGCGCGGCGGCAACACCACTGCCCCGGCGCCGACGAGCCTGCGCGCCTGATGCATCGGCATCGCCGACCGGGCACCGTAGACCCTCGATTCGTAGCTGGCGCCGGCCACCACACCGCGACCGCCGAGACCGCCCACCAGGACCGGACGACCCCGAAGAGTGGGCCGGGTCAGCTGTTCCACCGACGCGAAAAACGCATCCATGTCCAGGTGCAGCACCCATCGCGCGCCCACACCTGTCGATGCTATGCGGTGCGGGATAGCCTTACCTGCATGGCACACCCGGACGGTGCGGCTTCCGACGTCCCGATCCGGGATGCCTCGATCCGCCTCGGCCAGTTCCTCAAGCTGGCCGGCCTCATCGACTCCGGAGCCGATGCCAAGTCGGTGATCTCCGACGGTCTGGTCAGGGTCAACGGCGACGTCGAAACCCGCCGCGGCAGGCAACTGCGGGGCGGTGACGTCGTCGTCTTCGACGGCCGTGGTGCCCGGGTCACGGCAGGCTGAGGCCCAGGGTTGCCCGCGAGCGTGCACTCACGGTCGCGATCGAGGCGTAATCACGACCGTGGCTGCACGTTGGGCGTTCAGGTCACGCCTTGGCGATCGCCACCCGGACACCATCGCCGATCTCCTCGAAACCGTCGGGCTCACCGAACTCGAAGCTGGTCGCCAGGATCTCGCGCGCGATCAGGTCGCGGTGTGCGCGCGCCCAATCCTCTTGCTCACCAGGCACCGACAGCACCACCGAGATCCGGTCGGACACGTCGAGGCCGCTGGACTTGCGCAACTCCTGCAGCTCGCGGATGCGGTCCTTGGCCCAGCCCTCGGCCTCCAACTCCGGGGTGACGGTCCCGTCCAGCACCACCAGACCGGCTCCGTCGGGCAGGGCCGCCGTCCAATCGGGGTCGGCGGCCACCAACTTGGAGCTGAATTCCTCGGGGAGAAGGACCGCGGGCCCGGCCTCCAGGGTGCCGTCGCTTCTGAGCACACCCTCCCCCGCCTTGACCGCCTTGATCGCCGCCTGCACGTCCTTGCCGATGCGCGGACCGGCGACGCGGGCGTTCACCGCGAGCTCGAACCGGCCGTGGGCGGCGATGTCGTCGGTGAGCTCGACGGCTTTGACGTTGAGTTCGTCGGCGATGAGGTCCCGGTAGGGGGCAAGCGCGGACGGGTCAACCGCTTTGTCCAGTGCCACAGTCAGTTTCGGCAGCGGCAGCCGGACCCGGAGCTTCTTGGCCTTGCGCAGCGAAGATCCCGTCGAGGCCACCTCACGGACCAGGTCCATATCGGCGACCAGTCGCGGATCGGCGGGCAGCACGCCGGCCTCGGGCCAGTCCGTCAGGTGCACCGAACGCTCACCGGTGAGCCCTCGCCAGATCACCTCGCAGATCAGCGGCAGTAGCGGAGCGGCCAGCCGGCTGGTCACCTCGAGCACGGTGTGCAACGTGTCGATCGCGTCGCGATCCTCCTCCCAGAACCGGGTACGCGAACGCCGGACGTACCAGTTGGTGAGGGCCTCGGTGAACTGCCGGAGCTGGTCGCACGCCACCGAGATGTCGCAGACGTCCAGCGACGCGGTCAGTTCGTCGCGCAGGGCGGCCAGCTTGGCCAGGATGTAGCGGTCCAGCACATGCGTGGAATCGGTGCGCCAGGTGCCCTTCTCGGGCGCATAGAGCGCCAGGAAGGTGTAGGCGTTCCACAGCGGCAGCAGCACTTGGCGCACACCTTCGCGGATGCCCTGCTCGGTCACGATGAGGTTGCCGCCCCGCAGGATCGGCGATGCCATCAGGAACCAGCGCATCGCGTCCGAGCCGTCGCGGTCGAACACCTCGGTCACGTCCGGGTAGTTGCGCAGTGACTTGCTCATCTTCTGCCCGTCATTGCCCAGCACGATCCCGTGCGAGACACAGGTCTTGAACGCCGGGCGGTCGAACAGCGCGGTGGCCAGGACGTGCAGCGTGTAGAACCAGCCACGGGTCTGGCCGATGTACTCGACGATGAAATCGCCGGGGAAGTGCCCGACGACCTGCTTGTCAGGGTCGGCGGAATCGATTCCGTCGAACCAGCTCCGGTTCTCGAACGGGTAGTGCACCTGGGCGTACGGCATCGACCCGGAGTCGAACCAGACGTCGAGGACGTCCTCGATTCGCCGCATCGTCGAACGCCCGGTCGGATCGTCGGGGTTGGGCCGGGTCAGTTCGTCGATGTAGGGCCGGTGCAGATTGGTCGGGCGCACCCCGAAATCACGTTCGAGTTCATCGAGGCTGCCGTAGACGTCGACCCTAGGGCAGGCCGGGTCGTCGGACATCCACACCGGGATCGGGGTGCCCCAGTAGCGGTTTCGCGAGATGGACCAGTCGCGTGCGCCCTGCAGCCACTTTCCGAACTGCCCCTCCTTGACGTGTTCGGGGTACCAGGTGATCTCTGCGTTGAGCTCGACCATCCGGTCCCGGATCTGGGAGACCTTGATGAACCATGACGAAACCGCCCGGTAGATCAGCGGGTTCCGGCATCGCCAGCAGTGTGGGTAGGAGTGCTCGTAGGTGTCGTGGCGCAGCAGCACGGAGCCGTTGTGCGCCGCTGCCCCGGACCCGTTCTTCAGATCCCGGATGATCTGCGGGTTCGCGTCGAACACGTGCTGACCCGCGTAGTCGGGCACAGTGCTGTCGAAACGTCCCTTGGCGTCGACGGGGGTGACCGCCTCGATGTCGGCCGTCAGCGCGGTGGCCATGTCGTCCTCGCCGTAGGCCGGCGCCATGTGGACCAGCCCGGTGCCGTCCTCGGTGCTGACGAAGTCGGCGGGCAGTACGCAAAACGCGTTGTCCGAGTCCATGAAATACGGAAACGGCGGGACGTAGCGCACGCCGAGCAGGTCCCGTCCCGAGTAGCCGGCCACGATCTGCGGCTCCTCGCCGAGTTCCCGGGCGTACGCTCCCAGGCGGGCGGCGGCCAGCACGTAGCGCCGACCGTCGGGCGCTTCGACGACGACGTAGTCGACGTCGGGGTTGACCGCGACGGCCTGGTTGGACGGCAGCGTCCACGGTGTCGTCGTCCAGATCAACAGGTGGGCGCCGATCAAGTCGGCCGGGCCCCCTGCGATGCGGAAACCCACCGTGAGCGCCGGATCCTGCCGGCTCTGATAGACGTCGTCGTCCATCCGCAGCTCGTGGCTCGACAGCGGCGTCTCGTCGTTCCAGCAGTAGGGCAGCACCCGGTTGCCCTGATAGGCAAGGCCCTTGTCCCACAGCTGTTTGAAGGCCCAGATCACCGACTCCATGAAGCCGAGATCCAGTGTCTTGTAGTCGTTGTCGAAGTCGACCCAGCGCGCCTGGCGGGTGACGTAGGACCGCCACTCACCGGTGTACTTGAGCACCGACGCCCGGCAGGCGTCGTTGAACTTCTCGATGCCCATCTGCTCGATCTGGGCCTTGTCGGTGATGCCGAGTTGGCGCTGCACCTCGAGCTCTGCGGGCAGACCGTGGGTGTCCCAGCCGAAGCGGCGTTCGACCTTGTAGCCGCGCATGGTGCGGTACCGCGGCACGATGTCCTTGACGTAGCCGGTGAGCAGGTGCCCGTAGTGCGGAAGTCCGTTGGCGAACGGCGGCCCGTCGTAGAACACGTACTCCGGTGCGTCGTCGCGGCGGTCGATGCTCGCGCGGAAGGTGTTGTCGCTCGCCCAGTACTCGAGCACCTCGGCTTCCAGCGCCGGGAATTTGGGCGCTCCGGCGCCCGGCTTCGGGTAGGCGGTCACGTGCGTACGTCTCCTGTGCCAAGTCGTTCAGGCACGGGGACGACGTCGCGCCGTTGCGCGAGCGCCGCGGTACCACCCCGCTTGCGCACCCAGGGTGCGCCGCTCAATGGAGGCGATGACGGGCCCACCCGTTCGGTTCTACTGAGCGCGGCACGCTGTTCTTCCGAAAGCTCCCCGGTGATGGCCGGATCGACGCTGCTGGCCCACAGTCTAGCGGGCCTGCGGAATCACCCGCGATTCACAGGGGCGTCGCGGCGTCCGAGGTGATCTCGATCAACGCGAGCGGGAACTGTTCGGCCATCTCTTCGACGCTGTAGGCGTCGAATCTCGTGGCGTCGTAATGCCAGTCGAGGTGCAGCGCTCCTGCGGCGCGGTATACGTGCAGTTCGAGGCCGTGGTCACCGCCGGAGCCGTGCTTACCGGAGGCGACATCGAGCAGGACCTCGCACGGGATGGCCGCCCTACCCGCTGCCGCAGCCAGTGCGGTGTGGGCACCCTGCAACATTTCCGTGGGACCCATCGGCAGGGCGTCCGAACAGATCAGCCATACCGCGCGGGGCGCCGGAAGCGAATCAGCGGCGACCTCGACGGCTACTTCACCTTCGCCGCGGGTTCGGCCCAGTGCCCGGGCCAGCGCGGCGAGCAGAATCTCCGCCACCGGTACGCCGAGCCATTCCGCGGCTCCATCGACCTCGTCGGCGAATTCGCTCGTCGGTGCGGTTTTCAGAATTTCGAATCGCGGGGCATTTCCCGCGACTTCTGGGCGATCGAACACCTCGAGAGGTGCCGCAACAGTGGTGACCAAGGGCCTGACCTCGTCGGCCATGTAGGGAGCGACCATGTGGCTCACCGTAGCGCGAATGTCCCAGAATTGGGAGACCACTCCCAAAATCGTGACGGCTGTGTCAATTAAGGCCCTGCCATCTGTTTGCCGGGAGGGGCTGCCCCTGCCCGGGAATTCGGTTTATTGTGTTCAGGTGCCACGCACCGACGAGAACGGCAGACAGCTCAAGGCCCTGCTCGATTACCTCCTCGACGGAGAGATCGACGCCAAGGACCTCTTCGACGCGCTCGGTGTCTCCAGCAGCACCTATTACCGGCGAATCAAGGAGAGCGACTACCCGAACGCGGAGGAGCTCCGGCGAGTGGCCGACCGGTTCGCCCTCAGCTATCCCGACCTGCAGATCCAGTTCGGCTTGATGAGTCGCCAGGAAGTCTGGAATTACGTCAGAGCCGCCGAGTCCGCCCACTCGGCGGCCGCGACCCTGCAGGACACCACGACAAAATCAGCCGTCAGGCAGCGGTCGAAGCTCTCCGAGCTGACGCCCCGCCTCGACGCGCCTCCCCTGTAAGCAGGTCCGAAATGGGTTTGGCGACACTCATCGCGATCACGCTCCTGTGCATTCTGTGGAGCCTGTGGATCCGTCGTGTCACCTGGTCCTGCCGCTGGGAGGTGGCCGCCACCCTCAACATCGCGCTGCAGGGTATCGCGGTGCTGCTGATGACACCGCTGGCCTCCGAAACCCTCGGGGTCTGGCTCCACTCGTTGACCGGGAAATGGAACCTCGAGGATTACCTCGGCCACGACGCCTACATCGTCGCGGCGTCGGCCGTGGTCTACAACGCGTTGGGCAGGCTCGAACAGGACCATGCCATGAACCGGCGGTTCAAGCAGTTCGTCGAACGGCCGGCGACGCTGTGCATACCGCTGCTGCTGGCGGCGTTCTGGCTGGGCAACGGTGCGGCGATCTACCGGCCCGACTTCTTCGACGTACCCACCGACATCTGGCTGAACGTCTACTGGCTGCTGCTCTGCGGCATGCTGATCTACCTGCTCTGTTACGGCTCGCGCGCGCTGTTGATCCTGCGTGTCGATCCGCGCTCGCGGCCGATCGCCAACGTCTACCTCTTCGCGTGCGGGATGGGCATCGCGGCCTGCGTGGTGCGCATCATCACCGCATTCGTCACGCCGCTGCAGACCGTCCAGGGCAGCACCCTGGTGTGGATTTTCGCCTGCGCGTGCGGCGCCGGCTTCGCGCTGACGTCGGCGTATTCGTGGCGGATCAAAACCAAGTGGTTCACCCGCGCCACCAGTTGAGTCAGACCGCGGTCCGGGTCAGGTCGGCGAACGGCGCCCCGAACTCGTGCACCGGCCGGTAGCCGTTCTTGCGGGCCTGCGCCGCGCCCCGGCGCAGCAGTGCCGCTGTCGCCACGAAACCGGCCTGATCCGCGACGACCAAAGGGGTGAGCAGTCGGTTGTGCACAAAACCGAACGCCAGTCCGGACTGCGGGTCGGCCCATCCCAGCGAGCCACCGAGGCCGACATGGCCGAAGCCGGGAAGCACACCCGGGAACGGCAGGCTGTGGTAGCCGAGGTGGAACGCCAACGGCAGCACCATGGTGTGGTCGGGCCGCAGGCTCGGCCGGCCGACGAGTGCGGCGGCGGTCTGACTGGACAGGAACTGCACTCCGTCGATGCGTCCGCCGTTGGCGATGGCCCCGTACATGCGGGCCAGCGCACGGGCGGTGGCCACCCCGTTCGCCGCGGGGATCTCGCTGTCGAGCATCGGGATGTCGCCCTGCACGAACGCCTTGACTCCCGGAAAGTACATCGCACCGAATCCACCGGAGAAGGGCAGCGCAGCCAACCGGGGGGCGACCAGGTTGAAGATCGGGTTCTGCAGCGCGCTCTGCGGACCGATGATCTGCGCGGCGTGCGTCGGCGCGTGCGCCGGTGGCCGACCGAGGTGCAGCCCGTCGGTGTTCAGAGGGGCGGCGACCTCGGTGCGCATCAGCTCGCGCATCCCCTTGCCGGTGATCGCACGCGCCAGCCCGGATAACAACCAGCCGAACGTCAGCGCGTGGTAGGCGGGCCTGCCGTGCAGCCAACTGACCGGAGCCGCGGCCAGCCGCTCCTCCATTCGCAGATGATCGACGAGATCACCCTTGACCGCTCCGTTGAGCTGCGACAGACCTGCCCGGTGCCGCAACGCGTCGCGGACCGTGATCGTCGATTTGCCGTTCGCGCCGAACTCGGGCCAGTATTCGGCGACGGGCGCGTCGTAGTCGATGAGGCCGCGGTCGGCCAGTCGGTGGATGACCGTGGCGGCCACCCCTTTGGTCGCCGAGAACACCATGGTCCCGGTGTCGGCATTCCAGTGCCGGGCACCCCGGCGGTCGGACCAGCCGGTCCACACGTCGACGACCGGCTCCCCGTCGAGGTAGACGGCCAACGCTCCGCCGCCGAAGCGCCGCCACGGGAACAACTGTGAGAACGCGCGCACCGCACAGCCGAAATTCGGGTCCGCCGCGCCCTGGACACCATGCGGCAGGGCAGCGCCGTCGGACCCTTCGGGGAACGCCGCGCTGCGCTCCCGGCTGTTGACGCCCGTCACAATATTGAATTTACTCCGCTGCGCGGCAAAGAACCCAGGAGTTATCGATTCGTTAAATCCGGGGGGCCGGTGGCTGCTCGGCAGCGTCGATGATCTGCTGCGCAGCAAGCGCTGGAGTCAGCTCGCCGTCGCGGACCTGGCGCTCCACATCGGCGCGGATCCGCCGCACCCCGGGGCTCGAGAGCACCCGGTCCAGCACCGAGTCGCGCACCATCGACCAGGTCCAATCCACCTGCTGTTGACGCCGCCGGGCGTCGAATTCCCCTGCCTCGGTGAGCACCTCGCGGTGCTTGAGCACGGTGTCCCAGAGCTCGGTCAGGCCGGTGCCGTGCAACGCGCTCAGTGTCAGAACCGGTGGGCGCCATAGGGTTTCCCGGGGATAGATCAGGCGAATGGCGCCGGCCAGTTCCCGGGCGGCGGCCTTGGCCTCCACCGCGTGTTCACCATCGGCCTTGTTGACCACCACGATGTCGGCGAGTTCGAGCACGCCTTTCTTGATCCCCTGCAGTTGGTCGCCCGTGCGGGCCAGCGTGAGGAACACGAAAGTGTCCACCATGTTGGCAACCGTCACCTCGGACTGGCCCACGCCGACCGTCTCGACCAGGATGACGTCGTAGCCCGCAGCCTCCAGCAACACGATCGTCTCGCGGGTCGCCTTGGCGACACCACCGAGTGTCCCCGATGTCGGCGAAGGCCGGATGTAGGCGTCGTCGTGTACCGCCAGGCGCGCCATCCGGGTCTTGTCCCCCAGGATCGAGCCGCCGGTGCGGGTGGACGACGGGTCCACGGCCAGGACCGCGACCCGGTGCCCCTGCTCGATCAGGTACATCCCGAGCGCCTCGATACAGGTCGACTTGCCGACCCCGGGGACCCCGGTGATGCCGACATGCACGGCGCTGCCCGCTTGCGGCATCAGCTCCAGCAGCAGCTCCTGAGCCTGCTGGCGGTGATCGGCGCGGGTGGACTCGACCAGGGTGATCGCCCGGGCCAACGCCGAGCGGTCACCGTCGCGGACCGCCGCGGCCAGCTCACCGGCAGATGGGCTCATCTAGTTCAGCGGGTAGCCGAGGCGTTCGGCCAACTTGCCCAGCAAGCCGATCGCCGCGTCGGCGATGACGGTGCCGGGGGGGAAGATGGCCGTCGCGCCCGCGGCGTAGAGCTCGTCGAAGTCACCCGGCGGGATCACCCCGCCGACCACGATCATGATGTCGGGTCTGCCGACCTCGGCCAGCGCGTCCCGCAGCGCGGGGACCAGAGTCAGGTGGCCCGCTGCGAGCGACGACACCCCGACCACGTGCACGTCGTTGTCGGCGGCCTGGCGCGCCACTTCCTCGGGAGTGGAGAACAACGAGCCGACGTCGACGTCGAACCCGATGTCGGCGAACGCCGTGGCGATCACCTTCTGCCCGCGGTCGTGACCATCCTGACCCATCTTGGCGACCAGGATCCGGGGTCTGCGGCCGTCGGCCTCGGCGAACTTCTCCACCAGCTCGGTGGCGCTACTGACATTGCTGGCCATGCCCACCTCGTCTCGATACACCCCGGCGATGGTCCGGATCTCGGCCTGGTGCCTGCCGTAGACCTTCTCCAGCGCGGCGGAGATCTCCCCGACCGTCGCCTTCGCCCGCGCCGCGTCGATCGCCAGCGCCAACAGGTTGTTGCCCAGCCCGTCTGCGCCGGACGTCCCGGAAGCCGCTGCCGCCCGGGTCAGTTCGGCCAGCGCGGCCTGTGTCGCGGTGTCGTCACGGTCAGCGCGCAGCCGCTCGAGTTTGGCGATCTGCTCGGCCCGGACCCGGCTGTTCTCGACCTTCAGGACCTCGATCTCGTGATCCTCGTCAACCTGGTAGCGGTTCACGCCGATCACGGTCTGCTGACCGGAGTCGATGCGCGCCTGAGTGCGCGCGGCAGCTTCCTCGATGCGCAGCTTGGGAATTCCGGCGTCGATGGCCTGGGCCATACCACCGTGCGCGGCGACCTCCTGGATGTGTGCGCGGGCCCGGGTCGCCAGCTGGTGGGTCAGCCACTCGACGTAGTAGGAACCACCCCACGGGTCGATGGGCCGGGTGGTTCCGGACTCCTGTTGCAGCAGCAACTGGGTGTTGCGCGCGATGCGGGCCGAGAAGTCGGTCGGCAACGCCAGTGCCTCGTCGAGCGCGTTGGTGTGCAGCGACTGGGTGTGGCCCTGGGTGGCGGCCATCGCTTCGACACAGGTGCGTGCGACGTTGTTGAACGCGTCCTGTGCGGTCAACGACCAGCCCGAGGTCTGCGAATGGGTGCGCAGCGACCGCGATTTCGGGTTCTTGGGGTCGAACTGCGCGACGAGCTCACTCCACAGCAGCCGGCCGGCACGCAGCTTGGCGACCTCCATGAAGAAGTTCATGCCGATCCCCCAGAAGAACGACAGCCGCGGTGCGAACTTGTCGATGTCCAGTCCGGCGTCCAGCCCGGCCTTGAGGTACTCGACACCGTCGGCCAGCGTGTACCCCAGCTCCAGGTCCGCAGTCGCACCGGCCTCCTGGATGTGGTAGCCGGAGATGGAGATCGAGTTGTACTTCGGCATCTTCACGCTGGTGTATCCGAAGATGTCGGAGATGATCCGCATCGACGGCTTCGGCGGATAGATGTAGGTGTTGCGGACCATGAACTCTTTGAGGATGTCGTTCTGGATGGTCCCGGCCAGCTTCTCCGGCGGCACTCCCTGCTCCTCGGCGGCTGCGACGTACAGCGCGAGAATCGGCAGCACCGCGCCGTTCATCGTCATCGACACACTCACCGCCGACAGATCGATCCCGTCGAACAACTGGCGCATGTCGAGGATCGAATCGATCGCCACGCCCGCCATCCCGACGTCCCCGGCCACCCGTGGGTGATCCGAGTCGTAGCCCCGGTGGGTGGCCAGGTCGAAGGCCACCGACAGGCCCTTCTGCCCCGCAGCCAGGTTGCGCCGGTAGAACGCGTTGGATTCCGCGGCGGTGGAGAACCCGGCGTACTGCCGGATCGTCCAAGGCTGGTTGACGTACATCGTCGGGTAGGGGCCGCGCACGAACGGCGGCTCCCCCGGCAGGCTGCCCAGCGGATAGCCCTGTCCGACGATCTCGTCGCGGTCGGCGGCGATGTACACCGGTTTGACGTCGATGCCCTCGGGGGTGGTCCAGTCGAGCTGTTCGGCGGTGTAACCGTGCGCCGCGGCGGCGGCCGAAACCTGTTCGGTGACATCGGCGGACGTCGGTGCGACCGGCGTGCGCTCCCCGCGCAGCGGGACGTCGGCGAAGCTGCCGATGCTTGGTTTGGTCGCGGTCATGTCACGCCCCCAATCGGGTCAGCAGGTCCGACAACACCTCGACCGCATCGATCTTCGCGGTCAGGTAACCGTCGGGTTTCGAGTCGGCTTCCGCGACCGCCTTCTCCGGCCCAGCCAGCAGGATGTGGCGCACACCGGCCTGCCGCGCGGCGTCGACCACGGCCGAAGCCTCGTTCGCGTAACGGGAATCGGTGCCGCAGACGACAGCGATCTCGGCGCCGTCGAGTTCGGCGACGGCCTCGCCGACACCGGCGGCCTCCAACGGTCCGGGGTTGACCGCCTCGATTCCCCCGGAGGCCAGCAGGTTCGAGATGAACGTGGTGCGGATGTTGTGCTCGGCGAGCGGGCCGAGCGGCAGCAGCAGCACCGCCGGGCGGGAGCCGGCCTTCTCCAGGTGGACGTCCGAGCGGTTGCGCAACGCTTCGAACCGTGCGGCGTACCGGCGCACCGAGGGCAGCGGATCACCTTGCGGCAGCGGAACTTCCGCGAGGTTCGGATACTCGTTGACGCCGGTCAGCGCGGTGCGCCGACGCGCGATGTCCTCGGCCCGACGCTCGGCGACCTCGGCGATCCGCCCGGCGAGGTATTCTCCGGCCGACGCGAAACCGCCGCGGGCCTCGATCTCCTGGAAGTGCGCCCAGGCCTGCTCGGCGAGTCGGCCGGTGAGCTCCTCGACGAACCACGACCCGCCCGCCGGGTCGAGAACCCGGCCGATGTGGGACTCCTCGAGCAGTAACAGCTGGGTGTTGCGGGCGATGCGCCGCGCGAAGCTGCGCGCGGTGCCCGGAAACCCGCCGGGGATCGCCACGTCGAACGGGTGCACCAGAACCGTGTCGGCCCCGCCGACACCCGCCGAGAACGCCGCGACCGTGGTGCGCAGCATGTTCACCCAGGGGTCTCGCTGCGCCATCATCGCCAGCGATGTGCTGGCGTGCACGGTCGCCGCGCCCGCCTGCGGCTCCCCGACGACATCGGCCACCCGGGCCCAGAGTTGGCGGGCGGCACGCAGTTTCGCGATGGTGGTGAACTGATCGTCGTCGGCGGCGAACCGGAAGCTGATCTGGCCGAGAGCTGCGGCCGTGGGCAGACCCGCCTCGACCAGCAGGCGCAGATAGGCCACCCCGGCGGCGACGGCCGCACCGAGCTCCCAGGACGCATTGGCGCCGAGGTTGTGGAAGACCGGTCCGTCCACCGTGATGGCCCGCACGTGCCCGTCGTAGCCGGCGACCTTCTGCGCGGTCGCGATGACGTCGTCGAACCCGGGTGCGGGACGGCCGGCCAGCGGCGCGGTGAGCGGGTCGGCGCCGAGATCCACCGACAGCCGGGACCGCTGGTCGTCGTCGAGATCGGCCAGCAGGCCCACCAGTGCGTCGGCGGCGACGCGATAGGCCGGACCGTCGCCGGTGACATCCAGCACCACCGGGACCAGATCGAGGAACACCCCGTTCAGCAGCCGTTCCAGATCGGTGGGCCGCACCGCGCCGTCGGTGTCGGTGACGCTCAGCACCAGCGCGCTGACCCCCTCGGTCAGGCCGAGCAGCAGCGAGCCGTTGGCGTTGTCCACGGTGGATCCCTCGGCGGCGAAGACCTCCGCGACCTTCCATCCGGACTTCACATCGCGCAGCGCGTCACCGCCGCGGACAAACGGCCACCGGCCCGGCAGCTCCGGCTCGGCGAGTTCGTCGACGCTGGTGTAGAGCGGCCGGATCGGGAAGCCGTCGTACGTCGGTGAGTCCAGCAGCCGCTCCGGTTCGGCAGGCAGATCGGCAGGATCACGTCGAGTCGACTTGGCCAACACACCCGCCACGGCGGACCGCCATCGGTCGAGATCGGAATCCACTACACCCCCGGCAGTGCCGGCGCTGGGTTTCTGCACAGCCATCAGGCTAAATGATGGGCGTCACGCCGGCGTGCGCCGGTCCGGCCGGCGTGCGCGGCCGCCGGGCCTGTCCGAGCGCCGGTTTCCGGTCTAGCCCCGTACCCTTGGAAGACGTGAACTCCGTCGTCAGCACGCTGCGCACCGTTCGTGCGGCGGTGCTCACCACGCTGAGGATGTTTCCTCCTCGTCGGTTCGCCGCCCTCCTCACCGCGATTGTGATCCTCGTCGCAATCGCGGCACTCGTACCGCTGCCCACCGCGGTGCAACTGCGGGACTGGGCGACCTCGGTGGGCCCGTGGTTCCCGCTGGCTTTCCTGGCCGCGCACATCATCGTCACGGTGTTCCCGTTCCCGCGCACCGTCTTCACGCTGGCAGCGGGTCTGCTCTTCGGTCCGTATCTGGGGGTGCCGTTGGCGGTGCTGGCCAGCACCGTCAGCGCAGTCATCGCGCTGCTGCTGGTGCGGGCGGTGGGCTGGCAGCTGGACCGGCTGGTGACCCACCCGCGCCTGGAGGCGGTGAACAGCAGGCTCGCCGACCGAGGCTGGCCGACGGTGTTGTCGATCCGGATGATCCCGATCGTCCCGTTCTCGGTGCTGAACTATGCGGCGGGCTCGTCGGCGGTGCGGGCGGTGCCCTACACACTGGCGACCTCGGCGGGCCTGCTCCCCGGAACCGCGGCGGTCGTCATCCTTGGTGACGCCCTCACGGGCAACGTCAGTCCCCTGCTGTTCGTGGTCTCGTTGTGCACGGCGAGCCTCGGCGTCGCCGGGCTGATCTACGAAGTCCGGACCGACCGCCGGGGCCGCCGGCCCGACGAGCCGGTCGAGCCCCCCGCCCCGGTGATCAGCGCCGGCTGACCTTCGGGCCCTTGGCCGTCATCGTGGCGTAGAGCGCGAGGAACGACGACGCCGCCACGATCCCCGGGCTCCAGTCCCTGGCCCTGATGTGGGCACCGACGGCCAGCACGAAATACACGGTCAGCATGAACGTCGTCAGGCGGGCCAACCCCGGAAACCGGTACACCGATGCCAGCCCGATGGCAGCGGCGGCCTTGACGAACGGGATGAGCGGCCGCAGCTCCGGCGCCAGACCGACGTCGTCGAACGCTTTCTCGATCGGTGCGATCGGCACGGCGCACGCCACGGCGTCGCCGGCCTGAACGGCGGCCAGCACCGCATAGGTCCGCGTCGACGTCAGCGCAGTCACTGTTCCGAACCGCCGTGACGGGGCGCCGGCGCCTGTTGTCTGGTGTAGTCGGTCGCTTCCGGCTGCATCTGTTGCGTGAGGGGCGGATACTGCCGCGGTCCGTCGAGGCCGGCGACCGGTGTGCGTGCCTCGGCCACCGCTTCGGCGACGGCCTGGGCGATCTCCGGGTCGGTCTGGGTGTTGAACCAGTCGGCCACCTCTGCCGAGTCGTCCTCCGGCTTGGGCAGGTTCTCCTCCACCGGCGACGGTGTGTAGCGGAACACCCCGTCCTCACCCGGGGCCCCGAGCAGCTTGGTGAAGCCCTCCAGCGCGGAGCCGAAATCACTGGGCACCAGCCACACCTTGTTCGCCTCGCCCTTGGCCATCTCCGGCAACGTCTGCAGGTACTGGTAGGCCAGCATCTCCGGGGTCGGCCGTCCGGCCTTGATGGCGGCGAAGGTCTTCTCGATCGCCTTGGCCTGTCCCTGGGCCTGCAGGTAGGAGGCGGCGCGCTCACCCTGGGCCCGCAACATGCGCGACTGCCGGTCGGCCTCGGCGCTGAGGATGGCCGCCTGCTTCGCGCCTTCCGCCGCCAGGATCTGGGACTGCTTCTGTCCCTCCGCCTGCTTGATGGACGCCTCCCGGTGGCCCTCGGCGGTCAGGATCATCGCGCGCTTCTCCCGGTCGGCGCGCATCTGCTTCTCCATCGAGTCCTGGATCGACGGCGGCGGATCGATGCTGCGCAGTTCGACTCGGGCCACCCGCAGACCCCATCGGTTGGTGGCCTCGTCGAGCACCCCCCGCAACTGGCCGTTGATCGAGTCACGAGAGGTCAGCGTCTGTTCGAGCGTCATGCCGCCCACCACGTTGCGCAGGGTGGTGGTGGTCAGTTGCTCCACGCCGACGATGTAGTTGCTGATCTGATAGACCGCCGCCTGCGGGTTGGTGACCTGGAAGTAGACGACGGTGTCGATGTTCACGGTCAGGTTGTCCTCGGTGATCACCGGCTGCGGGGGGAACGACACCACCCGCTCGCGCAGGTCGACCCGCGCTCGGATCTTGTCGATGAAGGGCAACAGCAGCGTCAGCTGCCCCGACACCGTCTTGCTGTAGCGCCCCAGACGCTCGATCACCGCGGCCTCGGCCTGCGGTACCAGCGCCACCGACTTCGCCACGACGATCACGGCGAACACCACCAACACGGCCAGCAGGACCAATCCTGCGACAGCACCGTCCACAACGGACTCCTTCTCTAGACGATCTTGGCGACGACCGCGGTGGCCCCGTCGATGTGCACAACGGTCACCTGGTCACCGGCTTCGTAGACATCGGTCTCGACGTGCGGCCGCGCCGTCCAGATCTCCCCGTCGAGCTTGACCTGACCTTCGTGGCGCGCCACCCGGTCGAGCACCAACGCGCTCTTGCCCTCCAGCGCCTTGGCCGGGTCCAGCAGGCCCTTGCCGGACTGCATCCGCCGCTTGATCGCCGGGCGCACCCCGACCAGCAGCAGGACCGACACCAGCAGGAACACCAACCCGTCCACCCAGACCGGCAATGCGAGCAGCCAGCTGGAAGCGGCTGCGGCCAGCGCCCCGCCGCTGAGCATAAGCAGGAACAGGTCACCGGTGAGCACCTCGGCTCCGGCCAGAGCCAGTGCTGCGATCAGCCAGATCAGCGGTACGGGCATGACACCGAGCCTAGCGCGGCGCCGACGGTGTCAGCAGGTAACAACCAGACCCAACAACTACACTGCCTGCATCATGTGGTGTCCCAGTGTTTCGCTGTCGGTGTGGGCCAATGCCTGGCTCGCCGGTGCCGCCGCGCCCGACGATGTTCTTGATGCGTTATCCCAGTGGACACCAAGGCATTCGGTGACAGCCTATGACTCGGTCGCCGCCGACCGCACCGGTCTGTCGTGGCCCGATCTCGATGACGCCGGGGCGGTGTCCCTGCTGCAGACGATGCGCACCGCAGCACGACCGGCGGGGACTCCACCCTCGATCGTGCTCGCGTTGCCGGTCCCCGGCGACGTCCGCGGGCTGCCCCCGGGGACGCAGTTCGGCCGCGACGCCATCATCGCCGGGGAGGCGATCATGGTCGGCTCGCCGGAGTCGGCGATCGGGCTGGTCCCGGATCTGGAGTACCCGGACGCCCCCGACGACGAGGAGTTCGAGTTCGAACCCGAGCTGTCCGCGTTGTCGTGGACGGTGTATTCGCTGCCGACGCTGCCGACGCCTGAGGATCTCGACCTCGGCGCGGCGGAGTACGCGCTGCGGGACGCGGTGCGCGCGGCTGCCGATGCGCTCGGCGCATTGCGTGCCGAAGCCCCCAGCGGGGAGGTCGCAGATCCGCGCAGGATCGTCGAGCAGGTGCTGGAATCCACGCAGGCGCATCGGATCCCCGACCACGCGCCCACCCGGGCGGTGCGGGTTCTGGAGAACGCGGCGCACGTCGACGCGATCATCACGGTCAGCGCCGGACTCATCCCGAGTGGGCTGCAGAGTTCCTCGGAGGTCCAACTCGCCAGCGATGCGTTACGCCCGCTGTCCTTGGTGGTCCGGTCCGCACGACTGGCCGCGGTCGGTTCGATCCTGCGATCCGCCTGGCGCGATTAGCGGTCGACCGAGCAGGCCGGGGTGCACAGAGCCCCGTTGACACTGCAGCCGTAGCCGGGAACCTCGCTTTCCGCGAGCCGGGCCGCCGGACGCCCGAAGCGCATCTCATCGATCAGGTCGACCACCAGCTGCGCGAACCGGGGCTGCGCGTTGGGCGTCGACGCCCGCGCGAAGGCGATCCCCGCATCGGCGGCCTGAGAGGCCAGTTCGCTGTCGAGATCCCAGACCACCTCGATGTGGTCGGCGACAAAACCGACCGGGCAGACGATCACCGCCTCGGTGCCGGCGCGCGCCAGCGAGTCGAGGTGATCGCCGACGTCGGGCTCCAGCCACGGCATCTGTGGCGGTCCTGACCGAGACTGCCAAACCTGGTCGTAGTCGCGGTATCCCGCCGCCGCGGCCACCAGCGCGCTGGTGTGGCCGACCTGGCGCTCGTAGAGATCGGGACCGCAACGCGCGGCTGCCCGCAACGGGATCGAATGCGCGGTGAAGACGAGCCGGGCGGCTGCGCGCACCGCCTCGGGCAGCGTGGCAGCCGCGTCGCGGATGGCATCGGCGAACATCTCGACCAGCAGCGGGTGATCGAAGTACTGGCGCAGTTTGGTCAACTCCGGCGCGTCGGAACCCGCCGACATACGTGCGCGCGCGATGTCTTCCTGGTATTGCGTACAGCCGGAATAGCCTCCCCAGGCCGACGTCGAGAACACGGCGGCACGTCGAATCCCGTTGTCCCGCATCTGCGCGACCGCGTCCTCGACGTAGGGCTCCCAGTTGCGATTGCCGAAGTAGACCGGCAGCTCCAGGCCGCGGCGCGCCAGCTCCGCTTCGATCGCGACGATCAGCTCCCGGTTGATTCCGTTGATCGGCGACACCCCGCCGAAGTGCAGGTAGTGCTCGGCGACAGCTGCCAGCCGCTCGCGGGGGATCCCCCGGCCCCGGGTGACGTTCTCGAGGAACGGCATCACCTGCTCGGGGCCCTCCGGACCACCGAACGACAGCAACAGCAGGGCGTCAAAGTCCATTACAGCAACTGGGTGCTCGCGCCGCCGTCGGCGAAGATGATGGTGCCGGTGGTCGCCGGCAGCCAGTCGGACAGCAACGCACACACCGTTTTGGCCACCGGCGTCGGATCTTTCATGTTCCAGCCCAACGGCGCGCGCTGATCCCACCCCTCTTCGAGGAGCTGCATCTGTGCGCCGGCCTCGTCCCCCAGGGCGCCGCCGACGATCGCGCTCATGGCCAGGGTCCTGATCGGGCCCGCCGCAACAAGATTCGATCGCACTCCGACCTTGCCGGCCTCGCGCGCGACGAACCGGTTGACCGATTCCAGCGCGCTCTTGGCGACCGTCATCCAGTTGTAGGCAGGCATCGCCCGGGTGGGGTCGAAGTCCATGCCGACAATGCCGCCACCGGAGTTCATGATCGGCAGCACGGCCTTGGCCAGCGACGCGTAGGAGTAGGCCGAGATGTGGATGCCCTTGGCGACATCCTCGTAAGGCGCGTCGAAGAACGGGTTGATGCCCATGCCGGTCTGCGGCATGAACCCGATCGAGTGCACCACGCCGTCGAGCCTGTTGCCCTCGCCGATCACCTCGGTCACCCGGTCCGCCAGAGTGTCGAGGTGTTTGTCGTTCTGCACGTCGAGTTCCAGCAGCGGTGCCGGGTTGGGCAACCGGTCTGCGATGCGCTGGATCAGCTTCATCCGGTCGAACCCGGTGAGCACCAACTCGGCGCCGGCTTCCTGGGCGACCTTGGCGATGTGGAATGCGATCGACGAGTCGGTGATGATCCCCGTGACGAGGATCCGCTTGCCTTCGAGAAGCTTCACAGTGAAAGTCCTTATCTCTTCTGTTCTAGTGACCCATACCCATGCCGCCGTCGACCGGTATCACCGCGCCGGCGATGTACGCGGCGTCCTCGGACGCCAGGAAACTGACGGCGCCGGCGACTTCCTCGGCGGTCCCGACCCGCTTGGCCGGGATGAACTCCAGTGCGCCTTCCTGGATCCGCTCGTCGAGAGCGCGGGTCATCTCGGTGTCGATGTATCCGGGGGCTACGACGTTGGCGGTGACGCCGGCCTTGGACAGCTCCCGGGAGATCGAGCGGGCCATCCCGATCAGCCCGGCCTTCGCGGCCGCGTAGTTGGCCTGGTTGCCGATGCCCCACATCCCGGACACCGAGCCGATGAAGATGATCCGGCCGAAACGCTTGCGCTGCATGCTGCGCGAGGCGCGCTGGGCCACCCGGAACGCCCCGGTCAGGTTGGCGTTGATGACGTTGGTGAAGCGCTCCTCGGTCATCCGGATCAGGAACGCGTCCTGGGAGATGCCGGCGTTGGACACCAGCACCTCGACCGGCCCCTGGTGCTCCTCGACCTCTTTGAAGGCGCGGTCGACGGCCTCGCTGTCGGTGACGTCGCACTGCACGCCGAACAGGCCGTCCGGCGCCCCCGATCCGCGGTGGGTGACGGCCACCTTGTGGCCGTCGGCGGCGAGCCGCTGCGCGATCGCCAGGCCGATGCCCCGGTTTCCGCCGGTGACCAGCACCGAACGGGCGACGAATGCGGGGCGGGCGCCAGTGGTTTCAGCAGAGGTTTCGGCGGGATTTCCGGTGGCAGCGTCCGCAGTCATGCCCGCCAACCTAATGCCTCGCGCTCATTCGTAAGAAATCGCCATACAGCCGGCGGGAGCGTAGCGACACGGGGATGTTTCAGTTGGGCAGGCGCCGGTTGATCAGCAACGCGCCCAGGGCCGACGCGGCGAGCACCAGCGCACCGAGCCGCAGCCAACCCACGCTGGCGTCGCCCTTGATGGTCTCGTAGCCGATCTGTTCCTGGAGGTTGGTGAACACGTCCTTGAGCTGCTCGAGGCTCGATGCCGTGAACGCCTCGCCTCCGGAGAGGTCGGCGATCCTCTTGAGCATCTCGTCGTCCACGGGGACCGGCTGCCGCTGATCGTTGATCTCGACATAGCCGTACGGCGTTCCGAACGACACCGTCGAGATCGGCACGCCCTGATCCTGGGCGGTCCGGGCCGCGGTGTAAGCGCCCTTGGGGTTGTCCGGATTGGACGGCACCGTCTCCTTGCCATCAGACATCAGCACGATGCGTGCCGGTGGGGGCTCATCACCACCGCCGATGACCGCCCCGACCGTGGCGACGGCCTGCAGCGCGGTGAAGATGCCCTCACCGGTCGCGGTGCGGTCGGCGAGCTGCAGCTTGTCGATCGCGTTCTTGGTCGCCTCCCGGTTGGTGGTCGGCGAGACGAGCACGGTCGCGGTGCCTGCGTAGGAGATCAGACCCAGGTTGATGCCCGGGGTGAGCTGATCGGCGAACTGCTTGGCCGCCTCCTGCGCGGCAGCCAGCCTGTTGGGCGCGACATCGGTCGCACGCATCGACTGCGACACGTCGATGACCAGCATCACCACCGCGCGGTTACGCGGGATGCGGACGTCGTGCGTCGGGCCCGCCATGGCGACGGTGAACGACACCAGCGCCAGGATCAGCAGGGTCGCCGGGAGGTGCCGCCAGCGGCTCGGCCGCTTCGGGGCGACGCTTTCCAGCAGCTCCATGTTCGCGAACCGCAGCACCCGCCTGTGGCGCGACAGCTGCACGACGACGTAGAGCGCGATGAGCCCGATGATCACCAGGAAAAACAGGAAGAACCACGGGTGCTCGAAGCCTGACAGCGACATCGGTCCGAAGAACGGTAAAGTCATGTGCTACTTGTCATTTCGTTGTTTCTTTGGCTCACGCCGGTCGGTGCATCGCTCATCGGCCGGCCAGTGCGCCGCGACGCCTGCCGGCGACGAACCTGACCACGTCGGAAATCCAGTCCCGGTCGGTGCGCAGGGACAGCAACGGCGCACCGCAGCGCCGCAGCGTGCGCGCCACCTCGGCGCGGTGTGCGGCGGCGGCCTTCTCGAAGTCGGTTCGCAGCTGCTCGTCGATGGTGAACTCGCGGGTGCGGCCGGTTTCGGTGTCCTGAAGGACGACATCGCCGACGGCGGGCAACTCGACGTCGCGAGGGTCGAGCACCTCGATGCCGAGTACCTCGTGGCGTCCGGCGATGGCCCGCAGCGGGCGCATCCAGTCGACAGGGCCGAGGAAGTCGCTGATGATCACCACCATGCCGCGGCGCCGCTCCGGCCGCCGCAGCGCGTCGATCGCCGCGGCCAGATCTCCGCGGACCCCGACCGGCGCACGCGGCGTGGTGGCGATCGCGCGCAGCAGTTCCTGCTCGTGCACCCGCCCCGACAGCGCGGGCACCCGGCGGGTGGTCTCGCCGTTGGAGATGATCGCGCCGAGCCGGTTGCCGCCGCCGCTGTTGAGGAATGCGATCGACGCCGCGGCCGCGACGGCGAGGTCACGCTTCTCGCAACCGGCGGTGCCGAAGTCCAGGCTGGCCGACACGTCGACGACCAACCAGGTCTCCAACTCACGGTCGGCGATCATCTGGCGCACGTGCGGCGCCTGGGTCCGCGCCGTCACCGACCAGTCCATCCGGCGGACGTCGTCACCGGGCTGGTAGATCCGCGACTCCCCCGGTTCGGAACCCGGGCCGGGGAGAAGCCCCAGGTGGTCACCGTGCAGCACCCCGTCGAGTTTGCGCCGGACGGTCAGCTCGAGCTTGCGCAGCGCTGCCGTCAAGGCCGGGTCGCGAATCTCACCGCGCTGCAGCGAGGGCAGATCGACGGTGCGACCGGAGGGTTTGGCGCCTGAAGTACCTGAAGGAGACGTCACGTAATAGGCCGCTTACCGGGTCAGCGGCCGCCGGCTGCGGCCGCCGCAGCCGGGACCACGGGCGGGACCGAATGACCCTGCTGCGGTATGGCGTTCACCTGGGGCAGGGCGACGGTCTGGAGGATGCGGTTAACGACCGTGTCGGAGGAGACTTCGTCGGCGAGGGCGTCGTAGGTCAGCACCAGGCGGTGCCGAAGCACGTCGGGGATGACCTCGACGACGTCCTGGGGGATCACGTAGTCGCGTCCACGGATCAGCGCCAGCGCCCGGGACGCGGCGATGATGCCCAGCGAGGCACGCGGGGACGCGCCGTAGGCGATCCACGCCTTGGCGTCGGGCATGCCGAACTTCTCCGGCTCGCGGGTGGCGGTGACGATCCGCACGACGTAGTCGACCAGCGCGTGGTGCACGAACGTGTTCGCGGCGACGTCCTGCAGGCGCTGCAGGTCCTGGGTGGACAGGATCGCCTTGGCCTCGGGCGGCTTGACGCCCATCCGGTAGATGATCTCGCGCTCTTCCTCGGGTGACGGGTAGCCGACGTTGAGCTTGAACAGGAAGCGGTCGCGCTGCGCCTCGGGCAGCTGATAGACACCCTCCTGCTCGATCGGGTTCTGGGTCGCCATCACCAGGAAGGGACTGGGCAGCGGGAAGGTCTTGCCGCCGATGGAGATCTTGCGCTCGGCCATCACCTCCAGCAGGGCGGACTGCACCTTGGCCGGGGCGCGGTTGATCTCGTCGGCGAGCAGAAAGTTGACGACCACGGGGCCTAGTTCGATGTCGAACTCCTCCTTGCCCGCCCGGTAGATCCGGGTGCCGACGATGTCGGTGGGCACCAGGTCAGGGGTGAACTGGATACGGGCGAAGGTGCCGCCGACCACCTTGGCGAACGTCTCGACCGCGAGAGTCTTGGCCACCCCGGGGACGCCTTCGAGCAGCACATGGCCCTTGGCCAGCAGCCCGACCAGCATCCGCTCGACGAGCAGGTCCTGACCGACGATGATCCGCTTCACCTCGAAGATCGCCCGCTCGAGGGTGTGCACCTCGTGCTGCAACCCACCGTTGGAGTTCGGAGCGGCGTGCGCACCCGCGGAGTAGCCCTGTGCCGGCGCCTGCCCGGGATATCCTCCAGCGCCCTGAGGCGGCCCACTCGGTGAGGTCATCAACGTTCCTTCCACATGCGCAGTACAAACATGGTGGTCTATGCGGCGCCGGCCGGTTGTGGCCGCGCGCTCGTCGACAACTATTCCAGTTGCTTGTGAATCCGTCGACGCTGCCCGGGGTGTGGGGCGCCGCGCGCCGGTATTCACCAGTGGTGCTCAGGTTTAACTCAGGCCACACTCAGGATTCGATGACGCGGACGGCATAGGGCTGCAGTCCGGCGGTGCGCAGCGGGTTCACGCTCACACTGCCCACGCTGCTCGCCGATTCGAGCATCTTGCCGCCGCCGAGGTAAATGGCGACGTGCTGGGTGCCGCCGGGGCCCCAGAACAACAGATCGCCGCGCTTGGCCTGGTTCACCGGGACCTTGCGGCCGGCGTTGTACTGGTCCCCGGAGTACTTGGGGATCAGCACCCCAACCCCGGCGAAGGAGAACTGCGTGAAACCGGAGCAGTCGTAGCCGACGGTGTTGGCCCCGGAGTCCACTCCGGTGCTCGGCCCGCTCGGCTTGCCACCGCCCCAGGAGTACGGGGTGCCGATCTGGGAGCCGCCGCGGCGGATGACGTATTCGATGGCTGCCGGACCGCGAACCATCCCAGGCGCGACGCCCGCCGGCGCATCCGCGGGGGCCAGGCCGATGCTCTGCAGGAACTTGCGGCCCAGGTTCATCGTGACCTGGGTGGCCTGGGCGGTCGCGGCCAGCGAGGCGTTGGCGATGGACAGCGGATCCCCCGGCGCTCCTGCGCTGAGGATCTTGGGCAGTGTCGGATCCCACTGGCCGGCCGCGGGCTGCGCGGACGCCGGGGCCGCCGGCGCCATCACCACGGCGCCGGCGGTGAGCAGGACAAGAACCAGGCGGCGCAGTGTGATCACCACTCGATCATTCGGGTGACGAACGGGGTCATGCCGCTGGTGCGCACCGGCGAGACCTTGACCACCGATCCCGTGTAGGGCGCCTCGAGCATCTGACCGTTGCCGAGGTACATCGCCACATGCTGGCTGGCGTTGGGGCCGTAGAAGATCATGTCGCCGCGGCGCATCTGGGACGACGGGATCTTGCGACCCGCGTTGTACTGCGACCCCGAGTAGTGGTCGAGCTTGATGCCGACGCCGGCGAACATGTAGAGCATCAGGCCCGAGCAGTCGAACCCGACGGTGCCTGCGCCCCGGTCGATGCCGCGGCTGGGGCCTGCGGCGTTGCCGCCGCCCCACGAGTAGGGCACCCCCATCTGTGACATGCCGCGTCTGATCACCAACTCGGTGGCCTGCGGGCCGGCCACGGCCGGGATGGCGCCGTTGGTGATACCGGTGTCGGTCGGCAGCAACCCGATGCTCTGCAGGAACTTGCGGCCGAGGCTCTGCGTGATCTCCAACGACGTGGTGATGATCTTGATCACCGCGTTGATGATCTGGATCGGGTCGCCGCTGACGAAGGCGCTCGGGATCTGGGGCAGGGTCATGTCCCAGGCGGTTTCGCGGTTGCCGGTGCTGGGGTCGACGTCCCAGTTCGCCGCGGCGCGCCCCGGGTCCGGCTTGCTGCTGGGCGCCGCGGCGGGCGCCTGGGATCCTGCGGTGGCGCGGCCCGTGGGGGCGGCCACCGCCCGCGCCTCCTGCAGCTTGGCCTGGGCCGTGGCCCGTTCGGCGGCGAGCCGGTCGAGCTCGACCTGCTGGGCCTTGAAGTTGTCCTGGGCGTCGGTGAGCGCGGTCACCGCGGTCTGCTGGCTGGACTCTGCGGCCTTGACCGCCTCGTCGGCCTGCTGCTTGGCCTGCCTGGCAGCAGACTCCTTGTTGACCTGCTCGGTACGCGCCCGCTGCAGGTTCGCCATCACCTGCTTGGCGCTGATCGACAGTGTCTGACCCGCGGCTGCGGTGTTGAGGATGTCGACCGGGTCCGAGGCGTTCAGATATGAACTCGACGGGCCACTGACGTACATGGCGGCGGCGAACTTGTCGAACCGTTGCTGAGCGGCCTCGATCGCGGTGTTGGCGTCCGCGACGCGCTGAGCGCTGGCCTCGACCTCCTGCTGGGCGGCCGCGGCGTCGTCACGCGCCGTCTTCACATCCAGGATCGCCTTGTTGACGCTCTCCTGCTGCGTCTGGATCGCGGCACCGAGGTCCTGCAGTTGCTGGTTGACGTTGGCGACGGTAGTCACCAACGTCGAGAGGCTGTCCGGGTTGGCAGGCTGCGCCTGCGCCAGGCCGGGGGTCGTCAGGACCATGCCGGAGGCCAGGGCTACCGCGCACAGCCGCGAAGCGGAGGCGCCGCCAGGGATGCGTCTCATTCGACTCAGATCTCCTAAGGCTCCACGCGAGCGTGTCGGCACATTCTCGGGCGCCTCAGACACAGAAGTCACAACAAGCACATCCGCAACATCAGCCACCGATTGCACCGTACATCACATCTGACGCTAAAGAAACTTTAGTAACAAACTACAACAATGTAATTGCAATTGGCGTTATCAAACAGTGATGTTTGAATTTGCGGCTCTGCCGTCAACTCTTAATCAGAGCTGGTTGATGCTGCGTCCGATTGGGCCTGCCGTTTGCCACGGATCTGCAGTATTCGGGTGGCTACAACGGCCAGTACAACTGCCAAAACAAGGACAATCGTGAATGGCGTCCAGGGAAAGTGGGAGTTGGTCAACTCGCCCACAAAGTTCTTCGAGGATTGCACCACATCACCGGCCTTCGCCACGTCCTGGCCGGCTTCCAGCGTCACCCGGTCGAACTCCGGACTGTAGGTTCCGGCGAAGGACGGGCTGAGCGTCAGCACCGTCGAACCCGGGTTCGCCGTACCGACCTCGGTCGCGATATCGCGAAGCGGAGTGTCGATCGGCGGGTTGACGTCGATCACGACGATCTTCAGGTCGATGCCCTCGTTGCGGGCGTCCGCGACGACCTGCCGCAGCGCGGGCACGTCGGGCTCGCCGCCGGGGGGCACGCTGACCCCGTCGTCGGCCACATCGGCCTGCACCCGCTCCATGTCGACCTCCGGCGGGATGTACGCCGGCAGATAGGGGACCCAGAGCGGAATCGAGTGCGGTCCGGTCACAGCAGCACCGTACGCGACCGCCCGGCGGTCGCGATGACGACACGACTTTGCGGGTATATGGATATGGCATCCGGGTGGCACCACACGCGCGTGAGGACAAGACTGAAACCCGACGACCGGAATACCCGTCTTGCCTTGTAGGACAAGCGTACTGTTACGATTACAAGCGCCGCTGACACAGCCCGTCGCGGCGATGATCCAAAGCGGGAGTTGATGTGAGCAGCAAGAATTCATCCCTGAACTCGTTCGGCGCGCACGACACGCTCGAGGTCGGAGACAAGAAGTACGACATCTACCGCCTCGACGCGGTCCCAGGCACCGAGAAGCTCCCCTACAGCCTCAAGGTGCTCGCCGAGAACCTGTTGCGGACCGAGGACGGCGCCAACATCACCGAAGAGCACATCGAGGCGATCGCCAACTGGGACCCGTCAGCCGACCCCAGCGTCGAGATCCAGTTCACCCCGGCGCGGGTCATCATGCAGGACTTCACCGGGGTCCCCTGCATCGTCGACCTGGCGACGATGCGCGAGGCGGTCGGTGATCTCGGCGGGGACCCGCAGAAGGTCAATCCGCTGGCGCCGGCCGACTTGGTCATCGACCATTCGGTGATCGCCGACCTGTTCGGAACCGCCAACGCGTTCGAGCGCAACGTCGAGATCGAGTACGAGCGCAACGGCGAGCGCTACCAGTTCCTGCGGTGGGGCCAAGGCGCCTTCGATGACTTCAAGGTGGTGCCGCCCGGCACCGGCATCGTGCACCAGGTCAACATCGAGTACCTGGCCAGCGTCGTCATGGAGCGCGACGGTGTCGCCTATCCCGACACCTGCGTGGGTACCGACTCCCACACCACCATGGAGAACGGTCTCGGCGTTCTCGGCTGGGGCGTCGGCGGTATCGAGGCCGAGGCCGCGATGCTGGGTCAGCCCGTGTCGATGTTGATCCCGCGCGTCGTGGGCTTCAAGCTCTCCGGCGAACGCCGGGCCGGCGTCACCGCCACCGATGTGGTGCTCACCGTGACCGAAATGCTGCGCAAGCACGGCGTGGTCGGCAAGTTCGTCGAGTTCTACGGCGAAGGCGTGTCCGAGGTGCCGCTGGCCAACCGCGCCACCCTGGGCAACATGAGTCCCGAATTCGGTTCCACCGCAGCGATCTTCCCGATCGATGAGGTCACCATCGACTACCTGCGGATGACCGGCCGCAGCGAGGAGCAACTGGCGCTGGTGGAGGCCTATGCCAAGGCGCAGGGAATGTGGCACGACCCGAGCCGGGAGCCGAAGTTCTCGGAGTACCTCGAACTCGACCTCTCGGACGTCGTTCCGTCCATCGCCGGACCCAAGCGCCCGCAGGACCGGATCGCTCTCGACGACGCGAAGTCGGCGTTCCGCAAGGATATTCACAACTACGTCGGCGACGAGTCGGGTCAGACGCAGTATTCCAACCTCGACGAGGCCGTCGACGAAACGTTCCCTGGCAGTGACCCGGTGTCGCTGTCGTTCGCCGAGGAGGACGCGGTACCCCTTCACTCCGCCGCCAACGGCGCCGAGGGCCGGCCCACCAAGCCGGTGACAGTGCACTCCGACGACCGTGGCGATTTCGTGATCGACCACGGCGCGGTGGCGATCGCCGCGATCACGTCCTGCACCAACACCTCCAACCCGGAGGTGATGATCGGCGCGGCGCTGCTGGCCAAGAAGGCCGTCGAGAAGGGGTTGGTCTCGAAACCCTGGGTCAAGACCACGATGGCCCCCGGCTCCCAGGTGGTCACCGACTACTACAACAAGGCCGGCCTGTGGCCCTACCTGGAGAAGCTCGGCTTCTTTCTGGTCGGTTACGGCTGCACCACCTGCATCGGCAACAGCGGGCCGCTGTCCGACGAGATCAGCCAGGCGATCAACGACAACGACCTGTCGGTGACCGCGGTGCTGTCCGGTAACCGTAATTTCGAGGGCCGCATCAATCCGGACGTGAAGATGAACTACCTGGCATCACCGCCGCTGGTGATCGCCTACGCGTTGGCGGGCAGCATGGACTTCGACTTCGAGTCCGAACCGCTGGGCAAAGACGAGACCGGCAACGACGTCTACCTCAAGGACATCTGGCCGACCCAGAAGGAGATCTCCGAGACCATCGCCTCGGCGATCAACCAGGAGATGTTCACCAAGAACTACGCCGACGTGTTCAAGGGCGACGACCGGTGGCGCAACCTACCGACCCCGTCGGGCGACACCTTCGAGTGGGCCGAGGACTCGACCTACGTGCGCAAGCCACCGTACTTCGACGGTATGCCTGCCGAACCGGCTCCGGTCACCGACATCAGTGGTGCCAGAGTGCTTGCCCTGCTGGGCGATTCGGTGACCACCGACCACATCTCCCCTGCCGGCAGCATCAAGCCGGGCACACCGGCCGCCCAGTATCTCGATGAGCACGGGGTGGCTCGCAAGGACTACAACTCCTATGGCTCGCGGCGCGGCAACCACGAGGTGATGATTCGCGGCACGTTCGCCAACATCCGACTCAAGAACGAACTGCTCGACGACGTCTCCGGTGGCTACACGCGCGACTTCACCAAAGATGGCGAGCAGGCGTTCATCTACGACGCTGCGCAGAACTACGCCGCCGAGAACATCCCGCTGGTGGTACTGGGCGGCAAGGAGTACGGGTCAGGCTCGTCGCGCGACTGGGCGGCCAAGGGGACCAGCCTCCTCGGCGTCCGCGCAGTGATCACCGAGTCGTTCGAGCGCATCCACCGGTCGAACCTGATCGGTATGGGCGTCATCCCGCTGCAGTTCCCCGAAGGAGAGTCGGCGGCCTCGCTGAAGCTCGACGGCACCGAGACCTTCGACATCACCGGGATCGAGGACCTCAACAACGGCGAGACCCCCAGAACGGTTCATGTGAAGGCCAGCAAGCAGGACGGCAGTGCTGTCGAGTTCGACGCGGTGGTCCGCATCGACACCCCGGGCGAGGCGGACTACTACCGCAACGGCGGCATCCTGCAGTACGTGCTGCGCAACATGCTGAAGTCGTAGCAGGTGCCCCGGGTCACCGACGATCATCTGGCGGCGCGTCGTCGTCAGATTCTCGACGGTGCCCGGCGGTGCTTCGCCGAGCACGGGTACGACCGGGCAACCGTCCGACGGCTCGAGCAGACGATCGGGTTGTCGCGCGGCGCGATCTTTCATCACTTCCGGGACAAGGACACACTGTTCTTCGAACTCGCCCGTGAGGATGCGGAGCGGATGGCCGAGGTGGCGACCCGGGAGGGCCTGATCCAGGTGATGCGGGAGATGCTCGCGGCGCCGGAACAGTTCGACTGGCTGGCGACCCGGCTGGAGATCGCGCGCAAGCTGCGCAACGACCCTGCCTTCAGCCGGGGCTGGGCGGAACGCTCCGCGGAACTGTCAGCGGCCACCACCGAGCGATTACGACGTCAGAAGCAGGCGGGCCGGCTCCGCGACGACGTACCCGGAGAGGTGCTGCGCACCTACCTCGAGCTGGTGCTCGACGGCTTGGTGGCGCGGCTGGCGTCCGGCGACGATCCCGAAAGGCTCGGCGCCGTACTGGATCTTGTCGAGGACTCGGTCCGGCAGCGGTGAGGTGTCACCGGCGGCCGCGATGGTTGGGCCCACCCCGGCTCCGCATCGCGGTGCCGGACTCGCGCAGCATGCTGTGAATCGAGCCGTACGAGCGGCCGGTTGAGGCCACCAGTGACCGGATACTCGCCCCGCGCTCGTACTCGTTGCGGAGCTCGCTGACCAACTGCTCCCTGGTCTTGCTGTCCTTCTTCATCGGCGCCTCCCCGCGGTTGATGCCTAGGCATACCCGTCGCAGGAACTGTTGACACGCAGAAGATCAGGCGAGCTCGATCAGGTCGCGGTAGGCATCGGACCAGAAGTCCTCGGTGCCGTCGGGAAGCAACACGACCCGCTGCGGATCCAGCGCCTCGGCGGCCCCGGGGTCGTGGGTGACCAGCACCACGGCCCCCTGGTAGCTGCGCAGTGCGTCGAGCACCTGTTCGCGCGACGCCGGATCCAGGTTGTTGGTCGGCTCGTCGAGCAGCAACACGTTCGCCTTCGAGGCGACCAGCCCGGCCAGCGCCAACCGTGTCTTCTCACCCCCGGAGAGGGTGCCGGCGGGCTGGTCGAGCTGCGCCCCACTGAACATGAACGCACCCAGCAGGCCGCGCAGGTCCTGCTCACCGGTGTCCGGGGCGGCGTGGCGGATGTTCTCCCAGACCGAGGCCGACCCGTCGATCGTGTCGTGTTCCTGGGCGAAGTATCCGAGCTTGAGGCCGTGCCCGGGCTCGAGCATCCCCGAATCGGGCAGCTCGGTGCCCGCAAGAATGCGCAGCAGCGTGGTCTTCCCCGCGCCGTTGAGACCGAGGATGACCACCCGAGATCCCTTGTCGATCGCCAGGTCGACGCCGGTGAAGACCTCCAGTGAGCCGAACACCTTGGTCAGACCCTTGCCGACCAGCGGGGTGCGACCGCACACATCAGGCGTGGGAAACCTGATTCTGGCGACCTTGTCGGCCACCCGCTCGTCGTCGAGCTCCGACATCATCCGCTCGGCGCGTTTCAACATATTCTGCGCGGCAACGGCTTTGGTGGCCTTGGCGCCCATCTTGGCCGCCTGGGTGCGCAACGCGGACGCCTTCTTCTCGGCGTTGGCACGTTCTCGACGCCGGCGTTGCTCATCGGTGGCCCGGGCGTCCAGGTACTTCTGCCAGCCCATGTTGTAGACGTCGGCCTCACTGCGCACCGCATCGAGGAACCACACCCGGTTCACGACGGCGGCGAGCAGATCCACGTCGTGGCTGATCACCACGAGACCGCCCGGGTGGTTCTGCAGGAATGTCCGCAACCATCCAATGGAGTCGGCGTCGAGGTGGTTGGTGGGCTCGTCGAGGAGCAGGGTGGTGTCCGATCCAGAGCCGGTGTCAGACGCGGCGAACAGGATGCGGCTGAGCTCGACCCGTCGACGTTGGCCGCCCGACAGCGTGCGCAGCGGCTGGGTCAGAATGCGCTCGGGAAGGCCGAGGCTGGCGCAGATCCGGCCGGCTTCACTCTCGGCGGCGTATCCGCCCAGGGCGGCAAACCGCTCCTCCAGCTGGCCGTAGCGCTGGATCGCCTTGTCGCGGGCGGCGTCGTCAGCCACCTCGGCCATCAGCACCTGCTGCTTTTCCAGGTCGGTGAGCAGGGTGTCCAGCCCGCGCGCCGAGAGCACCCGGTCGCGGGCCAGCATGTCGAGATCACCCTCTCGGGGGTCCTGCGGAAGGTAACCGACTTCACCGGTACGGGTGATAGTCCCTGCGTATGGCTCACCTTCACCCGCCAGAATGCGCATCGTGGTGGTCTTGCCGGCCCCGTTGCGGCCCACCAGCCCGATCCGGTCGCCGGGTTGCACGCGCAGTGCGGCGCCGTCTACCGACAGCAGTGTGCGCGCCCCGGCGCGGACCTCGAGGTCCGTTGCGGTGATCACGCTGATGTCCCTACTTACTTGTCGTCGGTGAATGCGGGGGCGCGCTGCTGGGCGCGCGCTGCGACGGCTTCCTCGAAGTTGCTGGTGAGCAAGCGGAGGTAAAGCTGTCCCAGACCTTCGGCCTGCATGTGCCCTTCCAGGCTAGTGGCGTCCAGTCCACTCCACAGTGTGCGTTTGGTCAACTCGATACCCGGCCGGGAGAACGACGCGATCCGCGCTGCCATGTCAAAGCAAACCTCGAGCAGGTCGGACTCGGGAACCGCGCGCGACACCAGGCCGATCCGCTCGGCTTCTTCGGCGGTCACGTCGCGTCCGGTCAGCATCAACTCGAAGGCCCGCGAGGTGCCGATGGCGCGCGGCAACAGGAACGACAGCCCCAGTTCGCTGGCGGTCAGCCCGTTGTTGATGCCTGCCGCGCGGAAGTAGGCGCCGACGGACGCGACCCGGATGTCGCACGCCAGTGCCAGGCACAGGCCCCCGCCGATGGCCGCGCCGTTCACCGCCGCGATAACCGGCTGGTGCATCCTGCGCAACGCCAGGATGACCTCGTCGAGGACCTCCATCGACCGCAACGCAAAAGTCGGTCTGGTCAGACCCTCGACGTTGGGTACCGAGCCGGCCGACTTGTGGTCGGCTCCTGACGAGAACCCGCGACCCGCCCCGGTGAGCACGATTGCGCGCACCGTGTTGTCGGAGTTCAGCTCGTCGAGGACCTTCTTGAGCGGGACCATCACATCGAAGGCCATCGAGTTCATCCGCTCGGGCCGGTTGAGCGTCACCAGCGCCACATGCGGGCGCGGACGGTCGACCAGGACGAACTGCGCAGGAGAGTCTTCGGTCACGCCTGCACGGTAGCGGGCGCCGGGTCAGGTGTTATTGCTGACCGGGCGCTTCACCGTCGTCCTGGGCCGCCATCGCCGCGTCGACGTCGAACTCCTTGACCTTCTGCACCAGATCCTCCAGCGCCGCCGGCGGCAGGGCGCCGGCCTGGTTGAACACCAGCTTGCCCTTCTTGAACGCCATCAGCGTCGGGATGGAGCGGATGTCGGCGGCGGCGGCCAGCTGCTGCTCGGCCTCGGTGTCCACCTTGGCGTACACGACATCGGGATGTTTGTCCGACGACGCCGAAAAGGTCGGCGCGAACTGCTTACACGGCCCGCACCACGACGCCCAGAAATCGACCAGCACGATTTCGTTGCCATTGATGGTCTCGTTGAACTGCTCGGCAGTCAGGTCTTGGGTAGCCACGTCATTCCTAACGTCGGGTTCTTGGGCTCTGTTCCCAGCATGTACCCGAAGGGCGCTCACGACAACGCGTAGGTCTTCACCCAGTCGACCTTCATCTGCGCCTGAAACGGCGCCGACGGGTCAGGATCGCCGGTCCAGGGATTGCCGACGGCGACGTTGAGGATCAGATAGTGGTCCCACGCCCCCGAGAACGGTGTCCAGTCGCCACCGAGTGCCTCGTACTGGGCCTGGGTGACCCGTCCCACTTCGACGCCGTCAACGTGCCAGACGATGCGGTCGGAGTACCAGTCCATGCCGTACTCGTGGAAATCCTGCGACAGGTCCACCCCGAGGTCGGCGCCGAGGTGGTGCAACTTGACGTCGACGGTGTTGTTGGCATCCGCCGGGCCGTGGATGTTGCCGGTCCACCATCTGCGTGATGCCGGAGTTCCCAGTCCCGGGATCTCGACGATGTCGATCTCCCCCTGGCGCGGCCAGTCGTATTCGTGGCCGGGTTCGAGGCCGACGGACCAGAACGCCGGTAGCACGCCCTGCGTGACGGGCATCTGGATGCGGGCCACCACACGGGTTCCCACGCCGATGGACTGCTTGCCGAAGGTCACCACGCGCGCCGAGGTGTAGTTGTTCGGAGCGCCGAGTCCGTCCGGCGCAGCTTCCCTGCGGGCTTCGATGACCAGGTTGCCGTCCGCGTCGACGTAGACGTTGTCGCCGTCGGTGTAGTACTGATTCTCCCCGGCGGGCTGTCCCCACCGCCCGGTCTGCAGGCCCCAGTACCGCAATGCCTCGGCCATGTCGGTGAAGTTGGTCTCCCACAACGTGGGCTTTGTGGGCTCTGATGGCTCTGTCGGCTCTGTCGGCTCTGTGGGCGCCGGAATCACCACGTCGCGGTAGATTCGCGCGCGTACCCCGCGCCACCAGTTCGCGATGAACGTGGGCACCTGGGTACCACCGTCGTCGATGCCGAGCTTCGAGTGACGGATGCCGATGGAGTACAGCCAGTCGCGCATCATCGACCGGAAGGTCACCTTGGTGCTCGTCGCCGCAGCGATCAATGCCGGGTCGGTCTCAACAGCAGTGGCGGTGAGCGCTTCCGGCGCCGTCGACGCGGAGGTCGCCGCGACGATCTTGCTCATCGGTTCGTCGCCGGCCACCGCGTCTCGGTCTTCCGCGTCGTCGTCGGCGTGGTCGTCGGTGTCGGCGCCCTTTCGCACCAACGCGGGTTCGGCCACATCGTCTGCGTCGGTGGTGACGCCTGCGTCGTCGGACGCCGCTTCGTCGGTGTCGACGACCTCGATTTCGACGACCTCGGTGTCGGGTTCATCTGTGGCGTCCTCGGTCTCACCATCCGCGACCACCTCAGCCTCAGCCTCAGCCTCGGAATCGTCGTCGGACGTCGCATCCCGTACGGCCGCCCGCTTGTCCTCCCGGTCGCGCCTCGAATCAGCCTTTGCCCCATCACTTGCCGTCGATGAATCGGTCACGCGTGCGGTGCGCGAATCTCCTGCGTCGCTGTCTGACGTGCTGGGCGACCCTGTCGTCCCCGGATCTGCGGGACTGGCTGCTGCCGTCGCGGCACCGGCGACGACGGCCGCTCCCAAACCGGCCGCCATCAGACCGCCGGCCAACCAGGATTTGCCGACCACGACACGTGATCGATTGCACCGACCGTTTCCCATAACCACATCCATTTCTTCGGCAGGTAATCAAAAGGGGAATCGAGCATGAATTCGCCATCGCCTCAGCGTCACAGAAGAGCGAATACAAATGTTGGACGGCCAATGAGGACAACCGCCGGTCTATCGTTCACTATCAGTGCCTTCGGGAGTTTTCCGTCTCCTCTCCACTGGTAACGAGGCGTGTTCAGCAAACGCTATCCAATCAACATCAAACGTGCTTGCTTTCTTAGAAATGAGAAAAGGGACTTCGCTGAAAGGCTATCCGTACGGGTGCCAAAATCCGTACTTAACAGCGTATTTCAGCGCAACGGCATGAGTTAGCTGGATAGGTAGCGCCAGAGGCCGGCCAACGTTAAGGGCGGCGTGGGCGAACAGCTTTCGCACCCACAGCGGCGCACTCGTACGACAATAGACAATTGCCGGAATCGGGAAGAGCAAAAGGCGGCGCGCAAAAGCGCGCCGCCTGTGCGGTGCCGGCGATCAGGCCAACGGAACGGACACCGCGGCCCAAGGTGTGGTCAGACGGTGAAGCCCAGCGCCCGAAGCTGCTCGCGCCCGTCGTCGGTGATCTTGTCCGGCCCCCACGGCGGATTCCACACCCAGTTGATCTTGATCTCATCGACGAGACCCGCACCGACGAGCGCGCTGCGTGACTGATCCTCGATGACGTCCGTCAGGGGGCACGCGGCCGACGTGAGGGTCATGTCGATCAAGGCCACCGGACCGGTCTCACCGTCCTCGACTCCCACCCCGTACACCAGACCGAGGTCGACGACGTTGATCCCGAGTTCGGGGTCGACGACATCGCGCATGGCCTCTTCGATATCGGCCAGAAGCTCGTCATTTGGTACTGCCGTATCACTCATCAAATCTCCTCACGACTGTCTGACGTGCCGGCCTCCGCCAGCGCTGTGTCCGATTCGCTGGCCTCCGCCAGCGCTGTGTCCGATTCGCTGGCCTCCGCCAGCGCTGTGTCCGATTCGCTGGCCTCCGCCAGCGCGGCCTTGAACGCTGTCCATCCCAGTAACGCACACTTCACCCGCGCCGGGTACTTCGCGACACCGGCGAACGCCACGCCATCACCCAGCACGTCTTCGTCACCTTCGATCCGGCCACGCGATGAGACCATCTCCGAGAACGCAGTCACCGTCTTGAGTGCGTCCCCGACGCTCTGCCCGATCACCTGTTCGGTCAGCACAGACGTCGACGCCTGGCTGATCGAACAGCCCTGACCGTCGTAGGAGATGTCGCGGACCGTCTGCCCGTCCTCCGACAACGCGACCCGGAGCGTGACCTCGTCGCCGCAGGTCGGATTGACGTGATGCACCTCGGCGCCGTACGGATCCCGCAGGCCGCGATGCTGCGGATGTTTGTAGTGGTCCAGGATCACTTCCTGGTAGATCTGTTCCAGTCGCATCGTCAGTCCCCGAAGAACTCGACGGCCCGACGCACACCCGCCACCAGCCGGTCCACTTCGTCAAGGGTGTTGTACACCGCAAAGGACGCCCGCGCCGTCGCGGCGATCCCGAATCGGCGATGCAGCGGCCACGCGCAGTGGTGGCCGACGCGCACCGCCACGCCGTCGTCGTCGAGAACCTGACCCACATCGTGGGCGTGCACGCCGTCGACGACGAACGACACCGGCGACCCCCGGTCCTCCATGGAGGTGGGCCCGATGGTGCGCACACCGTCGATGTCCGACAGCCCGGCCAACGCGGCGGCGACCAGTTCGGCCTCATGATGCTCGACCGCGGTCATCCCGATGTCCTGCAGATAGCGTGCGGCCGCCCCGAGCCCCACCACCTGGGACGTCATCGGGGTGCCCGCCTCGAACCGCTGAGGAGCCGGCGCATAGGTGGTGGCCTCCATCGTCACCGTCTCGATCATCGAACCGCCGGTGAGAAACGGCGGCAGCGCATTGAGCAGCTCACCGCGTCCGTACAGCACGCCGATACCGGTGGGACCCAACATCTTGTGGCCGGAGAACGCGGCGAAGTCGACATCGAGAGCGTGGAGATCCACCGGCTGGTGCGGTACCGACTGGCACGCGTCGAGCAGGGTCAGCGCACCGACAGCTTTCGCGCGCTTCACCAGCTCGACCACCGGCAGCACCGCTCCGGTGACATTCGAATGGTGGCTGAACGCAACGAGTTTCACCCGCTCGTCGAGCACCAGCGAGTCCAGGTCGATGCGACCGGCATCGGGTCCGTCGGGAATCACGCTGTACCAGCGCAGCTCGGCACCCGTGCGTCGGCAGAGCTCCTGCCACGGGATCAGGTTCGCGTGGTGCTCCAGCTCGGTCGTGACGATGACATCGCCTGGGCCGACCGCGGAGGCGAAGCGGTCGTCCCCGATGGTGTAGGAGACGAGGTTGATGGCCTCGGTCGCGTTCTTGGTGAACACCAACTCATCGGACTCGGCGCCCACGAACGCCGCCACATCGTCGCGACCCTGCTCGTAGGCGTCGGTGGCCTCCTCCATCAGCTGATGCGCCCCGCGGTGCACGGCCCCATTCGAATGGAGCAGAAAGTCGCGCTCGGCGTCGAGAACCTGCACGGGGCGCTGCGAGGTGGCCCCGGAATCCAGATACGCCAGCTGAGATCCGCCGCGCATCACCCGTTGAAGGATCGGAAAGTCCGCCCGTATCCGGGCGATCCGCTCCACGTCCAGCGAGCGGTCGAACGATGTCGTCACTTCTGACACCTCCTAGGAGGTCGATGCAGCCTGCGTGAAGCGTTCGTAGCCGTTCTCCTCCAGCTCGTCGGCCAGCTCCGGACCGCCGGACTGCACGATCCGGCCGCCGATGAACACGTGCACGAACTGGGGCTGGATGTAGCGCAGGATCCGGGTGTAGTGGGTGATCAGCAGCACGCCGCCGTTCTCGGATTCCGCATAACGGTTGACGCCCTCGCTGACCACCCGCAGCGCGTCGACGTCCAGACCGGAATCGGTCTCGTCGAGGATGGCGATCTTCGGCTTGAGCAGCCCCAGCTGGAGGATTTCGTGGCGCTTCTTCTCACCACCGGAGAAACCCTCGTTGACGCTGCGCTCGCTGAAGGAGGGGTCGATGCCGAGGTCGCCCATCGCGCTCTTGACTTCCTTGACCCAGTGCCGCAGCTTCGGAGCCTCGCCGCGCACCGCGGTCGCCGCGGTGCGCAGGAAGTTCGACATCGAGACGCCGGGCACCTCGATGGGGTACTGCATCGCCAAGAACAGTCCGGCGCGGGCACGTTCGTCGATGCTCATCTCCAGCACGTCCTGGCCGTCCAGGGTGATCGACCCGGAGGTGACGGTGTATTTCGGATGGCCCGCGATGGCATAGGAGAGCGTTGACTTGCCAGATCCGTTGGGACCCATCACCGCATGGGTCTCCCCTGACTTCACCGTGAGGTCGACACCCTTGAGGATCGGGATGTCGCCGTCGTCGGTCGAGCTGACGGAGACGTGGAGGTCCTTGATTTCCAATGTGGTCATGTCTACGAACTTCTCGATTCAGTGATTGCTAGTTCTTTTTCGATTGCTTCGGTGAGCCGCTCCCGCACTGCAGGCACGGCGATCTTGGCGATGATCTCGTTGAAGAACCCGCGCACCACCAGCCGGCGGGCCTGTGCCTCCGGGATACCCCGGGCACGCAGATAGAACAACTGCTCGTCGTCGAAGCGGCCGGTGGCGCTCGCGTGCCCGGCGCCGACGATCTCGCCGGTCTCGATCTCCAGGTTGGGGACCGAATCTGCCCGCGCCCCGTCGGTGAGCACCAGGTTGCGGTTGACCTCGAAGGTGTCGGTGTTGGTGGCCTCGGCGCGGATCAGGACGTCGCCGATCCACACGGTGTGCGCGTCGGGCTTCTTCGAGTCCGGATCACCCTGCAGCGCACCCTTGTACAGCACGTCGGACTTGCAGTTCGGCTGCGCGTGGTCGACCAGAAGACGCGATTCGAAGAACTGGCCGTCGTCGGCGAAGTACGTGCCGAGCATCTGGGCGTCGCCACCGGGAGCGGTGAAACGCACCGTCGCCGAGGTACGGACCACTTCCCCGCCGAGCGTCACATTGACGTGCCCGAGCACGGCGTCCTTGCCAAGGCGGGCGTGGTGGGCGCTGACGTGCACCATGTCGTCGGCCCAGTCCGCGATCCAGATGACACCCAGGCCGGCCGAGTCGCCGACGATGATCTCGACATTGTCGGCGTAGGTTCCGCTGCCTCGCAGATCGACGACGACGATTGCCCGGGCCAGTTCTTCGACCCGGATCTGCAGATGCCCGTACGCCACTTCACCTTCGCCGGGGCCGGTGACGGTGATCTCGATGGGTTCGGCCACCTCGGTCTCACGCGCGACGGTCACCACGGTCGCCGACGTGAACGACGAGAACGCTTGCGCGGCAACGCGGTCAGCGGGCGTACCACCCTGGCCGAGCCGTTCGTCACCACGGCGCACGGATTCCACCGTGACGCCGGGACGCTCGGCGACGTCGATCTGCGCCTCGCCGGTGCCGGGTGCGGAGCCGTCGTGCAGGCCTCGCAGCCGCTTGAGCGGGGTGAACCGCCACAACTCGTCGCGACCGCCCGGCACCTCGAACGCAGCCACGTCGAACGAGGCGAACAATTCGCCCTTGTTCGCCCCGGCCAGCGTCGAGCCCTTCCTGTTGCCGCCTTCGACGGTGTCGGTGAGATTCTGGGTCACCCGACGGCGCCTTCCATCTGAAGCTCGATCAGCCGGTTGAGCTCCAGCGCGTATTCCATCGGCAGTTCCTTGGCGATCGGCTCGACGAATCCGCGGACCACCATCGCCATCGCCTCGTCCTCGGTCATGCCGCGACTCATCAGGTAGAACAGCTGATCCTCGCTGACCTTCGACACCGTCGCCTCGTGGCCCATCGTCACGTCGTCCTCGCGGATGTCGACGTAAGGGTAGGTGTCCGATCGACTGATGGTGTCGACAAGCAGCGCATCACATTTCACGCTGGACCGGGAGCCGTGCGCACCCTTGTTGACCTGAACCAGGCCGCGGTAGGAGGCGCGGCCGCCGCCGCGGGCCACCGACTTGGACACGATGTTGCTCGAGGTGTGAGGCGCCAGGTGCAACATCTTGGCCCCGGTGTCCTGGTGCTGGCCTTCGCCGGCGAACGCCACCGACAGAACCTCACCCTTGGCGTACTCGCCGGTCATCCACACCGCGGGGTACTTCATCGTGACCTTGGAGCCGATGTTGCCGTCGACCCATTCCATGGTGGCGCCGGCTTCGGCGCGCGCCCGCTTGGTGACCAGGTTGTAGACATTGTTCGACCAGTTCTGGATGGTCGTGTAGCGGCACCGGCCACCGGGCTTGACGATGATCTCCACGACTGCCGAGTGCAGCGAGTCGCTCTTGTAGATCGGCGCGGTGCAGCCCTCGACGTAGTGCACGTAGGCGTCTTCGTCGACGATGATCAGCGTCCGCTCGAACTGGCCCATGTTCTCGGTGTTGATCCGGAAGTAAGCCTGCAACGGGATGTCGACGTGCACACCCTTCGGCACGTAGATGAACGAACCGCCCGACCACACCGCGGTGTTCAGCGCGGAGAACTTGTTGTCACCGGCCGGGATCACTGTGCCGAAGTACTCCTTGAAGATCTCCGGGTGTTCCTTGAGCGCGGTGTCGGTGTCCAGGAAGAGCACGCCCTGGGCCTCCAGATCCTCGCGGATCGAGTGGTAGACGACCTCGGACTCGTACTGCGCAGCGACGCCGGACACCAGGCGCTGCTTCTCCGCCTCGGGGATGCCGAGCTTGTCGTAGGTGTTCTTGATGTCGGCGGGCAGGTCGTCCCACGTGGCCGCCTGCTTCTCGCTCGAACGGACGAAGTACTTGATGTTGTCGAAGTCGATGCCCTCGAGGTCCGAACCCCAGTTCGGCATGGGCTTCTTGCCGAAGGTGCGCAGTGCTTTGAGACGGATGTCGAGCATCCACTCGGGCTCGCTCTTCTTCGCCGAGATGTCACGCACCACTGCCTCGGACAGCCCTCGCTGCGCGGCGGCTCCGGCGACGTCGGAGTCAGCCCAGCCGTAGCCGTACTTGCCCAGGGAGGCGATGGTCTCCTCCTGGGTCAGTGGTGGAGTCTCCGGTGTGGTCCTGGCCTCCGGTGTGAGTGTCACTACGACACACTCCTTCTGCTCTCGTTGTGGCTCCGGCTCGGGCTGTGCGCCGGAGATTCTTCGGTGGTGCGCTTCGGGCCCGTCACGCCTTGACCGGGCCGAGGGGCACGTGGGTGGTGCACGCGCAGTCGCCGTTGACGATGGTCGCCAGCCGCTGCACGTGGGTGCCCAGGACTTCGGCCATCGCCTGTTGTTCTGCCTCGCAGAGCTCGGGAAACTCCTCGGCCACGTGCGACACGGGACAGTGGTGCTGACAGATCTGCACGCCCTGAGCCGGTCCACCCACCCGGGTGGTGGTGGTGGCGTACCCGGCGACGGTCAGCGCGTCGGCGATTCGGTCCGCGGCACCCTCGACGCCGTCGCCGGAATCCGTGCTGCGCACCGGCTCGACATCGGCGAGGATGGCGTCGATGCGCCGACGGGCGAAGGTCCGGACGGCCTCGTCACCGCCGAGTTCGCGCAACTGCCGCATGGCGGCCGAGGCGAGGTCGTCGTAGGTGTGCTCGAGCTTCGCCCGGCCCGCGGCGGTGAGCTGGTAGCGCTTGGCCGGACGACCCCGCCCCTCCTGCTGCCACGCCGCTGCGGCATGGGCCTGGGCTTCACCTGCGTCGATGAGGGCGTCGAGGTGTCTGCGCACACCCGCCGCGGACAGCCCCAGGTGCTCCCCGATGCTGCTCGCCGTCGTCGGACCGGACTCCAGCAGCAGCCGGATGATGGCGCCTCTGGTGTCCCCGTGAGTGTCTCCGTCAGCGGCGTGCGACGACGCCGACTGCGAGGCAGCCGTGCGTGTCACCTGCGGACGGATTTTCACAACACCAGTGTGACGCAATTCGGGAATCGGGTCTAGCAAGGGCACCCTTATCAGGGGCTGTTGCGATACTCACATCGACTTGCTCCCGGTTGCCGGGAATATTCGACCGCTACGCTGCCTTGGTGGCTGCCCGCCTACGCTCCCTCAGCACCTCGATCGCCGGCTGGCACGGTGACGAGCGAACCGACGGCAGCCCCCTGATCGATCCCGAGCTTATCGCCCTGCGCCGGACCCGGCTGTTCGGGGCGACCGGCACGGTGCTGATGGCGATCGGCGCGCTCGGTGCGGGCGCACGCCCTGTGGTTCAGGATCCGACGTTCGGCGTCCGCCTGCTCAACCTGCCCTCCCGGATCCAGACCGTCTCGCTGACGATGACGACCACCGGAGCGGTGATGATGACCCTGGCCTGGCTGATGTTGGGCCGGTTCGCGCTGGGCAAGCGGAAGATGACCCGCAGCGACCTGGACCGCACGCTGCTTTTGTGGGCGTTGCCGCTGCTGATCGCACCGCCGATGTACAGCAAGGACGTCTACTCCTATCTCGCACAGAGCCAGATCTCGCTGCAGGGCGACGACCCGTACCGCGTCGGCCCTGCCACGGGGTTGGGCCTGGACCACTTCTTCACGCTGTCGGTGCCCAGCCTGTGGCGGGAGACGCCTGCGCCGTACGGACCGCTGTTCCTGTGGCTAGGTCGTGGCATCTCGGCTCTGACCGGTGAGAACATCGTCGAGGCGGTGTTGTTCCACCGGATCGTCGTGCTGCTCGGCGTGGGGATGATCGTCTGGGCCACACCCCGGCTGGCCCGCCGCTGCGGCGTCGCCGAGGTGAGCGCCCTGTGGCTCGGGCCGGCCAACCCGCTGCTGTTCATGCACCTGGTCGCCGGCATCCACAACGAGGCATTGATGCTGGGGTTGATGCTGGCGGGAACCGAGTTCGCGCTGCGAGGCATCGACGCGGCGGGGCCGCTGCTCCCCCGGCCGTGGGTCTGGCCGCGCGACACCCGGCAGTGGGCGCGCTGGTACCCGATGGCCATGCTGGTCGCCGGCACCGTGCTGATCACCATGTCGTCACAGGTCAAGTTGCCGTCGCTGTTGGCCCTGGGTTTCGTGGCGATGGCGCTGGCGCATCGGTGGGGCGGCACCGTGAAAGCGTTCTTCATCGCCGGCGGGGCGCTGACCGCGCTGTCCCTGGCGGTGATGGCGGTGATCGGTTGGGCCAGCGGGCTCGGGTTCGGGTGGCTGTTCACCCTCGGCACTGCGAACGTCGTCCGCAGCTGGATGTCGCCTCCGACGCTGCTGGCGCTGGGCACCGGCCAGGTCGGCATCCTGCTCGGCCTCGGCGACCACACCACCGCGGTGCTCGCCCTGACCCGTCTGATCGGTGTGACCCTGATCGCGGTGATCGTCACCTGGTTGCTGTTCGCGGTGCTGCGTGGGCGGCTGCACCCCGTCGGGGGCCTCGGTGTCGCACTGGGCGTCACTGTTCTGCTCTTCCCCGTCGTGCAGCCGTGGTACCTGCTCTGGGCGATCATCCCGCTCGCGGCCTGGGCGACCCGTCCCGGCTTCCGCGCCACGGCGATCGCCGCCACCCTGTTGGTCGGCATCTTCGGCCCCACTGCCAACGGCGATCGGTTCGCGCTGTTCCAGATCGTGATGGCGACGTTGGCGAGCACCGTGATCGTGGTCGTGCTGATCGCTCTGACCTACCGGCGGTTGCCCTGGCGGCCGATTCCGGAGCCGCCGCCGCCACCGGAGCCGCCGACCGCCAAGTCCGACGCCTACGCTGAGTCTTCGTGACCTCCCGCTCCGGTGTTGTCCCCGTGCTGCTGAGCGGTGTCAGCAAGCGGTACGGATCGACAACCGCCGTCTCCGAGCTCGATCTCGACGTGCAGCCCGCCGAAGTTCTCGCCCTGCTCGGCCCCAATGGCGCCGGCAAGACCACGACGGTGGAGATGTGCGAGGGCTTCCTCAAGCCCGACGAAGGCCGGATCGAGATCCTCGGTCTCGATCCCGTCGCGGACAACGCCGCGCTGCGGCCCCGGATCGGCGTGATGCTGCAGGGCGGGGGCGCGTATCCCGCAGCGCGGGCCGGTGAGATGCTGAACCTGGTGGCGTCCTACGCCGCGGATCCACTCGACCCGCAATGGCTTCTCGACACCCTGGGGCTGGCCGAATCCGCCCGCACCACCTACCGCAGGCTTTCCGGCGGCCAGCAGCAGCGACTCTCGCTGGCCTGCGCCGTCGTCGGCCGCCCCGAGCTGGTGTTCCTCGACGAGCCGACCGCGGGCATGGATGCCCACGCACGAATCGTGGTGTGGGAGTTGATCGATGCGCTCCGCCGTGACGGGGTGACGGTGGTGCTGACCACCCATCAGCTGCCCGAGGCCGAGGAGCTGGCCGACCGGATACTGATCATCGACCGCGGGGTCGCCGTCGCCACCGGGACCCCGGCCGAACTCATGCGCAACGGCGCGGAGAACCAGCTGCGCTTCCGGGCACCGCGGATGCTCGACCTGAGCCTGCTCGTCTCGGCGCTGCCCGAGACCTATCGGGCCGTCGAAACCTCACCGGGTGAGTACCTGGTCGAGGGTCACATCGATCCTCAGGTGCTGGCCACCGTGACCGCGTGGTGCGCCCGACTGGACGTCCTGGCCACCCACATGCGCGTCGAGCAGCGCAGCCTCGAGGACGTGTTCTTGGAACTCACGGGGCGGGAGCTGAGGAAATGACGATCGAAACCAACCGGTTCACGCCGGGAACCTTCACCCCCGACCCCCGGCCGGCGGCGGTGCCGCAGATGCTCAACGCACAGTTCGGGCTGGAACTGCGCCTGCTGCTACGCAACGGCGAACAACTGCTGTTGACGATGTTCATCCCGATCACGTTGCTGGTGGGACTCACTCTGTTGCCGCTGGGCTCGTTCGGGGACAACCGCGCAGCGACCTTCGTACCCGCGGTCATGGCGCTGGCGGTGATCTCCACCGCGTTCACCGGGCAGGCGATCGCGGTGGCCTTCGACCGCCGTTACGGAGCGCTCAAGAGGCTCGGCGCCACCGCGTTGCCGGTGTGGGGGATCATCGCGGGCAAATCACTGGCCGTCGTCGCCGTGGTGTTCCTGCAGTCGATCCTGTTCGGCGCCATCGGTGTGGCGCTGGGCTGGCGGCCGCCGATCGCCGGGCTGGCGCTGGGCGCCGCGATCATCGCGTTGGGCACCGCGGTATTCGCCGCGCTCGGCCTGCTCCTGGGCGGCACCTTGCGCGCCGAGATCGTGTTGGCGATCGCCAACCTGCTCTGGTTCGTCTTCGCCGGACTCGGTGCGCTCACCCTTGAGGGCGGCATGGTGCCCACCGCGGTGCAGTGGGTGGCCCGACTGACTCCCTCGGGCGCCCTCACCGAGGCGCTGTCGCGCGCGATGCTGCTGTCAATGGACTGGTTCGGCCTCGCGGTGCTCGCGGTGTGGGGTGCCGTCGCCGGGTTGTGCGCGCTGCGGTGGTTCCGCTTCACCTGACGAATTCAGTTGCGGCAGAAGGTGCTCCAGCTGGCCGACTTCTTCGATATTGTGTTTCACCCAGGCGTGGGCCTTGTCGTCGTGAAATCGACTGCGGATCAGGCGGTTCACTGGACCCAACATCGGTGAGCGGGCACCTAGATCCATCACGGTGACGTAGTGTGCGCCGTCATCCCCGGCCGACCAGGTGTGCTCCAGTTGGAAGACCGGAATCCCCGCGACACGGAGCACAAGCCGAATGCCGGTCTCGTCGAGTTTCTCGACCCGGGCGATCTCGTCGGAAGTGAATTCAGGCTTGGCGCCGAACGCTTCGACTATGTGGAACCGCGCGCCCTCCGCGGCGCCACCGGTGGGCGCCGGGCGGGCCAACTCCCAGCGGATGTGGTCGATCGGGTGCCATGCGAGGTAGCGATCGACGGTCTGCCCGCCGTAGGTCATCGTGCCGCCGAGGTGGGTGAACCAATCGAGCAGCATCCCCGGCGTCACCCCCTGTAGCGGACGGTGATCGATGGTGATTCGTCGACGGCGGTGCGGGAGTTCGTAGTATGCGACCCGCGCGGTGTCGACCGTTCGCAGCGGATGCAGCACGGGCAACGGCATATCAACCTCCAAGATACGATTTAGTTTCTTATATGGTTGACCGTACGTTCCCAACGTAAGATACGCAAGCGTTTCTATTCCGGAGGTGGCTGGTGACTCGACGACGCGGTGCGCAACTCGAGGACGCGATCCGCTCTGCGGTGTTGGAGCTGCTGAGCGACCGTGGCCCCGAGGCGGTGACGATGGAGGCCGTGGCAGCGGCCGCCCGCACCAGCAAGCCCGTGCTGTACCGGCGCTGGCCCGATCGGCGCGCGTTGATTCGGGACACCCTGCTCGGCGTCGCGGTGGCGGCGATTCCGAGCCCGGACACCGGCAGCTTCCGTGGCGACATGCTCGCAGTGCTGCGTGCATGGGCGGCGTTGTTCACCGGCGAACGGGCGACCCTGATGCGGTCGGTCGTCATGGCGGTGACGGCGGACCCGGATCTGGAATCGGCATTCCGTACCGATGTGATGGGCTGGCGCAAGAACCAGATGGACACACTGCTGGCCCGGGCCATCGAGCGTGGCGAGGTCCGGCCCGACTGTCCGGTCGAGGTGGTCCGCGAACTCGGCCAGAGCGTGCTATGGCATCGCCTGTTGATCACTGGAGACCCGATCACCGACGAGTTGGTGGTGCAGCTCGTCGACGAGGTGCTGACCCCGGTGGTGCGCCCCTACTACGGAATGTAGTTCCCGAGGCTCTACCATCGGAGCGTGCCCGTCGGACGTCTGCTGCCCAAGCTGTTCCTCGGGCTCGTCGATGTGCTTCCCGAGCCCAGCCTGCGCGTCCAACGCATCGTCGCGGCGGCAGTGATCCTGACCCAGGGCGGTATCGCCGTGACCGGGGCCATCGTGCGGGTCACCGCCTCTGGTCTCGGCTGCCCGACGTGGCCGCAGTGCTTCCCCGGCAGCTTCACCCCGGTGCCACACGCCGAGGTCCCCGGCCTGCACCAGGCCGTCGAGTTCGGCAACCGGCTGCTGACCTTCCTCGTCGTGCTCACCGCCGCCGCGGCGGTCATCGTGCTCACCCGTGCCCGGCGCCGCCGCGAGGTGCTGGTCTACGCCTGGCTGATGCCGGTGTCGACGGTGGTGCAGGCGGTGATCGGCGGGATCACGGTGTTGACCGGGCTGCTGTGGTGGACGGTGGCCATCCACCTGTTGGCGTCGATGACGATGGTCTGGGTGGCGACTCTGCTGTACGTCAAGGTCGGTCAGCCCGATCGCGGCGTACCGGTGGCCCGGGTGGTGAAACCGCTGCGTCAGTTGACGGTTCTGTCCGCGCTGGCGCTGGCTGCGGTCCTGGTGACGGGCACCATGGTCACCGGGGCGGGTCCGCACGCCGGGGACAAGAGCCTCGACAGGCCCGTGCCCCGGCTGCAGGTGGAGATCACCACCCTGGTGCACATGCACTCGTCCCTGTTGGTGGCGTACCTGTCGCTGCTGGCGGGTCTCGGCTTCGCACTGCTCGCCGTGCGCGCGCCCCGGCCGGTGCTTACCCGGCTGAGCGTGCTGATCGTCCTGGTGGTGGCCCAGGGCACCCTCGGCGCGGTGCAGTTCTTCACCGGCGTCCCCGCCGCGTTGGTGGCGTTGCACGTTGCCGGGGCGGCTGTCTGTACGGCCGCCACCGCCGCGTTATGGGCGTCGATGCGAGAACGGACCGAGTCCGAACTCCGCGAGAGCTGACTCGACCCCGAGGGCGAACTGCCGCTCGCGGCGCCGCCGTTCGGTCTCGTCGAGTTGGCGCCAACCCAGTGACGGTTCGACCAGTTCCAGTTCGAGCACGGTGGGCGCATCCGCACCACCGAGGACGTCGACGCGGGCGTAGAGCAGTTCGGAGGTGTCGATACCCAGATGCGCCGACGCGGCCGCCAGCGCCGCATGACCGAGATCCCAGAGCTCGAAGTCCGGGTCGGCCCGCCCGAGTCGCTCCTCGGCGAAGGTTCCCGACGCATCGAAGTGCGGCACGCTCCCCGGCGGCGGCAGGATCGGCCCCTTGGTGAATGCGTGGGACTGCGCACCGCGAAGGAACACCAGCGCGGTCTCACCGTGGCGGACCCGCGGATCGTAGGGCTGCACCAGGACATCCCGACCGGCGGCATGCAGCGCTGCGGCATGTTCGGCTGCTCGACCCGGATCGGAGAAGCGCAGAGCGCCAACCGAACCCGCACCCACGGCGGGTTTGACGACCACCTCGCCGTCCGGGATGCGCACCTGCTCCCCCAGCGCGAAGAATTCGCCGGGAACCGTGGACACCCCTGCGGCGGCGAGGTCGGCCAGGTAGCGCTTGTCGGTGTTCCACGCGACGACCGCGGGCCCGTTCAGCAGTCGGGGCACCCGCCTGGTCCAGGCCATGAACTCGTCGAGCCGGTCGGTGTAGTCCCACGTGGCGCGCAGGATCACCAGATCGGCTTCCACGGTGGCCGGATCGTCCCAGGACAACCACCGGGCATGCAGGCCGCGATCTCGAAGCGCCCGCACCAGGCCGGCGTCGTCACCGTCCCCCTCGGGCAGTGCCGGACAGCCGGCGAGCACGATCCTGGGGTGGAAGACGTCGGGGCGGGCGGGCTTCATGACCGGACCGACTTTACCGAGCAGGCAAGATGGTGAGCATGTACGCCATTGAAGTCGCCCAGACCGGTGGGCCGGAGGTCTTGTCCTACGTCGAGCGGTCGCGGCCCACACCCGAACCCGGCCAGGTGCTGATCAAGGCCGAGGCGGTCGGTGTCAACTTCATCGACACCTACTTCCGCTCGGGCCTCTACCCGAGGGACGTGCCGTTCATCGTGGGCACCGAGGTGTGCGGGACCATCGAAGCCGTCGGTGACGACGTGGCGGCGCTGACCGTCGGCGACCGGGTGGTGACCGCCCAGGGACTCGGGGCTTACGCCGAATACTGCTTGGCGCCTGCAGATTTTGTTGCCTATGTGCCCGACGGTGTGGCGTCCGACGTGGCGGCGTCGGCGCTGCTCAAGGGCATGACCGCGCACTATCTGATCAAGTCGACGTACCCGGTGCAACAGGGTGACACGGTGCTGATGCATGCCGGCGCCGGCGGCGTCGGGCTCATCCTCACCCAGTGGGCGACCAGTCTCGCCGCCTCGGTGATCACCACGGTGTCGACGCCCGACAAGGCCGAGCTGTCCCGGCAGGCGGGCGCGGTTGAGGTGCTGGACTACCCGGAAGACCCGCGGGAGTTCGGTGACCGGATCCGCGAGCTCACCGACGGCAACGGCGTCGCAGCGGTCTATGACGGGGTGGGCGCCTCGACGTTCGAGGCGAGCCTGGCCAGCCTCGCCGTGCGCGGCACGCTGGCCCTGTTCGGCGCCGCCAGTGGCCCGGTGCCGCCGTTCGACCCGCAGCGGCTCAACGCCGCCGGGTCGGTGTTCCTGACCCGCCCGAACCTGGCACACCACACCCGGACTCCCGACGAGTTCTCCTGGCGGGCCGGCGAACTCCTCACCGCGATCTCCGACGGCACCCTCGCCGTCACCGTCAGCAACCGCTACGACCTGCGCGACGCGGAGCAGGCCCATCGTGATCTGCAGGGCCGCCAGACCGTCGGATCCGTGGTGCTGGTCCCCTGAATCCGCCGGGCCCGAGCGGCTGCGGGGTTCTACCCTTGTCAGGGTGGCCGAGGATCTGATCGTGACGCGCACCCTGGTGGTGCCCGCGTCCGATCTGAGCGAACGCTTCTCCAGGTCCTCGGGCCCCGGCGGACAAGGTGTGAACACCGCCGACAGCCGGGTAGAGCTGTCATTCGACCTCGCCCGCTCGTCCTCGGTGCCGGAGTGGTTACGCGACCGGATGCTCGCGAGGCTGGGTAACCGCCTCATCGACGGCGTGCTGGTCGTGACGGCCAGCGAGCGTCGCGCCCAACTCCAGAACCGCGTCGCCGCCCGCGAGCGCATGGCCCGTGTCCTGCGCGCCGCAACGGCCGCGCCCCCGCCGGTGCGCCGGCCCACCAAACCCACGCGGGGTTCGAAGGAACGACGGATCGCGGAAAAGAAGCGTCGCGGCCGAACCAAAATGGGCCGTCGGGGCGCCTGGGACCGGGACTAGACCGTGAACAGGGTGGGCAACGCCAGCGCGGAATCGACTGCCAGCGCCAGGAACACCACTGCGAGGTAGTTGTTGGACTGCAGGAACAATCTCAACGGCTTGACGGCCTCACCGCGCCGCACGCCGGAGTACAGCTGGTGGGCCATCACCAGGAACCAGGTGCCCGCCACGATCGCCACCGCCGCGTACAACCAGCCGGTGGCAAGGGCGAGCGCCAGCGTCGCGATGACGGTCAGCCAGGTGTAGATGAGGATCTGCTTGGTGACCTGCTGCTCGGTGGCCACCGCGGGCAGCATCGGCACACCGGCCGCCCGGTAGTCCTCCTTGTAGCGCATGGCCAGGGCCCAGGTGTGTGGCGGCGTCCAGAAGAAGATGATGAGGAACATCACCAGGGCGGGCCACTGGATCGTGCCGGTCACCGCGGACCACCCGATCATCACCGGCATGCAGCCGGCCGCTCCACCCCACACCACGTTCTGCGAGGTGCGTCGCTTCAGCAGCAGCGTGTAGACGAGCACGTAGAACGCGATCGTGGCACCGGCGAGGTGAGCCGAGAGCAGGTTCGTCGTCCACCACAACCAGAAGAACGAGGCGACCGACAGCGCGATGCCGAACACGAAAGCGTGGCTGCGCGGCACCGTGGCACGAGCCAACGGCCTGCGCTCGGTGCGCTTCATCATCTTGTCGATGTCGGCGTCGGCAACACAGTTGAGGGTGTTGGCTCCCGCTGCCGCGAGCAGTCCGCCGAACAGCGTGTTCAGGATCAGCAGCGGGTCGACCGTGCCCCGACCGGCCAGCAGCATCGCCGGGATGGTGGTGACGAGGAGCAACTCGATCACCCGCGGCTTCGTCAGCGCGAGGTAGCCGAGCAGCGTGGTGCGGAACCGGTGCGAGGATCCCGCTGCCCCCTCGGTGGAGTCGCTGACGAGGTGGCCTTCGCGAATCCTCACGCAACCAACTCCTCAACAAGACAGCGTGCCACGCCACGGGCGTCTACTACACACGATGGTAGACCGCGGGTGCCGATCCCCGTAATTGCAGGGTCGGTTCACCGAGACCGGGCCGACCCATGCGTCGGCGCGGCGTTCCCCATTAGGGTGGTTGTTGCGGATCGACACGCCCCCGCCTATCCAAGGAGTGCGCCTCGTGACCACCACGGAAGAGATCACTTCCCTCACCCGACCGAACCATCCGGAGGACTGGACCGACCTGGACACCCAGTCGGTCGACACCGTCCGAGTGCTCGCCGCGGACGCCGTCCAGAAGGTCGGCAGTGGCCACCCGGGCACCGCGATGAGCCTGGCCCCGCTGGCCTACACCCTCTTCCAACGCCAGATGCGCCACGACCCGAGCGACGTCCACTGGCTCGGCCGCGACCGGTTCGTCCTGTCGTGCGGCCACTCCAGCCTCACGCTGTACATCCAGCTGTATCTGGGGGGCTTCGGTCTGGAACTGTCCGACATCGAGGCGCTGCGGACGTTCAAGTCGAAGACCCCGGGCCACCCCGAGTTCCGGCACACCAGGGGTGTGGAGATCACCACCGGGCCGCTCGGCCAGGGCCTGGCCTCGGCGGTGGGGATGGCCATGGCGGCGCGCTACGAACGCGGATTGTTCGACCCGGACGCCGCGCCGGGCACCAGCCCGTTCGACCACCACATCTATGTCATCGCCTCTGACGGCGACATCGAAGAAGGCATCACCAGCGAGGCGTCGTCACTGGCGGGCACCCAGCAGCTCGGCAACCTGATCGTCTTCTACGACAAGAACCAGATCTCCATCGAGCACGACACCAACATCGCGCTCTCCGAGGACGTCGCGGCGCGCTACCGGGCCTACGGCTGGCACGTCCAGGAGGTCGAGGGCGGCGAGAACGTCGCTGGAATCGAAGAAGCCATCGAGGCCGCCCGTGCCGTCACCGACAAGCCGTCGTTCATCGCCCTGCGCACGATCATCGGATATCCCGCGCCGACGAAGATGAACACCGGCGGCGTGCACGGCTCTGCGCTCGGCGACGACGAGGTCGCCGCCACCAAGAAGGTTCTCGGGTTCGACCCCGACAAGACGTTCGAGGTGCGCGACGAAGTCATCGAGCACACCCGCAAGCTGGTGGATCGTGGCCGCGAGGCGCACGAGAAGTGGCAGCCCGAGTTCGATGCCTGGGCCGAACGCGAACCGGAGCGCAAGAAGCTGCTCGACCGCCTGCTGGCCCAGGAGCTGCCCGACAGCTGGGACGCCGACCTCACGTACTGGGAGCCGGGCTCGAAGGCCGTCGCGACGCGCGCAGCATTCGGTCAGGTGCTCAATGACGTGGCGCCGAAGCTGCCCGAGTTGTGGGGTGGCTCGGCCGACCTCGCCGGCAGTAACAACACCACCATCAAGGGGGTGAAGTCCTTTGGGCCGCCGTCGATCTCCACCGACGACTTCACCGCGGACTGGTACGGACGGGTGTTGCATTTCGGTATCCGCGAGCACGCCATGGGCGCCATCCTGTCCGGCATCGTGCTGCACGGGCCGACCCGGGCGTTCGGCGGCACCTTCCTGCAGTTCTCCGACTACATGCGACCCGCGGTGCGGTTGGCGTCGCTGATGGACATCGACACCATCTACATCTGGACCCATGACTCGATCGGTCTCGGCGAGGACGGTCCCACCCACCAACCGATCGAGCACCTCGCCGCGCTTCGGGCGATCCCGAATCTGTCGGTGGTGCGCCCGGGCGATCCCAACGAGACGGCCTACGCGTGGCGCAGCATCATCGCCCGCGGCAACGGCAGCGGACCGGTCGGGTTCATTCTCACCAGGCAGGGGGTACCCGTACTCGAGGGCACCAGCGCCGAGGGTGTGGCCCGGGGCGGCTACGTACTCGGCGGTGGCACACCCGCCGAGGACGCCGACGTGATCCTGATCGCAACCGGTTCAGAGGTACAGGTGGCGGTCGAGGCCCGAAAGATACTGGAGGGCAAGAACATCTCGACATACGTCGTCTCGATGCCGTGCATCGAGTGGTTCGAATCGCAGCCCCAGGAGTACCGGGACAGCGTGCTGCCGCCCACCGTGTCCGCGCGGGTGGCCATCGAAGCCGGCGTCGCGCAGAGCTGGTACAAGCTCGTCGGCGACACCGGCGAGATCATCTCCATCGAGCACTACGGCGAGTCCGCCGACGACAAGACTCTGTTCCGCGAGTTCGGTTTCACCCCAGAGGCAGTGGTGGCCGCCGCGGAGCGCACCATCGCCAACTAACTAAGGAAACGACATGACTCAGAACCCGAACCTGGCCGCTCTGGCCGCCGCAGGCGTATCGGTGTGGCTGGACGACCTGTCCCGTGACCGACTCCAGACCGGCAACCTGCAGGAACTGATCGACACCAAGTCGGTCGTCGGCGTGACGACCAACCCGTCGATCTTCCAGGCGGCGCTGTCCAAGGGCAACGCCTACGACGCGCAGGTCAAGCAGCTCGCCGATCGCGGCGCCGACGTCGACGCCACCATCCGGACGGTGACCACCGATGACGTCCGCAACGCCTGCGACGTGCTCGCCAAGCAGTACGAACTGTCCGACGGGGTGGACGGCCGGGTGTCCATCGAGGTCGACCCGCGGCTCGCCCACGACACCGACAAGACGATCCTGCAGGCCGTCGAGCTGTGGAAGATCGTGGACCGGCCCAACCTGCTGATCAAGATCCCCGCTACCGAGGCCGGCCTGCCGGCCATCACCGCGGTGATCGCCGAGGGCATCTCGGTGAACGTGACGCTGATCTTCTCCGTCGAGCGCCACCGTGCCGTGATGGATGCCTACCTGGCCGGGCTTGAGGCCGCCGCAGCCGCCGGTCACGACCTGTCGCGGATCCACTCGGTGGCGTCCTTCTTCGTCTCCCGGGTGGATACCGAGATCGACAAGCGACTCGAGGACATCGGCGGCGAGGAGGCGTTGGCGCTGCGCGGCAAGGCAGGAGTCGCGAACGCGAGACTCGCCTACGCCGCCTACGAGGAGGTCTTCCTCGGCGGTGACCGATTCGAGGCGCTGAAATCGAAGGGAGCCCGGGTCCAGCGGCCGCTGTGGGCATCAACCGGCGTGAAGAATCCGGACTACTCGGACACGCTCTACGTAACCGAGTTGGTCGCCCCCAACACCGTGAACACCATGCCGGAGAAGACCATGGACGCCGTCGCCGACCACGGGGTCGTCACCGGGGACACGATCACCGGGCGCGGGGCCGAATCCCAGAAGGTGTTCGACGAGCTCGCCGCGGTCGGGATCGACCTCACCGACGTGTTCCTCGCCCTCGAGAACGAGGGCGTGGAGAAGTTCGAGAAGTCGTGGCAGGAACTGCTCGACGCCACGCAGGGTCAACTCGACGACAAGAAGTGACTGCGGGCTATGAGCCAGCCGTGGCATAACCCGTTGCGGGACAAGCGCGATAAGCGCATGCCGCGGATCGCCGGCCCGTGCGGGGTGGTGATCTTCGGTGTCACCGGTGATCTCGCGCGCAAGAAGCTGATGCCGGCCATCTACGATCTGGCGAACCGTGGTCTGCTGTCCCCGAGCTTTTCGCTCATCGGCTTCGCGCGCCGCGACTGGGCCGACGAGGACTTCGCAAAAATCGTCTACGACGCGGTCAAACAGCATGCACGCACGCCGTTCCGGCAGGAAGTCTGGGACCGGCTGGCTGAGGGTTTCCGATTCGTCCAGGGCACTTTCGACGACGACAGCGCGTTCGATCAACTCAGCGACACTCTGCACAAGCTGGACGCAGAGCGCGGCACCGGCGGCAATCACGCGTTCTATCTGTCCATCCCGCCGAAGGCGTTCCCCCAGGTGCTCGAACAGCTCTCCCGGTCAGGGCTCGCGGAGAAGCCGGACGGCTGCTGGAGCCGGGTGATCATCGAAAAGCCCTTCGGCCACGACCTGTCCAGCGCCGAAGACCTGAACAGCCTGGTGAACAGCGTCTTTCCCGAGTCGTCGGTGTTCCGCATCGACCACTACCTGGGCAAGGAAACCGTCCAGAACATCCTGGCGCTGCGCTTCGCGAACCAGATGTTCGAGCCGATTTGGAATGCCCACTACGTCGACCACGTGCAGATCACGATGGCCGAGGACATCGGGCTGGGCGGCCGCGGCGGCTATTACGACGGTGTCGGCGCGGCGCGGGACGTGATCCAGAACCACCTCCTGCAGCTGCTGGCGCTCACCGCCATGGAGGAGCCGGTCAGCTTCCATCCGTCGGAGTTGCAGGCGGAGAAGATCAAGGTGCTTTCGGCGACCCAACTGGCCGAGCCGCTGGATCTCAACACCTCGCGGGGCCAGTACGCCGCAGGCTGGCAGGGTGGTGCGAAGGTGGTCGGCCTGCTCGACGAAGAGGGGTTCTCCAAAACCTCGACGACGGAGACGTTCGCGGCGATCACCGTCGACGTGGACACTCGACGCTGGGCGGGAGTCCCTTTCTACCTGCGCACCGGTAAACGGCTGGGCCGCAGGGTGACTGAGATCGCGTTGATCTTCAAGCGCGCACCGCATCTGCCCTTCGACGCCACCATGACCGAAGAACTCGGCAAGAACGCCCTGGTGATCCGGGTGCAGCCCGACGAGGGCATCACCTTGCGATTCGGCTCCAAGATCCCGGGAAACAAGATGGAGGTCCGCGACGTCAGCATGGACTTCTCCTACGGTTCGGCCTTCGCCGAGGACTCCCCCGAGGCATACGAACGCCTGATCCTCGATGTGCTGCTCGGTGAACCATCGTTGTTCCCGGTCAACGCGGAGGTCGAGTTGGCCTGGAAGATCTTGGATCCGGCGCTGGAACATTGGGCATCCCACGGCAAGCCCGACACCTACGAGTCCGGCACCTGGGGTCCTGAATCGGCGTTCGAGATGCTGCAACGGTCTGGCCGGGAATGGAGACGCCCGTAATGATCGTCGACCTACCGGACAGCACCACCGATGTCATCAACAAGAAGATCGTCGCGCTCCGCGAAGAGGGTGGCGCCATCACGCTCGGGCGCGTGTTGACGTTGGTCATCGCACCGGATACCGAAGCGCTGCTGGAGGAGTCGATCGAGGCGGCCAACGCGGCCAGCCGCGAGCATCCTTGTCGCGTCATCGTGGTGACTCCCGGTGACCGACTCGCCGGCGACGCCCGGCTCGATGCACAGTTGCGTGTCGGGCGGGACGCCGGGGCCAACGAGGTCGTCGTGCTGCGGCTGTCCGGCCCACTGGCCCGGCACGCCAGCAGCGTGGTCACACCGTTCCTTCTTCCCGACACCCCCGTGGTGACGTGGTGGCCAGATGTCGCTCCCCCGGTTCCCGCCGAAGATCCGTTGGGCAAGTTGGCGATCCGCCGTATCACGGATGCGACGAACGGTCCCGACCCGTTGGAGGCGATCAAGAGTCGTCTCGACGGTTACACATCGGGAGACACCGACCTGGCGTGGAGTCGGATCACCTACTGGCGGGCGCTGCTCACCGCGGCGCTGGATCAGGCACCGCATGAACCCGTCACCTCGGCGCTGGTGTCGGGGCTGAAGACCGAACCTGCCCTCGACATCCTGGCCGGCTGGCTGGCGAGTCGCATCGACGGGCAGGTGCGTCGTGCCGTGGGCGACCTCAAAGTCGAGTTGGTTCGATCCAGTGAGACCATCACCCTCAGTCGCCCGCAGGATGGAATCACCGCGACAATCACCCGCACGGCCAAGCCGGACACACTGGTTCCGTTGGCCCGCAGAGAGACCCGGGAGTGTCTGGCTGAGGACATGCGCCGACTCGACCCGGACGAGATCTACCACGAAGCGCTGGGAGGAATCGACAAAGTGATCTACGTATGAGTCCGATCATCGAGACCTACTCCGACAGTACGGAGTTGGCAACCGCGGCCGGCGACCGCCTGGTCGACACTATTCTTGTGGCGATCGCGGAGCGCGATCAGGCTGCCGTCGTACTGACCGGGGGCGGCACCGGTATCGCGTTGCTCAAGCGGGTCGGTGAACGCACCGACGAGATCGACTGGGCCAAGGTGCACGTCTACTGGGGTGACGAGCGTTTTGTCCCGGCTGACGACGACGAGCGCAACGATAAGCAGGCTCGGGAGGCACTGCTGGATCACGTCGGTATCCCCGCCACGAACGTGCACGCGATGGCCGCAACGGACGGTGAGTTCGGCGACGACCTCGACGCGGCCGCGCAGGGATACGCGCAATTGCTGGAGGAGAACTTCCAATCGGGCCCCGAGTTCGATGTCCACCTGTTGGGCATGGGAGGGGAGGGCCACATCAACTCGCTGTTCCCCGACACCGCGGCGGTACGGGAGACCGAGCGGCTGGTAGTCGGCGTGCCGGACTCCCCCAAGCCGCCTCCACGCCGAATCACATTGACGTTGCCGGCGGTTCAGCGGTCCAGGGAGGTCTGGTTGGTGGTCTCCGGGGCCGCCAAGGCCGAAGCAGTGGCCGCGGCTGTCGGCGGCGCGGATCCCGTGGACGTGCCTTCGGCGGGCGCGGTAGGCACGGATGCCACGGTGTGGTTGCTCGACGAGGAAGCCGCGTCGAAGCTCTGACTGCGACCCCGGGTAACCGGACGGGTTGAGCCGATTCGCCGATCCATATGCCGGACAATCCAAGGCCCGGCGCTGGTATTCAGTCGCGATGGTAGTGCTCGGTATCCAACAGTCCGAGCAATTCCAGATCGGACAAGTACTTTTCGATGATGCCGAAGTCGATGTGCGGTATGTCGCCTGCCGCGCCCAATCCGAACTGCGCCACGGCGGCCCGGAACCTGTCGGTGGGCGCGAATGCCCCGGCGAGCGCAGGCTGCGGATACCGGAAGCTGGTCAGCAACGGCAGCAATGACGCCTGGCGCTGACGTTCCGGAAGGTTCCGGAGCGCTGTCTCGAAGCGAGAGTGCCATTCCTTGTAGTCGCGAATGCGCTCCACCTGGCGACCTGCTCGAATCATCCAATCGACGTATTGGTCGAGTCCGATACCGTCGTCGTGCGGGTTCACCACGTGGAACGTCCGGAAGCCGACCCGATGGTGTGCCGCGGTCAGTGTCGAGATCGCGTCGGCGACGAAGTCGACCGGCAGCCCGTCGAAGTGAGCGCGAGGGCGGTTACCGTGCTCGTCGAGTTGGTAGAACGAGTACGGCGCGAGCCCGGTCGCCGTGACGCTGAGGATCAACCGCGTCACCATGTCCGGCACGTTGAGCTGTCCGCGATAGTTACCGCCGGCCATGATCATGTCGCAACGAAACACGGTCACCGGCAGACCGCACAGGTCGTGCGCCTCGTGCAGCAAAACTTCACCGGCCCATTTGCTACTGGCATATCCGCTGGCATAGTCATCCCCGAGCGAGCGCCTGGCGCCGACTCGTCGCACGTCGGCGTCCTCGGTGAACTCTCCGAACGGAATGACGGCTCCCACACCGATACTGGAGACGAAGGCAAGCGGCTTCTGGCGGACCGTCAAGGCAAGCCGGATCAGTTCGGCGGTGCCGACCACATTGGGCGCGAACAGTTGCTGATAAGGAAGCATGTGGTTGACCATCGCCGCAGGGTCGACGATCAAGTCGACCTCGCCGGCAAGGCGCTGCCACGTGGTGTGATCCAGCCCGAGGTCCGCCGCGCCCTTGTCCCCTGCGATGACCTCGAGGTGAGGGGCGGCCATCCCTGAGTAGCGCGACAGCAAGTCGGCATCACCGCTGTCGAATACCGAGTCGAGTCTTCTACGGGCCGCCTCGTCGTCCTTGGCGCGGACCAGGCACACGACCTTTCCGTTCACGGCGCTGACCCTGTCGAGCCAGTCGATGAGCAGGAAGCGACCGAGATAGCCCGTTGCGCCGGTCAGCAGGACGGTCGTGACGTCACGCGCGGGGGGTGCCAGCGAGCGTACGCCGTCAAGTATGGATGTCTCGACGAACTTGTCCAGCGTGAGGTCGCTCGCCGCGATTTCGGTGGCGTCGGTCCCGTGCACCGACCCGAAGGTGGGGCGGCTGCTCTGCGATGTCCTCTCGTCCCTGATCAGGTCGGCAATGGCGTGCAGATCGCTTGCCGGGCTGACTATCACGCCGACGGGTACCGCGACATCGAAGATGTCCTCGAGGGCGTTGGCGAAGGTGAGCGCCGACAGCGAGTCTCCGCCGAGGTCATTGAAGCGCGCGGAGGCCGGCGGATCATCGGTGGCAGTGCCGAGCAGGCTGCCCGCAACCCCGCGGACGATATCGATGATCGGGCTGTCCGCGCTACGCTCGCTCAGGGTCCGCAACCGCTGATCGTGGGCATCGGAGAGTTCGACGTACAGCTGTTCGAGCCGAGGTGCGTACTTCGCCTTCAACGCCGGGCGCGAGGGTTTTCTGATGCCGCTCAGGAGCCCGTTGTCGAGGGTGAACGGGTCGGGCTCGACGACGATGTCGCGAGGGATCTCATACGTCTCAAGTTCGGCGTCACGGGCGGCGTTTCGCAAGGAGTCGAGGATCTGTCGCTTGACATCAGGGTCCTGGTGGTGGTTGCGCAGCTCCTCGGTGGGCACCACGACCGCCAGCAAGAAGGATCGCTCGGAGTTCCCGTAGACGTAGATCTGCTCTACCGGAGGGCAATTGACGTACAGAGACTCCAACTTCGACACGGCGACGAATTCACCCTGGGAGAGCTTGAGGACGTTGTTCCGTCGATCGACGTAGTGCACGTCATCTGGGCCCAGCTCGGTCACGATGTCGCCCGTACGGTAGAAACCGTCCTCGTCGAATACCTCGGCGGTCAATGCTTCGCGCTTGTAGTACCCGCGGAACAGCGTGTGAGATTTGACCAGCAGCTCGCCGCGCGGATACGGCTTGTCGGTCTTGAAATAGCCGAGCTCGGGAACGTCGACGAGCTTGTAATCCGACACCGGCGGGCGCTGGATCCGGCCGTCGATGATCAACGATCCAGTCTCGGTCGCACCGAAGGCGTTCATGAGATGCGAGCCGAGCAGCGTCTCCACCCACGCGGCCAGATCTGCGGCGATCGGGGCCGATCCAGTCAACGCAGTGACGTAGCGTCCGCCGAGTACCCGAGTGCGCAAGTCTGCCAGCACGTCTTCTTCGGCCACCTCGGATCCGCTCCGGCGACACTCACCGAGGAACTGACGGTAGAGCATCTCCCACACCCGAGGCACGAAGTTGAGTTGAGTCGGTCGGACGAGCGCAAGATCGTCGAGGATGGTGGACATGTCGCTCTTCGAGGCGAAGGAGGCGACACCGCCGGCGCCCAGCGTCGAATACAGCATGGCGCGGCCCGCGGTGTGACTCATCGGCAGATAGTTCAAGGTGATCGCGGGGAGAGCGAACCCTCGCTCGGCGAGAATTCCCGCGGTCAACGTCCATATCGCTTGGGTGAGGCTCTCGGGCTGCATCGCCCCCTTGGGGCTGCCGCTGCTGCCCGAGGTGTACACGATCGCCGCCAAGCGGTCTGGGTCGGACTCGGGGTCCGGCGGTACCGGTAACGTGCGGCCCCTCTCGATCGTCTGGGCGAGTGTCTCGACGACGACGGGTTGAGCCGATGCGCCGAGCCGACTTTGAGCAGTCCGCAGTGCTACACGGTGAGCGTCCAGCTCAGGATGGTGATCAAAAACGACCATCAATGCCGGTCCCACCGCCTCCGCGAGCACTACACCGACCTCGAGGTACTCTGCGCTGCAGGCGATCACCGTGGGCCTCGTCTCCTGGACCATCGGTAGTAGTTGCCCGGCAGGGGCCCCGGCGTGCAGGGGCACCGATACGCCCGCGAGCAGGGGCACGGCCATATCGACGGTCGTGTAGTCCACACTGCAAAATCCCAGGGTGGCTATGCGATCGCCGGGTTGCACACCCGCCGCCGCGAACACCGCAGCCACGGCGGTCACCCGCTCCCAGAGCTCCCCATAGGTCACGGTGTCGTACCGCTCAAGCACTCCTACCGCGGGGCGACCGTCGACGTCGACGATCTCGGTGGCTCGCTGGCCCAGGGCGGGTCGGTCGGCGTAGCCCTCCGCGATCAGGCGCATGATGCCCACCCAGCCGACATCCGGACTCAGAATGGCTGCGCACACGTCCTTGTCGGGAAGTGTCGCGGCAAACTCGGCGTCGTCGGCAAGCAACGCTCCGACTCGGCGAGCCAGAGCTTCGGTATCGGCGTCAGTGAGCATTCCGTTGGGAACCCTTCGCGGTTGGGGCACGTCGTAGACGAGCGGTACGCCCCACCCCTGCCGCACCGGATAGTGCGCACTGCGGATCGTCGGGAGTCCGAATCACACCGGTCGCCACCGAGCCGTCGGCATCAACCCCTGGTGCCCGTTTCGCCAACGATCCCTTCCAGGGCGTTGATAACCCTCTACATCTTTCTCGTCGAGAACTTACCTCACCGACCGGCGCTGTTGCATCAAACGTCAGGGATTGCCACGGATCGCATCGATGAGGGCAGGTCAGGAAGTGTAGGTACGGTCGTGCGGTCGAGGAAGTAGGGGTTCATGTCCTTGACCCGAGTAAACGAGGACACCCAGGTCGAGATCGGGCCGGTCGATCACTTCACGAATCTGAGCCAAACCGACTGGGCCGGTGGCGCATTGCACCACTCGCATCGTCATGGGGCCATGCGGGGATCGACGAGACCCTCGATAGTCGCGTAGAGCTCGCTTCTGCTCGCATCGGGCAGAACCCTACGCGCGACCAGGAACTCACTACCCACCCAGCCATGGCGGATGTACTTGCCAAACCGTAAACGTGTGCCAGGGGCGCCCGTGGCCGCCGGCAGCATCTTCACCTTCTCCAATGCATCTTTCACTCCGGGACCCGTCAGCGGACGAGCAGTGGCCAAGGCGGTCAGCATCAGACGACCGACGTCGTAGCAGTAGGGCGGAAAGAAGTACTCCGGTCGACGACCGTGACGTGCTTCGAAGGCATCGAGGAAGCCGCGGCACGTCTCATTGCGTTCATCGAACTGGTCCAGCCCGATCCAGCCGGCGAACTGCCCACGCCACCAGTCACTCGTCGCGGCGAACTCGAAGGCAGTCGTGGTGTACCGCTTGGGCATCCACCCGATCGTCTCCAGGGCGGCGTTCATGCCGATCACGCCCAGCCCGAATCCCACGTGCATGACGGCGTCAGGACTCACTGCTGCCAGGGCGGACATCGCGGTGTGCTTCGCGGACTCGACCTGTGGGATCGGCACCTCCGCGAGGATGTTGATACCCGCGGCTGCGCACGCAGCCCGCGTTGTCCGCAGATACTCGCGGCCGATCAGGGAATCTTCGAACGCAATCCCCACGGAGCGGCACCCGTCTAGCGCCGCCACGGTGGCCATGATGATCGGTTCCTCTTCCATCGAGCCCGCGGGCAGGCCGAATACCCATTCCCCGAGCATGCTCTCGGAAGCACCCATCGTGATGATCGGCACCTGCCCGAGGTTTTCGACGTGCGGGCGGAGGGCGACTCCGTTCTCCGATACCCATGGACCGAAGATGACCAGGGCGTCCTCCTCGACCAGCTCGTAGAACGCGTCGCGGACGGCGCGAAAGGAACCGTTCGGAAGGCCCTGCACCGCTCTCACGATGAACTCGACTGGTCGTTCCAGGATGCCGTTGTCGGCGAACTGGTCGGCCACCAGCTGGAGGACCGGGAGGATGTTCTCGTCGTACCCCCCGTCCTCATCGAGGTAGTCCATGAGCAGTCCGATCCGCGCCGGCGTCACCTGAGGCATGCTTCTCCTTCGAGTCGAACTCGATCTCGTAGCCGTTCCGCGGCTACCACTGGGATTCGACGGTTTCGGGCATCCACGTCATGTGCTCAACCGTGATAGCGAGTTCGCCGCACAGCGCGCGCACCCCGATCTTCATCGCGCCGACGGTCCCAGCGACAGAGTCTCGGCCGGTCGTCTCGGTGGCACACTGCACTACCGCGACGGACGCTGTACGCATCTGCACGCGACCACCCTCCGCGTTCGGCTTCTCGGTCTCACTTCCCAAACCTATAGAGGTATACGCTAGATGATCGCAGAACCGCCCAGCTATCGGGCTCGAATGAATGGGATAGATGCGTGAAATCTCCAGGTGAACTCTTCGACCTCACCGGCAAGGTAGCCGTCGTGACCGGCTCCACGCGCGGCCTCGGCAGGGAGATCGCATTCGGCCTCGCCCACGCCGGCGCCGACGTAGTGGTGAGCAGTCGCAAGGCTGCCTCCTGCGAGGCAGTGGCAGCCGAGATCGCCGCCGCCACCGGGGTGAAGGCAATCGGTATCGCATGCCACGTGGCCGAATGGGACTCGATACCGGCGATGGTCGACGAGGTGGTATGCCGGATGGGACGCATCGACGTTCTCGTGAACAACGCCGGAATCAACCCGGCCGCGCAGTACGCCACTGACGTTTCCAAGGAACTGTGGCAGAAGATCTTTTCCGTGAACCTCGAGGGCCCATTGCGTACCAGCCAGTGCGTCGCCCCGGTGATGCGCGATGGCGGCGGAGGCAGCATCGTCAACATCGGATCGATGAGTGGCTACGGTTCCATCGTGCAGTCGGCAGCCTACGGCGCCTCGAAGTCGGCGCTGCGCCATCTGACGATGACGATGGCGCAGGAGTTTGCACCATGGAATGTTCGGGTGAACATCCTGAGCCCCGGCCCCTTCAAGACCGAGATGCTGGCCGCCGCCGAACAAGCGCAACCGGGTGCGCTCGCCATGCTGGCCGCGACCAACTCCCAGAACCGTGTCGCCGACATATCCGAAATCGTCGGCCCCGTACTCTATCTGGCGAGCGACGCATCGTCCTACGTGACCGGTGACGACCTCACCGTCAGCGGCGGCATGCGCAAGTGAGGACGCGCTTGCCCGGCATCATGGCGAGGTCGCTCGCGGCCTATATGTGTGGTGTGAGTGCCACGACCGACGAGGCGTGCTCACCCAAGAGCGATCGGCGCAGTCGTCCCATGTGGCTGTTCCAATGCACTTGCGCAGCGTCCCCTTCGCCGGCCTCGATCAGCTGCACGAGAATCTCGTGCGCGCGCACCGCCCGCCGGCGCGCGTTGACGTCTTGGCGACGGGACTGCTCGATCACATCTTGGACTGCACGTCCGATGACCTCGTTCAACATCTCGGCGATCAAGGTCAATGTTCTATTGCCTGCGAGTGCGACGATTGCCTCGTGAAAGGAAACCTGCGCATTCGTGAATGCCACCGCGTCATCGATGTCACGCTTCTGGACGGTGATGATCCCGCGGAGCTGCTTGGCAGCACGGGTGCGGCCCCGCGAGTAGGCCACCGAACGCGCGGCGGCGGGTTCGATGATCGTGCTTGCTTCGAAGACGTCGGCGAGGTCCACGCTGCGTGATTGCAGCACGAGCGCCGCGGCCCTCGCGGTCACCCGGCGGTCGGGCCGGTGCACGGACACACCGCCCAGAACGCCGCGCACGATCGAGATGAGGCCCTCAGCTTCCAGGATGCGCAGCGCTTCACGTAAACTCGGACGCGATACGCCGAATCGTCCGATCAACTCGGCTTCGGTACCGAGCGAATCACCCTCGGCAAGCTCGCCATCGAGGATCTCGCGCCGCAAGTCGTCGGCGACCTGTTTCGGCTTCTCTCTCGACACGGCTGCAGCGGCGTCCGTGCGCAGCCCGCCATCACTCTTCGCCATGTCGGCAGCCCATCTCTCTCGCACTCATCCGGCGTCGGAAGTCTATAGCGGATTTTTCGGCTCCGCGGACGGGTCCTTGGGCTCAAGGGTCTGCCTGAACCAATCCTCGTCGGCGGATTCCTCGACCTACCGATACCGTTGCGCTTACAGTAGCTACTGCAGGCTCATCGAGTCGCCCTGACGAAATCAGCCTGTTCCCCCCGTTGGCACGGCTGCCGACAACGTCGACAGAGAGGACTTCCTGCGGGTCGGCAGGCCGACCGACTCGGGTTCCAAGGCAACTCAGTCGAGCCAATGAGGAAACCGACTGCGGAAAGGTATACCGTTGTCCCAACAGTTGACAGCTGAACACCTTGCCCCAAGGAGACCGCCATGCCGGGACCTCATCCGCCCTCCTCGAGTGCAGCGCCCGGCACCGACTCGAGAAGCGTTGATTTTCACCAGACTTCGGGTCCGGTGCGGTTCAACCCCTATACCGAGGAGTTCTTCGAATCTCCCTACGCGATCTATCGCAGAATGCGCGACGAAGCGCCCGTGTACTACAGTGAGGAACTCAACTTCTTCGCCCTGACCCGCTACGACGACGTGGCCCCCGCATACCGTGACTTCGCAACATACTCGTCGGCCCGCGGGGTCAGCGTCGACATGGTCAACGCCACCAAGCTGAAGATGCCCAAAGGGCGAGTCCTGATCATGATGGACCCCCCCGAGCACGAACTGATGCGCAAATTGGTCAACCGCGTCTTCACCCCGCGTGCGGTCGCCGGTTTGGAAGCGATGGTGGCCACCAAGATCGACAGCGCGCTCGCCCGTGTCGACCCGAGGCAATTCGATGTCGTCTCGGACTTCTCCGCCCTTTTCCCCATGGAAATCATCGCCGACATGCTCGGTGTCCCCACGGAAGATCGCAACGAGCTGCGCCGCCTACTGGACAAGGGCTTGGAGCGCCAGCCCGGGCAAGCCCTCCCGACACGGGAGAGTATCGACGCGATGATCGCCTCGGGGACGTACTACTTCGAACTCGTCCAGAAGCGCCGAAGACAACCCCAAGACGACATGATCAGTCGGCTGATCGACACGGAGGTGATCGAGTGCGGGGAGGCCAGGCGGCTCGACGACGTCGAGATCGCCGGGTTCGCCAACATGCTCGGCGGTGCCGGCGCAGAGACCGTCACCAAGCTCATCGGAAACGCCATCGTCGTCTTCGCCGAACACCTCGACCAATGGCGGCGGTTGCGCACGGACCGCGACAAGGTTCCCGCTGCCTTCGAGGAGCTTCTCCGGTTCGAAGGCCCCTCCCAGTACAACGTTCGTTACAGCCTCAAGGAAGTGACGTTGCACGGGAGGACGATTCCACAGGGCAGCGCCGTCATGCTCATCAACGGCGCTGCCAACCGCGACGAACGCGCCTTCCCTGACCCCGATCGGTTCGACATCGATCGCGAACGCAAGGTCGGCTTCAACCTCGGTTTCGGCTACGGGATACACAGCTGTTTGGGAGCTGCGCTCGCCCGGATGGAGGGACGCATCGCACTGAACGCGCTGCTGGATCGGCTGCCCGACTTCGAGGTCGACAGCGACGGCCTCAAGCGGGTCAACATGACCAACGTCATCGGGTGGTCGCACGTCCCGGTTCACGCCCTGTGACGCAGTGCCAGACCTCGTCGCTACGTCTGTCCACGCGGGCACTCGTCGGCTGGCGGCGGTGAGTTCCGGGTCGGCTCGGTGTGGTAGGGCCCCGGCCACCAACCTGACAGGTAGGGGCCAGGCTGCCCATTGAGGCGCATCAGTCCGTTCGGGCCGGGTACCGCACTGTCGCAGTACAGGAACGGCTGCGCCGTCCCCGTGGCCAGGCCCGTCTTGTGGATGATCGCGTAGGGCGTCATGAACAACACGTAACCCGTCGTGAGCGCCCCATAGATCAACACGAACGTGCCGGTGCGGCCCCACCGCCGCAACACCGGCAGACGACGCGACAATCTGACCGCGGTGGTGACCCCCTCGTCGTCGCGCCACCACAACAGGGCCGCGAAGACGAACGGGATGGTGGTGGCCACCGACTGCCACAACAACGGAAACTGGTAGCGGGTACCCACCCATACCGAACCGAACGGAACCACCTGCAGGTACATCAACATTCCCGTTCGGATCATGAAGACCTCGACGAGGGCATCGAGAACGAACCCCACCCCGATCGTGACGAGGGTCAAGGAAAGCAGTGGTCGGCGTCGGATGAACGACTCGCTGCCCACGCGCGGCATGATGCGTTCGCGCAACAGCCAGATCGCGGTAAGTGGAATACCCAGGTAGAAACCGAAATAACCAACGAGACCGACCACGGGTTCGATGTTCGGCGCAATCGAAGCCCACGGCCAGCTCACCGGCCAGTGCAGCATCTGCGGGTCGTATACCGCGTAGGGCGCCCAGTTGCCAAAAGGGTCCAGAGAATAAAGTCCCAGACCCGACACGAAGAACATGGCTCCCACCGTGACTTCGCGCTTCTCGATGCAGCTGGTTACCACGAGGGTGGCGGTGATGACGAACATCGCCACGCTGGCAACCTCGAAGAGCCTGCCCCAGTGCGGGAATCCGAACAGCGGCGGACTCGCCCAGGTACCCGATGGCACCCCCGGGACCGCCCGGCTGCCGAGATCCACGGTCAACCACATTGCGGCGATGGCGAGGACGGTCAGCGCCGCTATCGTCGTTCCGACGATGTAGAGAAGCCGCCGATGTGCGGTTCGCTCGTCGAGCTTTCCGCCGGTAGTGGTTTCGTGCAGCACGCTTGACACTCCTCAGATTCGAAAGTCGATCAAGCCGCGGATATTTCGGCCGCAGCGCATGTCCGAGATCGCGACGTTGATGTCACCGAGCGGGTAACCCCGGGTCGCTACCTTGAGCTCGCCACGGGTCAAACACAGCGTCGACTCCACCTTCCCGCCCGCCACTGATCGAGCACCAGCCACTGCCGTGCGACAGGGCGGCCTCGGCCATGTGGATCACACCGACGTCAACGCGCCACTTCGAGTGACCTCGGTCGAGCACCGCCCCATTCTGCAACGGACTGCACGTTTTGGGAAGACTTGTGCAAACAAAAGATCTACACCTATTGCCGAAACATCAGACATATCGGTGGTGGTGATGGTGCGACCAACCTGATACGAACGCCGCGCACCCGCGGCTCGGGGCGGATAGTCTATGGACCCACATCGCCCGGCCGGGCATTCGTCACCGCACGTGAAAGGTTGCCGTGGGGCGCAGAGGGTGGGGTGGCGTGCCACCTGAGGACAATCAGGAGGCGCGACAACGGATCATCGAAGCAGGTGCACGTTGCGCGAAACGCAGTGGTGCGGCGGCGACCACGTTGTCCAGCGTGGCCGATGAACTGGGTGTCACCCGGCACACCGTTTACCGGTACTTCAACAATAGGGAGGATCTGTTCAGCGCCGTGGCCATGGCGGCATTCCGAGAGTGGGGAGCGAACCTGGCGGATCGACTGGCACAGATCGACGACGTCGTCGAGATGCTCATCGAATTAATCATCGCGGTCGTCGATCGACCGCCTGCCGNCTTCACGTTGCTGCTGGACATCGAGCGTGCCGATCTCTTCGGTCGAAGGCTGCTCACGGGCGACCCCTTCCGGATGACGAGAGGATTTCTCGAGCACTCCGGCTTCGATTGGGCTGGAATCGGTTTCGACGACAAGCTCCTCGACTCGCTGACCGAGTTCGTTCTGCGCATGATCCAGTCCCTGATGATTGCGCCGAGCGACCCGCGTCGGACGCCTGAAGAACTGCGCAGCTTCCTACGCATGTGGATCGGGCCCGCCGTAGACCATGTCCGGTGCGGGACGGGATGACTGCATGTTCTTCGCTCGCGAGCCGCTTCAATTGCTGATCGAGGGGAAGTAGTCGCTCGTCCTCGTGCTGTTGCCGTGCGATGTGAGCGGCTATCTGGTCGCGGATCCACGACTCGTATACAGCTGTGGCGCCGGCGCCGGCGGTGACGGCTTCGGTGACGATGCCGGCCAATCCCTCTCTTCATCAGCACACTTCGAAGGAGTTTGTGTGCCATTGCCGACCCGGGCGGCCCGTCGACGATCTCGACCGGCCACCGTCTGGCTGCTCGGCGAGGAAGCCGCGTCGACGCTCTGACGCTCCGATGATCTGACGACCATCCAGGTGCTGAGGCGGGACCCCAAGGGGTGAGGAGCGACCGATGAGGCTGGCGACTACTTGCGGCATGCGGGGCGCGGTGGCAGGAGCAGCGTGTGCTGTCGCACTCGCCGGAATGGCGGTGACGGGCGCGACTGCGTTGGCGAGCGCGGCGCCCGGCTCGGGTTCGGCAGCTGCGCCGGTTCCCCTGCAGAACCCCGACCTCCCGACAAACCCGGATGACCCCCGATGTCCAGCAATGCCCGAGGCGGCCCCCTGCGTGGGAGGACCTTTCGACGTTCCCACCAGCCCGTTCGACCCGGCCTGCATCAGCCAGCCTGCCAACCGGCATGTGCGGGCGGTCCCTACGCGCTGCCGACGCCGCGAGCCGGCGCGGGTATGCCCGGCCAGATTTGAGACCGCGGACCGAAGTCCCGTGCGGACTTGTCGGAGTCAACGCGGTCGGTCGGTTCTGGGCATGATCGAACATATTCGGGGAATCGCAGGCGGCGGCGCGCGGTCGATCGTCGATCGGATCGCGGCGTCGGCGCGGGCCCAGAACCAGGCTTGCCAATCGCGGCATGAGCCAGAAGGTGTACCTCCGGCGTCCCGCCGACGGTGGTCAACACAAGGGCGGATCCATTCGCGTGGTGGACACGAACTCCGGGCTCGCCGCCCTGCATGACGCCGTCGAGGTCGTAGGGCAGCAGCTTCCCCAGCAGTCCCCGGAGTTCGGCGCCAGTGGCCGTTCCTGGTCAAGCTGTCCACGTGGAGCACAGTCGTGCCGCCTGGTCGGATCCGGACGCGCTGCACACCGTAGGGGTGAGGGAAGTAGTCACCCGGATTCAGCGCCGTGAACACCGCTGATTCGAGTTCGCGCTGCGTCGCCTCGGGAGCGTCGGGTATGGAGGCCATGTGATCGATCGACGTGTCGTTGCACAACGCCCGCCACGATTCACCGGTGTACTCGATGCGTTGACGTAGCGCGTCCTGATGGGTGCCCACCATAGATCCTCACCCGCATTAGCCGCCCTAATGCGTCGAGGAGACGAGGAGCAATCCCGTAGTGGCCGAAGACGATCCAGCGAGATCAGAGATCCCTTGATCCGCTTATCGCTGTATCTGGCGGCAACAGCGTGGTCGAATAGGCCGCTCAACGGCCTTGAGCAGGATGCACCATCACGGGCCTGTACGCGAAACGAGTATGCGGTTGATCTGGTTTCGCCATCGCTGGCAGCGTTCCTGCGAACGGAGCGTTGGCGCCGTGGTCTCGTTCCCAGAAAAATGATGGCGCTCAGTGAAACCACATCGTGGCTGTCGACGGACTGTCTAGGAAAGCCGCCGCGGCGATCACGACTTGGGTCACCACCATCGCGGTCATCAGCGGCCATGCCGTCGTCGCGCGCCGGCGAGTCCATCGGTAGGCGAAGATCACGAACGCAACCACAGGTGCCACCATCGCGCCGAGCGTTATGGAATAGAACATGCCGCCCAGCATGAACGTCACCAGCACGCATGCGAGGTAGATGCCCGTAGCTGCCAAGACGCCTAAACACAGCATCCCTGACGTCGATAGGGCGCGCTTCACCGTGGTCATGTTAGTGGCCCCCGATCACTCTCAACGGAAGTGCTTCGTACCCCTTTGACTGGACAACGTGCGTGACGACGTTGTCGATGTATGGCTGCCAGACCAACTGAGCCAGAGCGGTGTAACCGACGCGGGCAGGGGCCGAAAACGGGCTATCGCCGGAACCGGGGCCTTCGGTGATGTAGCCACGGATGTCGAGGTTCGGGGCACCGCCCTGCTCAGTCCATCGGAAGTGGATGGTGCTTCCCGGCCCATCCGCATGTCCAGGCAACGTGGCGAACTCGATGTCGATGGCATCTGCGGCCCTGTTGATCTGTGTAACCTCCACGGGCAAATTGGCCGCTTTAACGCCCGCGAGGTTCATTTCAAGCGGTATCTGGTCTCCGACTTTGGGGAACTCTTTCGGCGCGCCGCCAATGGGGAAATTGCAGTTGAAGCAGCGGTGCAGTTCATTCCAGACATCATCAAGGGAGACAAGGCTTCCCCCGTCGATAATCTCGCCGTCCGGACCGCGTGCGTTCACGGTGGTGGTGTAGTCGTTGTTGTACTCCCATGGGCTTTCAGGGAAAGGGCCGGGCGGTCCTTGCTTGAAGTCGACCGCTCGCACGGCGCTATCCTCAGGCAGTTCAGCGAGGCCGTGATGATCCAGTTGTGCTGTGACGGTGGCGATTTTGGCAGCGATTTCGTTATCGGCGGTGTTCAGTGCAGCGACTCGGACAGCGATCGTCGCCGCATGTTGCCGTGCTAGCCCGACGCGCAACCCGTCGTACCGCCTGGCGTCGGTAACCGAGAGGTGTTCACCCACGGTGAACCCCGCCTCGCGGGCATCGTTGACTGCATCAACGGCTTGGCGTTTGAGATAGTCGAGCTGATCAGCACCGCGGCGAGCAACCGCAGCGGCCTCCTGCAACGCGTCGGACAGGCCGCGGACCGTCACTAGATCACCGAACGAGCGTTCCTGAGCCGCGTCCGCGGCAGCTCCTTCCCATACAGTGCCGCCCGGTGCCAGCGTGCCTCGGTGCACGCTGGTGAAGGTGTCTTCCCAATGCTCGGCGGTGCTCTCCCAATCGGTGGCCGCACCGTAAAGATGTTCGGTGTCCCAATCGAGAATCTGTGAAAGGCTCGGCGCTCCTGCGCCCCCCGCGGCGGGCATCTACACCTGCACCGACGCACCTAGCGCTGACAGGCCTTGCGCAGAGTTCTCGTCAGCGCTCGCATACTGAGCCGCGGAAACAGTCAGTTTGTCGCCCGTGGCCTGGACTCTGCCCGCCAGCACCGCAGCTGCCGCCCCGATCGCGGCATACAGACCGCTGACCGCCGCAGAGGTTGCCTGCACTGGTGGTCCCGCCGGCGCGCCGGGAACCTGGCTGGCTAACCGCGCAGCATCGTCCGCGCACTGCCCAGCCAGTGTCCGCAAGCCTGTATCGAAAACATCTAGAGTCCCCACGCCCATGAGTCTAAGGCGTGCAATCTAGTCGTTCTATCGGCAGCTTTGCGAAGACTGGCCATGACACCATCATTGAGAGTCTCCCTCTGACCGTCTCGAAGCGAGAGCTAATCGTGAGTGAAGCGTTCCCAGGCTGACTGCCGTGTGACGCCCAGCGCCGCGGCGATCCGGGACCACGCAACTCCGCGCTGCCGAAGCTCGTCCACGCGAGCACGTAGGTCTGCCTCGACGTTGGCCGTCGTGGCCGCAACGCGCGGGATCTGGTCGAGCAATTCGTCCATCCGAGTAGTCCTCGCGATCCCGCAGCGGGAGCGTGTCTCGATCAGGTTGATCCTCCACAATTGCAACACATTTGGTGACACAATCGCTGCAGATATACACGGTGTGACCGCTAATCAGCTTCTCGACCTGACGTGATTCACGCCCGCAGAACGAGCAGTACATCACTGCTGACACTGCTTTGCCCATGCCCCGCACCCCTCCTCTGCGTCAGGAGCGTCCTGACACCCATCTCTATCGGGGTACCCCTGACAGAGATGCTATTCAAGCTGCGATTCGCGGCAGTAGAGGGAAGCGGCGCTGCCGCCTTCTTGGCTGCGGCGTCCGGAGAGTCGGCCCGCCATGTAGGTGTAGAGGACCGACCACATCCAGTCTCCAATAGCGATCTCTCATCCTGAGATGAGCTGCTCTGCGACGTGCGGCATGATTGTCAGGCGTGCTGGTCAAACCCGCGAGTTTGGTCGTCGCCCTTTCGGCTCTTGCGTCGGCATACCGTGCGATCGCGACGGTCGCCGATCACACTGTCGAATACCCAGTCGATCAGACGTCGGCGACGCCCGAACAGGTCCACTAGTCGATGACGACGACATGCAGTGTGCGGGGGCCGTGCACACCTTCGACCCGGTCGAGTTCGATGTCGCTGGTGGCACTGGGTCCGCTTATCCACGTCAACGGCCGGGTGTGTAATCCCGATTCGACAAGCCGGGCAACCGCTTTGGGAACATCGTCAACGATCTGCTCGGCAGATACGACACACACGTGGACATCCGGGACCAGGCTCAGCGCCCGCCTGCCCTGACCGTCACCGTGGTCGAGGACGATGGTGCCAGTGTTCGCGATCGCCACCGTCGCGGTGGTGACGACCGCGTCGACCCGGTCGAGGTCGTAGGCGCCGAGTCCGTCGTCAGCGACCCAGTTGGCGCCGGTCGGCCAGGTGCGGCGCACTGCGGGATCAGCAACCGCCCGCCGCGCCCCGGCCGCCTGCAAGGCCGCCGCTATCGCCCCTGCAGCTCCTCCGGGTTCGACCCGATCGATCCGCGCGCGGTAGTCGGCGACGCGTTCGACGAACCGGGCGACAACATCGACATCACCGGTGCCGACGACTCGCCCGTAGACCCACGGCACCTCGGTTGCCGCCGGACGCTCGGACAGTGCCGCCCGGACCCGCCCGAGGATCTCGGCGCGTGCCTCACTCATGGCCACCGCCGGTTCGCTGCCACCAGCTCCGGAAGGACTCCGCCGGGGGGACCGGCGCGTCGCGTGCCTGCGACCAGGCCCTCACCGGCCACGGCAGTCGGCGCAGCACCTGCCTGCTGCCCAACCGCTTGCTGCGCAGTGCTTTACCGACCATCGCCACCGCCCTTCCGGCAGCTGCCCACCGTCGGGGTCCGGCGAATGTCCAGCTCGCCGCCGTCATCGCCACCTGCTCACCGGACGGCACTCCCCCGCGCCGCTCGTCGATCACCCGCGTCCGTAGGTGCACCAGCATCGACGGGATGTCGATCCGCACCGGGCAGACGTCGAAGCAGGCCCCACACAGGCTTGAGGCGAACGGCAGCGACTTGTCGATGTCGCTGCCGGTGCCCCGTAACTGCGGGGTGAGCACCGCCCCGATCGGGCCCGGGTACACCGAGCCGTAGGCATGGCCGCCGGTGCGTTCGTACACCGGACACACGTTCAGACATGCCGAGCAGCGGATGCACCGCAGCGCAGCCCGACCCTCGGGGTCGGCCAGCACCCGGGTGCGGCCGTTGTCCAGCAGGACGATGTGGACGTTCTGCGGTCCGTCGCCGGCAACCGGGCCGGTCCAGACCGACGTGTACGGGTTCTCCCGTTCACCGGTGCTGCTACGCGGCAGCACCTGCAGGAACACCTCCAGATCGCGCCAGGACGGCAGCACCTTCTCGATGCCGACAACCGAGATCAGCGTCTCCGGCAGCGTCAGACACATCCGGCCATTGCCCTCGGATTCGACCACCACCAGGCTGCCGGTGTCGGCGATCGCGAAGTTGGCCCCCGACACCGCGACCCGGGCCCGCAGGAACTTCTCCCGCAGGTGCAGCCTGGCCGCTTCGGCGAGGCGCTTCGGTTCGTCGGTCAGGTCCTCAGCAGCTGGACGCCCGACCCTGCCCATCTCCCGCAGAAAGATCTCGCGCACCTCGGCCCGGTTGCGGTGGATCGCCGGTACCAGGATGTGGCTGGGCCAGTCGCCGCCGAGTTGAACGATCAGCTCGGCCAGGTCGGTCTCCCACGCATCGATCCCGGCGGCGGCGAGCGCCTCGTTGAGCTCGATCTCCTGGGTGGCCATCGACTTGACCTTGACCACCTCGTCAGCGCCCTGCGCCCGCACCAGATCGACGACGATGCCGTTGGCCTCCTCGGCATCGCGGGCCCAGTGCACGGTCGCCCCCGCGGCGGTGGCGTTGGCCTCGAACGCCTCCAGATGCTCGTCGAGACGGTGCAGCGCCGCGTCCTTGATGGCTTCGGCGGCAAGCCGCAGCTCCTCCCAATTGTCGAGCTCACCGACGGCCGCGGCGCGTTTGGCGCGGATGGTGCCGGTGGCGTGGGCGAGGTTGCGGCGCAGCACCGGATCACCCAGTGCTGTCTTCGCCGCTGTCCGGAATGCCGGAAGACCCAGAAACTCGCGGGTGACTCCGACATGCGGCCGGTCGCTCACGTCGCACCCCCGGTGTTGGCCAGTATCTCGGCCAGGTGCATCGTCCGCATTCCGCTGCGCTGCCGCGACAACACCCCGCCGATGTGCGCCAGGCACGAGTTGTCGCCGGCGACAAGGACTTCCGCTCCGGTGTCACGCGCCGCTCTGGCTTTGTCGGTACCCATCGCGACCGAGGTGTCGGCGTTCTTCATCGCGAAGGTACCGCCGAAGCCGCAGCACTGATCGGCACCCGGCAACTCGACGAGGTCGATGCCGCGCACCGCCCGCAGCAGACGCAGCGGCCGGTCACCGACCCGCAGCATCCGCAGCGAATGACAGGTCGGGTGGTAGGTGACCCGGTGCGGGAAGTACGCGCCGACATCGGTCACGCCGAGGACGTCGACCAGGAACTCGGAGAGCTCGTAGACCCGGGGGGACAACGCCGCGACGGCGGCCTGCAACCGCGCGTCACCCGCACGTGCGGCGACGCTGTGGTGCTGATGACGCACCGACCCGACGCAGGAACCCGACGGTGCGACGACGGCGTCGTAGCCGGCGAACGTGGCGGCGAAGTTGCGCACCGCCGGGATGGCCTCCTCGGCGTAGCCGGTGTTGGTGAACATCTGCCCGCAACACGTCTGTCCGGTCGGGAAGTCGACGTCGCAACCCAGTCGGCGCAGCAGCCGCACAACCGCTTTCGGCGTCTCGGGCCACATCACGTCGTTGAAGCAGGTGGCGAACAGCGCAACCCTGCGAGACATCATCATGGGGGAACATATCCGACTCTCCGACAGCACGCGTCATACTGGCCGATATGGCAGACAAAGGTGGCAGACCAGCAGTCCGGACCGGTGGCGAGCGGATCAGGAAGCTCGCCCAGGCGGCGCTGAACGCCGACGTCACCGTCGAGCAGGTCGACACCATCCTGGAAGGTCTGACCGAGACCCTGGAAGACCTCAACAAGTCCACCGGCAACCTCGACGCCACCCTGGAGCGGTTCAACGACACGATCAGCCGCATCAACGAACTGGCGCCCCGGCTGAACGCGGTGGTCGACCGGATGGAAGGCATCGTCGTGCGGGTCGAACGGATCGTCGGTATCGGAGAATCGGTGATCTCCCCGCTGGCAGCCACCGAGCAGGTCGTCCGCGGCGCGGTGAACAAGGTCCGCCGCAGCGCCGGCCTGTGACCGCTACCCGCTGTTGCGCAGCGCTGTGGCCAGCCCGCTCATGGTGAGCAGGATCCCGCGCTGCACGAGCTCGTCCTCGTCACCGGAACGGTAACGACGCAGCAGTTCGACCTGCAGATGGTTCAGCGGTTCCAGGTACGGGAACCGGTTGAACACCGACCGGGCCAGCGCCGGGTTGTCGGCGAGCAGGTCGTCGTGCCCGGTGATCAGCTTGTGCATCCGGATCGTGCGCTCGTGCTCCTCGGCGATCTTGTCGAACACCCGCCGCCGAAGCGATTCGTCCTCCACCAGTTCCGCGTAGTGCGCCGCCAGCCCGAGATCCGATTTGGCCAGCACCTGTGCCATGTTCGACAACACCGTCGCGAAGAACGGCCAACGCCGGTACAGGTCCTGCAGCACCTCCAGCCGGCCTTCGCCTTCGTCGCCGTCGGCGATCCACTCCTCGAAGGCGGTCCCGGTGCCGTACCAGCCGGGCAGCATCACCCGCGACTGGCTCCATGCCAGCACCCACGGGATGGCCCGCAGATCCGAGATCGACGTGGTCGGCTTGCGCGAGGCCGGTCTGCTGCCGATGTTGAGTGCGCCGATCTCGCTGACCGGTGTCGACGCCTTGAAGTACTCGACGAAACCCGGCGTCTCGTGCACCAGCTCGCCGTAGGCCCGTTGTGCGCGCGCCGCCAGGTCGTCGAGCACCTGGTATGCCGGCTCCGACAACTCCCCCAGCCCCTCGGTGTCGAGCAGCGTGGCTTCCAGGGTCGCGGCCAGCAGGGTCTCGAGGTTGCGGCGGGCGATCCTGGGCTCGGCGTACTTGGCGGCGATCACCTCACCCTGCTCGGTGAGCCGCAGCGAGCCCTTCACCGCCCCCGGTGGCTGCGCGAGGATCGCGTCGTAGCTCGGGCCGCCACCGCGTCCGACCGTGCCACCGCGGCCGTGGAACAGCCGCAGCCGGATCCCGGTCTTGCGCGCCGACTCCACCAGGTCGAGCTCGGCGCGGTACAACGCCCAGTTCGCGGCCAGGTAGCCGCCGTCCTTGTTGGAATCCGAATAGCCGAGCATCACCTCCTGGCTGTCACCACGTGCGGCCACGACCGCCCGGTACAACGGAAGGTCAAGTGCGGCTTCCAGAATCGAGGATCCCCGCTGGAGGTCGTCGATGGTCTCGAACAGCGGAACGATCCCGACCGGTGCGTAGGGGCGCTCAGCGGATGCGTCCAGCAGCCCGGTCTCTTTGAGCAGCAGCGCCGCCTCGAGCATGTCCGACACCGACTGGCACATCGAGATGATGTAGTTCGGCACGGCCTGGGATCCGAAGACGTGGACCGCCCGTGCGGCCGCGGCGATGATGTCGAGTTCTTTGCGCGCGAGCTCGGACAGTTCGGCGTCCGGACCGGTCAGCGGCCGACGGGTGGACAACTCACCGACGAGCAACTCGACGCGATCGGGTTCACTCAACGAGGCATAGTCGGCGTGCACGCCGGCCCACGCCAGCAGCTCGGCGACAACCTCCTCGTGCACGTCCGAGTTCTGCCGCAGATCGAGGCCGGACAGATGGAAACCGAAGACCCGCACCGCCTCTCGAAGCCGAGCCAACCGGTCGTCGGCGAGCACGGCGCTGCCGTTGGAGCGAAGTGAGTTGTCGACGGCATCGAGATCGGCCAGCAGCTCTGCGGGCGTGCGGTAGGCCTGCATGCCGAGGTCGAGTTCGTGTTCGGGCTGGCGGTCGAGTATCTGTTGCGCCGTTGCGGTCAGCCGGGCGTGGATCACCCGCAGCGCCCGCCGGTAGGGCTCGTCGGCGCGGGCGGGTTCGTGACACGCCTCGGCGAGTGCGGCCACTGCGTCGCTGATGCGCACCAGCCGCGACGACATCGACAGCTCCTCCTCGAGCGCGGTGAGCTCGACGAAGTAGTGCGCAAGGGCGGTGTAGGCGGCGCGGCCGGTGGCCAGCCGGACGACGTCGGCGGTCACGTTGGGATTGCCGTCGCGGTCCCCGCCGATCCACGATCCCGGACGCAGGATCGGCGCCTCCAACAGTTCGCCGCCCGGCCAGCGGGCCTGGAACGCGGCTCGGACCTCGGCGTTGACCTGCGGTATCACCTCGAAGAAAGCGGCCGGGTAGTAGCGAAGGCCCGTTTCGATCTCGTCCTGGATCTTCAGCCGGGACAGCCTGATCAACGCGGTCTGCCAGAGCGTGAGAATGTGTCGCCGCAGTTCAAGCTCGACATCCCGGCCGTCCTCGGTGGTGACGTGACCGTGCAGGCGCAGCCGCATCAACTCGGTGATGCGGTGCTGGGTGTCGAACACCGTGCGCCGCCGAGTCTCGGTGGGATGGGCGGTGATGACCGGCGAGACCAGCGCACCGACGAGTGCATCGGCGACGGTTCCCGCGTCGAGTTCGGCCGAGTCGAGTTTCAGATAGGTCGCGGCCAGGCTGCTGTTCTGCGGTGGTGCTCCAGCGGCCTCGTGGACCGCCCTGCGGCGCTCGCGGTGGATGTCCTCGGCCACGTTGGCCAGCAGCGCGAAGTGGGTGAACGCGCGGATGACGGGGATGGCCCGATGAACATCAACACCGTCGAACAGCTTGGCCATCTCGGCACGGTCGATCTCGGATCTGCGCACCCGGAAGGATTCGACCCGGGCCCGCTCGACGAGATCAAAAACCTCGTCACCGTTCTGCTCACGCACGGTGTCGCCCAGGATCGCACCGAGCAGCCGGATGTCCTCACGCATCGGCTCGGTGGCCTCCCGGCCCACCTGGGTGCGCTGCACGGCTCCGATCGGTTCCAGGGCAGCGTCGGGCGTCGCGTCAGAAACCTCAGTCATGCGTTCAAGTATTGAGGGCGAGCCGGTGGAGCGCAGGGTGAGGGTGCCTGCCTGCTGCTCACGCGTACAACACCAGCATCATCAGCACGAGGGTGATGACCAGGACCACGAGCGCGACAGCGACGATCACCGCGACGCCGCTATAGCGCTGCGGCGGCGGCCCCAGGGACCCACGACTGAACACCCACAGCGGCATCTTGTACTCGAGCTCGACGAACTGGCCCGGGTGCACCACCACGGTGTAGTCAGCCACGCCGACCCGAGGCGGAATCAGGTAGGGAACGAAGACCTGCACGTCGTAGCGACCCGGCCAGGTCGGATAGTGGGCGCGCCCCCAACTCGCCGCCGGCATTTCGTAGCCGTTGAGCAGAACCTTCGGCTTGAACAGCAGAAAGCCCCACGACAGCGGGAAGTACGCCGTCGTGAGGCTGATGCCCTGAGCGGGCGGCGTGTTGTGGTTCAGCCGTACTTGATCTGCAGAGCCGTACCGACGATGGACACCACCCAGATACCGGTGACGAACAGCGTCAACCGGTCCAGGTTCTTTTCGACCACGGTGGAGCCGGACAGGCTGGACTGCACGCCGCCGCCGAACAGGCTGGACAGACCGCCACCTTTGGCGCGGTGCAGCAGTACCAGGAGCACAACCAGCACACTGGTCACGACCAGGATGATCTGCAGGGCCAATTCCATGGCCGCCAGACTACAGGGCGCGGGATGTGCCCCAGGGCTGCGGGTTAGGGAAGGGGTCCGCCCGCTGCGATGGCCGACAGGGTCGCGAACTGCTCTCCGTCCAGCGACGCTCCACCGACCAGGGCACCGTCGACGTCCGCCTGACCGACGATCTCACCGACGTTCTTCACGTTGACCGATCCGCCGTAGAGGATTCGCACCCCGGCGGCGACGTCGACCGACGCCAACGCCCCGATTTCCTTGCGGATGGCCTCACACACCTCCTGCGCGTCGGCGGCGCTGGCGACCCGGCCGGTGCCGATCGCCCACACCGGTTCGTAAGCGATGACGGCCTGAGCGATCTGTTCGGCCGACAACCCGGCCAGCGAACCGCGCAACTGACCGAGGTTGTACTCGACGTGGTTGCCGGCCTCGCGGATGTCGAGGTGCTCACCGATGCAGATGATCGGGGTCAGCCCGTGCTTGAACGCGGCCGCTGCCTTCGCCGCGACCAGCACGTCGTCCTCGTTGTGGTAGGTGCGCCGCTCCGAGTGGCCGACGACGGCGAACGTGCAGCCGAGCTTGGCCAGAAAGGCGCCGCTGATCTCACCGGTGTAGGCGCCCGAGTCGTGCTGGGACAGGTCCTGCGCGCCGTAGGTGAGGCGCAGTTTGTCGCCGTCGACGAGCGTCTGGACGCTGCGCAGATCGGTGAACGGCGGGATCACGGTGACATCGACTTTGTCGAAGTACTTGTCCGGCAACGAGAATGCGATCTTCTGCACCAGCGCGATCGCCTCGAAATGGTTGAGGTTCATCTTCCAGTTGCCGGCGATCAACGGCTTACGCGACACGTGAGTCTCCTAGTTTTCCTGGGACAGGATCTGGATACCGGGCAGCTCTTTGCCCTCAAGGTATTCCAGCGACGCGCCGCCACCGGTGGAAATGTGGGAAAAGCCGTCGTCGGGCAGGCCCAGTTGACGCACGGCGGCTGCCGAGTCTCCACCGCCGACGACGCTGAAGGCGCCTTTGCCGGTGGCGGCGATGATCGCTTCGGCCACCCCCTTGGTACCGGCCGCGAAGGCGGGGAACTCGAAGACCCCCATCGGGCCGTTCCAGAAGATCGTCTTGGCGTTGGACAGCAGCGCGGCGAACCGCTTCACCGACTCCGGCCCGACGTCGAGACCCATCTTGCCGTCCGGAATCTGGTCTGCGGCGACGGTCTCCGCCGGGGAGTCGGCCGCGAACTTCTCCGCCACCACGATGTCGACCGGCAGATGCAGGACGTCCCCGTAGGTGTCCAGCAGCTTGCGACAGGTGTCGATCATACTTTCTTCGAGCAGCGAGCCGCCAACCGAAAGTCCTTGTGCGGCAAGAAATGTAAAGCACATACCGCCACCGATCACCAGGCTGTCGGCCTTGGTGGCCAGGTTCTCGATGACGGCGAGCTTGTCGGACACCTTGGATCCGCCGAGCACCACCGCGTACGGCTTCTCGGTGGAACTGGTCAGCTGCTCGAGGACCTTGACCTCGGTCGCGACCAGCGTGCCCGCGTAGTGCGGCAGCAACGTGGCGACGTCGTACACCGAGGCCTGTTTGCGGTGCACGACACCGAAACCGTCGGAGACGAACGCACCGTCCTCGCCCACCAGCTCGACGAGCGCCTTGGCCAGCGAGAGGCGTTCGGCGTCGTCCTTGCTGGTCTCCCGTCCGTCGAACCGGATGTTCTCCAGCAGCAGGATGTCGCCGTCGGTGAGCCCCTCGGCGCGAGCCAGCGCGTCGGATCCCACGACGTCACCGGCGAGCTGGACGTGCCGGCCCAGCCTCTCGCCCAGCGCCGCCGCGACCGGGGCCAGGGAGAACTTCGGGTCGGGCTCGCCCTTCGGCCTTCCCAGATGCGCGGTGACCACCACTTTCGCGCCGGCGTCACTGAGCGCCTTCAGCGTCGGCACCGAGGCGATGATGCGACCGGGGTCGGTGATCCTGCCGTCGTCGAGCGGGACGTTCAGGTCGGAGCGCACCAGCACGCCCCGCCCTGTCACACCCTCTGCCAGAAGGTCGTCGAGCGACTTGATGCCCATCGGCGTCTACCTATTTCCCCGTCGCATCGCTCGCCCTCAAAGCGACTTGCCGACCAGGCCGACCAGGTCGACCAGCCGGTTGGAGTAGCCCCACTCGTTGTCGTACCAGGAGACGACCTTGGCCTGGTCGTCGATGACCTTGGTCAGGCCCGAGTCGAAGATCGAGCTGTGCGGATCGGTGACGATATCGCTGGACACGATCGGAGCGTCGTAGTACTTGAGGATGCCCTTGAGCCTGCCATCGGCGGCCGCCTTCATCGCCGCATTGATCTCGTCGGCGGAGGCGGACTTCGCCAGCTCGACGGTCAGGTCGGTGACCGAACCGGTGGGGATCGGCACCCGCAGCGCGTATCCGTCCAGCTTGCCCTTGAGCTCCGGCATCACCAGACCGATCGCCTTGGCCGCGCCGGTGGAGGTGGGCACGATGTTGAGCGCCGCGGCGCGGGCCCGGCGCAGATCCTTGTGCGGACCGTCCTGCAGGTTCTGATCCTGGGTGTAGGCGTGGATCGTCGTCATCAGGCCCTTGACGATGCCGAACTCGTCCTGGAGCACCTTGGCCATCGGACCCAGGCAGTTCGTGGTGCATGAGGCGTTGGAGATGATGTTCTGGCTGCCGTCGTACTTCTCGTCGTTGACGCCGAGCACGATCGTGATGTCCTCGTCGCTGGCGGGCGCGGAGATGATGACCTTCTTGGCCCCCGCGTCGAGGTGGCCCTGTGCCTTGGCGCGGGCGGTGAAGATGCCGGTCGACTCGACGACGACGTCGACTCCCAGGTCACCCCAGGGAAGAGCGGACGGGCCTTCCTTGACCTCGAGCGCCTTGATCTTGGTGTCGCCGACGACGATGGTGTCCTCGCCTTCGAGGCTGACGTCATAGGGCAGCCGGCCCAGGATCGAGTCGAACTTCAGCAGGTGGGCGAGCGTGGCGTTGTCGGTGAGGTCGTTGACGGCCACGATCTCGATGTCGCTGTTCTTGCCTTCGGCCTTCTGCGCATCCAATGCGCGGAAGAAGTTGCGTCCGATGCGGCCGAAGCCGTTCACGCCTACCCGGATCGTCACGTCTGTCTCCTCATGTTTTCGTCACTGAGTCTTCGGCAGTCTTCGGCACCGCTCGGCATTCAGCCTAGTCGGTGACCTTCCCTCTGTGCGCGGGCTGCCCCCGACGTCTCAGAGCGAACCCAGGATCTGGTCGACATAGGGGTTTCCCAACCATTTGCGCCGGATCCGCTGCAGGGTGCCGTCCTCTTCGAGTTCGGCCTGGGCGACCCGCAGTCTGCCCGCCAGCGCCTGATCGGCGGGCGCCACCGCGATGGCGATGTCCTCCACCGAGAGCCCCCGCTGCACGACCTCGACCCCAGGCAGCGGCTTGACCAGCTCGCTCAGCACCGGAGCGAGCTTGAGCACCGCATCACAGTCACCGGCGCCCAGGCCACGCACCGCCGCCTCGACGTCGCCGACGTCATAGACCCGCACCTGCGCGGCCCTGCCCTCGGCGACGAGACGTTGGGCCACCGGCTCGCCGGCCTCGCCGCGTTGCACGCCGACCGTCAGGCCCTCGAGGTCGTCGATCGAGTGCACCTGCGGCAGCCGGCCGGTGTCGACGGCCAGCGCCTGACCGGATATCAGATACGGCGGAAGGAACACCACCCTGGCTTCGCGGGCGGGTGTCACGGTGATGCCGGCGGCGACGCAGTCGTAGTCGCCGGCTTCCAGGCGCGTGAAGATGCCGTCGAGATCCGCACCGTCGTAGGCGATGAACTCCACGGACTCACCGAGCGCGTCGGCGAGCTCCGTCATCAGCTCAATGTCGAGTCCGGCGCCTCCCGCCATCGCGTTGAACGGCGGGTCCGGATAGGCCAGACCCACTCGCAAACCGGCGCGCACCACTCAGGCGTCTTCCAACAGGTCCGGGGTCACAGCTGACTCGGTGTCGGGGATTCCGTCCTGCTTGGCCTTTCGGTCGGCCATCGACAACAGCCGTCGAATCCGGCCTGCCACAGCGTCTTTGGTCATCGGCGGCTCGGCGAGGCGACCGAGTTCCTCCAGCGACGCCTGCCGGTGCGCCACGCGCAGGCTGCCCGCGGCGGCAAGATGGTCGGGCACCGTATCGCCCAGGATCTCCAGCGCCCGTTCCACCCGCGCCGCCGCGGCCACCGCGGCCCGCGCCGACCGCCGCAGGTTGGCGTCGTCGAAGTTCGCCAGCCTGTTCGCCGTCGCCCGCACCTCGCGACGCATCCGGCGCTCTTCCCAGGTGAGCCGGGTGTCCTGGGCTCCCATCCGGGTGAGCAGCGCACCGATGGCCTCGCCGTCGCGGACCACGACGCGGTCGCTGCCGCGCACCTCGCGGGCCTTCGCGCCAACCCCCAGCCGCCGGGCCGCTCCGACAAGTGCCAGCGCGGCCTCCGGACCGGGGCAGCTGACCTCCAGCGCCGAGGACCGTCCTGGCTCGGTCAGCGACCCGTGCGCCAAAAATGCGCCCCGCCAAGCGGCTTCGGCGTCGGCGACGCTTCCGCCGACGACCTGGGCGGGCAACCCACGCACCGGCCGGCCGCGCAGGTCGAGCAGACCGGTTTGTCTGGCCAGCGCTTCCCCGTCCTTCGCGACCCGGACCACATACCGGGTGCTCTTGCGGATACCGCTCGCGGACAGCACGTGCACCACGGCGTTGTAGCCGTACAGGTCGTAGATGTCCTTGCGCAGCCTGCGGGCGATGATCCCCAGGTCGACCTCGGCCTCGACGACGACCCGCCCGGACACGATGTGCAGCCCGCCGGCGAACCGCAGCAGTGAGGCCACCTCGGCGCGACGTGCACTCACCGAATTGACCACCAACCGGCTGAGCTCATCCTTGACCTCGGCTGTCATCGCCACGGGTCGTCACCTCTCGGTCCGTTCACTGTCGGTGCGGGCACAGTCGGCTGCTGGGTCGCCTGGGCTGTGTCGGTTGGTGCCATGCCGCGCCTGCGTACCCCCTCCAGCGCCGCGGCCAACCTCGCCGGGTCATGTAAAGGTGTACCAGGTCTGGAAACGGCAGCAAACTCAACGTGGGCATCGAGGATGGTGGCGGTGCGGCGCAACTGGTCCCTCTCGCGGTCGCTGGGCACGCTGGCCGAATCGACGATGATGTCGTGCACGGTGAAGTCCGGCGCGTGCTGGGCCAGCACGTGGATGTGACGCTCGACCGAGAAGCCCGCCGTCTCCCCCGGTTCGGCCACCAGGTTGAGCACCAGAGCGCGACGGGCGGCCGTCGCCCTCAGCGCCGCCGCCAACTGCGGCACCAGGACGTGCGGGATCACGCTGGTGAACCAGGAACCCGGCCCGAGCACCACCAGGTCGGCGTGCATGATCGCATCGACCGCCTGCCTGGTCGCCGGCGGATCGCCGGGCAGCAGCCGGACCCGGCGGACCTTGCCCACGGTGGTGGCGATCGCGACCTGACCACGGATCGTGCGGCCGATCCGGGGGTCGGACTCCAGACCCACCACGTCGGCCTCGATCTCGAGGCCCACCGGGCACATCGGCAGCACCCGCCCCTTGACGCCGAGCACCCGGCCCAGTTCGTCGAGTGCCGCCACCGGATCGGCGAGCACCTCGTGCAGTCCGGCCAGGATCAGGTTGCCGATCGGGTGGCCGGCCAGGGCGCCGCTGCCGCCGAACCGGTGCTGGATGATCGTCGCCCACAAGGTGCCCTGCGGACTGTCGGAAGCCAACGCCGCCAACGCCATTCGCAGATCGCCCGGCGGCACCACACCTAGTTCGTTCCGCAGCCGGCCAGATGAACCGCCATCGTCGGCAACGGTGACCACAGCGGTGACGTGCGGGCTGATCCGGCGTGCCGCCGACAGCGTGGCGTAGAGCCCGTGTCCACCGCCCAGAGCGACGATGCGGGGACTCACCTGTCCTCCTCGCGTGCGGGGAAACTCATTCGCGCCCCAGATCCCGGTGCAACACCCGCACCGTCAGCGCCGCGCCGTGCTCCAGCCGGGCCGCCAACGCCTCGGCCATCGCCACGCTGCGATGCTTACCGCCGGTGCAGCCGATGGCGACGGTCATGTAGCGCTTCCCCTCCCGCCGGTATCCGTCGATCACGACGTCCAACAGCTGATGGTAGGAGTCGAGGAACTCCACGGCGCCGGGTTGGCCAAGTACGTAGTCGCGGACGTCTGGATGCTGACCGGAGTGCGGGCGCAAATTGTCGACCCAGTGCGGGTTGGGCAGGAACCGGACGTCCATCACGGTGTCTGCGTCCATGGGCAGGCCGTACTTGTAGCCGAAGGACTCCACGGTGACGTTGGTGTGGTCGACGGTCTCGCCGCCGAAGGCCCGCTCGATGCTCTCCCGCAGCGCGGGAACCGACAGGGCCGAGGTGTCGATCACCAGATCGGCGGCCGCGCGCACCGGGGCCAGCATCGCCCGTTCCGCGGCGATGCCCTCTGCGAGGGTCTGGTTTCCCTGCAGCGGATGACTGCGGCGGTTCTGCTCGTAGCGGCGCACCAGGATGTCGTCGGAGGAATCCAGGAACAGCACCCGCGGGGTGATGTTGCGCGTGGCCAGATCGGAGCGCACCCAGTCGAGATCGCCGGTGAAGCCCCGCGATCGAACATCCATCACCACGGCGAGCTGGGTGATGCGTGATCCCGCGGCCAGCCCCAACTCGACCATCCGCGCGATCAGTTCGGGCGGCAGATTGTCGGCGACGTACCAGCCCAGGTCTTCGAGCACCTTTGCCGCGGTGCCCCGACCGGCGCCCGAGAGCCCCGTGACGAGCACCACGTCGATACCCGGCTCGATATCCTCCGGGTTGCCTTCGCCATGGAGTTCCTCGTGCATTCCCTGCTCTGTCATCCCGATGCTCTGCTGTCCTGATCATTGCCGATATCCGCGGCGGGCGCCTCCGAAACGGTTTCCGGGTCGGCCACGCCCAGCGCCTCGAGCACCGCCCGCGCCGTGGTGGCGCCGATGCCGGGGACCGCGGTGATCTCCTCGACGCTGGCTTGTTTCAACCTGGCGAGCGAGCCGAAGTGGGTGACGAGCGCCTTTCGGCGGTGCTGACCCAGGCCGCGCACCGAATCCAGCGCCGAGGCGGTCATCCGCTTGGACCGCTTGCTGCGATGGTAGGTGATCGCGAACCGGTGGGCTTCGTCACGCACCCGCTGCAACAGATACAGCCCGTCACTGTTGCGGGAGAAGATGACGGGCTCCGGCGGTGTTCCGTCGTAGGACGGCACCCACACCTCCTCCAGTCGCTTCGCCAACCCGATCACCGCGACGTCGGTGATGCCCAACTCTTCGAGAACCGCCGCCGCCGCGTTCACCTGGGGCGCTCCGCCGTCCACCACGAACAGATTGGGTGGGTAGGCGAACCTGTGCGGACGAGCGCTCGCGCGAGGACCGTCTTCCTGCTGATCGTCGACCCGCTCCTGGGCATCGCGCAGGTGGCGGTGAAACCGCCGCCGGGTCACCTCCGCGATCGAGGCCACATCGTCGGACCGGCCGTCACCTGCGGCGTCGCGGATCGCGTAATGCCGGTAGTCGGATTTGCGGGGCAGCCCGTCCTCGAACACCACCAGCGACGCGACCACGTCGGTGCCCTGCACATGGCTGATGTCGACACACTCGATCCGCAGCGGTGCATCCTCCAGACCGAGGGTCTCCTGAATACTCTGCAGCGCAGCACTTCTGGCGGTGAAGTCGCCGGCACGCTTGAGTTTGTGCTGAGCCAGCGCGTCCTGCGCGTTGCGCCGGACCGTCTCGGCCAGGGCCCGCTTGTCCCCGCGCTGCGGCACCCGCAACGACACCCGCGACCCCCGCAGCCGGCACAGCCAGGTCTCCAGTTCCTCGGAGTTACCCGGCAGCACCGGGACCAGGACCTGGCGCGGCACCGGATTGGTCGCCTCATCCATTCCGGCGGCGCCCGCAGCAGTCAGCTCGGCCTGGTCTCCGTAGAACTGTGTGACGAACTGTTCGACCAGATACTCGGGAGTGGATTCGCCCGGTTCCCCGGACTTTTCGATGATCCACCCGCGTTGCCCGCGGACGCGCCCACCCCGCACGTGGAATACCTGAACGGCCGCCTCCAACGCATCGTCAGCGAAGGCGACGACGTCGGCATCGGTGCCGTCCCCCAACACCACCGCCTGCTTCTCGAGCGCCCGCCGCAACGCGGAGATGTCGTCGCGCAGCCTGGCGGCCCGCTCGAAGTCCAGATCCGCGGCCGCAGCGCTCATCTGCTGTTCCATCTCACGGACGAGCCGGTCGGTCTTGCCCGCGAGGAAGTCGCAGAAGTCCAGGACGATCCGCCGGTGCTCCTGCGCACTGACGCGGCCGATGCACGGCGCAGAACACTTGTCGATGTAGCCGAGAAGACATGGGCGATCAATCTGCGTGTGCCGCTTGAACACTCCCGCCGAGCAGGTTCGGGCGGGAAACACCCGGGTCAGCAGGTCGAGGGTTTCGCGGATCGCCCAGGCATGCGAGTACGGGCCGAAGTAGCGCACGCCCTTGCGGCGCGGACCGCGATAGACCATCAGCCGGGGATACTCCTCGTTGAGAGTCACCGCCAGCACCGGATAGGACTTGTCGTCGCGGTAGCGGATGTTGAATCGCGGGTCGAACTCCTTGATCCAGTTGTACTCGAGTTGCAGCGCCTCCACTTCGGTGTTGACGACCGTCCACTCGACCGCTGCCGCGGTGCTGACCATCTGCCGGGTCCGCGGCGCCAGGCCGCCGATGTCGGCGAAATAGGAGTTGAGCCGGCTGCGCAGGCTCTTGGCCTTGCCCACGTAGATGACCCGGCCGTGCGGATCCCGGAACCGGTAGACGCCGGGTTGGACGGGAATCGATCCAGGAGCGGGTCGGTACGTCGCTGGATCGGGCACGCAACCCAGGTTACTGCGGTGTACCGACGCGGCTGGTCGACTACCGCCGAATGATGCGGTTCTGGTCCACGAGACAGGTGGACCTCGGCGATCAGTCCAGCGGCTTGTCCGCCATCGTCCGCGTCGCGTCGGGCTGGGTCGGTGGCGCCGACCCACGCCGAGAAGGGGTGGTCATGGGTGGTGCGAGTTGATGTCGGGTCGGTAGCGCTGCAATGCGGTACGCACCCGGTCCATCGATTCGACGGCTCTGCCCTTGTCGACAGCCTGAATGGCCATCACCGCCATGTACTCGTCGTCGGGAAGATCGAGGCGGGCCCAGCGCGCACCAGGGTGAAATGACAACCCTCTGACCTCACTCCAGGGAAACAGCTTGTAGCCGAACAGGTTCCGTACCGCGACGCCGGACGGCCCGATCCGCAGCCGCGGCCGCGCGAACAGACACACGAAGGCCGCGATGACCGCCCCCACCATCGCGATGGCGACCTGGTCGGCAGTGCGGAAGATCACCCCGGTCGACGACGCTGTGAGTAGCACGCCGACCACGACATGGGCGGCGAGGATGACCAGCGCCGCGCCGTAGGCGAAGATCGGTGTCAGGTACGGCTTGACCTGGACATCCCAGATGTCTCCGCCATCAGCGCTCATGAGCTCAGCCGGCGCAGCGTCAGCGCCGTCGACAGTGCGGCGGCTGCGGCCTGGGCGCCCTTGTCCTCGGCTGACGTCGGCAGCCCGGCGCGGTCGAGAGCCTGGTGTTCGGTGTTGGTGGTGAGCACTCCGTTGGCGACGGGGGTGGACGCGTCCAGCGACACCCGTGTCAGCCCGGTCGTGACGGCGTCGCAGACATAGTCGAAATGTGGTGTCTCCCCGCGGATCACCACGCCCAGTGCCACCACGGCGTCGTGCGTCGCGGCCAACGCCTGTGCCACCACCGGGATCTCGATGGCTCCGAGCACCCGCACGATCGTCGGGTCGGCGATCCCCGCGTCTGTCGCCGTCCTTCTCGCACCCTCGAGAAGCGCGTCGCAGATCGTCTCGTGCCACGTGCTCGCCACGATGCCCAACGTGATGTCAGAGGCGTCCAGCTCGGGCAGGTCGGGGACGCCGGCTGCAGGGCTCATTGCGCCGCTCCGCCCGAGGCCGTCATACCGCGCCGCCGAACTCGCCGGGAAGTGCCTCGTCGAAGTCTTCGAGACCGACCAGGTCATGGCCCATCCGGTCGCGCTTGGTCATCAGATATCGGATGTTCTCGGCGTTGGCCCGCACCGGCAGCGGCACCCGCTCGATGATGTGTAGCCCGTACCCGTCCAGCCCGACCCGCTTGGCGGGGTTGTTGGTCAGCAGGCGCATCGACCGCACGCCGAGGTCGACGAGGATCTGTGCGCCGATCCCGTAATCGCGGGCGTCGGCCGGCAGACCCAGCTTGAGATTGGCGTCGACGGTGTCGTCACCGGCGTCCTGGAGCTGATAGGCCTGCAGCTTGTGCATCAGGCCGATCCCCCGCCCCTCGTGGCCGCGCATGTACAGCACCACGCCGCGGCCTTCGCGGGCCACCATCGCCAGCGCGGCGTCGAGCTGTGGCCCGCAGTCGCATCGGCGGGAGCCGAACACATCGCCGGTCAGGCACTCGGAGTGCACCCGCACCAGCACGTCGTGGCCGTCACCGTGTGGGCCGGCGATGTCGCCCCGGACCAGCGCGACGTGCTCGACCTCGTCGTAGATGCTGGTGTAGCCGACAGCTCGGAACTCCCCGTGGCGGGTCGGGATGCGGGCCTCGGCGACTCGCTCGATGTGCTTTTCGTGCTTGCGCCGCCACTCGATCAGGTCGGCGATCGAGATCAGGGCCAGGTCGTGCTCGTCGGCGAAGATGCGCAGCTCATCGGTCTGCGCCATGTCACCTTCGTCCTTCTGGCTGACGATCTCGCAGATCGCTCCTGCGGGCTGCAGACCGGCCAACCGGGCCAGGTCCACGGCGGCCTCGGTGTGGCCGGGACGACGCAGCACGCCGCCGTCCTTGGCGCGCAGCGGCACCACGTGGCCCGGCTTGGTGAAGTCGTCGGCGACGCTGGTCGGATCGGCCAGCAGCCGCATGGTGGTGGCCCGGTCCGAAGCCGAGATGCCGGTTCCCACACCGAGTTTCGCGTCCACGGTGACGGTGTAGGCGGTGCCGTGCTTGTCCTGGTTGACCGCGTACATCGGCAGCAGGCCGAGCCGGTCACAGACGTCACCGTGGAGCGGCACGCACAGGTACCCGGACGTGTAGCGCACCATGAAGGCCACGAGTTCGGGAGTGGCCTTCTCGGCGGCGAAGATCAGGTCGCCCTCGTTCTCCCGGTCCTCGTCGTCGATGACGACGACGGCCTTACCTGCGGCGATATCTGCCACCGCACGCTCGACCGAATCGAGCCTCGTCATCTCCACCACCCTTGCCGGTCCCGGTGCGGAACCCTGTCGTCAGTGCCTCTCAGTATGAACCACGAGTGGAGATCGGTTATTGCCTGGCGGTTCGATGAGAATGTGCAGGCGACAACCGACCCTCAGACCGGGTAGGACAGCGTGAACGTCGTCGACAGCCCCTTCGAGTCGGTGACCGTGATGTGAATCGTGTCGGAGGGGCCATTGGAGGGCAGCTGCGGCGGAATGACGCTGCCGTCACTGCCGCCGTTCGACTTGTAGGTCACGGTCCGACTGCTGGTCCTGGCACCGCTCAACGGGTCGGTGATGTCGACCGGTGTGGAGAACGACACTGTCCCGTTCGACGCGCTGCCACTCCAGGTGACGGTGTCGCCGTCTGCGTCCCTGACGATCACCGGCGTCCAGGTCTCCGTTTTCCCGGGTAGCGGGTTGCCGAGGCCTTTGGATTCCACCGTGGGCGCGCGGTTCGGGGTGACTGTGACGTTGGCCACCGGCAGCGACGCGCCGTACGCGTTGGTCCCGACGATCGAGAAGCTCGCCGGAGAGGTGCCGCTGTAGGCATAGGTGCCGTCTGCGTTGACGGTGACGCCTGCGGGGGCGCCGTCGCCCAAGCTGTAGGTGAGCAGACCGGACATCGCGGACGGGATCGCCAGCGCACCCGTCACTCCTCCGCTGACAGCCGTGTTGTCGTAGTCGATCGCGAGCTCGTGGGTGATTAGGCCGATGAGAGTGGATGCTTGTCCGCCGCGGCCGTCGGTGACGTAGATCCTGAAGCTGTCGTCGATGATCCCCAGGAGTGGATCGCCACCGTCCAGCGACGGGATGTAGGTCCACCTCCCATCGGCATCAACGACGACCATGCTGCCGCTGCCGAGAATCGCCGACGGGCCTCCTCCGTACCCCGTGACGCTGTATTGCAGCGTGTCGCCGTCGGGATCGGTGCCGAGCACGGAACCGGTGGCGACTCCGCTGATGAGATCCGGGATCGTCGTCCCGACCGGGACGACCAGGGGTGGGCTGTTGGGGGGCACGAGGTGAACGGTGACCGTGCTGATCGCGAAGCCACCGTTGGCATCGGTTGCGGTGATCGTGATCAGGTCACCGATGCCGAGAATGTCGAGCGCCGCAGCCTGGATGGCTTCATCCGACGGCGTGTAGGTGAAGGTGCCATTGCCGTCCTCGTCGTAGCTGACCTGGACGGTTGTCCCCAGTAGCGACGACACGGCGAACCCGGTGAACGTCAGCGGCGTGCCGTCCGGATCGGTGGCTGCGAAGGTGCCCTGCATCTGCTGGGTCTCGGGGTCGGTGCTGACGATGGTCGCCTGCTGGGTGAAGACCGGAAAGCTGTTGATCACAGCGCCGGATGTGACGTCGATCGTCATCGACACCGCGTGCATGCCGAGCGGATGGTTCCGCCAGCCACCGCGGTCGTCGATCGTGATGGTGAACGAGTCGTTGATCTCGCCGAGGGTCAGCGGATTGTTCGCCGTGTAGATGTACTGGAAGCCACCCAGCAACGGGCTGCCGATGATCTCCACGTTGCCGTTCGCCGGCCCGTTCTCCAGGGTGATGTTGACCGGGTCGCCGTCCTCGTCGTTGCCGATCAGCGTGCCGGTCACCACACCGAGAGCCCGAATCGTGTTCGTCACTTGGGCGGTGGGGGCGTGATGGTTGGTCCCGAGCTCCTCGAACCGTGTCCAGGCGGCAACGGTGACGAGCAGCAGCGGGATCGTCAGGAGCGGAGCCGTCGGGATGGAGACCACCGTCGCGGCCGCCGCGGCGACGAACACCACCGCGGCCACCTCGGTCTTGGTGACGCCCGCGATCTCCGGATACTCGGGCAGGAAGTCCCACGGCGACTTCTCGTTTTCGTCTGCCGGCGCATCCGCAGTGGTGACCATCAGCGTGCTCGGCGCTTCCGCCGCAGGCTCATCTATCTCAGCCGTCTGCGCTTCCGGCTCGACGTCGACGGACGTCGGCGCCGATTGCTCGTCGCCGACCGGGTCGGGGTCATTGCTTCTCAGAGCGGCCGGCTGTGCGGCATTCTCCGGCTCCGGCGTAGGCCCGGGATCGGTGTCGTCGTCGACCTCATCGGTGTCGGGATCTTCGTCCACCTCATCGGTGTCGGGTCCTTCGTCGACCTCATCGGTGTCGGGATCTTCATCGGCCTCATCGGTGTCGGGGTCCTCGTCGACCTCATCGGTGTCGGGATCTTCATCGGCCTCATCGGTGTCGGGGTCCTCGTCGACGCCACCGGTGTCGGGGCCCTCGTCGACGCCACCGGCGTCGTCGCCTTCAGTGCCCGGATCGGCCTTCCGGCCCGCATCGGGCTTCGCGCCGGAATCGGCGCCGGACGACGCGGACGCACCTTCGGTGGCCTCGGCGGACGCGACCGCGAGCCCGGGCGAGGCGACCACCAGCCCCAGAAACGCAACTACCGCTAAGCGCTTAGCCTGGTTGGTTTGCTTAGCTGAGACCTTCCGATGCTTGGCCACAACAATCTCCTCGCCTGGTCACCCCTACCGATGGTGGAGATTACGTCACCGTCAATTGTTGAGCCAGAGGTTTCGGCATGTTGCTGCAATCGGCGTGTCGCGGATGTAGCAAAGTTTCGTTCGAACAAAGCGGCGGTTACCCGCTTCCCGGGCCGTCCCTGTCGGCCAGCAACCGCTCGACATACTTCGCGATGACGTCGACCTCGAGGTTGACCGGGGCGCCGACATCCGCGCGACCCAGCGTCGTCAGGTCGAGCGTGGTCGGGATCAGCGACACCTCGAACCAGCTGTCTCCAAGCCCGGACACCGTCAGCGACACGCCGTCCACGGTGATCGACCCCTTGTGCACGACGTAGCGGGACAGCTCGGCGGGCAACGCGATCCGCACCACGGTCCAGTGCTCCGACGGCGAACGCGACAGGACGTGACCTGCCCCATCGACGTGACCTTGCACGATGTGCCCGCCCAGCCTGCTGCTGATGGCCGCGGCCCGCTCCAGATTCACCCGGGAGCCGACATCGATGCCGCGCAGGCTCGACCGGTTCAGCGTCTCATCCATCACGTCGGCCGAGAACGAACCGTCGGCCAGAACGTCGACGACGGTGAGGCACACGCCGTTGACCGCGATCGAGTCCCCGTGCCCGGCGTCTGATGTCACGATCGGACCACGGATGACCAGCCGCGCGGAGTCGCCGAGATTCTCCCTGCCGACGACTTCACCCAACTCTTCGACGATTCCGGTGAACACGTTGCCAGCCTAGAGCCTCCTCCGGCGAACGCTCCATCAAGATGTGCCGAAAGTGCAGCTCGGAAGCCATGATTGCACTCACACCCCAGGGCCGGGGAGCACGTCCATGCGCCGGCACCCACTACGATGCTGGCATGCAGACCCGCCTTCTGGCGATACTCGCCGCGCTCGTGGCCGTCATCGCCCTCGTTGCCGGGTGCTCCGGCTCATCGTCGGAGGATTCCGCCGCCGAACTGCCCGACCCCGTGACCCTGCTGCAGGAGTCCAGCGAGACGACCAAGGGCCAGACCAGCGCCCACCTCGAGCTCTCGGTGCAGGGCCAGATCGCCGAACTGCCGGTCGAATCCCTGGTGGGTGATCTCACGCAGACGCCGGCGGTCGCCGCCAAGGGCACCGCCGACATCATCTTCCTGGGCCAGCGCCTCGAGGGTGTCCAGTTCGTGGTGTCCGACGGTGACCTGTATGCCGCGATCACCTCGGGGGGCAGCCTGTCGAATTTCGGACCCGCGTCCGACATCTACGACGTCGCGGCGATCCTCAGCCCCGACGCGGGGTTGGCCAATGTGCTGGCCAACTTCTCTGAGGCCAGGGCCGACGGCCGCGAGACCATCGAGGGCGTCGAGACGGTGCGCATCACGGGCAACGTCACCGCCGATGCCGTGAACAAGATCGCTCCGCAGATCGCGGCGACGGGCCCGGTACCCGGTACGGCCTGGATCGCCGAGGACGGCGACCATGAGTTGATGCAGGCGAGGCTGGAACCGAGCCCGGGTAACAGCGTCACGATGACGCTGTCGAAGTGGGGCGAGCCGGTCACCGTCGACAAACCAGCGGTGTGATGCACGCTTCGCCCCCGGGGACCGGGCCGGCCGTGAAGTCGGGCCAGACCAGCCGTCGCATCGCGATCAGCGCGGGCAGCCTCGCGGTGGTGCTCGGTGCCCTCGACACCTATGTCGTCGTCACGATCATGACCGACATCATGCGCGACGTCGGCATCGGCGTGAATCAGATCCAGCGGGTCACCCCGATCATCACCGGCTACCTGCTCGGTTACATCGCCGCGATGCCGCTGTTGGGCCGGGCGTCGGACCGCTTCGGCCGCAAGACGCTGATCCAGGTCAGCCTCGTCGGTTTTGCTCTCGGATCGGTGATCACCGCACTGTCCACCGATCTGACGATCCTGGTTCTGGGCCGCATCGTCCAGGGCACCGCCAGCGGCGCGCTTCTGCCCGTGACCCTGGCGTTGGCGGCCGACTTGTGGGCGGCGCGCAACCGCGCGGCCGTTCTCGGTGGCGTCGGTGCCGCCCAGGAACTGGGTAGCGTGCTCGGCCCGATCTACGGCATCACCCTGGTGTGGCTGTTCGGCCATTGGCAGTCCGTTTTCTGGGTCAACGTGCCGTTGGCCGCCATCGCGATGGTGATGATCCACTTCAGCCTGCCCGGCCGCCAGAAGACCGAGGACCCGCAGAAGGTCGACGTGGTCGGGGGCCTCCTGCTGGCCGTCGCCCTGGGCCTGGCGGTGATCGGGCTGTACAACCCGGCACCCGACGGCAGGAATGTGCTACCCGAGTGGGGCCCGCCGTTGCTGATCGCCGCGGCGGTGGCGACCGTCGCGTTCTTCGTCTGGGAGAAGTTCGCCCGCACCCGCCTGCTGGAGCCCGCCGGGGTGCACTTCCGGCCGTTCCTGGCCGCGCTCGGCGCGTCGTTGACGGCCGGTGCGGCGCTGATGGTCACGCTGGTCAACGTCGAACTGTTCGGTCAGGGAGTCCTCGGACAGGACCAGAACGAGGCCGCATTCCTGCTGCTGCGGTTCCTGGTCGCGCTGCCCGTCGGCGCCCTGCTCGGTGGCTGGCTGGCCACTCGGGTCGGCGACCGGATCATCGCGTTCTGCGGGCTGCTGATCGCCGCCGGGGGCTACCTGCTGATCTCGAAGTGGCCGGTTGATCTGCTCACGGCGCGTCATGACCTGGGATTCGTCACGCTGCCCACGCTCGACACCGACCTGGCGATCGCCGGCTTCGGGCTGGGCCTGGTGATCGGCCCGCTGACCTCGGCGACGCTGCGGGTGGTGCCCGCCGCCCAGCACGGCATCGCTTCGGCGGCGGTGGTGGTCGCCCGGATGATCGGCATGCTGATCGGCATCGCGGCGCTGAGCGCCTGGGGCCTGTACCGGTTCAACCAGCACCTGGCCAGCCTGCCCGCCAGCACCGGCGGAAACACCCTCGCCGAACGGCTGAGCGCCGAGGCCGCCCGCGTGCGCGAGGCTTACGTGCTGCAATACGCCGAGATCTTCTCGATCACCGCGATCGTCTGTGTGGTGGGCGCAGTGCTGGGGCTACTGATCAGCGCCCGCAACGAGCACGCCGAGGAGTCCGACCCCGAACCCGAGGTCACGGGCGACCCTCAGCAGCGCTCCAGCCCGCGACCCATCAGCTGAGGCTCGTCGGCCGGCCCGGACTCCCCTGACGTCAGATGCCGCCAGGCGTCGCTCAGCACTGCCTTGATGTCACGGGGGGCGACCGGGCTGAGGTTCAGCCAGTCCTGCAGTGCAGTCATGGTCGTTGTCCTTTGTTCGTGCTCACCTTGCGCAACTCATCGGTGAAAGCGCGATATTCCCGCCCCGCCTCGACGGGGTTGTCACCAGTTTACGAGTGGATCGCCGCGATTGACCGTCCACCGCCCCGGGTATCGCATGTGAAACCGAACACTGACGAGCAAGGATGAACATGACACAACCATCAGGGAAACGATTGGATAACAAGCGGATTGCGTTCCTGGTCGCCACCGAGGGCGTCGAGCAGGTGGAGTTGACCGACCCGTGGAAGGCCGTCGAGCAGGCCGGAGGCCGACCCGTGCTGATCTCCACCGAAGCGGGAAAGATCCAGGCATTCAACCATCTGACAGCTGCGGACACCTTCGAAGCGGACAAGGCCGCGCAGGACGCAGCCGTCGGCGACTACGCCGGACTGGTGCTGCCCGGCGGGGTGGCCAACCCGGACAACCTGCGTATGGACACCGCGTCGATGAATCTGATCAAGGGTTTCCTCGGGGCCGGCAAACCGATCGCGGTCATCTGCCATGGCCCGTGGACCCTGATCGAGGCCGACGCGGTCCGCGACAGGTCGATCACCTCGTGGCCCAGCCTGCAGACCGACCTGCGCAACGCCGGCGCCCACTGGGTGGACGAGCAGGTGGTCACTTGCACCAACGGCCCCAGCACGCTGGTGTCGAGCCGCAATCCCGACGATCTGCCGGCTTTCTGCGACGCCCTGGTGGACGTCTTCGCCGCCTCGTAGCGGCGCTAGGCAGGGGTCAGGCTGAGCAGCACGTCGGGCCCCAGGGGTTGCATCCCGTCGAAGCGCCACCGCTGGGCGTGCGCGATGCTGAGCACCCCGACATCGTCGACGGCGGCGATGGGCCCGCCCAGTAGGATCGGCGCCACATAGGCGAGGATGCGATCGATCACACCGGCACGCAGAAAGGCACCCGCCAACGTGGGGCCACCTTCGAGCAGGACGTCGGTGCGGTCCGACAACGCCTTGAGAACCTCGTGCGGGTCCCGGGTGCGGATCACCATCGTCCGAGTGTCGTCGTTGAGAACCTGTGCATCCGGCGAGATCTCGCGCATACCGACCACTACACGCAGCGGCTGGTCGTCGGCGAGGCGGCCGTCGGGAAGCCGGGCGGTCAGCTTGGGGTCGTCGACGAACACGGTGCCGGTGCCGACCAGGATGGCGTCGGCAGCGGCCCGCCGGCGGTGCACGTCGGCACGGGCGGCCTCACTGGTGATCCACTGGCTGGTCCCGTCGGCGGCGGCGCTTCGGCCGTCGACACTGGTGGCGAATTTCCATGTCACATGCGGCAATCCGGTACGTTGCTTGTGCAGCCATTCCCGCAGCGGGCCGCCCGCGACGGCCTCGGACAGCACTCCGGCGGTGACATCAATACCGGCCTCGGCCAGCCGGCCCGCGCCACCCGCCGCGACCGGGTTCGGGTCGGGCAAAGCGTATACCACTGACGAAACCTGGGCCTCGACAAGGGATTCCACACAGGGCGGGGTGCGCCCGTAGTGGTTGCACGGCTCCAGCGTGACCACCGCGGTGCCGCCGACAGCACGCCGGCCGGCCCGGCGCAGGGCCAGCACCTCGGCGTGGGGACCACCGACCGGTGAGGTGGCCCCGACACCGGCCACTTCTCCTTCGCGGTCCAGGATGACCGCGCCCACAGGCGGATTCGGGTAGGTGCGCCCCTTGACGCGGTCAGCCTGTTCGATGGCCGCCCGCATCGCGGCGTCGAGGTTCATAGCGTCAGATGTTTGGACGCGGCCGCCGCCCGCCGACGCAGGGCCGCCACCGCGGCAGCGGGGTCCTCGGCGCTGTAAACCGCCGAGCCCGCGACGAAGCAGTCGACTCCCGCCTCGGCCGCCTCCTCGATGGTGTCATCGTTGATGCCACCGTCGATCTCGACGATCACGGTCAGCTCACCGGCGTCGACGAGGCGGCGCAGTGTTCCGACCTTGGGCAGCACCTCGGAGATGAACTTCTGTCCGCCGAAACCTGGTTCCACCGACATGATCAGCGCGGTGTCGAAGTCCCGCAGTATCTCCAGATACGGCTCGACCGGGGTGCCCGGTTTGATCGCCAACCCGGCCTTGGCACCGGCTGCACGGATATCTCGGGCGACGCCCACGGGGTCGTCGGTGGCCTCGGCGTGAAAGGTCACGTTGTAGGCGCCGGCCTCCGCATAGGGCGGCGCCCACCGCTCGGGGCTGTCGATCATCAGGTGGCAGTCCATCGGAATGTCGGTGACCTTCAACAGCGACTCCACCACTGGAAGACCCAGCGTCAGGTTCGGCACGAAATGGTTGTCCATGACATCCACGTGCAGCCAGTCCGCGCCGTGCACCGCGGCGGTCTCCTCGGCCAGCCTGGCGAAGTCGGCGGCGAGAATCGACGGGGCGATCAGCGGGGCTGACGGCACGGCAGACATGGGTGTCAGCCTACTTGCAGCGCAGCCGTGAACATCGCGTCGGTGCCGTGCCGGTGGGGCCAGAGCTGAACGTAGGGGCCGGCCCCCAGCTGTTCAGCCGGGTCGAACAGCGGTCGGGCGTCGAGCGCGCGCACCGGGTGTCGGCGCAGGGCATCGGCGACCACCCCCACCGTTTCGGCCAGGTGCGGCGAACACGTCGCATAGAGCACCACCCCGCCGGGCCGGGTCAGTCGGATCGCCGATCCCAGCAGTTCCCGCTGCAGCCGGCCCAACGCGGGGACATCGCCGGGTTTCCGGCGCCAGCGGGCTTCGGGACGCCGCCGCAACGCGCCCAGCCCGGTGCAGGGCGCATCGACGAGCACCCGGTCGAAACCCGGCTCGAAGCCAGGGTCGCGGCCGTCGACGCGGATCACGTCGACGGGTAGACCTCGGGTGTTCTCCTCGACGAGATCGGCGCGCCGGGGCGCCGGTTCCACCGCGGTGACCCGGACACCCTCGACACCGGCCGCCTGCCCCATCGCGGCCAGCAACGCCGTCTTGCCGCCCGGTCCCGCGCACAGGTCCAGCCAGCGGCCACCGTCGGCACCGTCCAGCGGTGCCAGCGTCAGCGCCCGAGCCACCAATTGACTGCCCTCGTCCTGCACCAGCGCCACCCCGTCGCGCACCGCGGCGAGCAACCCCGGGTCCCCACCGGCGAGATACACCGCGTAGGGCGAATACCGACCGACCGTGCCGTGCACCTGCGCTGCCAGCTCTGCTGCGGTCAGCGCCGTCGGCCTGGCCGCGAGATGCACCTCGGGACGCGCGTCGTCGCTGGCCAGCAGGTCGGCCAGCTCTCCCGCGTCCGCGCCGAGAGCGTCCGCGAACGCCTGTGCGATCCAGCGCGGGTGGGCGTGGACGAACGCCAGATGGCCCACCGGATCGGTCGACATCGACGGAGCCAGCTCGTCAACCCAGCTGCGCTCGTCTCTGCGGGCGATCGTCCGCAACACCCCGTTGACGAAACCTGCTCGCGCGGTGTCGAATTCGATGCCGGCCTGCTCGACGGTCGTCGACACCGCGGCGTGCTGTTCGACTCGGGTGCGCAGCAACTGGTAGGTGCCCAACCGGAGCAGATCGAGCAGCACCGGATCGATCCTGTCGATGGGCCGGCCCGCCGCGTCGGCGATCACCGCATCCAACAGACCCCTGGTGCGGCAGGTGCCGTAGGTCAGCTCGGTCGCGAACGCCGCGTCCCGGCCGTGGAGGCCGCGTTCCCGCAGCATGGCCGGCAGCGCCAGGTTGGCGTAGGCGTCCTGCTCGGCGACGGCGCGCAGCACGTCGAACGCGGCCCGACGGGCTGGGTCGAGCTCTTGGCGCCGGGCGGGGCGGCGCTTGGCCGGCCGGGTCATCGAGCGCGTTCGCTCTCGTCGAGGCGGGCACCGCGGGCCCAGTCCGCGGCGATCATCGGCTTCTTGCCGGGTGGCTGGATCCGTTCCAGCCGCACCGATGTCGACCCGGTGCCCACCCACACGCCGTCGCGCGTTACCCGAATCTCCCCCGGCTGCAACCCTTCCGGCGCCTCGGCCGAAACGGAAACCCGCCCCACCTTGACCCGCAGATCACCGATCATGGTCCAGGCGCCCGGCTGGGGAGTGACCGCGCGGATCCGGCGCTCGATCACGTGGGCCGGCAACTCCCAGCGGATCCGCGCCTCGTCCACGGTGATCTTGGGTGCGGCGGTGACGCCGTCCGAGGGCTGCGGCACGGCGGTGAGGATGCCGTCGGTGATGCCGTCCAGAGTCGACTCCAGCAGGGCCGCACCCGAGACCGACAACCGATCCAATAGGTCACCGGCAGTGTCGGTGGGCCGGATCGTCTCGGTGACCACCCCGTACACCGGCCCGGAGTCCAGACTGCGTTCGATCTGGAACGTCGTGGCGCCGGTCACCGAGTCTCCGGCGGCGATGGCCGCCTGCACCGGAGCGGCGCCGCGCCATGCAGGCAGCAGCGAGAAATGCAGGTTGATCCAGCCATGGGGGGGCACCGCGAGCAGGTCGTCACCGAGCAGCGCGCCGTAGGCGACGACCGCGCAGCAGTCCGGCGCCAACTCGGCCAGTTCGGCGACGAACTCCACGCTGTTGGGGCGCGCGGGCCGCAGCACCGCGATGCCGGTGTCCAGCGCGAGTTGCGCGACCGGCGACGGCGCCGGGCGTCCGCGCCGTCCGGCGGCGGCATCCGGGCGGGTCAGCACGGCGACCACCTCGTGCCGGGTCGAGTCGATGAGCCGACGTAGGGACGGTAGAGCCGGCTCGGGGGTGCCGGCGAAGACAACACGCACCGAGCCAGTGTAGGGACGACGTCGCCGCGCTATCGAGGCGTCTGGTAGTACTCCCGCTCGGCGACCCCGGTCAGTGGGGCGACGAACATCCACGGGATGGTGCTCAGTGAGCGGTTCAACGTGGCGACCGCATCGTTGTAGTACTGCCGGGCGAAGGCCAGCTTGTTCTCGGTGTCCGCGAGGTTCTGCTGCAGATCGAGGAAGTTCTGCGACGAGTTGAGTTGCGGATAGCTCTGTCCCAGCGCCAGCAGCGGCACCAGGGCGGTGTCGAGCTCCTTCTCTGCGGCGCTGCGCTGCGCGACGGATCCGCCCGTGGTCGCCGCAGCCACCGCTGCGCGGGCGTTGGTCACATGCTCCAACAGGCCCTTCTCGTGGGCCGCGAACGTCTGCACCGTGTGCACCAGGCCGGGGATCAGCGAGGCCCGTCGGGTGAGCTCGACGTCGATACCGGACAGCGCCTCGGCGACCCGGACGTCCGCGCCACGAATCTTGTTGTAGCCGAGCACAAATCCGATGAGGACGAGCACCGCCACGATCAGCGCCACGACCAACAGGAACGTCACCACNATCCACCGCCTCCGCCGCCACCACCGCCGCCCCCGCCGCCGCTGGAGC
>NZ_CACSIP010000002.1 GCF_902705885.1 Mycolicibacterium austroafricanum | reverse complement strand
CGGCGGGGCCGGCGATGCCGAGGCTGCGGGGGCAGCGGGCGCGGCCGGGGTCGCCGGTGGCTCAGGTGCCGGCGGTGCCGGGGGCGCGGCAGGCTCCTGTGCAGCCGGGGGCGCAGCCGGTTTGGGTGCTGCCGGCTTGGGCGCTGCGGGCTTCGCGGCTGAACCGTTGCCGTCGCTCTTGACCTTTTCGCCTGCGGGTTTCGAGCCGCCGAACGACTCGCGCAACCGGCGGGCGACGGGCGCCTCCACGGTCGACGACGCCGACTTGACGAATTCGCCCTGTTCGTTCAGTCGGGCGAGAACTTCCTTGCTGGTGACACCGAGTTCTTTAGCCAACTCGTGCACGCGGGCCTTACCTGCCACTACATCTCCTGTCTGGGAGGCGACAGCGGTGGTGGGCGCCGCGCCTCGGTTTAGCTATGACGCATGGTCATCGAGACTTCACGGTGTGCTCATGTTCTTCGCTACCTGTCCTGTTGCCGAGATGGATCGAGTGCCCCCGAGGCCGGGAAACGCTCGCTCACCGCGGTGATGTCCGGTGTACCGGTGATCCGTAACGCTCGGCCGAACGCCCGCCGGCGAACTGCCGCTTGAAGACACTCGGGGTCGGGATGCAGCCATGCACCACGCCCCGGGAGCGTTCTCGCTGCGTCAACGGTCACGGCACTGGCGTCATTCCCAGGGCCATTCCCGCCATCGACAGCAACAACTCGAAGCAATTCGACGGCCAGCTCTCGTTTACGGCATCCGATGCAGGTCCGCACTGGTCCACCCGGGGGGTCGACGGTGTTTTTCTGCATCCGAGCCGATGTCTCGCGCTGGATCACAGCTGAGTCTACCGTCACCGCAGCACCGAAAAGAAAACCGGTGCCGAAAGCCGGCGGGCGGGACGCGTCAGTGGTCGCCCCCGGCGCCGTGCGCGGCGCCCGGACTCGGCGCGGGCCGGGACGATGGGCGGCCCGCCGCCGTGTCGACCGGCGCGTCGTCGCTGCGGATGTCGATGCGCCACCCTGTCAGCCTGGCCGCCAGGCGGGCGTTCTGCCCTTCCTTGCCGATCGCCAGCGACAGCTGGAAGTCCGGAACGATCACCCGGGCGGCGCGCGCGGCCTCGTCGATCACCGATACCGACATCACCTTGGCCGGCGACAGAGCGTTGGCCACGAACCGGGCGGGGTCCTCGTCGAAGTCGATGATGTCGATCTTCTCGCCGGACAGCTCGCTCATCACGTTGCGTACCCGCTGTCCCATCGGGCCGATGCAGGCGCCCTTGGCGTTGAGACCGGGCATCCGGGACGTGACGGCGATCTTGGAGCGGTGGCCGGCCTCTCTGGCCACCGCGATGATCTCGACCGAACCGTCGGCGATCTCCGGGACCTCCAGCGAGAACAACTTGCGCACCAGATTGGGGTGGGTGCGCGACAACGTGATGAGCGGTTCCCGGGCGCCGCGGGACACGCCCACGACGTAGCAGCGCAACCGGTCACCGTGCTCGTAGCTTTCGCCGGGGACCTGTTCGGCCGCGGGAATGACGCCTTCGGAACCCTTGGTCTCGCTGCCGATCCGGACGACCACCAGACCGCGGGCATTGGCCCGCGAATCGCGCTGGATTACCCCGGCGACGATGTCACCCTCGCGGGCCGCGAACTCGCCGTAGTTCTTCTCGTTCTCGGCGTCGCGCAGCCGCTGCAGGATCACCTGGCGTGCGGTGGTGGCCGCGATACGGCCGAAACCCTCAGGGGTGTCATCCCATTCGTGCAGCAGGTTGCCGTCGGCGTCGGTTTCGCGGGCCATCACCTTGACGATGCCCGTCTTGCGGTCGATGTCGATCCGCGCGTCGGCCTGGTGACCTTCGGTGTGCCGGTATGCGGTCAGCAGTGCCGACTTGATCGTGTCGACCACGACGTCGACGGTGATCCCCTTGTCGGCCTCGATGGCGTGCAGGGCCGCCATGTCGATGTTCACGTTGCGGCCTCCTTTCCGGGTTGGCCCGCCAGTTCCAGCTCGTGCGGATTCGGCGGCGAGAACTCCACCTGGACAACAGCGTTGGTGATGGTGTCGAGAGCGATCTCCCGAACGGTGAACTCGCCACGGGAGCCTTCGCGCAACACGAGGTCGACAGTCGGTCCGCGCACCGCGCCAAGTCGCCCCGTCACCGTCGATCCGTCGGACAGCGTCACCTCCACCTTGCGGCCGCGAGCCCGGCGGAAGTGCTTGTCTGTGGTCAACGGGCGCTCCACGCCCGGAGAGGTGACCTCGAGGACGTAGGCCGCGGTGTCCAGTTCGTCGAGCAACTCAGAGGCCACCCGGGACAGTTCGGCCACCGAGTCCAGGTCCAGGCCGGCGTCGCCGTCAGTGACCACCGTGATCCGGGGCGGACGCGTGGCAGCGTCGATCACCACGTTCTCGATGTCGAATCCAATACGCGCGAACTCTCCGTCGAGCAGTTCGATCACCTGTCGTTGCGACGGCAATCCCGTAGACCGCTCCGCCACGGTGAGCTCCTCGTCTTGAGTTGTCCGGACACGGTTCGCAGGGATTTCGTGTGAACACGTTCCCCGGACCCGACACTCCACGATACGCCAGCGTCCGCAACACAAACGACGAAAATCGGTGCGACACCGGTGACGGGCCCCTCGGCCGCCGCGGCGGCAATGGCAGGATGTTGCTCGTGCCGAGCCGTTCGCCGATCCTCACCCGGCGGCGCGTGCTGGCCGGCGGGGCGTCTCTGGCACTGTTCGCCGCGACCACGGCGACGTCGGTGGCCTGCGGCACCGCCCCACCCCCACCGGACCTGGACGAACTGACGACGGCGCTGGACCGCGCCCGGGCCGACAGCCGGCTTGCCACCGACGTCGCCGCGAGCGCTCGCGGGCCGGTCGCGGCCGCGCTGACCGAGGTCGCCGCCGAGCGGGCAGCACACGCCGAGGCGCTCGATGAGGAGATCGTGCGGATGACCGGCCACTCCGCGACGACCACGAGCGTCACCACCACGCCGACGACATCGCCGACCTCGTCCACAGTGCCGCCCAGCCCCACCGCCGAGGACGTCATCGGTGCGCTGCGGGTGTCGGCAGACAGTGCCGCGCAGGCCGCCGCGGCGCTGTCCGGCTATCGCGCCGGGCTGCTCGCGTCGATCTCCGCGGCGTGCACGGCAGCTTTCAGCGTGGCGTTGACGCCGATCGGCGGGACCCGGTGACTTCCCCGACCTCACCGACCTCCGAGCCCGCACTGCCGACGCGGCCCGACGATCCGGGCGACGGTGCGCTGTTCGATGCGATCGCCACCGAGCACGCCACCATCTACGGGTACGGATTGGTGTCGGCGCACTCCACGTTCGACCGCAACTACCTGGTTGCCGATGCGATGGAAGAGCATCGCGTCCGGCGCGAGGCGGCGATCGCGCTCATCGAGGAGCGTGGTGTGGATGCGCCGGTGCCCGCGGCCGGGTACTCGATGCCGATGGAGGTCGACACCCCCGCCGACGCCGCCAACCTCGCGGTGACGATGGAACAGGACGCGGCCACCGCCTGGCGGGCCGTCGTGGAGCAGGCGACCGATCAGACGGTGCGGGCTTTCGGGGTCGCGGCGCTGACCGAATGTGCGGTCACGGCGGCACGCTGGCGGCGCATCCGCGGCGACACCGTGAGCACCGTCGCGTTCCCCGGCGGAACCGAGTAGCTACCCGCGTGGCGCCGCGGTGGCGGCGACGATGTCGCCGACCGCTGCATCAGCCGGAATCTCCCGCGCGTCGCCGCTGAACCGGTCGCGCAACTCGACCACACCGTCGGCCCAGCCGCGGCCCACCACCACGATCCACGGCACCCCGAGCAGTTCGGCGTCCTTGAACTTCACCCCGGGTGAGGACTTCCGGTCGTCGAGCAACACCTCGAGGCCCCGGCTGTCGAGGTCGGCGGCGAGTTGGGTGGCGCCGGCGCGCGCGTCGGCGTCCTTGTTGGCGATGACCACGTGCACGTCGAACGGCGAGATCGACGAAGGCCAGCGCAACCCCAGCTCGTCGTGGTGTTGCTCGGCGATCACCGCAACCAATCGGGACACCCCGACGCCGTAGCTGCCCATCGTCAGGCGCACCGGCTTGCCGTCCTCACCGAGCACATCGGCGGTGAACGCGTCGGTGTACTTGCGACCGAGCTGGAACACGTGACCGATCTCGATGCCCCGGGCGGCGACCAGAGTGCCCGCGCCGTCGGGCGAGGGGTCACCCTCGCGCACCTCGGCGGCCTCGATGGTGCCGTCGGGGGTGAAATCGCGCCCGGCGACCAGCCCGACGACATGGCGGCCGGGCTTGTCGGCGCCGGTGATCCAGGACGTACCGTCGACGATCCGCGGGTCCACCAGGTAGCGAACACCGTTGGCCAGCAGCCCCTTCGGGCCGATATAACCCTTGACCAGGAACGGGTGCTTCGCGAAATCGGCGTCGTCGAGCATCGTGTACTCAGCCGGTTCGAGCGCGGCGCCGAGACGCTTGTCGTCGACGTCGCGGTCACCGGGGACCCCGACAGCGAGCAGCTCCCACTCGCCACCGGGTTGGCGCACCTTGAGCAGCACGTTCTTGAGTGTGTCCGCGGCCGTGACCTCGCGGCCCAGGCCCGCACCGTTGGCCCAGTCGACGAGCGTCGCGATCGTCGGCGTGTCGCCGGTGTCGTATTCCACCGGCTCGGGCAGCCCGTCGAACGCGATGGGCTCCGGCCTGGCGGTGACCACGGCTTCGACGTTGGCGGCATAGCCGGATTCGGGACAACGGACGTAGGTGTCCTCGCCCACGTCGCTTTCTGCCAGGAACTCCTCGGACGCGCTGCCCCCCATGGCGCCCGACACCGCCGACACGATGACGTAGCGCACCCCGAGGCGCTCGAAGATCCGCTGATAGGCGCCGCGGTGGGCGTCGTAGGCCTTCACCAGCCCGTCGTCGTCGACGTCGAACGAGTACGAGTCCTTCATGATGAATTCGCGACCCCGCAGGATGCCCGCCCGCGGCCGCGCCTCGTCGCGGTACTTCGTCTGGATCTGGTAGAGCCGCAGCGGGAAGTCCTTGTACGACGAGTACTCACCCTTCACCGTCAGCGTGAAGAACTCCTCGTGCGTGGGCCCCAGCATGTAGTCGTTGCCGCGGCGGTCCTTGAGCCGGAAGACCCCGTCGCCGTACTCCGTCCACCGATTCGACGTCTCGTACGGGCCACGCGGCAACAGCGCCGGGAACAGGATCTCCTGGCCGCCTATGGCGTTCATCTCGCTACGGACGACGGATTCGATCTTGCGCAGCACCCGCAGCCCCAGCGGCAGCCAGCTGTAGAGGCCGGGAGCGACCGGGCGCACGTAGCCGGCCCTGATCAGCAACTTGTGGCTCGGTACTTCGGCGTCGGCGGGGTCGTCCCGCAGCGTGCGCAGGAACAGCTCGGACATGCGGGTGATCACAGCGGACAACCTTACTTCCGAGAGTGAATCGGGCGCGCTGGCGCACCCTCACGGTCGCCAAGCGCGCCGAATCGGCAGCTTAGAGCTCGCCTGCGTCGATCGCGTCCTTGACTTCCTGCGCATGTGCCACCTGTTCGGCGGTGTAGCCGATGAACAGCGCCGCACCGCCGACGATCACCGCGACCGCAGCCACCCACAACAGGCCGTAGGAGTAGCCCTGGTCCAGTGCGTGCAACTGAGCGGCGGTCATGTCCTTCACCGGACCGTTGGTGCCGCCCAGATACAGCGTGCGCGACGTGATGACGGCCTGGATGATCGCCAGCACGACCGGCCCGCCGAGGCTCTGCAGCATCAGCGCGATGGCCGACACCGGCCCGATCTGGTCGAACCCGACACCGGCGATGGCCGACACAGTCAGCGGCACCACGATCATGCCGATGCCGAAGCCACCGACCGTGATCGGGAGCACGAGGTTCGGGAAGTACGGAATGCCCGCGTCGAGCGTGGAGCCGTAGAGCATTGCCGCCAGCACCAGGACACCGCCACCGATCACCAGCAACCGCGGTGGGAACTTCGACACCAGCGCCGAGGACAGGCCGAGGCCGATGCCGAGCGCGATGACGAACGGGATGAAGCCGATGCCCGCGCGTAGCGCGCTGTAGCCCATGATGTCCTGCACGTACAGGCCGATCAGCACGGTCAGCGTGAACATCACGCCGCCGGCGAGGAAGATCGCGGCGAACGTGGCGACGCGGTTGCGATCGTGGAACAGCTCGAACGGCACAACCGGGTTCTCCGCCGTGCGTTCGACGTAGAAGAACAAGCCCAGACAGGCCAGCGCGGCGATACCGGAACCGATCGTCACCGACGACACCCAACCCTGTTCGGGTCCCATCGAGAACGCGAACACGGCGGCCGTACAACCCAGAGTGGCCAGCAGCGCACCCGCGGCGTCGAGCTTGAGCCGCTCTTTGTTGGTCTCGCGCAGTGTCTTGCGGGCCAGGTAGATCACCAGAAGGCCGATGGGCACGTTCACCAGGAAGGCCAATCGCCAGGACACCTCGGTCAACGCCCCGCCGATCACCAGGCCCATCACCGAGCCGACACCCGTCATCGCCGCGAACACCGCGGTGGCCGCGTTACGCGCAGGCCCCTTCGGGAACGTCGTCGCGATCAGCGCCAGACCTGTCGGGGACGCGATGGCAGCACCCACGCCCTGCAGCAGCCGGGCGATCACCAGGGTGGCCTCGTCCCAGGCGATGCCGCACAGGATCGAGGCGATGGTGAACAGTGCGACACCGACGATGAAGGTGCGCTTGCGGCCGATGGTGTCACCGAGGCGGCCCCCCAACAGCATCAAGCCGCCGAAGGTCAGCACATAGGCGGTGATGACCCAGCTGCGGCCGGCGTCGGAAAGGCTGAGTTCGTCCTGGATCTTCGGCAGCGCGACGATCGCGATCGTGCTGTCCATCGTCGCCAGCAGCTGCATACCGCCGATGGCGATGACGGCAGCGAAGAACCGGCGCGAGGGCAGCCATGCGGGAGTCTTGCCGTCCCGCGGCGGGGCACCGTCACCGGTGCCCGATCCCGGGAGAGCGGCAGGCGCCGCTCGGTTCTGATCGCGCTTGGAAACCCGTCGCCCCTTGCCTTCGGCATCACGTCGCATGGCGGCACGCTCTGCGTCATTGAGAGCCGTCATAACGAGTTACCTTACAGTACTCTTAAGAATCCTTTAGTCACCGAAGCCCGCGACGGCCCCGATCACGATGATCGCGGGAGGCCGGATGCCGTCCGATCGGATCCGCTCCGGCGCGGCGGCGAGGGTGGACCGCAGCGTCCGTTGTGCCGAGGTGGTGCCGTGCTGAACCACCAGAACCGGCGTCTCCGCTGGTCGGCCCCCTGCCAGCAGCACACTGGCGAAGAGTTCGATGCGCTCGACCGCCATCAGCAGCACGATCGTGCCGCTCATCGCGGCCAGCGCATCCCAATTCACTAACGATTCGGGATGGTCGGGTGCGAGATGCCCGCTGACCACGACGAACTCATGGGTGATACCCCTGTGGGTGACAGGAACGCCGGCGAGCGCGGGAACCGCAATGGCGCTGGTCACACCGGGCACCACGGTGACCGGGATGCCCGCCTCCGAGCACGCGATCACCTCTTCGTAGCCCCGGGCGAACACGAACGGGTCGCCGCCTTTGAGCCGGACGACGAACTTGCCTGCCTTGGCCCGGTCGATGAGCACCGCGTTGATCGCGTCCTGTGCCATCGCGCGGCCATAGGGGATCTTCGCGGCGTCGATCACCTCCACCTCGGGCGCCAGCTCGGCCAGCAGTTCCTGCGGCGCGAGACGATCGGCGACGACGACGTCGGCGTGCGCCAGCAGGCGCCGCCCGCGCACGGTGATCAGCTCCGCGTCTCCCGGACCACCGCCCACCAGCGCCACGCTGCCGGCGACGGCGCCGGGCGCGTCCGCCGCGATCAGCCCCTGCTGCAACGCCTCGTGGATCGCTGAGCGGATCGCCGCCGATCGCCGGTGTTCACCGCCGGCCAGCACACCCACTGCCAGACCCTCGTACTCGAACGACGCGGGCGTGACCGCAGTGCCCTCGCGAGCGACGTCCGCACGCACGCAGAACACGTGGCGGCGCTCGGCTTCTGCGACGACCGCGGCGTTGACGACGGGATCGTCGGTGGCCGCGATGGCATACCAGGCGCCGTCCAGGTCGCCGTCACGAAACGGCCGCATGGTCAACGTGATCCCGTCGAGGGCCTCGACGGCCGGGGTGGCGGCGATGGTGATGACGTGCACGTCGGCGCCGCTGGAAACCAGAAGCGGCAGACGCCGCTGAGCCACCGTTCCACCGCCGACGACGACGACCTTCTTCCCCGTCAGGCGCAGCCCGACCAGATAGGCGTTCTCAGAAGTCACATCGCTCCTCGCGTGCTCACCACCCGGCGAGCCTAGAGGTTGAGGCCGCGGCGACGAAGCGGGCGATGGCCTGCGGGTGTGCGGCGGGATGGGTGTGCAGGTAGCCGGCATGCACGCCGCCCTGCACGATGCCGTCCTCGACGGCTTTGCCCGCCCGGCCCCGGTAGCGCCATGCCGGCTCGGGGTCACCGGCGAAACGCACGGTGGTGCGGTGGAATTCGTGGCCCACCACCCGGTCCCCCACCGCGTGCAGCGAGGAATCGGCGACCGCGACCGCGTCACGGTAGCCGAGGGTCAGGGTCTGGGTGAACGTCGCCGAGCCCTGCAGCACCGCGCACATCGGGTGCCCGTCGAGGTCGTCGACGAGGTAGGTCAGCCCTGCGCATTCGGCGTGTACCGGGGCGCCGGCGGCGGCCAGCCTGTTGATCTGCCCGCGGACCAGGTCGTTGGCCGAGAGCTCGGTGCCGAACTGCTCGGGGAAGCCGCCGGGCAGCACCAGCGCCGACGCACCCGCCGGCAGCGGATCGTGCAGCGGGTCGAACTCCACAACGTGGGCCCCGGCCGCCCGCAACAGTTCACCGTGTTCGGTGTAACCGAACGTGAACGCCTTGCCTGCCGCCAGAGCGACGATCACCGGTTCGCCCACCGGATCGGCCTGCGGCGGCGTCCACGGTTCGTCGGTGACCCGGCTTGCCGCGACGGCCGACACCGCGTCCAGGTCGACGTGGCGGGCGACCAGCGCGGTCATCGCGTCGACCGCGTCGGCGGCGCGACGGCCGTGCTCGACGGCGGTGACCAGACCGAGGTGGCGCGACGGCACCGCGAGCTCGTCGGCCCGCGGTATGGATCCCAGCACCGCAACCCCGGCCTGTTCACACGCCTGGCGCAGCACCTGGTCATGGCGCGCCGACCCGACCCGGTTGAGGATCACCCCAGCCAGCCGCACGGTGCGCTCGAAGGTCGCGAAGCCGTGCAACAACGCCGCCACACTGTGGCTCTGGCCGCGGGCGTCGACGACGAGGATCACCGGCGCGCCGAGCAACGAGGCGACATGGGCGGTGGAGCCCCGGGCGACGCCACCCGCATCGGCGACGTCACTGATACGTCCGTCGAACAGACCCATGACGCCCTCGACGACCGCGACGTCGGCGTCGTCGCTTGCGTGCCGGAACAGCGGACCGATGAGCGGCTCACCGACGAGCACCGGATCGAGATTGCGCCCGGGTCGGCCGGCGGCCAGAGCGTGGTATCCCGGATCGATGTAGTCCGGGCCGACCTTGAACGGCGCGACCCGCCGACCCGCCTGCCGCAGCGCACCCATCAGCCCGGTGGCGACGGTCGTCTTCCCGCTGCCCGACGCCGGCGCCGCGATCACCACGGCCGGCGTACTCATCTGTGACCCCACGAGCTCATCCGTCACCCCGCGAGCGCGCGTGTCTGCACACCGGCGCGCCGTCATCACTGGCATTTCGCGCTCGCTCGCGCGGATCGAGCGTGCGATTCCTCACCGCGCCCTCACCACTCGATGCCCTTCTGCCCCTTGCGGCCGGCATCCATCGGGTGCTTCACCTTGGTCATCTCGGTGACCAGGTCCGCAGCGTCGAGCAGCGCCTGGGGCGCGTCCCGGCCGGTGATCACCACGTGTTGGGTTCCCTGACGGGACCGCAGCACCTCGACGACCTCGTCGACGTCGACCCACCCCCACTTCAGCGGGTAGGTGAACTCGTCGAGCACATAGAAGTCGTGCTGCTGCTCGGCCAGTCGGCGGGCGATCTCGGCCCATCCGTCGGCGGCTGCGGCGGCGTGGTCGTCCTCGGTGCCTGCCTTGCGTGACCAGGACCAGCCGGCGCCCATCTTGTGCCATTCGACCGGCCCCCCGACCCCCCGTTGGTCGTGGACCCGGCCGAGCTCGCGCAGTGCCGTCTCCTCCCCGACCTTCCACTTCGCGCTCTTGACGAACTGGAAAACCGCGATGTCGAAGCCCTGATTCCAGGCCCGCAGCGCCATCCCGAACGCGGCGGTCGACTTCCCCTTCCCCGCGCCGGTGTGCACCGCCAGCAGTTGCGCGTTGCGCCGCGCCCGGGTCGTCAGACCGTCGCGGGGCACCGTCAGCGGTTGACCCTGAGGCATCCCGTCATCCCTTCTGCAACTTCACGCCGCGCCCCTATCGGCCTGCCCCTTGACCAAAGCCGTCAGGTTGTCGGCCCGCAACAGATCGAGCCGCACCGAGGGGGCCTTCAGATGCCGGGCCAGATCAACGGCCAGATCCAGTCGGATATAAGACGTTTCGCAGTCGACGACGACGGCAGCGGCCCCTTCGGCGACCAGCCGCGCCGCCGCGGTGCGGGTCCGGCCGACCGGGTCCGGCCCTCCGGTCGCGCGGCCGTCGGTGAGCACCACCACCAGGCTTCGGCGGGCACGGTCGCGGGCCCGCTCGCGCACCACCATGTCGCGGGCCGCCAACAGTCCCTGCGCCAGCGGGGTCCTGCCGCCGGTGTCGAAGCGGGCCAGCCTGCGACTGGCGATGTGCACCGACGACGTCGGCGGCAGCAACACCTGGGCGTCCTGTTGCCGGAAGGTGATCACCGCGACCTTGTCCCTGCGCTGATAGGCGTCACGAAGCAGCGAGAGGGTGGCCCCGCTGACCGCCGACATGCGATCGCGGGCGGCCATCGAACCCGACGCGTCGACGACGAAGATCACCAGGTTGCCTTCGCGTCCTTCCCGCACCGCGCGCCGGACGTCCCCGGCCACCGGGCGCAGTCGCCCCGGTGCAGCCTGCCGGCCTGCCGTCGCCAGCAGCGTGGCGAAGAGGTGCAGGCCGTGCCCTGCGTCGCGGTCATGCGCCGCCGACACCACGGTGCCGGTGCGGTTGCGGGCGCGCGACCGCCGCCCTGGCGCGCCTTCGCCGACGCCGGGGACGACGAGGGCCTTGGTCCGGAACGGTTCCGAGGGCGGAGCACTCGAATTCGGTGCCGAGGGCGGAGCACTCGAGTCCTTCGACGACCTCGAGTTCTGAGGCGCTGACTGCCCGTCGCCGTCCGGGAGCGCTTCTCCGCCTCCCGGCGGATCGGGCTCCGGATCGGAATCGGGCGGGGGCGCATCATCTGCGGACTCGCCCGCCTGTTCCATCGCGTCGTCGAGGCGACCCGGATCCAGACCCGGATCGTCGAACGGGTCACGGCGACGACGGTGCGGCAGCGCGAGTTCGGCGGCCACTCTGATGTCCTGCTCGTCGACGGTGATCCCGCCCGGCGCTTCGCGCGCCGAGGTCACATCCCCCGGCGCTTCGCTCGCCGAGGCCCGCCACGCGGCATGCGCCACCGCAGTGCGCGCCACCACCAGATCAGCGCGCATCCCGTCGACGTCGAAGGCCGCACACAACGCGGCGATCCGGCGTAATTCGTTGTCGGGCAACACCACATCGGGTAGGAGTGCCCGAGCCGTTGCGATGCGGGCAGCAAGTTCGGCGTCGGCTGCGGCGTGCCGTTCGGCGAACCCCGAAGGATCGGCTTCATAGGCCAACCGCGAACGGATCACCTCGACCCGCACGTCCACGTCACGGGAAGCCGCCACGTCCACGGTGAGCCCGAACCGGTCGAGAAGCTGCGGACGCAACTCCCCCTCCTCGGGGTTCATCGTGCCGATCAGCACGAAACGCGCCTCGTGACTGTGCGAGACACCGTCGCGCTCGATGTGCACCCGTCCCATCGCGGCGGCATCAAGCAGTACGTCCACCAGGTGATCGTGCAACAGGTTGACCTCGTCGACGTACAACACGCCGCCGTGCGCGCGGGCCAGCAGCCCCGGGGAGAACGCGTGTTCACCGTCCCGCAACACCTTCTGCAGGTCCAGCGAACCCACAACACGGTCCTCGGTGGCACCGATCGGCAACTCGACGAGCTGGCCCCCGACGTCGCCGGAGGCCTTGAACGCTTCGGTGAGCACCTGCGCCAGACCCCGCACGGCGGTGGACTTCGCGGTGCCCTTCTCGCCGCGGATCAGCACTCCCCCGATGTCGGGTCGAACCGCGCACAGCACCAGCGCCAACCGCAGCCGGTCGTGGCCCACGACCGCGCTGAACGGGTAGATCGCCTCTGCCTGTTGGGATCTGGTCACGGCTTCACCATCGCCACGTGGGGGATCCCGTCGTCGAGGAACTCCTCGCCGTCGCGGACGAACCCGTGCCTGCCGTACATCTCCTCGAGGTAGGTCTGCGCGTTGATGTGACACGGGTAGTCGCCGACCTCCGCCAGCGCGGCCTGCAACAGCCGGGCGGTGTGGCCGTGGCCGCGGTCGGCGCGTTTGGTGCAGACCCGCCCGATCCGGAACGCCTTCTGGCCGCCGGGATGCTCCTCCATCAGCCGCAACGTCGAGATCACTACTCCCTCAGGGTTTTCCAGCCAGAAGTGCCGAGTCTCTGCGAGTAGATCACGGCCGTCCAACTCGGGGTACGGGGTGGCCTGTTCCACGACGAACACCTCGACGCGCAGCTTGAGCAACTCATACAGCGTTGCGGCATCAAGATCCTTGGCCCAGCTGCGCCGCAGCGCCACCGTCATCCGGCGGACACCGTCATGCGGTCGCCGCGGTCGGAGAGTGCTCGGTGCCCACGCTCGGTCCGTGGCCGTCGCCGTCGACGGCCGGGACACCAGCCGGCTTGTCCAGCTTGAGCACCTTGGTGCCGTGCGCCCACACCTCCTCGAACAGCGCAGGCTCGCCGGACAGTTCGGTTCCGAGTGACGGGACCATCTCCCTGAGCTTGGGCAGCCAGCTCTGATACCGGTCGGCGAAGCAACGCTGCATCACGTCGAACATCGCGGGCACCGCGGTCGACGCGCCGGGCGACGCGCCGAGCAATCCGGCGATACTGCCGTCGGCCGCGGTGAGCACCGTGGTGCCGAACTCCAGCACGCCACCCTTGCCCTTTGCCTTGCGGATCACCTGGACACGCTGTCCGGCGATGTCGAGCTCCCAGTCGGAATCCTTTGCGCTGGGCGCGAAGTCACGCAGGTTCTCGACCCGGGCCGATTCGCTGAGCAGCAGCTGGCCGATCAGGTACTTCAACAGCCCCATCTCGGTGAGCCCGACACCCAGCATCGAGACCAGGTTGTCCGGCTTGACCGACAGCGGCAGGTCGGTGACCTTGCCCTGCTTGAGGAACTTCGGCGACCAGCCTGCAAACGGACCGAACAGCAGCCAGGACTTGTCACTGATCACCCGGGTGTCGAGGTGCGGGACCGACATCGGCGGGGCGCCCAGGGGCGGCAGGCCGTACACCTTGGCCTGATGCCTCGCGGTCAACTCCGGATTGCCGGTGCGCAGCCACTGCCCACCGACCGGGAAGCCGCCGAAGCCCTTGGCCTCCTTGATACCGGCCTTCTGCAGAAGCGGGAGCGCGTTGCCGCCCGCGCCGACGAAGACGAACTTGGCATTGAACTGCCGCGTCGCACCGGTGCGCCGGTTGCGCACCTTGACCGTCCACGAACCGTCGGAGTTCTGGCTCAGATCACGAACCTCGTGGCCGAACAGCGTGTCCATGCCCTGCTGCGCGCCGAACCCGATCAACTGCCGGGACAGGGAACCGAAGTCGACGTCGGTTCCGTCTTGGGTCCAGTTCAGCCCGACCGGCTCAGAGAAGTCGCGCTTCTCGGCCATCAACGGCAGCCGCCGGGTGAACTCGTCGCGGTCGTCGATGAACTCCATCGAGGCGAACAACGGGTTGCCGACGAGCGCCTCGTAGCGTCGCTTGAGGTAGTCGACGTTCTCGGCGCCGCTGACGAAGCTGACGTGCGGGATCGGGTTGAGAAAGCTGCGCACGTCCGGCAGCACGCCGTTCTCCACGGCGTAGGACCAGAACTGCCGCGACACCTGGAACTGCTCGTTGACGTGGACGGCTTTGGTGATGTCGATGGACCCGTCGGCCCGGGCCGGGGTGTAGTTCAACTCACACAGCGCCGAATGGCCCGTGCCTGCGTTGTTCCACGGGTCGCTGCTCTCTGCGGCCGCGCCGTCGAGACGTTCCACCAACGTCATCGACCAGTTCGGCTCCACCAGGCGCAGCAGCGCGCAGAGCGTGGCGCTCATGATGCCCGCTCCTACCAGCAGGACGTCGGTCTTCTGTGGTTCAGACACTGTCTTGTCGGTCCTTCGTGGTCGTGGCCCGTCCCTCACGGCTTACCAGGGTTCAGGTTATCCCGACGCCGATGCTGCCACCGTGCCGACCGCTGCGCCCCGCTCTCGAGCGGTCGATTTCGACATAAGGTGGCTGTCGTGTCTGGATGGGAGCCCGACGTGCTGGCCGGGTATTGGCAGCGGACGTTCGCCCTCGGCCCCGATCCGGATGGGGAGGGCGAACTGGAGGCGACGCTGGTGCGGCGCGGGGAGCCCGAGCCTTCGGCAGCCCGGGCAGTGCTGATGGTGCACGGCTTCACCGACTATTTCTTCAACACCGAGCTGGCCGATCATTTCGCGTCTCGCGGCTTCGCTTTTTACGCGCTCGACCTGCACAAATGTGGACGGTCCCACCGCGAGGGCCAGACCCCGCACTTCACCACCGACCTTGCCCGCTACGACACCGAACTGGAACGGGCGCTGGACACCATCGCCACGGAGTCCGGCGCGCCGGTGCTGGTCTACGGACACTCGGCGGGCGGGCTGGTGGTGTCTTTGTGGCTGGATCGCCGTCGGGCGGCGGCGCCGGCGAAGGGCGTGTCGGGCCTTATCCTCAACAGCCCGTGGCTGGATCTGCAGGGGCACGCGATCCTTCGGACAGCACCCACCTCGGCGGCGCTGCTGGCCCTGGGCCGGCTCCGCAAGCGCACGGTGGTGCGTCGACCGTCCGAGGGCGGTTACGGCACCACGCTGCACCGCGACTACGACGGTGAGTTCGATTACAACCTGACCTGGAAACCGGTCGGCGGATTCCCGGTGACCGTCGGCTGGATCCACGCGATCAGACGTGGGCAGACCAGGCTGCATCGCGGCCTGGACGTCGGTGTGCCGAACCTGATCCTGCGTTCGGATCGCAGTGTGCGTGAGGTCAGGGACCCGGCCGCGATCCAGCGCGGGGACGCTGTCCTGGACGTCGCGCAAATCGCCCGGTGGGCGGGCTGTATCGGCCACCGGACGTCGATCGTGCCGATCGCCGATGCCAAGCACGACGTATTCCTGTCGGTGCCCGAATCCAGGCAGCTGGCCTACGCCGAGCTGGACCGCTGGCTGCACTGGTACCTGACGGATCACCGCGCCGAGAACCCGGCGCCGCCAACACCATTCGAGGAGACCTGACGGGCATGGCTGACTTCGACATCGCAATCATCGGCACCGGTTCGGGCAACTCCATCCTCGACGAGCGGTATGTCGACAAGCGGGTGGCCATCTGCGAGAAGGGCGTGTTCGGCGGCACCTGTCTCAACGTCGGTTGCCTGCCGACCAAAATGTTCGTCTACGCCGCGGGCGTGGCTCACCAGGCGCGCGAATCAAGCCGTTTCGGTGTGGACGCACATGTGGATGGGGTCCGTTGGCCCGACATCGTCTCGAGGGTGTTCGGCCGCATCGACCCACTGGCCAGCGGGGGCGAACAGTACCGACGTTCCTCACCGAACGTGCAGGTGTTCGCCAGCCACACCCGGTTCGCCGCGGCGGACCCCGGGGGCGGCTACCGGTTGCGCACCGACGACGGCGACGAGTTCAGTGCGGATCAGGTGGTGATCGCCGCGGGCGCACGGGCGACGGTGCCATCGGCCATCGCCGACTGCGGCGTCGCCTATCACACCAGCGACACCATCATGCGGATCTCGGATCTGCCCGAGCACCTCGTGATCGTGGGCGGGGGTTTCGTCGCCGCGGAGTTCGCACACATCTTCTCGTCACTGGGGACCAGGGTGACGATCGTGTTGCGCGGCACGACAATGCTGAGCCACTGCGACGACACCGTCTGCGAGCGATTCACCGACATCGCGAGCAGGAAGTGGGAGATCCGCAGTCGCCGCAACATCGTGCACGGCACATCCGACGACGGCGGGGTCACCCTGACCCTCGACGACGGTTCGACGTTGCACGGTGACACGCTGCTGGTGGCCACCGGCCGGGTCCCCAACGGCGATCAACTCGAAGCGCACCACGCCGGCGTCAAGGTGGAGGGCGGGCTCGTCGTGGTCGACGAATTCCAGCGCACCACCGCACGAAACGTCTTCGCTCTCGGGGACGTCAGCTCGCCCTATCAGCTCAAGCACGTCGCCAACCACGAAGCGCGGGTGGTCAAGCAGAACTTGTTGCAGGACTGGGACGACACCGACAACCTCATGCGGGCCAACCATCAGAACGTACCGTCGGCGGTGTTCACCGATCCGCAGATCGCGTGCGTCGGGCTGACGGAGAACGAGGCGCGCGCGGCGGGGTACCGCATCCTGTCCAAGGTGCAGGACTACAGCGACGTCGGCTACGGCTGGGCGATGGAGGATTCCGCCGGGTTCGCCAAGCTGATCGTCGACGACGACTCCGGACTGCTGCTCGGTGCACACATCATGGGGCACCAGGCGTCGTCGATCATCCAGCCGATCATCCAGGCGATGGCGTTCGACCTGCCGGCACAGGATATGGCGCGCGGCCAGTACTGGATTCATCCCGCGCTGCCCGAGGTGGTCGAGAACGCCGTGCTGGCGCTGTGCGGCGAGCCCCCGTGGCCCCCGCCGCGGCGTCACTGAACGCTTATCGCCGATAGCGCCCTTGCCGCCGGAACGGTATTCCAGCAGGGCCATTCTCGCGATTCCGCGCCTGGAATACCGTTCCGGCGGGGGGGGTAATCGGTTCAGTTGCGGACGGCGAAGCCCCACGGCAGCTCGAGCCGGTGCGCGGCCAGCAACGCCTCGTCGGCCAGGATCTCGTTGATGCCGCCGTCGGCGACCACCACCCCGTGGTCCACCACGACCGCACGGTCGCACAGCTGAGCGGCGTAGGGCAGGTCGTGGGTGACAATCAGCATCGTGGCATCCAGCTCCGAGAGTGTCTCGGCCAGTTCACGTCTGGCCACCGGGTCGAGGTTGGCCGACGGTTCATCGAGAACCAGGATCTGCGGATCACACGCCAGCACCGTGGCCAACGCGGCACGGCGGCGCTGGCCCGCCGACAAGTGAGTGGGGTTGCGGCCGGCTTCATCGGTCAGGGAGACGGTGGCCAGCGCGGAAGCCACCCGATCGGCGAGCGCTTGGCCCCGCAGGCCGAAGTTGGCCGGCCCGAACGCGACATCCTGGGCGACGGTCGGCATGAACAGCTGATCGTCGGGGTCCTGGAACACCAGGCCGACGCGCTGGCGGATGTCGTGCAGGTTCTTGCGGTTCACCGGGGTTCCGCCGACGCGCACCGACCCCGAGGAGGCGGTGAGCACCCCGTTGAGATGGAGCATCAGTGTGGTCTTGCCTGCACCGTTGGGTCCAAGCACCGCGACGCGTTCCCCGGCCGCGACGGTGAGATCAACGCCGTCGAGGGCCACGTGACCATCCGGGTAGACGTGGCGCAGGGCCTCGACCTGTACCGCGATCTCAGTCATCGGATCACCCACGCCGCCACCGACACGGTCACCGCGGCCGCAGCCGGGATCATCGTCGAGACCCATTGGCTCGGTACCGCCCGCGGCGGTGCACCGATGACCGCCAGGTCAGGCACGCCGCCGTCGAAACCTCTCGACAACATCGAGTGATACACCCGCTCTCCCCGCTCATAGGACCGTAGGAACAGCGCGCCGATACCGGTGGCGATGGCGCGCGCCTGGTGCAGGGCACGCGGTGAGTCTCCCCGCGAGATCCGCGCCATCCGCATCCGGCCCGCCTCGGCGGCGAGCAGATCGATGTACCGGATCATCAGCACCAGCACCGAGGTGACCATCGCGGGCACACCCAGCCGGCTCAGCGCCGCGGGCAGCTCGGCCGCGGCTGTGGTGGCGGCCAACGTCAGCGCGGCGGCCACACCCAGCGTGCCTTTGACGACGATGCCCCAGGCCGCGTACAACCCCGCCACCGACAGTTGCAGACCTGCCACCTCGACGCGTTCCCCGCCCTCGGCGAACGGCAGCAGCAGCGCCAGCACCAGGAACGGCGCCTCGATCAGCATTCGCGGCAGGATCCAGCGCAGCGGGATGCGGGCCAGCTGCCAGACGGCCACCACGATCACCGCATACACCGCGTACGGCCAGAACATCTCCCGCGGTGTGGCGACGACCGCCAGCACGAACACCAGCAGGCAGACGATCTTGACCTCGGCCGGCGCCCGGTGCACCGCGGAGTCGCCGTGGCGGTACAGCGGATGGGCCCCGGCCCCCATGCCTATCGCCTGCTCGGCTCGGATGCACCCGGGTCTTCGGCGCCGCGCCGGGAGCGCGCGATCAGCCAGAAGCCGCCACCGGCGACCGCCACAGTGACGAGCACGCCGATGACACCTGCGACGCCACCGGTGCCCTCGCGGCCACCGAGCGCGTAGTCGGCCAGCGGCGAGTCGGCGAGATCGTGCTCGCCGGCGTGCTGGGCGATGCACTCACCGGTCAACTGTTCGCCATCACTGGTCTCGACGACCTCGCAACCCTGCAGCGTCGTCGAGTCGAGGCCGTCGGGGCTGGAACTCGCGAGATAGGAGACCACCCCGGCGATCAGTAGGGTGGCCGCGGCGAACGCCACCCAGAACCATTTGCGCTGTGTCATAGCCGACGTCATGCCGGAACCTCCGCTCGGTCGCGCCGCATCAGGTAGACGAGATCGGGACGCGCCCGGGCCACCGCCATCACCGTGACGGCGGTGATGGCGCCTTCGCCGAGACCGATCAGGACGTGGGTGAGGAACATGTAGCCCGTGACGGTGCCCATGGACGCCGGTGCGGCGCCGCCGATCGAGTACTCGAGCACGAATCCCATGGCCGCGCAGACGGTTCCGACGAGTGCGGCGACGAACGCGATGAACCCGATGGTGCGCACCGACGGATCGGCAGGGCGGCGTCGGGCAATCGAGTACATCGCCACCGCCAGGCCATAGCCGGCGGCCACCCCGATGACGGCCATGTTGACGATGTTCATCCCCAGCGCGGTCACGCCACCGTCGGCGAACAGCAGGGACTGCACCACCAACACGATCGCGATGCACAGCGCGCCGGTATAGGGCCCGACGAGGATGGCGGCGAGTGCGCCACCGAGGAGATGGCCGCTGACGCCGGGCAGGATCGGGAAGTTGACCATCTGCACGGCGAAGATGAAGGCCGCCACCAGTCCGGCCAGCGGCACAGTGCGCTCGTCGAGTTCAGTGCGCGCCTTCCAGACGCAGATGGCCAGAGCGATCACCGCGATCGCGCCGAACGCCACCGACGTGGGGGCGTCGACGATGCCGTCACTCATGTGCATGGCGTGGTGGTGGACGATCACCCGACGAGCCTATTCCGCCATCTGATCATCTGTCTAGCTGATCAGATGAACAGCCGTCACCTGCCCGAACGGTCAGCTGTGCCCATGACCGCCGGCATGCCTGGCGCCGATCCAGTGCAGCAGATCGTGGACGATGTCGTCGTCCAACCGGTAGCTGACGGAGCGGCCGGTACGGGTGCTCACGACCCAACCCTGTGCGCGCAGCACTCGCAGTGCCTGCGATACGGCATTCTCGGACCGTCCCAGCGCGGCCGCGAGATCGCTGACGCAGATTCCCGGCGCCCGGTGCAGGCTCAGCAGGATCTCCAGGCGATGCGGGTCGGACAGCAGGTCGAAGCGTTGGGCCCAGCCGGTGGTGTCGACGTCGGACAGTGCCGACGACGCCAGCTCGACCACCGACTGATCCTCCACACCGCCAAATGTAGTCCTCGTCGAGGGTGCGCAAACAGCCAGCAATCGCGGCGTGTCGGCGGACAAACCCGCGCGCTGCGCAGTCAGTCCCGCGGTTCGCACAGTTCAGTCCCGCGGCTGGCGCAGTTCAGTCGAGGAAGCCGTGCAGCAGCGCCGCCGAGGCCCAGACGTGCGCGGTCATCGTCTGCGCCGCGCTGTCGGCGTCGCCGGCCAGAATCGCCATCACGATCGCCTCGTGCTGCTCGTCGGAGTGTTCGATGTTGCGGGCCAGCAGCGGGATCCGGTCGAGCAGTTCGTTGAGCCGCATCCGGTTCTGGGCCACCAGCGGCACCAGGGACGGCACCCCGGCGGCCTCGGCTATCGCCAGATGCAGCCGGGAGTCCAGTCGCCGGTACGCCTCGGTCTCGGAGCCGCGCACATCGGCCAGCCGATTCCACAGCGCGTCACGCTCGGTGGCGGTCAGCGTCCGGCCCGCCGCCAGCCGCGCGGCGCCCACCTCGAGGACCTCCCGCAGTCGCAGCGCGTCGTCGATGTCGGCGCGGGTGAACCGGACCTCCTCGGCGCTGGGCGCCGGCAGCGCGTCGGCCAGGAATGTGCCGCCGTAGCGACCACGGCGCGACACCAGGTATCCGGCGTCGGCCAGCGACTTGATCGCCTCTCGGACGGTGTCGCGGCTGACGCCGAGCCGCACGGCCAGTTCCCGTTCCGGCGGCAGCGATTCGCCCGGGTGCAGCACCCCCAGCCGGATGGTCTGCAACAGCCTCTCGACGGTGTCCTCGAAGGCGTTGAGAGGCCGCACCGGACGCAGCAACGCGTCACTGGCATCACCGCCCTCGGCGGATCCAGCCCTGTCGCTCGCGTCCGGCGCTGCTGACATCGGTGAGTCCGCTGCTCTACAACGGCGTGACGTAGGCCGAGCTGATGCCGCCGTCGACGAGGAACGACGACCCGGTGATGAACGACGCATCGTCGCTGGCGAGGAAGGCCACCGCAGCGGCGAGCTCCTCGGGTTCGGCGAACCGGCCCACCGGCACGTGGACCAACCTGCGGGCGGCACGTTCGGGATCCTTGGCGAACAGTTCTTTGAGCAGCGGCGTGTTCACCGGCCCGGGACACAGCGCGTTGACCCGAATCCCCTGCCGGGCGTACTGCACACCGAGTTCCCGCGACATCGCCAGGACCCCGCCCTTGGACGCGGTGTAGGAGATCTGCGACGTCGCAGACCCCATCACCGCGACGAACGACGCGGTGTTGATGATCGACCCCTTCTGCTGCGGGACCATGTGCCGCAAGGCCGCCTTACAGCACAGGAACACCGATTTGAGGTTGACGTCCTGCACCCGCTGCCACGCATCCAGACCGGTGTTCTCGATCAGATCGTCCTCGGGCGGCGAGATACCCGCGTTGTTGAACGCGATGTCGACCGAACCGTGCGTCTTGACCGCGGTGTCGAACAGCGTGTCGACGGCCACCTCGTCTGAAACATCCACTGGGACAAAGGTTCCGCCGACCTCGCCGGCGACCTCCTTGCCGGCGGCGGGATCGAGGTCGCCGATGACGATCGTTGCGCCCTCGGCGTGCAGCCGCCGCACGCTGGCGAGCCCGATTCCGCTGGCGCCGCCGGTGATCACCGCGACCTTGCCGGCGAGTCGCTGGGTCAGATCCATCAGTGTGCAACTTCCTTCTCAGGGTGGACAGAAATGAACACGTTCTTGGTCTCGGTGAACGACAATGGGGCGTCGGGTCCGAGCTCGCGGCCCAACCCGGACTGCTTGAACCCACCAAAAGGCGTGTTGTACCGGACCGACGAGTGCGAGTTGACCGACAGATTGCCGGCCTCCACGGCCCGTGACACCCGCAACGCCCGCGACAGGTTGTCGGTCCAGATCGACCCCGACAACCCGTAGACGGTGTCGTTGGCCAGCGCGATGGCGTCGGCTTCGTCGTCGAACGGCAACACCGTGACGACCGGACCAAAGATCTCCTCGGTGACGGTGCGATCATCGCGCGCCGGGGTCAGCACGGTGGGCGGGAACCAGAATCCGGGACCGGTCGGCGCGGAACCCTGGAACACGATGGGCGCGTCCTCGCCGACGAACCCTGCCACCGAGTTGCGGTGCGCTTCGGACACCAGCGGGCCCATCTCGGTACCGCCGTCCCGTGGGTCGCCGACCACGACACCCTTGACCGCGGTCTCGAACAACTCCATGAACCGGTCATAGACGTTGCGCTGCACCAGGATCCGGCTGCGTGCACAACAGTCCTGGCCGGCGTTGTCGAAGACCCCGTAGGGTGCGGTCGCCGCGGCCTTCTCCAGGTCGCAGTCGTCGAAGACGATGTTGGCGCTCTTACCGCCCAACTCCAGGGTGACCCGTTTGACCTGGGAGGCGGCACCGGCCATCACCCGCGTGCCGACCTCGGTCGATCCGGTGAACACGATCTTGCGGACATCGGGGTGGCTGACGAAGCGCTCCCCGACCACCGATCCCTTGCCGGGCAGCACCTGGAACAGATCGGGGGGCAACCCGGCGTCGAGGGCGAGTTCGCCGAGCCGGATCGTGGTCAGCGGGGTCCACTCGGCGGGTTTGACCAGTACCGCGTTGCCGGCTGCCAGCGCCGGGGCGAACCCCCACGAGGCGATGGTCATCGGGAAGTTCCACGGGGTGATGACCCCGACCACCCCGAGCGGCTCGTTGAAGGTGACGTTGAGCCCACCGGCGACGGGAATCTGTTTGCCGGACAGCCGTTCCGGCGTCGCGGAGTAGTACTGCAGGACATCGCGGACGTGCCCGGCCTCCCAACGCGCGTTACCGATCGGGTGGCCGGAGTTGGCGACCTCGAGACCGGCCAGGTCCTCCACGTGTGCGTCCACGACGGCCGCGAACGCCCGCAGGGCTGCCGCGCGGTCTGCGGGGGCTCGGCGTGCCCAGTCCCGCTGGGCGACGGTGGCGCGGGCCACCGCGTCATCGACCCCGGACTCGTCGGTCTGCTCGACGGTGCGCAGCACCTCCTCGGTCGCAGGGTTGATCACGTCGCTGGTGGTCATAGGCTCACTTTCCGCGTCTTCTGGGCTGTCTTCTGGGCTGTCTTCTGGGTTGCATACGACGTCGCGGCAGCCACCAGTCCCGCGAACAGTCGAAGATCGTCGAGGCGCTCCTCGGGATGCCATTGCACCGCCACCGCCCAGTGGTGCGGGTGGCGCTCCGGGTCGACCTCCACGGCCTCGATCACGCCATCGGTGTCGGATGCGCTGACGATCAGGCCGTCACCGAGGCGGTCGATCGCCTGGTGGTGATAGCACTGGGCGTCGGTGCTGCCACCGACCAGCGACGCGACCCTGGTGCCGGGCACCGTCGTGATCGTCGATGTGCTGAACACCGCGTTGCCCTGTTGATGGTGGGCGTGGCCCAGCACGTCGGGCAGGTGTTGATGCAGAGTGCCGCCGAGCGCGACGTTGAGCACCTGCGCACCCCGGCAGATCCCGAGAACGGGAAGACCTCGGCGCAGTGCCCCCTGGATCAGTGCGAATTCGAAGGCGTCCCGGGTGCGGCTGTCGGCGACGGGCTCGTCGGTCGCGGGGTGCCGGGGGCTGTCGTACGCCGCCGGGTCGACATCCCTACCGCCGGTGACGATCAGACCGTCGATACCGTCGAGCACCCGCTCGGTGATGGCCTCGTCCACCGGCTGCGGCGGCAGCAGCACCGAGATGCCGCCGGCCAGCCCGACCCCCTCGAAGTAGATGGCGGGCAGAAAGCTGGCACGGACGTCCCACACTCCGGTCTGGGCGGGCTGCAGATAGGTGGTCAACCCGATGACCGGCCGATCGGTGCCGACGTCAAAGCCGTTCGAAGCCACGCACCCTCTCCCAATCCGTCACTGCGGCGTTGAACGCCTTGAGCTCCACCCGCGCGTAGTTGAGGTAGTGGTCGACGACGTCGTCACCGAACGCCTCCCGCGCGATCCGCGAATTGTCCAGCAGTTCCATCGCTTCGGCCATCGTCGTGGGGATCCGCTCGGCACCACTGGTGTAGGCGTTGCCCTGCACCGCATCCGGCAGTTCGAGCTCCTGGTCGATGCCGTGCAGTCCGCCGGCGATCAGCGCCGCGACCGCGAGGTACTGGTTGACGTCACCGCCGGGAGCGCGACATTCCATCCGCATGCCTTGGCCGTGACCGACCACCCGCAACGCACAGGTGCGGTTGTCGATCCCCCAGGCAACCGCGGTCGGCGCGAAGCTGCCGTCCACATAGCGCTTGTAGGAGTTGATGTTCGGCGCGTAGAACAACGTCATCTCCCGCAAGGTGGCCAGCTGCCCGGCGACGAAGCTGCGGAACATCTTGGACATGCCGAGTTCGTCGTCGGGATCGGCGAACACCGGGACTTTGGCGACCCCGTCCTCGATGCCGCGGAATGAGATGTGGATGTGGCAGCTGTTGCCCTCGCGCTCATCGTATTTCGCCATGAACGTCAGGCTCTTGCCGTGCTGGTCGGCGATCTCCTTCGCGCCGTTCTTGTAGATGGTGTGGTTGTCGCACACCACCAGCGCCTCGTCGTAACGGAATCCGATCTCCTGCTGACCGAGGTTGCACTCCCCCTTGACCCCTTCGCAGTACAGACCGGCGCCTTCCATCCCGAGACGGATGTCGCGCAGCAGCGGCTCCATCCGGGTCGAGGCCAGCATGGCGTAATCGATGTTGTAGTCGGTGGCCGGCACCAGCCCGCGATAGTCGGTCTTGAACGCCTCCCGGTAGGGCGTGTCGAACACCATGAACTCGAGCTCGGTGGCCGCGATCGCGCCCATGCCGCGCTCGGCCAGCCGGTCGAGTTGGCCCTGCAGGATGGTTCGCGGCGCCTGCTTGACCGGCGTGCCGTCGGTCCACGACAGATCCGCCATCACCAACGCCGTGCCCGGCAGCCACGGCACCAGCCGCAGCGTGCTGAAGTCCGGGGTCATCACCATGTCGCCGTAGCCGGTTTCCCAGCTGGAGATCGCATACCCGTCGACGGTGTTCATGTCGACGTCGACGGCGAGCAGGTAGTTGCAGCACTCGGCGCCATGCTCGGCGACCTCCTCGACGAACAGCCGCGACGAGATCCGCTTCCCGGTGAGGCGACCCTGCATGTCGCAGAACGCGACGATCACCGTGTCGATCTCCCCGTCCGCGACCCGGTGTTCCAGATCGGCCTTCGAGAGCATCCCCGGCGCGCCCATCAGTGCTGTCGCTTCTTCGCCCACGCGCTCATCAGTACTCCCGCTCTCTTCGTCCCGAACTCGACGGGAACCCGACCATTGGCGCGGGTATCGGCTGCCGCCGTGCCCCCACGGTTCCCCCAAAATGCCACGTTCAAAGGTAGGGCGCCAGACCAATAGGTGATCGATTTTCCCGAAGGGGCTCACTGGCACCGCGGATACCGCCGACAGATCGCCGTCCCGAGTGTGGCGCACCCCCCGTCCGGGATCACCGATTCGGAGGGCTTTCAGCCGGCTTCGAGCGTTTCAGATGTCGGCGTTTCAGAAGTCGTTGTCCGGGTACTAACGGTGGGCTCCGGGGCCTGTAGCGTGGCCGCGGAGTCAGATCGAGGAACCGCCGACACTGGAGTAGGGTCGAACAGGTGTGTGGAGCCACCGGCGAGGTACGCCTCGACGGAAGAACCCCAGATATCAGCGCTGTCGCGGCGATGGCCGCCTCCATGGCGCCCCGCGGACCGGACGCCGCGGGGGTGTGGTCGCAGGGCAGGGTGGCACTCGGGCACAGACGCCTGAAGATCATCGACCTGTCCGAGGCTGGCGCGCAGCCGATGGTCGACTCCGACCTCGGCTTGTCGGTCGCATGGAACGGCTGCATCTACAACTACGAAGAGCTGCGTGACGAACTCCACGGCCACGGTTACCGCTTCTTCTCCCACAGCGACACCGAGGTCCTGCTCAAGGGCTACCACCACTGGGGCGACCGGTTCGTCGATCACCTCAAGGGCATGTTCGCCTTCGCCATCGTCGAACGGGATAGCGGCCGGGTGCTACTGGGCCGCGACCGTCTCGGCATCAAGCCGCTTTACCTCACCGAGGACTCGCATCGGATTCGGTTCGCGTCCTCACTGCCTGCGTTGGTGGCCGGCGGCGGAGTCGACACCCGCATCGACCAGGTCGCCCTGCACCACTACCTGACGTTCCACTCGGTGGTTCCGCCGCCGCGCACGATCCTGCGCGGCATCAGCAAGGTCCCGCCCGCGTCGCTGGTGGCCATCGAGCCCGACGGGACCCGCACCACCACCACGTACTGGAAGCCGGACTTCACCCGCGCCGAGGAACGCTCCGGCTGGTCCGAACGAGACTGGGAGGACGCGGTTCTCGAGTCCCTCCGGCTCGCCGTCAAGCGCCGCCTGGTCGCCGACGTGCCGGTGGGTTGTCTGCTGTCGGGTGGTGTCGACTCCAGCCTGATCGTCGGGTTGCTCGCTGAGGCCGGGCAGCACGGCCTGAAGACGTTCTCGATCGGCTTCGAGTCGGTGGGCGGGGTCAAAGGCGACGAATTCCACTACTCCGACATCATCGCCGACAGGTTCGCCACCGATCACCACCAGATCCGCATCGACACCGATCGGATGCTGCCTGCCCTCGACGGCGCGATCGGCGCGATGAGCGAGCCGATGGTCAGCCACGACTGCGTGGCGTTCTACCTGCTCAGCCAGGAAGTGTCCAAGCACGTCAAGGTCGTGCAGTCGGGGCAGGGCGCCGATGAGGTGTTCGCCGGCTACCACTGGTATCCACCGATGGGAGCACCGGAGGCGGCCTCGGTGGAAGGGTCGGTGGCCAGTTACCGGACCGCCTTCTTCGACCGGGACCAGTCCGGGTACGCGTCGCTGGTGTCCCCCGCGGTCGCCACCGCAGAAGATCCCAGCGAGCTCTTCGTCACCGAGCACTTCGCCCGCTCCGGCGCACAGACCGGTGTGGACCGGGCGCTGCGGCTGGATACCACCGTGATGTTGGTCGACGACCCGGTCAAGCGTGTCGACAACATGACGATGGCGTGGGGGCTGGAGGGCCGGGTGCCGTTCCTCGACCACGAACTCGTCGAGTTGGCCGCCACCTGCCCGCCGCATCTGAAGACGGCGCACGAGGGCAAGGGCGTGCTCAAGCAGGCTGCCCGGCAGGTGATCCCGGCCGACGTCATCGACCGGCCCAAAGGGTACTTCCCGGTGCCCGCGCTCACCCACCTCGAAGGGCCGTACCTCGACCTGGTCCGCGATGCGCTCTACGCGCCGGCCGCCAAGGAGCGTGGGCTGTTTCGCCCGGAGTCGGTGGAGCGTCTGCTGGCCGATCCCAACGGCAAGCTCACCCCGCTTCGCGGCAACGAGCTGTGGCAGATCGCGCTGCTGGAGTTGTGGCTGCAACGCCACGGCATCAACGGGCCGGCGGCATGACCACCGAAGGCGACCGCGAGTGAGGATCGCAGCGAGGTACGAGCGAGGACCGGAGCGAACGGGAGCCGAGGCATGACCGACGTCGATCCCCGCCAGGATCCGGCCGCCGAGACCACCGAGGCCATCACACTCGCTCTGCACGACGCGTCCCCGCCACACATGGTGGACGCGATGGCCGATGACGTCGTCCTCGAACTCGGGTGGGGCCGACTGATCTTCGGCCAGACATTCGCCGATCCCGAGAGGCTCGCCGAGGTGCTGCGCCAGGAGGGCCAGGGCCGCCGCGACATCTGCATCTATGCGCGTGAGCCCCACGTGCTGGTGTCCAAGGCGCCCGCCGAACTGTTCATCGACCCCAGTCACACCTACCGGTTGAGGTTCGCCGACAGCCAGGAGACCGCGCCGGCGCTGCGCGGCTTCAGTGTCCGCACGCTGGAAAGCCGCGTCGACGCCGACGAGATGAACCGGGTCTACGTCCGGTGCGCGATGGTGCCTGCCCCCAACGATGTCATCTGGGACAACCACTGTCACCAGGATGCCATCGACTACCTGGTCGCCGTGCGCGACGACGACGGAGCCGTGCTGGGAACCGTGACCGGAATCGACCACAAGGTGCTGTTCTCCGACCCCGAGAACGGATCGAGCCTGTGGACGCTGGCCGTCGACCCGGCGGCCACGGTTCCCGGTGTGGGAGCAGCGCTGACCCGCAGCCTCGCCGCCCTCTATCGCGAGCGAGGCCGCGCCTACATGGATCTCTCGGTTGCACACGACAACACCGCCGCGATCGCGCTGTACGAGAAACTGGGGTTCGCCCGGGTGCCGGTGATGGCCGTCAAACGCAAGAACGCGATCAACGAACCGCTGTTCACCCATCCCCCGGAGACGGTCGACGACCTGAATCCGTACGCACGGATCATCGCCGACGAGGCCATCCGCCGCGGAATCTGGGTGGAGGTGCTCGATGCCGAGGCCGGCGAGATGCGGCTCTCACACGGTGGACGCAGCGTCATCACCCGGGAATCCTTGTCGGAGTACACCTCTGCGGTGGCGATGAGCCGTTGCGACGACAAGCGGCTGACCCGCCGCATCGTCTCCGATGCCGGCATCATCGTGCCACGGGGCCGGCTGGCCACGTTCGACGAGGCCGACCACGAGTTCCTGGCCGAGGTGGGTGACGTCGTCGTCAAGCCGACCCGTGGCGAGCAGGGCAAGGGCATCACCGTCGGGGTGGACGGTCCGGACGAACTCGATGCCGCACTGGCCCGCGCCAGGGAGCAGCATCCGGAGGTCCTCATCGAACAGCGTGCCGAGGGCGACGATCTGCGGCTGGTGGTGATCGACGGCAAGGTGGTCGCCGCCGCGCTGCGACGGCCCGCCGAGGTGACCGGGACGGGCCGCCACACCGTCCGCGAGCTGATCGACGCACAGAGTCGCCGACGGGCGGCCGCCACCGGCGGGGAGTCGCGCATCCCGATGGACGCGGTGACTGAGACCACGGTGAAGGAGGCGGGCTGGTCGTTCGACGACGTCCTACCCGAGGGCACCCGGCTGCGGGTCCGCCGGACGGCGAACCTGCACCAGGGCGGCACCATCCACGACGTCACCGCCACCGTGCACCCGGAACTGCGATCGGTGGCCGTCGCCGCCGCCGACGCGATCGGTGTGCCGGTCACCGGCATCGACCTGCTCGTCCCCGACGTCACCCGGCCGGAGTACGCGTTCATCGAGGCCAATGAGCGGCCCGGGCTGGCCAACCACGAACCGCAGCCCACCGCGAAGGCATTCGTGGACTTCCTGTTCCCCGGCCAGCCGGGAATTCCCCAGAACTGGACCCCTGAAGAGGTCGACCGCACGAAGTCCGATTCGCCGTAGGTCACCAGGTGCTGGTGCGCATCACGATCTCGGCGGCCAGTTGCGCGGTGGAATCCGCCGCATTGCGTCGTCCGAGCAGGTCGACCACCCGATAGTCGCCGTAGACAAAACGTTGGGTGGCCTTGGCGACCGCCCGGGCCGCCGGGGTGCTCACCAGCGCGGTCGTGTTGAGTTCCACGGGCGGACAGTGCTCGTCGCGCACCACCCCGGCGAGGTCGGCCACCCGCGGATGCCCGCGGTCGATCACCACCAGCCCGGTGAACCGGTCGAGCCGTGTCGCTGCCAGTTCCCATGCCAGCTCTCCGCCGAGCCGGTCACCGACCAGCAGTGCCCACCGGATGTCGAGGGCGTCGAGGATGCCGATCACGGATTTGGGGGTCAGCCTGGGGTCGGGACCGATGACGACGGTTTTCAGCGACGCGGTGTGCAGTCGCTGGCAGACGGCTTCATAGGCGGCAGGCGCTTGATGGGCCGCGCCGAGCACGACCACGGCGGACCCCTTCTCCGGGCCGGCGACCTCGACGGGCACCCCGAAGCCGTCGACAGTGATCATTGGAGAAGGCATTGCGTAAAACTACAGGTAGCAACGAAGTCCGCGGGTGGCTTTTCATGCTCTTGATCCGTGTGGTCAAACCGCCTGCGCGCGTTCGGCCTGTCGGTCGGTGATCTCCAAAAATGTCTGCGGCAGCGTGCCTTTGACCGCGATGCCGGGGTCCGGGGTGGGCAACGCGAGGCCGAACACCGCCATTGTCCCCACGTTCTCGAACGAGAAGTACACGCTGCTCTCGAGGCCGTTGAGGCTCATCGTCTGTTGGTACACCAGCGCATCCGGCCGTGGGGTCTGCAGCCTGGTGGTGGTCACCGGGATTCCGGGATCGGACGGCTCGAAGAACGTGTCGTATCGTGCGCACCGCTCGGCGGTGGCGGCCAACTGCTCGAGATTGAGCGACCACGTCAGCACGGTCATGATCACCCGCGCCCCGTCGTAGGCCACCATGTATTCGGCGGCGCTGCCTGCCCCGCGCTCAGCCGTCTCGGCGATGTTCCGGGTCAACCCGTCGGTGCACCCTTGCGGCGAGGAGAGCATCGGTGGCGGCGCGCCTGCGCCGTCTTCTTCCCCACGATCCTTGAGAATGCGCTGGTAGCGCACCCCGGCGGGGAAGTCGGCCTCGGTGAGCACCGCACGCTCGAGCTTTTCGCCCGGCCAGACCGCGGTGCCGGTGATCGCCTGCGAGCATCCGGCGAGCACGGCGGCGACCAGGGTCACCACGGCGACCCTCGCCACCCGGTGCCCGGTCATGCCACCAGGCTACTCACCGCGCCGGAGCTCACAGCTGGGTGAGGATCTCGGCTCCGGTGTCGGTGACGACGAGGGTGTGCTCGAACTGGGCCGTCCACTTCCGGTCCTTGGTGACCACGGTCCACTCGTCGTCCCAGATCTCGTAGTCCAGGCTTCCGAGGTTGATCATCGGCTCGATCGTGAACGTCATACCCGGTTCGAGCACGGTCTCGACGGCGGGTTGGTCGTAATGCAGGACCACCAGGCCGTTGTGGAAGGTGGTGCCGATGCCGTGCCCGGTGAAGTCACGAACGACGTTGTAGCCGAATCGGTTTGCGTAGGCCTCGATGACGCGGCCGACGACCGAGAGCGATCGTCCGGGCTTGACGGCCTTGATGGCACGCATGGTCGCCTCGTGGGTGCGTTCGACGAGCAACCGGTGCTCCTCGGAGACGTCACCGGCCAGGAACGTCGCGTTGGTGTCGCCGTGCACACCGTCGATGTAGGCGGTGACGTCGATGTTGACGATGTCGCCGTCCGCCACCACCGTCGAATCGGGGATCCCGTGGCAGATCACCTCGTTGAGCGACGTGCAGCACGACTTCGGGTAGCCCTTGTAGCCCAGCGTCGACGGGTACGCGCCGTGGTCGACCATGTAGTCGTGGGCGATGCGGTCCAGTTCGTCGGTGGTGACCCCGGGCGCGACGGCCTTGCCGGCTTCGGCGAGTGCCCCCGCGGCGATCCGCCCGGCGATCCGCATCTTGGCGATCACTTCGGGCGTCTGCACCCAGGGTTCGGTGCCCTCACGCACCGTCGGCCGTCCCACGTACTCGGGGCGGGCGATCGACTTGGGCACCGGCAGCGTCGGCGACACCACGCCGGGGCGAAGGGCGGTCCGTACTGGCATCTGGCCAGACTATCGGGAGAACGGCACTCTCGTTCCTGGAGAATGATGCTAGCGTTCCTGCCATGCAGGTCACCCCGGGCCACTTGTTCAGCAGACTGGACTTCCGTGACGTCGAAGAGTCCGACGAGCGCCTGGTTATCGAGCTGGAGAACCGGCCCGACCTGGTGAACAGGCGGGGTGCACTGCAGGGCGGACTGGTCGCCACCTTGATCGACATCGCCGCCGGCCGGCTCGCAGATCGGCACGTCGGTCCGGGGCAGGACGTCACGACTGCGGACATGACCGTGCACTTCCTGGCGCCGATCCTGGAGGGTCCGGCCCGAGCGGAGGCCACCGTGGTACGCGCCGGGCGCCGGTTGTCGGTCATCGCGGTGGACGTCACCGACGCTGCGCGCGGCCGGCTCGCAGCGCGTGCGACGCTGAGTTTCGCGGTCCTGGACCCGCGCTAGCGTCATTCGACGGTGATCGACGCGAGTGCGCCGCGCACCCGCGATGGCAACGAACCTCCGCTGATCAGCCAGTCGTCGAGGGCGATCCGGATCGCGGCCATCGCCATCGCACCCAGCAGCCGTGGCCGTGGATCATCGGGCGCAAGGTGAGTGAACCGGGAAGCCACCAGTTCGGCGATGGCCGCCTCGTATCGCAGGTAGATCTGCAGCGTCCATGCGCTGAAGACCGGCGACGACCGCGTCAACGTCGCCAGCTCGCGAACCTGATCGCTGATCTCGTCGAAGCCGTCGCCGAGGTCCTCGAACGCCGCCACCACCGCGGCGGCGGCCGATGAGCCCGGTGGCTGCGTGGCGATCGCCGCGGTGATGCGGTCCAGCCAGTGGGCGGTCATCCCGTCGGCGACCGCATCCTCCTTCGCGCTGAAGTACCGGAAGAAGGTGGCGCGGCCGATGTCGGCGGCGGCCGCGATCTGGTCGACGGTGGCGCCGGCCAATCCGTGCTCGGCCACCGCCTGCGCTGCTGCCGCTGCTATCCGGGCCCTGGTCGCTCGCTGTTTGCGGACGGTCAGGCTTTCCCGCGATTTCTCCTCTGAGACAGCGTCCATAGTGAGACTATGTCTCACCGTGGAAGCAGAACGCAACGAAGACACCCCGGCGGTCATCGAGTCGTGGCGATTCGTCCAGCAGATGCTGGCCGACCTCACCGCCACGGTCATCGACGATGCGGCCGACGACCGTGAACTGCGCGAGGGCCTTCGCATGCTGGCCAAGGTCACCGCGCTGTGCACAGAGTTGTCCGTCGAGGCCGACCCGCAACGCCCACACTTCTTCGACATGTGCACCGACACCAGGATGGTGGGCGGGCCCAACCCCGACGGCCGATATCTGCTGGCCATGATCCGCGGTGACCACTGCTACCGCATCACCGGACAGCGCGGTACCACCACCTATCTCGGGTTCCAGGTGCTCGCGGGCACCGGGCTGACCCCCCGGCGGATGGCCGGCTATCTCAGTGACACCGCACTGCAGTGCACACAAGGCTCCTTCGCCCTGGTGCTCGCCGCCACCGACCCGGGAGCCGATGCGCTCGGCGGCGCCCAGTGGATCCCCATCCCCGAGGACGCGTCGGCGGTCGTGGTCCGCGAGTACATCGCCGACGCCGCCGCCGAAACCCCGGCGTCGATGACCGTCCAATGTCTCGACCCCCCGCCACTGCGACCGGTTACAGATACCGAGGCGGCCGCCGCGTTCACCGCGATGGCGTGGACCATCGTCAAGCTGGCCACCCTGCACCGCACCATCAAGCCGGAACTGCTCACCCAGCCCAACTCGCTGGTCACCGCCGCGGCTGCCGAACTCGGCGGCGCGGACACCACGCCGGACAACCTGTACATGCTCGGGTCTTTTGCGCTCGACACCGACGAATCACTGCTGCTCGAGTTCACCCCTCCCGACACCCGCTATTGGAACGTCACCCTCGAGAACGTCTGGCACGAATGTCTCGAACCACACCATCGGCACAGCTCGGTCACCAACAAGGGGGTCGCCCCGGACTCCGACGGCCTTGTACGAATCGCGATCGGCGCCGCCGACCTCGGCCATGGCCACTGGCTGGACACCGGCGGCCGGCGGCGCGGCTTCGTGGTGCTGCGCTGGCTCGACAACCCGGACGCGCCGGCGGTGCGCACGACGGTCCGCCGGGGCGGTTCGGCCTCATGAGCGTGGCTCGGCTCGATCCGGACCGCCTCGTCGAACAGTCGGCCGAGATCGCCGGCACCGACGACTTCGGCGACGACGCCGGTTGGCGCGACGGTCTCGGCCGGCTGTGCGACGGTCTGACCGCCGATGCGCGGCTCAACGATCTCGGCGTCGAGATCGCCGTCATGGACGTCGTCCGTGCCCTCACCAACCGGCTGCGGATCGTGAGCTGGCGCAGGCAGCACCCCGAGATCGCCGCGTCGCCCGTGCAGCGACCCCTGTTCATCGTGGGGCAACCGCGCACCGGCACGACCATCCTGTTCGACCTGCTGGCCCAGGATCGCGCGCTGCGGCCGCCGCTGACCTGGGAGGTGGACCACCCCTTCCCGCTGCCTCGGCCCGACACCTACGACAGCGACCCGCGGATCGCCGAGACCCAGGCCACCATCGAGGCGTCGGAGCAGATCGTGCCCGGACTGCTGGTGCATCACCCGATGGGAGCTCGGGTCGGGCAGGAATGCGTTCGCATCACCGCAGGGCAGTTCTGCAGCATGATCTTCTCGGTGCAGTACCGGCTGCCCGGCTACTATCGCTGGCTGCTGCACGAGGCCGATCATGCCCCGGCCTACCGTTATCACCGAATGTTCCTGCAGCACCTGCAATCCGGTGTGCCCGGCCCGACAGAGCAACCGTGTCAGTGGCTGTTGAAGTCACCGGCGCACCTGTGGCAGCTGGACACACTGGCAGCCGAGTACCCCGACGCGGTGATCGTGCAGACCCATCGGGACCCGCTCAACGTCATCTCGTCGATCAGTGCGCTCACCCACCATCTGCGTCGGCTGGCATCCGACGAGTCCTCGATCACCGAGTGTGCGACGCAATCGAAGGAGGAGATCGTCGTCGGCCTGCAGCGGGCGATGACGCTGCGCGACTCCGGCGCCCTGGCCGGAAACCGGTTCGTCGACGTGCAGTTCGCGGAGTTCATCCGCGACCCGCTGGCCGTGGTGCGGGCGCTGTACACCGAGCTCGGCCGCGAGCTGGAGCCCGCGACCGAGCAACGGATGCGCGATTTCCTGCTCGCCCACCCCGGAGACCACGGCGGCACGCGGTACCGCTGGGCGGACACCGGCCTGGATGCCGTCGAGATGCGCGAGCAGGTCCGCGGGTACCAGCAGCGCTACGGCGTTCCCGACGAACAGCTCAGGTAGCGGTCAGCCACGCAACGGGCGGGGAAACCGAAAGGATTTGCGGGGCCCGCGCACGTCCACCGAACCGCATACGACCTTGCCGGTGAGGATGACATGCGGGGTGCCCTCTGCCGGGGCGTCCCTGCGGTGGTCGTGGGCACTTCCCACGTTGACCTCGACGTCGTCGATCGAGGCGCTGGCCCCGTCAGGGAGCCTCAGATCGAGGCCGCCGAACTTCATGTCGAGTTCGATGACCACGATGGGACCGGCGAACCGCGCCCGCGTCAGGTCCAGCTCGACAGACCCCATCCGGCGGTGCAGCGCCAGCCTGCTGGGCACCACCCACTCCCCCTGACGCTTCAGCGATCCGAGCACGCCGCGCAGTTCCACGCGGTCTGCGGCCGAGGTGACGATGGCACCGGGACCGGGCAGGTCGCCGACGAGCGTGTCGAGATCCGAACGCAGCCGCGCCCGCGACACCATTGCCGAACGCTCCTCGAATTCGTCGATGTCGATCAGACCGAGGGCCACGGCATTGTGCAACCGGCGCAGCGTGCCGTTGCGGTCGGCGTCGGAGATCCGCATCTCGACGGCGTCGGCGGGCAGGCCGCCGGGGATGTGGTTGATTTCGGTCATGGCGGTTTCCACGGTACCGCCGTCGGCTGCCCGGCTCCCAGCCGAACCGGCCGCGAGCGGGCGATCAGGCCAGGTAGCCCGGCGGCAGTTCGTCGAGCATGCCCTTGAGCATCCGCACGGCGTACTCCGAGCTGCCGCCGCCGACGATCAGCGCCGAGAACGCCATGTCACCGCGGTATCCGGTGAACCACGAGTGGGACCCGCCCGCGAACTCGGCCTCGCCGGTCTTGCCGCGCACGTCCCCGGCCCCCTGCAAGTCCTCGGCGGTGCCGTTGGTGACCACCAGGCGCATCATCGGCCGCAGGCTGTCGACCACGCCGGCCGGGATCGGATCGCTCGCACCGGTGACCTCGGTTTCGCGTCCGTCGATGAGATGGGGAACCGGGGTACGGCCGGCGGCGACGGTCGCGGCAGCCAATGCCATCCCGAAAGGACTGACCAGAACCTTGCCCTGCCCGAAACCGTCCTCGGTGCGTTCGGTGAGGTTCACCGTGGGCGGCACCGAACCGGTGACGGTGTCGATGCCCTCGATGGTGTAGTCCGGCCCGATGCCGTATTGCGCGGCGGCCTGGGTGAGCCCGCGGGGGGGCATCCGGCTGGCGAGTTCGGCGAACGTGGTGTTGCACGAGCTGGCGAACGCCCGCGACATCGGCACCGTGCCGAGGTCGAAGCCGCCGTAGTTGGGCACGCTGCGATGGCCGATGTCCATCCGGCCCGGGCAGCCCAGAAGCGTGTTGGGGGTGGCCATGTCGCGTTCGATCGCCGCGCCCGCGGTGACGATCTTGAACGTCGACCCGGGCGGGAACAGGCCCATGGTGGCGATCGGCCCCTCCCGGTCGGCGGCGGCGTTCTGCGCGACGGCCATGATCTCGCCGGTCGACGGTTTGATGACCACGATCATGGCCTGCTTGCCGGTGGTGTCGACGGCGTGTTGCGCGGCGTTCTGCACCGACCGGTCAAGGCTGATCGTCACCGACGGCGCCGGCTCACCGGGCACTTCGTGGAGGATGTCGACGTCGACGCTGTTCTGGTTGACGCTGACGATGCGCCACCCGGCGGTGCCGTCGAGTTCGTCGACGACGGTGTTCTTGACCTGATTGATCAGGGCCGGGGCGAAGTTCTCGTCGGTGGGCACCATTTCCGGCTGCGGCGTGATCACCACCCCCGGGAGCGCGCCGATGGCACCGGCGACCGCGTCGTGGTCGGCCTGACGCAGCGTGATCAGGCTCAACGGAGCCCGCTTCGAACTGGCCAGTTCGGCGAGCCGCTGCGGTTCCAGGGTGTTGTCGAACCGGTGCAGTGCGCCGACCACCGCCCGCGCCGTCGGCATCAGCGCGGAGCCGGCCGCCCGGGCGTCGAGCGCGACGTGGTACCGGTAGCCGGGCACCAGGACATCGGTGCCGCCACGTTCGTTGACCGAGGCGCGCCGCGGCGCGTCCGCCCGCAGCGCGAGGGTCTGGTTCTCCCCCAGCCTCGGATGCACCCCGGTGGCGCTCCAGCGGACTTCCCAGCGCCCGTCGGCGCGGACCATGTTGAGCTGTCCGTCGTAGGTCCAGGTGCGGTCCTTGGGCAGGCGCCAGGTGTAGCGGTAGGTGATGCTTCCGGTGTCCATGGCGTACTTCGAGCTGAGGATCTGGGCGTCCAGTCCGGTGGCCTGCAGGCCGGCCCACACCTCGTTGAGCGTCGCCCGGGCGGCCTCCGGTCGGTCGCTGAGCTCGGCGGCGGCCGTGGTGTCGCCGACGGCCAACGCGGCGAAGAACTCCTCGGCCGCGGGTTCGGGTCCGTCGGGTCTGGGTGTGCAGGCGCCGAGGGTGACGACCAACAAGACCGCCATGGCGAAGCCGGTCGCCCGTGATGCAGATGAGAACAGAGTTGCCATTGGTGCAGATGTTACGAAGCTGAGACCACTTCGCCGCGTAGGCGCACCGTGGGCACGCCGAGATCCGACTTTTGCAGACGTTGTGCGAGAAGGCGTCTGCACAAATCGGATTTCGTCGCGCTCACAGTCCCAGGCCCGCGAGCAGGGTGGCGAACCCGCAGCGGAACTCGTCGCCGCCAAGTATGGCCGCCACGCCGACGACCAGTGGTCGGTGGACGACCTTCTCACCCACGCCCGGACGACCGGGCCGATGCGCTAGGCCCCGGCGGCCGGCGCGCGCACGACCAGGGGCACGGCCGGGAAGTAGGCAGCCATCTCCGAGCGGGAGGTGCGCAGCGCGGCGGTGCCGTAGCCCTGTTTGCGGTGATGCGGGTGGATCCAGATCCTGACGTCGACTTCACCGTCGGAGAGCTCGCCGAACACCATGCCGACCTTGGTCGAACCCACTTCCGCCACCAACCAGACCGCCTCCTCGGCGGCCACCCGCGCGACCGCCTCGCGGATCTCGTCGCCGAGGTCGCCCGGGGGCGCCGCCGTGCCGTCACCGGCCGAGCGCACGTCCTCGGTTCGGGCGGCGAAGATGTCCCGGTCCGCGTCGGCGGCGAACGGCCGCAGCATCAGCCGGCGCGCCGAGCGGCCGGACGGCTCGGCGGAGGCGAACGACAGCTCCTGGCTGTTGAGGTTGTCCAGCTCGGCGGCGATCCTGCGGCGCGAGACCTTGGTCAGCCGGTCGAACGACAACCTCAGGACCGCTTCCGCCGCCGTCGCAGACGTGTCGAGCAGGTCGGCGATCGCCTCGATCGCCGTGTCGTAGTCGTCGGAGGCGACGACGGCGTCGAGCACCTCGTGTCTGCGTCGAAGTGCGTGGACGAGCGCGTCGGCGATGATCCTGCGCTCGGCCGTCAGGTCCTGCTCGGTCATGTGGGCAAGAGTATGCGGCCGTGGAATTCAGTCCAGCAATACCGTGGCGAACGAACCCACCTCGGTGAATCCGATCCGGGCGTAGGTGGCGCGTGCGACGGTGTTGAAGCTGTTGACGTACAGGCTGGCGATGCGGCCACTGCCCACCACCGCGGCGGCCAGGGCGGCCGTGCCTGCGGTGCCGAGCCCGCGCCCGCGCCAGTCGGGATGCACCCATACGCCCTGGATCTGGCCGACCGCAGGCGACTGGGAGCCGACCTCGGCCTTGAACACCACCTGACCCCGTTCGAACCGGGCCCACGCGCGTCCGGCGGCGATCAGCCCGGCCACCCGGCGCCGATACCCCCGGCCGCCGTCCCCGGCGCGCGGATCGATGCCGACCTCACCGATGAACATGTCGACGGCCGCCACGAGGTAGGCGTCGAGCTCGTCGATGCGGACCGGACGGACCTCCGGATCGACCGCACAGATCGGCGCGGCGCTCAGCGCCATCAGCGGTTGGTGGTCGCGGACGTCACGGGCAGGGCCCCAGACATGTTCGAGGCGTTGCCACATCGGCAGCACCAGTTCGGCGCGGCCGACCAGTGACGAGCACCGTCGGGCCTGGCTCATCGCCTTGTCGGCGAACGCATTGAGGTCGGTGCGCCCGCCGCGCAACGGAATCAGGTTGGCTCCGGCGTAACACAACGATTCGCTGGCACGCCGCCGAGTCCACAGCTCGCCGCCGATCCCCGCGGGCTCGATGCCGTACTCGGCGACGCGGGAAGCGACCATGCACGCAGCCACCGGGTCGCTGTCGAGTACCTGCCGAACCGCCGACATGTCGCGCACGTCACGCAGCACCGACACCCTTCGCTCATCAACGAGGCGGAAAAGCGGAGGAGCCGACATCTGGACTCTTTCTGCGACTTACCTTGCTAAAGCCGACCCCGCACCTCGGGGGCCGAGTCTCAGCTTACGGTCACAACGGGCGAACCGCTGCCATCATTTGAACCCGGTGTCGCCCCGGATTCGTCCTGCATCTCCGAAGCCAGCCGCAGGGCCTCTTCGATCAACGTCTCGACGATCATCGCTTCGGGCACGGTCTTGATGACCTCACCCTTGACGAAGATCTGGCCCTTGCCGTTGCCCGAGGCGACGCCGAGGTCGGCTTCCCGGGCTTCGCCGGGTCCGTTGACGACGCAGCCCATCACCGCGACCCGCAACGGCACCTCCATGCCCTCCAAGCCGGCGGTCACCTCGTTGGCGAGGGTGTACACGTCGACCTGGGCGCGCCCGCACGACGGGCACGACACAATCTCGAGACCACGCGGCCGCAGGTTCAGCGACTCGAGGATCTGGTTGCCGACCTTGACCTCTTCGGCGGGCGGGGCGGACAACGACACCCGGATAGTGTCACCGATCCCCTTGCTCAGCAGCGCGCCGAACGCCACCGCCGACTTGATGGTGCCCTGGAACGCGGGCCCGGCCTCGGTCACCCCGAGATGCAGGGGGTAGTCGCTCTTGGAGGCCAGCAGTTCGTATGCGGCGACCATGACCACGGGGTCGTTGTGCTTGACGCTGATCTTGATGTCACCGAAGCCGTGTTCCTCGAACAGGGAGGCCTCCCACAACGCGGACTCCACCAGCGCCTCCGGTGTCGCCTTGCCGTACTTCTCCATGAACCGCTTGTCCAGCGATCCGGCGTTGACGCCGATGCGGATCGGGATGCCCGCCGCCCCGGCCGCCTTGGCGACCTCTTTGACCCGACCGTCGAACTCCTTGATGTTGCCCGGATTGACGCGCACCGCCGCACAGCCCGCGTCGATCGCGGCGAAGATGTACTTGGGCTGGAAATGAATGTCGGCGATCACCGGGATCTTCGACTTCTTGGCGATGATCGGCAGCGCGTCGGCGTCCTCCTGCCGCGGACAGGCCACGCGCACGATGTCGCAGCCCGACGCGGTCAGCTCGGCGATCTGCTGCAGCGTGGAGTTGATGTCGTGGGTCTTGGTGGTGCACATCGACTGCACGGAGATCGGGTGGTCGCTGCCGACACCGACGTCACGCACCATCAGTTGACGGGTTTTGCGGCGGGGGGCCAGGGTGGGTGCCGGCGCTGCCGGCATCCCCAACCCGATGGACATGGTCATGAGATCTCCTACTGGAAAAGTCTGATGGGGTTGACCAGGTCGGCGGTGACCGTCAACAGCATGTAGCCGGCCACCAGCACGAGCACCACATAGGTGGCGGGCATCAGCTTGAGGTAGTTCACCGGCGCGGCGGCCACCATGCCGCGCGCCGACCGGAACAGGTTGCGGAGCTTCTCGAACACGGCGATCGCAATGTGTCCGCCGTCGAAAGGTAGCAACGGAACCAGGTTGATCGCACCGAGCACGAAGTTCAGTTGGGCCAGGAAGAACCAGAACGCCACCCACAGCCCGGCGTCGACGGTGTCGCCGCCGATGATGCTGGCACCGACGACACTGATCGGCGTTTCGGGATCGCGTTCGCCGCCGCCGATCGACTCCACCAGAGCGCCGACCTTGGTCGGGATCTTGGCCAGCGCTTTGCCCAGTTCCACGGCGAGGTCGCCGGTGAACGCGAACGTCGCCGGCACTGCAGAGAGCGGGTTGTGCTGCGTCGGCCCGAAGGTGGCCCCGGTGACGCCGATGGTGCCGACGTCCGCGGGTACCGGCTCGGCGGCCCCGTCGCCGCCGGCGACATAGCGTTGACTCTGCGTCACGTCGACGGTGGTGGTGAACTCCCGAACCTGGCCGTCCTGATCCCGCTGCACCGTGAACGGCGTCGGCCCGTCGAGCTGGCGCACCGCGGTGACCAGTTCGTCGAACGAGGCCACCGGCGTCTCTCCGACCTTCACCACCACATCGCCGGCCTGGATGCCTGCCGCGGCTGCCGGACTGGGGGCGATGCAGTCACCCAGAGTTCCCTGAGTGACTTCGGATTTCACGCACGACGTCTCCCCCACCATGGCGTTGGTCGGCGGGTGCAGGTTGGGTAGGCCCCAGATGACCGCGATCGCGTAGATCAGCAGCAGACCGATGGCGAAGTTCATACCGGGTCCGGCCGCCAGCACCGCCACGCGTTTCCACGTCTTCTGCTTGTACATCGCGTAAGGACGCTCGTCGGGTGCGAGTTCCTCGACCGATGTCATGCCCGCGATGTCACAGAACCCACCCAGCGGGACCGCCTTGACGCCGTACTCGGTCTCACCGAGCCTGTTGGCCCTGCGGGTGGACCACAACGTGGGACCGAAACCGACGAAGTAGCGACGCACCTTCATCCCGGTCGCGCGCGCGACCCACATGTGGCCGCACTCGTGCAGCGCCACCGACAGCAAGATGGCGAGTGCGAAGAGCACGATGCCGATCGTGAACATCATGTGGTGGTCGGTCCTTATCCTCTAGCTGCGGGTTCGCGCTCGACCGCACGCCGCGCCCGGTCACGGGCCCACAGCTGCGCGTCGAGCACGTCCTCCACGGTAGCTGGTTCGGCCGACCACTGGTCGGCAGCGCGCAGCACGTCGTCGATGGTTCTGACGATCGCCGGAAACGGGATGCGACCCGCGAGGAACGCCTCTGCCGCCTCTTCGTTGGCGGCGTTGTAGACCGCGGTCAGACATCCACCGCCGCGGCCGGCGGCGCGGGCGAGGTCGACCGCCGGGAAGACGTCGCTGTCGAGGGGTTCGAATTCCCAGGTCGCAGCCGTGGTGAAGTCACAGGCCGACGCGGCGCCCGCCACCCTGGCCGGCCAGCCCAGCGCCAGCGCGATCGGCAACTTCATGTCGGGAGGGCTGGCCTGGGCCAGGGTCGAGCCGTCGGTGAACGTCACCATCGAGTGGACGATCGACTGCGGATGCACAACAACATCGATGCGGTCGTAGTCGACGCCGAACAGCAGGTGGGTCTCGATCAGCTCCAGTCCCTTGTTGACCAGAGATGCTGAGTTCAGCGTGTTCATCGGCCCCATCGACCAGGTGGGGTGCGCGCCCGCCTGTTCGGGGGTGACGTTCTCCAGCCGTGCTCTGCTCCAGCCTCGGAACGGCCCGCCGGACGCGGTCAGGACCAGCTTGGCGACCTCGTCGGCGGTGCCGCCGCGCAGGCACTGTGCCAGCGCGGAATGCTCTGAGTCGACCGGCACGATCTGTCCCGGAGCGGCGGCCCTGAGCACCAGCGGACCGCCCGCCACCAGCGACTCCTTGTTGGCCAGCGCCAGCCGGGCGCCGCTGGCCAACGCCGCCAGCGTCGGTTTCAGACCCAGTGCGCCCACCAACGCGTTGAGCACCACGTCGACCCCGGTTGTCGCGGCGGTGTCCTCGACGAGCCGGGTGACCGCATCCGGTCCCGTGTAGCCGACGTCACCGACGATGCCGGCGGCGGCCGGGTCGGCGACGGCGATGTTCGTCACCCCGGTCTGCCTGCGCTGCCGACTGAGCAGGTCGGGGTTGCCACCGCCGGCGGCCAGGCCGACGATCTCGAAGCGTTCGGGGTTGGCGGCGATGACGTCGAGCGCCTGGGTTCCGATGGACCCCGTGCTGCCCAGGATCAGCACCCGCAGCCGTCTGTCCGATTCGCTCACCGGTCCATTGTGCCGCTCGGGACCACCGCGCCGCGGTCAGCCCGGGTACCGGCTGCGACCGATGCAAATTATGACGTGAATGTGACGGAACCTGTCCAGACCCATCCGCGGGGGCCGCAGTGTGGAATCACCAGTGTCAGCTCAGGGCGGGCAACGACGTCTGCTCATGAAGGGATAGGGAGAATATGAAGGCATTTCACCGGAAGTCGGCTGCGGCGGCGGGTATCGCCGCAGTAGCGATCTTTGGGGCAGCGGCCTGTTCGAGCGAGGAGGCCGAGACCAACGCCACGTCGGCCACCAGCGCGGCCGAGTCGGCCGTCGAGGACGCGACCGGCACCTCAGAATCCCCGACGACGACCAGCGCGATGGCCGACCCCGCGGCCACACTCATCGGCTCCGGATGCGCCGCCTACGCCGAACAGGTGCCCGAGGGGCCCGGCTCGGTTGCAGGCATGGCACAGGATCCGGTGACCGTCGCGGCATCGAACAACCCGATGCTCACCACGTTGACCTCGGCGCTGTCGGGACAGCTCAATCCCGACGTCAACCTCGTCGACACCCTCAACGGCGGTGAATTCACCGTGTTCGCACCGACTGACGATGCGTTCGCCAAGATCGACGCCGCCACCCTGGAGACACTCCAGACGGACGCTGATCTGCTGACCAGCATCCTGACCTACCACGTGGTGCCCGGGCAGGCGGGCCCCGACCAGGTCGCGGGCGAGCACGCGACGGTTCAGGGTGCGACGTTGAACGTCACCGGCGCCGGTAACGACATGATGGTCAACGACGCCGGCCTGGTGTGCGGTGGTGTGCAAACCGCCAACGCCACGGTGTACATGATCGACACGGTGCTGATGCCTCCGGCCAACTGACCGGCCCAGCTACCCCCCGGAGATCCCCCGCACTGCCTTGCAGTGCGGGGGATCTTCCTGTTCGCCGTCTCTCCAGAATTCTGCCCGACAACCCATCCACGACCCGATCGGCGTCGAATAGCAATTGCAACAACGCACACAGACGTCGCCGGACCACCGGCTGATGACACGAAGGGAAACTCCAGGACATGATGGTCAACGGAAAAGCATTGGCAGGAGCGGGATTCGCTGTAGCCGCGACGGTCGGACTCTCTCTGGGATCGGCGGCGACAGCGACCGCCCAACCGGTGGGGCCGGGGTGCGCGGCCTACGTGGAGCAGGTACCCGTGGGCCCAGGCTCGGTGCAGGGCATGGCCCAGGAGCCGGTCACCGTGGCCGCGTCGAACAACCCGCTACTGACCACCCTCACCAAAGCCGTTTCAGGGCAACTCAATCCAGAGGTGAACCTGGTCGACACCCTCAACGGCGCCGAGTTCACCGTGTTCGCACCGACCGATGAAGCGTTCGCCAAGATCGATCCCGCGACCATCGAGACACTCACCACCGACGCCCCCCTGCTGACCAATATCCTTACCTACCACGTGGTTCCGGGCAAAGCGGATCCGGCCGCAGTGGTAGGCACCCACACGACGGTGCAGGGCGCCGAGGTGACCGTGACCGGCCACGACGGCGAGTTGCGAGTCAACGACGCGTCCGTGGTCTGTGGCGGCGTGCAGACCGCCAACGCCACGGTCTACCTGATCGACACGGTGCTGATGCCCCCCATGTGACCAACTCACCCCTCATAGGGTGCTAAACGGCGGCAGGGTTCCACTCAGGACGGTTCGCTCGCGAGGGACGACAGGAAGCGGTCGACCGCTTCCTGGTCGGCCTCACCGTCGTACACGACCATGGCCTGCACGACGTTGCCGTCGCGATAGAAGAGCACCGAGTTGACCGTCGTCTTCTCGTCGCCGTCGATGAGTTGGTAACCGAACTCCCGGGTCTCGGCGCCGTCGAAGTTGCCCGTGGTCCGCCAGATTTCGCTCACCGTGACGGGGCCACCGGTGTGTTCTTCTCGGTCGGCCCGACTGCCTTCGATGGATCTGTCGACCGCTTCGTCAAGCGGGTAAGCAGCGATGCCGTTCAACGTCGTCTCGACGATGCCAAAGGAGTGTTCGTCGGATTCGGAAAAGGTGAACTGCGTCGATATCGGGCTGTCCGGAGCCGATTCCGTCCGTGTCACCGGCTCCCCGGGAAATTCGGCGACATAGTTCCCGGTCGCACTTGTGGCGTGCCGCCACTCCGGTGTGGCCGATCGACAGCCGACGGCGGCGAGACAGAGCACCAGCAGACAGACCGGTGCAGCAACTCCTCTTCCGGTGACGATCATGTGCCCCGTGCCTCCTGCCGCGGGCTCGTACGCGGCGCCGCGCAGTTGGGCCCAGCGTCGCGTTGGCCACCGACCACCCTAGCTTCGTCACCACCGACGCACCGACGAAAGCCTGAAAGTGGGAAGACATTTCCGCTGTCCCGGCGGAGCGCTCGCCGCGCCGGCCCAGAGTCACGCGGTCCCTCAGCGCCCCCGACAGCGCGGATCAGCTCGGCGGAAAGTGCTCCGCCCAGTGCCGTGCGATGTCGATACGACGGGTGATCCACACCCCTTCGTGGGACTGCACGTGGTCCAGGAAGCGCTCCAACGCCGCGATCCGGGCCGGCCGGCCCACCAGCCGGCAGTGCAGTCCCACGGAGAGCATCTTCGGCGCACCGGCCACACCCTCGGCGTACAGCACGTCGAACGCGTCGCGAAGGTGGGTGAAGAACTCGTCGCCGCTGGGGAACCCACCTGCGATCGCGAAACGCATGTCGTTGGTGTCCAGGGTGTACGGCACGACCAGATGGTTCGTCCCGTTCACCCTGGTCCAGTACGGCAGATCGTCGGCGTAGGAATCGGAGTCGTAGACGAAGCCGCCGTGTTCGACCAGGAGCCGGCGGGTGGCAGGTGAGTCCCGGCCGGTGTACCAGCCCAGCGGCGCCTGCCCAGTCACCTCGGTGATCAACTCGACCGCTTCGGCGAGATGCCGGCGCTCCACCTCCGGTTCGAGCAGTTGATAGCTGATCCAGCGCAGGCCATGACAGGCGATCTCGTCGCCGCGCTCCAGAAACGCCGATACCGCCGCGGGGTTGCGGGCAAGTGCCATCGCCACTCCGAAGATGGTCAGCGGCAGGCCGCGGCGCTCGAAGGTCCGCAGCACCCGCCACACCCCGGCACGCGAACCGTATTCATACAGCGACTCCATGCTCATATGACGATTAGGGAACGGCTGGGCGGAAACGATTTCCGACAAGAACGTCTCAGACGCCGCATCGCCGTGCAGCACATTGCTCTCCGCGCCCTCCTCGTAGTTGAGCACGAACTGCACCGCGATGTTGGCCTGGCCCGGCCAGCGAGGATGGGGCGGGTCGGCGCCGTAGCCGACCATGTCCCGCGGGTAACGATCGGCAGGCTCGGGGGTCATGCAGGCATTCTGGCAGCCGTGCCGGTCAGCCGTTGACCTTGGCGATGACGGTCTCGGCGAACTGCTCGATGGGACCCCGGAATTGCTCGACTCCCCCGGAGCGCACGCCCTCGACACCCATCCACGGCGCACACATCACGGCGGTGATTCCGGCGTCCTCGGCACGCTTGTAGAGGTCGGGAGTCGGGGGCTCCAGCAGCGCCAGCAGGATGTCGAACGGATCGTCGAGTCGGTCATAGTGGCGTCGCAGCTCGGTCAGCTTCTGGGCGTAGCGCACCGCGTCGTCCCAGGCGTAGGCGTAACCGACCCACCCGTCGCACAGTCGCGCCGCACGGCGCAGCGCGGCCTCGGACTCGCCGCCACACAGGATCGGGACCGGACCCGGCGGATGGGGCTCGATCATCATCTCGGGCACCCGGTAGTGCTCGCCGCTCCACGACACCCAGCCACCGCCCCACAGCGCCCGCAACGCGGGGATCATCTCGTCGAGGCGCCTGCCCCGGTTCCCGAAGTCCTGGCCCATCAGCTCGTACTCTTCGCGCATCCAGCCCACGCCGACCCCCAGTGACACCCGCCCGCCGGAGATCACCGACGCAGTGGCGACCTGTTTGGCGACCTCCAGCAGCGGCCGTGCCGGGGCGATGTAGATCGCGTTGGAGAACCGCAACCTGGTGGTCACCGCGGCCATCGCACCGGTCAGGACCCAAGGGTCCGGCCAGCTCGTCTCCGGTGGCCACGGCGGCTTCTGCGTGGGCGAATCAGGGTAGGGCGATGTCAGTTGCCGTGGATAGATCAGGTGATCGGCGCAGATGATCCCGTCGTAGCCCGCCTCGTCCACCATCCGCGCGACCGCGATCGCGTCGGCGACCTCCATGAACGGCGTGCCGCTCCAGAATTGCATCAACCACCTCTCGTAGATCCTTGTTTCTCTACCGCAGATTGCGGGCAGCATCAATGCCATGCCCGCTGTGTTGTGGTTCCGCCGCGATCTGAGACTCAACGATCTGCCTGCGCTGTCGGCCGCCGCCGATGTCGACGGCGAGGTACTCGCCTGTTATGTGCTGGACCCGCGACTGCAGTCCGGCGCCGGCGAGCGGCGGTTGCAGTATCTGTACGACGCGCTGCGCGAGCTGCGTACCGGCCTGGGCGGCCGGTTGCTGGTCACCCGGGGTGACCCGAAGGTGCGGATACCGGCGCTGGCCAAGGCGATCGGCGCGTCGTCGGTGCACGTCTCCGGCGATCACACGCCCTTCGGGCGCCGTCGTGACGAGCAGGTGCACGAGGCGCTCGGCGAGGTCGAACTGGTGGCGACCGGATCGCCGTATCTGGTGTCACCGGGGCGGGTCAGCAAGGGCGACGGCACTCCGTACAAGGTGTTCACCCCGTTCTTCGAGGCGTGGCGCAAACACGGGTGGCGGCCGCCGGCAGAGTCCGGCAAGGACTCGGCGCGCTGGATCGATCCGGCCGACGTGCCAGGGCGTGCCGACATCACCGAGATCCCCGACGCGGGTGTCGAGTTGGAACTGCCGGCCGGTGAGCACGCCGCGCTGAGTCACTGGAAGCGATTCTGCCGCAACGGACTCGCCGACTACGACGGTGACCGCAACCGGCCCGATCTCGACGGGACCAGCCGGATGTCGGCACATCTGAAGTTCGGCACGATCCATCCACGCACGCTGGCCGCGGACCTGGGCCGGGGCAAAGGTCCGCAGGCGTACCTGCGGGAGTTGGCCTTTCGCGATTTCTACGCCAGTGTGCTGCACGAGTGGCCGAAGAGCGGGTGGTGGAACTGGAACTCCGCGTTCGACGGCATCGAGGTCGACGACGGCAACGACGCCGAGCAGGCGTTCGAGGTGTGGAAGGCCGGGCGGACGGGCTTTCCGATCGTCGACGCCGGAATGCGGCAGCTGGCCGAGACCGGGTTCATGCACAACCGGGTGCGGATGATCGTGGCGTCGTTTCTGGTCAAAGACCTGCACTTGCCGTGGCAGTGGGGTGCTCGGTGGTTTCTCGACCAGCTCGTCGACGGCGACATGGCCAACAACCAGCACGGGTGGCAGTGGGCGGCCGGCTGCGGCACGGACGCGGCGCCGTACTTCCGCGTGTTCAACCCGACGACCCAGGGGTCTAAGTTCGACCCCTCGGGCGACTGGGTGCGCCGCTGGGTGCCGGAGTTGTCCGGGGTCGACGACGTACACAAGCTCGGTGACGACCGCCCCGACGACTACCCGCAGCCGATGGTCGACCACGCCGAGGAACGCGCCGTGGCGTTGCGCCGGTACGGCGCGTTGAAGTAAAGCCGGTACGGCGCGTTGAAGTACAGCCGGTACGGCTACTTGAGCATCAGCCCGGCGTCCACGGGCAGCGCCACCCCGGTGATGTGGCGTCCGGCCGGTCCGCACAGGTACAGCATCGTCTCGCTTACCTCGTCGGGTTCCATCATCGGGATGGTGAGCAGCGGGCGCTGGGACTCGCCGAATGACGGGTGCTCGGCGACGAAACCGGCCATGGCCTCGTTGAGCACCATCGGGGTCGCGACGCCGCCCGGATGCACCGAGTTCACCCGGATGTTCTTGCTCGCCAGTGAGGTGGCGAAGTGCCGCATCAGGCCGACGACGCCGTGTTTGGCGGCGGTGTATCCGGCGGCGCCGTGGCTCATGCTCTCGAAATCGGTGCTGACGGATTTGAAACCGGCTGCCGAACTGGTGATCACGATGGCGCCACCGTCGGGGTTGGCCAGCAGCGCGGGCAGCGCGGCCTCGATGGTGAAGTAGACACCGTTGAGCATCACGCCGATGGCGTCGGTGTAGGCGGTGATGTCGCGGCCCTGTCGGCCGGCGGCAGGCAGGATTCCGGCGTTGGCGAGCACGAAGTCGAGGCGCCCGAACTCTTCGACCCCGCGCGCCACGACCTCGGCAAGCCGCTCGCGGTCGCGCACGTCGCCCTGCTCGGCGACTATCCGCCTACCGGTCTTATCGACCAGTCGCACCGTCTCGTCGAGGTCTTCCGGCGTCGCCATCGGGTAGGCGACACTGTCGATCTGGTCGCACAGATCGACCGCGATGACGTCGGCGCCCGCCTCGGCGAACCGGATGGCGTGTGCCCGTCCCTGACCCCGTGCCGCACCTGTGACGAAGACGACCTTGTCGCCGAAAGGGCCTGCTGCGTTCTGCGCTGTCATGACCGGCGAGCCTACTGCGCTGATGCTGCGCATTCGGTGCCTCTACGGCCGCTCGTAGTAGACCTGTGTCAGAATGACGCAACCGAGCCCCGAATGTGAGGAGCAGCCGTGGCAAGCACCGAGGTGGAACGTCGCAGCGGCGTCGACGTCGAGGATGTGCCGTCCGCGGAGTGGGGCTGGTCGAAGGAGAATCCCCGCGTCCAGCAGATCGGTGGGGTGCTGGGGGGGATCTTCCTTCTGCTGATGCTGCACGGCAACCACGCCGGTCGTGTCGAGGACTGGTTTGTGGTCGGCTTCGCGGCGCTGGTCTTCGGCGTCGTGGCGCGCAGCTGGTACGTCCACCGCAACCCCGAGACCCGCTAGCTTTCGCTTTCAGAGCGAGCGACGCCGGCGTGACCCGCGGACCCGGAACAACGTCTCGTGCGGTTCGACGGCAGCACCGCTGTCCGTAGCGCCGCCGATGGCCCGAAGTGCATGCGCCTTGAACGCCCTGGCCGCCGCGCTCATCGGATGGGCCACCGGCTCGAGGCCCTGGGTGAGGTTGCCCAGTGTCGGTCGGCCCCACACGGTGACCTCGGCCCGACCCCGGCTGATCAGTCGCGACACCTGCTCGCGGCTGTCGGCGTCCCGGGCCAGGACATCGGCGCCGAGCGCGAGTGCGCCGCCGCGGGAGAGCCCCTCGATCACCGACAGCAGGTCGGCGTCGAGTTCGTGTGCCGCGATGCCGAGGATCCGCAGCGCGCGCGTGTCGCACGGCGCTGTGAGGAGCACCCTGACGTCCCACCCGGCGCGCGCCCGGTCGCAGAGGAACCCGCCCACAGACCGCACGACCTCCCCGACTCCCGCGCCGGGCACCAGGAGACGGACGCGGTGTAGGCGGTCGTCGCCGGCGCCGTGCTCGCCTCGGGGGTCCAGGCGTCGCGAGGCCTCCGGTATTCGGTCCTCGGTCACCGGCTTGATGAGACCGGCACCAGATCGCCGCCCTCTGGCGGGTACCACAGCGCACAACTGAGGAACTGTTCGACGGCCGGCGCGGTGCCCGCAGAGTCGCATTGCGAAAGTGCTCGCGCCTTGAATGCCTGCGCGGCGACGCTCAGAGGGTGGTGCACGCGGCCGAATCTCAGGTCGGTGGTGAACGGGGGCGCCTCCCCCCACACGGTGACCTCGCTGCTTTCGACCTCGACGGTGCCCAGCACTTCCCGGCGCAGGTCTTCGTGTCGGCACAGGACACCGGCTCCCACCGCGACTGCGGCCGGTGGTTCGGACCCCAGCGCGGACGCGCCGGGTTCCCAGCTTCCCACGCCCACACCCAGGATCGTCAGTGCGCGGGTATCGCTGCCCGGTGGCACCAGCACAGTGACCTGCCAGCCTGCCCGGGCCCGGTCGCAGAGCCATCCCCCCGCGTGGCGGACGACGTCCTCGACGTCGGCCGCGACTGCCGTCAGGTGGTAAGCGAGCAGCACGCCACCTGAGCTGCGCACTCCGGAGCTCCGCCGTTCGACCGGTCGAAGGCCGTCGACCTCGGACGTGCGAGCAGTCACCGTCTGCCTCCCTGAGGACTTCTGCGTCATCGCCGCACCTTGTGCGCCAGCCGTCTCGCGCACAGACAGCGTGACACTTTTTCATACATCTGTAAAGCCCGCCGGGCTCCGGGAACGCCCGGCGGCACCTGCGGGCGCGGCGAAACAACCAACCGAGCAACGGTTTCCGTCCGGGATACCGACGTAGCCGGGAAGCTACGTCGCCGGGGCCATCGGCATGGCGTTCTCGACGACGGTCAGCGCGTCGGCCAGCCCGGCAGCCCGGCGGATCTCGACGAAGGAATCGATCAGCGCATCGGTGGCCTCGTGCGGGTCGGCGAGGGTTCGGTCGTCGGTCAGCACCGAGATGGCGAGCTGGTCGACGTAGCTCCACACGGTGATGTTCATTCCGCTGCCTGCGACGATCGGCCCCACCGAATAGATCTCGTCCACCGTCGCGCCTTCGACGAATCCCCGTTGCCGCGGTCCCGGCACATTGGAGATCGTCAGGTTCATCACGGTCGCGGATTCGACCCGGCGAGCCTGACTGCGGAAGATTCCTGGCGTCAGCGCCGGCGGCAGATAGGTCAACCAGGACGGAATCAGGGTGGGTCCCAGCAGCTGATGGTTCTCCTTGGCGATCGCCGTCGACAGCGCGGTGAGCCGGACCCGCTCCAGCGGATCGTCGATGTGGACCGGCAAAGACGGTGTCATGTAGGTGAATTCGTTGCCCACGAGCCGCTGCGGGGACGGGTCGACACTCACCGGGACTCCGGCGATCAGCGGTGCGTCGGCTCTGCCGTCGTAACGCAGCTGCAGTCGGCGCAGGGCACCGGCCGCTGTTGCCAGCACGATGTCGTTGAGGGTCACGCCGAGGTGCCTGGCGGTCTCTTTCACGTCGGGTAGTGCCAGCGGCGCGGTGGCGAATCGCCGTCCCGGCGTCACCACATGGTTGATGAACGTGGGCGGCGGCGCGAAGTTGCGTGCCAAGTCGGGGTTGCGGCCGCGCTGCCTGGACTTCTTCTGAACCCGCAGCACACCGGCGGCGGTCCGGTTAACCAGCTGGGGCAGTCTCCGCAGCTGCCTGAGGTGGTCCTGTCCGGCGGCCTTGAGCAGGTTGGTCGGCGTTCCCGAATCGGCGGGGGCCGCCGCCAACTGTCCCCCCACCGCGGGCTCCTGGGGCTGGATCGCCATCGCCAGCTGGTTGGCGGAGGCCACACCGTCGGCCAGCACGTGGTGGACCTTGTGGATGATCGCGATGCGGTTGTCGGCCAACCCTTCCGCGACGTACATCTCCCACAGCGGATGATCGCGGTCCAGCGGCGTGCCGGCGATCTGCCCGATCAGTTCGTCGAGTTCGCGGCGTCCTCCCGGGGCGGCGACCCGGGCACGGCGCAGGTGGTAGTCGAGGTCGATCTCGGCGTTCTGCACCCACATCGGGTGGTGGAGCTTCAGCGGGATGTCGACCAGCTGATACCGCAACGGGGCCAACGCGTGCAGTCGGGCCGCGGCCACCGCTCGGAACAGCTCGAAGTCGTAACCCTCGACGTTCGACACGTCGAGGACACCGATCTTGAGGGTGTGCATGTGGATCTCGGGGGTCTCGCTGTACAGCATCATGGCGTCCACGCCGTTGAGCCGTTTCACTCTCACCCCGTTCGTTTCCGGCCGACCGTCTCACCCCGTCGGTGGCGATCATGGTCGTGGTACCCATTTGACAGGGGTTCGGCACACCGGATGTCTCCTTCGCCCAAACCGACACCATTTGTTGCCACGAGCCGACCTGCGGGCCTGACCGGTGAGCGTGACATCTTGACAAGACTTTGTAAGGTCTGAAGGCATGCAGACGCCCACGAGTCCGACTGTCACCGGGAACCTTCGATGAGCCTGGTCGCTGGAACGGGCCCGCTCAGCGGCGACCGTGCCGGGCGGCTCACTCCCCCGGTCGCCGACGACGTCGTGTACATCGAGCCGCACCCGCGGCGGGTTCAGGCGATCCGCGACGGGCACACGGTCATCGACACCGAACACGCCCTGATGGTGCACCGCCGCGGCCGCCCGCTCAGCTTCGCCTTCGCGGCCGACGAGATCGGGGACCTGCAGGGCGATCCGGTACCCGAAGCTCCCGGCTACGTGGTGGTGCCCTGGGCGCTGATGGACAGCTGGATCGAGGAGGGCCGACCGTTGGTGCACTATCCGCCCAACCCGTACCACCGGGTGGACTGCCGCCCGACCAGCCGGCGGCTGCGGGTCGACGTGCTCGGCACGAGCCTGGTCGACACCGACGACACGACGATCCTGTTCGAGACCGCGCTCGAGCCGCGGCTCTATGTCGATCCGTCGCTCGTTCGCACGGATCTGCTGAGCCGATCCGCGACGACCAGCTACTGCAACTACAAAGGCCACGCCACCTACTGGTGTGCCGGCGTCGGCGGCACCGTCGTCGATGACGTGGCGTGGAGCTACCAGGACCCGCTGCCCGAGAGCCGGCCGATCAAGGGCATGTTGAGTTTCGACGAGTCGAGGCTGCAGGTGCTAGCCGAGTTGCCGAAGCCCGCCCTGTGGCCGCCGAAATGAACGTGATCGGGTCCGGCCCAGCCGCGGCTTGGGTAGTTTCTGGCTGATGCCGCCGAAGAACCGCCAGATCCTGTTGCGCCGCCGGCCACGCGGGCTGGTCGCGCCGGAGGACACCGAACTGGTGACAGTGGACGCACTCGAACCCGGCGACGGGGAGGCGCTGGTGCGCACCAGCTACGTGGGCATCGACGCCGCGGCGCGGACCTGGCTCGACGACCAGCCGAGCTACTTGCCGCCGGTGCAACTGGGTGAGTGCATCCGCGCGGCGGGCATCGGCGAGGTGGTGGCGTCCCGGTGTCCGGCCTACTCCGTCGGCGACGTCGTGACGACCCTGACGGGATTTCAGGAGTACACACTCGTGCGCGACGACCTGTTCACCACCCCGGTGCCCGGGCCCGGAGATCAAGTCGACCACCGGGCGGTGATGTCGGTGTACGGCCCCACCGGGGCCACGGCCTACTTCGGGATGACCGGTGTCGGACGCCCGCAGCCGGGTGAGACGGTCGTGGTGTCGGCGGCCGCGGGCGCGACCGGTTCGGTGGCGGGCCAGATCGCCAAGATCGCCGGCGCACGCGTGGTCGGCATTGCCGGCGGGGCGCACAAATGCCGGGCCGTGGTGCAGGACTTCGGATTCGACGCGTGCATCGACTACCGCGGCGAGGACCTGCCTGCCGCGCTCAGGGAGCACTGTCCGCGTGGTGTCGACGTGTACTTCGACAACGTCGGCGGTCCGATCCTCGACGCGGTGCTCGGCCGGCTGGCACACAAGGCACGCGTCGTGCTCTGCGGAGTCATCTCCAGCTATCTCACCGGCGATCATCCCGGGCCGGCGAACTATGTGAACCTGCTCGCGAAAACCGCGACGATGCAAGGGTTCAACGCGCTGGACGAATGGGGCCGCTTCGACGAGGCGTTCGCGGCGTTGCGGCAGTGGGAACATGACGGTTTGCTGGTGCACCGCGAGCACATCTTCGAGGGCATCGAGTCCTGCGTCGATGCCCTCAACGGCCTGTTCACCGGGGCCAACATCGGCAAGACGCTGGTGCGGCTCAACGGCTGACCTCGGCGACGACCGAGGACCCGAACTCCTCGATCGCTTCGAGCGCGTGCGACAGGCTGTCCCCGGGCACCGACACCTGAACCCAGGTCACCCCCGCCGCCTCGAGTTCGGCCACCCCGGTCAGGAACGCGCCGGCGTCGAAGTCGTCGTCGCCAGGGCTGCCACCGACGCTGTTGGTGAACACCACGTCGATGTCCCGAGGGTCACGACCGGCGTCCTCGAGGCGCCGCCGAAGATCTGCGATCCCGGCGGTGAGGCGCTCGACCGAGTCCAGGGTGGCGGTGCGCGCAGTCCGGGCGAGCACCGCAGGAGCCCGGAACGGGCACCACCCCTGGCCGTGGGCCGCCACCCGGGCCCGCGCCGCCGCGGTGTTGCCACCGATCCAGATCGGGGGGTGCGGCTTGGCCATCGGCCGGGGATGGGCCGTGATACCGCGGGCGCTGAAGTGCTTGCCCTCGAACGTCACGTCGTCGGTCGTCCAGATTGCCCGGATCACCTCGAGCGACTCCTCGAACAGCGCCGCCCGATCGTCGAAATCAACTCCCAGCGCCGCGAATTCGCGTTTCAGGTAGCCCGCCCCTACCGCCAGCGTGAACCGGCCGTCCGACAACAGGTCCAAGGTCGCGCCCGCCTTGGCGACCACGAACGGATTCCGGTACGGCAGCACGACAATATTCGGGATCAGTCGCAACGTCGTCGTGTGGGCGGCGGCGTAACTCATCGCCACGAAGGGGTCGAGCGCATCGTGACCACCGGCTTCCAGCCACCGCTGCGTCGGCGCCGGATGATCGGTGAACCCGAATCCGCCGAAGCCGGCCTTCTCGGCGGCCACCGCGACCTGCGCGATGCCGGCGCCCGCGACGAGTTCGGGGTTGTACGGGTGGCTGTGCATCGGGTGGGTGATCGAGAACTGCATGTCGGCCCTTCCGGCTCGAGGTAGATGGAACTTTTCAGAACTGCCTTCTCCAATACTGAGAATGTCGTTACCATGCAGGCGGGGGAATGTACAGCGGCACCCGAACGCGGAAAGGCGACCACGCGGTCATGAGCAGACCCGAGATCGGTGTCTACCTGCCCCAGATGGGCTTCTCGTTCGATGACATGCTGCACCGCACCCGGCGCTGCGAGCAGCTCGGAATCGACTCGCTGTGGCTCTACGACCATCTGTACGGCCCAGGGATGCCCGAATATCCTTCGATGGAGGCCTGGACACTGGCCACCGCCCTGCTGGCCCGCACCGACCGGATCCGCATCGGACACATGGTGCTGTGCAACCAGTTCCGCCACCCGGTGACGCTGGCGAAGATGGCGACCACCCTCGACCAGATCTCGGGGGGTCGCCTGACGTTGGGGCTCGGCAGCGGCTCGATCGAGGACGAGCACCGGCGGGCTGGCCTTGAGTGGGGCACATTCGCGCAGCGATCAAGCCGGCTGGGCGAGACATTGCAGATCCTGCACCAGGCGTTCGCCGAGGAGCGGATCGACTTCGCCGGAGACCACTTCACCGTCACCGACATGCCGATCAAACCCGGGGCCGCCCAGCGTCCCCGGCCGCCGATCGTGGTCGGAGGTGTGGGCGAGAGGTTCACGCTGCCGTTGGTGGCTCGCTACGCCGACGTCTGGAACGTGCCCACCTACGCGCTGGGCGAGTTGGAACACAAGCTCTCGGCATTGCGGTCGATCTGCGAGGACATCGGTCGCGACCCCGACTCCATCGTGCTCTCGATCGAGGCGGTGATGGCGCTGGCCCCCGACGACAACACACTGCCCGGGATCCGCAGTCTCGCCGAAAAGCGGTTCGGGATGGCCGCATTCGGCCTGCACGAGGCCGGTTTGATCGGCACCGCGCCCGCGATCGTCGACCGTCTCGGTGAGATCGTCGAGATGGGCTTCGGTCAGATCGTGCTGTTCACGCACGACCGTTGTTCGGATGAGACGCTGCAGCTGCTCGCCTCCGAGGTCATCGTCCACCTTTGACGGCGGCCGGCGACGCGTACTGGGGCCTCCCGAGCCCCAGCGCGTGCTGGGCGATCATGTTGCGGAAGACCTCGAGCGTGCCACCGTAGATCCCGGTCGGACCGGCCAACCGGAACAGGTACTCCACCTCCCCGCCCGCGGCCGCGCCGCCGGTTTCGGTCGGCAGGCTCGACGCAGCTCCGAGGAGATCCATCAGATCCGGGGTGAGCTCCCGCAGCGCCTGGGCGATCGCCACCCGGCCGAACATCTCCGGTGTGCTCAGCGCAGCCTCCAGCCGGGCGATGCTGCGGCCCAGCCGATATCCGACGGAGCCGTCGGTGAGGTCGGCTTCACCCGCGGCCTTGTCCGTCGCGGCGGCCAGCAACAGCGCATGTGCGGTCATCGCCGCGATCTTGTGCAGACCGCTGCGGTCACGTTCGACGGTGCCGTGTTCGGCGTTGAGCGCCTCGCGGAGCACCCCCCAACCTCCGTTGACCGCACCTACCCGGTAGCGGTCGTCGACGCGGACATCGCTGTAGAAGGTGATGTTGGTGCGGTCGCCGTCGACGGTGCGGATCGGCTGGATTGCGACGCCCGGCGAGTCGAGCGGGACCAGGAACATCGTCAGGCTCTGATGCTTGGCCGCCGCCGGGTCGGTGTTGGTGATCAGGAACACGTACTGGGCGTGGTGGGCGTTGGACGTGAACATCTTGGAACCGTTTATGACCCAGCTGGATCCATCGCGCACGGCGCGGGTCTTGCAGGTGGCGACGTCGGAGCCGCCGTCTGGTTCGGTGTAGCCGAGGCACAGCCGATAGTGGCCCGTCAGGACTTTGTCGAGCACCTCGTCCCTGAGTTCGGCTGTCCCAAACTTGTTCACCGCCGTTGCGACCATCGAGGTGGTGCCCCAGTGGAACCACGGCGTCTGCGCGCGGCCGATCTCGAGCTCCCAGATTCGCCGTCGCGCCGCGTCGAAGCCACCGTCCGCCTCGGGCAGCCAGTCACGCCGCAGGTAACCGGCCGCACCGAGCGCCAGATGAACCGCCTCGTCGAAGTTGTCGCCGCTGCGCCGGTCGCGCCTGATGACATCGTCGGTGACCAGCTCGGCGAGAAGCTCCCTCAACTCCGATTGGAAGGCCCGATCGTCTTCGCAAAGCTGCACTTCGGAGAAGTCCATATCGAGCAGCGTGACATTACAACAACCTTTTGTAAAGGTAGTGCGACGCCGAAAGAAGGGCAGCCAACGTGGGAATCGTGACGACAACGTCCGAGACAGCGTTCGTCCGATCTCCCGAGGAGATCTACGACTTCGTGACCGATCCGGCGAACTGGCCGAAGACCTACCCGGGCAGTGCCCGCGTGGGCGACGTGCCGGGCAAACTGCCCCTCGAGGTCGGTGACACCTGGACCGAGTCAGGTCCGGACGGAGGGCGGGTCTTCACCTGGCATCTGGCCATCGCGATGCGCCCCAGGCTGTGGATGTTCAACTCGGTGGGCGATCTCGGCCATGACAGCGATGGCAATGGCGGGATGCCTGGTCGGATCACCGTGCAGTACAAGTTCACTCGCCCCGGTGGGGGCATCACCCTGTTCAACCGGACGATGACCGTGGAGGCGTTCAAGGAGTCGCCGTTGCCCGACGGATTCTTCCGCACGGTCAATCCCGCGCACATCGACGCCTACCATGCCGCCATCGCCCGCGAACTCGGCTAGCGCCTGAACGCACGCCGTAGTGCGGCACCCTGGATCGCCCACAGCTGTCCGCTCACCTCCTCGGCCGGGGCCATCGAGTCGAAGCCGTGGCAGGTTCCGGCGAACACGTGCAGCTCGGTGCTGACACCGGCCCACATCAGCCGCAACGCGTAGTCCACCGCCTCGTCGCGCAACGGGTCCAGCTCCGAGCAGGTGATCAATGTGGCCGGCAGGGAGCTCAACTCGCCGGCCGCGGCCGGAACGGCTTCGGCAGGCGCGGGGTCTCCGGCGCAGTAGTGACGCCACATCCAGGTCACCGCCGGTCCGTCGAAGCCGGGGGTGGTGGTGAATTCCTCCTTCGACGGCGAGGGCCGGTCATCGAGCACCGGCTGGTGCAGCAGCTGGAAGACCAGCCGCGGCGCCGAACCGGCGGCGGCCTGCTGGGCCAGCCCGGACGCCAGCGCCGCTCCGGCGCTGTTCCCGGCGACTGCGAGTGCGCCGACATCGATACCCAGTTCCGCGGCGCTGCCGGCCGCCCACTCGAGGACTGCCCTGGCATCGTCCAATGCTGCGGGAAAAGGGTTCTCAGGCGCCAGTCGGTAGTCGACGGAGATCACCGTGCAGCGGCCGCGGCGGGACAGTTCGACACACTGCCGGTGATCGGTGTCGAGGTTACCGAGGACAAATGCTCCTGCGTGACAGTAGATGACCGCGGGAGACGATGGCGCTGCACCGCGGTAGATCCGGACCGTGACGACCCTGCCGGACTCGACACGGACGTCGCGCTGTTCGATTTCGACGCCCACGGTGTCGACGGTTCTCGCGGTCTCGGCACGTCGTTGATCGAGCGAATCGCGCACCGCGCCGAGCACCGCGGGAGACAGATCGACGCGGGCCGCGGCGAGGTGCCTCAGGGCCGGATCGAGCCGATCGGTGATGTCACGCATCGGGGGTACCTCCGGGATGGCCATGGCCGCCCTAGCCGGTGTCCGCTGCCTGGGCGCCCACCTGGATGACCGGGCGGCCCCGGGGCGGGTCGAAGGTGTAGTCCCCGGACCGGAACCAGCGGGTCCGACGCCAGAAATCGCGGGCACTGCGCGGCCACTGGGTCACGACACGGCCGTTGGCTGCGCGAAAGTAGTTGGAGCACCGGGTCAGCCACACGGTGCCCTGCATCCACGCGTCGATCTGGGTCAAGAATCGCGCCGTCACCTCGGAGCGCACCTCGATGTACGACTTGTCCTTGCGGCGCATGTACTCACACGCCCGCACGATGTACTTCGCCTGCGCCTCCAGCATGAAGATGACACTGTTCGAGCCCACGTTCGTGTTCGGTCCGTACAGCATGAAGAAGTTTGGGTAGCCGGGAACGGCCATGCCCAGATACGCGAACGCCCCGTCGCGCCAGGTGTCTCGCAGCGAGGTTGCATCGGCGCCCAGCACGTCGATCTGGCCCAGGTAGTCCGCCGCGGCATAGCCGGTGGCACACACCACCACGTCGACATCGAGTTCGGTGCCGTCCTGGGTGACCAGTGATCTGGACCGGAGCGCCCGCGCCGGGCTGGAGATCACCTCCACGTGCGGCTGGCTGAGCGTCTGCAGATAGTCGGTGGCGAACACCAGCCGCTTGCATCCGAACGGATGGGTCGGAGTGAGCTTCGCGCGCAGTTCCTCGTCGGCGATCGTCGTCTCCAGGGTGCGCAATGCGATGCCCCTGAACTGCTGGGTCTTGTCGCTGCCGTTCTCGATGACCGAGATGTTGGACTCGCTGCGCAGCCACAGCCGGGTGCGGTAGATCTTCTTGGCGAGCGGGACATGGGCGAATACCCACTTCTCGCGTGCGGTGTACGGCCGGTCCGGTTTCGGCAGTACCCACGTCGGCGACCGCTGCACCGAGTAGACCTTCGAGGCCACCTTCGCGACCTCCGGAACAAGCTGCGCAGCGGTCGAACCCGTGCCCAGGACGGCCACCCTGGCCTCGTTGAGGTCCACGGAGTGATCCCAGCGCGCGGTGTGCATCACGGTGCCGGTGAACGGCTGCTCCTGCTCCAGGTCCGGCATCACCGGTTGGGTGAAGATCCCGATCGCGGACACCACGATGTCGAAGGTGTACTCCTCACCTGCGACAGACCTCAGCGTCCATGTCTTCGAGTCCGAATGCCACGTGGCCGAGATGATCTCGGTGTTCAGCTTCAGGTGTGCGGTGAGTTGATGGCGTTGTGCGCACTGCTCGAAGTACGCCAGGATCTCCTGCTGTTCGGACCACAGTCGTGACCAGCGCGGGTTGAGGTCGAACGAATAGGAGTACAGGTGCGATTTGACGTCGCACGCCAAACCCGGATAGGTGTTGACCCGCCACGTGCCGCCGACGCCGTCTTCGCGGTCAAAGATGGTGAAGTCGGTGAAACCGGCTTTGCGCAGGAAGATCCCGAGCGCCAGGCCGCCCGGTCCGGCGCCGATGATCCCCACGGACAGCGTCTTCGGCATTGAGGTCTTCATCCAATCTGCAGGCACTGCCCGCCGTCGACGATGAGCTCCGATCCGGTGATGAACGATGCGTGGTCGGAGACCAGGAACGCCACCGCGTCGGCGATCTCGGTCGGCTTTCCGATGCGCCCGGTCAGCGCGTGGCCGGCCAACCTGGTTCGGGTGGCCTCGTCCAGCATCGGCGTCTCGACTGGGCCGGGGAACACCGAGTTGACCCTGATCCCGGCCGGCGCCAGTTCGACCGCGGCGACCTGGGTCAGGCCCCGCAGCGCCCACTTCGACGAGCCGTAGGCCGCGTGGTTGGGGAACGGGCGGATCGCCCCGGTGCTGCAGGTGTTCACGACCGAGGCGCCGTCGGCATCACGCAGCTGCGGCAGCGCCGCCTGGATCCCCAGGAACGGGCCAAGACAGTTGACCCGCCAACTCCCCTCGAAACCGCCGGGCGTCTCGTCCGACAGTGCGGCGCGATGCAACACGCCGGCGTTGTTGACCAGCGTGGTGAGTGCACCGAACCGTTCGACGACGGTGCTCACCGCGTGTGTCCACTGTGGCGCCGAGGTCACATCGAGGGCCACCGCGATCGCCCGGTCCCCACCGAGTGCTGTCACCGTCGCGGCCACCTCGTCGACCAGCACATCGCATGCGGCCACGTAGAACCCGTCGTCGACGAGGCGGGCCGCGATGGCCGCGCCCTGCCCGCGTGCGGCCCCGGTGACGAGCGCCACGCGGTCGGCAGCGGCCATCAGTACTGCCCCTGCCGGTCGGGTGCCGCGGCCGGTGCTCCCCGGGCCTCGGTGAGATGGGCTGCGGCGCCGTGCCGTAACGCCTGCGACTCCGAGACCAGCGTGATCATCTGGAACCCCAGTTGCGCGGCGGTGCGGCCGAGCGTTCCGGTGCCCGCGTGGACGCCGCTGACCAGCCCCGCCGAGGTGACGGTGTGATGGATCCGCGCCATGGCGTCCCGGACGTCATGGTGGGTCCAGGCATCGGCCGGCCCGTGGCCCATGGAGATCGCGAGATCCGCCGGGCCCACATACACACCGCTCAATCCGTCGACCGCGCAGATCTCGTCGATTGTGGCGAGTCCACGTGCGGTTTCGACCATCGCGAACACCGAGACCCTCTCCTGCAGAGCAGCAGGGTCGGTCCCCATGCTGGTGCGCAGTGGGCCGTAGCTGCGCACCCCGGACGGGGCGTAGCGGGTCGCGGCGACTGCGGCCGCTGCCTGCCCGGCGGACTCGACCATCGCGATGATGACGCCGTCGGCGCCAGCGTCGAGCACCCTGCCGATCGGGGCGGGCTCCGGTGTCGGCAACCGCACCACGGTGGCGATCGGGAGGTACTCGAGCCTGCGCAGCATGAGGGATACGTCGGCGTCGCCGAGGTATCCGTGCTGAACGTCGAATCCCACGAAATCGTAACCACTGCTGGTGAATTCCTCGGGTCCCAGGATTGTCGGAGCCACCACCCAGCCGCCCCACACAGGCGTCTTCGCCGCCAACGCGTCCTGCAGCCTGCTCGCTGCCCTCATGAGTCTCTGACCACGATGGCGGTCTTGATCCTGCCGGGCACCGGCCGGCAGGCCAGCTCGAACGCGGCCTGTACGTCGTCGGCGGAAAAGGTGTGCGTCAGGTAGCGGTGCAGCAGACCGGGATGCTCGCGGGCGAAGGCGTCTGCCCGGTCCAGAACCCGCCGCCGGTCCAGTGTCACACCGGCTTTGAGGGTGAGGTTGTTGCGCAGCATGGTCCGCATGCTGATCGGGTACGAATCGTCGTCGGGCACGCCGAAGTAGAAGACCGTGCCGCCGGGAGCCACGGCCTCGATCGCATGGGTGAGGGTGGCGACCTGATGGCCGACCGCTTCGATCACTATGTCGGGCTTGGCATCCGGCGCGAGCCGACCGACCCAGCGGTCACTGGTCGCACGTACCACGGAGTCCACCCCGAACACCGGGCCGACATCGTCTCGGTCCACCGGGTCGACGCCGGTGACGTGTGCCGCGCCCGCCGCTTTGGCGACATAGGAGAACAGCAGTCCGATCGAGCCCTGACCGAGCACCGCGACGTGCCGGCCGGCCAGGTCTGGCAACTGCTCGACCGCGTAGAGCACACAGGCCAATGGCTGCAGGCCGACGGCGTGCTCGGGGTCGAGGGACGGGTCATAGGGCGCCAGACCGTCACCGGCTGTGACGACCTGTTCCATCAGCCCGTCGAAGCCCGATGCCCACCCGACCACCCGATCGCCCTGTTGGTGACTGCGGTGACGGCTGGCGATCACCTCGCCCACCACCTCGTGGATCGGGAAACCGTCTTTCTCCGCCGCGCAGGCACCGGTGTCGCCGGGCACCCTGCCCTGGGCGCCGCGGAATCCCGGCAGATCGCTGCCGCAGATGCCGGCGGCCAGAAACCGCAACAACACCTGCCCGTCGTCGAGCGATTCCGGCGAGCGTTGCGGCACCTCGGTTTTCTCGAACGTGAACGGTGCGACGAGACGGTGGGACCACATCTCAGACCTCCACCGGGATCGTGTTCCATCCCCACTGAAAGCTCGACGGCGGCCGGCACGCCGATTCGACGTCCACCTGGAAATCCGGTACCCGCTTGAGCCATTCGGTCACCATGATGGTGATCTCCAACCGTGCGAGGTGAGCTCCGAGGCAGAAGTGCTGACCGCGGCCGAACGCGAGCAGACGTGGAATCGGCCGGTTCCAGATGAACTCGTCGGCCCGGGGATACTCACGCTCATCGCGATTCGCCGAGGCCAGCAGCGAGATGATCCGCTGACCGGGCCGGATCGTGGTGCCGTGCAGGGTGAACGGCCGGCGTAGCGTGCGGGCGAACCACTGCGCAGGCGCGCAGTAGCGGATCATCTCCTCGCGGGCGAGGGGGACGTTGGCCCCCAGATCGGCGCGCACCGCGGCGAGTTGGTCAGGTTCGCGGGAAAGCTCCCACAGTCCGTGCGCGACGATCTTGGGAACGGTCTCGGTGCCGCCGATGAAGACACCGAGCATCTGTACGGCGGCCTCCATGTCGGTCAGCGCTGATCCGTCGGGAAGTCGGTAGGCGAGCAGGTTGTCCACTATCGGGCATGCGTGGCCCTCGTCGGACCGCCTGCGCTTGACCACCGGGGTCAGGTATTCCAGATAGCCCGGACGCGCGTTGGCCACCTCGACCCCGCTGCCCGGCTGGGCCAGGCTGCCCGCATTGACCGTGGCGAGCACATCGGCCGCGAGATCGACTGGTAGACCCACGAGTTCGCAGACCACCGAGGCGGCCACGATTCCGCCGTACTCCTGGGTCAGATCGAACCGGCCGCGCGGCAGGAGTTCGTCGAGCCGCTCGTTGGCCAGCGTGGTGATCCGTTCGGCGAGCTTCGGGACCGACTTCGGCCGGAACGGCGCGGCGGTGCAGCGGCGGACCTCATCGTAGATGGGTGCGTCGAAGTTCGCGTGGAACGGCAGCGGGTGCAGGGGCGGGTCGGGGACCGGCCCGTCGTTGTGCTGGGCCAGCACGGCCGCCGCGGGCAGCGTGCCTTCAGAGGCGACGAACGTTCCGTCGTTGAGCTCCAACACGTTCCAGATGTCAGAGAATCGTGACAGCGCGTAGGTGTCCCACTTCTCGAGGTAGTACACCGGGTACTGGTCGCGCAGCACCCGGTAGAACGGGAGCGGGTCGGCCATCACCGCCGGATCGAAGGGATCGTAGGTGAACTGCGTTGTCGGCATTTCCGTGTTCACCGGAGTGGGGACGGCGGCAGCGCGGCCAGGATCGAGTCCTCCCAGCCGTCGCGCAACGCGGGGGCGACGCTCATCCACGTGACGATCTCCGCGGGTGGGCTGTCCTTCCACGACGGGTAATGGTTCTCGAAGCAGGCCCAGTCCCCCTCGAGTGCCCAATAGTGGATCACCTCGTTGAACCGGAACGTGGTGATGAAGGAGCCGAGCCAGCGTTTGCCGGTGGATTCCGACCAGGGCACGTAGAGCCGCTCGAGTTCGCGGATGTAGTCGTCCTGGCGCCCCGGCTTGGTCTGCATGATCTCCTGGATCACCAGTCCCGCCTGGAAATCCGCCTCTTGTAGCTGAGCCAGCGTCTTGTTGCTCCGGCCGGCATACATGATCCGGCCTTCGCCGCGCGCCCCGATCTCGCGCAGATACATCGCCCACTTGCCGGCAGCCGTCTGATGGCTGCCGCCGTGGGCCTGCGCGCGACCGATACGCGCATAGTCGGCGAACGCATCGATCTCCCAGATGATGGTGATCTGCGGCCAGTGCCCGTTGTACGGCGTCGTCTCCCACATCGCGAACAGCCGGGCGCCCAGCTCGGTCATCATGGGCTGGTAGACGTCGCTGAACTCCGAGACGAACTGGGTACTGCCCGCCGAGCCCAGATCGATCGTCTCGTGCAGGTACAGCAGGGTGTGGCCGTGGTATTTCTTCATGTTCACCGCCGGCGATTCCCACCAGGGAATGCGCCGATGTTGCAGGTAGTTGACAGTGACACCCAGCGAGCGTGACACTTGTCGCGTGTTTTGTAAAGTCTCGAATCGTCCCGGGCGGGTGCTGAGCCGATGACGCCCACACCGCTGGCCAACGGGTTCTGCTTCGGGGAGGGTCCGCGTTGGTTCGAGGGTCTGGTGTGGTTCTCCGACATGCTCGGCGAGGCCGTGCACACCGTCACTCTCGGCGGCGAGATGAGCACGCTGGACTTGCCGGGCCATTCGCCCTCCGGGCTGGGATTTCGCCCCGACGGGACGCTGCTGATCGTGTCCACTCAGCGCAGGCAGGTGCTCGGATACGACGGTGAGGTGGTCACCACCGTGGCCGACCTGTCGGGGCTGGTGCCCGCCGATCTCGGCGACCTGGTGATGGATCGGCACGGGTGTGCCTATGTCGGCTCGCAGGCGCGCGAGGGCGGGGTGATCGTGCGGATCGACCCTGAGCGCGACGGCGCCGAGCGTGCCACCGTGGTGGCCCGCGACCTCGACTTCCCCAACGGCATGGCCATCACTCCCGACGGCGCGACGCTGATCGTCGCGGAGTCGACCGCGCGCAGGTTGACCGCGTTCACCATTGCCTCAGACGGATCCCTCTGCGATCGAAGGGTTTTCGCCGACAACCTGGACGGGCCGCCGGACGGCATCTGCCTCGACGACGCCGGTGGGGTGTGGACGGCGATGACACTGGCCCACCGGTTCGAGCGGATCGCCGCCGGTGCCGGCAGTCCAGCCATCGTGACCGACCGGATCGACATGGGTGACCGGACGGCCATCGCGTGCGCGCTGGGTGGTCCGGAGGGACGGACGTTGTTCCTGTTGTCGTCCACCGACGCCTATCCCCAGCGACTTGTCGGGACGAAGCTGTCACGCCTGGACGCCACCATCGTTGATGTCCCTGCAGTCGTACTGTCCTGAACCGCGCTGAAAGGTGGAGATGTCTGACTGCTATTACGAATTGGTCGATGAGGACGCCGCCGGCCAGCGGTTCGTTGCGACCGACTTCGTCCGCAGCACCTGGTCTGCGGCCATCCAGCACGCCGCGCCGGTCTCGGCGTTGCTGGTGCGCGGGCTGCAACGGTGCCACGCCCGCGAGGACACCAGGCTCAGCCGGGTTCTGGTCGATCTGTTGGGTCCGGTACCCGCCGAGGGTGAGCTGTGGGTGCGCACGCGGCGGGAACGCCCGGGTAAGCAGATCGAGTTGATCACCGCCGAGATGTTGGCACCCGGTCCCGACGGCACACCACGGCCGGTCGCCCGGGCCAGTGGGTGGCGGCTGCAGACTCTCGACACCGCCGCGGTCGGGTACGCTCCCGCCCCGCCTTTGCGCCCGGTGGCCGAGGCGACCGGCAGGGACATGAAGAAGGACTGGGACCGAAACTACGTCCACAGCCTGGATTGGCGCTGGCTCACCGAGCCGATGAGCGCCGGGCCCGGAGAGTCCTGGATCAGGCCGGAAGTCGATCTGGTCAAGGGTGAGTCGATGACTCCGCTGGAGCGGTTGTTCGCGGTCGCCGACGACGCGAACGGGATCGGGACCAAGCTCGACATCCGGCGGTGGACGTTCCTGAACACCGACCTTGTGGTGCACGTACACCGGGTTCCCGAGGGTCAGTGGATCGGGATCCGCGCGGAGACCAGCTACGGACCCGACGGTATCGGCACCACCATCGGCACGCTGTTCGACCAGGAAGGCGCCGTCGGCGCGATCCAGCAGTCGGTCCTGGTGCGCCCCCGCCCTCCGAAATGATCTCCGCGAAATATCGTTCCGGGTTGCGGAATCAGACCCGAGCACAACCTGGAATGATATTTCGCGGGACGGACCTCAGTCGTGAAGTGTCAGCGCCGCGGCCGGACACTGCGTGACCGCCTGTTGCATTCGCTCGCGATCGGATTCCGGGCGCTCGGCGTCGTGGATCACCACCGTGCCGTCGTCCTGCACTTCGAAGACCTCTTCGGCAATGGATTCACAGATTCCGTGCCCGGTGCACTTGGTGAGATCGACTTCAACCTTCATCGCTTCTCCACTTCGGGTGTCCGATCGGACCATAGAGTCACCGGACGTGCGCGGGCAGCCGCTTCACGCCGTGGACGAAGCTGCTGTGCAGCAAATCGGGTTCACGCAACTCTATGGTCTTGCACCGAGTCAGTAGTTCCCGGAATATGTTCCGCAGCTCTGCCTTCGCAAGCTGGTTGCCCAGGCAGAAGTGCGGGCCGCCACCCCCGAACCCCAGATGCGGGTTGGGCGAGCGCCCCAGCTCGAACCGCCCCGGCTCGTCGAACACGGATTCGTCGCGGTTGGCCGAGCAGTAGAACAGCCCGACCTTGTCACCCTCGGCGACGGGGTGGCCGTTGATCTCGGTGTCCCGAGTGGCAAAGCGGGCGAACTGCAAGACCGGGGCAGACCACCGCACGAATTCCTCGACGGCCGTGCCGATCCGGTTGTCGAAGTCCGCCATCAACCAGGCACGCTGGTCGGGATTCTCGACGAGGGCCATCATCACATGGGTGGTCGTCTGTTTGGTGGTGTCGTTGCCCGCCGAGGACAGCAGGATCAAAAACGCACCGATCTCCTCGTCGGTGAGCCGCTGACCGTCCACCTCGGCGTTGACGATGCTGGTCATGAGGTCGTCGCCTGGGTTGTTGCGCCGGAACTTCGCCAGCTCGGCGCCGGTGCTGGACAGCAGCATGATCTCGTTCATGGTGTTGGCGGCGCGCTCCTCGATGGAGCTGTACTCGTCGTCGCTCATCGAGAAGAGCTTCTCGGCGGCCTCGGCCACTGCGGGCTGATCGGCTGCCGGTACACCGAGCATCTCCATGATGGTCAACATGGGGAGTCGCGCCGAGCAGTCGGCGACGAAGTCGATGTCGCCCGCGCCGACGAGATCGTCGACGATGGCCACCGCGCCGCGGTGGATCTGCTCCTCGATCTGACGGACGTTGCGGGGCGTGAACGCCGAGCTGATCAGCCGCCGATACGTCGTGTGCTGCGGCGGGTCCATCGCCAGGAAGAACGACGCAAAGCGCTGGATCTCGGCGGGCATCGGGTCGAGCGCCACCCCGCGCTCTGACGTGAACAGCTCGGGATGCTGGCTGACATAGGCGATGTCGGCCCGTCGGGTCAACGCCCAGTATCCGGGCTCCTCCATCGGGAACAGCGACGCGAACGGTCGATGCCAGGTCAGCCCGTCACCCGCGCGAAGCCGCGCGAAGGTCTCGTCGCGCACCGCGAACGGTTGGCTCCAGAAATCGTGTGAGGTGATGTCGATCGCGCTGTGCTCACGCTCATGCGACGGGGGTGCTGTCACAGAATTAGCGTGACACTCGGACGTAACTTTGTAAAGCTGTCAGCATGCCGCGAATGCTCCCGGGTGATCGTCAGGGGCCAGACGGTCCCGAAGGCCCCGACAACTCGACCCGTCAACGCATTCTCGCGGCCACCGCAGAAGTCCTTGGCCGCAACGGCATGTCGAAGCTGTCGCTGTCCGAAGTGGCAACCCAGGCCGGCGTCTCGCGGCCCACGCTCTACCGGTACTTCGCGTGCAAACGCGAGTTGCTCGACGTCTTCGTGGTGTGGGAACGCCGCTACTACGAGCACGCCATCGCCGCGGCCACCGCCGGGCTGCCCGCTCACGAGAGGCTCGACGCCGCGCTTCGTGTCATCGTGGAGTACCAACTGTCCTATCCCGGCCTGCGGATGGTCGACATCGAACCCGACCAGGTGATCAAGAGGATGGCGCAGGTGCTGCCGTTGATGCGCGAGCGACTCGAGCGGCTGTGCACGGGACCCGACGCCGCCCTCTCGGCAGCGACCGCGGTTCGAGTCGCGATCTCCCAGTACCTGGTGCGCAGCGACGACAGCCCGGATTTCCTGGCGCAGCTGCGCCATGCAGCTCGGGTGAAACACCATGCCGAGCCAACGGTCGGCGAGATCGTCGATCACTGAACCGATCTCGACCGGACCCTACGTCGCGCGCTCCCCCCGCCCAGCCAGCTCGGCGAGCACCTCCCCGGTGTGCTCGCCGAGTTCAGGGGCGCAGCAACGCGCCTCCCACGGAGTGGCGGAGAAGTCCGCGGGCGACGCCACCATCGGGACACTGGAGTCGTCGTCGGGCACGTAGACGATGCCGCCGGCGGCGTGGAACTGTTCGTCGGCAGCCACGTCCTCGATCGAGTTGATCGGCGACCAGAACAGATCAGGGTGGGCGGCAAAGCTTTCGGCCCACTCGTCGAGTGACTTGCCCGCGAAGATCACGTCGAGCTCACCGATCAGCTCCACCGCGTTCGCCACCCGCGACCGCGCAGTCGCGTACCGCTGGTCGGTCAGCCAACCGGGGCGTTGGATCGCAGCACACAGCGCAGGCCAGTGCCGATCCCCCTGCAGGCCCACGAGCCAGAAGCGGCGGCCGTCCCCCGCGGTGTAGTTGTTCATACAGGGGTTGCCCATCGATTCCCGCTGCCCGATCGCGATGCGATGACCGGTGAGCAGAAACGTGTTGAGGTCGAAGCTCACCGTGTAGGCACCCTGGCGGTACAACGACGTCGACACCAGCTGCCCTGCTCCGGTGCGCCCCCGAGCGACCAGCGCGGCACACACCGCCGCGGCCAGCGTCATGCCCGCGGTGTGATCGCCCATCCCGCCGCGCTGAAACGGTGGCGAGTCCCCGGGCCGGGTCAGCAGGTGTGCCAACCCCGCCCGCGCCCAGAACGCCGCGACGTCGTAGGCGGCCCGGTCGGCGTCGGGTCCGGCAGTCCCGTAGCCGGTGATCAACCCGTAGACCAGGCGCGGGTTGTCGACAGTGACCGCCTCGAAGTCCAGCCCGATGCGCCGCAACGCGCCGGTGCGGATATTGGTGATGAAAACGTCTGCGTCGCTGAGCAGTTCCCGCATTCGACACTGGCCGTCGGCACCGACCAGGTCCAGCACGACGCTGCGTTTGCCGCGGTTGTCCATCTCGAACGGCGGGCTGACATGGTGGCGATCCTGTGGGTCGATGCCCAGCATCCGACCGAACATCCGGGCGGGATCACCGGTCGGCGGTTCGACCTTGACGACGTCGGCGCCCCAGTCCGCGAGGATGCCTCCGGCGGCGGGACCCGCCACCCACACACCGAGTTCGACGACTCTGACGCCCTCCAACGGTCCGGCCATGTAGCCTTCCTTTTCCGCGACCCTTTACAAAAGGGCGCACTGCTGTAAGCCGTTAGGGCTGTAGCTCAAGCCTAGGGAGGCTCGTGGTGTCCGTCCTGGAAAACCGGATCGCGCCTGTCGCCGGGTTGGCCGCACACCTGGGCCGTGGGATGGGACGCATCGCCGCCGACTCCGCGATCGGCCGGTTGCGGTCGATGCCCCGCACCGTCGGGGAGCTTGATGCCCTCACCATGTCGCAGCTCACCGGACGCGTCGTGACGTCGGTGTCGCTACTCGGCGGCGACGCGGGCACCTCCTCACGGGCCCGGCTGGCACTCACCGGTGCGGACGTCCCCGCCACCGTCTTCGTGAAAATGGCCGCCGAGACCGTCGCCACCCGTTTGATGGGCGAACTCGGCAACCTGGCCGACACCGAAACCCGCTTCTACCGGCAGCTGGCGCCTCAGCTGACCGGGGTGCCGCGCAGCTATGGGTCGCAGTTCGATCACTGGACCGGCAGGTTCGTGCTCGTCCTGGAGGACCTCGCGGACCCGTCCGACATGTCCGCCGCCCCGTGCGAGTTCCCCGACACCCTGCACCCGATCGACCCAGACCGGGCCGCGAAGGTGGTCGAGCTGCTGGCCCGGCTGCACGCGACGTTCTGGGAGCGCTTGCCCGCCCGCGCCGGAAGGGGTCCGCTGGGTTGGCTCTACACAGCCTCCGGCGACAGCGCGTCGCTGCTGACCGGCCCGTTGTTGAAGACATCGTCGCGTCGCCTCGCCGCACGGACCGATCTGCCCCTGGACAATGGCCGGTTCATCAACGAGCACTACCGCGCGGTCGCGTCGCTGATCGACCGTCCGCCCCACACCGTGATGCACGGCGACGCGCACCCGGGCAACCTGTACTTCCGCGGCGGGCAGGCAGGACTGCTGGACTGGCAGGCGGTGCGTCGCGGCCACCCCAGCCGGGAGCTCGCCTACACCCTGGTCACCAGCATGGCCACTGAACAGCGGCGCGCCGCGCAGCGGGATCTGCTCGATGTCTACCGTGATGCGCTCGTCCGCGCCGGTGGACCCGAAATGGACCGTGACGAGCTCTGGGACCGCTACCGGCAGGCGGCGCTGTACCCGTACGTCGCGGCGTTGATCACCGCCGGGATGGGTGGCATGCAGATCGAGGACATCGCGATGAAGGGGTTGGAGCGCAGCCTCACCGCACTCGAGGACCTCGACACCGTCGCGCTGCTGGAGAAGGCTCTGTGACCGACACTCCCGGACGGCCACAGGTCACGACGCCGAGCACCCTCTACGATCAACAGCGAACCCCACCGAAAGCTGCAGTCGAGGCCAGGTCGTGAACGAACCAGCACGCGAGACATCCGACGCCGCCGAGGACACCTCGACGCGGCACCGGATCCTCGCCGCCACCGCTGAGGTGCTCGGTCGTAGTGGGCAGACCAAGCTGAGCCTGTCCGAGGTGGCGTTGCAGGCCGGGGTGTCCCGCCCGACGCTGTACCGCTGGTTCGCCTCCAAAAAAGAGTTGCTCGACGCTTTCGGGATCTACGAGCGCGAGATGTTCGAGACCGGCATCGCCAAGGCCACCGCCGGCCTGCGCGGCAACGACCGCGTCGACGCCGCCATGCGCTTCATCGTCGAATACCAGCAGTCCTACTCGGGGGTGCGGTTGGTCGACATCGAACCCGAGGTCGTCATCGGCCGGTTGGCGCACATCATCCCGACAATGCGCACTCAGCTGGAGAAGCTGCTGCCGGGACCCAATGGAGCCGTCAAGGCGGCCACGGCGATCCGCGTCGCCGTGTCGCACTACATCGTCCGCAGCGACGACGACGACCAGTTCCTGGCGCAGTTGCGACACGCCGTCGGGGTCCGAAACAGCTGAGCCCCGCCCGGGGAAGTCCACCCGAACGCGTGACACTCGGGCAAAAACTTGTAAAGCTAGCGGGATGACGACAGCGGAGACTGAAACGGGCGTGCTGGCCGGTGACGAGCGGATGCTCATCGACGGCGAACTGCAATTCACTGCGAGCGGAGCGACATTCGATGTTGTTCATCCGGCCAGCGAACAGGTGGCGGGCCGTGCCACCGACGGCACCGTGGACGACATGGCCCGCGCTGTGGGCGCGGCTCGACGGGCGTTCGACACCACCGAGTGGTCCCGGGACCTCGACTTCCGCTACCACTGTCTGACCCAGTTGCACGAAGCGCTGGAACGCAACAAGGAGCGGTTGCGCCGGATCCTGATCACCGAGGTCGGCTGCCCGGTGACGGTATCGGGCTCCCAGATCGAGAGCCCGATCGAGGAGGTCCGGCATTGGGCCGAGCACGGCAAGGCGTTCGAGTACCTGGTCGACACCGGGGTCCACCCGACGCAGTTGGGCCCGGCCCGGCGCAAGATCCACTACGAGCCCGTCGGGGTCGTGGGTGCGATCACGCCGTGGAACGTTCCGTTCTATCTCAACGTCGCCGAGACGGTTCCCGCGTTGATGGCCGGCAACACCGTGGTGCTCAAGCCCGCTCAGCTGACCCCGTGGTCGGGCAGCGAGTACGGCCGCATCGTCGCCGAGGAAACCGACATCCCCGCAGGCGTCTTCAACGTGGTGGTCTCCAACGCCAACGAGGTCGGTGCCGCGCTGTCGGCCGACCCGAGGGTGGACATGATCACGTTCACCGGCTCGACTGCGACCGGCCGGGCGATCCTGGCCGCAGGTGCCCCGACCGTGAAGAAGACACTGCTGGAACTGGGCGGCAAATCCGCCCACATCGTGCTCGACGACGCCGACTTCTCTTCGGCACTGCCGATAGCTGCGATGATGGCGTGCGTGATGTCCGGCCAGAGTTGCATCCTGCCCAGCCGGATCTTGTTGCCCCGCAGTCGTTATGAAGAGGGTATCGAGATCCTCAAAGGGATGATGGAAGGGTTCCCGGTCGGTGATCCGTGGACTGCGGGCAACATGCAGGGCCCACAGATCAGCGAAGGTCAACGGAAGAAGGTTCTCGGCCTGATCCGCTCCGGCATCGATTCCGGCGCCCGCCTGGTCACCGGCGGGGGCATCCCCGAAGACCTGCCGGTCGGCTACTACACCCAGCCGACGCTGCTGGCCGACGTCGACCCCGATTCGCAGATCGCCCAGGAGGAGATCTTCGGCCCGGTCCTGACGGTCACCGGCTACGACACCGACGACGAGGCGATCGCCATCGCCAACAACAGCATCTACGGGCTGTCGGGAGAGGTCAGCAGCGGCGACATCGACCGGGCGTTCGCGGTCGCGACCAGGATGCGCACCGGCAACGTGACGATCAACGGCAAGAGCCACTTCGGCATCGACAGCCCGTTCGGCGGCACCAAGCAGAGTGGCCTGGGCTATCGCAACGGCGCCGAAGGTTACAAGGAGTACCTGGAAGCCAAAACCATCGGCATGCCCGACCAATGAGCGACGCTTGCGAGCGAATCATGAATATGAGCGACGCTTGCGCGCGAACCACGGATATGAGCGAAGAGGCCGAAATCGCCGCGCTGTTGTACCGGTACGCCCGCGCGGTCGACTCCAAGGACTGGGAGCTCTACCGGTCGGTGTTCACCGCCGACGCCCACATCGACTACTCGTCGGCCGGTGCGGCCGTGGGCTCCCGCGACGAGGTCGCCGACTGGCTCGCCGCAGGGTTCGGCGTGATCCCGTGGAGCATGCACTACATCACCAACATCGAGATCCTCGACAACAACGGCTCCTCAGCCACGGTGCGGGCGATGTTCTACAACCCGATGCAACTGCCCGGGATGTCCGAACAGAGTTCCTGCGGCGGCTATTACCATCACAAACTGGTGCGCACCCCCGACGGCTGGCGCAGCCGCCGCCTGCGCGAAGAGAACGTCTGGTTCGTCAACGCTCCCGGCAGGGGATGAATCCGCCCGCTCACGACGAGAGTCGACTTCTGCAGACAAACGTCGAGTGCGGCTCTGCAAAACTCGGATCTCGTGCGCCCGCTAGCCTTCGGCAGCCAATTGTCCGCAGGCTGCCGCGATTTCGCGGCCGCGGGTGTCGCGCACCGTGCACGACACCCCACGCTGCCTGACCCTCCTGACGAACTCACGTTCGGCGGGTTTGGGACTGGCGTCCCACTCGCTGCCCGGTGTCGGATTGAGCGGGATCAGGTTGACGTGCACCAGCGGCCCCAGCGCACCGTGTAGTCGCTTGCCGAGCAGATCCGCCCGCCACGGCTGGTCGTTGACGTCGCGGATCAGCGCGTACTCGATCGACACCCGCCGGCCGGTGACGTCTGCGTAGTACCGCGCCGCGTCGAGGGCTTCGCTGACGTTCCAACGGTTGTTGACCGGGACCAGGGTGTCACGCAGTTCGTCGTCGGGAGCGTGCAGCGACAGCGCCAGCGTGACGTTGAGTCGCTCGTCGGCCAGCTTGCGGATGGCAGGTGCCAGGCCGACGGTGGACACGGTGACCGACCGGGCCGAGATACCGAATCCGTCGGGAGACGACGCGGTAATACGGCGCACCGCGGCCAGCACCCGGTTGTAGTTGGCCAGCGGCTCCCCCATGCCCATGAACACGATGTTGGACAGGCGCCCACCATCCCGGGATCGCAGCTCCGCACTGGCCGCGCGGACCTGTTCCAGGATCTCGGCGGTCGACAGGTTGCGCTGCAGTCCGCCCTGGCCGGTCGCGCAGAACGGGCAGGCCATGCCGCACCCCGCCTGCGACGAGATGCACACGGTGTTGCGGTCCGGGTAGCGCATCAGCACCGACTCGAACGTCGTCCCGTCGACGGCGCGCCACAACATCTTCCGGGTCTGCCCGGCGTCACACTCGATCTCCCGGGTCGCCGTCAACAGCGTCGGGAACAGCGCATCGGCGACCTGTGCGCGCATCGCCGCGGGCAGGTCGGTCATCTGCGCGGGGTCGGCGGTCAGCCGGCCGTAGTACTGATTGGCCAGTTGCCTGCCACGGAACGCCGGAAGCCCCAGGTCGGCGACGACGCCCGCGAGATCGGCGTCATCGAGGTCGGCGAAGTGCCGCGGCGGCTTGGCGCGGCGGGGCGGATCGAAGACGAGCGGCAGCGGATTGGGCATGTGCACCCAGTATCGCATCCGACGGTGCGAACCCCTGATCGGCGACGGGGGTCAGGCCAGCAGCGTCAGCACGATCCAGGTCGCCACCGCCGACGGCAGCATGGCGTCGATGCGGTCCATCATCCCGCCGTGACCCGGTAGCAAATTGCTCATGTCCTTGATGCCGAGGTCACGCTTGAACTGTGACTCGACCAGATCGCCCAGCGTGCCGGTGATGACCAGCATCACGCCCAGCGCGAGGCCGGCCCACCAGGGCTTGTCGAGCAGGAACATCACGGCCAGCACCGAGGCGGTGACGCCGAACAACAGCGACCCGGCCAGCCCCTCCCAGGATTTTTTGGGGCTGATCGCCGGCGCCATCGTGTGTTTGCCGAAGAGGACCCCCGCGATGTAACCGCCGATGTCGGAGAAGACGACCCCGAGCATCAGGCAGAACACCCGGTTGGCACCGTCGTCGGGGTAGATGAGCAGGGCGCCGAAACTCGCGAACAGTGGGACCCAGGTCGCGAGGAACACCGTGGCGCTGATGTCGCGGGAGTAGTTCTGCGGCGCGTGGTTGAGCCCCCGCCCGACCAGGCGCCAGATCATGCACACCACGACGGTGCCGGCAAACCCGCCCAGTGCGCCCGCCGGCCCGAACGGCCAGGTCAGCCACAGCGTGGCTTGGCCACCGACCAGCAGCGGGATGAGCGGGATGTGGTACCCGGCCTCTTCGAGTCGCCGGCTGACCTCGTAGGTGCTGATGGCCACCGCCACGGCGACCAGGGCGAGCCACAGGTAGGGCGCGAACAGCAGGATGGCGATCAGCCCACCGCCGAGGACCACCCCCACGGCGATCGCAGCGGGCAGGTTGCGTCCTGCGCGCGACGCCTTCTTCTGCGGCGGTTCGTTGACCGGCTGCTCTGCCACGGGAATCGCTCGCTGATCGGTCACCTCAGACCTCCAGCAGCTCGCCTTCTTTGTGTTTGACCAGCTCGTCGATCTGGCTGGTGTACTGGTGGGTGCTCTTCTCCAGGTCCTTCTCGGCGCGGGTCACCTCGTCCTCACCGGCGTCGCCGCCCTTTTTGATGCGGGTCAACTCCTCCATCGCCTTGCGCCGGATGTTGCGGACCGACACCTTGGCGTCCTCGCCTTTTGATTTGGCCTGCTTGACCAGGTCGCGGCGACGCTCCTCGGTCAGCTGCGGGATCGCCACCCGGATGACGTTGCCGTCGTTGGTGGGGTTGACCCCCAGGTCGGAGTTGCGGATCGCGTCCTCGATGTTGCGAAGCTGGTTGGCTTCGTAGGGCTTGATCACGATCAGCCGGGCTTCGGGCACGTTGATGCTGGACAGCTGGGTGATCGGGGTGGCGGATCCGTAGTAGTCGATGTTGATCCGGTTGAACATGCCGGGGTTGGCACGGCCGGTGCGGATCGACGCCAGATCGTCCCGCGCCACCGACACGGCCTTCTCCATCTTCTCCTCGGCATCGAAGAGCGTTTCGTCGATCACTGTGCTCCTACTTTCCTGCTCCGCGCGAGCGCGGTCCGTTGATCATGTGGTGACCAGTGTTCCGATCTTCTCACCCGCCACCGCACGCGCGATATTGCCATCGGTGAGCAGGTTGAACACCAGGATCGGCATACCGTTGTCCATGCACAGGCTGAACGCGGTCGCGTCGGCGACCTTCAGTCCGCGGTCGATGACCTCACGGTGGCTGATCGCGGTGAGCAATTCGGCGTCGGGGTGCAGCCGCGGGTCTGCGGTGAACACACCTTCGACCGCTTTGGCCATCAGCACCACCTCGGCGCCGATCTCCAGCGCGCGCTGCGCAGCGGTGGTGTCGGTGGAGAAGTACGGCAGCCCCATCCCGGCGCCGAAGATCACCACCCGGCCCTTCTCCAGGTGCCGCCGGGCCCGCAGCGGAATGTAGGGCTCGGCCACCTGCCCCATCGTGATGGCCGTCTGCACCCGGGTCTGGATGCCTTCCTTTTCCAGGAAGTCCTGCAGGGCAAGGCTGTTCATCACGGTGCCGAGCATGCCCATGTAATCCGAGCGGCTACGCTCCATGCCCCGCTGCTGCAGCTGCGCTCCGCGGAAGAAGTTGCCGCCACCGATGACCACGGCCACCTGGGCGCCACTGCGCACCACCTCGGCGATCTGACGCGCGACCAGTGCAACCACGTCCGGATCGAGGCCCACCTGCCCGCCGCCGAACATCTCGCCACCGAGCTTGAGCAGCACGCGCGAGTAGGCGGGCCTGATCAGGGGCGACGAGCCTGCACCGTTGGAACTCGTGGATTCCGCCATCCGACTCCTTCGCGGTCCTCGCATGCGATCGCCACCCCTCCGATGCCGCGGACGGCTCCCCTAATCCTGCCTCATCGCGACCAGTGCACCACGTCGGGGGCCGGTGTGTCCTCAGCTCCGGTGCGCCGACAACAGCCAGGCCGGCATCGACTTCCGGCCGTCCGCCTCGTCGCGGATCCCGGATCCGGCGAAGGCCTCGAGGTTCATCCCCGCCGGGACGTTGGCATGGATGCGGGCCGACCTGATTTCGTCGATCTGCCAGTACGGGGACACCGCGGCGCGCAGTTCGGGTTCGGTGACAGCGTTGACCGGCCCGTCGGCAGGCATTTCGGCGGCGTCGAACACCAACACGAAGTACGACGCGGCAGGCGCGGCGGCCCGCAGGATCGACTGTTGGTAGCCCTCTCGCAGTTCCACGGGCATCGAATGGAACAGCGTGCTGTCGACGATGGTGCCGAACCGGCCGTCGTATCCGGTGAACGCGCTGATATCGGCAACGTCGAACGTGGCATCGAAAGCGGCGCAGTGCTGCCGCCGCCGGGCGGCCTCCTCGCGGGCCAGCCTGATCGCTGTCGGCGACTGGTCCAGCCCGACCGTCGTGAACCCGCGCTCGGCGAGGTACATCGACACCGCCGCCTCGCCGCATCCGGCGTCGAGGACGTCGCCGTGGAACTTCCCGGCCTCGATCAGCGCCAGAATCTCCGGTTGTGGTTCGCCGATGCTCCACGGCGGCTTGACGCCTGCCCCCATCTCCGCAGCTTCACCGCGGTACGCCGATTCGAACATCTGGTCTGTCGGGTTCGTCATGAGTCCGGTTTATCAACGTCATTGATATATGTCAACATAGTTGACATGCCGACTCCCGAGGATCAGCCGCTGGGCTATCTGCTGTACCGAGCGGCGTCGGGTCTGCGCACCGAAGTCTGCGCCTCCGCGCTGGAGCCGCTGAATCTGTCGTTCCCCCAATACCTCTGCATTCGCATCCTGTCCCAGCACCCGGGGCGTTCCAATGCCGACCTGGCCCGTGACCTCAACGTGTCCCCACAAGCGATGAACGTGGTGCTGCGCTCGCTCGAAGCGCGTGGCGTGGTGGGCCGTCCGCCCTCGGCGGCATCCGGTCGCTCGCTACCCGCGCAATTGACGCGTGAGGGCATCGACCTGCTGCGCACTCTGGAGGCCGCCGTCCACGCCGCCGAGGAACGGGTGCTGGCTGCGCTGACGGACGCGCAGCGGCGGGAGTTCCGGCAGCTGCTCGCCGCACTCGGTTAGGGCGTCAGAAGACCCTGATCCAGTCGACGCGCATCTCGGCCGGATAGGTGCCCGCGGCAGGCTCACGGCCACCGGAGCCGCCGACCGCGATGTTGAACACCGGGGCCATCGTGAAACCGGGGTCGTTGAACGGCCAGTCCGCAATGGAGTTCGCCGGCACCTCGAAGAACGGCTCCATGCCCGGCTGGTAGTCCTTCCAGAAGTACAGGCCACTGGGCAGCCAGGTCATCCGCCAGGTGTGCCACGCGTTGTCCACAGGATGGCGGTGGGTGGCGAACGACGTGCCGTCCAACCGGGCGTGCACCGTGGTCCCGGACGGCCAGTCGTTGTTGCCGTACCACTCGACCAGGTCGATTTCACCGCCGCGGACCGGGTTGTCGTTGATCAGCCAGAAGGCGGGCCAGGCGCCGTCGGTCAGACAGTCCAGCTTGACCCGCGCTTCCCAGGTGGTGCCCATCCCGCCGCGCCAGTTGCCGACGATCTTCGCGCTGGCGTATTTCTCCTGGATGGTGGTCCCGGGCCCGCGGGTGGCCCGGATGACCAGATTGCCGTTGCCGTCCTGGAACACGTGCTCCTGATCAGTGACATAGCGCCCCATGTTGAAGGGCTTGTCCCACTCGTGGGGGTTCCTGATGGTCTCCCGAGCGGGGACGATGAACCACGCCGCCGGGTCCGGCGGCGATCCGGCCGGGCCGTTGAACTCATCCTGGAACAGCATCGCGGGCTCGACGGCGTCGGGTGCGGGCGCTCCGGGTGGGCCCGGAACGGGCGGAATGTCACCGGGGACCGGCTGGGCGCGGGCCGTGGCTACCGGCAATGCGGCGGCCGCCGCACCCAGACCCATCATGAACATCAGGTGGCGGCGATCCATCTCTGGCACGCCCAAAATATAAACGACGCCGGGCCGCGACAGCCGCTGATACGGCTATCCGATTCGCGCGGTGGCACCGCCACCTACGTCAGTGCTGGTGGCAGGCCTTCGGCGGCGACGGTGGAATGTCCAGTGCCGGGTTGCCGTCGAAGAAACCGACCGGCTTGAGATGGAATCCGGTGTAGGCGCAAGGCATCACCGGCCAGTCCTCGGGCCGCACCACGTGGTGTGCCCCCACCGTGTACCAGAGCACGACGTCGGTGTCCTCCAGCGGCGCATCGTCGGTGATGAACTGCGGCAGTCCCTGAGCATCCGCGCACTGGTACATGTAGTCGCCCGCCGCGAACTTCTCGGCCGGGTCGTATTTCGTGACCCACAGGTTGTGCTGGACGAACCGGGCGCGGTCGTAGATGTGTGAACCTTCCTGCACCATCACCGGCACCACGTCCTTGGGGGTGAGCTTGTAGGCCACCGGCTGTCCGAGCTCGTTGATCTTCGACGGGTTCGACACCTTCCAGTACCGGCCGGTGGACCAGTCCCAGTCCCGCGCACCGTCGGACTCCGAGGCCACCAGCGTGTCCCGGGTGATCCACGCGTTGCGGTGCGGGTTGAGCTCCGGGTCCGGTTCGGAGATCGAATCCACCTCGTACACGCTGTTTCCCGGCCCGTCGACGCTCATGTCGAGCCGGAAGTTGAAGAAATGCTGATGATTGGGACCGTAGAGGCCGGGCGCGACCATCTTGCCCCAGCGGGGCTGCTGACCGTCGGAGATGGCCCCGGTGGTGAGCACCCCGGACAGCTTGACCTCCACCTCGATCGAGGCGTCGTTGTAGAAGTACCAGAAGAAACCGTACTCGTAGTTGCCGACGGTGCAGATCATCGAGATCACCAGTCGCCGCGACCGTCGCACCTCGACCTCCCCGGTGCGGAAATCGGTGTGCTTCCAGGAGATTCCGTAGTCCTCCTCGTGCATGCAGATGGCGTTGGGGATCGTCACCGCGTGACCGCTGGAATCGTTGACCGTGCCGTCGAAGTAGTAGATCTCCCCCAGACAATCACATCCGAGGGTCAACGGATTGGCCGAGAACCCCATGCCGACCTCACCCATGTCGAAGACGTTCTTGTTCCAGTGGGTCGGTGAGCTGTCCCCGTAGGGCACCACCATCTCCGACAGCGATGCGCGGTACATGATCGGCCTGGCTTCGCCACGATCGGTGTAGGTCACCTCGTGCAGTGTGATCCCCTCACGCGGGTTGAAGCCGATGCGCAGCGACCACTTCTGCCAACTGACCTGCCAGCCGTCGACGGTGAAACCGGGCCCCTCGGGCTGGGTGATCTCGATCGGCTTGACATCCTGCCTGAACTCGCTGAACGCCGGACGGTTGTTGGGATCGAACATGAACTTCTCGGCGTAGTTGCCCGCGGTCGGCGGCAGTGGCACGACGCCGTGATCCTCGATGTCGATGACCTCCATCGCGTCGAGGTCGAAGGTGACGATCAGACCCTCGACGGGGCGTGCGTACCCGTGTTCGGACGGAGCGGCCCGAACGAAGGTCAGCGGGCGGCAGATGAGAGCGGAGTTGTCGTAATGGTCCTGCGCGCCATAGTAACCCGCGGGCCAGGGGTCGATCATCGCCAAGCTGAAGTCGGTCACCCCACGTTTGCGCATCGCCTCCTGCCAGCGCGGGTCTTCCCGCACCTTCTCCTCCACCCCCGTCATGTGCTCCACGAGGTAGGACGGGAACCGGCCCGGGATCTCCTTCCACTCGTCCACGGTGCCCGCAAGGACATCGACGACGGCTTCGTAGATCATCTTCGCGGCGGTGTCGTACATGGTGGCAAACGCCCGCCGGGGCACCGGCAGCGCGGGATCGAACCTCAACGCCGGGGTCTTCGCCGGTTCGCAGAGCTGGATCATCACGAACTTCATTGTGGGCGTGCCGTAATCGGACTCCGAGAGGATCCGCGCCGCCGCTTCGATCTCGGCGCCCGACAGTGGGTCGAGCGGATAGCGGACCGAGTCACCGGCACCCGGTGTGCTCACGATTGTGCTGTCCATGGTCATTTTGTCGTCTCCTCCGCGTCTTTCTTGGTGAGGTCGAACACTGCGAGATGTGCCAGTGAGTCCTCTTGGCTGGCCTTGTGCGCCGACCTGCGGCCGAACACGTACACCGCGAGGCCGAGCGCGAACATCCCCAGGCTGATGCTCCCCACCCAGGTCATCCAGGTGCCCTGGGGTACGTCGATCCACGGCGTGACGAACGAGTAGTAGATGCCGCCGACCGTGCCCAACGAGCCGACGATGACCACCAGCCACACCCCCACCATGCCGCCGGGGATGCGCCAGAACTTCTCGTTGACATACCGATCCGCGTACTTCTTTCGCGCCACGATCAGCGGGATCAGGAAGAAGAACCCGGACAGCAGCCACACGGTGCTCAAGCCGCCCTGCAGGTAGATGGTGACGTTGGCCATGCTGCTCTGCGAATACAGACCGACCAGGATCAGCGAGGAGATGACACCCTGGATCAGGATGGCCGACACCGGGTTACGCGTTCGAGGGTTGAGGTGAGTGAAGATGCGGGGTAGGTGCCGCTCGAGTCCGGAGACGAAGATCAGCCGCGAATAGGCGACCTGGTACGTCATCAGGGCGACGATGATGATGCCGGCCAGGACCACCGCACAGATCTCCATCAGGCCGGGGAATCCGGATACGTCGAGCATGCCGATCACACCGGTGACCGGGTCGATCTCGTCGCCGGGAAGTGCCATCATGGTGCCCAGGGTGGTCAGCAGGTAGATCGCGACCAGCGCGGTGGAGCCCCACAGGATCATTCGCGGACCGCTTCTGCGCACCGAGAGGAACTCCGCGCCCATGTTGTACGGAGTCTCGACGCCGAGCAGGTACAGCAGCACGGTGCCGTAGAGGAAGCCTGCCACCGCGAAGTTGGGGATGGTCGCCTCTGCCCAACTGAAGGGCGTGGCCGAGCCGTTCTCGACGGCGAACAGCAGTCCGCAGGTGAAGATCGTGAGCGTCAGAACGCCGTACACGACGAACACGACGTTCATGATGCGCTGATTCGCCGCCAGCTTCGCCAGCGCCAATCCGATCACCGTCCACAGGATGACCAACTGCAGGATGATGCTCGTCGTCAACCCTAGTTCGGCGTGGAAGGCCAGCAGCAGGAACTGCAGCACCACCGCGGGTGAGGATGCCGCATTGAGGATCACCGGCACCCACGACAGGTAGCCCCCGATGAATCCCCAGGTTTCTCCCATGGTGCGGTAGGCCCAGATGTAGACGCCGCCCTGGCCCGGCCACAGGTTGCCGAGTTCGACCACGGCCATACCGGCGGGGATCAGGAACGTCAGGATGCCGAGCACCCACATCGGGATGGCGGTCCAGCCGCCGCCCGCCATCACCGACGAGCCGGTGACCCAGCAGATGATGAAGACGTAGGCGGCGGTCAGCCCGAAGGTGCTCATCACCTTGGGCAGGATCTGCTCGGGAACGAGCTCGGTGGTCATCAGCTTGTCGCGGTCGGCGGGGCCCGGCGCCCGTGCAGCCTCGAGTTCTTGGGTCATCAATGCTCCGAACCGATAGGGAACCCAACATCGTCGGGTCAGTTGACGATTTGTCCGTCTTTCATCCGGACAACACGGCTCGCTTCGTCGGCCACCGTGGGATCATGGGTGCTCGCGACCACGGTGACGCCCATGGTCGAGCACAGCTCGCGCAGCATCCGCACCACCGTCTCCCCCGTTCGGTGATCCAGGTTGGCGGTGGGTTCGTCGGCCAGCACGAGCGCCGGGCTACTGATCAGCGACCGCGCGATCGCGGTGCGCTGCTGCTCGCCCCCGGACATCTTCGTCGGCTGATGGTGCACACGGTGACCCAACCCGACGAGTTCGAGCAGTTCGGTTGCCCGCTTGCGAAGCGACCTGCGGTCGTAGGGCTCGAACATCAGTGGCAGCTCCACGTTCTCGACCGCCGACAGGAACGGGATCAGGTTGTAGCTCTGGAAGATGAACCCGATGGTGTCGTGGCGGAGCGCGGCGAACTGGCTCTCGGAGAGCTCGGCGGTGTCGCGACCGGCGATCTTGACCGTGCCCTTGGTGGGGCGGTCCAGGCCGCCGACGATGTTGAGCAGCGTGGACTTCCCGCTGCCACTAGGACCCATGAGACAGACGAACTCCCCGGGCATCACCTGCAATTCGGCTGCCACGAGCGCCTTGACGACCTCGTCACCGAGCTTGTGCAGCTTCCAGACGTCGCTGATCTCGATCACCGGTTTCGGCGCTACCTCGCTGTCGGCCGCCGGGGTGGCGGTGGTTTCGGCAGGATCGTGGAGTGCGGTCATGGACGGTTCAACCTCCCGCAGTCAGAGATCGGATGGGTGGCCGCGACACCGCGTTCCACGTGGGCACGATGCTGGTGGCGAGGGCGGCCACGACGCTGACGGAGGCTGCGATCAGCACTCCGGTGGCCATGCCGCCGTAGGAGATTCCCGAGGCGACGAACCCCAGTGTGGCCAGGACGATCCCGGCGACCGCCGCGAGCAGCGCGCCGAGCAGGGCGCCGAGTACCGCCGCGACGACAGGTTCGACGAGCAGTGCCGCTACCACGGGCCCGCGAGGAATACCGTTGGCGCTGAGCACCCCCAGTTCGACCGTGCGGTGGGCGACGGTGCGGGTGGTGGCCACCGCCACCTCGACCACCCCGACGAGCAGGACGGTGACGGCGATCAGCGTCACCGCGCGGCCGATCTCTTCGGCATGACCCAGCGACGCGGACTGTGCACTGATGCGTGCGGACATCGCGAACACCGATACCACCAGGAAAGCGCCGGTCGCCGTGGTGACGACGGGCAACATCATCTCCCGCATCCTCCGCCGGGCCGAGAGGTACCCGTAGGCAAGACCCTTGCTGACCGTCACCGTTCCTCCAGGAGTGACACCGGCCGTTGCTGAAGCAACCGGTGCACCGGCACCAGCGCCCCGACGATGGCCATCGCAGGCAGGAACATCGCCGTCACCGCGGCGCCCTGCGCCCAGGCAGTGACCGTCGTGAGGCTCGGGATCACCAGTGCCACAGCAGCACCCGCGGCGACAACGCCGACGATGTAGGCGACGAGGAACACGATCGCAGATTCGACGAGGAAGAAGTAGAGCACCTCGTCGGCGAGACCGATGCTGGACATGATGCCGAACTCGCGGCGTCGCTCGGTCACCGCGGCCAGAAATGACGACACCGCGATCACGAAGCCGAGACCCAGCCCGACGGTGGAGATCAGTCCCAGCGCCGAACTGGTGACCTTGCCCGAGAACAGAGCCGAGAACTTCTGCTCGAATGTCAGCGGCCCGGACCCGCCGACGGTGTCGTAGATCAACCCGTCTCCCTTCGGATCCGGCGTCACGGACGGGTCGGGCGTCGACGGCAGGCCGACGGCGCCACCGAGGGTCTGGGCGAGGTCTCGGCGCTGTTCGGCACCGGAGGGCGCGTACACCAGCCACCATCCGTTGTCCCCGACGAGCGATCTCGCCACCGCTGTCGGCACCGCCATCGACTGACCGTCGCCGACGATCCCGACGCGCAGACCCTGCCCCCCGACGGTGATACTCTCCCCCTGCCGGACACCGAGGCGGGCGGCCAGTTGAGCACCCAAAGCTGCTTCACCACTGGCGATTTGATCGCTGCTGCGCAACGACACCGACTGCCCGTCGAGTTCGACGACGCCGGACAGCACCCGGGCCCCGGTCCACCCGTCAGGTGGCGCGATCGCCGGAGCAGGACCGTCGGCGATCAGCGCCTGCGCGCCGGGGTCGTAGTGCACCCCGGCCGCGGGCACCACCCACAACTGGGCGTCGCCGAGGACGTCGATGACCGAGTCTTCGCCGGTGATGGCGAAACTGGTCGAGATGGTCCGGACGATCGTCACGCAGGCGATCGCCAGCGCGATCCCGAGAACGGACAAGATGAACCGTTCCGGCCGTCGACGGATGTTGGCCAGCGCGAACCGGACCAGACACGCGAACGTGTTTCCGGTACCGGTAGGGATCTGCGGCGATCGTATGGATGTGGGCGCGTTGTTGACCTGACTGGCCTCCACGAGAAGCGATGGTGCGAGCGCAACGTTTCGCCGACGGCCACCTGCAGTGTCGGCGTTGTTAACACGTTGCCAGTCGCGTTACAGCGATGTGTCTTCGCTGCAACGGATTTCGTCGCCCCTTTCCCGCGAGCGCGCGTGTCTGTACGTCGGCACGCCGACATTCATGGCATTTCGCGCGCGCTCGTTGCCGACGAGGTGCGTCCTCAGGCCTGGATTCGGGCCCATGGCCGGGCTTGCTCGAGCTCGTAGGCGAGTTCGAGCAACCGGGCATCCTGACCCAGCGCGGCCGAGAACATCATCCCGACCGGGAGCCCGGACGCGGATTCCGCCAGCGGCAACGAGATCGCCGGCTCGCCGGTCGCGTTCTGCAGCGGCGTGAAGGCCACCCATTCGACCAGCCGGTCGATGATCTGCTGGTAGTCGGCGGTCGGGTCGAGGTGGCCGATGCGCGGGGTGACATCGGCGAGCGTCGGCGTCAGCAGCACGTCGTAGGTAGCCGACAGCCGCGACGTGATCCGCCGGACCCGGGCCAGTCTGGCGATGGCCAGCGGTAGCCGGTGCAGGTTGCGTGCGGCGTAGCTCTCCAGCCCCAGAGTGAGGTTGTCGAGCCGGTCGCGGTCGAAAGTGTCCCCGAAGGAACGGCGGCCGCCTCTCACCAATGCGAACGCCAGAAACGACCAGTACAGCAGGAAGTCGTCCATGAAACGGGCCGGCACCGGGTTGTCGATCGGCGTCACCGTGTGACCGAGCTCCTCGAGCAACGCGGCGGTCTTGAACGTCAACGCGCTGACCTCAGGACCGGCTTCGCGGGTGATCGACTTGACGCACACGGCGATTCGCAGCCGATTCTTGGCGGGTCCGGCGACGTCGCCCATCGGGGGCAGCTTGGGGCTGGCGTGCACGCGTTCCATCTCACGGTAGAACGCGGCGGTGTCGCGGACAGAACGAGTGAGCACGCCGTTGTGGACGATGCGCACCGGCATCTGCCGCATGTCCTTGTCCAGCGGGAGCCGGCCCCGCGACGGCTTGAGACCCACCAGCCCGTTGCAGGACGCGGGAATCCGGATCGAGCCTCCGCCGTCGTTGGCATGCGCGACCGGCACCACGCCTGCGGCCACGAACGCCCCCGAGCCTGACGACGAGGCGCCGGCGGTGTGGTCGGTGTTCCACGGATTGCGAACCGAGCCCAGCCGAGCGTGCTCCGCAGAGGCGCTGAAACCGAACTCCGAGAGCTGCGTCTTGCCCAGCGGTATCAGGCCGGTCGCCAGGTACGCACGCGCGAAATCCCCGTCGGCGTCGGCGGGTCGCGGATCCCAGGCATCCGTGCCGTTCATCGTCGGCATGCCGGCGACGGCGACGTTGTCCTTGAGAAACGAGGGCACCCCGTCGAAGAAACCGCCATACGGCCGGCGCAGTCGCGCGCGTGCCTTCGCCTGCTCGAACGCCTCGTACGCCAGACCGTTGAGTTCGGGGTTCACCACCTCGGCACGGGCGATCGCGGCGTCGACGAGCTCTGGTGCAGATACTGTCCCGGCGCGCAGCGCTTCCACCAGACCGACGGCATCGAGGTCGCCCAGTGCGTCATCGCAGAAAGCGGAAATCCGGTCCATCGCACGACGGTACCAAAGCGTACCGGAGCGGGTCGCGGGTTTACTCGGCGCGACGCAGCACCGCGATGACCGTCATCGCCAAGATCCGACAATCGAGCCAGATCGACCAGTTCTCGATATAGAAGTTGTCCCATTCGGCGCGGTCGGCGATCGACGTCTGTCCACGCAGTCCGTGTACCTGAGCCCAGCCGGTGATCCCCGCCTTCACCCGGTGCCGGTCGCCGTACCGCGCGATCTGAGCGTTGAACAGGTCGACGTACTCCGGGCGCTCGGGACGCGGACCCACCAGGCTCATCTCACCCTTGATGACGTTGAGCAATTGCGGGAGTTCGTCGAGCGACGTGGCCCGCATGAACTTTCCGATCGGCGTACGGCGGTCCACGCCCTCGACGCCGCCCGGCGCGGAACCGTCGCCGGGCGTGAACGTGGCATCCGATTCACGCAGCGGCCGCATCGACCGGAACTTGCGGCAGCGGAACACCCGGCCATCGCGACCGATCCGATCCTGGCCGTAGAAGATCGGCCCCGGGGAGCTGAGCCGCACCAGCAGCATCAACGCGAGGAACAACGGAGATATCAACACCAGCCCAGCCGTGGCGAACACCCGGTCGGAGATGTGCTTGGCGTGGAATTCCCAGCCGCGCGGGTTCGTGCGGGCCACCGAGATCAACGGCAGGCCGCCCACGTGATCGATGCGAGAGTGCACGCCGATCGCGTCGAAGATCCGCGGAACTATCCACACGTTCATGCCGTGCTTGTGGGCGACGCGGACCACTTCGAACATGGCCTCGTCGCGGGTTCGCGAGAACGCGACGATGATGGACTCGGCGCCGGTGCGAGCGATTGCCTGCTCGATCTCGGCCAGCTTCCCCAGGTACGGTACGGCAGCCGGCGATTTTCGATCGGGACCCATTGAGGGAACCTCGTCATCGATGATCCCGACCGCGCGCAAGCCGTACGCGGTCGAACCAGCGATTCGTTCAAGCACCTTCTCGGCGATCCGCCCGTTGCCGACGATCAGCGTGGGAGCGGTCAGGCGGTTACGCCGGAAACAGAAGCGCTTCCATTCGATCCACAGCCACCGGCCGGCCGGAATCAGGACCGCAGCGCACATCCAGACACGGGCCACCGCACCGCTGCTGGACCCGGTGATCCCGGCGTTGAAGATGAGGCCGCTGAGCAGCAACATCGCCGCGAGGGCGGTGACGGCCTCGATCGTCGGCAGCTCTTCGAGAAAGGAGCGATTCAGCTTGCGCCGGTACCGGCCGCCGAGCGCCGACACTGCTACGACGGTCGGAGCGAATAAGCACACCATCCAGCTCGGCGGCAAAAGCTGATCGGCCCGGTTGGCCCACGTCATTCCGACGGCCACCGCCAGCGACGCGGAGGTGAGGTCGACCAGCGCGCTTGCATACGGCATCCACCGCGTCGACCTCTTTTGCTGGTCGGCCGATCGCTGATCGTCGGGCGCACCGCCATGCGCGGACATCAGGTTTGCGGCTTGGGAGGAACTAATCGTGTCGGTCAACGTGACCACGCTCGTTCGCACGTTCGCCCATAGTATGAGGTTAACTCGACTACATCCGGAGCAACGCGATTTGCGGACTCAATGACCCAGCCAATGCGTGGAACGATTTGCTGGGCCTTTGCCAAACGACGTCGAACCCGCATCCGGCAAACATCACCGCTATCGATCGCACGGTTGGAAGTCAGGCGATTTATCTGCGTGGCGCAGTCCGCGACATGAACCCGCTCCCGGACCCCGTGAGCTGGCAACGGCGGAAGTTCCACGCTGTCGTTGTCTGTGACCTCAGCGTTGTGCGCGGCACTGAGCCTGCCGAAATGCACGAAACCCCCGAGACCTGGGTCTCGGGGGTTCCGGTGGAGAAAGCGACTTCGGTGGCGAGGTGGCTACGCCTGACCGACCTCGAAGCGGGCGAACCGCGTCACGGTCACGCCGGCCTCGTCGAGCAGCGCCTTGACCGACTTCTTGTTGTCGGACACCGACGGCTGATCCAGCAGCACGACATCCTTGTAGAAACCGTTCACCCGGCCCTCGACGATCTTGGGCAGGGCCTGCTCGGGCTTGCCCTCTTCTTTGGCGGTCTCCTCGGCGATACGGCGCTCGTTGGCGACGACGTCCTCGGGCACGTCCTCGCGGGTGAGGTACTTGGCCTTGAGCGCAGCGATCTGCAGGGCGACCGCGTGGGCAGCCTCCTTGGCCTTGGCCGCGTCGGCGCCGGTGTACTCCACCAGCACACCCACCGCCGGCGGCAGATCGGCCGCCCGCTTGTGCAGATAGGCCTCGACCGTGCCGTCGAAGTAGGTGGCGCGGCGCAGTTCGAGCTTCTCACCGATCTTGGCGCTCAGGTCCGCGATGGTCTGCTCGACCGTGGTGTCTCCCACCTTGGCGGCCTTGAGTGCGTCGACGTCGGCCGCTTTCGAGGCCGCCGCGGCAGCGACGATCTGGTCGGCGACCGACTGGAACTCGGCGTTCTTGGCGACGAAGTCGGTCTCGGAGTTGAGCTCGATGAGCGCTCCGTCCTTGGCCGCCACCAGACCCTCGGCGGTGGCACGCTCAGCGCGCTTACCGACGTCCTTGGCCCCCTTGATCCGAAGCAGTTCGACGGCCTTGTCGAAGTCGCCGTCCGAATCGACGAGCGCGTTCTTCGAGTCCATCATTCCGGCGCCGGTCAGCTCCCGGAGGCGCTTGACGTCGGCAGCGGTGTAGTTAGCCATATCGGTCTTTCCTTAGAGACGAAGCGGTCAGGAGGTGGGTTCTGCCGCAGCAGCCTCGGCCGGGGCGGCTTCCGGCGCGGCGGCGGTGGCGGTGGCGCCTGCGAGAAGCTCCTGCTCCCACTCGGGAAGCGGCTCGGAGGCCAGCCCATCCTGGCCGGCCTCCGGCTTCTCGGCACCGGCACCGGAACGGGCCTGCAGACCCTCGGCGACGGCGGAGGCCACCACCCTGGTCAGCAGCGCCGCCGAGCGGATGGCGTCGTCGTTGCCCGGGATCGGGTAGTCGACGAGGTCGGGGTCGCAGTTGGTGTCCAGGATCGCGATGATCGGGATGTTCAGCTTGCGCGCCTCGGCCACCGCGAGGTGCTCCTTGTTGGTGTCGACGACCCAGATGGCCGATGGCACCTTCTGCATGTCCCTGATACCGCCCAGGGACCGCTCGAGCTTGTTCTTCTCGCGGGTCAGCATCAAGATTTCCTTCTTGGTGCGACCCTCGAAGCCACCGGTCTGCTCCATGGCCTCGAGCTCCTTCATCCGCTGAAGGCGCTTGTGCACGGTCTGGAAGTTGGTGAGCATGCCGCCCAGCCAGCGCTGGTTCACATACGGCATGCCGACGCGGGTCGCCTCCTGGGCGATGGACTCCTGCGCCTGCTTCTTGGTGCCGACGAACATGATGGACCCACCGTGGGCGACGGTTTCCTTGACGAACTCGTAGGCGGAGTCGATGTAGGTCAGCGTCTGCTGCAGGTCGATGATGTAGATGCCGTTGCGGTCGGTGAAGATGAACCGCTTCATCTTGGGATTCCAACGACGGGTCTGATGCCCGAAGTGGGCGCCGCTGTCGAGCAGCTGCTTCATTGTTACAACAGCCATGATCGGCCATTCCTCACTGTGTCGGTTGTGCGCGCAGCGTCGGGTGACGCCGAGCCCTGGTGTCTGCTGGTTGCCGGACCCGTTCCGAGGAGATCGGGACGGGACCGCCGGCATCCGGGTATGACCGCCAGTGGGTGGCCATGCGCAGACACGCGAAGTCAGCCCGCAGTTGCGAGCTGCGGAAAGAAGTTTACACGCTGAACAGCGGTGGTTTTACCATCGCGGTGGCCATCCCCAGCAGGCCGTTCTCGGGCTGGCGCACCGCCGCGCCGATCCGCTGAACTGCCAGTATGCGGGTGTTCACGGCGGTCCTCGCCCTGTTGCTGCTGGGCGCGACGGCCGCATCGGCCGACACCGGGCGGCTCGACTGGCCGATCCGGCCATCCCCGCAGGTGGTGCGTGCGTTCGACGCGCCGTCACCCAATTGGCAACGCGGCCACCGCGGCGTCGACCTGGCGGCGACGGCCGGGCAGCCGGTTTATGCAGCCGGACCGGGAACCGTGGTGTTCGCCGGGGAGCTGGCGGGCCGTCCTCTGGTGTCGATCGCCCACCCCGGTGGCCTGCGCACCAGCTACGAGCCGGTGGAGCCTGCGGTCCGGCGCGGTCAGGCGGTGAATGCAACGACCGTGATCGGCGCGCTGAGAGCGGGACATCCTGGCTGCGCGGCCTCCGCGTGCCTGCATTGGGGGGCGATGTGGGGTTCGGCTGCGCGCGCCGATTACGTCGATCCGATCGGGCTGCTGACGAGCACGCCGATCCGGCTCAAGCCACTCCGCTGACCCCCTCGCGCCGGAACTGTGTTCCAGTAGAAAACGCTCGAGTGCAGCCATGCTGGAACACAGTTCCGGCGGAGGTTCCGGGGGAGGTTGTCAGGCACTCAGGCGCGGGGGTGAGCCTGGTCGTGCACGGCGCGCAGCCGGGCGACGGTGACATGGGTGTAGAGCTGCGTGGTGGCCAATGACGAGTGGCCGAGCAGTTCCTGCACCACCCGCAGATCGGCACCGCCCTCCAGCAGGTGGGTGGCAGCGCTGTGCCGCAGGCCGTGCGGTCCGATGTCGGGCGCACCGGCGACAGCGGTCATCGTCTGGTGCACCACCGTGCGCGCCTGCCGCGGATCGAGCCGACCACCGCGGACACCGAGCAGCAGGGCGGCGCCCGAGCCTGTGGTCGCCAGAGCCGGCCTCCCCTCGGTCAGCCACTGCGTCAGCGCGACGTGCGCGGGTTCGCCGTAGGGCACTGTCCGCTGCTTGTTGCCCTTGCCCAGCACCCGCAGCAACCGTCGCGAGGTGTCGACGTCGTCGACGTCCAGACCGCACAGTTCGCTGACCCGGATGCCGGTGGCGTACAGCATCTCGACGATCAGGCGGTCCCGAAGAGCCAGCGGATCACCCTGTTCGGCACCGGATTTCGCGGCGTCCATGGCGTCGATCGCCTGGTCCTGACGCAGCACCGACGGAAGGGTGCGGCGCGCCTTGGGCACCTGCAGACGGGTCGCCGGGTCGTCGGTGATCAGACCGCGCCGCACCGCCCAGGCGGTGAACGTCTTCAGCGCCGAGGTGCGACGGGCCAGTGTCGAGCGCGCGGTTCCGCCGGCGGCCTGCGCCGCCAGCCAGGAACGCAGCACCGGCAGCCTCAGGTTGCGGAGCTCGGCCTCGGGGGCGCGTTGAGCCAGGAAATCGAACAGTGAGCGCAGGTCACCGAGGTAGGCGCGACGGGTGTGCTCGGAGCGACCGCGCTCCAGCGCGAGGTACTGGTCGAACTCTTCGAGGATGGCCTCCACTCCATCACCGTGGCAGACGCCGGCACCGCGACTCAGGTGACGCGCCGCAACGTGTCCGGGGTGAGATCGGCCAGCGTGGGATAGCCATCGACGGCCATGATGAGGTCTGTTTCGGCCAGCAGCGACCGCAACACGTGCACGATGCCGTCCTCGCCGCCGATGGCCAGGCCGTAGGTGTAGGGCCTGCCGACGCCGACGGCGGTCGCCCCCAGCGCCAGCGCCTTGATGATGTCGGCGCCGCTGCGGATTCCGGAATCGAACAGCACCGGCATCCCGTCGGCAGCCGCCACCACGTCGGGAAGGCAGTCGATCGCCGGCAGCCCGCCGTTGGCTTGCCGGCCGCCGTGGGTGGAGCAGTAGATGCCGTCGACGCCGCCGTCCTTCGCGCGGCGGACGTCGTCGGGATGGCAGATGCCCTTGAGCACCAGCGGGAGATCGGTCAGCGATCGCAACCATGGCAGGTCCTCCCAGGTCAACGGATTGCCGAACAGCTGCACCCACTGCATGACCGCGGCCTGCATGTTCGCTTCGGGTGGCTGGGCAAGCAGGCTGCGGAAGACCGGGTCGCTGGTGTAGTTCGCCAGGCAGTGCCCCCGCAGCTGCGGGAAGTTCGAACCCGCCAGGTCCCGCGGTCGCCATCCAGGGATCCAGGTGTCGAGGGTGACGATGACGGCCTTGTAACCCGCGGCCTCGGCGCGACTGACCAGGCTGGCGGCCAGGTCGCGGTTGGTCGGTGTGTAGAGCTGGAAAAAGCCCGGGGTGTCCCCGAACTCGGCGGCGACGTCCTCGATCGGGTCCTCGGTCAGCGTGGACACCGCCATCGGAACACCGGTGCGCGCGGCCGCGCGGGCAGTCGCCAGGTCACCGTGCCCGCCTTGGGCACAGATCCCGATCACCCCTACCGGCGCCATGAACAGCGGCGACGCGAGAGTCATGCCGAACAGATCGACGGTGAGATCGCGCTCGGTGGCGCCGACCAGCATCCGCGGCATCAGTCCCCAGCGGTCGAAGGCCGTCCGGTTGACGCGCTGGGTGCGTTCGTCACCGGCGCCGCCTGCGACATACGACCAGATCGACGGTGGCATCGCGACCTCGGCCTTGGCCTCCCAGCCGGCGTAATCCATGGGAAGGGACGGCAGTACGCCGGACAGGCCCTGGAGGTAGATCTCGAGCTGGTAGTTACCGAAGGTCATGGCGTAAGGGTGCCACCGGTCACCGGATCGGCAGGGCTATTTTGCCTCGGCCTCGGCCAGTTCGCGCTTCCACTGCCGGAAGGTCTCCTCGGTGCGACCCCGTCGCCAGTACCCGGAGATCGATCCGGCCCACTTCGCGTCGACGCCGCGTTCCTTGCGGATGTAGGGACGCAGGTTGTGCATCACGGCCTGCGCTTCACCGTGGATGAACACCTGGACCTGACCCGGCAGCCAGGCGGCTTCCTTGACGGCGGTGATCAGTGGGGCGTGGTCGCCGGCGCTCTCGTCACCGATCAGGTCGGCGCGCCCGCCCCGGTAGATCCACGCGACGTCGACACCGGGCGGCGCGATCAGCTCGATCTGGTCCTCCGGTCCGGCCACCTCGATGAACGCCTTGCCAATCGCATCATCCGGCAGGGCTTCCAACGCCGCGCTGATCGCGGGGAGCGCGGCCTCGTCACCGGCCAGAAGATGCCAGTCGGCGGCAGGATCCGGTGCGTACGCTCCGCTGGGACCCATCACGAACATTCGCTGCCCGACGGTGGCGGCGGCCGCCCACGGGCCGGCCACGCCGTGATCGCCGTGGACGACGAAATCGATGGTGATCTCGCGCTGCTGCGCGTCGGCACGGCGAACGGTGTAGGTGCGCACCGTGTGCTCCACCGCTGTGAAGCTGTCCTGTGTCAGCGGCTGGTCGAGGGCACCGACATCGACGGCGTCGTCGACGAACACCAGCTTCACATATGCGTCGGTGCTATCGATGGGAGTGAAGGTGTCGAAACCCGTTCCCTTTCCCGAGCCGCCGAGCACCACCCGAACCATGTGTCGTGTCAACTGCTCAGTGCGGACCACCTCGAAGGTGTGCACGGGACGTCCTGCCACTTCAACCCATCCTCTGCTCGGTTGTCCTGTCCGACTATACGAGCGCCGCCGCCGAATCAGGGCTGTCCGTGTGTCCCCCGGGACTAATGTTTGGCCAGCTTCCAACTGCCCTCCTGCTGCGTGACCAGTCCCCGCACCTCGAGCATCGTCAACGGCCCGAGCACCTCGGTGACCGGTAGTCCGGCCGCCACCGCGATCTCCTGCACCGCGCGCTTCCCGCGTCCTGGAAGGGCTTCGTAGACCGTGAGCTCCTCGTCGGTCAGATCGTCCAAACCGGTGGCCGGGCGCGCCACGTCCGGGGCGAGCTCCCCCACCTGCCCGACAAGTTCGACCACATCGGCAGCCCTGGTGATGACCTTCGCGCGATCGGCGAGTAAGTCATGACAACCGACCGACGCCGAGGATGTGATCGGGCCGGGGACGGCGCCCACCGGCCGCCCCAACGCCTTGGCCCACGACGCCGTGTTGGCCGCACCACTGCGGACTCCGGCCTCGACGACCACCGTCGCCCGCCCCAGTGCGGCCACCAGCCGGTTGCGCGTCAGGAACTGCCGGCGGGTCGGCCGCATTCCCGGTGGGTATTCCGTGACCACCAAACCGTGTCGCCCGATCCGGTGCAGTAGCGCCGAATGCCCTGCCGGATAAGGCACATCGATGCCCGCGGCGAGAACCGCAACGGTCCGCCCGTCTGCGGCCAAGGTCGCTCGGTGAACGGCACCGTCGACACCGTACGCACCGCCGGACACGACCGCCACGTCGCGCTCGACCAGGCCGGCAGCAAGATCTGCGGCCACATAATCGCCGTAGGCGGTGATGGCCCTGGTGCCGACGATCGAGGCCGACCGCTCGGCGACATCCCACAGCTCCAGCGGACCGACCACCCACAGCACCAGCGGCGGATGCCCCTGCGGCCGTTTTTCATGGTTCAGCGTGTGGAAGCCGGCGAACGCGAGGTGCGGCCATTCCTCGTGCTCCGCGGTGACCAGACGTCCACCCATCCGGTCGAGTATCTCGAGATCCGCGTCGGCGCAGTCGATGTCGAACCGGGCCGCGGTGGCCCGCTTCAGTCGGTCGTTCTCGAGATCGCGGCGTCGGACCCGGGCGGCAGCCTCGACCACACCGACCGAAGAGACCAGTTGGGCCAGAAGCGGATTCGGCGGTTCGGTGACCCGGGAAAGGTACGCCCACGCGCGGCGACTCTCGGCGTCCATCAGAGCGCCCCTCCCTGCCGAAAAGACAGCGCCGTCATGACGTCCGTCTTGCCCGGGCAGGTCCGCCCTCCCAGGTCACACAGCGTCCACGCGACCCGCAGCGTCCGATCCACTCCCCGGATCGTCAACTGCCCGCGGTCCAGGGCGGTTCGCAGCGGGGCCATCGCCTCGGTCGAGGGCCAGAACTTGCTGCGCAACAGCGCGCCGCCGACGTCGGCATTGGTCGCGATCCCGTACGGGCGCCAGCGTTCCTCGGCGGCTTTGCGCGCCGCCCAGACCCGCTGCCGCACCACAGACGTGGCCTCCCCCGGCTCGGAGGCGAACGGACCTCCGCGGGAGGCGTGCATCTCGACACGCAGATCGACGCGGTCGAGCAACGGCCCGGACAGCTTGGTGCGGTAACGCCGCTTCTCCGGAGAGGCGCAGATGCAGTCACGCGGGTCAGGCGGTGCGCACGGGCACAGGTTGGCGGCGAGCACCAACTGGAACCGGGACGGATACCTCGCGACGCCTTCCCGTCGGGCGAGTCGGATCTCGCCGTCTTCCAACGGTGTTCGCAGCGCCTCGAGCGCGCCTCTGTTGATCTCGGCGAACTCGTCGAGGAACAACACCCCGCGGTGGGCACGGCTGACCGCGCCAGGTCTCGCCATCCCCGGTCCGCCGCCGACCAACGCTGCCACACTGGATGTGTGGTGCGGGGCGACGAATGGTGGCCGGGTGATCAGCGGTGACTCGCCGGTCAACAACCCTGCGACCGAGTGAATCGCCGTGACCTCCAGGGATTCCTCGTGAGAGAGTGTCGGCAAGAGCCCCGGAAGCCGCTGCGCCAGCATCGTTTTTCCGACACCGGGCGGTCCGGTCATCATCAGGTTGTGGGCACCGGCTGCCGCCACCTCGACCGCGTAGCGGGCATGTGGCTGCCCGAGTACGTCGGCGAGGTCAGCAGCCGTCTCCGGCTTCTCGGGTGGCTCGTCGATCCGCGGATCGAGGTCTCCCTTGCCCGCCAGCCACCGCTGAAACTGGCGCAGCGTTCTCGCGCCCCAGACCTCGATCCCGTCGACAAGGCAGGCCTCGGCCAGATTGTCGATCGGCACCACCACCGCGGGCCAACCCTGTTTCTGTGCGGCCAACACCGCGGGCAACACTCCCTTGATCGGGCGAACCCGGCCGTCGAGCGCCAGTTCACCGAGCAGCACCGTCTTCTCCAAGCGCGGCCAGGCCTTCTTGCCGTGCGCCGACAGCACCGCAGCGGCCAGCGCGATGTCATAGACCGAGCCCATCTTCGGCAGCGTCGCCGGCGACAACGCGAGGGTGAGCCGAGCCATCGGCCAATCGAACCCACAATTGGTGATGGCCGCGCGTACCCGGTCCCGCGACTCCTTCAACGCCGCGTCGGCCAACCCGACCAGGTGGACACCCGGCAGTCCCGCGGTGATGTCCGCCTCGATCTCCACCATCTCGCCTTCCACACCGCGCACCGCCACCGAGAACGCTCTGCCCAGTGCCATCAGCGGATCCTGTTTCGTACTGCCTTACCCATGACGCCACCGTGCCCGGCCGCACCGACAGGTTCTGGCCTCGGCAACCAGTTGTGCACAGTCCGCACTTCATCCACAGGCTTGGCGCCGCTCACCGCGGCCTCCGTCCCGTTCGGCGGAACCCTCGTTGACACCCTGGCCGCGCCTACATAGCGTCAGTGGTCGCCACTCAGTGCGTAGATCGTTGCCGCACCCGACGCTACCCAAGAGGCTCGAATTGAACAGCACAGGAAGTGATTTCGACGTCGTAGTCGTCGGCTTCGGCGCTGCGGGCGCCTGTGCGGCCCTCGCCGCGGCCGAGGCAGGCGCGCGAGTGCTCGTCGTGGACCGCGCACTCGGCGGGGGCGCCTCGGCGCTTTCCGGAGGCATCGTATACGCCGGTGGTGGCACCCCCTACCAGCAGGCAGCCGGTGTCGACGACAACCCGGACAACATGTTCGACTACCTACGCCAAGAGGTACAGGACGCTGTTGACGAGGAGACTCTCCGCCGGTTCTGCAACGGCAGCGTCGAGCAACTGGAGTGGCTGGAGAGCCACGGCGCCCGCTTCGACTCGTCATTGTGCGGCTACAAGACTTCCTATCCCACCGACGAGCACTATCTGTACTACTCAGGAAACGAGAAGGCCTATCCGTTCCACCTGCACTCGTCTCCCGCGCCACGGGGACACCGACAGGTAGCCAAGGGCATGAGTTCCGGCCGTGTGCTCTGGGAGGCACTGCGCGACTCGGCACTCCGACTCGGTGTCACGTTCTGGCCGAGGACACTGGTCGACGAACTCATCCTCGAAGGCGGTCATGTCGCCGGAATCCGCTGTCGGACAATGGTGGACGATGGCAGTAGGAATTCACGAAGATATCAGCGGGCGGCCTCGGCGGCAGCCAAGCTCACCAACTGGACACCGCCCCTGGGGCACCTACTCAATCGACGCGCTGAGCGGTCCTGGCGACGGACCGCGCGGCCGCGCACCGTTCACGCGCCGACCGTCGTGCTGGCCGCCGGCGGGTTCATCTTCAACAGGGACATGTTGAGGCGGCACGCTCCCACTCACGTTCTGGTGTCCCCACTCGGCACCGAAGGTGACGACGGTTCCGGAATCGCGCTAGGGGTCAGTGCCGGTGGGGCGACGGCCCACCTCAATCAGGTCACCGCCTGGCGCTTCATCTCTCCCCCCTCGGCGCTGGTCGAAGGAATCGCGGTAGGCATCGACGGAACGCGGATCGCCAACGAAGACCTCTACGGCGCCACTCACGCTGAAGCCATGATCAGGCACTACGGCGGCAAGGGCTTCCTCATCGTGGATTCGCGCGTCTGGCGACGCGCGAGGTCACAGCTGCTATCCCATACACAGCTGTTTCAGAGGGCCACCATGGCGCCGGTGTTCGCCGTGGCCCATCGCAAGGCGGACACCCTCGCCGGACTGGCCGACAAGCTCGGCGTGTCAGGAACGGGCCTCACCGACAGCGTCACCGCGTACAACGGTGCCATCGCCGACGGACGCGATGATCCCATGCACAAGGCCGCCGAGTTGTGCACGCCGATTCTGCAACCGCCGTTCTACGGTGTCGACATCTCATTAAAATCGTCACCCGCTGATTTTGTGCCGGGTCTGACGCTGGGTGGCCTGACAGTCGACACAGCGACCGGAAACGTCCGCACGGCAGCCGGGGACAGGGTCGAAGGACTGTACGCCGCAGGCCGCACCGCTGTCGGGATCTGCTCGAAATCCTATGTGAGTGGGCTGTCGCTGGCCGATTGTGTGTTCTCCGGCAGGCGTGCGGGCCGCCATGCTGCCCGAACATCCTCTACCGCAGCGCATGCGACAGATCTGCAGGCACGTCCTGTCAGCTGACCCAGGCACCGGATGAAACACCTGAGGCGGGCCATCCAACTCGCTCGATCATGATCACCATCACCACCGCCAGTAGGAGGCCTCCGGTGGCTGAAAACACCGTATCGACCGTCGCCGAGCCGTGTTCCGGGTACGTAGCCGACGTCGCCTCGTACCGGCAGGCGTTCCGCCGCTACCTGGCCGACCTCGACTGGGCGCAGGAGTGGCGAGCGGCAACATCCACCAGTGCCGAGGACCAGATGGCCCACGACGCCGGTGTACTTGCCAGGTTGTACCAGGCGGGCTGGAACAGGTACGGCTGGCCGCATGCTGCAGGAGGGCTGGGCGGCAACGAGATCCATCGCGCGACGTACTACGAAGAACTCGGCCGAGCCGGCCTTCCGGTACCGGCCCAGCACTGGACCCTGGAAACGCTGGGTCCCGCGCTCCTGGCGTTCGCACCGGCTGTGGCGCAAGCGCATCTGCCGGCGTACCTCGCCGGTACCGAGTGGTGGGGACAGTGCTTCTCCGAACCGGAGGCGGGCAGCGATCTCGCGGCGTTGCGAACCAGGGCTGCGGACAACGGCTCCGACGGCTTCACCGTCAACGGCCAGAAGATCTGGACGAGCCAGGGGCCTACCGCGACGCGGTTGCTGGTGTTGGTGCGCACCGGACCTGCCGACAGCCGGCACCGCGGGTTGACGATGATGATGGTCGACGCCGACACCACCGGTGTCACCATCCGTCCGATCGCACTGGCAAGTGGTCGCCGCGAATTGGCCGAGGTGTTCTTCGACGACGTCCGGGTGCCGCGAGACCGACTCGTGGGCGAGGTCGGCGACGGATGGGCGGTCGCGATGTACCTGATGCAGTTCGAACGCGGCATGTACGGATATGCGCTACTGACCACCATGCTTGCCGAGTTGGCGACGTTGCGCTCGCAGATCAGCGTTCAGGGCACTTCTGGCACCAACCGCGACCGCTTCGCCCGCACTTACATCGAGGTGGTGGCCGCGCAGGCCAGAGCAGCGCAGACAGTTCGTCAGCTCGCCGGCGGACAGACGATCGGTCCCGGGAGCAGCGTTGACAAGTTGCTGTTCAGCAGTGCTGAAAAGCGAGTCCAGGATCTGGTCTTCGATGTTCGCCAGGCGTGGATGATCAACGGCGAGGAACCGGCGCACCGCGGGCTGGACGCGGCGCGGGCACAGTGGTGGTACTCGCGCGCCGCCACGATCATGGGCGGCTCGGCAGAGGTGCAGCGCGGTCTCATCGCCGACCACATCCTGCGGTTGCCCAAGCAGATCCGCCGGTAGCCCGGCGGGCGCACCGGCCTGCCGCCCCCAGCGCGGCTAACCGCCAGGCAGCAACATCGTCTGCCACGTCTTCTCCTCCGGCGCGACCCGGGACAGTTCAGCCTGCGTGTACACGCGCCCGTCCGGTGCGATGTAGGAACCGGTGGACGGGTCGTACTGAGCAACCGCGAGTGGAGCCTCCGGTATCGGCGGTGCCGGTGACGCCGCAGCGACCGGCGGCGTGCCCGGCGGCAGCTGCGGGACGCCCTGACCGGACAGTGTCGCGTTGGGATCACCCTTCCAGTTCATGCCGTCGTTGAGCGGGACGTACTGCTCATCGCTCTCGCACATCTTGACCGTCGGTGCCCGCTTACCGGGGCGTGTCTGACAAGGGATGTTGCGCGCCCCGCGGACATTCTGTTGAGCTTCCTGCGGAATGCGGCAGTACAGGTCACCGACGGGACGGTCGGGTGCGTCGGTCTGTGCAGGTGTGCGGCGCTGCGATGGGGGCAGGAAACCGGTCGTGCAGGGCGGCGGCAGGTTGATGTTCAGGTTGAAGTCCAGGTAGGTGCCGTTGTAATCCTGCTGGTGGCCATGGTTGGCCACCATTCCGCCCTGTGCCATCGACACACCCTGAGGTATCAGCACCAGTAGCTGTTCGATTCCATCGTGATAGGTGACCGCGACCTGGCTGAGGCTCACCAAGTTGGCCAGGATGATCGGGACCGTCGGCGCCACCCTGTCGATCAGCGCTGTGGTCTCCGCAGCGGCGGGTCCACCGGTGTCGATCAATCCGGCCAGTGCCTGGTCGTTGTCCCGCAATTCACCGGTGATGTCCGCCAAGTTTCTCGCCCAGGAGTGGATGTCGTCGGCGGTGTCGATCTGTGCGTCGAGCAACGGCTGGGATTCGTCGATCAGGGTGGTGATGGAGTCCAGGTTGGTTCGCGCATCGGCGGACAAGGTGGTGGCACCTTTGACGATTCGCGACAGTTCAGGGCCCAGGCCACCGAAGGCCAGATACGACTCGTCGACGACCGTCCGGAGGCTGTCATGCGGTATCGCCAGCAGTCCCACGTTGACCGAGTCGAGAAGCCCGTCGATGGGTGGTGGCACGGAGGTGTCCGCGAGGGGAAGAACATCGCCGTTCTTCAGCGGCGGGGAGGTGTCGTCACGCGGCAGCAGCGCCACATACTGTTCGCCGATCGCGGACTGGCTGTGTACCTCTGCCCGGAGGTTGGACGGGATCGAAACACCGGAATCCAGCGATAGCTGGGCCCGCACCAGGCCATCCGGTTCCAGAGCCACCGATGTCACCTTGCCGACGTGGGTGCCCCGGTAGGTGACGTTGCCTGTGGGGTACAGACCGCCCGAGTTGGGCAGCTCCATTGTCACGGTGTAACGGCCGACACCGAACATCGCCGGCAACCGCACGTAGCCGAGCATCATCACCGACCCAGCGATGAGCGCGATGACCGCGAAGACAACCAACTGGACCTTGATGCGTCTGTTCACCCGCATGTCAGCGCCCCTGATCGTGGTGGTAGGGCACCACCAGTGGATTGACGCTGGTGTAGGGGCTCGGCATCTGACCGATCGTCCGGCCCCACTGCATCTCCAGCTCGGTGAGCGCACCCTCGAATCGAGTCCCGGTCAACAGCGCCGCATCCAGCCGGCTCAGCGTCAGATCGACGATCGCAGTCATGTTGCCGTAGTCACCACGGAACCAGTTGTCGAGCGTATCCAGGGGAAACGGATACGTCGCCAGCATTCCCAGGGAGCGGGTCAGCGCAGGACCGGCGTCGGCCAGCGACTTGAGCACGGGGGCAATGTCCTTGAGTTCGCGGACCAGGTTCTCCTTGGTCTGGTTGACCGAGTCTGCAGCCAACGCACTGAACTCACCCAGCTTGTCGACCGCCTCGGCGAGGTGGGCGCGGTTGTCACGAAGGACCGCAAGCGCTTCCGGTATCGTCTCGAATGCACGATCCAGCACGGGCCGTTGCTCGGCGAAGCGCCCGACCAGCCTGTCGAGACTGTCTGTGGCGGCGATGATGTCGTCGGTCTGGCCGTTGATGTTGGTGAAGAACACGTCGAGTTGGTCGATCAGACTGCGCAACTCGTCCTCGCGGCCACGCAGCGCGGTACTGAACGTCTCGACCAGTTCCTGGATGTGCCCGACGCCGCCACCGTTGAGCAACAGCGACACCGCCGCCAAGGTCTGTTCGGTGCTCGGGTAGGCGCCTGCATTGGTCAGCGCGATGAGCGATCCGTTCCTCAGGCGCCCCTCGGGCGGAACTCCGATCGGTGGTGCCAACTCGATGTGCAGTGACCCGAAGAGGCTGGTCTGTCCGATCTTGGCGGTGGCGTTGGCCGGCAATTCGACGCCGCCGTCGATACGCATCGTCAGCAGCGCGTGCCAACCCTGCCGTTCGATCTTGGTCACGGTGCCGACGTTGACGTCGCCCACCCTGACCCGCGAGTTCTCCTGGATGTTGCTGACGTCAGGCATCTGGGCCTCGATCAGGTAGGAGTCGGGGCCTCCGCCTCTCGTCCCCGGCAGCGGGTACGAGTTCAGCCCCCGCCATCCGCACCCCGCAGTGCCGAGGACAGCCAGCACGACGAACAGCCCGATCACCAGCCGGCGCAGCACCGCCCCTTTCATGAACCGTCTCCTTGGGGAACCATCAACCCGGGCAAACCGGCCGCAGGATCGGTGGCCACGGCACTGGCCGGCGCAGCCGGAGTGCTCGGCTCCTCGGGAGCACCACCACCTACGGTCACGGGCGCCGCCGCAGGTGGGACGTAGTCCGGCCGGAGCCAGTCCTCGCTGTAGGTGACTTCATTCGGGCGTGCCTGGGCGCCGACGAACGCATTGAAGCCGATCGGTAGCAGGAAGTTGTACTGACGGTTCTTCACGATGGGCGCCAGGTACTGCACGCACAGCCTGGCCGACTGTTCGGCGCCCATTCGTGACGCGGCTTGTATTGCTCCGCAAAGGAACTCGATCGGATTGCTGAAATTCGTTCCGGCCAGCACGCCGGTCACCGATCCCTGGGCGGGCTGGTAGATGTTGACGTAGTTGGCCAGCGTGCTGGGCAACAGGTGCAAGGCCTGCTCGATGTCATCGATGCGCTCCCCCAACGCCGCCGTCACCTCCGACAGTTTGTCGGTGGTGGTCCCCACCGCGTCGCGGTTCTCGCCGACAAACGCCTGAACGTCGTCGGCGAGTGTCCGCAGCGCGACCACCGCCTCACCTACTTCGTCGCCGTCGTTGCTCAGCAGCGCGGTCACCGCGGCGAGGTTGCGATTCAACGACGCCGTCAGGTCCGCACTGTGCTGCAACGCCGACACCAGCACCGCCAGGTTGTTCAGTGACCCGAACACGTCCTTGGATTGATCTCCGAGTATCGACAGCGCCTGCGACAGGTTGACCACACTGTCGTGGATGTTGGCGCCCTGTCCGCGCAGATTGTCGGCAACCGTGTTGACGAAAGCCCCCATCGTCGACACACCGCCGCCATCGGTGGGCGCCAGAGTTCGGCTCAGCTTGTCCAGCTGGCTGCGCAGTTGATCCCACTCCACCGGCACGGCGGTCCGGTTCTGCGGGATCACGGCCTTGTCCCCTAACACCGGGCCGCCGGAGTAAGCCGGGGTGAGCGCGATCGCGCGGGCGGTGACCAGCGACGGCGACAGGATCACCGCCGTCACCTCCGCCGGAACCTGGTACTTGTTGTCGACCCAGAAGGTGATCTTGGCCCGCTGGGGTTGCGGTTCTATCGACTCGATCTCGCCGACCGGCACCCCCAAGATGCGGATCTCGTCACCGGGATAGATCCCATTGCTGTTGTCGAAGTACGCGGTGACCTGGGTCCTCCCGACTCCAGAGCCGATGTCGGTGAGCGTTCCCAGGCCGGCCAGCAGCAGCGCCACCAGCGATGCAGACAATCCAATTCGAATGCGCCCCTTGCTTATCACTGTGCGGCCTCGTTCGTCGGCGGCACCTCGGGTGCCGGGTTACGGACAGGTGACGGCGTCGGTTCGGCGGGCGCGCCGCCAGGAGACGTCGTGACTGCCGGAGGGCCGGGCGGCGGCCCACCCGGCGGTGGCGCGGGCGGGGGCTCCCGGTAGGGATAGCGCGGATCCCCAGGCTTGCCGGTGATCGCATCAGGCAACGTCATCCGAGGTTCGCCCCCCTGCCCCGTGCGGGGGAACGGTACGGGCAGTGCCGGAGTACCGGGCTGGCCGACAGGCGGGTCGGTCAACTCCGAGGGAAGCTTGACGTTCGGGTCCAGGCCCAGATCCGAGAACGCCGCGTCGATGAACGGTTGTAGGAACTGACCCGGGAGCAGGTTTGCCACATAAGCGTTGAAGAACGGTCCTGACGACACCGATTCACCCAGCGACATCGCAAAACCGTTGAGCCGGTGTATCGATTCCTGAACACGCTCCTTCCGGTTGGCGACGATGGTCAGCACCGTGTTGAGCTTGTCCAGCGCGGGGTGCAACTGGTCACGGTTCTCGTCAATGAATCCCGACAACTGTCCTGCCAAACCTTTGATCTGGCCCGCGATCTCGTCCAACGCGATACTTTCGGTGCGCAACTGCCCCAGGAGCGCGTTGGAATCGGCGATCAGCCCGACTACCTGGTCGCTGCGCCGCGCCAGTACGCCCGTGGCCTTGTTGGCGTTGGCAAGCAGATTTCGGAGTTGCTGGTCGCGAGCGTTGAGCGTCTGGGAGAACCGCGAAAGACTCGTGATGGCGACCTGCAGCTCGGGTGGCGTGTCGGCGAAGGTCTCCGCCAGCGTCGCCAGCGACGTCGACAGCTGATCGGTGTTCGTCTGCTGGATCGTCGTTGCGAGATCGCCGAGCACGTCGCCGAGTTCGTAGGGTGAGGTCGTGTTGTCCAACGGAATCGGACCCGAGAGGTCGCCGTCCCCGCGCGGCAGCACGTCCAGCACCTTTGCGCCCAGCAGGCTCTTGGTCCGGATCACCGCTTCTGTCCACTCACCCAGATGAACATCGCCCTTGACTTCGAAGTCCACTCGGACGCGGTCTCCGTCGAGGTCGACGCCCGTGACGCTGCCCACCTGATAGCCCGAGACCTGGACGGCCGCACCGGAGGTGAGACCACCCGCTTCGGCGAAGTAGGCCGAGTGCGCGGTTCCCGACCCGATGAACGGGATTCGATGAGAATTGAGGACCCCCAGCACTGCTGAGATGGTCAGCGCGACCCCGGTGGCACCGACGACGATCTTGTTGCGCTCCACGAACGGTCTCATTTGGGCGCACACCGCCCGGTGTCTTGGCCGGCAACCTTGACGTACACCGGCTGGCCACCTTTTCCGTTGAGCTTGAGAACAATGTCGCAGAGATAAAAGCTGAAGTAATCGCCGTAGAGTCCCTGGCGCCCGAGCAGCCGGTACTTGTCCGGCAAGGTCTCGAGCAGCTTGTCGAAGTACTCGCGGTCAGAGATGACGGTGTCTGCCACCCGGTCGGTCTGGGCAACGATGTCCTTGACCGTTGGTCGCGCATTGGAAAGCAGCTCGGCGGTGCTGCCGGCAGCTGCGTCGGCATATGCCAAACCGGTACTGATGTCGGTCTTTCGGTCGGCCAACTCCTCCACCAGCTCTGACAATGCAGTCACCGTGGTGTCCAACTGGCCGCTGTGCTCCCCGAGCGAGGCCAGCACGGTGTTGAGGTTCGTCACCACCTGCCCGATCAGCTGGTCGCGGTCGGCGAGGGTGCCCGTCACCGCGGCAGTCTGCGCCAAAAGTGAACCGATGGTGGCTCCTTCGCCCTGGAATACCGAGATCAACTGCTGCGTCAGCTCGTTGACCTGATCGGGGTCCAGCGCCCGGAACAGCGGGCGGAACCCACCGGTGAGAGCATCGAGATCGAGGGCAGGGGCGGTGCGCGCCAACGGTATCGTGGCGCCGGGTCGCAGTACCCTTGCCTCACCGGCCCCCTCTTCGAGCGCCAGGTAGCGGCCACCGATGAGGTTGTCGTAACGGATCTCCGCCCGGGTGCCTTCCGTCAGGACCACCGAGGGATCGGCCGAGAATTCGACGGTCACCGTCGCATCGCGCGCCAGCGAGATGGCCTTCACCTTGCCGACCTCGACCCCGGCGACGCGCACGAAGTTCCCGGTGGCCAGCCCACTGATGTTGGCGAACTCAGCGCGATAGAGGCGGTCCTCCTGGAAACGGAGTTGCGCGAAGATGGCGAACAGCCCCATGATCCCCGTCGAACAGACCAGTACGAAGATCATCAGGCGCCAGACCGCACCCCGAAGACTCTGTGTCATCGTGTTCTCACCTCGTCGGTCCTGCTCTGTCGGGTTGTCATGGTGCCGCCGCGGGGCTGCCGCCTGGCGAATATGGGTTCCCTTCGGCGGGCGCCGCAGGCAATCCGGGGGCAGGTGGGAGTCCGGGCCAGAGTGGTTGCCCTCCAGGGCCGTAGAGTTGCGCTCCGTAGGGCGGCGCGGCCGGATATGGGATGGGGCCCGGCGCCGGACCCGGAATGCACTGCCGGATGCTCGGCGGCTCCGGTACCGCTCGTGTCACCGGCAGGTAGTTGGCGTAACACGGGTGCCCGATGCCGGGGTTGGGCCGGATGTCCACCCCGGTGCCCCACCCGGTGTTGGTCACCAGCTGGCGCACCGGGAACGCCTTGGTCGCATCGGGGAGTGAACCGCAGCTCGGTTTGCCGCCCGGGCCGCCCTTCGCCGCGACGATCGGCAGGTGTCTCGGGTAGTCGTACTTGTCATCACCCAGCAGGACCGCGGCATCTGCGACATATGTACGTCCGTTGCCACCGATCGCGGCACGGGCGCCGTTGTCCAGCCACCACTGCGCGCCCAGGAGCATGCACGTGTACGTCGGGTCGTACTTCAGCAGTAGCGCGGTGGTGGGTGCAGCCGTGGTGATGGTGTCTACGAGGTTCTTCTGGTTCACGGCGAGAAGGTTTGTGCCTGCTTCGGCGAACCCGATCGTCTGCAGGAGCAGCTGATCCAGGGCTGCACTGTGCTGCGTGATCGTCGTGCTGGTGGTGCTTGCGGCGTCGAGTACCGCAAGGATGTCGTCGGCCGATCGGCCGTAGATGTCGCTGACTTCCTCAAAGGCACGCCAGTTCTCACCCATCGCGTCGCTGCGCGGATTGATCGCCAGCAGGACCTGGTTGGCGTCGGTGATGGACTCACCGATGCGTTCACCCTGCCCCCGGAAGCCATCGGACAAGGCGGTGAGCACCGCATTGAGCTTCGCGGGATCGATCTGGTCGAGCAGACCCACCAGGTTCTCGAAGACAGTGTTCACCTCGGTGGTGACGTTGCGTGAGCGCAGGACCGCGCCAGCGGCGAGTCGCTGCGGACTGGGATCCGCGGGGTAGATCAGGTCGACGAACTTTGCACCGAACGCTGTGGTCGCGCGGATCTGCGCACCGACGTTCGCCGGAATGTTGTCCAGTTCGGCGGGTGATATCTCAAGTGTCAAGCTGACCGGATCCCGGGCCCCGGCGACGGCCGCAACGCGTCCGACCTGGACTCCGTTCATCATCACCTTGCCACCGGATTCCATCACCAGACCTGCGCGGTCGGACGACAGCGTCACAGGCACGTAGGACGTGAACGACCCGCTGTACAGGGCGCCCGTCAACCCGACCAGCAGGACGATCACGGCGAGAAGTATCAGTGTCCACCAGCCTGGGTGCAGACTGCGCTGTCCGGGTCGCGGTTCCATCAGCTACGACGCCAGATGGAAGTTGCCGGACTGGCCGTACACCGCCAACGAAACCAGAAGGCTCACCGTCACGGCGGACACCAGAGATGCTCGAACTGCCCGTCCCACAGCTTCACCGACACCGGCAGGTCCCCCGGACGCCGTGTACCCGTAGTAGGTATGGACCAGCATGATGACTATCGCCATCGTGATCGCCTGAACGAACGACCACAGCAGATCGGTGGGGATGAGGAAGGTGTTGAAGTAGTGGTCGTAGACGCCGCTTGACTGTCCGTAGACGAATGTCGTACCGACCCGCGCGGCCAGAAACGACATCAGCACGGCAATGCAGTACAGCGGGATCACCACGATCACGCCGGTGATGACCCGAGTGGAGGCCAGGTAGGCGACCGATCGGATACCCATCACCTCCAGTGCGTCGATCTCCTCCGAAATGCGCATCGCTCCGATCTGCGCGGTCGCACCGGCGCCGATGGTGGCGGCCAGCGCGATCCCCGCCGTCACCGGGGCGATGATCCGCACGTTGACATAGGCCGAGATGAAGCCCGTCAACGCCTCGACGCCGATACCCGCAAGCTGGTTGTATCCCTGGACGGCGATCAACGCACCCGCGGACAGCGTGAGAAAGCCCACCACGACGATGGTCCCTCCGATGAGCGCCAACGCCCCGGTTCCCAGGCTCATCTGGGCGATCAACCGCACGATCTCCGTGCTGTAGTGCAATGAGGCGTCGGCCGTGGATCTAATGGTGTGACCGTAGAATTGGGTCTGGCGTCCGATGCGCACCCAGCCCGCTGCCCAGCGGTCGTAGCGCCGCCGCAGCGCTGGCAGTCGGCTGGGAGCGCTCGCAATCATTGTGGTCCTCCGTACTGGACGGCCGTGATCACGAGGTTGATGACGTAGAGCGCGACAAACGAATACACCACCGTCTCGTTCACCGCATTACCGACCCCGGCAGGTCCTCCGCCGACCGAAATGCCCTTGTAGCAGCCGATCATTGCTGCCGCCAGACCGAACAACCCGGCCTTCACCAGCGAGACGACAACGTCTTCTGGCCCCGTCAGCAATGTCAGGCCTGCGACGAAAGCGCCGGGTGTCACGTGCTGGACGAACACCGAGAAGAAGAAGGAGCCGATCAGGGTAGCCAGCGACACGATCGCCGACAACAGGATTGCCACTACGCCGCCGGCGAGAACCCTTGGTACCACCAGGGACTGAAGTGGGTTGATACCCAGTACCCGCAGAGCATCAAGTTCCTCACGGATGGTCCGAGCCCCCAGATCAGCGCAGATCGCGGTCGCCGCCGCCCCTGCGACCACAAGCACCGTGACGATCGGCCCGAGCTGCGCCAGCGAGATCCCCGCGCCGGTACCGGCGAAGTCCGCGGCGCCAAAATCGAACAAAAGGATGTTGAGAGTGAAGGCCGCCAGCACTGTAAAGGGCACAGCGAGCAGCAGTGCAGGCACGATGGACACCCGAGCGATGAACCAGCTCTGAAGCAGGAACTCACGCCAGGCGAACGGTCGCTGTGGGATCAGGATCAACGTGTCCAAAGCCGTCGCGTAGAAGTCACCCAAACCGCGCAGAGGCTTGGCGAAGTCGGCGCGTCCGTTGCTCATCCCAGTTCTCCGAGCAGGCCCGGCAAGAGCATAGACCTTGCCCCCGATTCAGAGCCGATCCGATTCATGTACGACGTTGCGGCACAGCGCACTCGACAAGCGTGCGGCCCCAGACCACGGGGGCTCCGAACGCAAGCACCCCGCAGCCGCAGGACTCTTGCGGTCGTGGTTGGCAGGATCATGACACTCCTTGTTCAGGAAGACACTCGAAGTGCGGCCACGTGCGCCGGCGCCGAGAGGACGAACTCTTTGCAAGCAGCCCGCCTTCGCTCGAGCCCATCTTGTGTGTTGTCCGTCACGTTCGACAGTAGATGCCGCGAATGATCGCCGCCTAGTCGATTACCGGTCAGCGGGACACCTATAGAGTTCGCGTAATCGCCTAGCTCGCTACTGGTTTGAGCCCGTTGGCCGCGATCGGAAAGCCACCACGTTGTCGTTGAACTCGGGTGTCCCAAAGGACGTATATTCCTCGGCGAGCGCGTATTCGAGTACCCCCAGGGCGGCACGGCTCAGATGCAGGTTCATCGCCACCTTTGATGTCTGCACTGCCTGAGCGGGGAGGCGGGCAAGACGTTCGCCAAGTCCCAGCGCTTCGTCGAGCACACGGTCGTCCGGGACTACCCTGGTGACGAGATTGAGCTTGTCCGCGATTGCGGCCGTGATGCGATCGCCCAGCAGCACATACTCCTTGGCCTTCATCATTCCCACCAGCAGCGGGAGCATCGCGGCACCGCCGTCGCCGGCAGTCAGTCCCACCGGAACATGGGGATCTGCCAGATAACTGCGCTCGCCCATCACCAAGAGGTCGCTGAGCAGCGCGAGGGAACAACCGAGACCAACCGCCGGACCGTTGACAGCCGAAACCAGAGGTTTGGGAAAGTTCATCACTGCGAGGAACAACGAACGTGCCTCTGCGAACATGGCTCGGCGCATGGCCGTGTTGTCGATCATCCGACTGAACATCTGCATGTCGCCGCCCGCCGAAAAAGCCTTCCCATTACCGGTGACAACCACGCAGAACACGTCCCGGTCGGCAGCGAGCTGTGCCCAGACATGGGCAAACGCTTGGTGGAGTTCTTCATTGACGGCATTGAACTGTTCTGGCCTGTTGATACGGACCACGTGGACGGAGCCGACCTTGTCCACCAGAAGCCACGGCGCGAATCTCTCATATCCGGCCAACGTTGCCAGCTCAGGGCTCGCGGTCATGGGTGTCCTTTCACTATTTGACTGTGAAGCCGGCGTCAACGGGCAACGCCACACCGGTGACGTAGCGGCCCTCCTCAGATGCCAGCCACACGAGCGCATTGCTGACGTCCTCTGGCTCCAACAGATCCACCGGCAACGGGTTGACGAGGTTGGCCACCCACTCGGGGTGCGCGGCCATGAAGTCGTGGAGGTGGTCATTGTCGAGCATCTTGGTGCGCACCCCCGACGGATGGACGGTGTTGACCCGAATGGCGTGTGGGGCGAGCTCGTTGGCCAGCGTGCGCATCAACCCGACGAGGCCGTGCTTTGAGGTGACGTAGTGCGCGAGGTTGGCCATGCCCTTGGTGCCGGCCGCCGAGCTGGTGATGACGATGGATCCCCCGTTGCCGGCTTCGATCATCGCCGGGATGGCGGCCGACACGGTCTTCCACACACCGGTGAGGTTGACCCCGATCAACTCAGTCCACTGTTCCTCGGTGATCGACCAGGTGTTGGACACACAGCTCATGAAACCGGCGTTGGCACTGACGATGTCGAGTCGCCCAAACTCTCTGACCCCCGCCGCAACCAGTGACCTGACAGCCGCGCCGTCGCGCACGTCGGCCTCAGCGGTGACGATCCCCCGCCCCAACGCCTCGACGAGGCGCTGGGTTTCCTTGAGATCGTCCAGCGAGGCCATCGGGTAGGGGGCGGTAGCCAACTGATCGCAGATGTCGAAGGCGATGATGTCGGCACCCTCCTGGGCGAAACGCACAGCATGGGCGCGTCCCTGCCCACGAGCCGCTCCCGAGATCAAAGCGACCTTGCCTTGAAGCCGACCCGTCATGTCGTTTCCTCTACTTCTCTACTTCGCCGTTGAAGGCGTTTGGATTCTGTGGGCTGCAACCCCGTGGGGTTCGGTGGGGCGAATGTTGGTGTGCCGGGCCGCGCCGCCGGCCATCCTCATTGAGTCGCCGGACGCAACGCGGCCAACGGCTCGCTGCCCGACCAGTCGTGGCCCCAGTAGCTGTCCGCCGAGATCTCCTCAGCACAGTGGTAGCCACGGTCGACCTGCCATCCGTCCGTGCCGAACTCGATATCCCAACCACCTGGCGCACGCACATAGAACGACACCATCTTGTCGTTGGTGTGCCTGCCCAGCGTCGACGAGACAGAGAACCCCTGCTGCACAACCCGATCCAGCGCCTGACCGACTGCATCGAGGGTATCTACTTCGACCATCACGTGAACCAGGCCCGGCGAACCGAAACCTGGTGTCGGGCACAACGCCAGGCTGTGATGGCGCTCGTTGATACCCAGGAATCGGACGCGCTGGGGTGGAACCCCCAACGGCAGCGGCAGTCGGAACGCACCCCGGGGCAAGAAGCCCAGGACTTGGGTATAGAAGTCGAAGCTGGTGTCGATGTCGTCCACCGGCAGCACCACGTGGCCCAGCCCCGCTGGCCCGGTCACAAAACGCGCTCCGAAGGGCGGAACCACCGGGGAGTGGTCGAGCCGCGGACCATGGAACACTTCCAGGGTCACCCCTGATGGGTCCTCAAACGAGACCAACTCCTCGACCCGGCGTTCATCGGCCTCACCGGTGGAGTGGGACCGGACCTCGATTCCACTCTTCTCCACTGCGGCAACCACGTTCCGAAGCGCCTCACCGTCGGCTACCTGCCATCCCACCGCTAGCACCCGGTCGACATCACCGGCGACAGCGACCAAGCGCGCACAGTGCTCGTCCATCCGCAGGTAGAGCGCCGCCGGGTCGGGTCCATTGCCCTCGGCGAACCCGAGCACATCGAAGGCGAAGGTGCGCCAGCGCGCGAGATCCGTTGCCTGAATTCGCATGTAGCCAAGAGAACTGAGTAGGGGGCCGTCATGGAGCATGCTGGGAGTTCCTATCGATGTGGTTTGCGGATGACCGTGTCGCCGGTTTGGGCTCAGATCATGAACTTCATCTTCGGCGACGGCTCCATGCCGAGCATCGCCATCGACGCAGTCTGGTAGACGTTGCCGGGCACGTGGATCACGTGATTGAGTCCGGCATGCACATCCCGCCAGTACCGTTGCAACGTATTGCCGTTGCGGATGGCGTTGCCGCCCGAACGCGCAAACAAAGCATCGACGGCGCCGACAGCGCGCCACACCGCCCGCACCTGGGTGCGACGTCCCATCGCGCGCTGCTCGAAAGTCGGTGTTTTGCCGGAGTCCACCACATCCCACATCCGATCGGCGTTACCCAGCAACTCCTGGCGTGCTCCGTCGATCTCTGCGGACGCCTCGCCGATGGCATAGAGCAGCGTCGGATCTTCACGCACTGCCGCGCCCATCGCGTCCGCCCGTGAGCGCTGATAACTCAGATGTGCGGCGAGTGCACCCTCTGCAGCGCCGATGACCGCTGAACTGATCCCCAGAGGGAAGACATGCGACCACGGCAAGCGGTACAAGGTCTCCTGACAGCCCGCGTCCGCCTGCGCCTGCCCGCCGAGCACATGGTCACCGTTCATCACGCGGTAGCCGGGGATGTAGGAATCTCGGACGATGATGTCTTTCGATCCGGTGCCCCGCAGTCCCAATACATCCCAGGAGTCAGACACGATCTCGTAGTCAGTGCGGGGCAGAATGACGTGGAGCATCACCGGCGGCTGCTGAACCTTCCCGTCGGCTCCACCGAGCATGGCGCCGAGAATGACCCACCGGCAGTAGTCGGTGCCGGAAGAGAACTGCCACCGACCGTTCAACCGATATCCGCCATCCTCGGGTACTGCAATGCCCTGGGGTGCGTAGGGGGAAGCGATCCAAGTGTCGTCGTCGTCACCCCATATCTCCTGCTGGACCAGCGGATCAGCGAATCCCAGCTGCCATGGATGTACGCCCACGACCCCGCTGACCCATCCTGCTGCCGGATCGATTGCCGCCAAACCCATGATGGTCTCCGCGAATTCACGGGGCGTCGCCTCGTGGCCGCCGTATCGCTTCGGCTGGAGCATCTTGATCATGCCGGCATCGCGAAGGGCCGTGGCCGTCGCGGTGGTCAGCCGGCAGAGCTGCTCCTCCTCGAGAGCATCGAGTCGAATTTGGTCCGCCGCGCACAACAACTTCTCAAGCACTGGGGTGGTCATGGTGCAACTCCTGTTCTGCCGTCCTAGGTCTGGTTGGCTGGGGCCATCTGGTTCGCACGGGCAGCGACGCTTAGGGCCATCTCGTCATCCCACTTAGCCTGTGCCTCAGTCGTGTCCACCTCGAACTCGAATCGGTTGACCATGTCGGGGCTGATGTCTTCGACGTCGACGTAGAACTGGTCGTACCACCGGCGCAACTGGTACACCGGGCCGTCCTCGTCGCACAGCAGCGGGTTGTCGACACGGGTCTTGGATTGCCAGATCTCGACGTCCTGCATGAAGGCGTCGCCGAGGCTGTCCGAGAAGGTGGTGGCCAGCTGTTCTCCCTCGGCATCCGACATTCCCGGCAACTTCTTCACGATGGCGCCCCATTGCAGGACGAAGGAGTTCGCAGTCACCGGATAGTGGCAGTTGATGAGCAGACCCTCTGAAGAGATTCCCCCCGAGGTGAGCGTCTGCCCGTTGACCATGAAAGACGGGCCGTAGTACGTCGCCCAGGAGTCCATCAGCAGACCCTGCTGGCCGTAGTTGGAGTCCAGCTCGATGTCCGGGCGTCCCGTCGCCGACATGTATTGCGAAGCAATGTGGTTCTCGAAGACGTTCTTGAAGAACGTCGGCTTCACCAGATGCACATAGTAGAAGTGCGCCATGTCGACGACGTTGTCGATCACCTCGCGGCAGTTGCTGCCCTCGACCAGCAGCGAGTTCCAACTCCAGTCGGTCCACTCGCCTGTCCCGTACCCGTCGAGGACCGGAATCGTGACGTCATCCGGGGGTGGTCGGCGCTGAGGATCGTTCCATACGAACAGCAACCCGTTGCGCTCCAGGGTCGGCCAGGATCTCGTCCGGGCCAGCCTGGGCGCTCTGCGCGCGTATGGGACACCCGTGCAGGCCCCGCTCGGGCCCCACCGCCAGTCGTGGAACGGGCACGCCACCGCGTCTCCCTTGATGGTGCCCTGCGCCAAGTTTCCGCCCATATGACGGCAGTAGGCATCGAGTACATTGAGCTGCCCGTCAGAGGACTCGAAGACGACCAACGCCGTGCCGAACGAGTCGATCTGATGGGGGTTGCCGTCACGGAACGACTTCGCCAGCCCCAAGCAGTGCCACCCACGGGCGAACCGTGCAGGGCCCGTGCCGCTTTCGATCATCCCGACATCGGCCGCGGCTGTGTCGATCTGGGTGCTCATACGTGTCTCCATCCCTTTCCTGACCTACAGACGCTGTGGCCATGGCGCTTCAATGATCTTGCGCGCCTCATTACGTGATCACCAGCCCGGTTCCGCTTGGCGGGAGGCCGATGTTAGCGATCGGGTATTCGAGATCCGTTGCGGCCGTGCGGGAGCACTCGAGCCCACTCTGCGGCGCATACGCTTACTGACGTGCGGGCGCAGTCCGGCTTTCGACGGAGGACGTGCTCATTGATACACAGTTCTGCTAGGCAGAACCGCGCCGTTCCGCGGCATCGTGTGCGGCGATGTAGCCGAACACCAAGCCCTGACCGATCGTTGCACCCGCACCGGGATAGCTGGTCCCAAACGCATTGGCGGCCGTGTTGCCGATCGCGTACAACCCGTCGATGGCTGCCCCGTCTTCACGCAGAACCCGGGCGCGCGCGTCAGCGCGCAGGCCCCCGCAAGTACCCAGGTCGCTGAGCACCGCCTTTACTGCGTAGAACGGGCCGCGAGTCAACGGACGCAGGTTCGGGTTCGGCGTGATGGTCGGGTCGCCGTAGTACCAATCGTATGCACTCTGGCCTCGGTTGAAGTCAGGATCATGGCCGGCCGCAGCCATCTGGTTGAAACGCATCATGGTGGCCGTAAACGCGCCCACGGGCAGGCCTGCCTTCGCGGCGAGTTCCGTGAAATCATCGCTGCGGTGGGCGATACCGGCGTCGTACCAGGCTCGCGGGATCGGCATACGAGGGAAGAGCTCGCCAGCCATCAGATAGTTGTTGCGGTACTGCTGGTCGAAGACGAGCCACATCTCTTCGATCGGCTCTCCGGCCCGTTCGCGTTCCAGAACTCGTTGTCCGAACGACATGTAGTCAGACGCCTCATTCACGAAGCGGGTGCCGGTCTGGTCAACGATCAGCGAGCCCGGCAGCGACCTCTCCGACAGCATCATCTGAGGTTTGGCATCGGGCAGCGGGGCGAACGCCGGGAACCACCATGCCTGGTCCATCAACGCAGTATCGGCGCCCACCTCCTGGGCAGCCTGGATCGCATCGCCGGTGTTTCCCTCGGCTCCAAGGCTGAGTTCTTCGCCCAGCGACTCAGACTGGAACTTCCAGCGCCAGTCCATCCGGTGGTCGAATCCACCGGCGGCCAGCACGACACCGCGCCGCGCCACAACCTTGACCGTGCTGCCGCCCCGCGTCAGCACGGCNCCAGTCACCCGGGCGTTGTCCATTGTGAGTCTGACCAGCGTCGTATCGGTCCACACCGGGATGCCGGCGCGCAGAGCCCCGGCATACATTCCGGCCGCCAACGCTTGACCTGCCGCGAGATAACGACGGCCGACAAGCAACCCACCAATACCCTGGAATATCCGCTTCATCATCCGCGGTATCGCTTTTCGTGGCACTCTGGACAGCAAGTTGATCCACCGATAATCCGCTCCCGTGATCGGCATGGGGATCGGCGGGTTCAACACACCCGGGCGCAACGCCTTGCGGTGCCTACCGAGCACCGACGCATTGAAGGGGCGGCACTCACAGGTCCGGCCGGCAACACTGCCACCTGGCTCCTCCGGGTGATAGTCCGAATATCCCTCGGCCCATTCGAACTTCATCGAAGTTGTGCGTGAGAGCATGTCGACGGTCGCCGATCCGTGTTCGAGGAAGCTCTGCCAACGATCCGCGGGCGCCTGGTCGCCGACCACCGTAGCCAGGTAGCGGCGCGCTTCCTCGAGGGAGTCCGGGGAGCCGGAGCGCCTGAGGATGGGGTTGACCGGAATCCAGAACGCTCCGCCGGACCGCGCCGTCGAACCACCTACTTGGTGTGTCTTCTCGATGATGAGGGAGGACATTCCGAGCTCGCTGGCGGCCAGCGCGGCCGCCATGCCGGTGCCCGATCCGACCACCAGCAGGTCGACGGTCTCATGCAGCTCTGTGCCTACGGGGGTCTGTGTCGTCATCAGCCTTCTTCCACATGTGGACAGCGTTGATCCTATTGATGATTCACCTCAAGAACGAGAGACAGCCCAATGAGCGGAATATGGGTCCGGCAATACGCCAGGGGCATCGGCGTTTGTTGCGTTCTAGACCTCCGTGATGTCGGCGGGCGACCAGTAGGCCTTCATCGAGGCGATTTCACCGGCACCATTGAAAGTCATCGTCTCGATGGGCTCGATGCGTATCCGGTCCTCACCCGCGCCGATGGTGACCGCGAAGAGAAACGCCGCCGAGCGCCCCCCTACGCGGATCTGGAGCAGTTCGGTCACCATCTGGGTATTCTCAGCGGCCCTGTAGAACTCGGCGATCGACTGCCGACCGATATGCACCTTCCCTCCACCGACGGGGTCTTCCACAGTGGCGTCCTCGGCGTAGAGGGCGGCCACCTCCTCAATGTTCCCAGCTGCGATCCGCTCGAGGTAGCGCTTGACCAGCGCTGCGGGGTCAACGGTCGGGGCCGGACCGCTACCAAGGAAACGCTTGGCGAGTTCTGCGGCGCCATCGGTCATGGGTCTCTCCTGTGTCACGCTGCTGCCGTGGGCAAGGCTGAGTTCCGCTGTTTCTGCCGGCTATCTTCCGCCAAACGCCGGACGGCGACGGTCTGCCACCGCGTGCAGCCCCTCGATACAGTCACGGGTACCTGCCAGCCGTATCACCGCGCGTGCCTCCTCGGTCAGTGCGTGCGCGATGGTCGATCCGATCCCGTTCCACAACAGGTGTTTACACTCAGCCAGCGCCATCGGCGCCATCGCCAGCAGCGAGCGGGCCAGAGCCAAAGCCTCGTCCATCAGTGCATCGTCGGGGACGACCCTGGTGATCAAACCGATGCGCAACGCCTCGTCGGCGTCGATCGTGACGTTGGTGAGCGTGAGCTCGAAGGCTTTCCGCAGACCGACAAGTTGAGTGAGCACCGTGGTCAGACCACCGTCCGGGATCATTCCCACCCGCACCGCACCTGACATGAATCTTGCTGACTCTCCGGCGATGACGAAGTCGCAGCTGCCGACCAGGCCGAGACCGCCCCCGCCGGCTGCATAACCCTGGACCGCCGCCACCACGGGAACGTCGAGCCCGATCAGCATCGACGACACAGTTTGGAACCAGCTCGACACTTCCTTGATGTGACTCGGCAACCGATCAGCGTGGGCCAGAAAGTCGCCGACATCACCACCGGAGCAGAAATTGTTTCCCGAACCGGTGAGAACCACCACACGCACACCAGGTTCGGCGTGGCACCGCAGCAGTGCGGCGTGTAGGGCGCTGAGCAGAGGCACGTCCATGGCGTTGGCTGCCTCGGGCCGATTCAACCGGATGGTTGCGACCCCGTTGTCCTCGAGGTCCAGAAGGACTGGACCCCCGGCCATCAACGACGCCACGGTATTGCCGATCGGGTGTTCTTCAAGGTCATCTGTTCGACCTTTCTGTGTTTCTCTGGCCGGGCAGCGGCGGCGTCGTGAGAACGCACCGAGTTCCGGAGTAGATGGTCGCCATGCATTTGTTGCAGTGGATGCACGGCGACGCGCTGTCCGCATCAACCGCGATGTGGTTGATGAGTTCGGGCTCGCGTAGTAGCGCCCGCGCCATCGCGACGAATTCGAATCCTTCCTGCATGGCGGTCCTCATCGACACCAAATCCGTTACCCCACCCAACAAGATCAGCGGCATGGCGATCTCCGACCGGAACGTGCGCGCCTGCTCGAGCAGATAGAGGTCGCTGTATGGATAGCTTTTGAGAAATGCCCTGCCGAAGAGTTTGAGGCCGAGCCGCACAATCGGCGACATGGCCTCGCCCCACTCGCGAATTGGCGCGTCGCCGCGGAACAGATACATCGGGTTGAGCAGTGAACTCCCAACGGTGAGTTCCAACGCGTCGAGAGCCCCGTCCTCTTCTAGCCACTTGGCCACCTCGAGGGCCTCCGAGGTGCGCAGGCCGCCGGGAACACCGTCGTCCATGTTGAACTTCGCCAGCACCGCGCAGTCCGGGCCGACTGCTTCTCGAACCGATCTCGCCGTCTCCCGGGCGACGCGTGCGCGGTTGGCCAATGAACCACCGAATTCGTCGCGGCGACGGTTGAGAACCGGGCTCAGGAACGAGCTTGTGAAGTAGTTGTGGCCGAAGTGGAGTTCAACGGCATCAAATCCCACGCCGACCGCCATCCGTGCCGCATCCGCATGGGCAAGCCGAATTCGCTCGATGTCGGCTTTCGACGCGCTGCTTACCGCCCGCAGACTCAGTGGGTTGACGAAGACGGAGGGCGCCAACGCCCGGTAGCCGGTCAGCGCTTGATTGCCCACTGCGCCCGCGTGACCCAGCTGCGCTGACACCGCCGCTCCGCCGGCGCGGACGGCCTCGACCAGGCGGGCTAGCCCGGGCAGTGCTTCCGGGCGCATCCATATCTGGCCCTCCTCGGTGCGCCCCTCGGGCGCCACCGCCAGATACGCGACGGTCGTCATGCCAACGCCACCCACACTGACCCGCCGGTGATAGTCGATGAGGTTCTCGCTGACGACCCCACCGGCGGTCATGCCCTCGAAAGTGGCCGCTTTGATGACCCGGTTGCGAAGCCGCAGTGGACCCAACTGCGCCGGTGCCAGAACATCTGGATGGGACACCGTCATTTGCTGGATTCCTTCTTTTTCTCCGGACCGAGGCGAGCCGCGCACAGGCCTGGCTTCGTAGCGTGCGGTGGGCCGCCCACCAAGAACAATGCTGTTCCCGGTGGGCGGAACGACTCATCCGCTGAACGGGAACCCCTTTCCCTGTGGTGTCAGAATGGGTAGCTTTTACTCGACAGCGAACGATCTCTGGAGCGCACCAGTGGATATGCAAGATACGATTACTCACGCGAACAGCAGTCGCCGAATAAGTGGCGAATACGACCTGCACTATCACGACGCCGGAAATGGCGCGCCGATTCTTTTTCTGCACGGATCAGGACCCGGTGTCAGCGCCTGGTCCAATTTCTCCGGAAACATTCCGGTATTTGCGCGGACTTTTCGCACGCTGTGCCCGGACATGCCCGGATTTGGGGCGAGTCCGGCTGTTGTCTGGGAGGACGCGTATTCCCGAGTCGCAGCAGATGCGGTGCGCTGGTTTCTCGACGAGCTGCAGATTCCCGCAATCGATATCATCGGAAACTCGATGGGGGGCAATGTCGCGACCGAGTTCGCGCTCGCCCACCCCGAGCGGGTGCGGCGCCTGGTTCTCATGGGACCCGGCGGCCTAGCAGTCAACACGTTCTCGCCCGCGGTCAGTGAGGGCGCTCGACGGTTGTTCGAATTCCTTGCCGATCCCACCCGGCCGCGGATGGCGGCCTGGGTCGACACCATGGTCAGCGACCCAGCCCTGATCACCGACGAGCTCCTTGATGAGCGGATGACCAACGCATTGCGCCCGGGTGCGATCGAGAACACGGCGGCGATATTCGCCACCTTCAACGACCCCGACCTCAACACCCTGCCCCCATTGTGGGCACGAGCGAAAGACCTGCACACCTCCACCCTCATCGTCTGGGGCCGCGATGACCGGATGCTCCCATTCGAAGGGGGCCTGTTTCCATTCCGCCAGCTGCCGAACGCCGAGTTGCATGTCTTCTCCCGATGCGGCCATTGGGCACAGATCGAACGCAAGGAGGCCTTCGAAAGGCTGGTGATCGAGTTCTTGTCACGACCGGTGGAGTGAGTGCTTCACTAAGCCTCAGCGAGGAAGAATCGCCTTTTCTCAGCACTGGTCACACGGCGGGTTTGGTCGAATCCACAGGCGAATGAAGGATCCGTTCCAAGGCACTGTCAACTCTGGTGATCAGGTACTGGTGTATTATTCCGATAATGAGTGAAGCGGCCCCCGAAGCTGATGACCACCCGTCACTGAACCCCAATGGGTGGACCGTTCTCGGTATTGTGTCCTACAGCAAGGAGCTTTCCGGGTATCAGGTGAAAAAATGGGCCGACTTCGGCCCGGGATTCTTCAATCTCAGCCCATCCTTCAGCCAGGTCTACACAGAGCTCAAGCGTCTCGAGAAACTGGGGCTCGTCAGTTCACGCGATGCTTTGCCTGACGAGACAAATGCGCGCAACAGGCGGCTGTACCGCATCACCGCCGCCGGTGAACGGGCGTTGGCCGGCTGGTCGCAGAACGCTCCCGTCGAGCGACCGGTGCTGAAACACCCGATGCTGATGCGGGTCATGCTTGGTCATTTCAATCAGCCGGAGATCCTGAAGTCCATGTTGGTCGAGCACATCGAGAGGGCCGACCTGCAATCGCGCCAGGCTGCGCACTACGCCCAATTCGCAGCGAATGACCCGTATTTCGCCTATGTATGGGTCGCGCTGCGCTGGTCGGAGCGCTACTACGCCGCCGAACGCACGTTGGCGATCGAACTGTTGAAGGACATCGATCTCGCAGCCGAACGGTATTCGAAGCCAACGGCTCTCCCCGAGTGGTTTGAGGCACCGATGTTCTCCGACAGAGTCGATGACGACTCGGACGTGCCGCCGAACGCCGGCCGGATCCGCTAGTGGCAACTCGATGTCCGGGCCGTATCCCGCTATTGGCTTGATAACCGCTGTCTCAGCAGTTGCTTCTGCACTTTGCCGCTGGCGGTGCGGGGCAGCTCCGCGACGATCTCGATCGTCTCCGGGCGCTTGTGCGCGGCTAGACCGCGAACCCGAAGGAATGCGCCGATGTTCTCGGTCGAGGGTGCACCTGCCGGCGCCGTACCCGGCCGGAGCACCAGGAACGCCCCGACACGTTCACCCATCGTGTCATCGGGATAGCCGACTACTGCCACGTCCTCGATCGCGTCGTGCTCCCTCAAGTGGGTCTCGACCTCGAGTGCGCTGATGTTCTCACCGCCTCGGACAATGATGTCCTTCACTCTGCCGCGAACCGTCAGCGCACCGGCGTCGTCGATCTCCACGAGATCGCCCGTTCTGAAATATCCGTCGACGGTGAACGCCGCCTCGTTCAAGGCACTGTTGAGATAGCCGAGGAATAGCTCGGGACCCCGCACGGCTAGTTCGCCGACACCATCGCGCTCATTGATCAGGTAGCCCTCCGCCGGGTAGATGGGTAGCCCGTCGGTGCAGGCCCTGCGATCGATCGGGGCCGCAGCCCCTGAGACGCTGTAGGTCGGCAACTCACTGGAGCCATAGGTCCGCGTCACCACCGCGTCTAGGACCCCGGAAGCCTCGACCACGAGGTCGGGCGGGACATCGGCGCCGCCGCACAGGAAGATGCGCAGGCTCGAGGGCATCCCTCGCCGGGTGTAAGCGACGGTCAGGCCGCGCAGGAATGGTGTGGCGCCGAGGCTGATCCGGCATGCGTCACGCTCGATGATGTCGACCGCGGCGTCCGGTTCCCACACATCGAGCAGGGATACGCTTTGCTGCAGCAGCGTGGGAAGGTAGACACCGTAGACGATTCCGGTCAGATGGCCGACCGGTGACGCCATGAACGTGCGGTCACCCTCATGACGAAGCCCCAACTCGCGGATTATCGACCGCATCTCCCAGATCACAGTCTGATGGCTGTGCAGAACACCTTTGGGCTCCGACGTAGTACCCGACGTGTACAGCAGGAGGCAGATGTCCGAAGGGCTGCCGATCGGCGCCGCAATCGGTTGCCGCCCCAAGAGTTCGTCGAAGCTGACAAACCCTGGCGGCAATTCGCCTTGCGGACGAACCACAATCACCGTCGGCGGGTCGACCATCCCGGTCACCATCTCGTCGAGCATCGCGACGTAGTCGAATCCGCGGAACACATGCGGAATGAAGATGGCACGGGTTCCGGATTGTTGGAGAATGAACGACAGTTCGGCGTGCCGATATGTGGTCACCACTGGATTGATGACGCAACCGGCCCAGGTGGCGCCGTGGATCACCTCGACGGCCTCGGGCCAGTTCGGCAGAAATACCGTCACCACGTCGTGGGCCCGCACCCTGTACTCCGGTAGCGCAGATGCCAGCCCAGCAGCACGATCGCGCAACTCCCGGTAGCTGAAAGGACGCACGCCGTCGCTGACAGCGATGGCATCCGGGTGCAGGTCAGCGGCCTCGGCGAGGAACGACGACAACGTCCGGTCCTCCCAGAACCCGGCACGACGGTGGTCGGCGTCTGATGGTCTTGTCGGGACCAGCATTATTGCTCCTTCGCAACTCATAAGGTGTTCGTCGGTATCACGACGGGCGGACCGGCGGAACGTCAGGCGCCGACGCCGGTCGCATCGTGTGGACACCCGAAGGCGCCGCGGTAGTAGAGCAACGGCGAACGCGCCGGGCTCACCCAGAACTCGGTCGGTTCCGCGACCACGATGGTGTGGTCACCGGCTTCTATCTCGTTGACCACATTCGCCTCGATCCGCGCCAGCACACCATCGAACGCGGGTGCCCCGTTACGCCCGGGTCGCCAGAGCACGTGCGCAAACCGGTCCTGACGCCGATCGGCGAATGTGCGGCACAATGGCTCCTGATCACTGGCGAGGATGTTGATGCAGACCGCGCCGGACGGCCGGATCCGGGGCCAACTCGTCGACGAGCGTCCCGGACAGAACCCGATGTAGGTGGGATCCATGGACAGCGCCACGAACGACTGACAGGTGAACCCCTGTGGCATGCCGTCTGATTGGCCTGTAATGATGGTCACTCCGGTGCTGAAGTGACCGAAGGCCGACTTGATCTCCGCACTCGAGAAGCGACGGGGCACCGATTCCGCCCCCTGCTGGCCGCTAGTCATCGTAGGTGACGGATATCGTGTCGGAATCTGGAAGCGATTGACAGGCGAGGATATAGCCGTCCGCGATGTCGGATTGTTCAAGCGCGTTCTCGCCAGGCATCGTGACACGCCCATCCAGGACACGACACACGCAGACACAGCAAGAACCTTCGCGGCAGGAGAACGGTACATCAATACCCGCCTGTGTCAGCGCGTCCAAAAGCACTGTGTCCCTGGGCCATGGTGCGGTCGACTCTGCACCCGCCAGTCGGACGGTAACGCTGCACTCAGCATCCGTCACAGTCGACATCCTCCGCTCTGGCGCACCGCCATCACGCCCCAATGCTGGAGTCCGATCACGACGCCCCTCCAGCGGTGGGCGTGGGCGGATGTGTCCTGGGGGTGATGCCGATGGCATTGCGCGTGACCTCCTGCGCGATCGTGAGCCGCAGGGCCGCGCAGGCGACGACATTCGGACTGTGCTCGCCGCAGCCGGCTCGCCGCGCGAATTCCAGGCATACAGTCTCGGCGTCCTCCAGCCACTGGATACTGATCTGATGCTCGGTGTGTCGTTCCACAAGAACCATGTTCTGACATAGCTGACATGAGACCCTTTGCATTACTGACCGTTCGATTTCAGGACCTGATCGCCGCCGCGGTCGATCGCGTGCCGGCACAGCGTGGAATCAGATCGCAAGCTGCCGGCGCCCCAGCTTGCTGTAGATCTGTGAGCCCGTGAGGCGGACCAGGTTGATCGTCTTGCCGTCCATCGCAAGTCTTTCTACCGGTCCAGAGATCGAAATCGCCGCGACGACATCGCGTTTGAACCCCACGGGCGCACCGACACAGCCCATTCGCGGCATCGTCTCCTCGCGGTCGAAGGCGATGCCGTGCAGGCGTATTGCCGCATGCTCGCGGCGGCTCCGAGCGCTCTCGGCGTCGGGCAGTCGCCCGTCCGGCGGCGCCCCCAGTCCGCTTGCTGCTCCGACTGCGTTGGCTACCAGCACCTTTCCAACGCTGGTTGTCGCCGCAGACCGGCGACCGCCCGTTCGAGTGTCAATGTCAACACCGAACGACCCGTCCATCTTCTCCAGGTAGATGACCTGGTCGCCATCCAGGATCGCAAGATGAACAGTGTGACCGGTCAGCCGTCGCAACTCTCGTAGATACGGAAGGGCCGCGGCATGTAGGCGGTCCTGCTGGACCGCCAGGGTTCCCAGCTCGAATAGTCGCAGCCCCAGCCTGTACTGGTGGCCGCTACGACTCAGCCAGCCCAGGTGAACAAGCCGTTCCAGCATCCTGTGCACCGAAGAGCGCGGCACCCCGGTCCGGCGTGCGATCTGCGCCAATGTTAGCTGACCTGGGCCCGTGAAGGCGTTGAGGATGAGATCGACTCGGTCGATCCCGGCCGCCGGGGGGCAGTCCTGAAGTTGTGCAGACATCCTTACCTCCGTCTCACATCACCGCCTGACCACCGCGGCGTCTACCGAAAATACATTACTGCTAGTAATATCACAACGGTGCGGTCTAAATCACACTAGGTACAGTTAGAGCGCGATGAACTGCTATGACGATCCGCAAGACGACCGGGCGATGCTGGTGATTTCGTTCTGTCCAGGGATATCTCAGTGGCCGATCGTGGCGACCGAGGGGGGCGAGTGGCCGATGCTGGACCTCACCTGCCAGAGCGCACCCGTGGGCGCCCCGACGTGTATCGGCCAGCTACTGAGTTCCACAACGTTGTTTGCCAGAACACCTACGGCGTTGCAGGTCCGAAAGACGCCGGGTGCAGGCCACGCCACCGCCTCAGCCTCGATCCATCGATGAACTGACAGACTTGAGGGTGTTCACAACAGCCCGCGGGCACGCTTCCCGGAGATCACGTGGTCCCGAAGGCCGCCCCAGCGCGAACTGAGCCTGGGCATCCCCCGTCGCTTCGCTCACCCCGGCGTCTTGTGCGCAGCGATCGCCCACACCGACGACCAGCCCCGGACCTACCGTTGCACTGCCCCTGGGCACAAGCATGGACAACGCTGTGGCACAGCAGGCGTGGCGCTGGGAGCCGGCCACCGCGACCCGTCACCCACTGGCCGGCCGCCGACAGGCCCAATTCGACTACCAGGAAAGCCGGGAAACCCAGCAGTCCGACTGCGCCAGCCCATCACGGAGCGAGACTTTCCGCCCGGAGTTACAACGGCGCCGCGGCGAGGTAGAAGTTGGGGGTCAGGTCTTCGTCGCAGGCTGCTAACCGGTAGGCACAAAGATCCTCGATACCCTCGGCCCGTAGGACTTCGGCATCAGTCAGGAACTGTCCCGTGTGCTCGGCAGCTGGCCGCGTCACCAGCGCGTGTGCGGCGTCGGCCATGATCTGGGTGCTACGGGCCTGAGAACGCACCACGTCCTCGCCCATCGCAGCCATCATCCCGGTGCTCGCCACGGTGGTCTCCGGCCACAAGGAGTTCACGGCGATCGGGATTGACGCGAACTCAGCCGCCCAACCCAGCGTGAGCAGGCTCTCCGCGTACTTGCCCACGGTGTGGGCGACATGAGGAGACAGCCACGCAGGCGAGAGGTTCAAGGGCGGCGAGACGTTGACGATGTGCGCGTTGGAAGACCTTCTCAGGTGCGGTAACGCGCTGTGCACCAGCGCATATGGACCCTCGACGTTGACGGCCAGCAGGCGGCGGAAGCTCTTCGGTGGTAGCGCGGATGTCAACCGCAGATCTAGCGCCCCGGCGTTGTTGACCAGGACGTCGACGGCGCCGAAGGCGGCGACGATCTCTTGGACGGCGCCGGCGACGCTGTCAGGATCGCGAACGTCACAGGTGATCGCCAACGGCTGGCCGCCGGCACTGCGCACTGCGCTTGCAGTCTCGGCGAGAGTGCCCGCGATCTTCGGATTCGGAGTGTCCGTCTTGGCGAGCAGCGCCACGTTGGCGCCATCAGCCCCGGCCCGGATCGCGATATCGCGCCCGATTCCGCGACTAGCACCCGACACCACGACAACGCGGCCGCGCAACGAACGGTCGGTCCGGTACGGCGATCTGTCCATACGCGCCTTCACCTTTCTCTCTCCTGAACCCGGTTGGGCGCACTCGACATGCTTATAGCCATCTGCATCCGTGAGCAAGGCACCGACCGGCTGGCGGGAGACTTTCCGCCAGTAGCGCGACTACGCTTGCTGCCCAAACAGATACGTGTTTATCTCTGCCTATGACTCAGCAGGTACACAGCATTCGCCCTGCGGCCAGGGTTGCCAACGACGCCGCTGTCCCGCCTGATGCGTGCGCCACTCAGACGATTTCGCCAGGGACGACCGGCCGGGAGGCGCCCCTGAACACGTTGGGCCGCGAGGAAGCCGCCGACCTCGCCAGTGCCACCAGGGCGGTCTGCCAGCGTTTGATGCCCGAGCACCGTGTCCGTGAGGTGGCTTACGGCCGAACCGGATCCGCCCTACAGGGGTTCGACACTGAGCTGTGGGAAGTGTTGTGCACGCAGATCGGTGTCGGCACCATCGCGGTGCCCGAACACCTCGGCGGCGCGGGATTCGGCGTCGGCGCCCTGGGAGTCGTGGGCCATGAGCTCGGCAGGACATTGGCGCCGGTGCCGTTCTTGGCGTCTGTGGTGTTGGCCACCGGGTTGGTTCTGGACTGCATAGGCAGCGACCCACCACCGGACGCACAACGACTCGCGGCGCTGGCAACCGGCGAACGCACAGCTGCAGCCGTACTCAGTCGCGATGGTGGTGCTCGTCGCCCGGGCGAGAATTCGGTCTCCGCGGCGCCCGGTCGCCGCGGAGACTACGTGCTGTCCGGCTCGGCCCGACACGTTCTGCACGGCACGGCAGCCGACGACCTTGTCGTCGCAGCGACCGAGGGCAACAATACAGCCGTCTTCTGGCTCGACGCAGACTCCGACGGCCTCACCCGTGAGGCCGAACCCGTTCTCGATGCGACCAGACCGATGTCGACCATTCGATTCGACGGGGTGCGTGCAGTTCCCCTCAATACCAGCAAGCCGGTGGAACAACTGATCAACAACCGTATCCGCAAGGCCATGGCAGTGCTGTCGGCCGAGCAGGCGGGAGCCAATGAGCGGGTTCTCGAACTGGCCGTCGACTACGCGGCCACCCGCCGCCAGTTCGGCCGGCACATCGGCAGTTTCCAGGCTGTCAAACATCGTTGCGCGGACATGCTGGTCGACCTCGAGTGGTCCCGGTCAGCATCCCAGGCGGCGCTGCAGGCCGCCGACGACCAGCCCACCGGCTCAGTAGCCGAGCTGGGCTGGCGCTCGAGCATGGCCAAGGCGGTGTGCTCGGAATCCCTGCGTGCAGCAAGTCACGCGAACCTGCAGATTCACGGTGGGATCGGTTTCACCTGGGAGGGCTCCGCACACCTGTACCTCAAGCGGGCACGCACCGACGAAGTCATCTTCGGCTCCCCGGCCGTCCATTGGGACAGGTTCGCCGCCGAGGCCGGGCTGTCCTAGGTGACGTCGGCATCACCACGACGTGCCCCCCACACGTTCGGCGAGCACGGTCCGAAAACGACGAGGAGACAAAGATGTCGGTAGCCAATGACGTGGACATCGATTCGCTACGTGCCCAGATCCGCGAATTCCTCAGTTCCGCACCGCGTCCCGACGGTCTGCGCAACTACGGACCGACGCCGACCGAGGCAGATATCGAGCCGGGGCGCAGCTGGCACAAGTACCTCGCCGAGCACGGCTACGCCGGCCTGCACTGGCCGACCGAACACGGTGGCGCCGACGCATCTGTGTTGCACCAGGCCATCTTCGCCGAAGAATGCGCGCGCGCCGACGTTCCACGCCAGCTCGCGATCACGGCGATCGACCTGGTGGGTCCGGTACTGATCGCCTTCGGCAGCGACCACCAGCAGCAGCGCTATCTGGAACGGATCCGCCTCGGTGACGATATCTGGACCCAACTGTTCTCCGAGCCCGACGCAGGGTCCGACCTGGCCGCCGTGCGAACTACCGCGGTGCGGACCCAGTCGGGCTGGCGCGTCAACGGTCAGAAGGTATGGAGTTCGGCGGCGAAGTCCGCTCAGTACGGAATACTGCTGGCCCGCACCGGAGCTGAGGGACACCGTGGTCTCAGCATGTTCATCGTGCCGATGGACGCCGTCGGAGTCGCCGTCCGCCCCATCAAACAGATCGACGGCGAAAGCAAGTTCAACGAAGTCTTCCTAGACGACGTGGAACTTCGCCCCGACGCCCTCATCGGCGAGGCCGGTCAGGGGTGGCCGATCGCGATGATGACCCTGGGCCGGGAACGCCTCACGCTCGGCTGTCAGGCGGTGGCGATGTTTCGGCTGCGCGAACAAATGGTGGACGCGGCGCGCGAGCGCGGCCTCTTCGACCCCGTGCTGGCCCGCGCGATGGCAAGGATCTGGTCCCGAATGTGGCTGCTGCGCTTTACCTGGGAGCGTGCGATCGATGCCGGTGACCTTGCCTCGCCGGCGTTCTCGGTACTCAAGTTGATGACATCTGAAACCGATCGTGATTTGGCCGACCTGGCCACCGAGGTGCTGGGCACTGATGCCTGCACCGCGCCTGCGAGCACCGGCGACGCTCGTATCGTGCACGCGATGCTGGTGGGGCGGGCGCAGACCATCCTCGGCGGCACCAGCGAGATTCAACGCAACATTCTCGGTGAGCGGGTGCTCGGGCTACCGAAAGAACCACGATGAGCTCGTTGCCCACAAAGGAGATGGTCGTGCCCGCACCACTGAACGGTCGCGTCGTCCTGGTCACCGGTGGCGGCCGTGGGATCGGCCGAAGCCACTGCCATGCGCTGGCGCAACTCGGCGCCGCAGTCGTAGTCAACGATCCCGGAGTCGGTCGCGACGGCGAAGGACGCTCCGAGGGCGCCAGGCTGGCAGGGACAGTCGTCGACGAGATCGAACGAGCCGGGGGCACTGCCATCGCACACACCGGCTCGGTGGCTATCTGGGATGACGCCGCCGACATGGTGCACACCGCCATCGACACGTTCGGCACCCTGACCGGAGTAGTCAACAATGCGGGGATCCTGCGCGACGCGACCGTTGTCAGCACTACTGAATCTGATTGGGATGCAGTGATTGCCGTCCATCTCAAAGGAACGGTGGCCGTGACCCACCACGCTTGCAACTATTGGCGCAACCAGTTCAAGGCGGGCAACCGAATCGAGGCCCGCGTCGTCAATACGGTGTCGGGGTCCGGGCTCTGGGGCAACATCGGGCAGAGTGCCTACGGTGCGGCGAAGGCCGCGGTCGCCAACTTCACCACAGCGGTCGCGCTGGAGGCGGACCGCTACGGTGTCACCGCCAACGCGATCTCGCCGCTGGCAATGTCGCGGATGAGCGAGCAGCTCTTGGCCGACCGAGCCGACGATCCCGCGCTGGACCCCGGTCGCAGCTCTGCAGTGGTCGCGTGGCTGCAATCGGTGGAGTCCGCCTGGCTGACCGGTCAGATCCTACGGATCAACGGCGACACGCTCACCCGGATCCACGGCTTCACCGAGGCACCGCCGCGCTATCGCGCCGCGGACGGTGTGGCGCTGCAGTTTTCCGAGATCGGCAGTGCGGCACGATGGCTGTGGGACACCTTGCCGCGCGGACTGGCGGGCCCACTGCCGCACCGATGAAGGCACGACCCGCAGATTTACAGGCTGAACTTTCCAGGAGCACAAGTGATGAACCCGCCAGACGACTCGTGGTCGATGATCGAAGAGGCAGTGTTCCGGTTGTTCGCTGACGCAACCGCCGAAAACGGCAGCCGACATGTGCGGTTGGGCGAGCACTTGGCCGAACTGGGCTGGTCCGAGATCGAGGCCGAATACCCGACCGAAGCCGGGCAACTGCTTTTCCGCGCCCGCGCACGCACGCTGGCGAACACCGATTGCCTGGATCGTGTCATGCTCGCCGAACTCGGTGCTGCAGTTGACGGTTCCGCCACCGCCGTGATCCTGCCTCTCATCAGCCAGAAAGGGCGGTCGGATGCTGCCGCCCCAGACTGCAGAGACATCCCCTTCAGCGGTGTCGTCGTCGGGAACCCGCACGGGCGGCTGGCGGTGGCCGTGGCCCAACCCCATGGTGTGGTGGGCGTCGGCACCGTGAGCGCGCAGCAGTTGCGATACGAGCCCGCTGACACCTTCGACCGGGCCTCGACGTGGACACGCGTCAGCGGCGTCCTGAACTGTGCGCCCCCCGACGCCTCGGCCCAGTGGACGCGCGCCTTGGCCGCCGGCCGGCGGGCGCTGGGTACCGAACTCGCGGCGTTGAGCGATGCGATGCTGGAGCTGGCCATCACCCACACGAGCACGCGCACACAGTTCGGCTCCCCGATCGGTTCGTTCCAGGCACCGCGCCATGCGCTGGCCGGGGCGTATTCCGAACTGGAAGGTGCGCGTGCACTGTTGGCAGAGTCGTGGCAGTGCGGCGGAGAGTTCTCGGCCCTGGTTGCCAAAGCCGCGGCCGGACGCACGCACCGGGTAGTCGCTGACGTGGCGATGCAGCTGTGCGGAGCGATCGGACTGACGATCGAACACGATCTACATCGCTACGTCGCGCGCGGTGTCCAGATCGACGCGCTACTGGGCTCGCATCTGCAGCTGGAGGCGGAGATCGCCGCCCGGCTCTTGGACACCGACCACCCCGATTCCTCGCTGCCCGACGTCGTGTCCTGCGGATGATGGCGGCCGGTGCGAATCGCCCGCAGCCGTAGGCCGCCACGGCGGCTTACCCCATCTGCCACCTGAAGCGGACAATTGTCGACGGTCCGGTCGGATACCTGCGTCGCTTCAGCTCCTGTGGTTGGACAATACAGTCACCGCGGCAACCGCCGTCGGTCCCCCGATGTTGTGCGCCAACGCCACTCGTGCGCGATCGACCTGATTCTCGGCCTCTCCGCGCAGTTGTTTGAACAGCTCGTAGCACTGCCCGATCCCGGTTGCCCCCGGCGGATGCCCTTTGGCCTTCAGTCCACCGCTAGGATTGATGGGAATCGCACCGCCGACATAGTGCTCGCCCCGTTCGACCAGCTTGCGCCCCTCGAACCGGTCGGCGAAGCCGAGATCCTCATAACTGATGAGCTCCACCCCGGTGAAACAGTCATGGACTTCGGCGACATCGACGTCACGTGGGGTCAGACCGGCCATTGTCAGGGCCACCCTTGCCGCCTTGACCGTCGGTGGGAAGGTCGTCATGTCAGCTTTGTGCTGATGCATGACTCGGTCCATGCCCAGCCCCACCCCCCGCACCCACACCGGCCGGTCGGTGAACCGTTGCACGACCTCCTCGGCAGCCAGAATCACCGCGGCGGCGCCGTCGCTTTGCGGCGTGCAGTCGTACAGTCCGAAGGGGTCGACCACCATCGGAGAGTTGAGCACCTGCGCCACGGTGATTTCGTATCGAAGCTGCGCCTTGGGGTTGGTGACCGCGTGATGGTGATTCTTCACCGCGATCATCGCCATGTGCTCTTTGGTAGCGCCGGACTCGTGCAGATACCGGTTCACATGCAGCGCGAAGTTGGCCGGTGCGACCAGGCCGAGCGGATAGTCCCACGCTCCATCACGCGTCATGGCCGACCATTCCCAGAACGTCGCGTTCGACGCCGTCTCCCTGACCTTGTCGGCTCCGACGACGAGCACGACGTCGTAGTGGCCGGAAGCGACTGCGAGGACTCCGTTGCGGATCGCGTCATTACCTGTGGCGCAGGCATTTTCCACCCTGCTGACGGGAACGTCGGTGAGGTCGAGAGTGTCGGCGAGGATCCCGGCGGGGAAGCCGTCGGTCGTCGACAACTCGCCGATCCATGCAGCCTCGATGTCCGTCTTGTCAATTCCCTTGTCGACGTGGGCGGCACACTCTGCGTATGCCATCGGGATGAGGTCCTTGATGCCCAGCTCGAAGTGCTCGCCGAACTCCGTCATCCCCGCTCCGACGATTGCGACGTTTCTCATGCGATGTTCCTGACCTCGTCGGTGGTGACGCCCGGGGAAGGTCGACGTGGAGACGGCAGGAACGCGTGCCCATAGTCCGGGACTCCACCTCGAGTCGCTATCCTGCGCAACACGATTGATCCAGACTGGCCCATCTTGACTTCGCCCGCGGCCACCCCGGTCACCTTCAGCAGTACCCGCACCGGACTGTCATCGAGTTGCACGACTGCCAACGAGTACGGGCTGTGCAAGTCCGGAACCGGAAGCGCGATGGTGGTGTGGGTGTACACGGTGCCCGTTCTCGGCAGAGGTTGCATTCGATAGCTGGCCGCGAGCACTCCATCGGAGCCGACACGGAGCCGCGGCGGGAACTGCGGCTCGCTGTCGATTCCAGGCTTCTCATCAAAAATGGCTCCCTCCCAACGTAACTTGGCGTCGAACGCGCGCGCATACGCCGCCAGCGAGATCGGGATACCGGTGCCCTTTGTCAACGTCATCGGTGGAAGCGCACGCGCCTGCGCTTCGTCTCGACGGATGCGCGTCTGGCCAGGCGACAGCTGCGCCGCGGTGGCGCTGGACTGCTCCACGCCGAGCACCGTGCCGCTGCTGCTGTGTTCGATGGCTGCGATCAACACCCGCATCAGGCTCCCCGCCGACGCTGTCGGCAATTCCGCGACCCCAGCACTGTCACCGGTGAGCTGTTTGGCCGTCAGCCCGGCGAGCGCCACCACGTCGGTCGCCGCCTGCAGTCCGAGACGGGCAAGCGTCGCGCGGACACCGACCTCACGCTGCAGACGCGCATCACCGTAGTCGTGGCGGGCGCCGTCCTGTCGGCGGACAACTACAGGCAGGCTGCGATTCTGCCGGCCCGTCAACGTTACGTTGGCGCCGTCGTCCCCGATCAGCGTCGCGCCTGCGCCACCGCTGCCCGCGCTGTCATCCACCCCGATCACCATCGTGCCGGGCGCGGCAGCGAGGATTTCATCGAGGGTTGCCGGCGCACCCCCGAGCACCTCGGTGACTGCGATATCGGCAGCCAGTGACAAACCCGCCAACAACACCGCACCGTTGCCACCCTCGAGCAACGGTAGGTCGCGGGACACCACGACCACCCGCTGCGCAGTTGCCCCGGGGTCGGCGGAGCGTCCGGCGGCCACAGCCATCGTCAGCGCATCCTCATCGGGCCCACCGACGCGGCGGCTGCCGCCGTCATGGTGTTGCCACGGGGGTAGATATGTTCCTGCAGAACATATAGCTGTCACGGCGGTCAACCTCACTTATCTCGTGTATATAAGCGCTCCGCAGTGCATTGTCGATTCTCCGGCACCCCGATGCGCGCTAGGATATATTACTACTAGTAATAACAGCTATGTGTCGAACCAACCCGCCCAGACACGCACGAAGGACACCATTGAGTACGCAGTTTGAGATGCTCTGCGCCGGCAACCCAGAACTGGCCGAATTGCGGGGTTGTGCACGTGATTTTCTCTCCAGGGACAGCGCCGAGTACGGGTGGGTGCCCGCGGTCGATGGCTGGCTGGCCTCCTGGGATGAGGCATTCAGCGCGCGCCTCGGTGATGCCGGTTTACTGGGTCTGACGATTCCGTCCCAATACGGTGGCCGCGGACTCGGCCACCTGCACCGCTACGTGGTCAATGAGGAGTTGCTGCTGCACGGCGCTCCGGTTGCCGCGCACTGGTTCGCCGACCGTCAAGTCGCGCCCGCGCTAATGGCATACGGCAGCGAGGAGCAACGGCGCTCGCTGCTACCGCAGATGGCGGCGGGACGGCTGTACTGCGCCATCGGAATGAGCGAGGACGGTGCGGGTTCCGACCTGGCCGCGGCAGCTTCGCGGGCAACCCGGACTGATGGTGGCTGGCTGCTCAACGGCCGCAAGTTGTGGACCAGCGGCGCGCACCGCGCACATCTGATCGTCGTGCTGGCTAGGACCAGTCCGCGGGACCCGGCACGACGCCACACCGGCTTCAGCCAGTTCCTGGTTGCTCCCGACGCACCAGGCGTCACCGTCAGCCCCATCACACAGATGTCGGGTGAACACCATTTCAACGAGGTCGTGTTCGCCGACGTCTTCGTCGCCGACGCCGATGTGCTCGGCGAGATCGGCAACGGCTGGCAACAGATCACCACCGAGCTGTCGTTCGAGCGCAGCGGACCCGAGCGGATCTTGTCAACAGCACCACTGATCACCGGCGTACTGCAAGAACTGTCGGACAACGACGTTGGTGCGCCACTGGCCGCAGCAGTCGGCAATCTGGTGGCTCAGATGGCCTCCCTGCGACAGTTATCGGTGTCGGTGGCCAATGCACTGGCGGACGGGCGCGACGCAACGAGTCGCGCGGCCCTGGTCAAGGACCTCGGCACCAAGTTCGAACAGCAGTCGGTGGAAACGAGCGCCGACCTGTTGGAGTTCGCCGAAGGCGCCGGCGCGCACAGGACCGCGGTGGTCGGGTTACTGGCCGCCGCCCGACTCCACGCACCGATGTTCACCCTCCGAGGTGGGACCAATGAGGTGCTGAGAGGGATCGTGGCGCGCGGGATGGGGCTGCGATGAACGTCGAGCGCAAGGGACAGCAGGCTTCATGACTCTGAATTGTCTTGTCGGCGGTGTCTTCACCGCCACTGAGTCCACTACTGATGACCAGGCCGAACTGCGAGGTCTTGTCGACGACCTCGGCCGGCGCATGGCGCTCGCTCGTGGGGCATCTCGATCCGTCGAGCAACGCTTCGACGCTGAGCTGTGGCGCCACCTCGTCAGCACCGGGCTGCACCGGCTCACCAGCGCTGCCGAACTGGCAGCCGGACCGACCGAATCGGCTGTGGTGCTGCACGGGCTGGCGCGCCACAGCGCCCCGGTACCGATTGCCGAAACAGATGTGCTCGGCGCCTGGTTGGCGCGCACTGCCGGGCTCAGTGTTCCCGACGACGCACCGCTGACTGTCGCAATCGCCGAGTGCGCCGGCGACCAGCATGGCGGGAACTCGCTCGCCGGGACTGCGACCGGCGTGCCATGGGCCTCCGATGCAACGGTGCTGCTGGCCGTACCCGCGGGGGGCCAACTCATGGTCACCGTTGCCGATGTCCCCATTCTCAGCGGATACAACCTTGCAGGCGAGCCACGTGGCTCGCTGGCGTTCGATCTGCCCCGCGCGCGATTCACCGCGCTCGACATGGCTGCGGCCGAGGAACTGAATCGGCGCGGGGCCTGGGCGCGCTGTGTGCAGATCGTCGGCGCCCTGGATACGACCGCTGCGCTGACGGTGGCCCATACTCGTGGCCGGAGTCAGTTCGGCCAGCCATTGACGAAGTTCCAATCAGTCCAGCACTCACTGGCCCTTCTGGCCGGAGAAGTCGAACGCGCCAGAGCAGCAACAACTCTTGCCGTTGCCGCCGCGGCTGACCACGGCTACGGCAGCGTCGAAGCCGACTACGCTGTGACTCTCGCCAAGGTCACGTTGGGTCAGGTAGTACCCACTGTGACAACCATCGCTCATCAGCTGCACGGCGCGATCGGGGTGACGCTCGAACACGATCTGTGGATGTCCACCATGCGGGCGCGCAGCTGGATCGATGAATTCGGCAGCGCAACCCACCATGCAATCCGGCTGGGACGAGTCGCGTTGGCAGCCAGCCGCAAGGCCGACACTCCATGGGATGTCCTGTTCGGCAGCCGCTTTGACGCCTGGGAGTAGCCGGCGCAACCGGCGTCACAACGGACGGTGTTTCACCGACGGCGGGCGCGAGTGAGACGAGCCGCAAACCCCGGCGATTGGATCGATCTGACCTGCGGCCCGAGCTCCAATTCCTTGGCGGCCTCGTGATGATCGGAATCCACGAACCCCGGAACGGCGGTGGCGCGCATCGTCGCCTTTGTTGCCACGACGACGTCGCGGGGCGCGGATCCCGGCTGTTGGGCCAGCTGCAGCGCCGTTGCGACGGGGTCGTCGGCGGCCGCAAACGCCAGCCCTTGCCGCACAGCGGTTTCCGCGTCGAATCGGACACCGAACAACAGGGCCGCCCGCGCGGCCTGGGGCCCGATCGCACGCTGCAGCATCCAGGTCGCGCCGCCGCCGGGGTGGACGCCGAGTTGCTGAAAGCGGGGGTCGAACATCGCGTGTGGACCCGCGATGCGCACATCTGCCGCCAACGCAAGGTTCAGGCCTGCACCAACCGCGGGACCGTTGACCGCCGCAATGGTCGGTAGACAACAGTGACTGACCGCCATGAACCCGGCGTAGATGCGCCGCAGGCCGTCCTCGGCAGCACCACCGAGAACGCTCAGGTCCGCACCTGCGCAGAAGGCCTTACCTGCACCCGTCAGTACTACCGCGTGCACACCTGGGTCGGATTCGGCGCGTTCAACCGCCGATTTCAGCAGTGCCGACATCGTGTGATTAACCGCGTTGCGCCGATCGGGGTCGTTGAGGGTGATCAGCGCTACCCGGTCGGCCACCTGGTACTGAACGAGCTCGACGTCACCCACGGTTCAGGACGCTAGCGGCTCTGCTCCCAGTTGGCCTCTGGGATTCCGTTGAGCGGTCATTCATGCTCCCGGAACTGGATCACCCCACCCCCTGGATGTGGGTGAGTTCCGGGGTGCGGCACCGGCCGATCCGGATCGTGATGACATCGATGCGCACCGACGACCAACTGCCACGCTGCTGGGCCAACCACAGGCCGGCCAGCCGGCGCAGACGGCGAACCTTGGCCGGGGTCACCGCCTGCTCGACGCCGCCGAACTGCTCCCCGGTGCGCGTCTTCACCTCGACGAATACGACCGCGTGCGCGGTGTCGTCAACAGCGATGACGTCCAACTCTCCATAACGACACCGCCAGTTGCGGGCGAGCACCCGCCACCCGAGCTGCTGCACATGGTCGACGGCAAACTGCTCGCCCATCGCCCCGATCTCCCTGCGGCTCTCTGTTCTCGTCATGCCGCCACCCTGCAGCGCACCGACGACAGATCCGCCGCCCTACCACCCAGTTATCCCCAACCAAGACTTCATCCACAGTGACTCGACGCAACGGCTCATGCTGCGCACGCATCCGGCATCAACAGGGACGACAGGACGACTACCCGGCGGCGCAAGTTACTTCTGTCCGGTTCGGTGCTCGATCCTCATCTGGTACAGGATGATTCGACCGGGACGCAGCCGTGGAGATCGGTCTCGTGCGCGAGCTCGGCGCGGATCTCAGCGATGTAGTCGGCGGGGTCCTCGCGGATGCGGGTGATCACTCGTTGCAGCGGCGCGGCCAGCGGTTCATGTTCCATGCTCCACAGGGCCATCTCGAACAGCACCGGTAGCGTGTCAACCGCTTTCACAGTCGGCACGTAGTGGACCTGGTTGCGCTCACCGCCGCCGACGCGGCGCACCATGTCCGCGGCTTCCAGTCGTTTGAGCCGGTCCGACAGCACGCTGGTGGAGATCTGCTCGGCGGAGTCGAGGAACTGCGCCGGCCGTCGTTTGCCGACCAGCAGCATGTCCCGCAGCAGCAATAGTGTCCACGGGTCCCCGAACACCTCCAGAAACATGTTCATCGGACACGTCGACTTGCCCACTGGACGTCTCATAATCCGAGCTTAGCCTTAATATTTGCATTATCCAAATGTTCGGGCTAGGTTCTGTCCGTCGGCACCAGCACATCCCCGGCGAAATCTGCACGACGAAGCCCCCACACGAGGAATCCTGATGGAACAGAACGTGATCGACACCGTCTCGGCGATGACCGCGGCCCTGGAACGCGGCGATATCGACGCCGTGCTGTCCTACTACGTCGAGGACGCGGTGGTGGCCTTCGCGCCAGGTGAACCGACCCGAGGTGAGCAGCAGCTGCGGGATGGGTTCGCCGACTTCGCCGCGGTCCGACCCGACTTCCGTTACGACAACGGACACGAGGTCATGATTACCGGCGATACCGCCGTGCACATCGCCCCGTGGACCATGCGCGGAACCGCCCCCGACGGTTCACCCATCGCAGAGAGCGGACTGTCGGTGGCCACGCTGCGCCAGCAGCCCGACGACAGCTGGAAGATCACACTGGACAACCCATTCGGCGGCCGACTCATTCCCTGACCACAGCCGAGCGCGTTCCAGATATCTGACATCGGCCGTTGACGGAACTAGGTCAAGAGCGGTTCAGCTCGAATGCGCGCCCGCAGGACGAGTCGCATGCCGCCAGGCCAACGGGTTCAGCTCGCGATAGGGATCGCCACTACGCAGGTCCAGCAGGTCTGCCATCGCCGCCTCCAACGACTGCTGGGTCCTGTCCTTGACGGCGCTCACCCACTCGTCTGTGGCGATCCGCGCTGGCCTTGTGGTGTCGATGGGAGCGCCGAATCGCAGATACATTCGCTGCGGCCGAGGGATCAGCGTGGGTCCGATGCCACGCATCAGCGGGGGCGCCATATCACTGGTACCCGAGAACCTCTGGGCTGCAGCCAGACTCAGGCGACCCAGTCGGCTTGTCCGGGTGATCAGGCTGCGGTACACATCATCTCCCCCGATCAGGGCCACCGGGACGATCGGGTAGTTGTTCTCCACCGAGACCCGGGCGAATCCGGCGCGGCCGTGCCAGCGCAGCGTGTTCTCCTCGCCCTTGAACTTGGCGATTTCCCGACCACCACCGGGAAAGACCAGAATCGTCTCGTCGTGCCGCATCAGTTCGCGTGCCGTCTCCGGCGAACCAATGACCGCTCCGTACGCGGCGATGAGGTCCGCCATGGGGGCAGGAAGGTCACCCATCCGGCGCTCCGCCAGCGGGCGGACCCTGGCGCCGATCTCGCGCCGGACGAAGTAGGGAATCAGCAGTACCTCGCCACCACCTTGAGTGTGGTTGCCTACCAACAGGAACCGGCCTTCTCGCGGGAGGTTCTCCAAACCGTCCACGTACGGACGGGACAGATCCATCAGCGGACCGATCCGCTCCATGACGGTGTCGACCGCCCGGCGTACCGCGCGGACGCGCGAGGGCGGGTTCATGATGGCGTCGATCACCGGGGTCGGGTTCATGACCCCCACAGTACCGAACGAACCAGTTCGTTTGGCTATGCTCCAGCTGTGAGAAACAGTGTCGAGTTGCGCCGGCAGATCCTGCGCGCCGCGCGTGCCGAGTTCGCCGCCCACGGACTCGCAGGCGCCCGCGTGGACCGCATCGCTCGTGCCGCCAAGGCCAGCAAGGAACGCCTCTACGCCCACTTCGGCGACAAAGAGGCCCTCTTCCGTGAGGTCGCTGCCGCCGATGGAGCCGAACTGTTCCGGGCGGTGATCCTGAATCCCGAGGCGGTGCCCGAGTTCGTCGGCGACCTACACGACGTGGCCCACCGACACCCGGAACATCTGCGCATGCTGACCTGGGCACGGCTGGAAGGCATCGGCTTCGACCACCCCCCTGGGGCGGACGCGACCGTACCCGACCAAACGTTTGCCGCGATTCGGACCGCCCAGGACAGCGGCCACGTCGATCCCACATGGGACCCGGAGGAACTGCTGGTCCTGCTCTTCGGGATCGCGATGGCGTGGACGCACTGGCCGGGACCACGACCGGCGTTGACCGGCCCCGCCACAGCGCACCACCGGCACAGCGCCGTGGAGGCCGCCGCCCGGATCATCGCCTCCCCCCGCTGAGCCGGCACGAGACCGGGCGCCGGGGCGGTCAGTTTCGTCCGCGTAAAAACCGGGGTATACAGCGCCATCCGCCGACCAGGAGGGCCTCATGGGCAACAGATCCGCATCCCAGTCCGTTCAAGGCGCCGCCGACCGGGCCACCGACAGCGACGCCTTCGAGTACATCGCGCGGGCGGGCTTCGCCGCCAGCGGTGTGCTGCATCTGCTGATCGGCTACATCATCTTGCAGCTCGCGCTCACCGGCGGCGGCGGGAACGCCGATCAGTCCGGCGCGCTGGCCACCCTCGGCAGCCAGACCGGCGGCAAGGTCATGCTGTGGGCCGCGGCAGCCGGTCTGGTCGCGTTGGGCCTGTGGCGCGTCGCCGAGGCCGTCGTCGGCTCCAGGCCCGGGGAACGTTCCGGCTCAGACGACGACAACCCGGCGTGGAGAAGTGTGCAATCTCTCGGTGTTGCCGTCACGAACTTCGCCATCGCGCTGTCCGCCGCGCGGTTCGCGATGGGCAGCGGCGAGTCCAGCGGCCAGCAGAACGCAGGGATGTCTGCTCAGCTGATGCAGTCAGGGTGGGGCAAGGCTGTGCTGATCGTGGTCGGTCTGGCGGTGGTGGCCGTGGGCGGGTATCACGTCTACAAGGGCGTGACGCAGAAGTTCCTCGACGATCTTCGAGTCTCCGGCGGCACCGCGATCGTCGCCACCGGCGTCACCGGATTCGTCGCCAAGGGCCTGGTGCTCGCGGGCGCCGGACTGCTCGTCATCATCGCCACCCTGCAGGCCGATCCGGCCAAGGCGAGTGGTCTCGACGCCGCGATCAAGACCCTGGGTCAGGCGCCGTTCGGCAAGTTCCTGCTGATCGCCGCAGCGTTGGGGATTGCCGCGTTCGGCGGGTACAGCTTCATCAGGAGCCGCTTCGGCCGCATGTGATCGTTTTGGGCAGATACTGAGCTGACGGTATCCTTACTTCGGTAAGCCTCAGCTCAGGTGCTCGGCACCTGTCGCCGAAAGGACTGCCTGGATGCGACCAGCGCCCGAACGGGTGCCCCGGCGTCTGCGATGAGCCCACTGGTCGACCATCTGCGCCGACACGGCGAGAACGTCGCAGTGCTGACCGAGTCGCAACGACTCAGCTACGCCGACCTCGCCGACCACGTCGACGCCGCCGCCCGCGACCTGGGCGAGCACCGCCGCCTTATCCTGCTCGAGACCAGGAACGACGTCGACACGCTGGTCCGATACCTCGGCGCATTGGCCGGTGGTCATGTCGTGATCCCCGGGCCTCCCGGGAGGGACCACAACGCGGTCATCACCACCTACCAACCCGATGTCGTGATCGACGCGACAGGCACCCACCTGCGCTCCGGCACCGGCCACGAGATGCACGAAGACCTCGCCCTGCTGATGTCCACCTCCGGGAGCACCGGTTCCCCGAAACTGGTCAGACTCTCCCGGGCCAACCTGCTCGCCAATGCGGCGGCCATCGCGAAGTACCTCGGGATCCAGGGCACCGACAGGGCGGCAACGACATTGTCGATGTCCTACTGCTACGGGCTGTCGGTTGTCCACAGCCATCTCCTGGTGGGCGCCGCACTCATCCTGACCGAACGCTCGGTGGCCGATGAGGAGTTCTGGGAACTGTTCCGACGCCACCGCGGCACCACGTTCGCCGGTGTTCCCTACACCTTTGAACTGCTCGAGAGGGCCGACTTCGCCTCGATGCACCTGCCGCACCTCCGGTATCTGACCCAGGCCGGTGGGCGGATGCCCGCCGAGCGGGTTCGCCGCTTCGCCACGCTTGCCGAACAGCAGGGCTGGCAGCTCTTCGTGATGTACGGGGCCACTGAGGCGACCGCCCGAATGGCTTATCTGCCACCGGATCTCACTCACAGCCGGGCCTCGGCGATCGGTCGGCCGATCCCGGGGGGGTCGTTTTCCATCGAGCCTGTCGACGGTTGGGCCGAAGACGGCACCGGCGAGTTGGTGTATCGCGGACCCAACGTGATGATGGGCTACGCCCATGGCCCGCAGGATCTGTCCCTGGGGTCCAGCGTGGACGCACTGCGCACCGGCGACATCGCCCGCCGCGCCGACGACGGGTTGTACGAAGTCGTCGGCCGCAGAAGCCGTTTCGTGAAGATGTACGGCCTGCGTATCGATCTCGCTCAGGTCGAGGCCACGTTGGGCGAGAACGGGGTACGTGCGCTGTGCACCGACAACGGTGAGCAGCTCGCGGTGGTGGCCGCCGGTGACCACCATCCGCGCGACCTGCAGCAGCTGGCCGCCGACGCGGCGGGCATTCCCGCCGGCGCCGTGGCCGCCGCTGCGGTGCGGGAGCTGCCGATGCTGACGTCGGGCAAGCCGGACTACCCGGCGGCACGTGCCCTGGTTTCCGACACCGGCGTCCAGCAGCACACGGACCTACGCGCGCTTTTCGCCGACGTGCTGCACCTCGATCCCGACGACATCGACCCCGATGCCAGTTTTGTCGACCTCGGCGGCAACTCGCTGTCCTACGTGGCCATGTCGGTGCGGCTGGAACGAGCACTCGGCCGGCTCCCGGCGCAGTGGCAGCGGTTGTCGCTTCGTGAACTCGAAGCACAGCCCGCGCCGCCGCACCGATGGTGGCGATCGTGGAGCAGCACATTGGAGACCAGCGTCGCGCTGCGGGCGGTCGCGATCGTCCTCATCGTCGGATCACACGCCGAACTGTTCGAACTATGGGGCGGCGCCCACATCCTGCTGGGAGTCGCCGGTTACAACTTCGGCCGCTTCTGCCTGACGCCGGTACCGAGGACGGATCGGATCCGGCACCTGGGCACCACGATCGCGTGGGTCGCCGTTCCCTCCGTGCTGTGGATCGCGATCGCGCTGGTGATCACCGATGACTACCACCCGACGAACCTGTTGCTGGCCAACAAGTTCCTCGGCCCGTTCGACAGCATGACCGCGGGACGGCTGTGGTTCGTCGAGGTGCTGGTGTGGACCCTGGTCGCACTGACGGTGCTGTTCTGGCTACCGGCGATGGATCGCCTCGAGCGTCGGCATTCGTTCGCACTTGCCACCGCATTCCTGGTGGGCGGCATCGCGCTGCTGCGGTTCGACGTCCTGAGTCTGGGCATCGGTCGGGACGCGTGGTTCACGGTGTTGGCTTTCTGGTTCTTCGCGGCGGGCTGGGCGGTCGCGAAGGCGACGACGATCCCACAGCGCGTCCTGGTGTCAGTGGTGCTGGCGGTCGGTGTGCATGGGTACTTCGGCGACACCTTGCGCGAGACCCTGGTGCTTTCCGGCCTCGCTCTGCTGATCTGGCTGCCCGTAGTGCGCTGCCCGTCCGTGCTGGCGGCCGTCGCAGGCGTCGTCGCGGAGGCTTCGCTGTACACCTACCTGACCCACTACCAGGTCTATCCGTTGTTCGGCAGCTACCGAGCTCTTGGTGTCGTCGCCTCGATCACCGTCGGCATCGCGATCACCGCGGCGGTGACCCGGCTGCGCAGACGGCTGCCCGAACGCCGGATCAGGCCCCTGAATTCAACGCAGGTTCCCGCGCTGCGATCAGGCCCTCCTGAACCAGGGTCGCCGCGATGACGCCGTCGCGACCGATCAGGCTCGCGGTGACAACACCGCGACCGCGGCCGGCGGCGGGCGAGCGGCATTCCAAGAGATTCCACTGGTCCGCCCTGACCCCGCGGTGAAACCACGCGGAGGAATCGGTGGTCCCACTTCGGTGGCTCCTCGATCGCATGGAGTGACCATGCACCTGCAAAGCAGGGTCGATCAGGTAGACATCGGTGACATACACCGCGACCAGGGTGTGCACCAGGGGCTCGGCGGGAAGCTCCACCGTCGCCCGCCACCACAACCTGCGCACGAACTCGCCGCCGGAAGTGTCGTCGATGACCCTGATGTCGAGCTCGTCCAGCGGCATCGACGGCGCGGGACCAGCAGGGCCGGTGCGGGCCAGCGTTTCCGGATCCTCCGGCGCCGCCCCGCGAAGACCATGCTCGGGACCGGGTAGCGCTTCCGCGAAAGACAGTGTCGCCGTGGCGAGCAACCGCCCGTCCTGCACCGCGTCGACCCTCCTGGAGGCCGCCGTGCGGCCGTCGAAAACGCGCTCGACCCGATAGTCGATGGGCTCCCCCGCGTCTCCCCCACGCAGGAATTGCAGATGCAGGCTCGTCGGCGACTTCTCCGCGTCCACCGTCCGGGACGCCGCAGCCAGGGCCTGGGCCACCAACTGACCGCCGTACGCCCGTTTTCCCGCGGGGCCACTGCCCTGGCCCCGCCAGGTGTCCTCGGATCCGGCGGTCACATCCAACAGATTCAACAGGGTGCTCATCGCGGCCCGGCCACGGTGCCGGACCGGACGAGCCCGTCGATCTCCTCGACGGACAGTGCCAGGCGATCAGCCAGCACCGCGGCGGTGTCGTCGCCGAGCGCGGGCGCGGGCACCGCCACCGGGTAGGCACCGTCGATCGATATCGGCAGTCCGGGCGCGAGATAGCGACCCACCCGGGGCTGATCGACCTCGGTGAACATCGGGTTGGCGGTGACCCTGTCGTCCGTGGCGGTCTCAGCGAATGTCCGGTACCGCTCCCACAACACCGACGTCGTCGCGAGTGCGGCGCTGATGTCCTCTCCGGTGCGGGCGGCGAACCATTCACCGAACAGCGCACTCAGCGCACCGCGGTGCCGGTATCTCTCCCCCTCGTCGGAGAAGTCCGCACCCAGAGACTGTGCCAGTGCCGCAACGGCTTCGGTGGTTTCGGTCAGCACAGTCAGGTCGCGGAAGTGCCGGCCCGTCAACGCGACGACCATGAAGGCCGCCCCGTCGCTGCTGATGAAGTCCTGCCCATACGTTCCGTACACCGCGTTGCCGATGCGTTGCCGCGCCGTGCCGTTGACCATCACCTCGGTGAGCAGACTGAGATTGCCCGCCGTCGCCAGCGCCACGTTCTCCAACGGGATGCCGATACGCTGACCGTGCCCGGTCGCATCCCGGTGGCGCAGTGCGGTGACCACTGACAACGCCACGTACAGCCCGCAGGTGACGTCCCATGCCGGCAGCACATGGTTGACGGGCGTTGCCAGGTCAGCCGGCCCGGTGACCAGTGGAAAACCGATCGCGGCATTGACCGTGTAATCGACGCCGGTGCCGCCGTCGGCACGTCCGGACACCTCCACGTGAATCAGATCCGGCCGTAACTCCGTCAATGTTTCGTAGGAATGCCATTGCCGGCCAGCAATATTGGTGATGAAGACGTCGCTGTCGGCGATCAGCCCGGCAACCAGCCGCTGCCCTTTTTCGGAGCGCATGTCGACTGCCAGGGAGCGCTTGCCCTTGTTCAGCCCCGCCCAGTAGATGCTCTCGCCGCCTTCGGAGAGCGGCCAGCGACGGTAGTCGGCCGCACCACCGATCGGGTCCACGCGGATCACCTCGGCGCCGAGCTGGGTCAGTGTCATCCCGGCCAGGGGCACCGCGACGAAACTGGAGATCTCGACGATCCGCACCCCGGCGAGCGGGCGGGCCGGGTCAGGTGCAGCGGTCATCGGGTCAAGCTATCAAGCCCCAGACAGCACGCTCAGATCAGCTCGACTGCGTCGGCGATGGAGTCCAGCACCCGACCCGGCCGGAACGGATAACGCGCCACGTCGTCGACGGTGGTGGACCCGGTGAGTACCAGGATGGTCTCCAAACCCGCCTCGATGCCGGCGACGATATCGGTGTCCATCCGGTCACCCACCATCACGGTGCTCTCCGAGTGCGCCTCGATCCGGTTCATCGCGCTGCGGAACATCATCGGGTTCGGCTTGCCGACGAAGTAGGGCTCGCCTCCGGTGGCCTTGGTGATCATCGCTGCGACCGAACCGGTCGCCGGTAACGGCCCCTCGGCCGACGGTCCGGTGACATCGGGGTTCGTCGCGATGAACCGCGCGCCGCCGAGGATCAGCCGCACGGCCTTGGTGATCGCCTCGAACGAGTAGGTGCGGGTCTCGCCGAGCACCACGAAGTCGGGCGCGACGTCGGTCAGGGTGTAGCCGGCCTCGTGCAGCGCCGTGGTCAGCCCGGCCTCCCCGATGACGTAGGCGGAGCCGCCGGGCAGTTGGTCGCCCAGGAACGTCGCGGTCGCCAGCGCGGAGGTCCAGATCGATTCCTCCGGCACGGACAGTCCGGCGCGCAGCAGCCGCGCCGCGAGGTCGCGGGGGGTGAAGATGGAGTTGTTGGTCAGCACCAGGAAGGGTCGTTCCCTATCGACGAGGCGCTGCAGGAACTCCGCGGCCCCGGGTAGCGCGTGTTCCTCACGGACGAGCACACCGTCCATATCGGTGAGCCAGCATTGCGGTGTCGAGGGCACGACACCAGTGTGTCAGTAGTGGCAAGTGCCCGACCGCTGTCAGCCCATCCTGACCGGCAACCGTGCCCAGCCCCGCACACTGGACGTCCGCGCCCTGCTCGCGTTGCCGTAGTCAACATCCCAGTCCCTCCACCGCTTGAGAACCTCCTCGAACGCCACCCGGGCCTCCAGCCTGGCCAGCGCCGAACCAAGGCAGAAATGCAGGCCCTGCCCGAAGCTCAGATGCCCGCCGGTGCGGTGGATGTCGAAGCGGTCGGGATCGCTGAACTTCGTGTCGTCGCGGTTCGCTGAACCGTTGAGCAGCAACATGTAGGACCCCTCGGGAACGGTATGGTCGTAGAGTTCGACGTCGCGTGCCACATAACGCGCCTGTACCGGTGATGGCGGCTCGAAGCGCAGAGATTCCTCGATCGCCGACGGGATCAACGCGGGATCGGCGACGAGTTCACGGCGCTGATCGGGGTGTTCCCCGAGCAGCTGCCCCATGAAGCCGATCAGGCGCGCCGTGGTCTCGCCGCCGGCACCGGCGATCATCGCCGTATAGGCGAGCACCTCGGTACGTTCCAGCTTCCGCCGCGTCCCGTCGGGTTCGTCCACCTCGGCATTGAGCAGTTCGGTCATCAGGTCGTCCGACGGGTGCGTCGCCCGCCATTCGATGTACTCGGCGAACAGCGCCAGCGACTCCGCGAAGACCGTCGCGCTGACATCAACCTCCGCGTCCCCGACCGAGATGTTCTCATCCGTGCGGTCACGGATCTGCTTCTGCCCGTCCTCGGGGATACCGAGCAGGTAGCCGATCGTCTGCATCGGCATGATCGCGCCGAGGTCGACAACGAAGTCGAAACCATCCCGGCCGACCAGAGGATCCAGTGCGCGAGAACAAAACCCGCGCACCAGGTCCTCGACGGCGAGCATGCGCCGCGGAGTGAACACCCGCGACAGCAGGCGCCGATGCAGGTCGTGCAGCGGCGGGTCCTCGAACAGCAGAATCCCCGGCGGCACCTCGATCCCGCTGAACAGGATGTCGGCAGTGGTGCCCCTACCGGACCGGTAGGTCTCCCAGTCCGGCAGCGCCCTGACGACATCGTCGTAGCGGCTGAGTGCGTAGAACCCGTACTTGTCGTTGTGATACAGCGGCGCTTCTTTCCGCATCCGGCGCCACACCGGATACGGGTCATCGTCGATGGCGTGGTCGAACGGGTCGTAGTACACGTCGCCGATGTTGTTCACTGACACAGTCGCCTACCTCGGTTGGTTCTCGATGCCGGGAAACAATTGCTCCGTGGGGCCCACGGTGACGTGACCGCCGAGCTTCGTCGCCAGGTGCGGCGCGAACACTGCCAGGTACATGAGATGGCCGGCCACCACCATCACCGCGATGGACAGCAGTGATGATCCGACCTTGCCCGACGACCTTCTGTCAGACCAGATCTCGATGACGTTGCGGCCCCGCTCATCGGTGCGCCCGAGCAGGTAGGTGAGCACCATCATCTGCAGACCCATCGCGACCGCGTCGTAGATCGGATACTGGAACCTGCTTCCCGCGAAGATCGCCAGCCCATCGATCACGTAGCCGTAGTAGAAGACGCCCAGCCGGGGTCCGAAGAATCCGTTGAACAGCAGCGCCCAACAGAAGCCGACCAGGAAGCCGACGCCGAGCAGTGTCTGTGGTCTGCGCCAGCCGAATCGCTTGACCGCCCGCCGGCCCAGCGCCGCGCCGATCACCGCTGGCAACACGAAATAGGGGATGTACCCAACGGGTACTGCCGACGGCAGCCCACCACCCCAGGTGTAGTTCATCGGCCACCACGGCGGCATCCGTGGAAGCGCTGGAGCGAACTGAGCGTAGACCGCCCAGTCATACGGCGCCTCGATCCACGAAAACGAGATCGCTGAGATGGACACCAGCAGCAGCGGATGTAGGCGACCGCGCCGGATGCTCAGGTACACACCGAACGCCAGGAACAGGACTCCGCCGACGTAGGCAAACGTGAGACCGGCGATCAGCGCCGGCGTCAGCTCGGTACTCACTGGCGCTGTCTGCTCTTCGCGCGAGCGCTCACTGGCCGATCCCGTGCTTCCGGATCGAGATAGACGATCAGACCGACGATGAGCACGGCCAGGCCGGCCAGAGCGCCGACCATGATGAGCGCTCCCATATCTGTCCCTCTCCCTCGCCGAAGCCTTGTAATAGTGCACACTATTACAACGACGTGGTCAAGATCCGACTATGGTGAAACCCGGTGCCCCAGCGAAATTCGTCCAAGAAGCAGACCGCCGTCGAGGTCGCGGCGGTCCGTCGACCGCGCGGGGAGGCGCGGCGGCTGCTGCTCGACGCGGCCCGCGAACTGTTCGCGCGTCGGGACTACCGTGCCACCACAACCCGGGAGATCGCCGAGGCAGCGGGTGTCAGTGAGTACCTGCTGTTCCGCCATTTCAGCTCCAAGGCAGGCCTTTTCCGTGAGGCCCTCGTCGTGCCGTTCACCACCTTCCTCGACGAGTTCCGTACCACCTGGCAGTCCGTCATCCCCGAGGAGACCGACGAACAAGAACTCTCCCGACAGTTCGTCGGGCCGCTCTACGACGTCCTCGTCGAACACCGAGGTCTGCTGCTCACCCTGGTCGCGGCGGACGGATTGAGCGAGGACGACATCGAGGCCTCGGGGATCGCGGATATCCGCAGAGCGCTCAGCGTCCTTGGGCAGATCAGCGCCGAGGGGATGCGGTTGCGCGGCATGCGATCTAACCAGCCGGATCTGCCCGCACACTCGACCGTCGCGATGATCGTCGGGATGGTCGCGCTGCACTCCACGTTTTTCGGCAGCACGCCGCCATCGCGCGAGGCGATCGTCGACGAGCTCGTCCAGGCGATCCTTCACGGCTTCCTCCACCGACCCGAATGAGCCCTAGCCCCCGGGTCCGTTGGGCCACTTGAGCAACGAGCCGGCGTCGACGCGGATGTGCTGACCGGTGATGTACCGGCTGTCGTCACTGGCCAGGAACACGCCGAGGTTCGCCGTGTCCTCGGGTTCGATGTACGCGATCGGCATGGCCTGGAACAGGCTGAACAACGGCTCGGCGTCTTCGCGGGTGGGCGTCTTGCCTTCGGCCTTCAGGTCGGGGCGAAATACGCCGTACATGCCCTCGTTCTGCAGCAGGTGGGTGTTGCAGTTCGTCGGATGGATCGCGTTGACGCGAATCATCCGTGGTGCCAAGTGAAGACACATCTCGTCGACGTACTCCATCACGATGCGCTTGCTCCACCCATACCCGGCACCGCCGGGACCCATGTCGGGGCTCGTGGTGGTGCCACGGATCATGCCGGCCGTCGACCCGGTGACGATGATCGACGCACCATCCAGCAGATGCGGAATTGCTACTGCCACAGTGTTCATCACGCCCACCAGATCGATGTCGCTGGCGTCGACGAACCCCATGGGATCCGGGTCGCCCATCGCCATCGGCAGGATTCCTGCATTCGCGACGACGATGTCGACCTTGCCCAGGTCCGCCACTCCCGCCTCGACCGCGTCACGCAGTTCATGGCGCTCGCGAACGTCAGCGACCCTGGCGACGACCCTGCGTCCGGTTTCCTTGACCGAACGCTCGGTCTCGGCCAGGTCCTCGGGAGTCGCCAACGGGTACGGGTTGGAGGGGATGTCGCGGCAGATGTCGACCGCGATGACGTCCGCGCCCTCCCTGGCCATCGCGATCGCATGCGCCCGCCCCTGCCCTCGTGCCGCGCCGGTGATGAAAGCAACCTTGCCTTCGAGTTTTCCGGTCATTGGTGCGCCTCTTCGAAGGTGATGTGCAACTCGCTGAGTCCGCGCATGATGAAGGTCGGCTCGTAGGCAAACCGGCGATCCCCGGGAGGACCGTGGTGCTCCTCGGAGATCGTGATGTCCTTCATGCGATCGAGGATTCGCTCCAGCGAGATCCGGCCCTCGGCCCGGGCCAGCGGCGCGCCCGGGCACGAGTGTGCTCCCCGGATGAAGGCGATCTGCTCCCGCACGTTCGGTCGATCGGCCTGGAACTCATTCGGATCGGCAAACTTTCGTTGGTCCCGGTTGCACGCTCCGGGGAGCAGCATCACGGTCGTGCCCGCAGGCACGTCCACATCTGCGATGGTCGTCGACATCCGCGCCATCCGGAAGTGTGACTTCACCGGACTCTCCAGGCGCAGCGTCTCTTCGAGGAAGGCGGGAATCTTACTGCGATCCTCGCGGAGCATCACTTCGAACCCGGGATTGGCCGCGATGAACCGCACCGCGGAACTGACGAGCTTCGTCGTCGTCTCGGTCCCCGCGGCGAACAGGAACGTCGACAGGTTCATGACATCGTCGATGTCGGGGGTCGACCCGTCTTCATGCTTGGCCTGCGCGAGTTCGGTCAGCACGTCCTCGCGGGGTTCACGTCTGCGGTCGGCGATGTAACCGTGGAACTTGTCGTTGAGCCATTCCAACGGGTTATGGGAGGTCGGTGCGTCCTTACCCAGCTCTCCGACCGTCTCCCCCGCGAACACCGCCTTGAACTCCTCATGGTCCTCTGCCGGAACCCCGAGCAGGTCGGCGATCACGAGCAGCGAGAACGGCTTCGCGTAGTCCCCGAGAAATTCGCTTCGTCCGCGGTCGATGAACGTGTCGAGTTGCTTATCGGCCAGGCGCCACATGAACTCCTCGTTCTCCTTGAGGCGCTTCGGCGTGATCAACCTGCTCAACAACCCCCGGGTACGCGTGTGCAGCGGCGGATCCTGGGAGGTGATGTGCTCGGCCATCGGCACCGCGTCACGGTGCTGTTCGATCAGTTCGGTCACGTCGTCGCTTTCCCCCGGTCCGAACGGCAGGCCGGAGAACGGTCCGGCCACCGACACGCACGACGAGAATGCCGGATTCTTGTAGACCGACAGCGCCTCTGCATATCCGGTGACAGCCAGCACCCCGAACGGAGTCGCCTTTGTCACTGGGCATTTCGACCGGAGATGGTCGAAATACGGGTACGGGTCGGGAATTAGGGACTCGTCGGTGAAGTAGTCGACGGTCTCGTAGTTGGTCTGGTCAGGCATGGTTCTGGGTCCCTTGATCGGCAGCCTCTTTGGTGGCCGCGCGGCGCATCGCCACCTCGACAAGACGTTTCATGGCAGGCTGCGGAAGGACCTTCGCAGCCAGTACCATTGCCTTCTGCGCACCCGTCAGGGGGAAGGCTCCACCGCGCATCGAGCCCTGGCGGGGAATCCCCAGCGCCAGGCGTGACAGGTGGTGCATCCCTGGAGACGACAGAATCCTGCTGAACACCAGCAACATCGATGCATCGGGGCCCACTCCGTGGCGGCGAAACGATCCGTTGTCCTCCAGCGCCTTCACGAGGCCGTCGGCGAAGCGCTCCGGTGGCCGGGCGAACTTGATCGCGAACCGGCCGCGGCTGTTCATCGTCTGGTGTAGTCGTGCATACGGTCCCGCAAGATCACGGTCGTCGGTGGTGCCGACATCGGTGATGATGTCGGTGTCGTAGGTACCGGCAATCAGGCTCGTGACGCCGAGACCGAACGGGGAGATCTCCGCGGCCAACGACTCGCCCCAGCGTTCCATGGCGCCCTTGCTGGCTGAGTAGGGTGCGGTACCCGGCTGGCCGCGCACCCCCGCCGAACTGCACACCAGCACGATGCGGCCACGGCCCGCCGCCCGCATTGACGGCAGCAACGCCTTGGTCAGCGCGACGGGGCCCATCACGTGAGTGGCAAACATTCGCTGCCATAGGTCGAGGTCCGCCTCCTCCACCATGCCCGCGGCGGAGATGCCGGCGTTGTGGACGACCGCGTTCGGTGCGCCGACGGCTTCTTCGATCGCCTTGGCCGCCGCGGCGATCGACGCGCCGTCCGTGAGATCTAGCTGCACTCCGATCAGCCTGTCGTCGTGCTCACCGGCGCCCGTCGCCTCCCGCAGTAGCGCCATTCCCGCGTCGGGCGTGCGCATCGCGGCAACCACGCGCCACCCCTCGCGATAAAGGCGCACGGACGATGCGAAGCCGAGTCCGCGGGCCGCACCGGTGATGACGATGGAGCGACGCTCCTCGCCCGAGCACTCATCCCTCCGCATTGTCGTCACTCCTCACCGAAGCGATCGACGAGATGCGAAGTGACGCCGTCCGCGTCCAGGCGGCGAGCCACCAGATATCCCGAACCCATCCACGCACGCCGCGTCCACTTACCAAGGGAGACCCGGGTTCCGGGAGCTCCGGAGGCTGCGGGCAGCATCTTCACTCGCTCGAGTGCCTCCTTGACTCCGCGAGGGCTCAGCGGATGCGAGTCGGTGAAGGCACGCACCAGCGTGGCCGCGACGTCGTGATTGACCACCGTCACACAGAATTCCGGCCGGCTGCCGTCGTACTTCTTCGCGTAGCGGTCCAGGAAGTCCTGCCCGACATGGTTTCCCTCGTCGTACTGGTCGACCCCAACCCACCCCATGAACGCCTGCCACATGACCGGGTTCACCCACGCGTTCTGGAATGCGGTGGTGGTGAAGCGGGGTGGATCCCATTCGACGGCCTCGAGCGCAGGATTGATGAAGACGATCCCGAAGCCGAAACCGAGATGCACGATCGCTTCGGCCCCCGAGTCGTGCAGTGTCCGCACCGCGCCGTTGATGTGCTGCGCCGTCTGCGCGACGACGACCTCGGCGACAATGCGGATACCCTTGCGCTGAGCAGCCTTCCGCAAATTCCTCACGTAGCTCTCGCCGATGAGACTCTGCTCGACGAGTACGCCGATCTTTTCGAATCCCCGCTTGGCCACCAGGTCGACGATGAAGATCGGCTCGTCGGTCATCGAACCTTGGGGGAAGGCGAAGGTCCACTCACCAAGCCAGTCGTCGGTGCCGGTGACGCTGATCGCGGGGACTTTGAAGCGCTCCTCGATCGCCTCCCGCAGTGGCACGCAGTTGTCGGTGATGTTGGGCCCGAAGACCACCAGGCAACCCTCGTCGACGAGCTCACCGTAGGCGTCGATGACCGCCTTCACCGACCCCTTCGGCAGGCCCTCCACCTCGCGGTAGATCATCTGCACCGGCCGATCCATCAGTCCTTGCTCGACCGCCTCGGCGAAGACGAGGTCGAAGGTCTGGGTGAACGACGCGAACAGCTCCTCCGGGAAACCCGGTGGCAGCGTGAAATCCATCAGATAGCCGACCTTGATGGGCTCCGCGGTGCTCTCGTATGACATCCGACCTCCTGCGCAAGACCTTCGGCATCGCCGGCAGCTTCCCGAACCTAATATTTGTTCAGACCATAACCTTGCCGCCCGTCAGCGTCAATCATCGGATCCCGCCGCCAGGCCGAGGTACACATCGACCCGCAGCCGACCACATGACGCCGTCCGGCGGACGATGGGTCGACCGTCTCGAGCGGCGCGACAGCGTCTGTGAGAGATGATCGACCGCGTCTGTGTCATCGCGTGGAACGCGGAGTCGGTTTCCCAGATCACCGACGACGTGATCGCGATGATGGCTGGCTCGATGAGAGTTGCCTCGCACGACGCCTCGGATCCGCCCTACGACCGTCCCCTCGTCGCATTGCGCGGTCAGTAGGATCAAGAAATGGCAGGTGCCGACCCCGCAGGGCGGGTCTCGAAACGCGGCGGTCGCACGCCCGAGAAGAGTCCGGGCGCCGCAAAACTCACCGCAGTGCCGACGTCGTCAGTCGATGCGACGCGACGCACCGAGATTCTCAAGACCGCCAACACCGTGATCGCCACCACCGGCCTGCGCAGCTCGCTTCAGCAGATCGCAGACGCCGCGGGCATCCTGGCGGGCAGTCTCTACCACCACTTCGAGTCCAAGGAAGCCATCCTCGTCGAGCTGATCCGGCTCTACCACGCCGACCTCGATCGCATCGGCGAGGTCACGCTGGAACGGCTCGACCAGCCCGACGAGCGCAGCGTCACCGACCGGATCACCGACCTCGGACGTGAGGTCGCCCGATGCGCCGTCGAACATCGAGCCGCCCTGCAGATGTCGTTCTACGAAGGGCCGAGCAACGACCCCGAGCTCATGGAGCTGACTGCCCGGCAGCCGAAGAAGATCCAGGAGGCCATGCTGCAGGCGTTGCGGGCCGGCCGGTGGAGCGGCGACATCCGTTCGGACGTCGACCTACCGACGCTGGCCGACCGTCTGTGTCAGAGCATGTTGCACGTCGGCCTCGACGTCATCCGGCACAACGCCGACACCGATCGGCTGGCCACCCTGAAGTGCCGGATCGCGCTGGAGGGCCTCGCCGCCGAGCCCCCCTCCGATTCGGACCTGGACCGGTCGAACGCGTTCGCCGTCGCCGAAGACGTCATCAAGAGTTGGGTCGACGCCGAGGACGACACCGACCTCAAGGCCGCGCACGTGCGCGCGGTGGCGCGGGCGGAATTCGGTAGGCGCGGTTACGAGATGACGACCATCCGCGACATCGCTTCGGCCGCGGGGCTGGGCACCGGAACCGTGTACCGGGTCATCGGCTCCAAGGACGAACTACTGATGTCGATCATGCTCGAGTTCGGCCACAAGGTCGGCGGCGCATGGGCGGACATCGTCCGGTCGGACTCCACAGCGATCGAGAAGCTGGATGCGTTGAGCTGGCTGAATATCAATGCGCTCGACCAGTTCCCCGACGAGTTCCGCATCCAGCTGGCCTGGCTGCGCCACACCCCACCAGACTCGGCGAACCCCACATGGTCGTTCACGAAGCGGATCCGCCAGATGAAGGCCCTGTTGTCCGACGGGATCCGTGACGGGGAGATTCACATCGAGGGCGCCGGCGCGGACATGCTCACTCGCTGCATCATCGGCGAACAGTGGATCCCGGAGAACATCCTTGCCGAGATCGGCACCCGAAACGCGCTGGTCCTCGCTCGTGACACCGTCCTGCGGGGAGTCGCCGTCCGTCCCTCGTGACCGCACGCGCCGAACCGAACCGGGGACGCCCATCATGATGCGTACCGTGTGGTGCAGCGCCGACGGTGGCAGAACCCTGTTGGCGATCATCGGGCATTCGCGCATCCGGTCCGACTGCGCGCCGGTCAACGTCTGCCCGCCTCTCGACAATGTTGACCAAATATTCGGTCGGTCGCCGGCAGCAGGGCAACTCATCGGAGCCGAACCCGGGAAAGCTACCCGAGGCAAGTTATTCGGGCAGCCGCAACTCGGGCTTTTCGACCTCTTCGATGTTGACGTCTTTGAAGGTGATCACCCGGACCTGCTTGACGAACCGCGCGGGGCGGTACATGTCCCACACCCAGGCGTCGGCCAGTCGCAGTTCGAAGTAGACCTCGCCGTCGGCGTTGTGCGGCACCATTTCGACGCTGTTGGCCAGATAGAACCGCCGCTCGGTCTCCACGACATAGCTGAACTGTCCGACGATGTCCTTGTACTCGCGGTAGAGCGAGAGCTCCATCTCGGTTTCGTACTTCTCGAGATCTTCGGCACTCATCAGCTCAGCTGTCCTTCATGTCGATCGGAGTCCCTCGGACCCATCCTGGAACCCATCCTGGAACCCATTGTGCTCATCTTCCCGCACGCGAGTTCGGCGTGCCCCCCCGGTTCCCGCGCCGACAGACGCCGCACGTTGACGAACGAATACCGATGCTGTCTGGACGGGCCGAGACTGGCCAGCGCGGCGGAGTGGGCGCGGGTGCTGTAGCCCTTGTGCTCAGCGAAGCCGTAGCCGGGGTGTTCCTGTTCCATGGCCACCATCAGCCGGTCCCGGCTGACCTTGGCCAGCACGCTCGCCGCCGCGATGCATGCCGCGGCGGCGTCGCCGCCCACCACCGGCAGCGACGGTGTCGGCAGGCCGGGCACCCGGAATCCATCGGAGAGCACATACCCCGGTCGCACCGGCAGGCCCGCCACCGCACGTCGCATCCCTTCGATGTTGGCGACGTGCACCCCTCGGCGGTCCACCTCGACCGAAGGAATGAAGACCACGTGGTAGGCCAACGCATAGCGACGGATCAGCGGGAACAACCGCTCCCGTTCGGTCTCGTTGAGTCGCTTGGAATCGTCGAGCGCCGCCAGGCTCTCCAGCCGGTTGGGGCCGAGCACACACGCCGCCACCACCAGCGGACCAGCACACGCACCCCGGCCGACCTCGTCGACCCCGGCCACCGGGCCCAGACCGGCACGGTAGAGCGCGGATTCCAGGGTGCGCAGGCCCGACGATTTACGGATCACCACCCTCGGTGGCCAGGCAGCACGCAACTGGGCCTCCTGTCAGCGCTCAACTGGGTTCTTGCGGGTCCACCGAGCTCACGCCGCCCCATCGCGACGGCGGCCAGGCGATGAACCGCGCCTTTCCGACGATGTTCTCCACCGGGATCGTTCCGGCGACCGGGTCTCCGGTGCACAGCAACCCATCTTGGGCGTCCTCGGGTCGGTTACTGCAATGTGTCCGGGAGTCCGCGGAATGGGTGCGGTTGTCCCCCATCACCCACACCCGGTCCTCCGGCACGGTGACGGGTCCGAACTCGTTGCCCAGGCATGGGTACACCGCGGGATCGGCCATCATGGTGTCCGGACTGAGGTACGGCTCGTCGAGCCGTTCGCCGTCGACGGTGAGCCCGGTGTCGGCCCGGCATTCGACCGTCTGACCGCCGACCGCGATGATCCGTTTCACCAGGTTGTTCTCGTCGGGCGGGACAAACCCGACAACCGCGAGCGCATTCTGCAACCACCGGATCGCGGGGTTGTCCGACCGGATCGACTGGTAGCCGATGCTCCAGTTCGGCGGGCCCTTGAAGACGACGACGTCGCCGGGCTCGGGTTCGGTGAACCGGTAGGTCAGCTTGTCGACCATGATGCGGTCACCCACGCAACCGGGGCACCCGTGCAACGTGGGTTCCATCGACTCGGATGGGATGAGGTACGGGCGGGCGATGAACGTCAGCATCACGTAGTAGAGAACCACCGCGATGGTGATCAGCAGGGCGGCCTCACGCACCGCGCCGCGCTTCTTCTTCGCCGGCTCCTGCTCCCCGTCGGCGCCTGCCGCCGGAGCGTCGGGGTCTGCGGTGCCGAGCGTGCGCTCGGCCGACAGGTCGTCGGGTTCGGGTCGGCCGTCTGAGGGTCCGGTCACGAGATCAGCGTAGCCAGGGCGCCGCGGGTTCCGACGCCGCCCGGCAGGTCAGCGCTTTTCCTTGATCTTGGCCTTCTTGCCACGGAGCTCACGCAGGTAGTACAGCTTGGCGCGACGGACGTCACCGCGGGTGACGATGTCGATGTGGTCGATGTTGGGCGAATGCACCGGGAAGGTCCGCTCGACACCGACGCCATAGCTTTCCTTGCGCACGGTGAAGGTCTCGCGGATCCCGCCGCCCTGGCGGCGCAGCACGACGCCCTTGAAGACCTGAATGCGCTCCTTGGAGCCCTCGATGACCTTCACGTGGACGTTGATGGTGTCACCGGGGCCGAAGTCCGGGACGTCGTCGCGCAACGACGACTGGTCGACGAAATCCAGGGTGTTCATCGGAGACACTTCCTTGCTGTTCGGGCCGCTGGCGGACGTCGCGGGGACGCGCGCAGAGCCGATGGGTGATTCGGACGTCTGGGGCAGTCGTGCGGCGGTTCCGGCCGTGCACAGACAACTGCCCAATTGTGCCAGACGAACTCCGATTACCCGAAATCGGAGTGCGCCCATCCCCCCGGTGCGCGGGCCCACGTCCGTGCGCAGGCGGGGTGGGTTTGATGAGGTTACCCTGGGAAAACGGGTATACCGACTCGACCATTCGGCATCGGGCTCGGCACATTCGCCGCAGAATTCACGGAGGACACGGATGCGAAGGCGGCCTTTGCGGCTGGTCACCACGATGACTGCGGCAGCGTTGGCTGTCGTTGTCATCGCCGGGTGCGGGGCCCAGGTGCACGGCTCACCCCCGGCACCGTCGGGCCCGCCGCGGACGGTGGTCGCCCCCCTGGGCGCCTTGGCTCCGCTGCCCGAGGTGCCGCCGGACGCGCCCAGCGCCGGGTTCGTGGGACTCGCAGATCGCCAGCGGCAGGCCACCGACCAGGCCGCCGCGGCCGGCGCCGACGTCACCGCGGCGGTTCTCGACCGCAACACCGGGCAGTTGGTGACCAACGGCAACAGCATGACGATCGCCATCGCCTCGGTGGTCAAGCTGTTCATCGCCGACGACCTGCTCCTGCAGGTCTCGCGGGGTGAGACCACGCTGTCGCCGGAGGACCGGCGGTCGCTCGACGTCATGCTGCGGTCGTCCGACGACAGCGCCGCCGAGGTCTTCTGGAACCGCTCCGGCGGCAGCGCGATCATCAATCGGGTGGTGGCCCGCTACCGGCTGGGGGCGACACGTCCGCCCGGCAACGACCGGTGGTTCAACACCGTCAGCACCGCCACCGATCTGGTGCGCTACTACGACATGCTGCTGGCGGGCACCGGCGGACTGCCGCCGGAGCAGGCCGAGGTGATCCTGTCCGATCTCGCGGCATCGACGCCCACGGCACCCGACGGGATGGTCCCCGGTGGCATCTACCCGCAGCGGTTCGGCATCCCCGAGGGGATCTTCGCCGAACCGGTGGCCGTCAAGCAGGGTTGGATGTGCTGCATCGGCGCCGACTGGATGCATTTGTCCACCGGCGTCGTCGGACCCGACCGGCGCTATGTGATGGTCATCGCGTCGATGCAGGCTGCCGACGACGACACCGCCCGGCAGACCATCACCGAGGCCGTGCAGACGATGTTCCCCAGCGGGCGGATCTAGTCCAGCAGGTCCGGCCGACGTTCCCAGGTGCGCTCGAGACCCTGCTGGTGCCGCCACGCGGCGATCCGCGCGTGATCGCCCGAGAGCAGCACCTCCGGCACATCGAGTCCGCGCCAACTCGCCGGCCTGGTGTAGCTGGGGCCCTCCAGCAGTCCCCCGACCAGTTCAGAATGTGAATCGTCGCGGTGGGACTCAGGATTGCCGAGCACATCGGGCAGCAGGCGCACCACCGCCTCGATCATCACCAGTGCCGCCGACTCTCCACCGGGCAGGACGTAATCGCCGATCGAGACCTCTTCGACCCGCATCCGGCGCGAAGCGTCCTGCGCGACTCGCTGGTCGATCCCTTCGTAGCGGCCACACGCGAAAACCAGATGTCGTTCACCACTCCAGCGCGCGGCATCGGCCTGGGTGAATAACCGCCCCGCCGGGGTCGGAATCACCAGAAGCGTTTCCTCCGAACACATCTCGTCGAGCGCCGCACCCCACACCGGCGCCTTCATCACCATCCCCGGGCCGCCGCCGTAGGGTGAGTCGTCCACCGACCGATGGACGTCATGGGTCCAGTTCCGCAGGTCGTGCACACCGAGTTCAACCGTGCCGGCCTCGATCGCCCTGCCCGGCAGGGACTGCCGCAGTGGTTCGAGGTAGGCCGGAAAGATCGTGACGACGTCTATTCTCACGACACCCTCACGCGAGGTCGTCGAGATTGAGCAGTCCGTCGGGCGGATCGATCTCCACCAGACCATCAGCCAGCGACACCGCCGTGACGATCGCCTGGACGAACGGGATCAGGATCTCGGCTCCCTGCGCGGATCTGACACTGAGCAGCTCACCGGCGGCGGTGTGCAACACCTCGGCAATGGTGCCGACATCCTCGCCGGCCACGGTCCGCACCCGCAGTCCCTCGAGCTGATGGTCGTAGAACTCGTCGGTTTCGGTGATCGGCGGCAGATCGTCGGAGTCGACGAGGAACAGCGTGCCCCGCATCGCCTCGGCGGCGTCACGGCTGCGGACTCCGGCCAGCCGCACGAGCAGCCGGCCGGAGTGTTCGCGAACGGATTCGATGGTGTAGTCGCGTTCGGAACCGCCGCGAGAAGCGCGGCCCCGCAGCGTCTCCCCGGGCGCGAACCGACCGTCCGGATCGTCGGTGCGGACATCGACGACGATCTCACCAGTGACGCCGTGCGCCTTCGCCACGCGCCCGACGACCAGCTCCATGGGCGGATTCCTACTGGTCGGTGTCCACCACGTCGACGCGGATACCCCGGCCACCGATACCGGCCACCAGGGTGCGCAACGCGGTCGCAGTGCGCCCGCCACGCCCGATGACCTTGCCGAGATCTTCGGGATGGACGTGCACCTCGACGGTGCGCCCGCGGCGGTTGGTCACCATGTCGACCCGGACGTCATCGGGGTTGTCGACGATCCCGCGGACCAGATGCTCGACGGCGTCGACGACGACTGAACTCACCGGCGTGCTCAGCTCTCGCTGGGAGCGTCGGCGCTCTCGGCGGCGGTCTCGGTCTCGGCCTTGTCCTCGGCGGCAGGCTCAGCCTTCTCGGCGGCAGGCTCAGCCTTCTCGTCGGCCTGCTCGGCCTTCTTGGCGGGCGCCTTCTTCTTCTTGGGCTGGGTGGCCTCGCCGGTCGGACCGCCATCGGCCTCGGCGAGCGCGGCGTTGAACAGGTCGAGCTTGCTGGGCTTGGGCTCCTTGACCTTCAGCGTGCCCTCGGCGCCGGGCAGACCCTTGAACTTCTGCCAGTCACCGGTGATCTTGAGCAGCTGCAGGACGGGCTCGGTGGGCTGGGCGCCCACGCCGAGCCAGTACTGGGCGCGCTCCGAATCGATCTCGATGAGGCTCGGATTCTCCTTGGGGTGGTACCGGCCGATGACCTCGATGGCGCGACCGTCGCGACGGTTGCGTGCGTCGGCGACGGAGATGCGGTACTGGGGATTGCGGATCTTCCCGAAACGGGCGAGCTTGATCTTGACAGCCATGGTGGTGCGGATTCTCCTGTTGATTGCCACGTTGGCAATTCGAGCGACGCGGGCGGGCTGCCCGGTCCGGTTTTGCCTTACGTGTGTGACCGCCGCGGGGCCGGAGTCCCGAGGCAGACAGCCGCTCATTGTGCCAGAGCCCGCTCCGCAGGACGAAATCCAGCGCCGGCCGGCTCCGCTGAACCTTTACAATCGAGGCGGCCGGTGTCACCCTCGCTCGCATGGATGACGCCGCCCTTCTCTTGGAGATCGAGTCGATCAAGCAGCTGAAGGCCCGCTACTGCCGGCACCTGGACACCAAGGACTGGGACTCCTGGCGCACCCTGTTCACCGACGGCTTCCGCAGCGACACCGCCGGCGCGGGCGGCAAGGTCATCGTCGGTGCCGATCCTTTTGTCGCCTTCACCCGCAGCAGCCTCGGCGACCGGGCCACGGTGCACCAGGTGCATGCTCCGGAGATCGAACTGACCTCGGCGACGACCGCGCGCGCCGTCTGGGCTCTGGAAGACGTCGTTCGACTGGCGCCCGGGGTGAACCTGCGCGGGTACGGCCACTACGACGAGACGTACGAGAAGATCGACGGCCGGTGGTTGATCACCAGCTCCACGCTGACCAGGCTGCGGGAGGACATCTTCAACGTCGTCTTCTCCCTGTACATCTCAGACCGGATCAAGAAATTGACGGCGAGGGTGGCGCGTCGGCTGGTCCGCTGAGCGGGTCAGAGGATCTTGTCGAAACACTTCTCCTCGACACGCCTGCTCATCCGCCACCCCTGCGGGGTCCTGACGAACTCGTCCAGGTACCAGATGCCGACAAAATAGATCTGCTCCTGGTCGCCCCCCATCACCATCGGGTTGAAGCAGATCGCCCGCGAGGTCGCGGTGTCGCCGGTGACACGCACGTCGACGTTGCCCAGCATGTGGTAGTACGCCGGAAAGTTCGGCAGCACCTCCGAGAGCCACGCCTTGACCTCGGGGAACTGCCCGGCGATGCCCCCGGCGGCCCGGTAATCGATATAGGCGTCGGAGGTGAACACCGCGTCGAGGTCGTCGAAGCGCCGCTGGTCGATCGCCGTGGAGTAGTCGATCAGCAGCTGCTGGATTTCCAAACGATCCGAGATCTCCTCGATGCTCAACATGGATCGATTGAACACGATCGTCGACCGGGATTAGGCTCACCCGACATGACGAGGCTTCTCGCGTCCCTGGCGCTCACCCTGGGTCTGATCGCGGGAACGCTCGGTGTCTTCGGACCGACCGCTGCCGCCGTGCCCGTGACCGGCGTCCTCCAGCCGGTGGGCTCGACCCCGATCCCCGACGGGCCCGCGCAGGCCTGGCTGGTCGCGGACATGGACACCGGCGCGGTGCTCGCCGCCCGCGACGAACACGGCCAGTACGCCCCGGCCAGCACCATCAAGGTGCTGCTCGCGCTGACGGTGCTCGACGAGCTACCGCTGGACGCGACGATCGTCGCCAACGAGGCCGATACCGAGGTCGAGTGCAACTGCGCAGGTGTGACCCCCGGGATGACGTACACCACCCGGCAACTGCTGGAGGCCGCGCTGCTGGTGTCGGGCAACGACGCCGCCAACACGCTGGCCAGAATGCTCGGCGGTCACGACGTCGCGGTGATGAAGATGAACGGCAAGGCCGCACTGGTGGGGGCCTACGGCACCAACGCCGGCTCACCGTCGGGGATCGACGGGCCCGGCATCGACATGTGGTCCTCGCCGCACGATCTGGCGGTGATCTTCCGCGCGGCGATGGCCAACCCCGTCTTCGCCCAGATCACCGCCATGCCCACAGCCGTCTTCCCGACCAAGACCGGCGACAAGGTACTGGTCAACCAGGACAAGTTGCTGCAGCGTTATCCGGGCACCTTCGGCGGAAAGACCGGCTACACCGACCTCGCCCGCAAGACATTCGTCGGCGGCGCCGAGCGCCACGGCAAGCGTCTTGTGGTGGCGCTGATGTTCGGCCTGGACAAGGAGGGCGCGCCCAGCTACTGGGATCAGGCAGCCAGCCTGCTCGACTGGGGATTCGCGCTCGAACCGAACGCCGGTGTCAGCCAACTCTGAACCCGGGCGGCACACTCGAGACCCGATGGAGACCTGATCGCGCGCTCGGCGAGTCCTGGCGTCATTAGCGTCGCCTGCTGTGCGACGAAGTTTCGCGGGGCTGGCGCTCGCCCTCAGTGTGGTACTGGCTGCCGCGACGGCGGTCGGCGCACCCACCGCGGCGGCCCAACCCGACGCAGCACCGGCCGCCGCGCAAGCGCTTCCGGACGGTCCCGCCAAGGCCTGGCTGGTCGCCGACCTCGACACCGGCCGGGTGCTGGCCAGCAGGGATCCCTACGGCACCTACGCCCCGGCCAGCACGATCAAGGTGCTGCTCGCCATGGTGGTGCTCGATCACCTTCGGCCCGACAACTTCGCCCGGGCCAACGCCTCGCACACCCAGGTCGAGTGCTCCTGCGTGGGGCTCGAACCCGGGCAGGCCTACACCACCCGCCAACTCCTCGAGGCGATACTGATGGTGTCGGGCAACGATGCGGCCAACATGCTCGCCGACATGCTCGGCGGGAAACCGGTGGCGCTTGCCGCGATGAACCGCAAGGCCGCCCTCGCCGGTGCGCGCAGCACCAAGGCGTCGTCCCCGTCGGGACTTGACGGCCCCGGTTGGGAGTCGGTGACCACGCCACACGACCTCGCGGTCATCATGCGCGCGGCCCTGCAGTATCCGTTGATCGCGCAGATCATGCGCCAACCCTCGGCGCAGTTCCCCGGCAAGACCATCACCAACCAGAACGAGCTGCTCACCCGCTACCCGGGTGACCTCGGCGGCAAGACCGGGTACACCAACCTCGCCCGCAAGACCTACGTCGGCGCCGCTCAGCGCGGCAGCCGGCGCCTGGTGGTGGTGCAGATGTACGGCGACGGAGACCTCTACGGGCAGGCGACCAGGCTGCTGGACTGGGGCTTCGCTCAGCCCTAGCGCGCTCACCCCCCGCGGAATAGCACTCCGGGTCGTGATCGCGGCCCGATCACGGCCCTGGCTTCACACCTGGCGCTCAGTAGACGGCGCCGCGCAGGATCACCCGTGACGGCTCGGCCAGCACGCCCGCACCACCGCGCGGGTCGTCGGCGTAGCACACCAGGTCGGCGGACGCGCCGTGTTCGAGGCCGGGCCGGCCCAGCCACTGCCGGGCGTCCCAGCAGGCGGCCCCCAGAGCTTCGGTCGGGGTCATACCGATGCCCTTGAGCGCGTCGATCTCGTCGCCGATTCGGCCGTGGGCGACGGCACTGCCGGCGTCGGTGCCGGCGTAGATGGGCACCCCGGCCTCGCGCGCCGCACCGATCCTGGCCGCACAACTCTGGTGCAGCGCGCGCATGTGGCGTTCGTAGCGCGGGTACTTGCTGGCGGCCGACGCGATGTCGGGGAAGTTCTCGATGTTGATCAGCGTGGGCACCAGCGCGGTGCCGTGCTCGACCATCAGATCCACGGTGTCGTCCGTGAGCCCGGTGCCGTGCTCGATGCAGTCGATGCCTGCCGTGATCAGCCCGGGCAGCGCGTCCTCGCTGAACACGTGGGCCGTCACCCGTGCGCCATTGGCGTGGGCCGCCTCGATGGCGGCCTTGAGCACGTCGTCGGACCACAGCGGCGCCAGGTCACCGATGTCGCGGTCGATCCAGTCGCCGACCAGCTTGACCCAGCCGTCACCCCACCGGGCCTGCTGCGCCACCGCGTCGGGCAACTGCCATTCGTCCTCCAGCTCGATCGCGAACCCGCGCTGGTAGCGCTTGGGCCGCGCCAGATGGCGCCCGGCGCGGATGATGCGCGGCAGGTCGGCCCGGTCGTCGAAGCTACGGGTGTCGGTGGGCGACCCCGCATCCCGCAGCAACAGCGCCCCGGCGCCGCGCTCGGTCTCGGCCTGCGCGACGGCCTCGTCCATCTCGATGGGGCCATGCTGGCCCAGGCCGACGTGGCAGTGGGCGTCGACCAGACCGGGAAGGATCCAACCGCCGTCCCCGTCAGCTCCGAACACCGTCTCGGCGCCGGTCACCGGCTCGGCGCTGAGCCGGCCGTCGACGATCCACCACTCGACGGGTTCACCGTCGGGCAACCCACGTCCCCGGAGGTGCAGGGGCATCAGTTCTTGGGGAACTTCAGTTTCGACAGGTCGATGTCGGCGAGTCCCGGCGGGAGCTCGTCGAGTCCTTTGGGCATGTTCGACAGGTCGGGGAAACCGGCGGGCATGCCTGCGCCGAGCGGGTTGCGGGCCTTCGGCGGCGTCGGACCTGCGCCCGACTTGCGCCCCTTCTTGCCCTTCTGCTTGTTCTTGCCCTTGGCGGCCTTGCGGGTGTTCTTGCGGCCGAACGGCATCCCCATCTGGCCGGCCATCTGGGACATCATCTTGCGGGCTTCGAAGAAGCGGTCGACGAGCTGATTGACCTCCGAGACCGTCACACCGGAGCCGTTGGCGATACGCAACCGACGCGAGGCGTTGATGATCTTCGGGTCGGCACGCTCGGCCGGTGTCATCCCGCGGATAATGGCCTGCACCCGGTCGAGTTGGTTGTCATCGACGGCGGCCAGCGCGTCCTTCATCTGCCCTGCGCCCGGCAGCATGCCCAGCAGGTTGCCGATCGGCCCCATCTTGCGGATCGCCAGCATCTGCTCGAGAAAATCCTCGAGCGTGAGCTCACCGCTGCCGATCTTGGCGGCGGTCGCCTCCGCCTGCTCGGCGTCGAAGTGCTGTTCGGCCTGCTCGATGAGCGACAGCACGTCACCCATGCCGAGAATCCGGCCGGCCATCCGGTCGGGATGGAAGACGTCGAAGTCCTCGAGTTTCTCACCGCTCGACGCGAACAGGATCGGCACGCCGGTGACCTCGCGCACCGACAGCGCGGCGCCGCCGCGCGCGTCACCGTCGAGTTTGGTCAGCACGACGCCGGTGAACCCGACGCCCTCGCGGAACGCGTCGGCCGTGGTCACGGCGTCCTGGCCGATCATCGCGTCGAGGACGAACAGGGTTTCATCGGGGGTGACGGCATCGCGGATGGCCGCGGCCTGCCCCATCAGTTCCTCGTCGATACCGAGGCGACCCGCGGTGTCGACGATGACGACGTCGTAGTACTTGGCGCGCGCTTCGGCCAGACCCGCCGACGCCACGGCCACCGGGTCGCCCGATTTCATCTGCTCGATCGTCGCGCCGTCCGGCGACACGCCGGGATGCGGGGCGAAGACGTGTACGCCGGCCCGCTCGCCGACGATCTGAAGCTGGTTGACCGCACCGGGCCGCTGCAGGTCACAGGCCACCAATAGGGGTGTATGCCCTTGACCCTTAAGCCATTTCGCCAGCTTTCCAGCCAGGGTGGTCTTACCCGAGCCTTGCAGGCCCGCCAGCATGATCACCGTCGGAGGAGTCTTGGCGAAGGACAGCTGCCGGGTCTGGCCGCCGAGGATCCCGACGAGTTCCTCGTTGACGATCTTGACGACCTGCTGTGCCGGGTTCAGCGCCGCCGAGACCTCCGCGCCCTTGGCACGGTCCTTGATCCGGGCGACGAACTCGCGCACCACTGGCAGCGAGACGTCGGCTTCCAGCAGCGCCAGCCGGATCTCGCGGCTGGTGGCATCGATATCGGCGTCGGTGAGCCGACCCTTCCCGCGCAGGCCAGTGAGCGCGCCGGTCAACCGGTCGGACAGGGATTCAAACACGAGGCCAGACTACTTGGCGTCGGCCCGACCCACCGAGGACGCCCTCGTCGATGTGGACGACGAACGTCACTAGCTGGCTTCCTCGACCTGCTTGGGCGGGGGTGCGGGCAGCACCGCGTACAGCTCGCGCTCCAGCGCCTGACGCAGCGTGTTGTCCGTGCTTCCCGACGGCAGCACCACACCGAACACGTCCACCACCGACGATCCCAGCGTCGTCACCTTGGCCCAGTCGATGTCCACCCCGGCGCGTTCGAACACCGCCGTCAGCACCGCCAGCAGCCCCGCGCGGTCGGTGGCCCGGATCTCCGCGAGGAGTTGTCCCGGGCCGGCCCCGGCATGCCAGATCACCCGCGGGGGTGCTGCCGGTGCGTTGACCGGCACGGCCGCCCGGACCTCGCCCGCCCGGCCCGCCTGCGAGCTGTCGGCACCGCGTAGCTCCAGCGCTCCCAGAACGTCGAGCTCCCCTTCGACGGCGAGGATCAGCTGCTGGCGCAGCAGCTCCGCCGCCGGCGGGGTGCCGAAATGCGGGGAGACGACGAAGGTGTTGATCGCCGAGCCCTGGTGCGAGTTGACCGACGCGGAGTGCACTCTCAGTTTGTTGAGAGCCAGGACGCCGGCCGCCTTGCTCAGCAGACCACGGCGATCCGGCACGATCATCGTGACGCTGTAGATGTGCGGGGTGTCGGCGGGTGTCATCTCGACATGAACGCCCTCGTCGGCAGCCATCGAAAGGAACCGCGGATCAACGGGATCGGGTGCGGGCAGGCCCTCCCCCGCCATCACCAACCGGCAACGCCGGACCAGGTCGCCGAGCAGCGAGGCCTTCCAGTCGCCCCAGACACCCGGGCCGGTGGCCAGTGAGTCGGCCTCGGCGAGCACGTGCAGCAGCTCCAGCACCACCGGATCGCCGCCGAGGGCGTCGACCACCGCGGCGATGGTCTTGGGATCCTGCAGATCCCGCCGGGTCGCGGTCTGCGGGAGCAGCAGATGATGCCGCACGACCTTCGACAGGATGTCGACGTCGGAAGGCCACAGCCCGAGCCGGTTTCCGATCTGGGTGGCCAGCTCGGCCCCGATGACGCTGTGGTCCCCGCCCCGGCCCTTGCCGATGTCGTGCACCAGAGCGCCCAGTACGAGGAGGTCGGGCCGCGCCACTCGGGTCGTGAAACCGCTTGCCCGGGAGACGGTCTCGACCAGGTGGCGGTCCACGGTCCAGATGTGGACGACATCGCGCGGCGGCAGGTCGCGCACTGCACCCCATTCGGGGAACAGCCGGCCCCACAGCCCGGTGCGGTCGAGCGCTTCGATCGTCCCCACCACGGACGGACCCGCCGCGAGCATCACCAGCAGGTCCTTGAGCGCCTGGCGCGGCCAGGGCGTGCGCAGCTCGGGCGCATTCTCCACCAGCCGACTCAGGGTGGACGCCGCCATCGGCAGACCGGTGGTCGCCGATGCGGCAGCCACCCGCAGTATCAGACCGGGGTCGCGTTCCGGGCGGGCATCGCGGGCCAGGATCACCTCGCCGTTGAACTCGACGACACCTTCGTCGATCGGACGGCGCACCGGACGCCGCAGGGCGGCAAGCCCGCGGCGGGGCAATGAGTTTCCGGCCGTACGGATGCCCGCGTCGACGTAGTAGCTGACGGTGCGCGCGGCGTCGGAGAGCATCCGGGCCAGATCGAACCGGTCGCCGATACGAAGCAGGGCGCCGATCTCGTCGGCGTGCTGGGCCAACAGCAGTTCACGGCCGCGTCCGGCGACCCGGTGCAACTCGGTGCGGACGTTGAGCAGCGAGAGGTGCGCCTCGCCGAGGGTTTCGGTCGGCGAGGCCAGCGACCGGCTCGGGTACACATCGGCCAACTGCGCGATCGCCAGCGCGTTGAGCAACTGCACGTCGCGCAGACCGCCCCTACCGCACTTGAGGTCCGGCTCTGCGCGGTGGGCGATCTGGCCACTGCGCTGCCAGCGCGCCCTGGTGTGCTCGACCAGTTCGTCGAAGCGGGACGCTATCCCGGTGCGCCATTGGCGGCGGGCGCCGCTGATCAGCAGCGATGACAGGTCGGCGTCCCCGGCGATGTGGCGCGCCTCGAGCATCGCCAACCCGGCCGAGATGTCCTCGCCGCCGACCTTGAGTGCCTGCGGCACCGTCCGGACACTGTGGTCGAGGCGAATGTTGGCGTCCCACAACGGATACCACAACAGTTCGGCCACTTCTCCGACGACCTCGGAGGGCATGTCGTCGTGCAACAACATCAGATCCAGATCGGAGTACGGCAGGATCTCGCCCCTGCCCAGGCCTCCGGTCGCGACGATCGCGAAGCCACTGGTCGCGGTGATGCCGATCTCGGTGGCCTTGGAGGCCAGCCAGAAATCGTAGAGATCCAACAGCGCGTTGCGCAGCGCAGCCGAATCGAGCTGACGCGGCCCTCCGGCCAGTAGCTGTTTGGCGGCGGCGACGAGATCGGTTGCGGGGCGCAAAGAACCCGCCGCCGGACGCACCCATCGAGGGGCGCCGGCGGCGGGGTCTTGCTTGTGTTCTGTCATGAGTTGTCCTCTCCGGCACTGACCGGTCTAGCGCTCTTCCGGTGCAATGCCGGGAAACGACGGCTCATTCCACGCTGTGTGTCAGAGGGCGTCGGACCCCCGCTCACCCGTGCGCACCCGAACCACGGTGTCGACCGGGCTGACCCACACCTTCCCGTCACCGATCTTTCCGGTGCGGGCAGCCTGGACGATGACATCCACCACCTTGTCCACGGCGGCGTCGTCGACAACGACCTCCACACGGACCTTGGGCACGAAGTCCACCGAGTACTCAGCGCCCCGGTACACCTCGGTATGCCCCTTCTGGCGGCCGTAACCCTGAACCTCGCTGACCGTCATCCCGAGTATGCCCGTCTGTTCGAGGCCGGTCTTCACATCCTCCAGCGTGAACGGCTTGACGATCGCAGTAATCAGCTTCATGTAGTCGATCCCTTCCGATGAAATTGTCGCCGATCAGGCGAGCTCGTAAGCCGTTTCGGCGTGTTCGGTTTCATCGATACCAGTGTCCTCGTCCTCCTGGGACACCCGCCAGCCCAGAGGCTTGACGATGAACGCGATGATCGCGGTCATGATGCCGGTGAAGATCACGGCCACAAGAGCGATGACGATCTGCACCACGAGCTGCTGGATACCGCCACCGTAGAACAGCCCGGTTTCCAGGGCCAGGAACCCGATGCCGACGGTGCCCCACAGCCCGGCGACCAGGTGGACGCCGACGACGTCGAGCGAATCGTCGTACCCGAACTTGTACTTCAGCCCGATGGCGAGCGCGGAGAGCACACCGGCGATCGCGCCGAGGATCAACGAGCCGATCGCACTGAGCGAACCGCACGCGGGAGTGATCGCGACCAGACCGGCGACGACACCCGAGGCGGCGCCGACGCTGGTGGCGTGGCCGTCTCGGATACGTTCCACCAGCAACCACGACAGCATGGCGGCCGCGGTGGCGGCAGTGGTGTTGACCCACACCGCGCCGGCGAGCATGTCCGCCGCACCTTCGGAGCCGACGTTGAAGCCGAACCAGCCGAACCACAGGATGGCCGCGCCGAGCAACACGAACGGCACATTGTGCGGGCGGAAAGCGGACTTGCCGAAGCCGGCGCGCTTTCCGAGCAGGATCGCCAACACTAGAGCGGCCATACCGGCGTTGATATGCACCACGGTGCCGCCGGCGAAGTCGATGGGTGCGACGTTGGCGGCACCTTCGTCATCCACCCCGAACAGTTTGGCCGCGATGCCCGACTCCGAGGCCGACAGCAGGCCGCCGCCCCAGACCATGTGCGACAGAGGGAAATACACCAGGGTGACCCAGATGCCACCGAACAGCAGCCAGGTGCCGAACTTCATCCGCTCGGCCACCGCCCCGCTGATCAGGGCGACGGTGATCACCGCGAAGGTGAGCTGGAAGGCCACCCAGACGATGGCGGGTACCGTCCCGAATCCACCGAGCACGAAGGTGTCGACTCCGCCGAGCTCACGCACCTCCGTCAGCTGACTGAGCCCGAAGAGTGAGAACGGGTTGTCGAAGATTCCGAGATAGTCGCTGTTCCCGGTATGCGCCGAGGCGAACGACATCGAATAGCCCCACAACACGTAGATGACGCTGACGACTCCGAGGGAGCCGAACGACATCATCATCATGTTGAGGACGGACTTCTGCCGGGACAGACCGCCGTAGAAGAACGCCAGGCCCGGTGTCATGAACAACACCAGCGCGGCGGATGTGAGCACCCATGCCGTGTCACCGGCGCTCAGGCCCTCAGGCCCGAACGGCAGAAACATTTCGTCCGGTATGGCTAGGGCCACATCATGCAAGCCAACCACTTTGTGTGAACCTCCTTGGGGATGACAGCCGACAGGATCGGCCTCGCAAAAGAGACTGTTCGGCCCGCGTTTCACCTGTGATTCTGTTGTGTTTCGGCTGCGTGAACGGACACACGTAAGTGGTTACGCTCGTGTTTCACCGGCCAAGATCAGCAGAAAGCCTCGGGCCGTGACACAATTGTCAACTCTTTTGCCACTTGCTCGGCCGATCGCGGCGGATCACTACCCCAGAAGCGCGTCGACGAACGCCGCCGGCTCGAACGGGGCGAGGTCGTCCGGGCCCTCGCCGAGACCCACGAGCTTGACCGGGACTCCGAGCTCCTGCTGGACGCGGAAGACGATGCCGCCCTTGGCGGTGCCGTCCAGCTTGGTCAGGACGACGCCGGTGATGTCGACCACCTCCGCGAAGACCCGCGCCTGCGGCAGGCTGTTCTGCCCGATGGTCGCATCCAGGACGAGCAGGACCTCGTCGACGACCGCGCGACGACCGACCACCCGTTTGACCTTGCCCAGTTCGTCCATCAGCCCGGTCTTGGTGTGCAGGCGACCGGCGGTGTCGATCACCACCACGTCGGCGCCCGAGGTGATTCCCGTGTCGACGGCATCGAAGGCCACCGAGGCCGGATCGGCCCCTTCGGGGCCACGCACCACTTGCGCGCCGACCCGTGAGGCCCACGCCTGCAGCTGGTCGGCTGCCGCGGCGCGGAACGTGTCTGCCGCGGCCAGCACCACGCGGCGGCCGTCGGCGACGAGCACTCGGGCCAGCTTGCCGACGGTCGTCGTCTTGCCCGTCCCGTTGACCCCGACGACCAAGAGCACGGAGGGCTTGTCATCGTGCGGGAGCGCCCGGATCGAGCGGTCCAGGTCCGGTTGCAGCGCCGAGATCAGCACCTCGCGCAGCACCGCCCTCGCGTCGGCCTCGGTGCGGACCCTGCTGCTGGCCATCTTGGACCGCAACGCGGTCACGACCGACTCGGTGACCACCGGGCCGAGGTCGGCGATCAGCAACGTGTCCTCGACCTCCTCCCACGAGTCCTCGTCGAGGTCACCGCCACCCAGAAGGCCCAGCATGCTCTTGCCGAGGGTGTTCTGGGACTTCGCCAGGCGTCCCCGCAGACGATCCAGCCGTCCTTCGGTGGGGGCGATGTCATCGACGTCGGGTGCGGTCTCGGCCGGCGGGGCGGGTTGGTCGACAGCAACCTCGGGGGCTTCGGCGG
>NZ_CACSIP010000001.1:43917-526210 GCF_902705885.1 Mycolicibacterium austroafricanum | reverse complement strand
TCGCAGGGTGGGTCGCCGGGTGGGTCATAGTGTCGCCTTCACGCCGACCGCGGTGATGACGACGTTGAGGGCGAACAGCGCCAGGAACGTGTAGACGACGGTCTCGTTCACGGCGTTGCCGACACCTGCCGGGCCGCCGCCCACCGACATGCCCTTGTAGCAGGCGATCAGGCTACCGGCGAGGCCGAAGACGGCCGCCTTCGACAGGCAGATGACCACCTCCGGTGTGCCGACGAGCAGTGGTAGGCCGGCAACAAACGCACCGGGGGTGATGTGCTGGGCGAACACCGAAAAGAAGTAGGCAGCGATGATTCCGACCATTGTCACCACGGATGCCAGCAGCGTCGCGACGAGCGTCAGCGCCGCCACCCGCGGAACGACCAGTGCCTGAACGGGATTGATTCCCAGCACCCGCAACGCGTCGAGTTCCTCTCGAATGGCGCGAGAGCCGAGGTCGGCGCACATCGCGGTGGCGGCCGCGCCGGAGATCACCAGCACGGTGACGATCGGACCACCTTGGGTCACCGCACCCAGGGCGACACCCGTCCCGGAGAGGTCGGCCGCCCCGAACTCGATGAGCAGGATGTTCAGCACGTAGGCGGACAACACAACCAGCGGAATGGCCATCAAGACGGTGGGTAGGAACGACACTCGCGCGGCGAACCACATTTGATACAGGAATTCGCGCCATGCCCACGGTGGCCGGAACATCAGAACGACGGTGTCCAGGCACATGGCGAAGAAGCCGCCGATCGGGCGGATGACGGCTCCCTGCCGGTAGCCGCGGCCGAAGCCCGTCGCCGCCACTGGTGTCGACCCTGTCATCGCCGTCACTTCCGTTCACTAATGTGTTGGTCACCATACGATGTGTCAGATGACATGTAAAGGACCTTCTGGCACACTGTGGAGCGGCCGAGGAAGGCGGTGGTTTCAAGGGTGAGCGCTACACGACGCGCGCAGACGAGCAGCGAGAGTCGGCGACTTCTCATCGCCGCTGCCGCGGAGCTTTTCGCCGAACAGGGGTTCCGGAAGACCACCGTCGCCGATGTGGCGGACCGGGCAGGCATCAGCCGCGGTTCCATCCCGTGGCACTTCGGCAACAAGGACGGATTGCTGGAAGCGGTGATCGACGAATTCTCGACTACGTGGCGAGATGTCGCGCCGCCGCCCGGCGGCCCATCCGCAGCGTTCGACGAGCTCCTCGACTTCGTGCGCCAGCCCACGACCAGGCTGCTCATCACGTTGCTCGCCGAAGCGGTGGAGCCAGGCTCCCCCGTGCACGATTTTTATGCCGATCTGCATCGGGGGATGCGGAAGTGGCTGGCCGATTGGACTGAGGGTGTCATGTTTCCGGAGGGCGTCAGCCCGGAGGATTTTGCGACAGCACTCACGGGCGCGATCATCGGTGCGCACCAGCAATGGCGGGTGTCGCCCACCGACGTCGACATCGAGCGCGTCTTCCGCACATTGAAAGTCATCTTCCTTCAGAGCTGACGTCCATCTGGGTCGAAGACGTCGATCGCCGCGACCGGGCACGCGGTTGCCGCCGCCAGCACCGCGGCGGTCTGCCCCTCGGGATCGGCGTCGAGCAGCTTGATCCAGCCCGCCTCATCCGCACCGAACACCCGAGGCGCCTGGCGCATGCAATACCCACTTGCCATGCAGGTTTCGGCACGGACTTCGACGTGCACCGTCTCGGTCACAGGATCACCGGCCGCGATTCCCAGCCTCGTGACGCCACGTTCAGCGTCCGCCTGATCGGCGCCGAGGTGCCCACGCGGATGTCGGGGAAGGCGCGCAGCAGTTTGTCGAGGATGACCGTGCCCTCGAGCCGCGCCAACGGCGCCCCGACGCAGTAGTGGATACCGTGGAAGAACGCGAGGTGTTTGTTGTCGGTGCGGTGGATGTCGAACGCCGATGCGTTCGGGAAGGCCCTGGGGTCTCGGTTTGCCGCCGGAATGCAGGTCAGCACGACGGTTCCCGGCTGGAGAGTGTGCTCACCCACGGTGACCTCGGTGGTCACTTTTCGTCCCGCCAGATGAAGGGGTGGGTCGAATCTGAGCATCTCTTCGACGGCACCCGGCAGAAGCGCCGGATCGGCGAGCAGGGCGCTCTTGGCCTCGGGGTGGGCCGTCAGCAACGTGACGCCGTTGCCGACGAGGTTGGTGGTGGTCTCGTTGCCGGCGACCAGCAGCAGGGCGACCTGAGCGATCAGGTCCGCCTTTGCGAGAGTGTCTCCGTCGAACGTCTCCGTGCTGAGCATCTGCGAGATCAGGTCATCGCAGGGGTTCGTGCGTCGCTCCTCGATCAGCTCGCTGAGATAGTCGAACAGAATGAGGCTGGTCCGGATCGCGTGATCGCGCCGCTCGCCTTGCACCATCGGATCGAACGTCGAGGCGTAGGCGAACGACCAGTCGCGAAAGTGCTGCCACGTGTCTCTGGGCACGCCGAGTATCTGGGCTATCACGGCTACGGGGACTTCGGAAGCCAGACCACCCATCAGGTCGATCTCCTGGCCCGGCTCGAAGCGTGCGAGGACTTCGTCGGCGATGTCCTCGACGATGGCGCGCCAGCGACGGACTGCGTCTGGAGTGAACGCGTGCCGAAAAGTCGAGCGGACCTGGGTGTGTCGTGGGGGATCGGCGAACATGAAGAGCCGACTGGCCGTCTCGACGAACCGCCGGTGCTCGGGATCCTCGGGATCATGAATACCGGGCCCGGTCAGCTCGAACAGCTCGCTGGAGAAGGTTTTCGGGTCCGAACCGATGGTGCGGATGTCGTCGTACCGCGTGACGAGGACGGCCTGCATCATGTCGACCTGGTGGATGCCGTCACCCAGCTCGCGCAGTGCGTCGTAGTACGGGAACGGATCCTGCTCCACCCCGCCGAACAGCGCTCCGAGAAGCCTGTCGGCTTCCGCCTTGTCGACCATCGTCTGCTCGTCTATCACGACCGCGCTCCGTTCCTCGATCTGGCGTTCATCACTTACCCGAAATAGTCTTGATGAGTTCGCGTTTCAGGATCTTCCCGGCGCCCGACAACGGCAGGTGGTCGAAGAAGGTCACCGCCTGTGGCACCTTGTAGCCGGCGATCAAGGCCCGGCAGTGTTGCCGCAGTTCGGATTCGGACACCCCCCGGCCCGGTCGCAGCACCACGGCAGCGTGGACCGCTTCGCCCCACTGTTCGTCAGGAATCCCCACCACGGCGCAGAGCGCGATCGCCGGATGCTGACAGAGCGCGCTTTCCACCTCGGTCGAGTACACGTTCTCGCCGCCGGTGATGATCATGTCCTTGATCCGATCGACGAGGTACAGGTAGCCGTCAGCGTCCAGGTAGCCGGCGTCGCCCGTGTGCATCCAGCCGTCACGCAGAGTGTCGGCGGTGACGTCAGGCTGGTTGTAGTAGCCCACCATCACATTGCCACCGCGCACCAGGACCTCACCGACAGTTCCGGTCTCGACGTCTCGGTCCTCGGTGTCGACGATCCGGATCTCGGTGTTCAGCACGCACCTTCCGTTCGACCGCCGCCGGACGGGATCGTGGTGATCGCACTTGGAGAGCACCGCGGCGAAGGGTGCGCACTCGGTCATGCCGTAGCCCTGGATGAACCCTGCCGATCGAAACACCGCCATCGCCCTGTCCAACAACGCTTTCGGCATCGGTGAGGCACCGTAGATGACGGTCTGAACAGAGTCCAGCATGATCGGGTCGGGATCGCTGTCGACCAGCATCTGCACCATCGTCGGCACCATGAGGATGTCGGTGACGCGGTGTTGCGCCGCGGCGGCCACCAGCGCCTCCGGAGTGAACGACGGGAGGGTGACGTGGGTGGCGCCCACCTGGTTACCCAGCGTCCACACCCCGATAGCGGCGAGATGGAACATCGGCGCCACATGCAGGCAGACACCGTCCGGGGTCGCAACCTGTTCGGTGGCCAGGGCACCGAATGCCGAGACCAACAGGTTGGCATGTGTCAGCATGACCGCTTTGGCGCGGCCCGTGGTCCCGCCGGTGTAGAACAGTCCGTAGAGGTCGTCGCCACCGCGCATCCGGTCCTCGCGCGGTTCGGCCTCTGCGATGAGCCCCTCGTAGTCGAGCATTCCGTCGGGAGTCGGCCCATCCCCCATGTGAACCACACACTTCAGCTCGCAGACCTGTTGGAGTAGGTCGGGGACCATCGTCACGAAGGCGTCGTCGACGAGCAGGACCTCCACGCCGGCTTCGTCGAGCGAATAGATGATCTCGGGCAGCGCCCACCGGGTGTTGACCGGTGCGACCACTCCACCGCACCAGGGCACCGCCAACAGGAACTCGTGGTAGCGATCGGAGTTCAGCGCGAGAATCCCGACTCGGTCATCGTCGGTGACGCCGAGGGCAGTCAGCGCTCCTGCGAGCCGGGCCACCCGGTCGGCCGACTCTGCGACGGTGCGAATCCGGCCGTTGTGTATCGTCGCCACACGCTCTGGAGCCAGGCGCAGCGACCGATGGAACGCCTGTGTCATCCACATCTGTCACTGCCCCATCTCTGCATGCACGGCTCCTGCGGTCGCACGCAGCGCCTGTTTGCGGATCTTGCCCACCGATGTCCGCGGAAGGTCGGCGACGAACTCGATGACGTCGGGCACCTTTCCCCGGGGGAGGGTGCGGGAGCAGAACTCGATCAGGGAGCTCTCCGAAACCTCAGACGAACCATCCTGCAGCACAACGTATGCCTTGATCGCTTCGTCGCGGAGCGGATCCGGGATACCTATCACGGCCGATTCGAAGACCTGGGGGCAGGTGTTGATCACCCGCTCCACTTCGGCGGCCGCAACGTTCTCGCCGGACCGTTTGATCATGTCCTTGGCGCGGTCGGTGAAGACGACATAGCCGTCGTCACGACGCTCCACCAGATCGCCGGTGCGCAGCCAACCGTCGACGATCGTCTCGGCGGTGGCCTGCTCGTCATCGAGGTAGCCGGTCATCAGCGTCTCGCCGGCAACGCCGCCGACCAGAAGCTCTCCCGATTCTCCTGGTAGAGCGTCAGATCCGCCGTCGGCCACGATCCGTACCCGGTTGGCCGCGGTCGGCAATCCGATCGTCTGATTGTGGATCCGGCCATAAAGCGGATTCATCAACGGTGGCGCCATCGTCTCGGTCATTCCGTACAGCTGGAGTAGCGTTGTGCTGAAGCGGTTTTCGAATCGTCCGAGCTGCTGGTCGGTAAGGCATTGGGCGAAGATCACCGCTCGCAGCCAGTTGGTGTGGTCGCCCGCCTGCACTGGCGCGGCGAGAATCATCCGGATGGGTGCGGCGAACAGGCTCGCCAACGTGACGCCGTGGCTGCGCGCCTGGTCCCCCCACCGAGAGGCCGAGAATCGTGCCGAGACCACCAGGGAGGCGCCGCTCACCAATGCCGACATCGTGCAGTAGTACTGGGCGTTGGCGTGAAAGAGCGGCAGCACCACGAGCCAGCGATCGTCGGGCCGAATACGTAGCTGCTCGGCGACCGTGTGGCCCGCCGACAGGTAGTTGGCATGAGTGACCACAACGCCTTTGGGGCGGCTGGTGGTGCCCGAGGTGTACATGATCGCCAACGGCTCGTCTGGCGTGAGGCCCACCGGAATCGCACAGAAGTTCGGCGTGGTGGTCCGAGTCTGCCGGTCGGCGACGACGATCGCCGACGGCGCTCCTGCCCAGGCGTTTTTGACAGTGTCGCGATTGGTCGTCGAGCAGATGACGGCGCGGCATTTCGCGTGTTGGAAGTAATACTGCAGCTCGTCGGCCGTGCTCGCTGGGTTCACCGGCACGAACACGGTCCCGGTGAGCGCCGCGCCGAACCAGTAGGCGAAAAAATCCGGGTGATTCCCGAGCGCGACGGCGAACCGGTCGCCACGCCGCAGGCCCAGTGATGACAGCACCTCCGCGGCCCGCACGGCGAGCACCCACACGTCGCGATAGCTGAACTCGTGTGGATCGTCGTCCAGCGGGTCGAAGACGATGAACGGCGCGTCGGGGGTGGTGCGCGACCAGAAGTCGAGCAGACCGGCGACCGTGCACTCCCCGGTGGCCGGCAGGGTCACGGCCGGGCCGTCCTGGCGGCGAGCCACTCGGCTTTCCAGGTGAACAGCTCCACCACCCCCAGAAGCGGTGTGGTCTGGTCCAATTCGCGATAGCGCTGATAGATGTTGGCAACAACACGCTCGGAGTCGAGCCAGTCGGCGAACTCGCCGAGGTCGACGCGGTCAGCGGCTTCGCGCATGCTGTGCCCGGCGCGGTGCGCCGAGTCGGCGTACTCGGTGACAAACCGGAGGTACTCACGGACCCTCCGGATGCCGTTGGCGTCGCCCACCGGACCGTGCCCCGGCACGACGACCTGTGGCTCCAGAGCCAGCATCGAGTCGCAGGCCGCGATCCAGTTGCCGATCGGACCGGCCCACGTGATGGGGGTGCATCCGAAGAACAACAGGTCGCCGCCGAACAGCACGCCGGCGTCGGGAACGTGCGCCACGCTGTCTGCTCCGGTGTGTGCCGGTCCGAGGTTGTAGACGTCGACGTGCCTACCACCGACGTCGAGGCTGCACTCCTTGGCGAAGGTCACATCGGGGTGGCGCGCGGAGATGCCGCCGAAGTCGAAGCAGCCGAATCGGTCCCGCGCGTACTGCGTCAACGCTGGGCCGAGGTCGGCCTTCTGGAAGAAGGTGAACATCTCCGGCGGGATGTCGTTCGCGATCTCGTCGGCCGTGGTGTCTGCCGCCACGACCCGGACGTCGGGGTCGAGCAGCATCGCGCCGTGAGTGTGATCTCCGTTGGAGTGGGTGATCAGCGCGTCGCGGATCGGCGCCCCATCGGTGATGGGGCGCAGGGCGTCCAACATCTCGCGGGTCAGGTGGGCGTCGAACAGGGTGTCGACCAACAGGGATTGGCCGTCTCCGGTGATCAGGCCGGCGTTGCTCCAGCCGAATCCACCGTCGGGGAGAATCCAGGCCCAGACCCGGTCACCGATCTCGTGCAGCCCCCGCGTGAACGGGACGAGCGCGGGTGCACGGTTCACTCTCGGCGGCGGGACGTTCGCGCGGGGCCGGGGCCGGGGGACCAACGGTGTCGGCGCCGTGGAGGCGCGCACGGTTTGGCGGGTGTGGCCGAGGCCCTCGACCTCGAGAGTGACCACGTCGCCGTCGTGCAGCCAGCCGCCGAAAGACTCCAGCCGATCGATGCGCAGATGTTCCACCAGGGTGCACGTCGGCACCGTCCCGGACCCGAACACGTCGCCTGGACGCAGTGGCACGCCGCGCGATGCGTAGGAGATCACCTCGGCGAACGACCAGTCCATCGACCCGGTCGAACCGGTGCCGATGACGTTGTCGTTCACCGAAGCCGTGACCTTCAGATCCAATGCGCCGTCGCGGTAGAAGGGCGCCAGCTCGTCAGGGGTGACAAGAAACGGTCCCAGGGTGACCGCGCTGTCCTTGCCTTTCGCCTGTCCGATGCCGAGCTGTCCGTCGATCATCTGATGGTCGCGCGCCGTCCAGTCGTTGAAGATCGTGTAGCCGATGATCTGTTGCTCGGCCTGCTCGACGGTGAGGTCGGCCGCACCCCCCACGACGACTGCGGCGATCTCGAGTTCGAAGTCCGGCCAGGCGCTTCCCGGGGCGATCTGAACGTCGTCGTACGGACCCACCACCGTCGACGGGCACGCGAAGTAGAACGCGGGTGCGCGGTACCACGCATCCTTGAGCTCACCCGAACCTCCCATCGCCACCTGGCAATTGCGCATGTGATCGAGGAAGCACAGGCAGTCCCGAATCGCGGGCGGAACCGGGATCGGCGCCGTGAGCCGCACGTCCGCCAGGCGCATCACCGTGTCCGGGGACCGTCGGGCGCCAACGCCGGCGTCGTGCAGGGCATCGACGCCGCCGGCGATGAGGTCGAGCAGGTCCGCGCCGCGCGGTAACGCGTAGATCACGTCCTCCACAACCACACCGACCCGTTGACCTTCGGGCGCCTGATAGGTGGCCCAGCGCATCAGCACCTCTTCTCGTGACCCACGTCTCTATGTCGAGCAACATACAATCTGTTACTCGGCATGTAAAGTCGCGGCTGATCCACGAGCGGATGTCCAGGTGGCCGCTGAGAAGCACGTGAGTTCAAGGAGGGTTCGGTGCGCAACGCAGCAAGAGTGGTGGGGGTCGGGATGGTTCCGTTCGCCACGCCGAGAACAAGCCCGACGTACGAGAACCTCGCCCGCGGCGCCGTCATGGCGGCCCTTGCGGACGCAGGCGTCGACTACGAACGCCTTCAGCAGGCGTATGTCGGTTACGTGTACGGCGACTCGACCAGCGGCCAGTTCGCGCTCTACGGGATCGGCAGGAGCGGAATCCCGGTGGTCAACGTCAACAACAACTGCGCGACCGGTTCCACCGCGCTGTGGCTCGCCCGGCAAGCCGTCGAGAGTGGCGCCGCCGACTGCGTGCTGGCTGTCGGCTTCGAGCAGATGCAGCGCGGCGCCCTCGCCGCGCAGTGGTCTGACCGTCCGCAGCCGCTGACCGAGTTCCTGGACACTGCAACAGCTTTGCAGGGTGAAGCGCCGGATGCGCCCATGGCTGCCCGGCTCTTCGGCGGGGCGGGCGCCGAGTACGCCACACAGCACGGCACCGCTCCCGCCACCTTCGCCCAGATCGCCGTGAAAGCGAGGAGGCATGCCGCCAACAACCCCTATGCAGTGTTCCGGGAACCAGTCACCGTCGAGCAGGTCCTCGGCTCACCCACCGTCCATTCGTTGCTGACCCGCCTGCAGTGCTGTCCACCCACGTGTGGTGCTGCCGCGGCGGTGATCTGCAGTGCCCGGTTCGCCCGCGGGCATGGCCTGCGAGGTGACATCGCCATCGCTGCACAGGAACTGGCCACCGACACCGCGGCCACGTTCGACACGCGGTCGATGATCGAGGTCGTCGGCTACAGCATGGCCAAGACTGCCGCCGGCCGCGTGTACGAACGTGCTGGTGTCACACCGGAGGACATCAAGGTGGTCGAACTCCACGACTGCTTCACGGCCAACGAACTCCTCAGCTACGAGGCTCTCGGACTGACACCGGAAGGATCTGCGGAGAAGTTCGTTCTCGACGGGGACAACACCTACGGCGGACGAGTCGTCACCAACCCGTCGGGGGGCCTGCTCTCAAAAGGTCACCCTTTGGGAGCCACCGGCCTGGCGCAGTGCGCCGAGCTGGTCTGGCAGTTGCGCGGGCAGGCTGGCCCTCGCCAGGTCGACGATGCGTCGATCGCGTTGCAGCACAACATCGGATTGGGCGGCGCCGCCGTCGTCACCCTCTATCAGAAAGTCGACGCCGCATAACCGCCGGAGAGACAGGTGGTCGACTAGCGCTGGCCCTGACCGGGATACGGAAGCAGTGCCATCTCCCGGGCGTTCTTGATGGCCGTGGTGACCTGGCGCTGCTGCTGCACGGTCAGGCCGGTCACGCTTCGGGACCGGATCTTGCCGCGCTCGGAGATGAACTGCCGCAGCGTCGGGGTGTCCTTGTAGTCGACGTGTTCGATGTCGAGCTGCGCCAGCAGGTTGCGCCTCGTCTTCGGGGGCGCGGGCTCCCGCTTCTTGGCCCTCACCAGCTGGACTTCCGGACGCCGGGGAGTTGACCCTCGTGGGCGAGTTCCCGCACCCGAACCCGGGACAGGCCGAACTTGCGCAGGTGACCCCGAGGCCGGCCGTCGACGGCGTCGCGGTTGCGTACCCGTACTGCGCTGGCGTCGCGCGGTTGGCGCGCCAGTTCGGCCTGCGCCGCCACCCGCGCCTCGGACGTGGTCGCCGGCGACTTGATGATCTTCTTGAGTTCGGCCCGACGTTCGGCGTAGCGGGCCACGATGACGCGGCGCTGCGCGTTCTTGGCGATCTTGGATGCCTTGGCCATGGTTCAGCGCTCCTCGCGGAAGTCGACGTGCTTGCGGACGACCGGGTCGTACTTGCGCAGCGTCAGTCGGTCGGGGTCGTTGCGGCGGTTCTTCCGGGTGATGTAGGTGTAGCCGGTGCCCGCCGTGGAGCGCAGCTTGACCAGCGGGCGGATCTCGTTGCGAGCCATCAGATCTTCTGCCCGTCCCGGCGCAGCCGTGCCACCACCGACTCGATGCCGTCGCGGTCGATGACCTTGATGCCTTTGGCGCTCACCCGCAGTGTGACCCGGCGGCCTTCCGAGGCCAGGAAGTAGGTCTTGCGCTGGATGTTGGGGTTCCAGCGGCGTCGGGTGCGGCGGTGTGAATGCGACACGGAGTTACCGAATCCGGGTGAGCGACCGGTGACCTGGCAATGGGCGGACACATCTCTCCTTCGATCGTTAATGACAATGATTTTCGACAAGCCCGATCCGGAACTGTAGCGTCAACGCGCAGTAAATGAAAATCATTTCTGATAGAGGAGGATGGATGCGCACCCCAGTCGTCGTCGTGACCGGCCAGAGCGACAGTGAGGACATCACCGGCGTGCTGCTCGCCGGTCCGGGAACGGCGCTGGTGGAGCACCGGTTCGACGGACACGTCGTACATCGCACAACCACCCTGGTGCAGCAGGGGGTCGAGCTGAGCGCCGACTTCGTGCTCGAACTCGCCCACGGCTGCGTGTCCTGCACGGTGCGCAATGATCTGCTGGACTACCTGCGGCAACTGCACCGCCGTCCTGATGTCGACCGGATCGTCGTCCGGCTGGGGCCGTGGATGGAGCCGGAACCGGTCTGCTTTGCGATCACCCACTCGCCGACGGCGCGCGACGTCTCGGTGTCCGCGGTCGTCACCTCCGTGGACACCTCGACGTGGCTCGCATCGGCGCTGGGGGAGGACGAACTCGACGACGGACGCACGGTGGCGCAGGTCGTCGTCGCCCAGGTGGAGTTCGCCGATGTCGTCGTCCTGTCCCAGCCCCATCCGGAGACGCTGGCGGTCTGCCGCCGACTGGCGCCCAAGGCGCGGATCACCGTCGGCACCGACCGACTCGACATGGCCATGGGGCATCTCGAGCCGGGCGCGCGCCGTGGCCGCAGCGACAGTCCGCACGGGCCGTTGCTCGCCGGACAGCCGCCACTGGACGTCGCCGGGACGGTCCGGATCCTCGAATTCGGGGCCCGCCGTCCGTTTCACCCGGATCGGCTGCACGCTGCCGTCGATCTGCTGCTGGAGGGGGTGGTCCGATGCAGAGGCCGGTTGTGGCTGGCAAGCCAGCCCGACCGGGTGATGTGGCTGGAGTCGGCCGGAGGTGGGCTGCGGGTCTCGCAGGTGGGAAAGTGGTTGGCGGCCATGACGTCTCGGGAGCTCGCCTATGTCGATCCGGAACGTCGGGCGATCGCGGACCTGATCTGGCAGTACCGGTATGGGGATCGCCACACGTCGATGACGGTGCTGGTCTGCGGGGCCGACCCCGAGGAGATTCGCGAGGCGCTGCAGGGCGCGCTGCTCACCGACGACGAAATGGACCGCCCCGAGGAATGGCGGAACTTCGAGGACCCGTTCGGTGACTGGCATGCCGACCCGTGTGATGAGGGCGTCCGCACCGGGCAGGGAGAGGCCGAGGACCGCCGTCGCGACGGCTGAGCTGGCCGGTCAGGTCGGCTGGCATGATCGGATCCATGAGCATCGACGCCGTGTACACCGCAGAGTCCACTGCCACCGGAGGCGGCCGCGACGGCCACGTGAGGTCCACCGACGGCAAGATCGACCTCGACACCCGGCCGCCCAAGGAGATGGGGGGAAGCGGCGACGGCGTGAATCCCGAACTGTTGTTCTCGGCCGGCTATGCGGCGTGCTTCCTGGGCGCGCTGCGCTTGGTGGCCAAGAACGAGAAGGTCGCGCTCGACGACGCCAGTGGAATCACGGCCCAAATCGGGATTGCTAAAGATGACGACGGCGGTTTCGGCCTGACCGCCGAGCTGATCGGCTACCTGCCCGGCCTCGAACAGAACGTCGCCGACGATCTGATGCAGAAGGCCCACGGGAAGTGCCCGTACTCCAAGGCGACCCGCGGCAACATCGACGTCAAGCTCGCCGCGAAGGTCTGACATGAGGATCGCCGCATTCGGTCTCGCAGCGGGCATGGGCCTGGCGCTGGCACTGGCCGCTCCGGCAGCGGCGCGGCCGTCCGACCCCGGCGTGGTGAACTACGCCGTGCTCCCGAAGGGCTCGGTGAGCAACATCGTCGGCGCGCGGATGGGATTCGAGTGGACGTTCACCGACCCGTTCCAGTCGTTCTACGTTGACAACCCGGTGTGCAACAACTGGGCCGACATCGGTTTGCCGGAGGTGTACAACGACCCCGACCTGGCCGCGTTCAACGGTGCCGTGGCCCAGAAGTCGCCCACTGACACGTCCCACCTCGTCAAGCAGGCGGTCGGGGTGTTCGCCACATCGGAGGCCGCCGACCGCGCCTTCGCGCGCGTCGTCGACCGGACCGTGGGGTGCAGCGGCCAGACCACCGCGATGCACCTGGACAACTTCACCACGCAGGTGTGGACGTTCACCGGCGGACCGGCGAGTGCGACCGATGCCGACTGGGTGAAGCAGGAAGCGGGCACCGATCGGCGCTGTTTCGTGACGACCCGCAAACGCGAGAACGTGCTGCTACAGGCCAAGGTCTGCCAGTCAGGCAACGGCGGACCCGCGGTCAACGTCCTCGCCGGCGCCATGCAGAACACCCTCGGTCAGTGACACGCAGGGGCCCCGGCGCGTAACGCGGGCCGAATTCGGGCACCCGTCATCCACGCGTCACCCGCCGAACGCGAGATTTTGTCGGTGCCCTCTGGAAAATGGAGGGGCAGCGATCATCCAGACCCGGAGGGAGCGGCTGACATGGCCCGCACCATCGCTACCGACTGTGTCGCCGACTGTGGAGTCGACGAACTCACCAGCGCCACCGAGGCCGCCGAGCACCTGGTCGCGGGCTGTCTGACCGACGGCCCGGTCGGCCGGGTCGGGCTGGAGGTCGAGGCACACTGCTACGACGTGGCGGATCCGTTGCGGCGGCCGGGGTGGGAGGAGCTGACGTCGACGATCGCGGCGTTGCCGCCGCTGCCGGGAGGCAGCGTGGTGACGGTCGAACCGGGCGGCGCGGTCGAGCTCTCTGGTCCTCCGGCGGCCGATCCGGTGACCGCGATCGCGGCGATGGCCTCGGACCGGGCAGCGCTGCGCACGTCCTTCGCGCAGGCCGGCTTGGGGCTGGTGCTGCTCGGCGCGGACCCACTTCGCCCGGCCGCGCGGGTCAACCCCGGGTCGCGCTATCACGCGATGGAGCACTTCTTCCGCGCCAGCCAGACCGGTGCCGCCGGCGCCGCGATGATGACCTCGACGGCGTCGGTGCAGGTCAACCTCGAGTCCGGTCCCAAAGCGGCGTGGGCTGACCGGGTGCGGCTGGCGCATGCACTGGGGCCCACGATGATCGCGATGGCCGCGAACTCCCCGGTGCTCGGCGGCAGCTTCACCGGCTGGAGGTCCACCCGGCAACGCGTGTGGAGTCAGCTGGACTCGGCTCGATGCGGTCCGATCCTGGGCGAGAGCGGCGACGACCCGGCCTCCGATTGGGCCCGCTACGCGTTGCGCGCACCGGTGATGCTGGTGCACAACCCCGATCCGACGCCCGTCACCCAGTGGGTGCCGTTCGCGGACTGGGCCGACGGGCGGGTGCTGCTCGACGAGCGTAGGCCGACGCCCGCGGATCTGGACTACCACCTGACCACGCTGTTCCCGCCGGTGCGGCCACGCGGATTCCTGGAGGTGCGGTACCTCGACAGCGTGCCCGACCAGATCTGGCCGGCGGTGGTGTTCACCCTGGGCACCCTGCTCGACGACCCCGCCGCCTCGGACATCGCGGCCGAGGCGACCGAATCGGTGGCCACCGCATGGGACCGTGCCGCCCAGGTCGGGCTGCGCGACCGGCGCCTGCACAGCGCCGCCTACCGGTGTGTGCACGCCGCCGCCGAACGCGCCCCGGCCGAACTCGAGGAATCCATGCGCGCGCTGGTGCGTTCGGTCGAACAGGGACGCAGCCCGGGCGACGATTTCGCCGACCGGGCCGTCAATTACGGGATCGCCGGCGCGGTCACCCAACTGGCACGAGGAGAGCTTTGACCCAGCGCGACCAGCTTGCGGACGATCTGACCCGGGCGAGGAACCGCACGCTGCGGCTCGTCGATTTCGACGATGCCGAGGTGCGTCGCCAGTACGACCCGCTGATGAGCCCGCTGGTCTGGGATCTGGCCCATATCGGTCAGCAGGAGGAGTTGTGGCTGCTCCGTGGTGGCGATCCGGACCGGCCCGGTCTGCTGTCACCGGAGGTGGACCGGCTCTACGACGCGTTCGTGTACTCCCGGGCGAGCCGGGGCGACCTCCCCCTGCTGCCGCCCGCCGACGCCCGCAAGTACTGCGCGACGGTGCGCGGGCGGGCACTCGACGCGCTTGACGCGCTGCCCGACGGGCACCCCGACGCGTTCACGTTCGGCATGGTGGTCAGCCACGAGAACCAGCACGACGAGACGATGCTTCAGGCCCTGAACCTGAGATCGGGCGCGCCGCTGCTGGATCGGGGAAGCGCGTTGCCACCGGGGCGCGCCGGGCTGGCCGGGACATCGGTGTTGGTGCCCGCGGGGGAGTTCGTTCTCGGTGTGGACGCCGCGACGGAACCGTACTCACTGGACAACGAGCGTCCGGCCCACATCGTCGATGTTCCGGCGTTCCGGATCGGCCGGGTGCCGGTGACCAACGGCGAATGGCAAGCGTTCATCGATGACGGCGGCTATCACCAGCGGCGCTGGTGGTCGGAGGCGGGCTGGACCCACCGCAACCAGGCCGGCCTGACGGCGCCGCTGTTCTGGGACGGCCACGGCACCAGGGCCCGGTTCGGCCACCGCGAGGAGATTCCCGCCGACGAACCCGTGCAGCACGTCACCTACTTCGAGGCCGAGGCCTACGCCGCCTGGGCGGGTGCCCGGTTGCCCACCGAGGTGGAGTGGGAGAAAGCCTGTGCCTGGGATCCGCACACCCGATCCCGGCGGCGGTACCCCTGGGGTGCCGCCCCACCCACCACGGAGATGGCCAACCTCGGAGGTGACGCGCTGCGGCCGGCGCCGGTCGGCGCGTACCCGGCGGGTGCGTCGGCCTACGGGGCCGAGCAGATGCTGGGCGACGTGTGGGAGTGGACGACCTCGTCGTTGCGGCCGTGGCCCGGTTTCACCCCGATGGTCTACGACACGTACTCCGAACCGTTCTTCGAGGGTGTCGCGACCGGTGACTACCGGGTGCTGCGTGGCGGGTCGTGGGCCGTCTCGCCGAACATCCTGCGCCCCAGCTTCCGCAACTGGGACCACCCGATCCGCAGGCAGATCTTCTCCGGTCTCCGGCTTTGCTGGGACGATGGCGATGAGCCGCTTGCGCGAAGCGCAGACTGCCATGTGTAGGCATCTGGGTTGGCTCGGTGCCCCGGTGTCGGTGGCCTCACTGGTGCTCGACCCGCCGTCGGGACTGCTGGTGCAGTCCTACGCACCGCGCCGGCAGAAGCACGGGTTGATGAACGCTGACGGATGGGGCGCCGGGTTCTTTGATCTTCGGGGGCAGGACCCGGGCGGCGGCTCAGCCTCGGTGCCGCGTCGGTGGCGCAGTGCCACCCCGCTGTGGGGTGACGCGTCGTTCGCGTCGGTGGCGCCCGCGCTGGTCAGTCACTGTGTGGTGGCGGCCGTTCGCTCGGCGAGCGTGGGCATGCCGATCGAGCCGTCGGCCTCGGCGCCGTTCACCGACGGGAGGTGGCTGCTGTCGCACAACGGGATCGTCGACCGGGCGGTACTGCCCGCGTCCAGCCGGGCCGAGTCGACCAACGACAGTGCCCTGCTGGCGGCGCTGATCTTCGACCGCGGAATGGACCGGCTGGCCGAGACCGTCGTGGAGGTGGCGGCCGGCGATCCGAACGCCCGGCTGAACATCCTGGCCGCCGACGGTTCCCGGCTGATCGCCACCACCTGGGGCGACACCTTGTCGGTGCTGCGCCGGGACGACGGCGTGGTGCTGGCCAGCGAGCCCTACGACGACGATCCCGCCTGGCAGGAGATCCCCGACCGCCACCTGGTACAGGCCACCGCCACCCGTGTGCAGCTCACCCCGCTGAAAGGCTCCTGATGACGTCTCAACTGTCGATCTCCAACTACCTGGCCGCCGACGCCGCCGAGGAGGCGTTGCGTCGCGACGTCCGCCATGGTCTGGCGCAGAATCCGAAGTCGTTGCCTCCCAAGTGGTTCTACGACTCCACCGGCAGTGACCTGTTCGACCAGATCACCCGGTTGCCGGAGTACTATCCGACCCGCGCGGAGGCGCAGATCCTCGAGACGTACGCCGACGAGATCGCAGCAGCCTCGGGTGCTGACACGTTGGTGGAGTTGGGCAGCGGGACCTCGGAGAAGACCCGGATGCTGCTCGACGCACTGCGAGACCGAGGGTCGCTGCGCCGCTTCGTCCCGTTCGATGTGGACGTCAGTGTCCTGAAGACGGCCGGCTCGGCCATCGAGAAGGAGTATCCCGGTGTCGAGATCGAGGCGGTCTGTGGGGATTTCGAGGAGCATCTGGGGAAGATCCCCAGCACGGGCCGTCGGTTGGTGGCCTTCTTGGGATCCACGATCGGTAACCTGACACCCGGCCCGCGGGCGGAGTTCCTGTCCTCGGTGGCCGGTCTGCTCGAACCGGGTGACTCGCTGCTACTGGGCACCGATCTGGTGAAGGACACCGAGCGGTTGATCCGTGCCTACGACGACAGTGCCGGCGTGACAGCACAATTCAATCGTAATGTACTGGCGGTGGTGAACCGGGAACTCGGTGCGGACTTCGACATCGACGCGTTCGAACACGTCGCCCGGTGGAACGACGCCGAGGAACGCATCGAAATGTGGCTCAGGTCGACGCGGGAACAGCGGGTCCGGATCGCCGCACTGGAACTGAACGTGCACTTCGCCGAGGGTGAGGAGATGCTGACCGAGGTGTCCAGCAAGTTCCGGCGATCCGGGGTGGATGCCGAGTTGGCAGCTGCCGGGCTGCGCCGAACCCACTGGTGGACCGACGATTCCGGTGACTTCGGCCTGTCGCTCTCGACGCTGTGATGGCCCCGGGTCCGGGAACGCTCGCGCAGAGTTGGCGTGCGGCGCGGCCGCCCGTCGCCGGGGTGCACCTCGACAGTGCGGCCTGCTCCCGGCAGAGCGTCGCCGTCATCAACGCCTCGGCCGAGCATGCGCGCCACGAAGCGGAGGTGGGTGGCTACGTCGCTGCGGAGGCCGCAGCCCCGGTGCTGGAAGCGGGTCGCACCGCAGTGCGGGCCCTGACCGGGATGAGCGATGCCGACGTCGTCTTCACCACCGGATCCAACAACGCGCTCGATATCCTGCTCGGCGACTGGTCCGGCGAGCGGACCCTGGCCTGTCTGCCCGGCGAGTTCGGTCCCAACCTGATGATCATGGCCCGCCACGGCTTCGAGATCCGCGAGTTGCCGGTCGACGGGTTCGGCCGTCTCGATCTCGACGCGCTCGGGGCGTTTCTGGCGTCGAGCCCGCCGGCACTGGTGCATTTCACCGTGCTCGGCAGTCACAGCGGTGTCGTGCAGCCGGTTCACGACATGGTCTCCGCGTGCCGGGGCCATGGCATCCCGCTGATCGTCGACGCCGCACAGGGTTTCGGCCATCTGGACTGCGCCGACATCGGTGCCGACGCGGTGTACTCGTCGTCACGGAAATGGACTGCGGGTCCGCGCGGTGTCGGCATGCTGGCGACCCGGCCGGGACTGCTGTCAGAGCCCACGCGGCTTCGGATCGGTCACGCCGAGGCGAATGTCGGTCTGCACGTGGGACTTTCGGTGGCGTTGGGTGAGTACGTCGCAGCGGGCCCGCAGCTTGTACAGGCCCGGCTGCGTGAGGTCGGCGCCGCCACCCGCACGGCGCTGGCAGAGACCCGGGGGTGGGCGGTTCTCGAGCGGGTCGAGGAGCCCAGCGCCATCACCACCCTTCGGCCGCCCGAGGGGGTAGACCCGATGGCGGTGCGGGCCCGGTTGATCGCCGAGCACGCCGTCGTGACGACCTATCTGGGCCCGGAACGGGCCCCGCGGGAGATGACGCATCCGGCTCTTCGGGTCTCGCCGCACGTCGACGTCACCGACAGCGATCTCGAAACGCTCGTCGAGACACTGGCCGCAGCTACGCGCTGACCGTCGTCGTCGCCAACCGCACCGGCATCTGTTTCACCCCGGGCACCATCGTCGCCTTCATACGCACCACCGCGCCGTCGAGGTCGATGCGCTCGAAGCGCACCAGCAGCTCCTCGAACAGGACCCGGGCCTCCAGGCGGGCTAGTTGCGCCCCGAGGCAGGAGTGCTCGCCGCACCCGAATGCCAAGTGCGGATTCGGGTTGCGGGTGATGTCCAGTTGCTCCGAGGTCGGGCCGAACACCTCTTCATCACGATTCGCCGAGCCGTAGAGCATCGTGACGTACTGGCCTTCGCGGATCAGCTGTCCGCGGATCTCGACGTCCCGGGTGGCGCATCGAGACATGTTGGCGACGGGCGACGTGTAGCGCAGTAGCTCCTCGACGGCGGGCGCCATCAGCTCCGGCTGCGCACGCAGCAGCGCGAACTGCTCGGGGTTCTCGATCAGAGCCAGCGTGCCCAGCGCGATCAGGTTGCGCGTCGTCTCGTTTCCCGCGACCAGCAGCAGCAGGCAGAACTGCAGCAGGTCCTGATCGGTCAGCCGGACGCCGTCGACGTCGGCGGCGATCAGCACCGACAGCAGATCGTCGGTGTCCCCGAGGGCGCCTGTCCGGCGCAGTGAGATCAGTTCCTGGAAGTACTCGTAGAGCTGGCCCAGCGCCGCGTAGGTGTCGAGTTCCACGTCCGGGTCGTCCATGCCCACCGTCGCGTCCGACCAGGTCCGGAACTGCTCCCAGTCCTTGTCGGGCGCGCCGAGCAACTCGGCGATCATCCGGGTCGGCAACGGTGCGGCGATCTGCTCGGCGAACTCGGTGCTCGACCCGGGGGTGATGTGGTCGAGTGCCGTGCGGGCGAACGCCCGTAACTTCGGTTCCAGGATGGCGACCTGGCGGCGGGTGAACCCGGTGTTGATCAGCTTGCGCAGTTGCCGGTGCCGCGGCGGATCGGTGAAGATCAGGCTGCCGTCGAGCACCGGGTTGTCGATCGTCGGGTCCGGAATGGTGATGCCCTTCGCTGAGGAGAACAGCGCGGGGTTGGTCGACACGTAGCGGACATCCTCGTACTTCAGCAATGCCCAGAACCCGGCCTCGGCGTTCCAGGACACCGGCTCGGTGGCCCGCAGTTCCCGGTAGGCGGGGTAGGGGTCGCCTGCGTAGAACGTCGGCGAATGCAGGGGGTGGGCCATGACGATCTCCTGGTCAGTGGGAGGGGTGGCTGTGTCGCAGGCCGGTCAGGATCACCTGCAGGCCGTGCTGGAAGAGCTGCTGCGAATCGCCGGCACCGGCGCGGCTCAAGTGGTGCTCCAGCTGCACCGAGCCGAGCAGATGGATGTAGAGGACGGCGTGCGCTGCTTCCAGATCAGCAGGCGCCCAACCTGATTCGGCAAGGATCTGCTTGGCCGCCCGGTCCATGGCATGGGCGGTGCCGATCAGTGGACGTTGTTGGATCAGCGCGGCGATGCCCGGGACTGCGACCATGGCCCGCCAGGCGTTGTCGTAGAGCTCGCTGATGCGCTGCTCCCAGTCACCGTCGGCGGGAACCTCGATGCTCTGCAGCACCGAGTCGACCAGCAGGTCGAGGAGCGCGGCTTTGTCTTTGACGTGGTAGTAGAGCGAGGACGCCGAGGTCCCGGCCTCCTCGGCGAGGGTGCGCATCGTGACGTTGTCGACGCCGACCCGGCGGGCGAGCTCGAGCAGGTGCTTGATCAGGTGTTCGCGGTCGAGCGCACCGTAGGGCAGCACCGATGCCGTTCGCCGGGTCCGGGCCACCCATCCTCCTTCGAACAACGTTCAGATTCGAACGCTGTTCAGATGTAACCAGCCCGGCGTCCCCCGGTCAAGCCCTGTTTCTCCGCGAGCGCGCGTGTCAGCACAGCGGCGCGCCGCAAACGAGGTACCGGAGCGCGCGCTCGTCGCGACCGAGCGCGCGCCCCGCCCCCGCAACCTCTCCGAATGGACAGGGCGCCTCCTGCCCGGTCGTCCGCAATTGCGCTGCCCGAGGATTCGAACTTCGTGCATCGCTGTTCCCTGGCTCACATCGGACTGCCAACGTGGTGGCCTACGCACCCGCGCTGCTCGCGAAAAAGCTCAGAAAGGACGACCGCCATGAAGGTCGAGGATCTGCTCAAGCCCTTCCCCATCAAGGAATTCCATCCGTTCCCACGGGCCATGATGGGTCCCGGCGCCCACGAGATGGTCGGTCCGGAAGCGCTGAAGATGGGCTTCAAGCGCACCCTGCTGATGTCGTCGGGCCTGCGCGGCACCGACATCGTGCACAACATGGCCGAGTCGCTGAAATGGCACGGTCTCGAGGTGGTGGTCTACGACCAGGTCGAGTCCAACCCCAAGGACTACAACGTCATGGATTCGGCGAAGCTCTATCAGGAGAACGAGTGCGACAGCTTCATCTCGATCGGCGGCGGGTCCACCCACGACGCGTGTAAGGGGGCCCGCATCTCAGTCGCCCACGACGGCCGAAACGTCAACGACTTCGAGGGATTCAACAAGAGCGAGAACCCGAAGAACCCGCCCCACATCGCGATCTCGACCACCGCGGGAACCGGGTCGGAAACGTCGTGGGCCTACGTCATCACCGACACCACCACCGACCCCGACAACCCGCACAAGTACGTCGCATTCGACGACGCCTCGGTGGCCACGCTCGCCGTCGACGATCCGGTGTTGTACTTCGAGTGCCCGGTCGACTACACCGCGCAGTGCGGTTTCGACGTGCTCGCCCACGCTTCTGAGCCGTACGTGTCGCGGCTGAACTTCGAGCCGTCGCTGGGCAACGCGATCCGCGCCATCAAGCTGACCGCCGAGAATCTGCGCGAAGCCACCTGGAACGGGACGGATCTCAAGGGCCGCGAGGGCATGATGTACGCGCAGTACATCGCTGCGCAGGCGTTCAACTCGGGCGGGCTGGGCATCATCCACTCGATCTCGCACGCCGTCTCGGCGTTCTACGACACCCACCACGGACTCAACAACGCGATCGCGTTGCCACGGGTGTGGGCGTTCAACATGCCGGTGGCCTACAAGCGATTCGCCGACATCGCGCAGGCGATGGGCGTGGACACCTACGGCATGACCGACGTGCAGGCCGCCGACGCCGCACTGGCCGCCGCGATCCGGCTGCTGCGCGACGTCGACATCATCGAGAAGTTCGTCGACGTCAAGCAGGACAGCTATTCCAAGAACCGGCTCGGTCAGGGACCCACGAAGTTCTACGAGAACGCACCGGTGATCAAGGGGGACAAGGCCGACGTCGACCGGATCACCAACCACGTCCTCGGCGACGCCTGTACGCCGGGCAACGCGAAGGAGTGCACGTTCGACACCGTGCGGCCCGTCGTGGAGCACTGCATGAACGGTGATCTCGACGAGCTGCTGCCCTGAGCTGATGTTCACTTCCGTGGAGCACGTGGTCGAGGCGCTCGCCGGCGAGGGTTACATCGCCGACGAGCGGCTCGCCACAACGATTTTCCTGCAGACACGCCTCGACAAGCCGGTGCTGATCGAGGGCCCGGCGGGTGTGGGGAAGACGGAACTGGCCAAGGTGCTGGCGGCCGCAACCGGACGAAAGCTGTTGCGGCTGCAGTGTTACGAAGGTCAGGACGAGACGAAGGCCCTCTACGAATGGGACTACGGCAAACAGCTTCTCTACACCCAGATCCTGCGGGAGAAGATCGGCCAACTCGTCGAGGACGCAGTCGACATCGCAGACGCGGTCGAGCGGATCGGGGCCCAGGAGAGCGTGTTCTTCTCCGACCGCTTCCTGGCGCCCCGGCCGCTGCTGGAGGCGGTGCGCTCGCAGGAGCCGGTGGTGCTGCTCGTCGACGAGATCGACAGGGCGGACGAGGCGCTGGAGGCCGTGCTGCTCGAACTGCTCGGTGAGTATCAGGTCTCGGTGCCCGAGATCGGCACCTTCACGGCCACGCACGCCCCGTATGTGATCCTGACGTCGAACAACACCCGCGACCTGGCGGCGGCGCTGAAACGCCGCTGCCTGCATCTGTTTCTGGACTACCCCGCCGCCGAGCGCGAGTTGCAGATCGTGCGGTCCAAGAACACCGGGCTCACCGAGGCGCTGGCCGCGCAATTGGTCGACGTGGTGCGCGGTTTACGCGAACTGGAACTGCGCAAGGCGCCCAGTATCTCCGAGACCATCGACTGGGCACGAACCCTGGCCGTCCTCGGGGTCGAGGAGCTGTCAGCCAAGACCCTGTCGGAGACCGTTTCGGTGGTCATCAAGTACGACAAAGACATCCGCAAGGCCCTCGCGGCGCTACCGTGGCTGGTGGATCCCAACGCGCGTGTGCCGGAACACTCTCACGGACCCGGGCACACCCACGGCCATTCACACGACGGCCACCCGCACGACGCTCACGATCACGATCCGGACGGTCGTGCGGTGCGCGCGGCCAAGGACCGGCCCGGACGCTTCACCGACGGCTACTACGGCACTCCCAAAAAGGCGGCACAGACCCCGGCGTCGACACTCGGCCGGCGACGGGCGCTCTAGGACAGCGACGTGGAGGCCACCCTGCATCGCTTCGTCCGGCTGCTGCGCCTGGGCGGGGTCCGCGTCTCGGTCCCCGAGGCTCTCGACGCGATGCGCTGTGCCGGACAGCCCGGCGTGCTGGCCTCCCGGGCCCTGCTGCGCACCGCGCTGTGCGTCGCCCTGGTCAAGGACCAACGCGACGAGCCGATCTTCGACGAGATCTTCGACGCGTTCTTCTCGCTCATCCGCGTCGGCGGTGACGTCGACGGGCACGGGCATTCGCACGCCCACGACGAACTCGTCGACTCCGGGGAACTCGAATCGTTCACGCTGTCCGAGGAACCCAGCCAGACGCCGGAACAAGGCCACGAACACGGCAAGCCGTCGAGCATCCGGGACTACTTCAAGCAGGAGGACCTGGCGCAGCGCTACAACATGCACCAGGAGGCCAACAAGATCGACCTCGCCGCGCTCACCGACGAGATTGTGTTCTCCAAGGACACCCGCAGCGCCGCCGATGACGCCTACCGCGTCCAGCTGGCCACCGACCGCCTCAGCGGGGCAGCCGTTCCCGGCAATCTCGCGACGTCGCCCGGGACCTCGGTCGACGCTGAGCTGTCCATCGCCGAGCAGGACGTGCTGCTCGGCTGGCTGGCCGAGGAACTCGACGCCGGCGGCGACGAATCCGACGCTGCCGCACTGCGGCAGCGCCTGGCCGGGGTGCTGGAGAACCTGCCGGCGGCGCTGCGCCGGCATCTCGAGGCGCTGATGGCTTTGGAGAGCAGGATCGTCGAGTCCCGGGAGCGGCGCGAGGCTCGGGTGGACCGCATCGGCGAACAAGAGCGCGCCGAGCTCGAGGACTCGCTGCGCAGGCTGGCCCGCACACTGCACGGCGCGCTGACCCACCGCCGCCGTGTTGCGTCGGCGGGGCGGGTCGACTCCGGCCAGACGATGCGCCGCAACATGCGCTTCGACGGTGTGCCGTTCGTGCCGGTCACCGTCCGCCGCGCCGAAGACCGGCCGAGGCTGGTGGTGCTGGCCGATGTGAGCCTGTCCGTACGCGCCACGTCCCGGTTCACCCTCAATCTGGTGCACGGGTTGCAGGACCTGTTCACCCAGGTGCGGTCGTTCGTCTTCGTATCCGGCATCGCCGAGACCACCGAGTTGTTCCGCGACCACCCGAGCGAACGCGCGTTGGGCCTGATCTTCGGTGGCGATCTGATCGACGTGGCGGCCGACTCCGACTACGGCGCCGTGTTCGGTGACTTCCTGGCCGAACACAGTTCGGCGGTGACCCGGCGCACCACGCTGCTGGTGCTCGGCGACGGGCGCAACAACACCCGCGACGCGAACGTCGCAGCCTTCGAGGAGATCACCCGCCGCGCCAGGGAGACGGTCTGGCTGACCCCCGAGCCGCGGTATTCCTGGGGACTGGGCAGTTGCGACCTGCCCCGCTACGCGGAGTTCTGCGACCGGGTGCGGGTGGTCGCCGACCTCGCGGGGCTGGAACACGCGGCACACGAGTTCGCCGCGGAAGCCGTCGGCCGGTGAGTCGCCGGAACTGTGTTCCACGCGGCGAAGACCAAGAAAGAACCGCGTGGAACGCAGTTCCGGCGGGGGGTGGTCGTACGCTGGAGCGCAGGATGTTGTCCGGGTCACATTCGGTGCTCCCGGACGGTGGTGGGCGAGGCGACACTGTGGCGAAACTAGGCGGCCGGGGCACATCGGCAGGCGTGTTCGTTCCCGGTCGTGACCGCGGCCCTGCGGTGTCCTCGCCGCGGCTGCTGAAGTTCCACGCCCCCGAGATCGTCTTCGGCGTCGATTCAATGGTGGAGGCGGCGCACGCGGCGCTGCGCCTGGGAGCGCTGCGGCCGATGCTGGTCACCGACCCGGGCCTGATCGAGGCGGGGTGGGCCGACGAGATGGTCGGCCACCTCGCCGACCAGGGGGTGCGGGGCTGTCTGTGGAGTGAGCTCACCCCCAACCCGAAGGACTACGAGATCGCCGCCGGTTACCAGAAGTACGCCGAACACGGCTGCGACGTGCTGGTGGCGGTCGGCGGCGGATCGGTGATCGACGCCGCCAAGGGCGTGGCGATCCTCGCGGCCAACGGTGGAGACATCCGCGACTACGAAGGCGTGGACAAGGCCCAGGTGCCGATCCCGCCGCTGGTGGTCGTGCCGTCGACGTCGGGCACCGGTGCCGATGTGTCTCAGTTCTGCATCGTCACCGACACCGCCCGCAACACCAAGATCACGATCCTGGGCCGTGCGCTGGTGCCCGACATCACGGTCATCGACCCACGGCTGCTCACCACGATGCCCGAATGGCTCAACGCCGCGACCGGGCTGGACGCGCTGACCCACGGCATCGAGGCGTTCGTGTCGCTCGGCCACAACCAGTTGACCGACCACCACGCGCTGCGCGCCGTGCAGATGGTCACCGACAATCTGGCACACACGATCGAGCGGCCCGTCGAGATGGCGCCCCGGGTGCTGATGGCGCAGGCGGCGCTGGAAGCCGGCCTGGCGTTCACCAATGCGATCCTCGGCGCCGCCCACGCGATGAGCCATCAGGTGGGTGGGTTGCTCGATCTGCCGCACGGTGTCATCAACGGTGTGCTGCTGCCGCACGTCATCCGGTTCAATGCCGAGGCCGATCCGGAGCCGTACGCCGTCATCGCCGCCTGCCTCGGGGTTGCGGAGGCCGGCGCGCCTGCGGCCGAAGCCGCGGCGGCACTCGCCGAACGCATCGAGCAGCTCGCCTGCCAGGTCGGTGTGCCGCGGGGACTGGCCCAGCTCGGGGTCTGCGACGACGATCTGCCGCGACTGGCCAGGACCGCGCTGCAGGACGCGTGCATGAGTACCAATCCCCGGCCCGCCGACCAGGCGCAGATGCACGCGTTGTTCCGGGCGGCGATGTGACTCCCGACCTCTCCGGCGCGACCGATCGGCGGCGCGCAGTGAGCCCCCCCGATCTGGCGCGGCTGACCGGAGTCCGCTCGGGCAAGGGCAGCTTCTACCGTGAGTTACGGCTCACCGCACAGCGATTGGACCGTGTGGTCACCGCGCTCGACACCATCTCCCGGGCTTTGGTGCAGACGATCGAGGGTCCCGAGAACCTGGTGCGGGCGGTCGCCGAGGCGGCGCGCGCCAACCTCGACGCGGACTGGGTGCTGCTCGCGCTGGCCGACGGGGCGCTTCCCGAAGCCACGGTCCGTCACCTCATCCTCGATTCCGCCGGCGTGGCGTACGCATTCGAAGGGCTTTCCGGCGCAAGCGATCCCGGCTCGTCGCTTCCCGATGCGGTGCTCAACCGGCTCAACGACATCCTGCGTGGCCAGCTGGCCGAGTTCCGGCTCCCGGTCATCGAGGATCAACACGCCCACGTACCCATCGAGCTCGACGGCGGGGTCATCGGCGCGTTCGCGGCGTGGACGCCACCGCACCGCACCCTGGACGCCACCGACGCCGTGGTGCTGCGCATCCTCGCGAGTCAGACCGCGGTGGCGCTGCAGAACTCGGCGTTGTTCACCAAATCGGTCACGCTGCTCACCCAGTCCGAGGCCCGCAACGCCGAACTGCTGGCCACCCAGCGCCAACTCGGTGCGGCCCAACGCCACCAGGTCCTCAACTCCGAACGGCAGCGGATCGCCCGTGAGCTGCACGACAGCGTGGCGCAGACAGTGCTGTCGGCCGGCATGCAGATCGAGGTGTGCCGAAGCGAGTTCGACCGTCGGGACACCGCCGGTGATGTCGTCGACCGTCTGGACCTGGCGAAGGATCTCACGCGGTCTGCCACCGAGCAGCTACGGTCGGCGATCTACGCGCTCAACCAGCCCGCCGCCGCTCACCGCTCCAGTCTGGCGGAGATGCTCGGACAACTCGCGACCGTGCACATGCCCGAGGATCTGCGGGTGACGTTGCGGGTGAACGGAGCCCCCACCGAACTGCCCGGCGACGTCGAACACGCGCTGCTGCGCATCGCCGGAGAGGCGTTGTTCAACACCGCGATGCACGGCAACGCCACCCGTGCGATCGTGCGGCTCACCTACGCTGACGCCGACGTCAGCCTGGCGATCTCCGACGACGGGACCGGCGATCCGGTCAAGCTGCGGTTGATGTTGCGGCTCGCCGAAGCCACTGATGTCGACGGCCGCCACCGCGGTCTGGCCAACATGCACGCCCGCGCCCGCGAACACGGTGGCACGTTCGACGTGTACCGCTCCCGCCTCGGCGGGGTGCGGGTGGTGGCACGGATTCCATTGGCATCGAACGAAAGCCACGCGGAGGATCAGGACACATGACGCCCATCAGACTGGTCCTCGTCGACGACCACGCCATCCTGCGCCAAGGCCTGCGTTCGGTGCTCGAACGCGCCGACGATCTCATCGTGGTCGGCGAGGCGGCCTCCGAAGCCGAGGCCGAAGCCGTCGTGCGGACCACCGGACCCGATGTCGTGCTGGTCGACCTGAAGCTGTCGGCGGGATCCGAGTTCGAGGGACTGAGCCTGTGCGCCAAGCTCTCTGCTGCCTACCCGGACCTGGGTCTGCTGGTGTTGACGACATTCCTCGACGAGGACCTCGTGGTGCGCGCGGTGCATGCGGGTGCCAGAGGCTACGTCGTCAAGGACGTCGACACCACGGAGTTGGCGCGTGCCATCCGGGCGATCTCCACCGGCGACAGCGCCTTCGACTCACGTAGTGCCGCGGCGGTGGTCCGGTCGATGTCGGGGCGCGCGGAGACGCGTCAGCAGCTGACCGACCGAGAGGTCGAGGTCCTCCGACTGCTCGCGACAGGATTGTCCAACAACAAGATCGGCGAAAAGCTGTATATCTCGGCCACCACCGCCAAGTTCCACGTCAGCAACATCATGCGCAAACTCGAGGTCAGCAGGCGCGCCGAAGCGGTGTACGCCGCCAGCAAGCGCGGCCTCATCTAGTGACCGGTCCTCGGCGTGACACAACGTCGCGTCCGATGCGCTACCGGTCGAGAATCAGCCAGCCGCCGTGGAATTCGTACGTCTGCGCGGTGAGTCCGGGGTGCCGCCGGATCAGCGCAGCGGCCAACTGCCGCAAGGCAGTCAGGTCGAACCGCTGGACATGCCCGTAGCAGTCGCGCGCGACGTCCTCGAACGGCACGGCGACCACCACCCGGGACCGGGCCAGCCGGACAGCCTCGTCGAGTACCGCGTCCGCGGCGTCGGCGGGCAGGTGCTCGACGAGGTGCAGCGCCGTGACCGTGTCGGCGCTCCGATCCGGCAGCGGAACGTCGGCAGCATTGCAGCTCAACGTTGTCAGGGCACGGTTCATCCGGGCACTGACCGACTCGAGCAGTTGCATGGTCGGCCGGCTGAGATCGGTTGCCAGGACCTCGATCCCGTCTCTGGCCAGACGCAGCGGGAAGAACCCGAAGCACGATCCCAGATCGATCACCCGGCGTCCGCGCACCTGGCTGGTGGCCCATGCGTGGATCGGCCCGAACGCCATCGCCGGTGACCTGGCGTCGTCCTCGAGCCTGTCCAGCGAGTTGCGGTAGAAACGCAGCCAGGCGGCCAGACCGCCGTCGACGGTGGAACGGACGACGCCGGTGAAGACCCTTTCGAACTCGGGTTGCCCGCGCAGGACGCCGGTGTCGACCAACTGTTCGGCGATCATCACCGTGAGCTCATCGCAGAGTTCACCGGCAGTGAGATCGTGCTCGACGGTCAGCGAATCACTGGCGCGGCGCGCGCAGAAGCGTTTCGTGCACACGGTGCCGGGAGCGCGATGCCGACGATGGGGTCCGCGCCGCCGGCGCACCAGGACACCGGCGCCGCTCCAGACCCCGCGCGGGGCCGGCGCCAGCGGGTCGAGCAGTGCGGTTTGCATGCACAACAACGCTATTGGAGACGATGCCGGAGACACGCGCCCCGAATGGGTGCGATCTCGGACCCGTCCGGGTGGGTGGGTGCCTACCCGGTCGGCGAGTTCCCCCGGACGCTGCGGTGACCTAGCGTCGGCAGTAATCCGCCAGGGACACGAAGGGATGTCGACATGTCCGCAGGTTGGTTCGAGACCGTCGCGCAAGCGCAGCAGCGAGCCCGAAAGCGCCTTCCCCCCAGCGTTTACAGCGCGCTGGTCGCCGGGTCGGAGATGGGCGTCACCGTCGCCGACAATCTGACGGCGTTCGGGGAACTCGGTTTCGCCCCACACGTCGCCGGATTGTCGGGCAAACGGGATCAGGCGAGCACGGTGATGGGACAACAATTGTCGCTGCCGGTGATGATCTCGCCCACCGGGGTGCAGGCGGTCCACCCCGACGGGGAAGTGGCGGTGGCCCGTGCCGCGGCCGCACGCGGCACCGCGATCGGGTTGTCGTCGTTCGCCAGCAAGCCCATCGAGGAGGTCGCCGCGGCCAACCCCCAGACCATGTTCCAGATGTATTGGACCGGCGGCCGGGACAAGCTCGTCGCCCGCATGGAACGCGCCCGCTCGGCCGGCGCCGTCGGACTGATCATCACGACGGACTGGTCGTTCTCCAGCGGCCGCGACTGGGGCAGCCCAGCCATCCCGGAGAGAATGGACCTGCGCGCGATGCTGCGCTTTGCCCCCGAGGCCGTCCGTCGACCCGGGTGGTTGCTCGACTTCGCCAGGGCCGGCCGGGTCCCTGACCTGACCGCCCCGAACCTGGCCGACGGCGGTGCGGCGCCGACGTTTTTCGGTGCCTACGGCGAGTGGATGCAGACCCCATTACCCACCTGGGACGACATCGCCTGGCTGCGCGAGCAGTGGGGTGGGCCGTTCATGCTCAAAGGCGTCATGAGGGTCGACGACGCCCGACGCGCGGTGGATGCCGGCGTGACGGCGATCTCGGTGTCCAACCACGGCGGCAACAATCTCGACGGCACCCCCGCCCCGATTCGGGCCTTGCCCGCGATCGCCGCGGCGGTGGGCGGACAGGTCGAGGTCGTGCTCGACGGAGGTATCCGCCGCGGCAGCGACGTCGTCAAGGCCGTGGCCCTCGGCGCGCGCGCCGTGATGATCGGCCGCGCCTACCTGTGGGGTCTGGCCGCCGGCGGGCAGACCGGCGTGGAGAACGTGCTGGACATCCTGCGCGGCGGTATCGACTCCGCGCTGCTCGGGCTCGGGCTGTGCTCGATCAGGGACCTCAGCGCGGCCGATGTGGTGATTCCCGACGGCTTCGGCCGGGTCCTCGGGGTCTGAACCGCTGCCACGTCGCGAAGCTGTCAGCTCGGAAGGTCCCAGGTGTGCACCGGGTCGTTGGTATGCATCTGCTCGCAGTACAACCGCAGCATCTCCGCGAGCGCCGCGGGCCGGGTCAAACCGCGGTCCTGGAGCGCGTCGACCGCGGCGGACTGCCACGCCGCGCCGTTGCGGCCGGTCTTGGCCCGGCCCTCGATCACCCCGAGGTAGCGGTCGCGCACGTCGGCGGCGACCTCCCAGCGGCGCAGCCCCTCCTCTGCCATCGGCAGCAGCTGGCGCAACACCAACTCGTCGGGGGTCACCTCACCCAGACCGGGCCAGTACATCCGTGCGTCCATGCCGTGCTGTGCGGCGGCCAGGAAATTGGATTGCGCCGCAGCAAAACTCATCTTCGTCCACAGCGGCCGGTCCTCCTCCGAGAGCGCCCGCAGCATCCCGTAGTAGAAGGCGGAGTTGGCCATCATGTCCAGCACGGTCGGCCCGGCGGGCAGTACCCGGTTCTCGACACGCAGGTGCGGCCGTCCGTTCACGACGTCGTAGACCGGCCGGTTCCACCGGTAGATGGTGCCGTTGTGCAGCCGGAGTTCTGACAGGTGCGGCGTGCGCCCCTGGGCGAGTTCGGCGACCGGGTCCTCGTCGGAGAGCTCGGGCAGCAGCGACGGGAAGTAGCGCACGTTCTCCTCGAACAGGTCGAAGATCGAGGTGATCCATCGCTCGCCGAACCACACCCGGGGCCGCACCCCCTGGGTCTTGAGCTCGTCAGGGCGGGTGTCGGTGGCCTGGGCGAACAACTCGATGCGGGTCTCCGACCACAGATGGTGGCCGAAGAAGTACGGCGAGTTGGCCCCCAGCGCCAATTGCGGACCGGCCAGCACCTGGGCGGCGTTCCAGTTGTCGGCGAAGTCCGCGGGGGACACCTGAAGGTGCAACTGCATGCTGGTGCAGGCGGATTCGGGCGCGATCGAGGCGGTCTGCAGGGACAGACGCTCGGGCCCGGCGATGTCGATCATGATGTCCTCGCCGCGGGCGGTGAAGATGGAGTCGTTGAGCGCCTGGTAGCGGTTCGACTCGCTCATCCAGTGCCCGGAGAGGTGTTCGGGCATCAGCGTGGGCAGGATGCCGATCATCACGATGTGCGCGCCGTGATTGTTGGCCTTGGCTTCGGCCGCGTTGAGGCTGGCGCGGACCTCGTCCTCGAGCTCGAGCGCGGCACGTCCAGGAAGCCGCTGCGGCGGGACGTTGAATTCGATGTTGTAGGCGCCCAATTCGGTCTGGTAGGCCGGGTCGGCGATCGAGGCCAGCACCTCGGCGTTGCTCATCGCGGGCTGGTATTCGGAGTCCACCAGGTTGCACTCGATCTCCATGCCGGTCAGCGGCTTCTCGAAGTCGAAGCTGGACTGGGCGAGCATGGTCTCGAACACATCGAGGGACAGTTGCACCTTGCGGCGGTAGTCGCGGCGGTGCACACGACTGAAGTCGCTGTGCCTTAGTTCCTCACCCACACCGCCCATTGTCGGCGAGCGCGCGGGTTTGCGCGCCGACACGCCGCGATTGCCGTCATTTGGCGCGCGGTCGCGGAGTTTCAGGGTGCGCGGGACGCCACCACGACCTGGGGACTGAGCAGCCCGCCGCGTAGCTGCACGTCGATGGCGGGGTCGGCATGGCGGGCCAGGGCCCGCAGCGCCGACGAGCTGTAGGCGCGCAACGAACTGATCACGCCGTCGTGGACGAAAGGGGCGAACGGGGCCAGCGGCAGCATCGTCGCCAGCCGCAGCAGGTGCAGCGGCGCCGGCGGCCGAGGCAGGTCGATGATCAACAGTTTGGTCGCCACCCGGGTGCCCTCGGTGAACACCCGCGCTGCCGCCGCCGGGGCCAAATGGTGAAACGACAAGACGAATACCGCCAGGTCGAACTGTCCGTCGGAGGCATCCATCGCGGTCGCGTCCATCTCCCGGACCGTCGCCCGCGGATGCGTCCCGAGATCCCCGGCCGCGATGGCGGCCACCGACGCGGGTTCGACGTCGGTCACCGTCACCGTCGCGGTCGGGTGCCATTCAAGCAGCGTGCGGGACAGCCCGCCGTGCCCGGCGCCCAGCTCGAGGATCGCCGGATCGGCGACGTCGGCCACCTCCTCGAGCGCGATCGCGGCGAATCTCTCGTGGTTGCCGAACACCTGGCCGGTCCAGTCCAGCGCGCGCACCACGCTGCGCTTGACCCGGGGGTCGACGTCGTCGCGGTCGAGGTACTCCTGCCGGTCGGTCTGCAACAACCGATCCAGACACGACGCGTCCGGGCCTCCCCGTGGCATCCGGGCGATCTCGTCGACTGTCGCCATCCTCATGCGGTCCATCATGGACGAATCACCGTCCCGGCCGCAGCCACTGTTCCCGGCCCGGGAACCCGTACGGCGGTCATCCAGCGGAAACACGCGGCTCACATACTTGAAATCCCCACGTCTTAGCGTCACGTCATCTTCGCACCGTCGTGGTGCGCCAGTGCCTAGGGACCGTGGCGGGCGGTCCGGGGAAGGAGCCCGATGGCCACCGACGGGGGCAACGACAGCAGCGGCATCCCGAGCCCGGAAGCCATCGTCGTCGCGTCGTCGCCGTCGGCTGCGGCCGTGGTCGACGGCTTCGTCGCATCAGAGGCGCACGGTTCGCTGCACAACGACGAACTTGCCCCGACTACACCGGCCCAGCGGAAATGGGGCTGGTTCGAGATCTTCAACGTCTGGACCAACGACGTCCAGAGCCTGGCCGGCTACACCCTCGCCGCCAGCCTCTTCGTCACCGCCGGCATCAACGGATGGTTCGTCCTGGCAGCCATTGTGCTGGCCGGGGCCCTGGTGATGTTCTTCGTGAACTGGTCGGGGCGGCCGAGCGTGAAGTACGGCGTGCCCTACCCCGTGGTGGCCCGGGCCTCGATGGGCGTCCGAGGGGCGATGTTCCCGGCGACCGTCCGGGGCATCGTGGCCATCTTCTGGTACGGCGCCCAGACCTACTTCGCCTCCACCGCAGTCGCATTGGCGATCAACGCGGTGCTCGGCGCGACGCCGACCGGAATGTTCCTCGGGATGACCTGGGTGGACTGGGTCTCCTACACCGTGGTGGCAGGCTTCCAGATCTGGCTGTTCGTCCGGGGTCTGGACGGAATCGTGAAGTTCCTCAACTTCGCAGGACCCGCGGTCTATGCGGTGATGATCCTGTTGCTGGTCGCGATCTGGTGGCAGGCCGGATCAGGTCTGCTGAGTTCGGTCGGGGATCTGTTCGCCGGTGAAAAGCAGGGCACCGCTGCGCTCGCCGCGTTCGTCGGGGTGGTGGGGACGATGATCGCGTACTTCTCGGCGGTGATCATCAACTTCGGTGACTTCGCCCGATTCACCCGCAGCGATCAGGAGATGAAGCGCGGCAACCTTCTGGGACTGCCGGTGAGCCTGACGGTGTTCACGCTGTTGTCACTGTTCATCACCGCCGGTGCCTACATCGTGTTCCAGGATGGGCAGGGCGACCCGATGACCAACCCGGCCGACATCGTCGGCGCGGTCGGCAACGTGTGGCTGAGCATCCTGGCCGCGGTCACCTTCTTCGTCGCGACGGTCGGCATCAACTTGGTCGCCAACTTCATTCCGCCGGTCTACGACATCGTCAACCTCAAACCGGAGAAACTCAACTTCCGGATCGCCGGATTCATCACCGCAGCACTGGGATTCATCATCGGAGCACTATGGGTGGCGGTGATCGGCAACGCCGGTCTGCCCAAGTTTGTCGACACGCTCGGTGCGGTGCTGGCGCCGCTGTACGGCATCATGATCGCCGACTACTTCCTGCTGCGGCGCCAGCATCTCAAGCTCCAGGACCTCTACTCGGTCGACCCCGCCGGCACGTACTACTTCACCAAGGGCTGGAACATCCGGGCCCTGTGGGCTTTTGCGGTGTCGGGCGTGTTCGCGATCTCCGCGGTGTGGGTGCCCGCGCTGCACGCGCTGTCAGGCTTTGCGTGGGTGTTCGGCGCAGCCCTGGGTGCGGCACTGCACATGCTGGTGATGCGGGGCCAGCCGCTGGATGCGCCGAAGCAGTCCGTCACCGCGTAAGGGCCGCTAGTCCTCTCCGAGGCTTCGGCAGCTAGTCCTCTCCGAGGACGTGGTAGATCTCGCGGCGGGCATTGTTGACGATGTCGACGATGCGCTGTTGCTGCTCCGGGGTCGCCGCGTGGGCGGATTGGGCCACCGCGCCCATCAGCTGCCCGACAGCGGTACGCAGGCCCATCGCGGCGGGGTCGGCGCCCCGGGTGATCTCGTCCCATGGCGCCGTCTCGATCTTCTCGGCGGCCGCGCGCCCGTCTTCGGTCAGCTCGAACAGCTTCTTGCTGCCCTCGGACTCCGTCGCCACCAGCAGGCCTTCGTCGACCAGCAACTGCAGGGTGGGGTACACCGAGCCCGGGCTGGGCTTCCACAACTGCTGACTGCGCTCGTTGATCTCCTGGATCATCTCGTAGCCGTGCATCGGACCCTCGGTGAGCAATGTGAGGATCGCGGCGCGCACGTCACCGCGCCTGCCGCGGCCGCCTCCCCGAGGCCCGCCGCGCCTGCCGCCGCGGCCACCGGGGCCGAAGCCGAACCCGAAACCCGGGCCGAATCCGCCGCCGGGGCCGCCGAAACCCGGTCCGAAACCGGCGTCACCGCGATGCTCGCGAACGTGATCCCGGAATTCGCGACGGGACTGCCTGCGCCGTTCATGGAGCACACGACGGTCCTGGGGGCTGAAACCCGCGCCGAAGCCTGCTCCGAAACCGATGCCGTGACCGCGTCCCGCGAACGGGTTCTCCGGAGATGTGAAAGGGGTGTCCATGTCTGTTGTCCTTCGTTCGACAGGAAGCACACCGTGTGCTTCCGATGCGTTGACGATATATCGGAAACTATCGCGATGCAACCAAGCCGGACTAGGTTCGGGTGCGCTCGTCGATGGACGCGACCAGCCAGCGGGCCCACTGCTCCTCCATGGCCACGTCCCGTAGCCCGAACTCCAGTGCCGCGCGACCGTAGAAACCGGCATCGGAGTCCACCCAGTTGATCGAATCGCGCAGTTGCTCGAGCCGTTTGAGCTCGGATGCGGCGCGTTCGGCGAACTCGACGGCGTATCTGCGGGCGTCTTCGGGGGGCAGTTCGCCGAGCAGGAAGACCCGTAGTACGTCCGGCCGGCGCATCGGCGGATCGTCGTGGAAGTCGCCGATCCACCGCAGGAGCTCGATGCGGCCGGCATCGGTGACGCGGTACTCCTTGCGGCCCCGCGGGCCGATGTCCGCCACTTCGATCAGCCCGGCGTCGGCCAGCTTGTTCAGCTCGCCGTAGAGCTGGCTCTGGGTCGCGGGCCAGACATTGGCCATCGACTTCTCGAAACGCTTGAGCAGGTCGTATCCGCTGCCCGGATGCTGAGCGAGCAGGCCGAGCGCAGCGAAGCGAAGACTCATGGCGGCATCGTACGGCCCGACATTCCTGGATTGGAGTATTGGCGGCGAGCACACTACCTTCCACCATTGACATGTCATTAATGAAGTGTCATCGTGGTCGGACACCCCGACAGGAGGTTCAGCCCATGACCGACACCGCCTCAGACCACACGGACACCGCCACGCTCTTCGGCGCCGGCGAGTTCTTCCAGCGCGGGAACTACGCCCCCGTCCCCGAGGAGTTGACCGCGTTCGATCTCGAGGTCGAAGGTGCGATCCCCGCCGAGGTGACGGGCTGGTACCTGCGCAACGGACCGAACCCCCGCGAGGCGACGGGCCACTGGTTCACCGGTGACGGCATGATCCACGGTGTCCGGATCGAGGGCGGCCGCGCGGCGTGGTACCGCAATCGGTGGGTCCGCACCGACAGCTTCGAGAACGACTTCCCGCTCTACGGCGACGACGGCACCCGCAATCTGCGGGCCAGTGTGGCCAACACTCACGTCGTCAATCACGCCGGCAAGACACTCGCCCTGGTCGAATCCTCACTGCCGTACGAGATCACCAACGACCTGGAGACGGTGGGCGCCTACGACTTCGGTGGCAAATTGACCAACTCGATGACCGCCCACCCGAAGATCTGCCCGACGACCGGAGAGATGCACTTCTTCGGATACGGCAGCCTCGTCGCACCTCATGTCGTCTACCACCGTGCGGACTCCGACGGGCAGTTGGTGATCAATCGGCCGGTGGAGGTCAACGCGCTGACGATGATGCACGACTTCGCGTTGACGGCCCGCCACGTCGTGTTCATGGACCTGCCCATCGTCTTTGATTTCGACATCGCATCGAGTGGTTCCGGCGCCATGCCCTACCGCTGGGACGACGACTACGGCGCCCGACTGGGACTGCTGCGCCGCGACGACCCGTACGGCGAGGTGCGCTGGTTCGAGATCGACCCCTGCTACGTCTTCCATGTCGCCAATGCCTACGAGCACGGTGACACCGTGGTCGTGCAGGGGGTGCGCTACCCCGAGTTATGGAGGGGAAACGATGGATTCGACGCCGACGGGATGATGTGGACGTGGACGGTGGACGTGCGGCGCGGCACGGTCACCGAAAGCCAACTCGACGAGCGCGCCGTGGAGTTCCCGCGGATCGACGACCGGCTCGCGACGCTGCAGGCGCGCTATGCGGTGTCCGTCGGTGACGGCAGCCTGGTACGTCACGACCTCGTCACCGGAGACGCCGCCGAGCACCGCTTCGGCACCCCGGATGCCCCCGGCGGACCCGGTGAAGCGGTGTTCGTGCCCGCAGCGGGCGCCGCCGACGAGAGCAGCGGCTGGTACCTGGGTTGCGTCTACGATCCCACGCGCGACGGCAGCGACCTGGTGATCATCGACGCGTCCGATTTCACCGGCTCACCGGTCGCCAGAATCAAGTTGCCGCAACGAGTTCCGTACGGCTTCCATGGCAATTGGATCGCCGACTGATCTCTGTGCGCGGGTCAGGACGGCGGGGTGAACGGACCCGGCTCCTGAGGGGGAGACGGCGTCGTCGACAGCGACGGGACCGGGTACCGGGGATCGGTCGGCCCCTGAGTGGGCCAGACCGGTGGCCGGCGCGAGGACTGCAACCTGCCCAGCTCCCGGCGGTGCCGCTCGGCGAGGACGGCGGCCAGGATCAACGGCGCCGGCGTGCCGGGTGGCGGCGGTGGTGAGATGCGGGCGACCACCTCGACGGTGATCCGATGTGCCATCTGCTCTCGCATCTGCGGGTTGAGTTGCGAAGCACGGGAGAGGAACTGACGGGCGAGTTCGGCCTGCTCGGCGTCCAACCCGGAAAGCTCGAGCGAGGTCGCCCACCACGCGAGCTGCGGAGGCATCGGAGGTGGCGGCGAAAGTTTCGCTGCACGTTCGCTGATGACCAGGGTGCCAGCGAACACATCGCCGATCCGCTTGCCCTTCGGTGAGAGCAGGCTGCAGATCACCGCCGGGCCTCCGGTGAGCATCCAGATCTCGACGACCCCGGACAACGCGCGAAACAGCGCCTGGCGGAATCGTTCCGGTCCGCCGTCTTCGGACACCACGCGCAAGCCCATCGCCATTTTGCCCAAGGACCGACCGCGCGTTGCGGTCTCGAAGATCACCGGGTAGCCCACCAACGCCAGCACGGTGAAGATGATCAGCACCGCACCGGAGAACGCCTCGTCGAGCTCCGACAGGGTCACCGCCCACAGCACGACGCCGATGACGTAGCAGACGAACACCACGGTGATGTCGATCAGCGCCGACAACGCGCGTACCGGGACCTGGGCGATCTGCACATCGAGGACCACCGCGTCTCCGGTCACCACGGGTTCTTGCTGACCGACCATGCCAGCCACGCTACTAGGATCGGCGAGGTGGATGTCGACGCGTTCGTGGTGGCGAATCGCCCGACCTGGGACCGGCTGGACCGACTGGTGAAGAAGCGCAGGCAGCTCACCGGCGCCGAGGTCGACGAGCTCGTCGACCTGTATCAGCGCGTGTCCACCCACCTGTCGATGGTGCGTTCGGCGTCCTCGGATGCGGTACTGGTCGGCAAGCTGTCCGGGCTGGTGGCCCGGGCCCGCTCCGTGGTCACCGGTGCGCACGCGCCGCTGTGGAGCGAGTTCGTCCGTTTCTGGACGGTGTCCTTCCCGGTGGTCGCCTACCGCGCGTGGCGCTGGTGGTTGGGCTCGGCGATCGGCTTCTTCGTCGTCGCGGTGCTGATCGCCGGATGGATCGCCGGCAACCCCGAGGTGCAGGCGGCCTTCGGCACGCCGAGCGAGATCGACCAGCTGGTCAACAACGACTTCGCCTCGTACTACAGCGAGCATCCGGCGGGATCGTTCGCGCTGCAGGTGTGGGTCAACAATGCGTGGGTCGCCGCGCAGTGCATCGGTTTCTCGATCCTGCTCGGCATCCCGATTCCCTATGTGCTGTTCCAGAACGCGGCCAATTTCGGGGTGACTGCGGGGTTGATGTTCGACGCCGGAAAGGGGGATATCTTCCTAGGCCTGATCACTCCGCACGGCCTCATCGAGCTGACCGCGGTGTTCCTTGCGGCCGGGGCCGGGATGCGCCTCGGATGGTCTGTGGTCTCACCGGGGAACCGACCGCGTGGTCAGGTGCTGGCCGAGCAGGGCCGGGCCGTGATCTCCGTCGCACTCGGTCTGGTGGTGGTACTGCTGGCTGCCGGAGTCATCGAGGCGTTCGTCACGCCGTCGCCGTTGCCGACGGCCGCGCGCATCGCGATCGGCATCGCAGCAGAGGTGGTGTTCCTGGGGTACGTGTTCTACTTCGGCCGCAAGGCGTCGCGCGCCGGGGAGACCGGCGACATCGACAACGCGCCGGACCTGGTGCCCACGGGCTAGCCGCCCCACCCTTGCCCCGCGATTGCCCCGCGCGGAGCGCCCCGCGAGCAGACACAAACTCGTGCGATTCCGGCCCGAAATGTGCGAGTTTGTGTCTGCTCGCGGGTCAACTGGCGATCGACGCACGCACCAGATGATCGGCGATCCGGCCGGCAAGTTGACCGGGGTACAGGCGGACGTCGGACACCACGATCGGGATCATCGTCCAGCCGAGCTGCTGGATCGCAGCGAATCGGCGCTTGTCGCGCAGCATCTCGGACCTGCCGGCGTGCCATTCGATGCTCTCGTACTCCGCGGCAACCCGGTGTTCCGGCCAGGCGAAGTCGACCCGCCAAGTCTCACCGGCACGGCCGTGGATCACGTACTGAAGCTGCGGACGTGGCAATCCGTGGTCGAGCATCACCAGCCGGGCTTCACTTTCCATCGCGGATTCGGCGCGACCGTCGGCCAGCTCCACGAGTGCGCGGACGGCGACGATACCGCGGCGCCCGCGCTGCTCGGACACCGCAGAAGCCAGATCGGCCGGCGTGCACCGGCCCGAGTGCAGGGCTGCGTCCAGCGTCGCCAACGCCCGCGGGCGCCGCAGTTCACGGGCCACCTCGACCGCCGTCCACGCAGGAGCAGTGGCGAGACGGCCGCGAACACGCTCCAGCGGTGCGCCGCCACGCTGATGCACCATCAGCCCCACCGTCGGACGGAGCCTGGTACCCGGGTCCAATACATGAACACAATCTGTTCCCTCGGTGTCGAATCCGTACAACGCGGCGGCAGTCCCCAAGCACGCGACCGAACGCTGGCCGAGGTACGCGTCCAGCGCCGTCAACCGGCCGAGGAGATCCGGCGTCGTGCGGCTGTAGACGCCGTGCCACACGCGGACCAGCCAGCCCTTTTTCACCTGCAGATCAAGCTGTTGACGGGACATCACCTCGAGTAGCTCGGCTGTGGTGACGTATCCGCCGCCATGTCGAAGCAGGTCGTCAAGCGCTGTGTGCACCCTCGAATCGTCAACCCGCACACGGTGGGGACTCGTCGGTGATACCACGGCCTGTGGATGAAATCCGGTTGTTGAATACCGGCTTGCCCGGCGAGCAGACACAAACTCGCACATTTCGGGCCAGAATCGCACGAGTTTGTGTCTGCTCGCGGAGAGAAGTTCTACAGCCGGCCGGTGGCCTTCATCGCCAGGTAGTGGTCGGCGAGCGCCGGCGCGATCTCCTCCGGCGGTGCGTCCACCACGTCGACGCCGCAGCGCCGCAGCCGGGACGCGACCTCGCGCCGCTCGTTGCGGGCACGCTCGGCGGCGGCGGCGTCGTAGACCGCCACGGCATCGGCGCGGCCTGCGGCGAGCGTGTCCACCCGCGGATCGCCGACCGCAGCCAGCAGCACCCGATGCTTGGCGGTCAACTGCGGCAGCACCGTGATGAGCCCCTCGTCGATCGCGGAGGCGTTGAGGTCGGTCAGCAACACCACCAGCGCGCGCCGGCGCGCCCGCCGCTGGATCGCGGTCACCAGCGCGCGCGGATCCGACTCGATAAGCGCGGGTTCCAGCGGCGCCATCGCCTCGACGAGCTTGGCCAGCAACCCGGTGCGTGAGGCGTTGAAGACGCCGGCCCGGGTGACGCGGTCGTGGGCCAGGAAGTCGACGTGGTCACCTGCCCGCGCGGCCAGCGCGGCCAGCAGCAGGGCCGCGTCCATCGACCAGTCCAGCCGCGGCCAGCCGGCCGGTTCGGCTCCCGGCGAACGCGCGCCGATCGGGTCCACGCCCACCCGCCCAGCCGAGGTGCGGCCGGTGTCGAGCACGATCACCACGCGCCGGTCACGCTCAGGCCGCCAGGTGCGCACCACCACATCGGCCCGCCGCGCGGTCGCGCGCCAGTCGATCGAGCGGACGTCGTCACCGACCACATATTCACGCAGCGAATCGAATTCGGTGCCCTGGCCCCGGATCAGCACCGGAGTCATGCCGTCGAGCTCCCGCAACCGTGCCAGCCGTGCCGGCAGATGCTTGCGCGACAGGAACGGTGGCAGAATCCGGATCTGCCAGGGCACCCGGTGCGAACCTTGCCTTCCGGCGAGGCCCAGCGGCCCAACGGATCTGGCGGTAACCAGAGCCGATACCTGATCACCGCGACGTACCGGCTGCAGCTGGGTCTCGAGGGCAACACGCTGGCCCGCTGCGAGATTCACCGGGTGGGTGCGGGGTTCGGCGCGCGCACTGGGAGCCCAGGCGTCACGAATCGCTCCGCGGAACCTGCGCCGGCCACCGCTGTCGACGCTCAGCTGCGCCACCACCGGCTGGCCCAGGCGTGCCGACGTCTGGCCGCTGCGCGTCAATGTGAGGGCTCGCGGGCTGCCTGCCAGGGCGACATCCACCGCCACAGCGATCGCAAGAACCGCCAGCAACACGGCGAAAGCCAGTGCGGGACGGGGGGAGAACGCGATGGGTACCACGCACAGCAGCGCGACCAGCCCGGTGCGCCCGGTGAGTATCACTGTTGAGCAATCATCTCGGCACCTGCACAGCGGCCAGGATGCCCTCGATCACCCCGTCTGCGCTCGCCCCTTCCAGCTCGGCCTCGGGGCGCAACGCGACACGATGCCGCAGCGTGGGTCTGGCCATCGCCTTGACATCGTCGGGAGTGACGTAGCTGCGGCCCGACAGCCACGCCCACGCCCGCGACGTGGACAGCAGAGCCGTCGCCCCGCGCGGGGACACCCCGAGCTGAAGGGACGGCGAATGCCTTGTGGCACCGACGATGTCGACGATGTAGCCGAGCACTTCATCGCCGACGAGCACCTGCCGGACCGCTTCTCGCGCGGCCGCCAGTTCGGCCGGACCCGCGACCGGTCTCACGGCGGACAGGTCGCGGGGGTCGAATCCGCGGGCATGGCGGTCGAGGATCGCGATCTCCTGATCGCGCGGGGGCAGCGGCACATTGAGTTTCACCAGGAACCGATCCAGCTGGGCCTCGGGCAGCTGGTAGGTGCCCTCGTACTCGATCGGGTTCTGAGTGGCCGCGACGATGAACGGGTCCGGCAGGGCGCGGGGTTCGCCGTCGAGGCTGACCTGACGCTCCTCCATCGCCTCCAGCAGCGCAGCCTGGGTCTTGGGTGGCGTGCGGTTGATCTCGTCGGCCAACAACAGGTTGGTGAACACCGGGCCCGCGCGGAACTCGAACTCCGCGGTGCGCGCGTCGTAGACCAACGACCCGGTGACGTCGCCGGGCATCAGGTCCGGGGTGAACTGCACCCGCTTGAAGTCCAGCTGCAACGCCGCCGCCAGCGTGCGCACCAGCAGGGTCTTCGCGACGCCGGGCACCCCCTCCAGCAGCACGTGTCCGCGGCACAACAACGCGATCACCAGGCCGCTCACCACGGCATCCTGGCCGACGACGACCTTGCCGATCTCGGTGCGCAGGGCCATCAGCGCGGTACGGGCGCTGTCATGCTCGGTGGGTTGTGTCACGACTGTGCGACCAGCCTTTCCATGTCGTCGAGTTCGCGTGCGAGGGTGACCAGTTCGGTATCGGTGGTCGGCGACGGTCCGTAGAGGGTGTGGGCGACTGCGCGGGCTTCCAGACCGCACCGTGCCGTGACCGCCTCGGCGACCGTCGATTGCCGGGCCGTCGGGCTCAGACCGAGGCGGGGCAGCATGCGCTGCAGTGTCGACGTCCGCAGCGCCTCGGCAGCCCGGTCCCTGGCGCGCCGCGAACGGTACAACCGGCCACGGCCCTCCACGGTCTCGGAGGCGCGCACCACGACGGGCATTCGCTCGGCCACCAGCGGGCCGATCCGGCGGCCCTTCCACAGCGCCAGCAGCACCACCGCGAGCGCCAGCTGCAGCGCCACCCAGGTGACCTGTGCGGGGATCAAGTCGGAAATCGTTGCGCCGCCGCCGGAGTCGTCGGGCTCGCTGCTCTGCGGTGCGTACCAGATCACCCGGGGGCTCTGTCCCGCGAGATTCATCGCGAGCGCGGCATTGCCCTCCTCGAGCAGGCCGTCGTTGGTCATGAAATGCGCGCTGCCCACAACGGTCGTCGTCCGGCCGTCTTCGGTGTAGCGCGCCAGCACACCGTCGTAGCACCGGGTCACCGGGGTTTCGCCGGACGCGTCGAAGCTGTCGGCCCCACCGAAGTGCACGGTTCCGGCCTGCCGGGCCTCCCGCAGGTCACACTCCGGGGCGAGGCCACCGAAACTCGTCGAATCCGCTCGGCGGACCGCCGGCGCGAGCTGTTCGCGAGTTCGCCCACCCGGCTCGACCAGGAGCAGATCAGACGGCACATCCGCGAGCCGGCTGAGCAGTTCATCGCCGAACAGGTGGGCCGTCTGTACCACCACCAGCAGGTTTCCGGGCTGCGCTTCGCGTTCGACGGCTTCCACCGTCTCGGCCTCGACGACCGTCACCCCGTTGTCACGCAGCAGCGTGACCAGGGCTCGGGCCCCGTCGGGAGACGTTGATGTCGCTTCCATCCGACCGCCGCTTCGCGGTGAGGTCAGGTAGGTCGTCACAGCGGCGACGGCGACGATGACAACGAGGGCGAGCAGCACCCATCGTCCGGTACGCCACCGCTGGCCCATGGTCGCGCCGACCACGGTCGACGAGGTATCTGTCATCGCACCTCGGCCCATGTCTGGGGTGACGAAGTGGCCGGCGGCTCGGCGGAGCGCCGCGCCGTGTGTGTTCCCAACTCGCTGTCCAGCGAGGCGATCATCCGGTACTGCGATTCCAGTCCCGGCCGCTCCCCATAGGTAACGTCGTTGAAAATCTCTGCTGCGGTGAATAATTCGTTGGTCAGAGCGGGTAGTGCCCGGCCGGCGGTTCGGGCCAGTTCGGTCGCTGTCCGGCCGGGAACGGGTTCCAGTACCCCGTTTTCCTCGAGTTGTCGCGCCACCGCGCGAAGCCGGTGGCGAATGGCGGCTGCCCACTCCCCGGTCGCGGCATGTGCTTCGGCGGTCGCGCGGTGTTCGGCCGCAGTGAGCTCGTGGCCGTCGAAAAGGCCGGCGGATTGGCTGCGTTCGGTGCGCATGGCGCGGCGGGCGATGCGCACCGCGACGAACACGGCGACGCCCAGCAGCATCAGCAGCACCGACACGGTGAACCAGCCGCCAGGGACGTCGGCGCTACCGGCGACCAGTCGGTAAAGCAGTTCGTCGATCCAGTCGAGGATCTGGTCGGTCAGTGACGGCCTGGGGTAAATCGGTTTGCCGAGCTCGCGTTGGGCCGCCTCGTGGGCCGCGTCGCGGTCGATGTCGATCGTCGGCATGTCAGCTCTGGCGCGTCAGCCAGAGGTCGTCGGTGGAATCCGGCGAGGCTGTCGGGCCGCCTGCTGCGCCTGTCTGCAGGACGAGGTCAAAGGCCTCCGACCTGATGCGACGGTCGGTGTACTGCAGCACGACCACCCCAGCGGTGAACGGGGCGGTGATGATTTGACCGATGGCGCCGCCGACGGCGAAGGCGACCAGGGCGAGCATTGCCGCCGTGGTGGACGCCGAGGTGGACAGCACGATCTGACCGCCGAAACTGAAGGGGATCGCGACCGCCCCGGCGATCAGGTTGGCCACCAGCGTGGCGAGCAGCCGGATCCCGAAGACCCGCCAGAAGTCACCCTTGATCAGCGCGAACGACCGCTTGATCGACGAGATGATGTCGCGGCGCTCCAGCACGATGGCCGCCGGGGTGAACGTCAGCATCGTGCCCAGATAGACCAGGGTCGCGATCAGCGCGAGGACCAGCGGAACGCCGAAGAGGAACGCGATCATCACGTCAGTCGCGAGCGCCACGGCCAGCACGGGCAGGAACACCAGCGCGATCAACAGCACCGCGCCGATGGTCTGCAGCACGGTGAACCCGATCAGCGCCCAAAGCCTCGGACGGAGTCGCCTCCAGGCGTCGCCGATCGTGATCCCGGCGCCGAACACCGCCCGCCCGACCACGACCGTCAGCAGGCCGCTGAGCAGGATCGCCGACACGAAGGTGGAGACGGAGGCGGTGAGGCTGGACGCCGCCCAGCTCACCAGCATCTCGGCGGTGGGCTCGTCGCTGCCCATGGACTGGGCGAGCTGGCCGGTGAACGCGAACGGCAGCAGTGACAGCACCAGCGTCAACAGCTGCGCAGCGACCACGACGATCGTCGTGACACCCAGCGTGGCTTTGGGATTGGCCCGGATGTAGGCCACTGCCCCGTTGAAGATGTCGGACAGGCTGAGCGGACGCAGGGGGACGACGCCGGGCTTGAACGCCGGCCGCGGACCGTATCCCGGCGGCGGGCCGTATCCCGGCGGCGGGCCACCGTAGGGCGGTGGGTAGCCCGGAGGTGGTCCGTAGTAGCCGTACCCCGGTGGTGGGTAGCCCGGGTAGCCGGGCGGGGGATAACCGGTGGGCGGGCCGCCGGGGGGAGGTGCCCCCGGCGGTCCGGAGCCGCCGGTGTCGTACGTCATGCGGACCATCCTGTCGATCGATGCCGGAATTGACAACGTCAGTCACTCCAGCCGCACGCGTCGGCGTCCCTGGCGCAACACCGTTTCGTAGCGGGGAGCCCGGGTATCCGAAGCCCATGACGCGTTTCGGCTACACCCTGATGACCGAGCAGAGCGGCCCCAAAGAACTTGTCCGCTATGCAGTTTCGGCAGAGAACGTCGGCTTCGACTTCGAAGTGTCCAGCGACCACTACTTTCCGTGGCTGTCGTCACAGGGCCACGCACCGTACGCCTGGTCGATGCTGGGAGCAGTCGCCCACGCCACCGAGCGGGTCGAGTTGATGACCTACGTCACCTGCCCGACCATCCGCTACCACCCCGCGATCGTCGCGCAGAAGGCGGCCACTCTCCAGATTCTGGCCGACGGCCGGTTCACGCTGGGGCTGGGCAGCGGGGAGAACCTCAACGAGCACGTGGTCGGCAAGGGCTGGCCCACCGTCGCGCGCCGGCACGACATGCTGCGCGAGGCCATCCAGATCATCCGCGAATTGATGACCGGCGAGATGGTCGACTGGAAAGGCGAGTACTTCGAGGTGGACTCCGCGCGCCTGTGGGACGTTCCCGAGATTCCGGTGGCGATCGCGGCGGCGGTCTCCGGTGACCGCTCGATCGAGGAGTTCGCCCCACTGGCAGACCACCTGATCGCGGTCCAGCCCGAGAAGTCGCTCGTCGACTCCTGGCACGACACCCGGCGGGCCACCGGTCTCCCGGGCGATGTCAGGGTGATCGGTCAGATCCCGATCTGCTGGGATCCCGATCGCGACGCCGCCGTGGCCCGCGCACACGATCAGTTCCGGTGGTTCGCCGGCGGCTGGGCGGTGAACTCGGATCTACCGACCACGGCGGGGTTCGACGGTGCGACGCAGTTCGTCCGACATGAGGACGTCGCCGAGTCCATCCCGTGCGGTCCCGACCTGGACGCTATCGTCGAATCGGTGCAAAAGTACTGGGAGGCGGGATTCACCGACATCGCGATGGTGCAGGTCGGCGGCGAAAGCCAGGAGCTGTTCCTCGAGGAGGCGGCGGGCCCGCTACTGGACAAACTCCGAAGCGCTTCGCAGTGAGAGGAACTCGATGACCCGCGGCAGAGGAATCTACGACGACGAAGAAGGTTCGGCCGCCTCCAAGAACGCCAAGGCGAAACAAGCCGACGGCGACGACCGCAAAGACACCCCCGACGTGGACGAGGATGCCGGCGAGCCGACAGACTGAGCCACATGACCTGGCTGTATCTCGGCGGCGCGATCCTCTGCGAGGTGGCGGCGACGCTGTCGCTCAAGGGGTCGGCCACCGTCCCGGTGCTCTACATCGTTGTGGTGGCGGGGTACCTCGCATCCTTCGTCTTCCTCACGGCTGTGCTCAAGCGCGGTATGGGAGTCGGCGTGGCCTACGGCATCTGGGCGGCGACGGGTGTCGCGCTGGTGGCGTGCCTGTCGGCGCTGCTGTTCGGCGAGGCGTTCACGATGGCGATGGCCATCGGGTTGGCCTGCATCATCGCCGGTGTGCTGATGGTCGAAACCGGTTCGCGCCCTGTGCGGACTGACGTCGGCGCGTCCGCGGCAGGCGACTGACGAGGTGCAGTACCTGCTGCTGGCGGGCGCGATCGTGTCCGAAGTCATCGCCACGCTGACATTACGGGCCGCCGCCGACGGCCGGCCACGGCTCTATGCGGTGGTCGCGATCGGCTACGCACTCGCCTTCACGATGCTGCTCGGTTCGCTGCGTCAGGGCATGCCGCTGGGAATCGCGTACGGAGTCTGGGCTGCGGCGGGAGTGGCCATCACGGCCGTCGCGTCCCGCTACCTGTTCAACGAGCCGCTGACCCGCCGGATGCTCGGTGGGATCGGACTCATCGCGGTGGGAGTCCTGCTCATCGAGATCGGCGCCGGACACTGAACCGCCATGCACGCCGTCGCGGTCAGGCGGTGGCGACCGGCAGCTCTGCCAGCCGCCACTCGAGCATGCCGTCGTTGAGTCGGATCGCCCGGCGACCGCGATCGGCGAGTAACCGCACCGCGTCGTAGGCGAAGACGCAGTATTCGCCCCGGCAGTACACCACGATCTCCCTGTCGTCGGGCAGTTCGTCGATCCGACTGGCCAGCTCGTCGACCGGGATGGACACTGCGCCGGGGATGTGGCCGGACTCGTACTCCTCGCGTGGCCGCACATCCAGAACCACCTGGGTGTCGTCAGCCATCCGGGCGACCAGTTCGTCGCGGTGCAGCGCTCCCGGATCGGTGCCGCCCGACAGGAGATAGTCGTCGCGGGCGGCGGGCACTTCGGCCCGGTGTGCTTCGGCGACCTTGCGCAGCAGCACAAACAGTTGGGCGACATCCTCGCCGGCAAGCCGATAGTAGATCCGGACGCCGTCACGCCGGGTGGTGACTAACCCGGCCGCCTTCAGGATCTGCAGGTGGGCGGACGCCGTGGTCAGGTTCAGGCGGGACGCTTTGGCCAGCGCGTCGACCGTCCGTTCCCCCTGTCCGAGCAGGTCCAACAGCTCGAGTCGGCTGGCGTGCGCCAGTGCTTTGCCGCTCGCGGCGAACGCGTCGTACAGCCTCGTCTTCCCGGGTGACCGATCTACTCCAGCCATATTCCACCTTTCCATGGATTAATGTACCTTAGGTACCCGTGTGGCGGCCGACCCACGGTCCGACACGGCGCGAGGAGAACACGATGGCCTTTGATGGCTTGGTCGCGGCGCTCCGATGACCACCGCCCCTGACCGGCGGGGACGCCCGGTGCGGCTGGGGCTGCGCGAGAACTGGTTGCAGTTCACCCTTCTGGTGATCGTCAACATCTGCGTCGGTGGTCTGGTCGGGCTGGAACGCACCACCGTCCCGCTGATCGGCACCGAGGTGTTCGGCCTGACCAACGACCTGACCGTGTTCGCGTTCATCATCGCCTTCGGGATCACCAAGGCGCTGACCAACCTTGCCGCCGGGGCCCTGACCGCGCGGTTCTCCCGCAAGCAACTGTTGCTGGCGGGGTGGGCACTGGGAGTGCCGGTGCCCTTCATGCTGGCATGGGCGCCGTCGTGGTGGTGGATCATCGCGGCGAACGTGTTGCTCGGTCTCAACCAGGGGCTCGCCTGGTCGATGACGGTCAACATGAAGATCGATCTGGTCGGGCCGTCCCGCCGAGGCCTGGCCACCGGGCTCAACGAGGCAGCCGGCTATGTCGCCGTCGGTGCCACGGCCCTGCTGACCGGATACCTCGCCACGTCCTACGGGTTGCGTCCGGTTCCGGAGTTGATCGGTGTGGTGTTCGTCGCCGCCGGGCTCGGCCTGTCCCTTGTGGTCCGCGACACCGCCGCCCACCTGGAGTTGGAGCTCTCCCAGCACACCGTGACGGAACCCGATGAGAAAAACGGCTTTTGGACGATCTTCAGCCGCACCTCGTGGAAGGATCGCAGCCTGCGCGGCGCCAGCCAGGCCGGGCTGGTCAACAACCTCAACGACGGCCTCACCTGGGGCGTGTTCCCGCTGCTGTTCACCGAATACGGGCTGGGGCTCGCTGCTGTCGGGCTGATCAAAGGCATCTACCCGCTGCTGTGGGGTCTGGGACAGATCCCGACCGGGCATCTCGCCGACCGCATCGGCCGCAAACCCCTCATCGTCACCGGAATGCTGGTCCAGGCCGCCGGTTTCGTGCTCGCCCTGACGCTTCTGGCTTGGCCCCTGCTCGCGGGTATCACCTCCGCTGTCGCTCTGGGCATCGGCACAGCGATGGTCTATCCTGCGCTGATCGCCTCGATCTCAGATCACGCCCACCCCACCTGGCGGGCGAACGCCCTGGGCACGTACCGGTTCTGGCGTGACATCGGCTACGCGGCCGGGGCCCTGATCGCCGGAGTGGTGGCCGACGCGCTGAACCTGCACGCCACCGTCGTCGTCGCCGCCATCATGACGGCGCTGTCGGGATTGTTGGCCGCCCACTGGATCACCGAGCGCGAACAATCCACTGCCCCCTCCGCCGCCTCATGATCGATCCGAAGCAACCCGCGGTGGCCCCGCTCGGCGCCACCCGCGCGCACCTCGACGCGGTCCAGAAACGTACCCTGCGGGTGCTGGTGGCCGCGCAGATCTTCAGTGGCGCTGGGCTGGCCGCCGGCGTCACCGTGGGAGCACTGCTGGCGCAGGAGATGTTCGGCTCCACCGGGATGGCCGGGATCCCGAGCGCGCTGTTCACCATCGGGTCGGCAGCCGCGGCGGCGGGCGTCGGTCAACTCTCGCAACGGTTCGGCCGTCGTGTCGGCCTGGCCTCCGGCTACCTCGCCGGAGCGCTCGGCAGCGTCGGTATCGTCGCCGCAGCCGTCCTCGACAACATCGCGCTGCTGTTCGCCGCTCTCTTCGTCTACGGCGCCGGCACCGCCACGAATCTTCAGGCACGTTATGCCGGTGCGGATCTCGCCCATCACGACCGCCGCGCCCGCGCGATCAGCACCGTGCTGGTCGCGACCACGGTGGGTGCGGTCATCGGTCCAAACCTCGTCGGGGTGCTCGGCGATCTCGCGGATGTGATCGGGGTGCCTCGGCTGGCCGGCCCGTTCCTGCTCGCCGCCGTCGCGTACGGCGCGGCAGGGATCGTCATCTGGATTCTGTTGCGGCCCGATCCATTACAGCTCGCGGCTGAGCTTCCCGACGCTCCGGTCGCCACGGTCGGGGTAGCCGAACCCCGCGAGAGAACATCGTCGTGGAATCCCGTGGTGCTGGCCGGGGCAGCGGTGATGATGATCACCCAGCTCGTCATGGTCGCCGTGATGACGATGACGCCGGTCTACATGCAGCACCACAACCACGACCTCGCGGCCGCCGGGCTGGTCATCTCGATCCACGTCGCGGCGATGTACCTGCCCTCGCCGATCTCCGGGTACCTTGTCGACCGGTACGGCCCGGCCGTCACCGCCGGTCTCGCCGCGGTCACCCTGATCGCCGCCGGCGCGCTGGCCGGCTTCGCCCCGGCCCATTCGATCGCCGCGCTCGCGGTGGCGCTGGCGCTGCTGGGGTTCGGCTGGAGCCTGGGTCTGATCGCGGGCACCACCGCGATCACCAACGCCACCGCGGTGGCCGGCCGGGCGAAAACACAGGGCACCGTCGACCTGTTCATCGCCGTTGCCGGTGCGGCCGGCGGTCTGGGCTCCGGTCTCGTCGTCGCCCAGACCAGCTTCCCCACGCTCGCGGTGATCGGCGCTGTGGTCGCCGCGACGATCGTGCCCATCCTGCTGCTGCGTCGCCGCGGCACCTGAGAAGACCGCACGCCGCGAATGAGGTACATTCATTTCACTGACCGACCGGACGGTATGTGAAAGGTGGAACGGTGACGAGGATGACGCGACGAGTTTCCGTGGTGGCCGCGTTGGTGGCAGTGATCTTCGGCGCCGGCCTCGCCGACGGGGGAGTGGGCCCGGCGGGCGCGTTCTCGCGACCGGGCCTGCCGGTGGAGTATCTGGATGTGCCGTCGCCGGCGATGGGGCGCGATATTCGCGTCCAGTTCCAGTACGGCGGTCCGCGCGCGGTTTACGTGCTCGACGGAATGCGCGCCCAGGACGACTTCAGCGGGTGGGACATCAACACTCCGGCCTTCGAGTGGTACGAGGGCTCGGGGCTGTCGTTGGTGATGCCGGTCGGTGGCCAGTCCAGTTTCTACACCGACTGGTATCAGCCTTCCGACGGGAACGGGCAGTCCTACACCTACAAGTGGGAGACGTTCCTGACCCGCGAGCTTCCCGCCTGGTTGAGTGCGACCAGATCCGTATCCGCCACCGGGAACGCCGTCGTCGGATTGTCGATGGCCGGGTCCTCGGCCCTGTCCCTGGCGATCTGGCACCCGACACAGTTCGTGTACGCCGGAGCACTTTCGGCGGCGCTGAACCCGTCAGAAGGGTGGTGGCCGACGCTGATCGGCATCGCGATGAAAGACGCCGGCGGGTTCGACGCCGAGAGCATGTGGGGCCCGTCCGACGACCCGGCCTGGCAGCGCAACGACCCCACCGTCAACGTCGCGAAACTCGTCGCCAACCAGACCAGGATCTGGATCTACTCCGGCACCGGAGCGGCCTCCGACTTCGACGCGCACGCCAGCGTCGGGAACCTGGCCGCGGCGCAGTTCCTGGAGAAGTTCCTGGGCCGAACCAGTCGCACGTTCCAGGAGCGCTATCTGGCCGCGGGCGGGAGCAACGGGGTGTTCAACTTCCCCCATGATGGCACCCACAGCTGGGGATACTGGGGTCAGCAGTTGTTGCAGATGAAGCCGGACCTGCAGCGGGTGCTCGGGGTCGCGACCTAGCGCAAGGCCGAACGAATCGGTTCGCGGGCAACCGATTACGCTGCGTCGCCCAAAAAGGCAAGCGTGGCCGGCGCCCGGTGACCGTCGCGATACCATGTGGCATGACCAGGCAGGAATCGGCGGCACGGACCCGGTTGTCATTGCTCGACGCCGGTGTCCGCGCGTCGAAGGACACCGGCCTGTCCGGTCTGAGCATCAACCGCATCGTCGAGGAAGCGGGCGTCTCCAAAGGCGCCTTCTTTCATCACTTTCCGGATCGTGCGGCCTATCTGCTGGCGTTGCACCGCGATTTCCACGACCGCATCCTCGACGAGACGCGGGGTGTGATGGACACCTACCCGCCGGGGGCGGAGCGGTTGCTGAGGGCGAGTCGCACCTATCTGGACGCCTGTCTGCGCGAGTACGGTGTCCGAGCGCTGCTGCTAGAGGCGCGGGCCGAGCCTGTCACCGCCGCCGAGGTCCGCAGGCGCAACCGGGACACCGCGCATCTGTGTGAGCCGGACTTCGCCGCGATGGACTGGCCCGACCCCTACCCGGCAGCACAACTGTGGGTCGGCATGACCGCCGAAGCAGCCCTGCTGGAGGTCGACGCGGGCCACCGCGTTCGGGCGCTGCGGCTGTCGCTGGCCCGGTATCTGGACGGCTCACCGGAATTCATCGGTGCCTGATGGCGCCACGGTCAGACGAACTCACCCGCTTCGTTCGCGAGGCGCTTCAGCGCGGCATCCCGCGTCCGGAGATCGAGCAGGCGCTCCGCGATGCCGGCTGGCAGCCCGAACAGGTGAAGAAGGCCCTCGCCGGTTTCGCCGAGGTCCCGTTCCCGGTCCCGGTTCCCCGGCCCGTTCTGCAGGTCTCGGCAGGAGAGGCGTTCCGCTATCTCCTGCTCTTCACTGCGCTCGGGATCACGGCGTTCTCGGTGGTGGGGCTCTTCTTCACGCTGATCGACTACCTGTTCTACGATCCGGCCGCGGTGCCGCTGGGTCCGGACATGTGGGTGCCGGGCGTCCTGTGGGCGGTAGCGCGGGTCATCATCGCCTTCCCGGTGTTCCTCGTCGCCTCGTGGCTCGTCGCCCGATCGCTGAGGCGCGACCCGGCCGAACGCGGATCGGCGATCCGCCGCTGGTTCACCTACCTCGCGATGTTCGTGGCGGTGGCCGTCATCATCGGCGACTTCGTGACGCTCGTCGCCTATGTGCTCGGCGGCGGCACCACGGCACGGTTCCTGCTGAAGGTGCTGGTGGTGGCGGTCGTCGCAGGGTTGATCCTCGGCTACTACCTCTGGGATCTGCGGGACACCGAGCGCGGTCGGCGGCCGGTCCCGGCACTGTTCCTCGGCGTCGCGGTGCTGGCGAGCGTGACGGCGGTGGGGGCGGGGCTGTGGCTGATGGGGCCGCCGTCCGAGCAGGCGGCCCGGCGTATCGACGACCGGAGGGTGGAGGATCTGCGTTCACTCGCCGCCGGGGTCGACCGCTATTACGAGCAGAACTCGGAGCTGCCGGAAAGCCTCGGCGAGCTGAGTGCGGCGCTGCCGACACCGATTCCGCTCGACGACCCGTCGACCCGTGCGCCCTACCGCTACTCGCCGGGCGCCGACAGGTCGTTCGAGCTCTGCGCCGATTTCGCCCAACCCTCGGGTGACACCCTGGTGCGCGACTCGGTCTGGACGCATGCCGCGGGCACGCAGTGCTTCACGCTGACAGCCGGAGACAAAGAGCGGCGTTGAGGCCTGGCCGAGTCGGTGGCCATGGTGCTCACCTGCTCGGGACCGTGGCCCGAATCCCGGCGAGCACGACGTCGACAATGCGCTCCGCGTCCGTGCGGGTAAACGGGCGGACGCCGCGGTTGACGATGAGATGCACCGGGCCAGAGAGCATTTCACCGAGAAAAGTGCTGTCGAATGGCGGCAGGTCACCCCGGTCGACAGCCACGTTCACCCGCTGCCGGATGGCAGCCCCGCGCTGCTCGAGGATCCTGGCCACTGTCTGCCTCACGGTTGAGCTTTCGCGAGTGGGCTGGATGGCCAGCCCGAGCGCCTGACCGAACGGTGTGTCCAGCCCATTGGCGAGCGCTGTCAGATAATCCACCAGATCACGGCGCAGGTCGCCCGTGTCAGCGATGGACGCCAGGTCCTCGGCGTACTGCAGAAGGGCCTCGGCGACCAACTCCTCGCGGTCGGGCCAGTTGCGGTAGACGCTGGTCCTGTGCACGCCGGCGACCTCGGCGACCTCCTCGTACCGGAAGCCGGCGATACCGTCGCGCGCGACGAGTTGGGCCGTCGCGGCGAGAATCCGACCGCGCACCAGCGCACTGCGCCCACCGGGCCGGCGTGCCGGCGACCGGCTGGCGGTGCCGTCGGTCATCCCCGTACCCACCTTCTGCCTCCGCTCGGGTGCCGATTGTCGTCACGTCGTGCGTTGCAGTGCAAGCGAATCATGACTAGCCTCACCTTAAAGAGACAAAATGTCGCTTTAAGGTTGGGAAGGCTCGTCGCTTCCATGCAGAGAACCCGGAGCAAGCACCATGCACATCCTCGTCTCCGGCGCCGGCATCGCCGGGCTCGCCGGCGCGCTTGAACTCGGCTCCGATGGACACGACGTCACCGTCGTCGAGCGCGCCCGCCGCATCCGACTCGATGGAACGCCCGTCGACATCCGTGGCGAGGCGATCGAGGCCGTGACCAGCATGGGACTGCTCGAGAAGATCAGACAGCAGCGGCTGCGTATGTCGGAGTCCAGCCAGTTCGTCGACGGTGCCGGGAAACCGGTGGGCCGCGTCGCGATGGCGGAGATGAGCGACTCCGACGCCGACATCGAGATCCTGCGTGAGGACCTCGTGCGCATCCTTGCCGACGCGCTCCCGCAAGCCGTGACAATCCGTTTCGGTGACTCGATCCGGACACTGACCGATTGCGGCCCCGACGTTCACGTCCGCTTCGGCTCCGGCCGCACCGGGCGCTACGACCTGGTGCTCGGCGCCGACGGTCAGCACTCCGTGGTCCGGCGGCTGATGTTCGGACCTGAACAGGACCATGTCCGGCATCTCGGTGTCTACTTCGCCCTCGCCGATCTCCCCGGCCAGGCCTGGTCCGAGCACGTCAATTCCGTCTACAACGTCCCCGATCGCCTGGCCGGCGTCTTCCGGTACAAGACCCGGACCGTCGCGGTCTTCCAGTTCCGCTCGGAACCGCTCCACTACGACCATCAAGACCTGGACGCGCAGAAGGCGATACTCCTCGCCGCCTTCGCTGACTACCGTTCCTGGAAGATTCCCCAGTTGCTCGACGCCGTCCGCGCCGCCCCCGACTTCTTCTTCGACGCCGCGAGCCAGATCGACCTGCCCTGCTGGCACCGCGGCCGCGTCGCCCTCGTCGGAGACGCGGGCTACTGCCCGGCCTTCCTCTCCGGTCGCGGCACCTCACTCGCCCTGACCGGCGCCCACGTTCTCGCCGAGGAACTCCGGTCGCGCGGTCCTGACCCCATCGCCGCGTTCGAACGGTACGAGACCCGGCTTCGGCCCCACGTCACCGCCGCCCAGCAACACGTTCACCGGGGCAGCGACCACTTGCTGCCAGCCAGCTGGGCCGCCATCACCGCACGCAACAACCGCCTGCAAAGCAACGAGCACGCGCGGCGCCGGGATGCGGCGGGAAGCGCCCGCTCCGGCTCCGGACAGCCTGTGCAGTGAACGTCACACAAGGTGCCTCCACTGTCCAGGAGCACCGGTGGAGCAGGCGACTCATCCTCTGGGTGGCCGTCCTGATCCTGGCGAACGTCCTGGCCGACGTCGCGATCGCCTCGCCGTTGATGGTGCTGCCGCAGATGTTGGCGCACTTCGACACCGACCAGGCCGCGTGGCTGAACGCGAGCGCGATGTTGGCCGGAGCCATCTGGTCACCGTTGCTCGCGAAGTGTTCCGACATTTACGGCAAGCGCCGGGTGCTCATCGCCACGCTGCTGCTGGCATGTGCCGGAGCGCTGATCTGCCTGATGGCCCCAACCATGTGGTTGTTCCTGGTGGGACGCTGCGTTCAAGGCGCCGCTTTCGCCGCGATCTTCATCACCGTGGCGCTCGCACGCCAGATCTGCACCCCGCGGGTGGCGATGGCCGTGGTGGGCCTCGTGACATCCGGCTCGTCGATCGTCGGAATCGTCGAACCGTTCCTGATGGAACCGGTCATCGAGGTCGTCGGCTACCGGGGCGTGTTCGTGGTGGCGGCAGTGCTCGCCGCGGCCGCTGCGGCGTCCGTGCACGCGTTCATCCCGGAGTCGCCGGTCCGCAGCACCGGCCGGATCGATGTGGTCGGGGCGTTTCTCCTCGGCGGCGGCCTCGCCGCGGTGCTCGCCTACACCAGCCTCGGCAGGGACTTCGGATGGCTCTCGGGAGGCATGATCATGCTGCTGGTCGCCGGTGCCACCGCGTTGGTCGGCTGGGCACTGCTCGCGCTGCGCGTCGACGAGCCCATCATCGACCTTCGGGTCCTCAGCCGCCCGGTCCTGCTGACGCTGTTGGCGCTGATACTGGCGGCAGGCTCGTTCCGGAGCATGCTGCAGCTGACGAGCCTCATTGCCCAGGTGCCAGCCGATCTCGGGCTCGGTTACGGGCTGGGTGACGGAGAGACTGTCGCGGTGCTGCTCGCCACGCCCAATGTCGGCATCGTGATCGGCGGGGTCGGCGCCGGGTGGTTGGCGGGACGTATCGGTCCGGCGATTCCGCTCCTCGGCGGTATCGCCCTCGGCGTCGTGGCGACCTTTACGATGCTCGCGGGGGTATCGGTGCTTCCGTTGGCCATCGTCTGTACAGCGATGCTCGGTGTGGCCGCCGGGGCGATCGGTGCGTCCGGCTACAACCTAGCGACCGACCTCGCACCGACCGAGCGGCAGGGCACCGTCGCCGGTCTGGTGTCTGTCATGCTCGCGCTCGGATCGGTCACCTTCAACGTCCTCGGAGGTGAGGTGCTCAAGGCCACCCGGATACCCGGTGCCCTCGCCGACGGCGCGCCCGTGAGCATGGCGATCGGCGTACACCTCTACGTCCTTCTGGCCGGGACACTGTTCGTCCTCGCGGCGGTGCCCGCGACGAACCTGGTGCGACACCGCCGGGGCATGCAGTCAGCGGATCGTCCGCGGCGGGCCGATTGGTGCTGACTGGAGGGCCTTCGTGCGTCACGACGGGGACCATCGGCCCTACAGAGTGATGCATAGGGGGCGCATCGTGGGTCGAAGACGACAAATCGGGCTGCGGTGGGGTGATTTCGGTGATGTATGGCGGCGACGGCTGGATGTGGAACCACGGCTGGGGTGGGGGCGGCTGGATCATGATGGGCCTGGTCATGGTGGTTTTTTGGGGGGTTGTGATCACTTTGGTGGTCTTGGCCGTCCGCTACTTCACCTCTGATCGTGGCGGGAGTAGAGGACCGCAGCAGGGCCCGAATGTGAACCGAGCCGAGGACCTGCTGGCTGAACGGTTCGCCCGGGGCGAGATCGACGAGGACGAGTTCCGGCGTCGCATGACCCTTCTGCGCGAACACCGCTGACGATCATGGCCACAAGACGTTTGCGGCTTGCTCTGCTGATCGGCTTGGCGGCCGTCGTACTCGGAGTGGCGAGCACCTTCGCCCTGGCAGCAACGGTTGGACCGGGCATTCGGAGTGCTGGACCTGGCGGGCCGGTCGCCCCGCGCTCATACCCGCCACAGTCGTGTGAGATCCCGCCGTTGCCCGGCACAGTCGTCGACGTCAACCTCACCGATACGCACGGCAGCATGATGGGGCCCCGGGTGATGCACGGCCAGGGCATGAGGGGTACCGGCCCGGGTGGCCCATACGGCCCGGCCACGATGAATCAGGAGTATCCGTGGCGCGGAATGCGGATGATGAGCATGGTGATCGACCCGGCCACTGTGCCCGCCGGTGAGGTGTCATTCAGGGTGCTCAATACCGGAGCGTGGATTCACGAGCTGACCGTTCTGCCGCTCGGTCCGGGCGAGTCGATCGGCCAGCGACGCATCGAGGCGAGTCATCAGGTTGATGAATCGGCGGGCCTCGGCCACGTGGAAGCCAGCTGCGGGGCGGGCGAGGGCGAGGGACTGGTCCCCGGCGCGGCGGGCTGGACGACCATCGCACTGGAACCCGGCCGCTACGAGCTGATCTGCAACATCGCCGGCCACTACTGGGCCGGGATGTACACCGAGCTCACCGTCACCGGCTGACAGGACCCGAGCCGAGCTCCGACCGAAACGGCGAACTAACGGCCTGACCGGTCTCAGCGGGTGCTGACCGGGTCGCCGCGACGTTTGCTCTCCAGTCGGTGCCAGGTCCACCAGAACAGCAGCGCGGCGGCCACCGAACCGGCAGCGGCCAGCCACTGCGACCCTAGAAACAGATGCCACTCGGCGGGCTCGTCGTTCAGATGGGCTGACGCCCCGCGCAGCACTTGCACCACGCCCAGGGCCAGGCTCGCCGATCCGGCGGCGCCGACCAGCACGACGAACACCGTACGAAGGGTGTAGCGCGTCGCCGGCGGGGAGATCACCGCGCGGATCCGACCGCTGCGGGCCAGGAAGTGCGACGCAGCGCAGGCCACGATGAGCGCCACCGCGTCGGCGGCCAGGGTGTCCGAGAGCCTGTGGGCCTTGATGATGACGGTGTAGGCACCGATGCCGACCGCCCAGGTGAGCGTGAAGAACATCGCGACACCGCGGAACCGGTACGGCATCACGATCAGCGTGGCGAACAACAGCGACATCGCCGCCGTGGTGTGCCCGCTGGGCAGTGTGTTGTCGGCGAACGTGCCGTTGATCGAGACCAGTTCGGGGCGCGACAACACGTGGTACTTCAGCACTTGGGTGACGGCCTGCCCGCCGAGGATCACCCCCACCCCGGCCACAGCCAGCCACACCTGGCGGCGCAGTAGCCCGATCACGGCGACGATCACCGCCGCGGCCAACTGCGACGTGACGGTGATGGTGTGGAACTGGTCCAGCGCCGCTTGACGCACCCCGGCGTCGACCTGGGTGGCGCCGCGCAGCGCCGCGTCTTCGAACCGCTGGCCCGTCGTCGTGTGCACGGCCAGCAGGTAGACCACGGTGCCGAACAGCAATGCGGCGATCAGCACTGCCGTCCACCGGTGCCGGGCCCGACGCAACCGGGCGTTCCCGTCGAGCGCCACCCGCCTTTCGGTCCTCGTCACCGTCCCAAAGCTCCCATTCGTGCGTCCGGATCGGACCGAACCCCCAGCGTTCGACCGAGCGTACTGGCCGTCGGTATCCCCCACCGTTTGTACGCAAGAGCGTGGCCGCCCGCAGAATGGGTCCATGACGGATGGGGTGAGCATCGCTGCGACGCCGGTGGACACCGTGGCCGTGGTCGACCTGGAGTCGGCGTGCGCACTGTTCGGCCGGGAAGCGCCGCCCTATCCGCTGGGGCGTAGCCGACCCGTCGGGTCGGTGTGGCTCGCCACCAGAGCCGGCGAGCCGGTTGCTGATCGCATCGCCGCTGGCGATCTTCCCGGAGTTCGATCATGGGTGGAAGCCCTTGTGCGAAGCGATGTCTGCGTGGAATGCCGGGTGACTCACTCAGACGCAGACACGCCGGACGTGCGGCTGCACGCGCTGCGTGGGGGCGAGTCCGGGTTCGTTGCGCGGCAGACCCGCGATCAGGACGGTGTCGACGTCGTCGACATCTACTCGGTGGCGCCGGATGCGTTGGCGACCGCGATTGCAGAATCGGTGGGACTGGTCGGCGCGGGTGCCCACCCGCGGATTGTGGTGGCAGCAGGAGAGAGCCGCCTGCCGACGATGCCGGAAACGGCGGAGGAATACGATGACCTCGGATTTCCTGTTCAGCGCGCCGATCCCGACGAATCCCCTGCCCGTATGATCGACGGCAGCGAGGTGGTGGCCACGGGGACGGTGCAGACTCGTCACGAGCCGGCGCGGCGCTGGGGTACGGATCCGCAGCGTCGGATGCTGCAGTGGGTGCAGATCAGCGGCGACGGCGACTACATCTACGAGTTCGACGGCCACGCCGAGCCGCTGAGCCGAGACATGCTGCGGGGGTTCATCGAAGGTTTCATCGCAGACGATATGGAGGCCGCGCGGGCGCACCGCGGCCTGATGTGAGGGCGGGGGAGTTGTGATCACCCGGGTGCTACGAGAGCCGACAACCGATCCCCGACGCGGTGCACAAGCGTCGTGTGCACCCGCCACACCTCGGTGGTTGAGGTGCGGGTCGAGCCCGGCAGCGCCCACAGTGTTTCGCACGTAGCCAGATCGACGCCCTCGGCCGGCGAACGGGAGCCCGACGTCACCACCACGTCTTCGCCGGACCCGATGTAGCCATACCCGAGTTCCTCCCGGTCGCAGACCGCGCCTTCGTGACCAGTACCCAGCTCAAACTGTCGCCACGTTCGATGCTCCTCGTCTGTGGAGATCAACAGGGTGGTGCCGGCCAGTCGGGTACGGGGATACAGAACGGATTTGGACAGCTCGAGCAGCGGCTTGCCGGCGATCGTGAGAACACGATCGTCGGTGTCGGTCTGGACCATGGGGAGGATGTCGGAGCCGCTGCGGAGTTGTACCGCACCAACGACGCGGCTGCGCGCACGACCGTTGTTGTCGAAGAACGCGATCCCGACCGTGGCGGAGGAACCGCTTCTGAGTTCGGCGGCGAATCCCCCCGGGTAGGCGACGGCACGCTGGACTGATTCACCGGGCGCCAGCTGTGGTGTGACCACCGTGCCGTCGGCGAGCGAGAACACCACGTCAGGCTCGCGGAGACGGGACTGTACGGCGACGACCGGTGCTGCGACGTCCAGTTCGTCGTCAAGGGGGAACGTCATGGATCCGGTGCCCGGGACGTGCCACGTCAGCTCGGCCTGCTGGCCGACGCCGTAGACGCCGACGCCATTCACGGTGGCGACCAGGTACTGACCGACCTGCTCGACGTAAGGGTCGCCGACATCGCGCTTCCACGTCAGGTCGGTGGCGCCGTCGTAGACCAATCTGCCGGTGCGGGTATCGATCACCCATGCGTGGTTGCGACGTTGCGCATCGGCGTCATCCCGCAGGCACACCGCCATGGTCGGCCCGTTCAGGAAGCACGCGGAGGCCATGATCGCTTCGGCATCGTCATGTGGACCCAACCAGACCGGCTCGAACAGGCGGCTCCCGTCGGCCACGTCGACACCGAAAACCCACCATTCTCGAGCGGAGTTCGCCAGAAAGATACCTCGGTTCTCGTCGTTGCCGATCGGGGAGTAGCGGATCCCTGCGCCTGATCTCATCCCCAGGTCGACGGCGTTGTGTGTCCACCCCGGCACAGGCTTGCGTCTCAGCGGGATGTCCAGCAGGAACTGTTCGGGCAGGCCGAGTTCCGTTGCGGACTGCCCAGAGTTGTTGGAGGTGGCCGGGGGCGGTTCACCGCGAACCGGGCGTCCGTCAGTGACGCATCCCGTGATTGCCGCTAGCGCGATCATGAGAAGTGCAGCTGTCGCCGCGCGGAATTGATGACCTCGAATCCGACGCGGTAGGCCAGACAAGTGCTTTGCCAATGTCATTCCACGGTGAACTTCTCGTCCTGGAGACGCTGCAGGCCGCGGCGGTCGACGAGTTCGTCGCGGAATTCGGGGTGCTGCCAATAGAACCGCACCCACTCACGAAGGGAGTCGCTGTTGCCGGTGACACAGTCTGAGAGCAGGGTGGCGCTTCTGCCCTCGGGCAGCACCAGCACGATCAACTCTCTGCCACGGAGTTTGCGACGCACTGGGTGATCCAGGATCTGCTCGATGTCCTCCCACTTGGCGCGCCGGAATGCCAGCCACGGCCCGTTCCACACTTCGCAGCGGTCGGGAGTCAAGCGCAGATAGCAGTCGCCGCCGTGAGCGATCATGCGCCACAGCGTTGCCACGCCTGCCACGAATACGAAGACCATGGCCCAAGCCAAGGAGGACCGGTATGTGGGTATGTCGACGACGTCGAAGAATGAAACAACGATATAGAGCAGGGCGCCAAAGGTGGCGCCGCCGATCCAGATCAGGGAAAGGACATCGAATAGTCTTCTCGGCCTGATGGTCGTCCCAGTAAGACTGCACTCGCCCCGGGGATCAGCCATCCATCTCATGACCGCCCACTGGACCGCGAAGAAAAAGAAGGCGCCGCTGAAGAGAAATGCGATCACTGAGGAGAAGGGGTTGCCATCGGAGATAGCCCCAATACCCCACCAGGCGAACATAATTACGCATGCGCTGAGAAAACCGAATAAGGCGGCATCGCGGGCGTTCGTCATCGCGAGCAGAACTGATTTCCGAGAAAGGTGCCGAATGCGCCGACCACTTGCGAGCCACCGATCGACATGATGCCTGCCGTAATCCAGCCTGCGCCTGGAACGAGCAGAGGGGCGAATCCGCCCGCGACAGATCCGGCACCGGTGTAGGTGTCAACGCACCGCTCGAAAGCACTTTGCGCGCCGGCGACATTGAACAACGTCTCAGCGATCCCGACGGCAGGGCCGGCGAACTTCGCTCCTACGCCGACATTCTTGAGTGCGTCCGCGCTCAAGCCCGGGATGGACCCACCCTGTCCGACGTATCGCTCCAAACCGGTGAGAGCACCGCCCGCGATGGCGGTAGGGGGGTTACTGAGAATCTCGATCGGGATGTCGCCTTCCCGCCCATCGGGTGTGTAGACCTTGGCTTCGGTCCTGCCGTTCGGCCACCGATGGGACTCTAAGAGCGTGCCGTCCGCAAGCCGTGTACTCGTCGTTGTGGCACCTCGGAGTGAATAGGTCGTCGAATCCTTCCACGTGACAGTGCTGGTCTGCGACAAGAAGTTCCCATCGTTGTCGTAGTGGGTGACGCGCAAGGTAGGGCCACGGTCCCACCGGTACTCGTTGTCCTCGGTCACCACTTGCTTGCTGCCATCTTGCATGGTGTGCGTTGTGGTGGTGGTGTCGCCGTCGACTTCCACCGCCGTGTCTCGGATCGTTTGTGACATGTCGATGTCACGCAGCATGGCCTGCTGCATCAGTCCGGTCGCTGCGGCCGGACTGGGCACCTCGTCGCTGGGCCTCGGCATTCCGGGAAGCAGGTTGTCCAGTCCGGTGGGATCGGGTGCTTCGAATCCGTGCTTCTTGGCGGCGGCGGTCACCGCGGCGGCGGTGTCGTCGTCGGCGGCGCCCACCGCGAGCAGCAACCCGTTGACGGTGATCTGTTCGGCTTGCGCGCGTCGCTCCAGCGCCGCCGCCTGTTCGGCGGTCATCGCGGCGCCGGTGATCAAGACCACCCACTGGTCGCTGACGTGCAACTGGCCGCTCGTGTCGATCTCGTCGGCCTTGTTCAGCAATGCTGTCCGCGCTTCGCCGATGGTGCCGGCGCCGTCCCGGAAGGCTGCGCCGACGGCCTTGGTGTAGGCCGCCAAGGCGCTGGCGGCCTCCGCGGCACGGCCGAGCATCTTGGAGGCGGCGGCGTGCGCGTCACCCGACCACGCTCTGGTCTCGGGCATGGTGTCGATGTTGTTGCTCATCGTGGTGACTGCTCCGGCGACAGCTCGGCCGCTGTCCTTGACCGCTTGTCCGGTGAAAGCCAGCGAATCGGGATTCCAGCGCTCCAACCGGGAACGAGACGGCAACACGGGTCAGAAGATTCCTTCGAAGCTGCCGGCGAGTTCGTCGTCGGTCACCTCGTAGCTGTTTCCCGCGCCGCGCACTGCGGTGCCCATGTCGCCGACCTGGGTGGCGATGTGGTCGGCGATCTCCTTGACGTGGGCGCCGACGAGTCGGGCCGCCCACTGGGTGGTCGAACCGTCCAGGCCGTCGGCCGCGGTGGCCACCTTGGCCCCGACATCGGCCTCGCGGATCAGCGCCGCGGCGTTATCGACCTGCCCGGCGAAGGCACGCAGAATCTCCGGGTCGACTTCCATGGTGGTCAGATTAATGCAGCCGGAGGGGTCGGCTGTGCACCAATTTGGACCGCCGATCCAATTACCTAGAGCCTGACCGCCCCCGGAGGCAACGAGGACTGCCGGCACGCGGTCGGGCATTCGGTCGGCGAATGCTAATGCCAGCGCGTTGCGTTCATGCCGCGCAACTCGCCAACCGAGGCTAGCGAAACCGCCACTCATACAAGGGTTCCGGACAGACCCGGGCATTCGGGTCAGCCGCTAAGAGTGTGGGCGGGTGGTGCGAGGAACGCCGTGAGAAGCGAGGTGTTTAGGGCCACGGCAGCGGCGTGTGGTGATTCCCAGGAGCGGGTGGTGGCGGTCATCGCGTGCGGTTGCGGGTTGCCGATGCAGTGCCGGGATAGGTCGGCGAAGAACGCGGTGGGGTCGAGCAGGATTTCGGGGGTGTGCACGCCGGGGCGAGCACTGGCGGCGACTAGAGGCGCGGCAACAGCTAGGGGGATGCCGGTGTTGGCGGCCATGGACAGGCCAGGGATCTGCGCGAGCGCGGTGGCAACTGTGGCGGGCTGGTTGTCGCGGCGGCCGGTGGCAATGGCGAAAAGGGGTGGCATGCCGCCGGGTTTGATGATGCTGGCGGGGTTGGCTGGGATCAGGCGCTCGGTCCAGCCAGCGAGCCGGGCAGCCCGCTGGGCAGACACGATGCGGCGGTCGATAGCCCGGCGCAGCGTCGAAAGTCCAGCCAGGGTGGCTCGGTCGCCGACGACGATGTTGGTGTTGTCACACAGCTCGGGAAACGCTCGGTTGAGGGTGACCGCCTCGGGGTGCCCAAAGCTGCGCCCAATCCCCGGCCCGATACCGGGGTAGTCGAACCTGATCTGTTCCAAGGCGGGTCGCTGCACCACTGTGCCGTCGCGGGTGAGCGGGATGGTACCGCTGATTTGGCGCATCGCGTGTAGCAGCGCGGCACTGGTTTGATGGTCGGCGCCCGGGCCGGGTTGTGCCGCAACAACATTCCATCCGGTCAACATCGTCTCGACAGTGTCGAGTTGACGTCCGGCAAGCACGGCGAGCAGGTTGGCGATGCCAGGGCTGGCGCCCATCCCGATCAATGCTGTCACTCCGGCGGCCTTGGCGCGCTCGCCCATTGCGAGCATCTCCAGGGTGGGCTGCGGATCGTCGCAGATATCGACGTAGTCGCGTCCGGTTTCGATGGCCGTCGCCAGGGTCGGCACCCCGAACCGGAAGAACGGGCCCACGGTGTTGACGACCAGATCGCAATCGCGCATCGCGGCCATCAGGGCGGGATGGTCGGTGACATCCAGCCCCCGCGCTGACACCTTCGAACCCAAAGTGTCCGCGACCGCGGCGGCACGCTGCTGGTCAAGGTCGGCCACGACCAGCCCGGTCACCCTCTCGTCGTCGGCCAGGACACGGGCAGCGACAGCGCCCATCTCACCGGCGCCGCCCAACGCCAAAATCCTCATCCGATCCGCCCCTCGTTGATAAGCTGACTGTCGTGACAGTAAACAAAGTCGGGCGGCCGAGCAAGGCCCGGGAACGGATCGCCGAAATCTTGCGGGCCACGGCCACGGTGGTCGCCCGCGACGGTCTGGCCAACACCACCCTGTCGCAAGTCGCCGCTGCGGCCGGGATGCAGCGCACGTTGGTGCTGCACTATTTCGGCAGCCGCGACAGCCTGATCCAAGCGTTCGTCGACGAGGCTGTCGCCGCCTACGGCACCGCGATGCTGCGCGTCGACAACGACGAGAAGCTATTGCGCCGCATTCATACGATGTTCGCCCCGGGCGCGTATCACAGCAGAGAGGACTTGGTGGTGTGGAGCGAGTTGGTCGCCCTGGGTGCGCGCGATCCTCATGTGCGGCAACGACTGCACGCGCTATGGGCACGGCGGTGGCTACCCGAACTCGAACAACAATTAGCCGATCAGTACCCCTCCGCAAGTCCGGACGAGATCAGTTCAGCCGCCTACGGACTGGCCTGCCTCTTCGAGGCCCACTGGGCGTTTCACCTACAAGGCATCACGGGCCCCGACCGCCAGCGCCAAGCCCAACACTCAGCCCAAGCCATCCTCGACAGCCTGACCACTACCGCCCCATAGCGAACCTTGCTCGCGAGAAGGCCGCCCGCACCGGAATCGGCGGCAGCCTCGCCACGTCAATCCACAGGTCTTGACAACTACTCCACAGCGGTACCTGCGTTTTGCCGGACATGAGGATCTGTGGTCGAGGCCTGAGCAACGCCTCGCGACATGAGTCTCGCGACGAGGCCGTGCAGGTGCCCTTCGTCGACACCTACGCGGACCTGTTTCCTGATGATCTGGAGATAGTGGCGGCCGCGCTGGACGACGCGAGGCGGGGCGCGCTCGAACGCCCGCGCGAATCTACTGCGGACTAGCTCGCGGACTGGACAGCAAGAAAGCCCTGACCGAACTACGGATCAGGGCCTCTGCGATCACACGAGTCGGGGTGGCGGGATTCGAACCCACGACCTCTTCGTCCCGAACCACGCCACCTGGGGTTTTGATGACGTTGGGTACGTTGGCCCGCGTAAGTTTTCCCAGCTCAGCTGCATTGGGTGGGTTGGCGCGCGCAGGAGTCGCGAAAATCTACTGCGGACTGCCTGCGGACTGAGACACCTTGGTGGTCAAGGCCGCCTTTGATTTACCGAGAGCGGGAACCTTGAAATCAGGATGTCAGTTTGGACGCTTACTCGACGGGCTTGCAACACCAGATCACGACGGATCCGCAACCAAAGATCACGTCTGCGAATGGACCTCGCGTTCCTCGCATTCCTCGCTTCCACTAGTAGTGCGTTGCTCCTTATTTCTGCGTGGCGGTGTCAGCTACTGGGGTCCGCGTTGCTTTGGAAGGCCACCAGCTGGCTTCGCGTAGAAGTGTGGCGATGGCGGGCACGGTGAGGGTGCGCACGAGGAAGGTATCGAGCAGCAATCCGAAGCCGATGATGAGGCCGGCTTGGATCATGATTGCGACTGAGCCGACCATGAGGCCGAACATGCTGGCGGCGAATATCAGACCAGCTGAGGTGATGACGGCTCCGGTGTTTGCCACGGTGCGCAGGACGCCGACGCGGATGTTGGTCCCGGATTCTTCGCGGAGCCGTGAGACGAGCAGCATGTTGTAGTCGGCGCCGACGGCGACGAGGATGATGAATGCCAGTAATGGTACGGGCCAAGCGATTTCGTAGCCCAGTCCCCATTGGAATACCACAACGCCGATGCCGAGCGAGGCGAGGTAGTTGAGCACGACGGTGCCTAAGAGGTAGAGCGGTGCCAGGAGTGCGCGCAGCAGTAGGACCAGGATGACGCCGACGATGATTATGGTGGCGACGGCCAGTTGTGCGAAGTCGGCCCATAGGAATCGTTGGATATCGGAGTTGACGGCGGGGAAGCCGGCGACGGATACGGTGGCGTCGGCGAGCGACGTGTTGGGTCGTGCGGTGTTGGCGGTGTCGGTGATGCGGCTGGCGAGCTCCATGGCTTCGACGCTGTAAGGGTCGTGGCTGCTTTCGATCATGAACCGCGCGGTCTTGCCGTCCGGTGAGAGGAATTGCTTGGCAACATCGGTGAATTGCCGGTTCTCGAATGCATTAGCGGGCAAGTAGAAACCGCTCGAGGAGTCGGAGTCCGCCGCTGCGCGTGAGGAATTCTGTAGTTGGGTGGCGATCTGGCTCATACCGGACAGCATTTCGATGTTGCTGTCGGCGAGGGTGCGGACACCGGTCGCGAGTGCTTGAGCGCCGGAGGCGAGCTGTCCGATTCCCTCCTGCAATCGGCGGAGATTGGTGGCTAGGTCGGCGGGGTCACCGAGGGCTCCGAATGCCTTGTCCAGCGAGGCGACTGCGTTCTGGACGTTGGAGAGGGTGCCACCAACGGTGGCATTGGTCGCGGGATCGTAGCGGTCCCCGAGGTCGGCGATCTGGTCGAAGAATCCGCTGTCGCGCAGGCTGACCAAAATCTTCACCTGGTCACGAATTTGGGCGCACTGCGGGGTGGCGGCACACCACGGTGAGGTGTTGAGCGCGCCCACGAGTGGATCGAGCTGGGTGATCGCGTTCTGCGCCTGGTTGGCCAGCGGTCGCAGTCCTGGGCCGGATTGGATGGCTTGGTCGACGGCGGGGGCGGTGGCGGAAAGTTGTTGCAGCAGTGGGCGGAACTGGTTGACCTGAGTTCCCGCGGATTGAGCTTGGGTGAGGATTCCGGCCAGTGGCGCGAGGGCGGTGCGCACCGTGCCATCGAGTTGGGCGAGGCCGTCGGCGAGCTGGTCGGCGCCGCCGGTGAGTTTGGCGAGGTCGTCCTTGCGTGAGTTGCCCTCGGCGACCGCGCCGGCCATTTTCTCGCCGATCTGGCCGTTCTGCCAGGCCAGTTCTGCTTGGTCGAGGCGCTCCCCGGTGGGGCGGGTGACTCCGGACACCCTGGTGACGCCGGGGATCTGGGAGACGCGAGAGGCCATCTCGTCGAGATCGGCCAGCCCCCTCCCGGTCCGCATGTCGGTCGGGTTCTCTACGACGAGGAACTCGCTGATGACGACGTCCTTGCGGAAGTGGCGGTCCAGAAGTTGGTAGCCCTGGTTGCTGGCCGTGGTGTCTGGTTGTCCCTTGCGGTCGTCGTAGCTGATTTTGATGGTCGCAGCGGCTGCCGACAGGGCGAGCAGGATGGCCAGGCTGACGATCAGCAGTGGCACCGGACGGCGGACCACGGCGACGGCGACGCTGTTCCAGTAGCGGCGGGTGCGATCGGATTTGGGTTCACCGATGCCGCGTTTGGCGGCTAGCGACAGCACGGGTGGCAGCAGGGTGACGGTCGCCAGAAATCCGAACAGCACGGCGATGGCACACGCGGGGCCCAGGGCGGCGAAGACGCTGAGCCGCGCGAAGACCATGGCCAAGAACGCGAGTGCCACGGTGGCGGCGGACGCCAGGATGACGCGCCCGATGCTGGCGGTGGCGTGGATGATCGCCTGATCGGCGGGTACTTGGGCGCGGCGCTGCTCGTGGTACCGGCTGATCAGAAAAACTGTGTAATCAGTTCCGGCGCCGAGCAGGATCGCCGTCATGAATGCGACGGTGAACTGGGAGACCGGCATGCCCATCTCGCCGAGGGCGGATAGCACGCCGCGCCCAACCGCCAGGCTCAACCCGATTACCAGCAGTGGCAACAGCGCGGTGAACACTGACCGGTAGACGATCAGCAAGATCAGGGCGATCACGCCGGCGGTAGCGATCGAGATCAACAGCAGGTCGTGCTCGGCGGAGGCGATCATGTCGCTGAAGGTCGCCGGTGGTCCCGTCACTTGGACGGTCGTGGTCGATCCGGTGAACACCTCCGCGGCGATGTCGCGCACCGCGTTCAAGGATTCGGCTGCCGTGGGGTCTCCGAGGGTGCCGGTGACACCGACGGGCAGATACCAGGCTTTGCGGTCGGCGCTGACTGCCTGAGCTTCGGTAATCGGATCGGCCAGCAGGTCCTGCACCAGCAGGACGTGGTCGCCCTCGGCCTGCAACCGGCGCACGAGTTCGCCGTAGCGCTGCCGTGCAGTTGGAGTCAAGCCAGTGGGGTCTTCCATGGCGACGAACACCATGGTTTTCGAGCCTTCTTCGCCGAACGCGGCGCTCATGCGGTCAACCGTCTGCAAGGACGGGGCGTCGCGAGGAATGAGGTCCACCGACTGTTGGCGCACCACGGTTTCCAGCTGTGGGAACAGCAGCGCGAGAACCACCGCGGCGCCTAGCCATACCCCGATGACGAGCGCTTTGTGTCGGAGGGTGAACCGGGCCAGGGTCGCCAACCGTTCGCTGTACTCGCGAGTGTCGGCCGGGTCGGTGGATCCGTTGGCGCGCCGACCAGGCCGCTTGGCCTGGCTTGGGGCATCTGCACTGCCGTCGGTCACTTGGCCTCCACTGGTAGCGATACTGCCGGTATCGGTACGCTACCGCACGTAGTGCAAGTGGTGACGGCGACCGGTGGGGGCCTCGCTCAAGAGCGTCATGAGTCGACTCCCTACGGGATTGCGGCGGGCCAGTCGGCCGCGAATACCTGCACGGCGTGCAGGGCGCCTCCTACCGCCACCGTCGCCAGTGCCGCACGATCACTGCTGGGGGCGGGAATGACGACAGCCGCTGCCACGTCTCTGAGAACTCGAAGTTTGAGCGTTCTGATCGTCAATCGCTGCCCTCCGCGGAGTCCTATGGTGGCACGCGCCCCCATTGGGGGCGGATGCTACCAAAGTGTTGCGACCTACTGTGGCTTGCCAAGATGGACATGTGCGGACGCGGTCGAAGAGATGGGGCGGGCGTACCGGTGCTGAACGCCGGGCGGAGCGCCGTCAGCGCCTCATTGATGCCGCGACGGAAATCTGGAGTGAAAGCGGTTGGGCAGCAGTCACGATGAGAGGAGTGTGCGCCAAAACCGGCCTGAACGACCGTTACTTCTACGAAGACTTCAAGACCCGCGACGAGTTACTTGTCGCTGCATGGGACGGCGTGCGCAACGAGATGCTCGGTGAGGTTTCTGCGACGCTCGCAGAACGCATCGGGCAGCCGCCGATGGAGACCATCCGCGTGACCATCGCCGCGGTGGTCGACCGGATTGCAGAGGATCCGGGCAGGGCGAAGATTCTACTGGCTCAACACGTGGGCAGTTCCCCGCTTCAGGATCGGCGCGCTGTCGCACTGCAGGAGGCGACACACCTGGTGATCGCAGCCAGTGAGCCACACCTGAGGCCGGAAGCCGATGAAACCGCCCTTCGGATGGACACACTGGTGGCCGTTGGTGGCTTCGTCGAATTGATCACCGCATGGCATGCAGGTTTGCTTGACGTCATCCAGGGGGAGATCGTGGAGCACACGAGTCGGCTTGCCGAGACGCTCGCCGAACGTTATTTGGTCGACGACGCTGGCCTCTAATGTTGTACAGCGGCGTTCATGTGTTCAGTCCGGAATGAAGCAAGCGGAGGCACCTCGACATTCGCGAAGCGCGGCCGGGAGGCGCCAGAAGCTAACTCTGAGGTTTGGCTTTGGTCGTGGCCGACTCGACTGCGTTCTGCAGCAGCACATAGCTGCCGAGGCTGCCCAGGAAACCTGCGCAGTGCTGAACGAGTTCATCGGTGGTGAACTCGAGTTCTCCGTCGAGCCAGCGGCGCAAGACTTCGAATAACCCACCCACACCCAATGTCGAGGCCAAATGGGCAACGCCCACTGCGGAGTCGGCGATGTCAAGGTGAAGTCTGGCCTCACGCAATACGAGGTCGGTGAAACCGGTCATCATGTCGCTGCGTAACTCCCGAAGCAGCGGCTCCGTTGCAGATTCCACGAACAAGATCCGACCCAGTCGAGGATCATTGTTGATCATGCTGACCAGCCCGCGGATCGGCGCGTACGCGAGCACCTCGGGTGGGGCGCCGGCATCGGGGATCGCGTCAACTATCACCTCCTGGAAGGTTGCGTAGAGCTGCTGGTAGACAGCTCGCAAGAGGGCGTCTCTGTCAGGGAAATGCTGATAGAAGTAGCGTGACGTCACGCCGGACTCAGCGCATACGGCAGTCACCGTGGCGGCGGCAACGCCGTGCGTGCCGATCAACTCCATCGCGGCCTCGATGAGACGCGTGCGCCTGTTCCGGTGACGCTCCTCGGCGGACATCCCGCTGTACACCCGCACCGATCGCACAACGCATAGCTTGCCATCTAATTCTGACTAGGCGTAAAGTCAGATCATCAGTGCCCATGACAACAGGAGAACAACATGAGCGACGATTCGTCCACACGGCCCACCACGCGGGTCGTCCCGAAGCCCCGCCGTGTCCGATTCGACATGCCTGCTGAGACCAGTCGGCAGCACTTCGTCGATGGCGACTTGGTGATGAGCCACTTTGTGTCCACCTTGTCGGCCACGTTCCCCGAAGGCGAAGACTTCTTCATCCGGTCAGTCCGCGAGTACCGGGACCACATCAGCGACGCTGACCTGAAGGAGGCGGTCAAGGGATTCATCGCTCAAGAGGCCACCCACCGGCACCAGCATCGGCTGCTCAACGATCGCCTTCAAGCGATGGGCTATCCCACCGAGGGGATCGATCGGCATATCAAGAAGTTGGTTGGCCGACTCGAGAAGCGTTTTTCTCCCAAGATGCGCCTGGCTGTGACGGCAGCCCTCGAGCACTACACGGCGACATTCGCCGAGATCATTCTCACCAGCGACGAAGCTCAAGAACTGATCGGCTACACCGAGGTGCGGCCGATTCTGCTTTGGCACGCACTGGAGGAATGCGAGCACAAGGCCGTCGCTTTCGATGTCTACGAGACGGTCGGTGGAAGCGAACGCACCAGGGTCTGGGGAATGCGGATCGCCAGTCTCCTATTGTTCACCGAGTTGGTCATCCAGACCACCCGCTCTCTGGCCGGCGATCGTGCCGCCTACAACCCGGTGCGGTTGCTGCGCAGCCTTCGAGCCTTCCGTCATAACCCGCTGTTCAGCCGAGCAGCGATTGAGCGCTTCCGTTCCTACACCCACGCCGGGTTCCATCCCGACGACTGGGATAGCGCAGAAATCCTCGAACGTTGGACCAAGGAACTCTTCGACGCCGATGGCGGCCAACAGCTACGGAGTAACGTGTAGGTCGACAAGTACTTTTGTGGTGAAAGCCGCCATATGGAACGACCTCTTCACGAAGAAGTGCGTTGCGCCGTGGCCGCATCGCGCGTTCAGGCATTCCGCTGATGCGGGCGGAAGGGCCATTACCGCCGTCCCGTCAGCGTCCGAAGACGTCCCGGCAAATCTGCACACAAGTTGGCGCCGTGTCAGCGAGCGCGCATGTCTTCTACGAATTGCTGTCCGGAGTTGCGATGCCGTTCGCGTCGGTGATTGGTCCGGTGCCGGCAGCGACGGGTTGGGGCATGAGCACCGCAGTAGTACTTCGCATGGCGGAACGTGCCGATAAGCGTCACGAGGCTGTCCTCGGTGTTGTGAACGGCCTGTTCCTGACGACCGTGTTGGCTCACTTCATACACTGGCCGAAGCGCTGGAGATTTGGTGTGCCAAGCCTGTCCGAGTGCGAAGGACTATGCGGCCCAATCCTGGTGCCTTACAACGGTATTCTTTACATTTCGGGGCTCAGTGCTGTAGCCGGATTGCTGGAGAATGGTCGCCGAGGTGCGGTCCGTGGTGCGATCGTCCCGCTGCTGGGTGTTCCAGTTCTCCTTCGACTGCAGCGGATGGAATTCCGTCGGCTCAGTCTTCAGGCCCGGCGCAATCCTCGGTGGTGGAATCGCCGTCTGCAGATGCAACCGCCCGACCGTTCGACATCGTCAGATCCCGACCAACAGGTGCTAGGGGCAGAGTCATAGCACGGAGTCGACATGGCGAGCCGATCACCCTTCAGTCAACGGAGGGTCGAACTCCGTCAGGGGGCCATCCTTCGAGGCCGTCTTCTAGCGGCACGTGCAAGGACCGCAGCAGCGCTGAGAACAATCTCCAATTCCCGATCGCGGCGACGAGTTCGACGAGGACGGCCGGGTCCCCGTGCAACGCGCGCTGACACTCAGCCCAGGTTTCATCCGAGATGGTGCCGTCACGCAACGTCTCGTCTGTCGCCGCCAGTACCGCCCGCTCGGCTTCGCCGAAGTGGCCGGCGTTCTGCCAGTCGCGCACCCCGAGCAGGTCGCGTTCGGGCACATCGAGCAAGCGGGCAACCCTCCAGTGTTGCGTCCACTCATAGACCGAATCAGTGACCCAGCCGATTCGCATGATGATCAGCTCCCGTAGCCGCGCATCCAGCGCGCCTTTCCACAGCAACGCCTCCAGCATTCCATGCAATGCGACGGCTACAGGGGGCTGATGAAGCGCGATCCTGAAAACAGACAGTTCAGCCATGGCGTCCGGAATCCCGCATTGAGCGGCGCGCTCGCGGGCATCTGTCAGGGCAAGCATGTCAACCCGGCTTTGGCTGCTCACGGTGGATCCTTCCGGTTGGGCGCTAGTTGGCGCTGTCAGGCGATCGGCACAAAGACGTTGTGCAGAGCGGGGACCCGGTCCGGCTCGTTGCCGGCCAGAAGGTCGAGCAGCCCGGGCAGGCCGGCGAAACCGGTGATCTCGCGGTGCAATTCTTCGAAGGGCCAACGCCTAGAGACCAGCAGCTCGATGGCGCTCTGGTAGGCGGGGTAGTCGACCCCCAACGAACCGAAGATGCGTAGTTCCTTGAATACGAGCAGGTCTGGCTCGAAGCCCGGCGCTCCGCCGCCGCCGCGTGTGCCCGCGACCACCACGCGTCCGCCGGGCTGCGCGAGTCCGACGGCGTCCGCGAATGCGGCTGGCGCCTTCGCGGTGACGTCGACGACGACATCTGCGAGCCGGCCGGTCGCCATTTGCAGGGCCTGCGCCGGGTCGTCTTCGGTGACGTCGATGGTCAGGTCCACGCCGAACTGGTGGGCTGCGGCTAGCCGAGTTCGGTCGCGAGGGCCGACCCCGGTCATCGCGACGAATGCCGCTCCGGCCTCCTTGGCGGCTACGGCAGCACAAATCCCGCGGATCCCTGGTCCGAGGACCGCGACGACGTCGCCCGGGCTTGTCTCGGGCAACATGGCAGCCCATTTGATCCCTGCCCCAAGCGGATTGAACAACGTCGCGACGATCGGGTCGAGTCCGTCCGGGACCGGCAACGGCATGGAATCGAACGGCAGATGCAGGTGGGTTGCATAGCCTCCCCACAGGCCGGGCGGGATGTTCACGTCGACGAAGCCGAACATGGTGGCGAGGCCGTTGCTCGAGCACCTGCGATACTCGCCGCGGCCGCACGAGTCGCACTCCCGACACGATCGGAACACCTCGACGGCGACTCGCTGACCCACCGAGACGCCCCAACGCTCGCGCGCGGCGTCACCGATTCCCTCGATGACGCCGATGATCTCGTGTCCGGGGATGAAGGCGAACCCCGTCGGCAGGTGTCCGCTGAACTGCTCGTGGTCGGTTCCGCAGAGCCCGCACGCCTCGATCCGCAGGAGACCGGACTCGTCGTCGATGCGCGGCACCGGAAGATGCCGCCGTTCAAGGGTGCGCGGCTTGGTCAGCACGAGCGCGTCGGCGTTCACGACAGTTCGAATTCGACGTGTCCGTCCGCCTGCCGCACGGCGACTTGGTGTCCGACGCACATGTCTCGTGACATTGCCACCGCCACCTCGGCATCGTCACTGCGCGCCGCGACGCGGCGGCCGTCGGTCATGCGCGCGAAAATCGGCACCCAGGAGGGGCCTTGGTCACGGTCGTGCACGACCGTGTATCCATCTATGGTCGCCTCTCCGGATGCGTCGGCGGGAGAAGCGACCGGGAGGGAGGTGCCGTCGATCGCAGACTGCGCATCGGCCATGTCCGGAGTCTGCCATCCCGTTGGCGGTGGAGTCGCCGACCACAGACCCAGCGAGTGCTTTGTGATGTACCAGCCCAGTCCGGACACGAGCCCGACGGCGTCCGGGTCGCTCCTGCAGCGTCGCACCATCTCGACGATCGAATGGCTGACATAGTTGTTACCCGGCCCTCCGTGGTAGGGCAGTCCGCCGGTCACCGTGAACCCGCGGTCATCCGCCGGGTCGAGATCCAAGGCGTCGATCGCCGCCTCGACCGCGGAAGGAAAGCAAGAGTAGAAATCAAACCATCTAATGTCGTCGATGTGAAGTCCACTGGCCGCCAATACCGCCTTGCCGGCGGCCCTTATTCCGGCGGAACGACCCAGATCAGGCCGCTGAACCGGGAAATACACGTCGTTGCATGTGGCCGACGACCACGGGAAGACCCAACGATCACTGGGCACTCCGAGTTCCTCGGCGACTTCGGCGGCCATGATCACGAAAGCGGCAGCCATATCCACGGCGATGATGCTGTTGAGCAGCTTCGGATACGGCTCGCACACCATCCGGTTAGCCGGGGAGACCGTGCTGAGCTCGTCTGCGCTACGGGCACGCGGAAACCAGGCCTGCTCGAGATGTCGGGACGCCTCAACCGTGAACGGAGCCATCAAGTCACCCAGCCAGCGGCGCTGTTCGTCGAATGTGCGGCCTGATCGGGCCGCGATCGCGGATTCGAAGATCGGGTACACCTCGTGCGGCCAATGTAACCCGGCGCCCACCTCGGCTTCGCTCAGTCCCGGGCGGGTGTCACCGAGTGACTCGTCCTGTGCTGCGATGGGTTTGGGCTCCAAAAGTGCGCTACCGGATGCGACTTTGCGTGCTGACGCGCCGCTTTCCGCTCCGACGATCAGAGCCCCGTCGCTGACGCCGCGCCAAATGCGGCGGCCGAGGACCTCGACCAGATACTGGGGGGTGTTGCCGCCGACCGGACAACTGATGCGATGATCCGGCGTCAGCCCAGTCGCTTCGGCAATCCTCGACGCGGGGTTGTCGCGTGGGATCATCAAGATTCCGGGCGTCGCCACGGTATCGATGCGATGCCCGATCGCGGCCGAAGCATCATGCAGCGCTCGACGCGCGGCCTCGGCGGCCAAATCGATGGGATCGACGGTGCCTTCACCGCGATGTGTCAGTTCACCGACGCCGACGACAACCGGAGTGCGTGGTGGGATGGCCAACGGTCAGATCACGCTCATCGTCGAGGTCTTCTATGCGACACGACTGCGATATTGTCACATCCGTTTCCATGCGACAACCGCGGGTGTTCGACAGAGCGGGTCCCTTGACAGGGCATACTCGTACCCGTGACGAAGAGATCGTTGCGGCGGGGCGACGCGACTCCTGGGCGAAACCGCGATATGGCGCGCGATCGCCTACTCGACGCCGCCGAAACGTGCCTGCAAGGCAAGGGGCTGTCGGGCACCACGATGGAGGATATCGCCAGGCATGCGGGCGTATCGCGCGCCACGGTCTATCGCTACTTCGCTAGTCGCGAATCCGTCGTATCCGGTGTCATCGTCCGCGCAGCGGAACGCTACCTGCACCGCACCAGCGGACGGATCTTGGCGCACACCGACTTGGGCTCTGCCATATTGGACTTCGTTGCAGTCACGGTGCGCGCGGCACGCCGCGAACCGATAATCGGCATGCTCTTCGCCAGCGACGATGAACTCGCCGGCGTGGGACTGGCCGAGGGAACGTCGGTGGCGCTGTTCGAACTCGTCGCCGAGTTTCTGCGACCCGTGTTCGCCGCACACTGGCATCAACTCGAAGCCGGCGTTTCGGTCGATGACGCCGCCGAATGGATTTTGCGCATCATCCTCAGCTTGCTCGCGGTTCGCGGCCCCCGGCACCGCAGCCCCGAAGGAATCGATGCTTTCTTGCGCCGATTCCTGCTTCCCGCGCTACTGGCCGACACTCACAGTTGCATTGCTGCGACAACTGCGGAGTAGTGTCTCAGCGATGGCATCGGTATCGCTGAACGAAACGAGGCGCTGACCATGGACTTCCCCCAGTTCAACAAGCAAATAGCCGAGGAGCTCCAGCACGCGGGGGGAACCTCGGGAGGGCTCGCCAAGTACTTGGACTTCCGCCACATCGAGTTCTCCGCCGGGAGACTGGTAGTGGAAATGGACGCCCGAGCCGATTTGTTGACTCCTTTCGGCACTCTGCATGGCGGATGCCTGTCAGCGATGGTCGACCACTGCTTGGGCGTGGTGTTCTATCCGGTGATCCCACCTGGGTCATGGGTGGCCACAACCGAATTCAAACTGAACCTCCTACGTCCGGTGTCCAGTGGAGTCTGCGTTGCGGTCGCCGACATCATCGCGCTGGGGAAGCGTAGCGGCGTCGCCAGGATCGACATCACCAATACGGGACGCCCGGTATGCGCCGCACAGGGAACAGTGACCGTCGTCGCCCAGAGCGCCTCGTGATCCGGTCGCGGAACGAGAACGCTGCCCAAGGCGACCATCGAGGACACAGCAAATGACCTCAACGTTCGAGCGCGTCCGCAACGAAGACGGAACCGCCCTTGCAGCCGATGTCTACCGACACGAATCCGCCCGCGCGGTCGTCATACTGCTGCACGGCGGTGGACAGAACCGCCATGCCTGGGCGACTACCGCGCGCCGCTTACACGCGCGCGGGTATACCGTCGTCGCTTACGACGCCCGCGGTCACGGCGACAGCGAGTGGGACCCCGATGGTCGATACGATCTCGACCGACTTGCATCCGACCTGCTGTCGATTCGCCGATATGCCAGCGATGGCCGCCCGCCAGCTGTCGTTGGCGCATCCTTGGGCGGCATGACGGTGTTGGGAACGCATTTGGTGGCGCCTGCCGATCTGTGGGGAGCCGTCGTACTGGTCGACATAACTCCGCGAATGGAGTTTCACGGAGCACGCCGCGTCGTGTCTTTCATGGGCGCCCATCCCGACGGATTCGATACGCTCGACGCGGCCGCGGACGTCATTGCCCAGTACAACCGGCATCGCGCTCGGCCCAAGAACTTGGACGGTCTCCGAAAGGTCTTGCAGCAGCGCGACGACGGTCGGTGGATCTGGCGATGGGATCCGGCGTTCATAGCTTCCAACTTCGAGTTCCTGCAGGGCGACCCAGCAACTGGTGCCAAAGAATTCGGCGCCATAAGCGACCTTCTCATCGAAGGGGCCCGCCGCGTGCGAGCACCAACGCTTCTCATTCGCGGCGTTCACTCCGACGTGACGTCGCAGCAGTCGGTCGAGGAGTTCCTCGAAGTCGTACCGCACGCCGAGGCTGTCGACGTTTCGGGCACGGGCCACATGGTTGCGGGCGACGACAACGACGCCTTCACTTCGGCAGTCGCAGATTTTCTCGACCGCACGCTGAACGACTCGTCGGACTGAGCGTCTTTCAGGGCCCTGCGATGGCCGCGGCCCGGCCACTCTGGTTCGTTGTCGAGGTGTCAGAACTACCTCCATGAACGGAACCCCGGCGGCGCAGTATCGGCGCATCCGAAGGCAGCGATGCCAAACCGTATGGTTCGACCATCGCCTGGGCCGAATTATCATTCGAACCGAAGCATTTTGCTGGTGGGCGCTGTCCAGGTCGGATCGAGCGGTCGGAGTTCTCCGAACCAGTGCCCGCACACCTTGACGAACACACCCGCCGCCGGGGCGACCCGGATCAGATCGGCGCTGCTGTTGGGATCTTGGAGTCAGTCGACGGCCGGGGGCGAGTCCAGAGGACAGCCTACTGCTATCCAGGCTTCAGCTTCGGTATGCGGGAGGCGGGCGGGCATATCCGGCGCCCGATTCGACCACCTCGTCAGAGCGGCGGGCGTTCCTTCGCATGAGCAGTTCCGGAAACTTCGTGGCCGAAACGATCGAGAAAGTCGTCTATTGCGGCCAGGGCGGTGCTGATCGTTCCTCGCAATGGGGCTGCTCCGGCCGCGAAGGCCGCAAACAAGGTTATTGCGAGCAGACAACTCATGCCTCCGCCTTCCTCTTCACGCGCATCCGTTCGCCGTGGCCCACAGCAATGCCTCGTTCGGCTGCTGAAATGGTAAAACGTGGCTCACCGCTCCTTAACAGCGTAGATACCCGGATCCGCGATCGGTATGTCTCGAAGGGTCGAACCTGCGGGCGTCTGTTGTCTCGCAAAGACAAGTAATCGAGTACGGTCGCAGCTGTGCTTGATTCATCCGAAGTTCAAGACACCCCCGGTCACGCGGTTCATCACCTATTCCGAGACCTCGGCGACCTCGTCAGAGAATTGCCCGAGTCCATACATGGCCTTCTGATTGAGCAAGTTGCCGAACTCGCTGCCGATCAACAGCTCAAAGAGCTACTGAGTGACACCGTCGCCGCGAACGTAGACACTTGGTTCTCCGTCGTCCGTCACTCGATCCCGTTCGACCGCATGGAGTCACCGACGGCCGCCCTTGAACACGCCCGGAGGATGGCGCAACGCGAGGTACCCGTCAACGCGCTGCTGCGGGCATACAGGCTCGGGCACCAGTATGGATTGAACCTCATCATCGCTGGCCTTCGGAGCGCGGACCTACCGCCCGAGGAGAAATTGGCGCTCATTGAACACATCACCCGTGTGTCTTTCCGCTACATCGACTGGATGTCTGAGCAGGTCTTGGAGACATATCAGACTGAACGCGCGGAGTGGGACGAGCGCCGACGAAGTTTGCGTGCACAAGCCATTCGAGACATCCTCAACGGACGCGACGTAGACCTGACCGAAGCGTCGTCGGCTATGAGGTACTTCTTGGGCGCAACGCATGTGGCTCTCATGGTATGGCTCGACCGAGATGCGGGCGCCGACACCGACGAGTTCATCGCCATGGAGCGCTTCATGCAACACGCGGTCTCCGCCACTGGAGCGAAGCAATCGGTCTACTTCTCCATCGACCGCCTCGTCGGATGCGCATGGATGACGGTTCACCGCCCGTCGGACTATTTATCGCAGCTGCGCGACTTCGTCCGGGCTCAACCTGACGGCCCAAGACTTTCCGTCGGTGAACCACTTCCGGGGATTGAAGGCTTCCGCCGCACCTACCGACAGGCTGAGCAGGCCCGTGTGGTCGCGGTGGCAGCCGACGGCTCCTCACGGCACCGGATCGTCGCTGCACGAGATCCCGGTGTGGCCCTGGCCTCGATGCTGATGACCGATGACGCGACTCTGAAGGAATGGATTTACGATGTGCTGGGCCCGTTGGCTCAGAACACTGCATCGGACCAGCGTCTACGAGACACGTTGAGGGTGTTCTTGCGTGCCGGTTCCAGCTTCAAAGCCGCCGCCAACGAATTGCAGATACACGCCAATACCGTCAAGTATCGCGTAAATCGAGCACTCGAGCGCCGCGGTCGCCCGATCGCCGCGGAACGATTAGACGTCGAGGTCGCCCTACTGATGTGCTATTGGCTCGGCGAAGTAGCACTGAACCCAACACAAGCCTTGGGGCGGTCCTAGTCGTTCGTGTCCCGCGAACGCCCTTGCTGCGTAACTGTGCCGTCTACTGACGAACACGCCGAATCTGAGGATGGTCAGCGCGACGATCCGGCGCCGCCCGGCCTGATAATCCGAGTTCGATTCATGTTTCGACGCTGCCGCGGGGCTCTGCTGCGGGCAGGCTGATCGAGTGGAGTCGTCGATCGCCGCCGTACGGAGCTGAAGCAACCCATTCACCGAAGCTCATCGACGTCAGACACGCTCAAGCACCCATCGCGCAAGGCGACAGGCGAGTCGTGGCGCAGGTTGCGACTTGTCGGCCCAGACAACCAGGAGGCATAAGCCTTGATCCACCGATGAGCTGTCGTGGCTGAGGCTGGAATGGTTTGGTGGTCGCTTGCTGGCTGTGAGCAGGGGGTATCGGCTGGTCTGTCCAGCTTTTTCCTGTGTGCTCCGGTCGTGGCCTTTCGGCGGATTGGTCAGGTGGGGGCGGTTGCTGGCGGGCTGTGGCCGATGGTGTTGCGCCACAATCGGAGCCAGTGCGTCGCCCACGGCCAGTGGGCTGGTAGGTGCAGGATGGGTCGGCGTTGGGGGCGGGCCAGTCGGGCCGGGATGGTGATGAGGCGTCGGCGCAGGGTGGCGCCGCGAGCCACCGCGTGTGCACCGCCGGCCAGGATGCCGGCGGCGCGCTGCAGGTTGTGGGCGATGGCCGCGCACAGTATCCAGGCAGAGTTCGCCCCGAAACGTCCCGAGGGCATGTGGGCCAGGGGTCCGTCGATGAGGTCGGCGAACACGGTTTCGATGATCGCGTGGCGGCGGTGAGTGATGTCAGCGACGTCGACGGGTTCGTCGGTGTCGGTGAAGAACGGGTGATATCGCCAGACCGGGAACAGGGCGTCGGGGTATCGGGCGTCTTTGACCCGGCGCACGATCAACCGTGCCGTGATCGGAGTCTTCGTGGAACTGAAAGCGGTGCAGGTGGTTTCGGCGACTTCGGCATCGGAGATCCAGGCACCGGTGTCGGGATCGCGGCGGGATAGCACACCGGGATCCACGCGGTGTCATTGATGTCGGCGATGGCCGCGACGACTGCGGCGGTCTTGGTCAGCACCAGCGAGAACCGGGCACCGGCGCGGCGGCAGGCGGTGACCACGCTGCTGTTGCCGTAGGCCGAGTCGCCGCGCACCAGGATGCGCCCGGTGACACCGGCGCCGCGGGCGGTGGCGACGGCTTGGGCGATCATGCGGGCCGCGCCTTTGCCCGAGTTGGTCTTGCCCGCCCGCAGTCGTGCTCCGGTGATCACCGGAGCGCAGTGTTCGGTGCTGATGGTGGTCACCAACGGGGAAAGACCCTTGCGCAGGATCTGCTTGCCGGCGATTTTGGTGTGGCCGTAGCTCGCACCTTGTTTGGCCTGGCCGTAGACCGGGCGCAGCAGTGAGTCGATGTCGATGAACACCCGCCCGTCGGCGCCGGGCAACAGATCGACACGCTCGCACAGAGCGCCCACGTGCTCACTGAGCACCGACTCCAGTTGCCGGGCATGGCCGAAGGTGAACTCCCGCAACAAGGTTCCGATGGTCGACGGGGCGTACACCTCGCCGAACAGGGTCTTCATCCCGCCGCTACGAACTACGTCGAGGTCGTCGATGCTGTCCGCGCCGGTGCACATCCCGGCGATCAGCGTGGTCAGCTTCGGCGACGGATTGGCCGCACCGGACTTGACCCGCTCGCAGCTGAACCGAACTTTGTCGGCCAATGACGATGACAGTCCGGTCTGCTCGGCAAGGGCCATCACCGGTACCAGGCCTGCGCACGACACCAGACGCTCATCATCGAAGACCGCCGACGATGCGGCGAACCTATGGGACACTTGCACCGGAAGTGCCTTTCCGAGTTGTGCCGATAAGTGCGTAGAGAACACTCATCATCGCAGCTCAGAGGGCACTTTCCTCATTCCGACACCCCACGACCAGCCAATTCATCGGTGGATCGAGGATAAGAACATCCGACAAGTGGCGCGCGTGGTCTTGCCACGCGCTAGACGTTAGCGACGATTAACATCTTCAGCTATTTGCAGCGGCGACCGTGGCTACTCGTCGTGACAACACTTCCCAAACCCGCGCTCCGCCTCCGGTGTCGTGCCTCAGCGCTGGACGACGCCGCCCTCGACGCCGGTGAATCGCTTGCGCAGCTCGGTCTTGAGGAGCTTGCCGGTGGCGTTGCGGGGCAGCTCGGGAAGGAGGTGCACTTCGCGGGGGCACTTGAAATGCGCCAGCCGTTCGCGGCACCAGGCGATCAGTTCGTCGGCGCTGGGTTCCTGCTCGGCGGCTGGGTCGGCCACCACCACCGCGACGACGCGCTCACCCCACTTGTCGTCCGGACCGCCGACCACCGCGGCGTCGAGCACACCGGGGTGACGGAACAGCACCTGCTCGACCTCGATGGGGTAGACATTTTCCCCGCCCGAGATGATCATGTCCTTCTTGCGGTCGACGAGCGTGATGTAGCCGTCGGCGTCGATCCGGCCGAGGTCGCCGGTGTGGAACCAGCCGCCCCGGAAGGCCTCGGCGGTGGTCGCCGGCTTCATCCAGTACCCGACGAACACGTTGGGTCCGCGCACCAGGAGTTCGCCGACGGTGTCGGCCGGGACGTCCCGGTCGTCGGCGTCCACGATGCGGGCATCGACGTGCATGGCGACCCGGCCGATTGATCCGGCCCGCGTCGTGATGTTGGCGGCGTCCAAGACCGAGACCATGGGTGCAGTCTCGGTCATCCCAAATCCCTCGGTGAAGGGGACGCCACGTTGCTGCATGAAGTCGATGACAGTCAGCGGCATCGGTGCGCCGCCGCCCATGGCCAGACGCAACGCGGAGAGATCGTAGGAGTCGAAGTCGGGCACCTGGGTCAGCGCCGACCACATCGCCGGCACCATGAACTGGACGGTGGCGCGGCTTTCGGCCATCGCCTTGAGCGTGCTCACCGGGTTGAACGACGGGAGGATCACGCTGGTCCCGCCGACGTAGAGCAATGGCAGCGTATGTACCCCGAGCCCGCCGATGTGGAACATGGGGGCGACTGCAACAGTCACGTCGCTGCCGGTCAGGCCTTGTTCGGCGCCCAGCACGTTGATGGCGTTCCACAGTAGGTTGTCGTGGGTGAGGATGGCGCCCTTCGGGCGGCCGGTGGTGCCCGAGGTGTACATGATGAACGCGGCGTCGCGGCCCTCGACGTCGCTGTCGAGAGGCTCGGGGGCGCCGCCGGAGAGCAGGTCTGGGTAGGCGATCTCGCCGTCGGCCGGGGCGCCCCCGGCCCGGACCGTGTGGCGGACCCGGACCCCCGGCTCGGCCAGCGCGCTGACCGCCGCCGCCGCGAGCGGCTCGTGGAACACGAACACGTCGGCGCCGGAGTCGGCGAGGATGTAGCCGATCTCCGGGCCTGCGAGTCGGACGTTGATCGGGATGGTGATGGCGCCGATCTTCGCGCAGCCGAGGAGGACCTCCATGAACTCGACCGAGTTCACCAGCAGTATGGCCACCCGGTCCCCCTTGCGGACGCCGAGACGCAACAGGTTCGAAGCGACCTGGTTGGTGCGCCGATCGAAGTCGGAGTACGTGAAGCTGGTGTCACCGCAGACGAACGCCGTGCGCTGCCCGTTGAGGAAGGCCCGTTTGGTGACCCACTGACCGATACCGCGATCCATGTTGATTTGCCTCCTCGGCAGTTTTGGTTGACAAATGCTCGGTAAGGCAGGACCCGGCCCCGGCGGGCGACCGATCACCACCGTCCGTCTTGTAGACCGAAGCGGACACGAACGGATGAAGGATGCTCAGTATGAGCGGGGCAGGTTCAGGCTGTGCTGAGCCACATAGTTGAGGATCATCTCTCGGCTGATCGGCGCGGTGCGCATCAGCCGCACCGGGCCCCAGAGAGTGGCCAGCCCGTACTCGGTGGCCAACCCGTTGCCGCCGTGGGTCTGGATCGCCTGGTCGAGGGCCAGGATGCCGGCCTCCGCCGCAGCGTATTTGGCCATGTTCGACGCCTCCGCGGAACCGGGGTCGCCGGCGTCGTGCAGTGAGGCCGCCCGCTGGGTCATCAGCCGGGCCAGCTCCAGCTGGATCTTGGCGTGCGCAAGCGGGTGGGACAGGCCCTGGTGGGCTCCGATCGGCACGTCCCAGACCTTGCGCTCGCGCGCGTAGGCCGACGCCTTGTCCAGCGCGTAGCGGCCGATGCCGTTGCCCAGGGCGGCGCCCATGATGCGTTCGGGGTTGAGGCCCATGAACACCTGACGCAGACCGTCGTTTTCCGCGCCGATCAGGTTCTCGGCCGGCACCCGCACGTCGTCGAAGAACAGCGTGAACTGCTTCTCCGGTGTCACCGCCTGCACCGGGATGAGGGTCTTGGTCAACCCGGGCGCGTCGGTCGGGACCACCAGCAGGCTCAGCCGTCCGCGGCCGCGGTCGTCGGTCGCGGTGCGGGTGACGACCAGGATGGCCTCCGCCTCGTCGACGCCGGAAATGTAGTACTTGGTGCCGTTGAGCACCCAATCCCCACCGACGCGCTTGGCGTGGGTGGAGATGTTGTGAGAGTTCGAGCCCGCATCCGGCTCGGTGATCGCGAACGCCATGATGATCTCGCCGCTGGCGATGCCCGGCAGCCAGCGCGCCTTTAGCTCGTCGCTGCCGAAAGCCTCGATGATCGTGCCGCAGATGGTGGGGGAGACCACCGTCATCAGCAGCGGGCAGCCGGCCGCGGCCAGTTCCTCACCGACGATCTGCATGTCGTAGATGCCGCCGCCACCGCCGCCGTACTGCTCGGCGATGTTGACCCCGAGGAACCCCTGCTTGCCCACGGCCTGCCAGAGTTCCGAACTCTTCTCCCCGCCGAGCGACTTGGCCACGTAGTAGTCGTGCCCGAAGTCCTTGGCGATCTCGGACACGGCCTTGCGCAGCGCTCGCCGTTCCTCGGTCTCGTGCAGTTCCATACCGCTCTCCTACTTCGAAGTCACCCGCCACCGGGGCCGGTGACGGGTCTGATGGTGCTCAATCCTCGTCTGCACTGTCGGCCGCTCCGACCACCGCGAGGGCATCGCCGGTGGACACCTGCTGACCCACCTCGACCGAGAGTTCGGCGACGATCCCGTCGATCGGGCTGGCGATGGTGTGTTCCATCTTCATCGCCTCCACCACGACCAAGGCCTGCCCGGCCGTCACGACGTCGCCCGCGGCGACGGGCAGCCGGATCACCGAACCCGGCATAGGCGCCGTCAGCGAGCCCGCCGGCTTGAGCGTGCTGGGGTCCAGGAACCGCGGTACCTGGGTGAACGCAGTGGACCCGGCAGGGCTGTCAACGTAGGCGATGTCGCCGTCGAGGACGACGTCGTAGCCGCGCCGTACCCCGCCGGTCTCCAGGACCACCCGGTCCGGCCGCTGCACGAGCACCCTGACGTCCTCGACCGGTTTGCCGTCGACTTCGACCTCGACGCCGTCGCGGAGCAGCGCATAGCCCACCCGACGCTCGCGGCCGTCGGCGGTCAGCCATCCGGTGGACTGCAGTTGGGACGGGTTGTTGCGCCACCCGGCAGGCAGCGTCGGCTGGACGGGGGCCGCCGCGCGGCGTCCCGCGACCTGGGCGAGTGTGGCCGCGATGGCGTGCAAGCCCTCCCCGTCGCGGTCGATGAGGGCTGCGCCGAGGTCGGCCACGTCGTGGCGGTCGAGGAACCCGGTGTCGGTGCCGCGTCCGGCGAACTCGTCGTGGCGCAGAACGCGAACCAGCAGATCCCGGTTGGTGGTGAGTCCGTGGATCCGGGCGCCGGCGAGCGCGGCGGACAGCGCGCCGAGCGCCTCGGCGCGGGTGGGCGCCCAGGCGATCACCTTGGCCAGCATGGCGTCATAGTGGTGGCTGACCACCGAGCCGTCGCGCACGCCGGAGTCCACCCGGACCCCGACGTGGTCGGGGATCTGCATCGTGCGCAGCGTTCCGGTCTGCGGCAGGTAGCCCTTCGTGGGGTCCTCGGCGTAGAGCCGGGCCTCGACCGCGTGGCCGGTGATCCGCGGCTTGCTCACCTCGGCAGGCAGTGGCCGACCCATCGCCACCAGCAACTGCAGGCGCACGAGGTCGAGCCCGGTGACGAGTTCGGTGACCGGGTGCTCGACCTGCAGCCGGGTGTTCATCTCCAGGAAGGCGAACGTCCCGTCGTCATCGCCGCCGTTCGCGTCGAGGACGAACTCGACCGTTCCGGCCCCGACGTAACCCACGGCCTGTGCCGCCGCGACCGCCGCCGCGCCCATCCGGGCGCGCAGGTCGTCGTCGACGACGGGCGAGGGCGCCTCCTCGATGACCTTTTGGTGGCGGCGCTGCACCGAGCACTCCCGCTCGAACAGCGAGACAACCGTGCCGTGCATGTCGGCCAACAGCTGGATCTCAACGTGGCGGGGACGCTGCACGTACCGCTCGAGGAACACCGTGCCGTCCGAGAACGCCGACATCGCCTCGCGCGAGGCCGAGGCCACGGCTCCGTCGAGGTCGTCGGCCGACTCGACAACCCGCATGCCGCGCCCGCCGCCACCCGCGCTCGCCTTGACCAGCAGCGGGTAGCCGATCTCGGCGCCGAGCTTGCGCAGCTTGTCGGGGTCCAGGCCGGTCGCGTCGCCGCCCGGGAGAACCGGCACGCCCGCATCGGCCATCATCGCCTTGGCCGTCAGCTTGGAACCCATCGCGTCGATGGCATCCGGCGGCGGGCCGACGAACACGAGCCCGGCGTCGGCGCAGGCCCGCGCGAAGCCGGCGTTCTCCGACATGAAGCCGTAGCCGGGATGCACGGCGTCGGCGCCGGTGAGGAGGGCGGCGGCGATCACCCGGTCACCGTCGAGGTAGGTCTCCGCCGGCGAGGAACCCGGTAGCCGGACGGCCTCGTCGGCATCGTCCACGTGCCAGGCGTCGGCGTCGGCGTCGGAGTACACGGCGACGGTCGCGATGCCGAGTTCGCGACAGGTGCGAAACACGCGTCGGGCGATCTCTCCCCGGTTGGCCACCAGCAGCTTCTTGATCACGGGCATCGCCATCACATCCGGAACACGCCGTAGCCACGCTGGCCACGGATCTCGCTGTTGTGGACCACGGAAAGGCAGAACCCGAGAACGGTACGGGTGTCGCGCGGGTCGATGATCCCGTCGTCGTAGAGCCTGCCGCTGTTGGCCAGCGCCAACGACTCACGCTCGATCTGGCCCTCGACGGCAGCGCGCATCTGGGCGTCGGCCTCCTCGTCGAACGGGAGCCCCCGGTCGGCGGCCGACTCGCGGGCCACGATCGACAGCACGCCCGCGAGCTGGGCCGGGCCCATGACGGCCGAACGCGAGTTGGGCCAGGTGAACAGGAAGCGGGGAAAGTAGGACCGCCCGCACATCCCGTAATTGCCCGCACCGTAGGACGCGCCCATCACGATCGTCAGGTGTGGGACAGCGCTGTTGGAGACGGCGTTGATCATCTTCGCGCCGTCCTTGATGATGCCACCCTGCTCGTACTCCGCGCCGACCATGTAGCCGGTGGTGTTCTGCAGAAACACCAGTGGCGTGTCGATCTGGTTCGCCAGCTGAATAAACTGGGCGGCCTTCTCCGCCTCCTCGCTGAACAGGATTCCGCGCGCGTTGGCAAGGATCCCTACCGGGTATCCGTGGATCGAGGCCCAACCGGTGACCAGCGAGGTGCCGTATAGCGGCTTGAACTCGTCGAAGGCGGACCCGTCCACGATTCGGGCGATGACATCACGTGGGTCGAAGGGAACCTTCGGGTCCACCGAAGCGATCCCGAGGAGTTGGTCGGGGTCTCGCAGCGGGGGGGTCGGTGGCTGTGTCGGGCCGGGCCCGAGCTTGCGCCAGTTCAGTCTGGCCATGATGCGCCGCCCGATCCGGATGGCGTCCTGCTCGTCCTCGGCCATGTAGTCGGCCAGCCCGGAGGTGCGGGCGTGCATGTCGGCGCCGCCGAGCGACTCGTCGTCGGACACTTCGCCGGTCGCCATCTTCACCAGCGGCGGACCACCGAGGAAGACCTTGGACCGGTTGCGGACCATCACCACGTAATCACACATGCCGGGGATGTACGCGCCGCCTGCCGTCGAGTTACCGAATACCAGCGCCAGTGTCGGCAGGCCCTGCGCGCTGTGCTGGGTGAGGTCGTTGAATAGCTGGCCCCCGGGCACGAAGATCTCGGCCTGCGTGGGCAGGTCCGCCCCGCCCGACTCGACGACGTTGATGATGGGCAGCCGGTTCTCGCGGGCGACTGCCATGCCCCGGAACACTTTTCGGAAGGTGTAGGGGTTCGAGGCTCCGCCGCGCACGGTCGGGTCGTGCGCGATGATCATCGACTCGACGCCTTCGACGATGCCGATGCCGACCACAACGCTGCCGCCCACCGGAAACTTCGTGCCCCACGCCGCGAACGGACAGAGTTCCAGGAAGGCCGTGTCGGGGTCGATGAGCAGCTCGACGCGCTCCCGAGCCAGCATCTTGCCGCGGCTACGGTGCCGGGCGACGTACTTCTCGCCGCCGCCACCGTTGGCCAGCGCCAGCTGTTCGGCGAGCGCATGGAGCTGCGCGATGAGTCCCTCGCGATTCTCGAGGTATACCGGCGCGCGGGTGTCGACCCGGTCGGGCAGGACGTCAATCAACTTTCCTCCAGGTGACATCAACGTCGATCTCCTGACACGCTACGTTATCGGTCATTAACATTCGACGACAATGGGGTCGACGTGGCAATCGTGCCGTCCCCGAGTGATCACAGCAGGAGCAACTCACATGAAACAGCCGGATCAGCGGGAAGCGGAGGCGGCCGCAGCCGACCCGTGGATGACGCCCGAGCGCATCTCGTTGCGCAACCTCGCGATGTCGTTCACCCAGAAGGAGATCGTTCCTCACCTGCAAGACTGGGAGGACGCCGGAGAGCTCCCTAGAGAACTCCACCGCCGCGCAGCCGCAGCGGGGTTGCTGGGCATCGGGTTCGCCGAAGAGATCGGTGGCTCCGGCGGTGACCTGCGCGACCTGGTGCTGCTCACCGAGGCCGTGATGGAGGCCGGCGGCTCGTCGGGCTTACTGGCCAGCCTACTTACGCATCACATCGCAGTGCCCCATATGGCCGCGCAGGGCGATCCCGAGCAGATCCGCAGCTTCGTGGCGCCGACCCTGGCCGGGGAGAAGATCGGCAGCCTTGGCATCACCGAACCCGACACCGGTTCTGACGTCGCCGGCATCCGCACTACCGCACGGCGCGACGGCGACCACTACGTGGTCAACGGTGCGAAGCTGTTCATCACCTCGGGTGTCCGCGCCGATTTCGTGACCACCGCCGTGCGTACCGGCGGCCCGGGCCCGTCGGGGATTTCTCTGCTCGTGGTGGAGCGTGGCGCCACGGGTTTCTTGGTCTCGCGGGCACTGAAGAAGATGGGCTGGCTGTGCTCCGATACCGCCGAACTCGGATTCACCGACGTGCGCGTGCCGGTGGTCAATCTGGTTGGCCCCGAAGGCAGCGGATTCCTGCAGATCATGCAACAGTTCCAGGTCGAACGTGCTTTCATCGCCGTCCAGTGCTACGCCACGGCCCAGCGCTGCCTCGACCTGACGCTGGATTGGGTGAAGAAGCGCGAAACCTTCGGTCGACCGCTATCCACCCGACAGGTGGTGCGGCACAAGATCGTCGATATCGCGACGGCCGTCGACGTCGCCCGTACGTACACCCGTGCCGCTGTGGACCGCATCGTCGCCGGAGACACCGACGTGCGGATGGTCTCGATGGCCAAGAACCAAGCCGTAGAGGCCTGCGCGCTCGCCGTTGACACGGCCGTCCAACTATACGGTGGCATGGGCTACCTACGCGAGACCGAGGTCGAAAGGCACTATCGCGATTCGCGCATCCTGGGTATCGGGGGCGGCACCACCGAAATCATGAAGGAGATCATCGCCAAGCAGATTGGCCTCTGAGTGAAGCCGCCATTCGACAGCAGGAGCGTCGGCTTGGCAGGTCGACGAGACGGACCTTCCACCGTTTCTAAGGTAAGTCAACGGTGTGTCACGACCCCTGCGGCCAATGCAGCCTCCGCCACCGGGAAATTGCCTCCGGAGTACCAGCTAGCCAAACTTATCAACCACGTAGCGGCGAGCCAGCGTCTCAGCAAGTCTACTCGTATGTTCGACGATGTCGACCTGACTTACATCGACCAGTAGTCCTGCGTGCCAAGCGCTGATCAGTTCGACGAAGCCGCCGACCGCTACAAACGTGTCCATACGCAGAGCCATTTCGTCTGCGTCAGGCTTCAGATGCGGCTTGCTGGCGGCCATGACGAGCTGGGTTGCTTCCTGCAAGGCCACCGCTCGGCGATCTTGCAATGTTGAACTGCCGACGTGCTGTGTCAGCAGGATCTGTGCTCGCCCGGCATCCTGCGCGATGCGGAGAACAACGATCGAGATTGCGGCGCGAATGGTTTCGATCGGTGGTTGACCGACGCGTTCGGCAAATGTTGCCGAAACCTCGCCGAGCATCTCGTCCCGCACGTTGTCCCACGCTGCTACGAGCAACTCATCGCGCGTCTTGAACTCCTCGTAGAAATATCGGTCGTTCAGCGCGGCTCTGGAGCAGACCCCACGCATTGTCACGGCAGCCCATCCGCTTTCCGTCCAGATCTCCGTCGCCGCGTTCACTAGGCGCCGCCGCCGGTCAGCCCGTCGTTCGGCGCCAGTACGCCCGCCCCACCTTGCTGCCTTTGTCCGCACGAATACATCTTGACAAAGGCAGGAGCGCCGCATCAAACTGGTGGCAGGCGACCACAATTGTGTTCGCCGCCACCAGATGGCTGCAGGCCGGCTTGTCTCACAGGTCAGGCGTCGCCGTAATCTGCAAAGGATTCAGTAGTGATGGATATCTTGAGGTGGGACAGACCGCCTCGCCTGAGCCGCCGCGCCAACGCGGTCGTAACGGGAGCGGGCAGCGGAATTGGCCGTGCCTTCGCGGTGGAGCTCGCCCGTAGAGGTGGACGAGTGGTGTGTGCCGACATCGACCCGGTGCGTGCCAAGGAGACGGTCGGGCTCGTCGTCCAAGCCGGCGGCGAGGGGCTCGACATCGCATGCGATGTCACGGACGAAGAGCAGGTCCGCGAACTCGCCGACAGCGCCGAGAAGTGGTTCGGCGCGGCAGCCAGCCTGGTGATCAACAACGCGGGCATCGGAATCGGTGGCAATGTCATCGGCGCGACGCCCAAGCGGGACTGGGAAGCGACACTTTCAGTCAACTTGTGGGGAGTGATTTACGGCTGCGAGATCTTCGTACCGCGACTTCGTGCGAAGGGCAGCGGGGGAATTATCAACGTCGCATCGGCTGCAAGTTTTGGAGCAGCGCCCCGGATGGGTGCCTATAACGTCAGCAAGGCCGGCGTGCTCTCGCTATCCGAGACTTTGGCGGCCGAGCTGAGTGGTACTGGTGTGGCGGTGACTGTACTGTGCCCGACATTTGTCAAGACCAACATCGTCGATAACCCTGGTATTGAGGAGTCGGCCGCCAAGCTGGCAACGAATTTGATGAAGTGGACCGGCGTGTCGGCGGAATCGGTGGCGCGCAAAACGTTGGACGCGAACGATCGCGGTCAGTTGCACGTCCTACCCCAAGTCGACGCGAAGATTCTCTGGTTATTTAAGCGGGCAGTGCCTGCCACGTATACCCGTGCGCTCGGTTTGGTTGAGCGAATCGCGCGCTAAGTCATTCCAGACAAAGACAAAGGAGACTCCAATGGCATTCAAATACAGCGATATGCTCGAGACGATCAAGAATCGGCAGTGGGCGCTGGCCGACATCGATTGGGATGCGCCGGGCGCCGATAAAATCACTGATGAGCAGCGGCCCGAACTGAAGCAGTTCATGGCTGACGTGGTGTGGATAGAACACGTCGGTGCACGCGCGTTCGCCGCCATGGCGCCGAAAGCGCCGTTCGAGGCTCTAGGTGACATCTACCGGTATTTCCATGCCGAGGAGCAGCGGCACGCCAACGCGGAGCTGGCGCTCATGCAGCGGTGGGGGATGCTCGAGGAAGGGGAAATCCCGGTGCCGAACAAGAATATTCGACTGGTCATCGAGTGGATCGACCGATACGCCGAGGCCCTCCCGCTGACGGTGATCGGAGCGGCGATCCCAGCCTTGGAGACTGCGCTCGACGGAGCATTGCTCAAGTTCCTTCTCGACGAGGTGCAGGATCCGCTCTGCGCCGAGGTCTTCAACAAGGTCAACAACGACGAATCGCGGCACTTGGCAGTGGGATTCCAGGTTCTGAACGACCTCGGCGCCAGCCCCATGCGCATTCATGCGACTCAGACGATGGGGGCGCTCATCGACCCGAGAATCCTTCTCGGCGGCGTCCTCTACGTGCCGTTGCTCACCAGGATGTTGACCAATCTCAACGCCATGGGATTGTCGGAGGAGAAGCTCTACAACGCGGTGATGCGGTACGAGAACGTCGGAGATCGTAGTGAGTTCACGCGCCGCGTTCCGGGCTACCACATCTTGAAGGCTCACATGTCCGCCAGCATCAAGCGTTCTCAGCCATTGCATTTCATTTCGCAGCGGCTGGGTACCGCGATCGACCACTTCCCCACCGAGGTGCTCGGTAAGTCACCGACGTGGACAGAAGAGCTGACCTACGAACCGGTGGCCAGATGAGCGACACCACGACCGTCTTGATCGTCGGTGCGGGTTTCGCCGGCCTGGGAACCGCAATCCGGTTGCTACAACAGGGTATCGACGATTTCGTTGTCCTTGAACGTGCCGACGAGGTGGGTGGTACCTGGCGGGACAACACCTATCCCGGCGCGGCGTGCGACATCCCGTCGCTGCTCTATTCCTACGGGTTCGAGCAAAATCCGGACTGGTCCCGCGCGTATTCGGGCAGCGCCGAGATCCTCGGCTACATCAAGACGATGGTCGACAAGTACTCGCTGTCGCGTTTCATCCGGTTCGGAGTGAACGTCACCGGTCTGGAGTTCGACGAGGAAAGCGCACTGTGGACGGCGCAGACAGCTGACGGCTCGCAGTTCACGGCGCGCACCGCAGTGATGGCCAGTGGGCCGCTGGCGAATGCGAGCCTGCCGGACATCCGCGGACTGGACACCTTCGATGGTCACAAGATCCACAGTGCGCGTTGGGATCACGACTACGACATGAGCGACAAACGTGTCGCCGTGATCGGCACCGGAGCCAGCGCTGTTCAGATCATTCCCGAACTGGTGAAGACTGCGCGGTCGGTCAAGGTCTTCCAACGCACCCCCGGCTGGGTCCTCCCTCGGCCCGACTTCTCCCATCCGCAGTGGGTGCGGACGGCGTTTCGTCGCTTGCCTCGCGTGCAGAACGTCGGACGGCAGGCGTGGTTTTGGGGCCACGAGCTCATGGCCGTCGGCATGGTCTGGGATACCCCGGTCACCACTGGCATCCAGCTACTGGCGAAGGCGAATTTGCGGAGGCAGGTATCGGATACTTGGCTCAGGCGCCAGCTGACGCCGAACTTCCGTGCCGGCTGCAAACGGATGCTGATGAGCAGCGATTACTACCCCGCTCTTCAGCGCGACAACTGCAAGCTCGTCTCATGGCCGATCGCGACCCTGTCGCCGAATGGCATACGGACCGCAGATGGCATCGAACACGAACTGGACTGCATCGTCTTCGCCACCGGCTTCGATGTATGCAAGGCTGGCACACCTTTTCCCATCCGAGGCGCGCATGGTCGTGAGCTCTCCGACGAGTGGTCCCAGGGCGCCTATGCGTACCGGAGCGTCACCGTCGCAGGCTATCCCAATCTTTTCTTCACCTTCGGACCAAATTCAGGGCCCGGCCATAACTCGGCCCTCGTGTACATGGAGGCCGAGATCAACTACATCGTCAAAGCCATCGGCGCGATCATCGCGAATGATCTCAGTACGCTCGAGGTCCGCGAAGATCGGCAAAATAATTACCACGGCGAGGTACAGCAGCGGTTGGGAAGTACGACTTGGAATTCGGGTTGCAAGAGCTGGTACCTCACGAATGACGGATACAACGGCACCATGTACCCCGGTTTCGCCACCCAGTTCAAGCGCGCACTGTCCAAGGTCGACATGGGTGATTATGTAACGACCCCGACAACCGCACGAACTGAGCACCACCCAACCGAACACGCCCAAAACGGCTCGAATGTGGCCAAGGTTGCCCAGGGCCGCAAGGCCAAGGTAGCCCAGGGCCGAAAAAGCGCAGGCGCCCTGCCAACGCGGTCTGACGTCAAAGCCGACATCCTGGACGTGGGCGTCGGGAAGGTACCGCCTAAGCGCGCAGCCTCGAGAGTGAGGAAAGACGCTTGAGTGTCCATGTTGCGGGCGACGAGAATGCCCCCACCTCCGGAGCCCCTACGTACGAGGTCCCCACCCACGAGATATTGGTCATCGGAGCTGGATTCTCCGGGATCGGAGTGGGCATCAAGCTGCTGAAGGAAGGTTTCTCGGACTTCCTCATCGTTGATGAGGCCCAAGGGGTGGGTGGAACCTGGTACTGGAATACCTACCCGGGGATTGCAGTAGACATTCCGTCATATAGTTACCAATTCTCCTTTGAGAAACGCCCGTCGTGGTCCCGTACCTATGCGCCGGGGATCGAACTGAAGAACTACGCGAAGCATTGCGTGAAAAAATATGGCCTCGCGTCGCGCATCCGCTTCGGAGTCACGGTTGTGAGGGCTGAGTTCGACGAAGAATCGACATTGTGGCGTTTGTTTACCTCGACGGACGAGGAACTGACAGCGAGGTTCGTCATCAATGCCTCCGGGGTTCTCACGCGACCAAAATCGCCGGACATACCGGGGGTCGGGGACTTCGGCGGGGTCACGATGCACACGTCGCGCTGGGACCACCAGCAGACCCTCACCGGAAAGAGGGTCGCCGTCATCGGGACGGGCGCCTCGGCGGTGCAACTGATCCCCTCGATAGCCAAGGACGTGGACACACTCACCGTCTTTCAGCGCACCCCGATATGGTGTCTGCCGAAATTCGACTTCGCGGTGCCCCGCCCGCTGAGTGCTCTTCTCCGGCTCGCACCCGGAGCGCAGATCGCCGCGCGGGGAGCCAGCCAGGCCTTTGTCGAACTCACCTTTCCCGTCGCAGCGCACTTCCATACCGCCATACCGCTGGCGTCGGCGATCGAGCGTGCAGCGATCAGCTATATGCGTCGGCAGGTCACCGACCCGGTCGTTCGGGAGAAGCTGACGCCGCGTTACGCGCTGGGCTGCAAGCGACCAAGCTTTCACAACGAATATTTGAAGACGTTCAACCGCGAGAACGTCCTTCTTGAAACCAACCCCATCACCCGGGTGGATGAGACCGCGGTAATTACGGCCGATGGCGTCAGACACGAGATCGACGTGCTCGTCCTGGCAACGGGATTCAAGGTCATGGAATCGGACAGCATGCCCACCTACTCGCTCAGAGGTGTCGCCGGCCGAGACCAGGCACAGTGGTGGGACGAGAACCGACTCCAGGCATATGAGGGAGTCAGCGTGCCAGGATTCCCGAACCATTTCTCAGTGTTTGGCCCGTACGGATACAACGGGTCGTCCTACTTCGCACTCATCGAGGCACAGGCGGGTCACATTCTCCGTTGCCTCCGGCATGCCAGGACGGCCGACTCGAACTACGTCGAGGTACGCGAGGAGGCGAATCAACGCTTCTTCGCGGAGATGCTGGCACGGCGGCATACGCAGGTCTTCTGGCAGGACAGCTGCGCGGGCGCGAACAGCTATTACTTCGACAAGCATGGGGACGTGCCTCTGCGTCCCACGACGACGGTCGAGTCGATCTGGCGCAGTCGACGATTCGACTTGGCCGACTACCGTTTCGAACGGCGACCGGCGAAAAAGGCGGACACTGCCCCACAGAAGGTGGACACCGCCGGATGAGTTCACCTGCCAGGCCGAATCCGAGCATGGCGAGCCACCTGGTCGCGGCAACGGCGCGAGGCGTTCTTCGACCTCTCACGCAAGTGATTCCGGCCAACGACCATGGCTTCGCGGTCATGGACCGCGTGCTACGGGGAACACTCGTGGTGTCGCGGCCAAGGCGCGCAATCAGTGTCGAGAAGGTAGACACGCCCTTCGCCGGTGAACGTGTGCGAGGCGACTGGGTCAAGGCGGCCAACGTGGCCTCGGATGCTCCGCCGATTCTTTATATACACGGCGGCGCATTTTCTATGTGCTCTCCCGAGACCCACCGTGGCCTCATCAGCGAACTGTCCGCGGCCGCCCGCAGGCCGGTATTTGCCGTGCGCTATCGATTGGTCCCGAAATATCCCTTCCCGGCGGCCGCAGATGATGCACTGATCGCCTATCGATGGTTGACAGAGGGAAGCGCGATCACCGCGTCTTCTGGCACGGTGGCGCTCGCCGGCGATTCCGCAGGCGGCCAGCTTGCTGCGGCGACGGCGCTTGGCGCTCGGGAACATCGACTGCCGACGCCGGATGCCATGCTGCTGATGTCGCCGGTGCTGGATTTGACATGCCAACTCGCGATGGACCGTGATCTGCGCAGACGGGACCCCTTTGCGTCCGCCATCTCTGCGTCGAGAACAATTGGTCTGTACGTGGCGGGCGCCGATCCAGCCGACCCGAGGATAAGCGTGCTCGATGCTGATCTCACGGACATGCCACCAACTTTGATTCAGGTCGGCGGACGAGAGATGTTGCTCGACGACTCCAGAGTCTTTGCCAAACGTCTGCAAACTGCAGGGGTCTCCTCGCAGTTGCAAGTTTTCCGCGGCCAGATCCATGTCTTCCAGGCGATGTTTCGCCTACTGCCAGAAGCACGTGAGGCCCTCAGGCTCGGTGGCGAGTTCTTGGCTACTTCGGCCACCGTCCGTTGACAGCGTCCCTGCGCACGCCTTGACCACGAGGCGCCCCAGCACGAAGGTTGTATGAGCTAACGATGAAACCCGTGAAACGTGAACCAACCCAGGACAATCCCCCTGGTAACCCCTCGATCGTCATCATCGGCGCTGGCTTCGCCGGAATTACCCTTGCACTTCGCCTCAAACGCGCAGGGTTCGACAGGGTCCTCATTGTCGAAAAGGGCGATGGTGTCGGGGGAGTCTGGCGGGAGAACACCTACCCAGGGGCGGCCTGTGACGTCCCGTCGCAGTTGTACTCGATCTCCTCGGCGCCGAATCCCAGGTGGGGTCGGCGTTACGCAGAACAAGGCGATATCCTCGCCTACCTTCGCCGCGTCGCCGACGAAAGTGGTTTGCTGTCCCTCCTTCGGACCAAAACCGAAATCGCTAAGGCGGCCTTCGATGAGCGCACGAACACATGGCGTCTGACCACGACTACCAGTCAGGAATTGGAGTGCGATGTCGTCATTTCGGCCGTGGGCCAGCTGTCCCGACCCTCAGTTCCTGATATTCCTGGAATCTCGGGCTTCGCGGGCCCGTCGTTTCATTCCGCGAATTGGGACCACGATCTGAATCTCAGCGGCAAGCGGCTTGCGGTCGTCGGCACCGGCGCTAGTTCGGTGCAGTTCGTCCCGGTGGTCGCCGCAGGCGCTGAGCACTTGGACGTTTTCCAACGGTCAGCCCCATGGGTGCTGCCCAAATTCGACCGTCAGTACGGTGGGCGGCATCACCAACTGCTGCGCAAGTTGCCCATTCTGCGGCTCAGCGAACGTCTGATGATTTGGACGATATTCGAGTTCTTGGCGTTGGCACTCGTCGACGCGAAGCCAGTAGCGCGAGTCTTGGGAGTCATCGCCCTCCGGCACCTAGGTCGCCAGGTGTCGGATGCCCGGCTGCGTTCCCACCTGACGCCGGACTATGCGCCCGGGTGCAAGAGGATTCTGTTCTCCAGCGACTATTACCCCGCGCTCGCACGTCCCAACGTTTCATTGGTCACCGACGATATCCGGGCAGTAGAACCTGGCGGAATCCGCACGGTGAACGGCGACTTCCACGCCGCCGACGTGATCATCTACGGCACTGGCTTCAGTGCCACCGAGTTTCTTTCCCCGATGGAGGTCTACGGCCGCTCGGACCGGAAATTGTCGGACGTGTGGGCGGATGGCGCGCACGCCTACTACGGCCTATCGGTGCCAGAGTTTCCGAATTTCCTCATGATGTACGGGCCCAACACCAACGTGGGATCCGGGTCCATCGTCTACATGCTCGAATCGCAGGCCCGACACATCGTCAGGTTGATGAAGGTTCTCCGTGCCCATCCAGGAAGTGTTATCGAGGTCCGTGCCGATGTGGAGAAGCGCTTCAACGACCGGTTGAGTCGCCGCCTGGACAGATCCGTGTGGACTATGTGCACGAGCTGGTATCGCTCGGCGCGGGGGTCGATCTCTACCAACTGGCCCAGCCCGACCTTCTTGTATCGCCTTCGTGCGCGCAGGCCGAAGCGGCGCGCTTACGTCCTGTCGCGTCCCGCGCCCGCGAACTCGTCGCGCAGGGGGACACCCGAGCCGGCCAACACCCATCTGGCCGACATGCCCTATGCCCCAAGCGGGGCCGATAGCGTCGACTAGTGGCGGCTCTGTTCAGTGACGGGTATCCGAGGACGGCGGGGAGTCGCTGACATTCGAGCGGCAACTGTGACCGCCGTTGACAGGGTGGTCACCGGTGTAAACGATGGGTGAAATCCTTCCGATAATGCGAGAAACAACATCAAGGGGGCACTCGATGACCAAATCGCCGTCCGGTTCGGCAAGCAAGTCCCGTGACCGGCTGTTGTCGGTACTACTGAATCCCCTCCCGCAGCGCGTCGAGCGCGCTATCCAGGAGTGAGTCGACGATGGCCGGTTCGCGAACTTGCCGCGCCGCCGACCGGTAGCGGATTGAAGCCAGTTATCGGCGATCAGGGATTGCCTCTCGTTGGCCTTCGCCCGGAACTTACCGGCGGCACGCTCGGGGCAGAATGGTGATTTACTCGCCGCGCTATGTGAGGCGCGCGCCAGGACGGCGAACGCTTCACTGATGCGGACAGCATAAATCAAATGATCTTTCTGATGATGGCCGCTCATGACACGTCAACGATCACCACTGCCGCTGTGGCGTACTTCTTGGCGAAGAATCCTGAATGGCAGGATCGACTTCGTGCTGAGTCTGACCGTCTAGGCGACGATCTGTCGGACATTGAGGACCTGGAGGGGCTTACGGCGATGGACTTGGTCATCAAGGAGTCGCTCAGACTAGTTGCACCGGTACCGTTGGTTATGCGTAAGACGGTGACCGACACCCTAATTGATGGCTACTACGTCCCCTCCGGAGTGCTCGTCGTCATCACGCCTGCGGTCAACCACTTTGCGCCCACAGTGTCGACCGAGCCGGACCGGTTTGACCCAACGCGACTCGAGCCGCCACGGCGCGAGGATCAGGCCCACCGCTTCGCCTGGCTTCCGTTCGGAGGAGGCGCGCACAAGCGCATCGGGATGCACTTCGGCACCTTGGAGGTGAAGGCAATACTGCACGAGATGCTGCGGGAATTCACCTGGAGTCTGGATGACGGCTACCGCGTTCGGTGGGACAATACGTCCCTGCCTGTTCCCTGTCGACGGCCTACCTATTACGTTGTGTCGCCGATGATATCTAGGTCATTCCACGAGACTTTTGAGTGCTTAGCCGAGCACATCGCCCTTACAGGGCGCCGGCGGAATCGACGCAGTCCTCCAAGTGGCCTCGGAGATCCTCAACAAACCCCGGCGAACCGTAGTCGGCAAACCTACGCAAACTGCCGGAAAGGATGGTCATGCTAGAACCATCAACAGCCGTCGTCACAGGAGCAGGTCGAGGGATTGGTCTGGAGATCGCGAGACAACTCGCCGCTGCCGGTCACAAGGTTTTGCTCACGGATGTGGATGGCGACGCAGCGGAGCGCGCTGCCACCGAGGTCGGCGGTGGCGCTTGGAGCGCCACGCACGACGTACGAGATCCGTCGGGTCATCGGGAAGTCGCTGCTCAGGCTTTAGCCGCTGGCCCTCTGGCGGTGTGGGTAAACAACGCTGGGATCCTACTCGCGGGTAACAGCTGGAGTCACAGCGATGCCGAGATTGCGTCGATCCTCGATGTCAATGTACGAGGTGTCGTTGCCGGCTCACACGCGGCAGTTGTCGCTATGGGCGCGGGTGGGGGCGCGATCCTCAACATCGCGTCCCTCTCGGCTCTGGCGCCCATCCCTGGATTAGCGATGTACGCAGCAACCAAAGCGGCCGTATTGTCGTTCACCACATCGCTGCAGGGCGACCTTGACCATGCGGGATTGCCAATCCACGCACGGGCGCTATGCCCTGACGTGGTAAGTACGAAAATGGTCACCGACCGGGTTGCCGACCCTGGGGCGGCGCTTCTGTTCGCCGGACCGCGTCCAATGGATGCTGCGGCCGTGGCCCGCGCGGGACTCGAGTTGCTGGAGAGTCGCCAGATATTCCGGGTAGTTCCTCGGTGGCGTGGCGTAGTTGCGCGCACTAGCGATGCTGCGCCGTCGCTTGGATTGAAAGCTTTCGCGTTGATGCGCGGCGTCGGTGAGCGGCGCCAACGCAATCATCGTTGATGGCGGTGTCGAAGACGGAGGGTTTAGCGTGGGGAGGCTCGAATTGTACCTGGTCAGGTTTTCGGTTCGCAGAGTGGTAAGTGGGGATCAAGCTGGAATCCCAGTTCCTGCAGCCTGTCATTGATTATCAACCAGGTTTGCCGTGTCAACCGAATGACGAGTTCGTCACGAGTGGAGTCGCGATGGTCCAGCCACCATAGGACCGAAGCGTCCATCAAGCCCATGATGGCGGCGACATTGCGGTCTGCCGCCTCTGAGTCCTCGCCGTAGCGAGGAAAGTAACGGGCACCCGCGACGGCGAGTTCAGAGGCGAATGCGCTGCTGCCGGGCGCGGTCTTCTCGGTGCTGCGCCGATAGTGTCGGTTCACCAGGAACCGATAGAGGTTGGGGTGTTCGTCAGCCCACATGACGTGCTGAGTGACCGGCGCGCGTATCACGTCTAGCGGCGATCCCTGGACATCCAGAGTTAGGCGAATCTTCGCAGTGAGTTCGCGGTGGACGTGACGAGCCACGGCAAGATCGAGTTCTTCTTTACTTGCGAAGTGGCGGTAGAAGTGTGTGCGTCCCAAACCGGCCTTGTCTGCGATTTGGCCCGTGAGTGCGTGGGGCCCGTTCTCTTCGATTGCGCTGAGCGCCGCTTCGATGATCTGTTCACGACGTAGTTCACGGCCCGGCAACCTACTGGCCGCGCGGCGTACCGCTGTGGTGTCCACCCAGTGCTGTCGCTCCACGATGTCACCGTAACGCCCCGCGCTCTGGAAAGTTCTGGGTACGTGTTGTACCCGGCGTGCGATTCGTGGTACACCATGTACCCACAGGCGAAGCGAGACCATTGCGGGATCGGTGCGCAAGCAAACACAGTGAGGACTTTGTAATGGCAGCCAACCGCTCTAGCTGGATGGACGACGACCTCGACGCACTGCGGGATTTGGCACGTACGTTCTGTGAGAAGGAGGTCGCGCCGCACAGTGCCCGCTTCATCGAGCAGCACCACGTGGATCGGGACCTGTGGACCCGGGCGGGTGATCTTGGGTTGCTGTGCATGTCAATCCCCGAGCAGTACGGCGGAGGTGGGGGAACGTTCGCTCACGAAGCAGTCTTGATTGAGGAACAGGCCCGCATCGGCGATTCGGCATGGGGCGCGCCGCTTCATAGTGGAATCGTCGCCCACTACCTGCTCGAGTACGGCACCGATGAGCAGAAGGAACGCTTTCTTCCCAGACTGGCAACTGGTGAGATGGTTGGCGCGATTGCGATGACGGAGCCGGGCACTGGCTCCGATCTCCAATCTGTCACGACCAAGGCATCGCGCGTTGGAGACGAATACGTTGTCAACGGTTCCAAAACGTTCATCACCAACGGCGCTCAGGCCGACCTCATCATCGTCGTTGCGAAGACCGACCCCAGTGCCGGAGCGAACGGAATCTCGTTGGTTTTGGTCGAAGGCGATCGACCGGGCTTTCGGCGGGGTCGGGTGTTGGACAAGGTCGGTCAGCGCGGACAGGACACCTCCGAGCTCTATTTCGAAGATGTGCACATTCCGGTTGAGAACCTCCTGGGTACGACTGAAGGCCAGGGGTTCATTCAGTTGATGCAGCAACTTCCCCAAGAGCGATTGATCCTTGCGCTTGGTGCAGTGACAGTACTAGAAACAGCGCTCGAGTTCACTGTGGAATACACCAAAGATCGGCATGCCTTCGGCAAGCCCGTCTTCGCCTTCCAAAACACCAAGTTCAAGCTCGCCGAGGTCGCCACCGACGCCCACATCAGCCGCGTTTTCATCGACGACTGCGTCGCCCGCCATCTGCGCGGTGAACTCGACATCCCCACCGTCGCGATGGCGAAATGGTGGACTACTGAGCGTGCGATGGTCGCCCTTGATGACTGCTTGCAGCTCCACGGCGGCTACGGCTATATGACCGAGTATCCCATCGGCAGGATGTGGGCCGATGCTCGCGTTCAGAAGATCTACGGTGGGACAAACGAGATTATGAAGGAGATCATTGCTCGGTCGCTTTAGATCGAATTCGACCGCTAGATTGGTTACGAGGGGCCGCGATAGCGAGGTGGCGTTCGCTTATCAAGTCGGTGGTGACTGTTCATTAGGCGGTCACTGTTCACTAGGCGGATACCCGGCGAGCTCGCTTCAAACGGGGGCCTTACTCGGCCGGCCTGGGCGCGCCGCGCCCGAGACAGGTTGACCTTGCTGCTGACGCCCTTCAGACGATATGCGCCGGCGGACGACCACCGGAGGCCTGCGTCGTCGACGATCACCCGCGTGGAGTCCCACCAACACTGCGCCTGGCCGCGCCGCCGCGCTCACTCGGCTGGCCAGGTTCACGGGGTTGCCGAACCAGTCGCCCGCGCGCGAGACCGCTGACCCGGACGCCACGCCAATCCTCAAGGAAGGCAGGTCATTTGCTGACGCGCTGTCGATCAGGTCCAGCATCGTCGTCACCAGCGGCGTCGGTCGTGATGAGACCAGCATGACCGCGCCCCGAGGGTTTCACGAATCTCAACCGGTGGGTTGGCAGCCTCGCGCGCAGCAGTCGCGAGTCGATTCGCGAGCCTCTCCAAATCGTCGGGCTGAAGCTTTCAACATGTTCAGCGCGCGAAGCCACGCATCATCTCCGTGGCCTGCCCGATGCCTTCCGTGAGGGCCCGCAATATGGCGACTGTTTCGTCTGGATTCCGGTTTCCGTGCTCAGCTCGCGCAGAGAGACGTACCGTCCCTCATCACCCAGTACGCGGCTTGTAGGAAGAAGGAGAGGGGTTGGGGCCACCAGTCGGCTTTGATCAATCGTGAAGCCCTGGGCATGCAGCCAGGCAATTAGATGAGTCCTTTCCTGGCGGCTGTCGCCCTCAAGACCGTCGTGCAGACATACTGAGCGAGGTCGTCTTCGTGTGTTGCTGACACCCTGGACCTGCTTAGTGCTGCGGCGTACCGGGACGCGGACAGGATGGTTCAGTGTTCACGCCGCGCACCTGGTGACTCGGCGCGGGGACGCCGAGCACGGCGTGACCCATCGCAACGAGCAGCGCAGAGGTCTGTTCGGGAGCCAGGCCAGTGCCGCGGTAGTGCAAGATCGATTGAATGGCTCCGATCGCTCCATGAACCATCGCCCGAAGTTCAATCTCATCGACCGCGGGCCGCAATTCTCCGACGAGGTGTACCCACTCTTCTAGATAGAGTCGCTGCTTTCGGCGCAACCGGCTCTGGTGCTGATCCGACAGATTGTGCACTTCGCGGTAATACACCATTGCCAGCTCGCGTTGATCCATTACCAAGGCGACTTGGTCTGACACCAGCAGGGTCAGCGCCTCCGCCTCGTCGCGGGACTGCTCGACGATCGCCGTCGCACGCTTAAGGAGTTTGTCCACCACTCGCTCGAAGAGGGCCGCCAGTAGATCGCTCTTACTGTTGAAATGGCGATAGATGGCCGGCCCGACAACCCCTGATGCAACGCCGATGTCGGCCATGGAGACAGCGTGGTAGCCCCGCTCGGCAATCAACTCGGTGGCAGAGGCGAGAATCCGTTCCCGACGTTCGCCGCCGACCCGGGTACGTCCGGCAACGACCACCTTGTTCACTACTACCTTCCTTCGCTCGCAACCAGGGCTCGCGCAGCACTGCAGCGCCGGGAGCTACACTACGAACGTTAACACCTGCTCACAATCCCAGGTTGAGTTGAAATGTAGACGCCCAGTGGCAGGTGGCTGGCGCCTGCGCGTGTGATCCCCATTCGTGGATGTGCCCGCTCATTGGCCAAGATCGGCAACCGCGTGGGCAGATCGCTGCGCCCTCTTTGGATGTCCAGTTCGGCAAGGAACTGGACAAAGCCATCTCTCCGTCTGCCGGACGCTGTTGGCGTCATCCGATCGTCATCACATCGTTCGGCAACACGGCTTTGGCAAAGGGGCTACGTCAAGCAGCAGGCAGAGGACGGCGACTTGATTGGCGATACGTCGACAGAGTGGCCCGGCTACTCCAAATTCGGGATTTGTCAGGTCGCGCCGACAAGGGATTGCGGTATGTCCACGATGCGGGAGCGCAGGTACTCGCACAAGCCCTTCGCCTGGGCATCCGGCCGGGTCGAGGATGCCACGCCTTCCCCCAGCAGCCCGTGCACCACAACGTTGAGCGCACGCAGGTTGGGCAGCTCGAATCGCTCTATGCGCAGCTGCGCAGCCTCCGGGCCGAGCAGCCCGCGCAGTCGCTCGACGGTTAAGTGCTCGCGCACCCAGGCATAGCCGGCGTCGTCGCGGGCCCAGAGACCAATATTGGCGTTGCCGCCCTTGTCGCCGGACCGCGCGCCCAGAACCGCGCCCAGCGGCGCGCGGCATGTCGGCTCGGTCGGCGGCGCGGCTGCCGCGCTGCCCCGGACCTTCGCGGCCGGCACGCTACCGGTCGGCGGATCGGCGATCCTCCGGCGCTCACCGTTGGGCAGCACCACGACCTGCGTCACGCTCGACCGGGGCACGGTCGCTGGGCGATACACGCCGAACACTGACTCCGACGTGGGTGGCGTGGTGGTGTGGAAGCCGGCATACCCGGCCAGAGCGATCTCCATGATTGCGCTCGAGAACGCCCGGCCGACCTTGCGCGGGTCGGTGTCCTTGACCGTGATCCGCAAGTGCGCGCACGCCTGGTCGTTGGTGGGGGCGTCCGGTGTGTCGAAACGCAGAAACCGGACGTCGACCTCGGCGAAGGATCCCCGGCCGCCGAGGATGTCGAACAGCTGCTGCTGCGCGAACGCGGCTTTCGCCTCCAGGTCCAAGCCGGTGAGCACCATCGTCATGGTGTTCCGGTAGCCCCCGACCTCGTTCAGCGCCACCTTGAGCGTCTCCGGTGGCGGGCTGCCGGTGACACCCGTGATCGCCACCCGGTGCTCGGCCTGCTGGGCCAGCGAGATCGTGTCGAAGTGAGTCACCACGTCGGGCCCCAGATAGGCCGGCTCGGCGATCTCGTAGAGCAGCTGGGAGGTGACCGTACCGACCGACACCAGCCCCCCGGTGTCGGCGTGCTTGGTGATCACCGACGAGCCGTCGGCCGCCACCTCCGCGATCGGGAAGCCCGGGTAGCGACGGTCGGTGATCTCGTCGAGGAAGGCGTAGTTGCCGCCCGTGGCCTGTGGTCCGCATTCGATGACGTGGCCGGCCACGACGGCACCGGCGAGCCGGTCCCAGTCGGTGCGCTCCCACCCGTGCCACCAGGCGGCCGGGCCGACGACCAGCGAGGCGTCTGTCACCCGTCCGGTGACGACGACGTCGGCGCCCGCACCCAGCGCTTCGGCGATACCCCAACCCCCGAGGTAGGCGTTGGCCGAGACCGGCTTGACCTCACCGACCGCAGGGGTGATCGCGGAGAGGTTCCCGCGCAAGTCGTCACCTTCGATGTGGGCGATCCGGACGGTGATACCGAGCCGGTCCGCAAGCTCGCGCAATCTGACGGCCAGCCCGGCCGGGTTGAGCCCACCGGCGTTGGCCACGATCTTGATACCGCGGTCGGAACAGGTGCCCAACACCTGCTCCATCTGGGTCAGGAACGTGCGCGCGTAACCGCCCGCCGGATCCTTCGCCTGGGCCTTCGCCAGGATGAGCATCGTCAGTTCAGCGAGGTAGTCCCCGCACAGCACGTCGATGCTCTGCTCGCCCGTCCCGCCCTCGACCATCTCCCGCGCCGCGGCGATCCGGTCGCCGTAGAAGCCCGAGCAATTTCCGATGCGTACCGGGTCCCTCACGACACACCTCCGTCGAACTGTCCTGCGGTGCGCCCGCCACCGGGAGGTCCGGCGAAGGCCTGCGCGATGGAGAGCCACTGGTCGGCGAGCGGACCGGTGACGTGCAGTGCGGTGTCGTCGCGATGCCTGCGCTGGGTGACGAGCAGGCAGAAGTCGTGCGCAGTGCCGGTGACCCGGTTGGGCACGCCGTCGGGGCCCCAGGTCCACAGCGTGCCCCCCGGTGCGGTGAGCTCGACACGGACGGGTTCCTCGGGCACCTCCAGGCCGTTGGCCATGTAGCTGAACGCCCGCGCTCCCACGCCGATGTGGGCGACGTGGCGCAACCGGGCCGAGGGCACACGGGTCACTCCCAGCGCGTCGGCGATGTCCTGACCGTGCGCCCAGGTCTCCATGATCCGCGCGGTCAGCGAGGAAGCCGCGCTCATGGGGAGGCCGAACCACGGCACCCGCATCGAGGGGTCGATCGCTGCGAAGGCAGCGACGAGGGCGCGGCGCGCGCCGTCGAACCAGGACAGCAGCTCCGCTGTCGGCATCGGCCGGTAGCGCTCGGCGATGGTGTCCGGGGAGATCCGGCCGTCGGCGAGCATGGGCAGCACCTCGGCCGTGAACCCTTCGGGGTCGGTGGCTGAGCGCACCGCGGCGTCGTCGAAGAACGCAAGATGGCTGATCTGATCGCGGACCGCCCAGCCTGCCGCGGGGGTGGGCGCGTCCCACCCGGCTTGCCCCTCGGGCAGCTCGGCGATCAGTGACCACAGCTCGGCCGTTTCCGCCCCGATGTCGGTGATCAAGGACTCCATCGGCACGGCCACGTCTAACGTCCCTTCCAAACCGGTGTGCGCTTCTCGCGGAACGCGGCGGGACCCTCTAGCGCGTCGGCGCTGAGGTACACCGGCTCCCATATCTGGTCGGCGTGGGCGTAGGCCTCCGTCAGGTGGTGCGCTGCGGAGAGGTATACGGTCTTTTTTGCCGCGAGTACGGACAGCGGTGCGTTGGAAGCGATCCGCAGGGCGATCTCCTGAACTCGTACCCGCAGCTCCGCTGCGGGCACGACCTCGTTCACCATGCCTACCTCGCGGGCGCGCTCGGCAGTGATCGGGTCGCCGGTCATCAAAATCTGCAGCGCAATCCGCGGCGGCAGCAGCCACGACAGCGGGACAGCCCATGGCGAGCCGCGGCCTACCTTGACCTCGCTGACCGCGAACCTGGCGTGCTCGGCTGCGATGACGAGGTCGCACTGCTGGGCCAGTAGGAATCCGCCGGCGAAGGCGACGCCGTTCACCGCGGCGATGGTCGGCTTGGCGACCTGGATGTTGCGCCCGAATTGCGGCGCGAAGTCTGGCGGCGGAACCGTGAGCGCCGTCTCCGCCATCTCTTTAAGGTCCCCTCCGGCGCAGAACGCCTTATCGCCTGCCCCGGTCAGCACCAGAACCTTGGCGGAGTCGTCGGCGTTGAAGCGGTGAACGCTGTGGAACAGTCCCTGCCGGACCGCCCCGTTGAGCGCGTTCCGTGCCTCGGGGCGATTGATCGTCAACCAGGCCACCCCGTCGACGACCTCGTAGGTGATCGCTTCCTCGCTCATCAATCCCCGTCCTGATCGGCACCCGCCCTCCCGATGTGAGGGCTCGTTCACTCGCAGTACGTTACCCGGCAGAATGTCGCGAGGACCAGTTGGTGAGCGAACGCGTTGCGTCCGGCGGCGCAACCCGACCGGCGTGGCCAGCTCCGTAAATGTTGGGTTCGCCACCTCGTCGGCCGCATTCGGTTCGAGCGATTGACGAGATCGGATCCCAAGGCCGCAACACGGGGTTGCATTCGTACGTCAAGTCCTCGGCAAGAATGTGGCCCTCTTCGGCCTTTTGGGATTGGCACGCCGGAGGTGCTCCTTGCCACCGTTTCACCCTTGGCTCCCAGAAACAATCGGTGCCAAATGCTGTGAACGCATGCGTCGCCGCGGGGAACCGCTCGTCAGCGTCCGAGGACTTGAAAACCTTCCCATGCTTTCCGGCGGTCGGCGTGGGGGTCGTTGTCCACTCGCGAAGCGCGATCGAAGACGAGGACCGGACGGGCGTCGCTGGTGTAGCGCGGCCAGCCGTCTCCTGGAACTCCGGTGCGTGCGAAAGCATCCCAGCGCCCTTGCATGTCGTCGCTCACGCGTAGGGCCGAGCGGCGATCGGCTCCGGCGCTGAGTAGCCGACCGAGCGGCGTGCGGTAGGCGTCGAACACCGCAAGAAGCTCCGTCGCATGGGTGGCACCCAGCCCGGCCCATTGCAGAGTTCGCGGGGCGAAGTCATAGCGGTACAGATATGTGGGGGCGTGCCGACTGTGGGAATCCGCGAGCTGCCACAGTGTCGATCCGAATGTGAAGTCGGCCCCCAGTCGGATACAGGCATCGGGGGCCGGATATTCGGGATAGGCAGCAGTAATTCGCTCGCGACAGGTGGGTTCCGCTCCCGCTAGTAACGCTTCGATCTTGGCTTCGTTCGTCGGGAGGAGTTTGAGGAAGCGAGTGAACAACCGGCCCTCGTCGGCGTTCGTACCGACGATCAGCGGCACACGGTACGCCTTGCCGTCGCGCATCGCTTGAATGGGCTCGGACGGTAGATAGTCGGTTCCGAATGTGCATCCCACCGGGTAACCGCCAGCAAGGTCCGATGCACTCGTGGTGAGCAAGCGATCGAATGCATTCACCAGTTGAGCCGGACGCGCCGCCAACAGGAGGCGGGCGGGCTCCCGCTCGTCGGCGCAGAGAATGGATGCGAACTTGGCGGCGAACTCCGCGGCCAGCTCCTGGGAGCGGGATAGCGCGCCGGCCGGACTTTGTGAGATAGCCTGTGCGAAAAGCCCTTTCGCCGCTGGCACGGCCAGCAAAGTGGTAACGGCGTGCGCGCCCGCGCTCTCTCCGAAGATCGTCACGTTATCGGGATCGCCGCCGAATGCCGCGATGTTCTCGCGTACCCACCTGAGCGCCGACACGAGGTCACGCAAGTAGAGGTTGTCGTCAATATGGATGTCTGCGGTGGACAGCGACGACAGGTCGACAGCCCCTAGCGCGCCGAGGCGGTAGTTTGCCGATACGTACACGCAACCGCTGCGGGCAAGCGACGCGCCATCATAGATCGGTGTCGCGGAACTGCCCAGGAAGTACGCCCCGCCGTGAATGAAGAACATCACGGGCAGAGGTCGGTCCGAGCCGCCGTCGGGTGCAACGACATTGAGGGTGAGGCAGTCCTCGCTCATGGGCTGGAACTTGCCCGGACCGACGATGGTGTATCGGCGGGGCTGTGGAGCGCAGTAGCGGAATCGGTGGCAGGGTCGGACGCCGTCCCACGCTTCGACCGGCTGGGGAGCCTTGAACCGCAGCGCGCCGACTGGTGGCTTGGCGTAGGGAATGGAACGCCAGCGATTGACGCCGTCCCGCGTGAATCCTTCGATGGCGCCCGAGGTGAGTTCGGTGCGGACTGTCTTCGCTGGCATGTATCGACAATAGCGAATGACTATTCACACCAGCGCCCGGCTCTGCCGTTCAGTCGCCGTGTCGGGCACGGTTTGGCCTGCTACTGATGACTCACTCGACTTCGGTCAGCGGCCTCCACGGCCGTTCGGTGACGTCGTGGCTGATTCTTAAGCACCGGTTACTTCTTTTCAGAAGAAGAAGCTACCCATGACCGGCTATCTCCGGGCGTGCGGGGACATCCTCAGCGTTGTGAGCGTCGGTACTCGCTCGGAGAGCGGCCGGTCCATCGCTTGAAGGCGTGTGAGAAGTTAGCAAGATCGCCGTATCCGAGCTCGGTCGCGATCTGGCTTGCCGACATTGATCGGGTGATTAACAGCATCATCGCGCTCTCCCGCAGACACGACTGGCGCAACTCGCGAAACGTGGTGCCCTCTTCGGCGAGCCGGCGTTTGAGTGTGCTGGTGGATACCGAGAGTTCGTCTGCGACCCGCTGGCAACTTCGCTGTCCGGGATCCTCGTCCAACAACCGTCTCACCTTCTTGGAGAAGGACGTGGCTCCGCTCTGCTCGTCGAGGGTCCGCCTCAGCTCGGCGACGGCGAGTCGATACGCAAGGGGATCGGAGAACCGGCACACTTCATTGAGCGCGTTGACGGGAACATGAAGGTAGGACATCGGTGCGTCAAAGAACAGGCGCCCGGCTAGTACCATCTCTGCCGCGAGTTTGTTCAGGGAGACCGGCGCTGACCAACTCAAGTGGAGCGTGACGGTCAGCGCGTCACTGACGAGCATGTCCAGCAGTCGTAACAACGCCGAGCCGGTATATGTGACTGCTAAGCAGTCCAGGGCCCGATCGCCTGTGTGCCCCCAGAGCCCGACGGTGAGACCTTGGTCGTTTGGACGGAATTGTGCATTGATCGCCGTGGTGATCAACGGTAGATAGGTGAGCAGCTCGACGATCTCGGCTACCGAGCCTGCGCTGACCAGCGGGACGCTCAACGGGCCGAAAGATGTCAACTGTGCCTGTCCTGCAAACGAGAAGCCGAGCAGGGTTGCCCGGTCGACGTCTAGATCGGGGTACAGATCGCGAAACCACCGCAGTGGCGCCTGGACATCGTGCTGCATCAGCGTCGCCTCGTCGGTTCCCTCGCGCGCCATGATGGTGCGAAGCCGCGCGACGGCGTCCGGGTCGAGTGCCTGGCTCTCCAGCATTTGCACGAACGCGACCGGAGGCACACCGGCGTTGCTGAACTTCACCGATCGTGCCCCCTGAGCCCAATCCACAAGTTCCTGATCCGCGCAAACATAGCGGAAGCGCTCGGATTGGACAATCCTGTTAACAAGTATTCACATTCAGGGCAACTTAAGAGGAGTCGGTAATGGCCGTTGTCACTTTTGTCTCCCACGACGGCGACAAGCACCAGGTGCCTCTCGATGAAGGCCAGTCACTCATGCAGGTCGCGACCAACAATGCAGTGCCTGGCATCGACGGCGACTGCGGAGGCGAAGCGGCGTGCGGTACCTGCCACGTCGTCGTCGATCCGCAGTGGTCCGATCAGGTCGGCTCCTCCGGCGTCGGCGAAGAGGAGATGCTCGCGATGAACCCCGAGCGTCAGCCGACCTCTCGGCTGTCCTGCCAGATGACGGCCTCCGAGGCATGGGACGGCTTGATCGTCCATCTGCCGGAGTTCCAGATGTGACGACGAAGGGAAGTGGTCAAACATGGTAAAAATCTCTGAAAAGGTCGCCGAGAAAGTTCAGGCGACCATCCCGATCGACCTGCAGATTCAAGGTGCACACGCCTACGACAAAACTCGGCGTTGGGTGACCGGTACGAACGGGAAGAAACTCTTTGTAGAGCGTCCTATTCCGCCGGCCGAGGAGGTCGAACTCGCCGACATCGATCTCAGCAATCCTTTTCTCTATCGCCAGGGGCGCTGGCAGTCATACTACGAGCGCCTGCGTAACGAAGCTCCGGTCCATTATCAGCGGCACAGTGCCTTCGGCCCGTTTTGGTCCGTCACCCGGCATGCCGACATCGTGGCCGTCGACAAGAATCATGAGGTCTTCTCCGCTGAGCCATTGATCGTCATCGGGGTGCCGCCCCGCTTCCTGGATATCAAGATGTTCATCGCGATGGATCCACCACGCCACGACCTGCAGCGGGCGGCTGTCCAAGGGGTGGTCGCACCCAAGAACCTACGGGAAATGGAGGGTCTGATTCGCTCGCGCGTAAGGGAGGTGCTGGATAACCTCCCCGTGGATCAGCCGTTCGACTGGGTTCACGACGTCTCGATCGAGCTGACCGCTCGAATGCTTGCGACCCTGCTGGACTTTCCGTACGAGCAGCGTCGCAAGCTTGTCGAGTGGTCGGATCTGGCAACCTCGATGGAGCAAACCAACGGCGGTCCCTCGGACCTTGACGAGACGTTCGTCGGCATGCGCGCCATGGCCCGAGATCTCAGCCGGCACTGGCACGACAAGGCGGCCCGGACCGGTGCCGGAGAAGAGCCTGGGTTCGATCTGATCACCATGCTGCAGAGCAATGAAAGCACCAAAGACCTGATCGACCGGCCGATGGAGTTCTTGGGCAACCTTCTGCTGCTGATCGTCGGAGGCAACGACACGACCCGGAACTCGATGAGCGGCGGCGTTCTCGCGTTGAACCGCTACCCGGACCAGTTCGAGAAGCTGAAAGCAAATCCCGACCTGATCCCCAACATGAACTCCGAGATTATCCGATGGCAGACGCCACTCGCCTACATGCGCCGGATCGCCAAGGCCGACACCATGCTGAATGGTCAGTTCATTCGCAAGGGTGACAAGGTCGTGATGTGGTACGCATCGGGAAACCGCGATGAGCGCGTATTCGATCGGCCCGACGACTTCATCATCGACCGGGACAACGCCCGCAACCACATCTCTTTCGGGTTCGGCGTCCACCGCTGTATGGGCAACCGGTTGGCCGAGATGCAGTTGCGGATCCTGTGGGAGGAGCTGCTTCCTCGTTTCGAGAAGATCGAGGTCATTGGTGAGCCCGAATACGTGCAATCCAACTTCGTCAGGGGAATCAGCAAGCTGATGGTCCGCCTCACCCCGAAAGCCGGCGCATGACTTTGCATCGAGCGGTCATCGTGGGCGCCAGCCACGCGGGCGCCCAACTGGCGGCCAGCCTTCGTCAAGAAGGATGGGACGGCGAGATCGTCCTCGTCGGCAATGAATCGGCAGCGCCCTACCAACGCCCTCCGCTGTCGAAGGCATATCTGGCCGGGAACTGCACAGTCGACAAGCTCGCGATCCGCAGCGCCGAGTTTTACACAAAGCTGCGAATCGAAGTTCTGGATGCGACGGTGGAGGCAATCGATCGCGCAGCGGGTCACCTCTCGCTGAGCACCGGCGAGGTGCTGCCCTACGACAGGCTCGCGCTGTGCACGGGCGCGCGCCCCCGTCGGCTCTCCACCCCAGGCGCCGACCTGGCCGGAGTCTTCTACCTACGCACCGCGGCGGACGTCGAGATGATCCGAGACGCCACCAGACCGGGGCGTCGAGCCGTGATCATCGGCGGCGGTTACATCGGATTGGAGACGGCTGCCTCCTTGCGTGCGTTGGGTCTAGAGGTCACCGTGCTCGAGGCGACGGAGCGCGTCCTCGAACGGGTGACCGCCCCGGAGGTATCGGCGTTCTTCGACCGGATCCACCGGGAGGCGGGCGTCAACATCCAGACGGGCGCGCGGGTCGAGGCTCTGTCTGGCGACGGCAAAGTCGGCGAAGTAGTCCTGGCCGGTGGCGAATCGATTTCCGCCGACCTCGTCATTGTCGGCATCGGCGTTGAGCCGAACACCGAGCTCGCCGCTGCCGCGGGCTTGGTCGTCGACAACGGCGTCGTGATCGACGACCAAGCCCAGACCAGCGACTCCGCCATCATGGCCGCCGGGGACTGCGTCAGCCACGACATGGCTCGTTACGGCCGCCGTATACGTCTGGAGTCCGTGCCCAGTGCGGCCGAGCAGGCCAAAGTCGCGGCGGCGACTTTGTGCGGGAAGTCCAAGAAGATATCAGCGCTGCCTTGGTTTTGGTCAGATCAATACGACCTCAAGCTCCAGATCGCGGGTCTCAACACCGGGTACGACGAGGTGGTCCTCAGCGGCGACCCGACCCGCGACCGCGACTTCACCTGCTTCTACCTGCGTGCCGGCGAGCTCATCGCCGCCGACTGCATCAATCGCCCCCGCGACTTCATGTTCAGCAAGCGGGTCATTACGCAGCAGGTCCCCGTCGAACGGGCCGAACTCATGCTCGCCGGCTCGGTCTGAGGTCATGGCTGCATGGGCGATGGGACGGCGACTGCGATTGCGACGCGTGTGTCGGAGACGAACGTCAGCGAGAACCGCCATCCAACTCCGCTGGCCGCGGGGACTGGCTAGCGGATGCCGCCGGGCACCTCGGCGGTGTTACCGCAGCGCATCAGAAGCTAGTGGAGGTCGCCAACAGGCGTGACGATTTTTGCGGGGGGAGCATCGTCTTGAGTCGATGCTCGCGACTGTTCTGTTCTGACAACGAGATTGGTGGAGATTGACGGTGGCGGTATTCAAGGACGAGGACGAGGTCTATGCCTTCTTGGGTGGGATCTTTCAACGGGGCTTGGAGAAGGAGGGACTGGCGGACAAGCTCGCAAATTCGGGTGTGGTGTTACGGGTGCACTACACCGATCCGGACGCGGTGGTAACGGTGGACATGCCGAAGAAGGTGGTGGAGACCGGAGCGGCCAGTACCGCGGTGCCCAACGTGGAGTTGTTCATGTCGGCGGACACTGGAAACAAGTTCTGGCTGGGCAAGGTGAACCTGACGATGGCGATGGCCAAGGGGACGGTGCGCGCAAAGGGCCCGGTGCCGAAGTTGATCAAGTTGATTCCGCAGGCCAAGAATCTGTTCCCCGAGTACCGGTTGATGCTGCAGAGTCAGGATCGGCAGGACCTCATCGATGCGTGACCGTCGCCTCATCAAGGGTTGTCGGGCGGGCTCTCGATGAGGAGCACGATGCAGGACGTTGCGTTGACGGTGCCCGCGATCGTGGCCCATGCTGCGGCAGTCCATGGCGATCGCGAGGTGTTGACCGCACGCGGACCCCAACAGATCTCTGGGGTGTCGTATCATGAGTTGGGGCAGCGTGCGGCGCGGTTGGCGAATGCGTTGCGCGAGATAGGCATTTGTGGAGACGAGCGTGTCGCGACGCTGCAGTGGAGCAACCAGGAGCACCTGGACTGTTACGCGGCGGTGCCGTCGATGGGTGCGGTGCTACATACGTTGAATCTGCGGCTGCCACCTGAACAGCTGACGTGGATCGCCAATCATGCCGAAGATCAGGTGATCATCGTCGACGGTACGGTGCTGAACCTGTTGGCGGCGGCGTTGCCGTCGATGACCTCGGTGCGCACGGTGCTGGTGACCGGCACGGGTGATCTTACCGCAGTGCAGGGCTGCGGAAAGGACGTCCTTCGCTACGACGATGTGGTGGCAGCCCAGCCGAGCACGTTCGACTGGCCCGACGTCGACGAGCAGTCGGCCGCAGCGATGTGCTACACGAGCGGTACTACCGGGCACCCGAAAGGCGTTGTCTACAGCCACCGTTCGACGTGGTTGCACTCTCAATCGGCGTGCACCTCGAACGCCTTGGGCATCGGTCATGACGACACGGTGTTGGCGATCGTTCCGATGTTCCACGCTAATGCCTGGGGGTTGCCGTATGCGGCGATGATGGCGGGGGCGCAGCTTCTGCTGCCTGACCGTTTCCTGCAGGCGGGGCCATTGGTGGAGATGATCGAGGCGGCCCGGCCCACGATGGCGGGCGCTGTGCCGACGATCTGGACCGATGTCTTGCACTACCTGCGCGACAATCCCGGCCACGACGTGAGTTCGCTGGAGATGGTGGCGTGCGGTGGTTCGGCGGTTCCGAGGTCGTTGATGACTGCCTATGACGAACTGGGCATCCGAATCGTGCAGGCCTGGGGGATGACTGAGACCTCCCCGCTGGCTGCGGTCGCTCTGCCGCGGAACACCGACACCCCGGAGAGGTCCCTTTACCTGCGGGGAACCCAAGGCAGGGTAGTGGCCGGTGTGCAGGCGCGCATCGTTGATGACAGCGGTGCAGAACAACCTTGGGACGGACTGTCGGTGGGGGAGATTCAGATCCGCGGCCCGTGGATCACTCAGTCCTATTACGAGCATGACAGTCCGGCGGTGTCGCCGGACGGTTGGTTATGCACCGGGGATGTCGGGACCATCAGCGCCGATGCGTTCATCACTCTCACCGACCGCGCCAAAGACGTGATCAAGTCTGGAGGGGAGTGGATCTCCTCGGTGGAATTGGAGAACGAGTTGGCCGCTCACCCTGCAGTACGCACCGCCACGGTGATTGGAGTGCCCGACGACAAGTGGCAGGAACGGCCGCTGGCAGTGGTGGTCCTGGCCGCTGACTGCACCGCCACCGCTGCGGAGTTGACTGAGTTCCTGCGTGCACGGGTGGCCAAGTGGTGGCTACCGGAACGGTGGGCGTTCGTCGCCGACGTTCCGTTGACGTCTACTGGCAAGTTCGACAAGAAGAAGCTGCGCCGCCAGCATGCCGACGGTGAGCTCGCCGTCGAGACGCTGGCGTGAACCATCCACTGCTACGGAAGCACCGACGTTGAGGAGAGGACACACATGAAAACACGCGCTGCCGTGCTCTGGGGCTTGGGAGAGAAGTGGGAGGTTGATGAGATCGAGCTGGATCCGCCCGGTGCGGATGAAGTGCTGGTCCGGTTGACCGCCAGCGGGTTGTGCCATTCAGACGAACACCTGGTGACCGGTGATCTGCCGTTTCCGCTGCCCGTCGTCGGTGGTCATGAAGGCGCCGGCACCGTGGTCGAGGTGGGTGCAGGTGTCGAGGACCTGGCCGAGGGCGATTCGGTCATCCTGACGTTCCTGCCGTCTTGCGGGCACTGCTCTTACTGCGCGCGCGGGATGGGAAACCTGTGCGACATGGGTGCGGCGATCATGATGGGACCCCAGATCGACGGCACCTACCGCTTCCATGCCCGCGGCGAGGATGTCGGCCAGATGTGCTTGCTGGGCACGTTCTCGGAATACACCGTGGTGCCGAAGGCCTCCTTGGTCAAGGTTGACCACGGGACACCGTTGGACAAGGCGGCCTTGATCGGTTGCGGTGTCACGACCGGTTACGGCTCGGCGGTACGCACCGGTGACGTGCGCGCCGGGGATACCGTGGTCGTGATCGGCGCCGGCGGCATCGGCATGAATGCGATCCAAGGCGCCCGCATCGCTGGCGCGTTGACCATCGTGGCTGTCGACCCAGTGGAGTTCAAGCGCGAACAAGCTGGCGGTTTCGGCGCGACGCATGCCGTTGCCACCATCGATGAGGCCTGGTCACTGATCAGCGACATCACCCGTGGCAAACTCGCCGACGTCTGCGTCTTGACCACCGACGTCGCCGAAGGGGCCTACACCGCTGAGGCGCTATCACTGGTCGGTAAACGCGGCCGTGTGGTCATTACCGCGATCGGACACCCCGAAGACACGTCGATGTCGGGCTCGCTGCTGGAATTAACGCTGTATGAAAAGCAGATCCGCGGTGCCCTCTACGGCTCGTCCAACGCCGCCCACGACATCCCGCGGCTCGTCGAACTCTACAACTCCGGACAACTCAAACTCGACGAGCTGATCACCCGTGAGTACACCCTCGATGAGATCAATGAGGGCTACGACGACATGCGGTCAGGCCGCAACATCCGAGGACTCATCCGATTCTGACAGAGCACCGAAAGCAGGGAAGCGCAAAACGGCACCAAGCGAGCTCAGTACAACGATGGCGATGCTGCGGGTCAGGGGCTCTCACCGTTGACGCTTTGATGCGGATAGCGATCGAAAGCAATGTTTCCCATAGTCATAGGCGGTCGAGCTGCGCGGGTGAGATTGGCTGCGGTCGACCAGTTCTGGCACCTACCGCCAGCCGCGACGCCTTGATGGAACGTAGCTTTCGATGAGTCTTAACAGTGCTATTGGACAAGAGAGGAAGCGGCGATGGCGAGGATTGAAATTCCCTATCCCCACAGGAGAGGAGGGCACTGTGGTTCCGGTGCGCTGCGTGACCTTACTGAATGGGCACAACTAGGATGGGGGACAGAAACACTCAGTGAAGGATTGGTCTTCACCCTCGGCGGAGCCTTGGACTTCTCGTACGTCCGCTCTACGCAATTGTTTCCCCAGATCTACCTGGTAGGACGAGGAAGCGACCTGGAAAAAGACTACCTCTCCCGAGTTGGTGCAAACTGCGTAGTGCGATCGACCGATGACGCAGACGTGGGATGGTCATTTGTTACCGACGAAGTCGACAAGGGCCGACCCGTCATGGTCTGGGCTGACATCGGCGAACTTCCTTACCTGCGCGTCCGATTGCACATGAGCCGTCACGACATCGTCATCACCGGATATGATGACGAACAAGGGGTTGCCTATGTGGTCGATAATGACCGCGAGACCACCCAAACGGTGGCTTATGACGACCTGCGCCGGGCGCGGTCCTCGGTAGGGTTCCCTACACCGACCCGGCACACCACATATCACGTCGACTGGCCGGAGCGAGTGCCCGACCTTGGGCCGATTGCCGCCACTGCATTAGCCGCGAGCGCAGCTTTCATGCGCGGCGGTGCCGTAGGTGCGCCGCTACTGCGCATCGAGGCAGCTGAAGTCGAGGCCTCCGGTTTGAAGGGTGTGCAGGAGTTCGCCGATGACGTACGGCATTGGCCAACGGTGTTTGATGACGACGCCCTGACCGCGGCATTGTTCGGGCTCGGGGCGTTCATCGAGAAAGCCGGAACCGGTGGCGGGCTCTTTCGTATGCTGCAAGCACAAGGTTGCCAGAATATCGCCGATCTCCTCGGGGACGCCGCCGCAGCCGAAGCGGCGGCCGCGGCCCGACACGCTTCCCAAGCGTGGTCTGAGCTTGCGGCCGCAGCCACCGATGCCGGCACATCGCTACGGAGTCGTAGTCTCGCTGCGGCCAAAATCGCCGCGACGATCCCGGACTCCGAAACACGCCTCGTCGAAGCCCTCGAAACGGCCAGTCGATCCGTTGGCACTGTCGATACCGGCCTCGAGGCTTATCTGAAAGGCTATCTGTGAGCGACACTTCAAACGAATCGAGTTTCCTGGAGACAACTGGGTTCCTCGATTGGCAGCACGACGATGTACAGCGCTTCACCGAGGACGCGGTCGGTGACGTTCGTGACCCTGTGCAGAAGGCGAGGTTGATCTTCACCGCTGTGCGGGACAGGATTTGGTACGATCCCTATAGCACCGACGACGATCCCGAGCATTATCGGGCGAGCTATGTAGCGACAGCGTCGAGGGCGTATTGCATACCGAAGGCGGTGCTGCTGACCGCGGCAGCTCGTGCGGCGGGCATTCCGGCCCGGCTCGGATTCGCGGACGTGCGCAACCATCTGCAGACCACCACATTGCGTGCCCGGATGGGAGGTACCGACGTGTTCGTCTACCACGGATATAGCGAATTACAACTCAACAACCGCTGGGTGAAGGCCACTCCGGCGTTCAATGCCGAGCTCTGCGCGCGATTCGGTGTACCTCCGATCGACTTCGACGGCCACACCGATGCGCTCCTCCATGCCTACGACGGTGGGGGAAGCCAACACATGGAGTACCTCAACGACCGCGGTTGGTACCACGATCTCCCCTTCACCGACATCGTTACAGAGTTGCATCACCGGTACGGCCCGCTCATGGCTGGCGCTGGAGCCCAGCGTGACGCCTTCTCCCAGGAGTTGTGAGGCGCTGCGGACTGTGTGCCAGTTCATTGTGACGCGATCTGGCCGGCTATGAATACACTGCAGTCCAAGGGATTACGGGCAGGACCAGATAGCCGACAGTGTCCTAATCGGAAGGTGTGTCGCAGCGATGATCTCGGCGGGCTAACGAGTCCTACATACATATCTACCGGCGATCAGCCCAGTCGACGCCGGCGCAATTCTTCAGTCGTGTGGTGAACCACGCGCTACGAGGGTCTATTTAGGAGGGTTTCGTCATCGAAGAGCAAGCGGAAGAAGATTCGGCCATCGCATGGTGGCATAGCTTTCAGGATCGTGCTGTCGCCGCCGACGGCGACTACCTTGATGCGCACCACCCGTGGTGCCTTGGTTGCGGCACAGACAATCCGCACGGTCATCGCCTGCGAGCGCGTCGGCATGGCGACGGGGTGGGTGCCAGGCATATCTTCGACGGCAGACATCGCGGCGCACCCGGTATCGCACATGGCGGCGCAGTCATGACCGTACTCGACGACATGGTGGGCATGTTGCTGTACGTCGTCGGTGAGATGGCCGTCACCCGCAGGTTCGATACCGAGTTCTACGCGCCGGTGTTGCTGGGGGTCCCCTACGAGGTCAGCGCGGAGCTGGTGTCCAAGACCGGCCGGAAACTCGAAGTCCGGACAGAATTGCGCGAGGAGACTACCGGTCAGCTAGTCGCGTCCGCCTCAGGGTTATTCGTCGTCGTCACGATGGCGCACTTCACTAGTTCCATACAGAAGGCGACTTCGACACCCTGCATTGTGCGGTCACCCAGGGAGGGAAGATGCTGAGCACCAGCCTTGGAGGTGGCGCACGGCTGGCCGCGCGCGTTCCACGTCTCTTACCCCGCTCGACGCAAACATCATCAACGCACTCATGTACCTGGTCGCCGAGGATCACCTCCACCAGACGGCGGCCACGGGTCAGCGCCGTCGTATTCGACGGCCCGCGCCCGCGCACAGGAGACCGGTCATGAGCACCTACGGCCTGTCGGTTCTCGGCGCGGATTTGAAGTCACTGGCCCAGACCGCACACGCCGCCGATGCGGCCGGGTTCGACGCCGTATGGGCCTCGGAGTTCTACTCCCGGTCGGGTTCGATCTCCATGGCCGCGATGGCCAACTGCACACAGAACTGCCGGATCGGTTCCTCCATTCTCTACGGCGTCGGCCGAAGCCCCCTGGTGCTGGCCACCGAGGCGCGTGATCTCGACGAACTCTCCAACGGACGGCTGGTGCTGGGCATCGGCAACGGCACCAAGCGGATGATGAGCGACTGGCACGGCGTGCCCGACACCTCCGCGCCCGCGCTGCGGATGGAAGAACTCGTGATGCTGCTGCGCCGGATATGGAACCTGCATGAAGGCCCGATCCATCACGAGGGTCGTTTTTACAGAATGAATCTCACGCCGACCGGCGACGTGGGACCCTCCAGCCGGCCGATCCCGATCGTCACCGCCGGTGTCCGGCCTCGGATGTGCGAGGCGGCCGGGCGGGTGGCCGACGGGCTGGCCGGACATCCCCTGTTCACCACCACCTACGTCGAGGAGATCGTCCGGCCCGCTATCGCCAGGGGTGCCGCGCACACCGGCCGCGACCCCAATGACGTGGAAATCATTTCCATGGTGATGTGCGCCATCCACGACGACGCCGAGGTCGCCAGGCGCGAACTGGCGCAGCAGATTGCGTTCTACTCCTCGGTCAAATCCTACGAGACGGTACTTGATGTGAACGGCTTCGCCAGCGAAGGCCGAACCATCCGGGAAGCATTCGCCCAGCGCGATTTCCCGGCGATGTTCGCCGCGGTGTCCGAGGAGATGATCGACACCATGGGCGTCGCGGGGACGGCACACGAGGTCCGTGAACAGCTGAGACGCTACGACGGCGTCCTCGACCACATCATGCTGTATTCACCATCGGTTGGCATCGCTCCCGAGCGCGTGCAGCAAAACCTCGACAGCATCATTCGGGAATGCTCGCCCGCCTCGATGTCGCCAGGGCAGTCCGGTCCACGTTCAATCTGATCCACGCATTGCCGCCGAAGTTGACCCGTCCCCGTCCGCGGTCGCATTTAGTGCGTCTGTCGCGCCGACCCCGCCGACGGTTGTGCGGCGTTGTTGAGGATGTTGGCGTCGTCGCTGTCGGGGAGGTCGTGGCGGACCACGCGTACCCGCCCCCGGGGTAGGCATGCCATGTAGCCGTGGCGCTTGCCGTACAACTCCCATGCCGTTTCCTCGGAATCGGGGTCGACGTCGATGCTGTGTCCACGCGAGAACCTCAGGTGTAGCCCTCCATCGTCGCCGGACCAGGCCTGAGTGCACACCGCGCCGGCGAGGTTCAACAACGGGCGTTCGTCAGTCGCGATCTTGAGTGGATCGATGCGTACCGCTTCTGCGGGATACGGGTCGACCGCAGGCAGTGTCAGCAGCAAGGGGCACGAGATGACAATCTCGTTGTAGTCGTCCAGGTCCAGGACCAGGCCGTCGCGCACGGAGACGCGTTGCACGACACAATTTTCGATCCATTGGGTATACATGGCACTCTCCTTCGCCGCGTCATCGAGCCTCGCCCTAAGGGTACTTCAGGTAGCGCTGCGATACTACTAGTATCGTTATGCGGTTTCCGCGGGTCGTGCGCGGCTGGTCACCACGCGCCGAGTGGCCAGGTCGATGCGTTCGCGAGTATCGGCGGCCGACGCTCGGTGGCCACAAAAGGCCACGAGGTTGGCCAGCCACACGTCGGAGATGATCGCGGCGATGTGTAAATCGGCTGGAGTCGGTTCGCCGCCCCTGAGCGTGCGGGCCAGCAGGGTCTGAATTTCGGCGGCGGCGCAGTCTAGTTCTGCGGCTGCCCGGGTGTCTGCAACGGCGAACGCTCGTGTCATGGCTGATGTCAGCCAGGGATCGCGCTGCCAGCGGTCATGTAGGTGTGTGGTGAGACGTTCGAGCCGTTCCAATGGCGTGCCGTCACCGCTAGCCCAGTCGTCAGCCGAGTCGAGTCGGCGAAACTCGCGCGATAGCGCCGCCACCAACAAGTTGGTCTTCGCCGGGAAGTGGCGGTAGAGCGTGCCGACGGCGATACCGGCCCGCTCGGCGACCGACCGCATCTGAACCGCCTCATAGCCACCTGACGTGGCCACGAGCAGGGCCGCGTCCAGAATCGCTTCCCGGCGCTGGGTGGATGAATGCGAGGCGGGCGCTACAGCGGTCCGCGTCCGGCCGCCGGCTGATTTTGCCTCCAGCGGTCGGGTTTTGCCATGGCTGCGAGAAAGGGGGAGCGTCATGGTCGCCCGTCGTCGAGGCCGCCGTGACGTGAGAACTGTTCGAGAAGGCCGCCAAAAGCACTGACGTCGCCGTGCGCAGCGAAGTGATCCTGGCTGACCGCGACAAATACCGCAGTGGCGGTGAAGCGGTTGGCCCCATCGGAATCAGTGCCCGTCGCCATGACGTGCAGAGCCCGTCCTTCGCGGCACCGGATGTGGGCGGTGATCCTGTGGGGTTGATGCAGAGGTACCGGCCGCAGATACTCCACTGTCAGGCTGCGAGTCACCGCTGGTGTGCCGGCGATCCACAATGTGAATCCCAAGACGTCATCGCACGCCGCCGCAACTGCTCCGCCATGGGCCAGCCCAGGAGCCCCGATGTGGCGCTCGTCGAAAATCACGTCGGAGTACACCGCGTCGCCGCGGCGGTGCACCACCAACTGCAGTCCGTGGGGATTGTCGGGGCCGCAACCCATGCACGTTGTCGTGTGCGAAGGTAACCGCTTCGGCAGCGACGCGCTTTCCGGCACAATCACGCTCCAATACTATCGGTTTCGCTTCGATACCGTTAGTACCACACTGCTAGACTGCCAGGACAGCATCGCGTGAAATCGACCGCCGAGGTGAATGAGTGAGCGACAGTCAGCCAGCGCCGGTCCCTGACGATGACGTGGACCCGCGGCGAATCCGGTCTCGAAATCGACTGCTGGATGCAGCCGCGACCCTTCTGAGCACTGGCGGCGTGGAAGCCGTCACGATCGATGCCGTCACCAAAGCGTCCAAAGTGGCCAGAACCACGCTTTACCGCCATTTCCAAAGTTCGTCGCACCTGCTCGCAGCCACGTTCGAACGCTTGCTTCCCCAGGTGGCGACTCCGGTACCGACCAGCGGCCCTCTGCGTGACCAGTTGATCGAATTGCTAAGCCGCCAAGCCGCTCTTTTCAACGACGCGCCACTGCATGTCACGACGCTGGCATGGCTGTCCCTTGGTCCCACCGGCCCGACGAACGAAGCCGATGATCGACACACATCCGGCGCGTTGCGGGCCCGAGTCGTCGACCAGTACCGGCAACCGTTCGACGCCATACTCTCTAGCCCGACGGCGCAAGCCGAGTTGGAGAACTTCGACCGAGAACTGGCGCTGTGCCAACTGGTCGGCCCACTGGCGTTTGCCCGGATGACCGGGATTCGCGGCATCACTCACGACGACTGCGAGAACCTCGTCGATGGCTTTCTCGCCGCCCACTGCAAGAGCGACGATGGCGAGACCAAGCGCGTGAAGGCCGCCAGTCTGCATGCAGGGCGACCGCTCGCATAGCCCTCTAGCGGCAACGAGTTTCACTGCGCCCAGTCTGGCTGGTCTTCGAACTTTCCTCTGCACTCCAGTCACGTCGGCGATGGCACCGGCGAAATGTTCGCCGTCACTCGCTAGGGGCCGTGCACGCAGATCGCAGGCATGCCCACGACGACTATGTCGGGCCAGGCGACGTGAACCGCCTCAGCGTTCGCAGTGCGGTTGCTCGCGTTGAGACCCCGTAGCACTTTCGTCAATGGCATTGCGGATCGATGCGTGTTTATCGTCCGACGAAAAGTGATCGTGCTGGCCCCAGAGTGCAAGAGGTGTGTCGGAATTGGAGGAACTGGCTGGCAGGGATGGCTTGGTGGCAAGCGGGGCGGGTTACTCGGCAGTGACGACAGCGGCCGGGGCGCGCCATCGGAAGTGACGCTGAGCGACGCGCGGAACTGAGACGAATGTGGCTGTGGTCGTGGACGAAACCTCGTGTTGCTTCGTAGGTTGTCGACATGACTGCTGTGTCGAAACTGGAGGCGCGTCGTCGCGCCGTCGAGGCGCAACGCCGAGCGAACGAAGTGCGAGCGCAGCAGGACCGTGCCAACGCCGATGACGCGACCGCCGTTCGGGCGTTGATCGGACGCCTGCAGGATGTGGACGAATGGCAGGCCCGTCGCGTCGCGCAGTCTCGCCAGCAAGCGGAGGCGGAGGCGCAGCGCAGGCGCAGCCGCTATTACGCGGAAGCCTGTGCATCGATCAAGGACATGCGGGAACGTGGCGCGACGTTGGCGGCTATCGCCGAGCTGGTCGGTGTTGATGTCAGAGAGATACGCGCGCTGCTGCGCAGCAAGGCGGCGAAAGCCGTTAAGAAGCAACCGGCTGCGCGCGCTGATGCATGGCGCGACGCTCGTGTGGACACGGAGTGGCCGCGGTGCGTGCGATGCGATGTGTTGATGATGGATCCTGAAGACAGGCCACGTCGCGGACGCTGCCGGCTCTACTGCTCGGACACGTGTCGGCGCGACTCATCTGCTGCACGCATGGCTGCCGAGCGCCACGGAACGCCGATCCGCGTCGTCGAGGTGCCGAGGGCCGGTTCCGCGACCGACCTCGCCCTGACGCCTGAAGATTCACCGGCTCCTGTCCCTGTCAGCGCGCTCGACGCCGCAGACATTGCCTCCCGGGACGAGCGGGCGCTGTGCACGCTGCTAGCGAGGCTCACGGAACGGGCACGGCACAAGGACCTCGACCGAGCGACTCTGACGGCGGCGCGTGATCTCGCCAAAGCTGTTTATCCGTATCGCGCCTGAACGGCTCAGCAACCGTATCGATCATCTGGTCGTCAACGCCCGTTGTGCCCGCGTGATGCGCGCTGCGTAACCTGGGTCACGTGGCAGATAACCCGCCAGGCAATCGATGTGCGTCCTGCGCAACATCGGCATCGGCGTTGCCGAGCGCCCTAGGGCGGATCCGTCGCCAGTGAGCGCAGTCGCTCGTAACCTGCCTTCTGACTCCGCGATCCGGCCGGGAGCGGACCGCGGCGTGCTTCGATAGGTACGTGGGGCCACCCTGTCCGAAATCAGCTGTGCGATTGGTGAGGCGGACACCCCGAGTGGGTCTATGCAAACCGTCCGCGCTCGAGAGTCGGCGCTTCGATGGGTACCGACGCGCGATAGAGTCGCACGGGGCATTTGTCGACCGTGAGGAAATGGATTGGTTCCCAAGTAATCCCGGCGGCGTTCAATGACTTCCGATGGGACTTCCATTCGTCGCGAAGCGGTTTCTTCTCCGACGGTCCGAAGCGGACGTCTGTCAGCACGAGTAGTCGCACACGCTTCGGATACAGTGTGGTCCCCTCGACGATCTCCAAACGAAGCTGTTCGACGTCATCGCACCAGTCCTGCGACTTCTTCGCCTTCGAAATGAGTTTGCGCAGAGCTTCGAATACCGGACCGGCAAGCGCATCGTGCACAGCAGGCCGGCCAAGTTTGCTGGCAAGGCGCTGTCCGAGAATGAGCTCGTCCTCAATCGAGGCGAACCCCACGACCGGTTCCTGCGCAGCGAGCAAACCCTTGCTGACCGGAACGATCGCGCGCAGGTCCACGGCCCAAACCGCTCCAGGAACCGGAGGCTCACTTAGCCAGACGTAGTCGGAGAGCTGATGGTCTTTGATCTGCTGGACCTTCTCCGTCGAAAAGACTGAGATGTCGCGTACCGGGCATGCCTGCACCAGCGGATGCCGCATCCCGGGACCGCCCGCAATGTCGCAGGTCTGTGACACCACCGCGGCATACCCGCTGTCACTCAATGGTGCTGACCGAGCACGCACCTCACCCAACGCTCCATCGGCAGCGGGTTCTCCGGTTACAGGGTCGTCTACCCACGCTGGGACGATCCATGCGCCGCGATCCATCGGGAGAAGATGCCCTTGCCGCCACCGCTCCAGAGCGAGAAGCGTGTGCGGGGGCCATCGCTCCGGCAGGAGTCGATCAATAGTCACCGGGCGAATCCGTCCTCGACGTTCTCGGTCACCACCGGACCACCGGTTCGAATGATCGGTGTCTCGACGTGTTCGGCGATCCCCTCGTATACCGAAGTGCCGATCTCTCGCCGAGGGAACGGCGTCCGATCCACAGCCAGGTCAACGAGGTCGTCGAACCGGCCGTCGAGTAGTGCGGAGGCTCGCTTCTTGTCGGCACGCAGCCACCTGTTCATCGGCTGGTCCAGTGTGCTGCGGAGGTCGTCGACGGCGTCCGCCAACTCCCACAGTCCACCCAAGCTGGCTACACGGGGCCGGCTGGCGGGGGGCTTTGCCGCCCACGAGTGGAACGTGCGCTTGTTGATGCCGGTGGCCTTGAACATCTCCTTCTGCGTTAGGCCCAGTTCGGCTCGGATTCGTTCGAAGGCATCAAGAACATCGACCGTCTCGTCGACCTGTTGCTCGTCGGACAGCACCGTATCGATGAATGTATACGGCATCGTCAACCACAGCGCCGAGCCCGGAAGGTTCATCTGCCCGTCGAGACTCTTGAAAACTTCGACGCGAACCTGATCCCATCCGCACGGGTCGAGGGCTCCAGAGAAATGCGCGACGACATCCCGCAACCCCGGCGATGAACTCATCTCCACGAACGTGCTGGACCAGAGTCCGTCCTCGCAAGGGGCCGGGTACAGGCCCTTTTGTGCTCGGGCCCAGGAAGGTGACCGGAGCACGCGGGAGCCGGTCGGCTGCTGCTCCATGATCGTCATTTCGCGCTCCCTTCTCGAAGCTCTTTCAGGTAGGTATCGGTAACCGACGCCTGAAAAAGTGACAACGAAGTGCGGTTCAGCCGCTCCGCTGAGATGACGACCTCTCGCACGTCGAACGTGAATGAGGAGTGGCGGAACACGTCCGTATCGAGTAGATACTGCACGCACTTGCCCGAATCATCGCGAACTGGTCCATGCCGCAGCAACGCGCCGTGATGATCATCAAGCCGGATCTCCACCTGCTGTTGAGCACCTCGAACACTGCCGCCGAACACTGGGTTAAGCACAGGGCCCAGAAGGGTGTCGTCGATCCGGCCACGCCAAGCCTCTGCAGAGTTGAACCCACTGTCATGGAAGCGGTCGACGTACCGCAGACCGATGCGGTGCACCAACGATGGCTTGACTAACCGTCCGAGAGATTCGACCAGAACGGTTAGCGGAGCCTTCATGCTGGTACGCCACCGCTCGTAGCGGTTGACCTGCATGATCAGGATGTCGGGCATGAGCGTGACGTGTGCTCCGTCCGCGGAAGCAATTTGCCACCCACTGGACTCCGCTGCCACCTGGGAAACGCCGTTGGCCCCGAAGTCGATCCTCATCTGCTGTTGGACGGTGGGTTGAATGCTCGGGAAGTCCACCCCCGTGTTCTCCACAAGGTCGTCCCGGAAAGCAGCGGCGACCTCCGGTGTGATCTCGTCGGTACGGGCGGTATACCGGATCTCGATCACTGCGACTTCGAGGGGAGCGTTTCCGAGCAGGGTCGGATCGGCCGAGGGCAGCCCCCCCAATGGAACGTCCTCAGCTGGGCGAAGTGTGTGTGGATCGATGGTCATACTGTCCTGTCCATAGAGATGCACCTTAGATGCACCTACCGACAAGTGTAGGCGCTATCGTCAGAGATGAGGAGCAGGAGAGGCAGCGGCCCCCGGTCCGGAAATAGCGAACGCGGCTTCAAGGGATCTATGCGCCGCTCGATCGCATCTCGTCTGTCGACACGGGAGTGCGAAAGGCCATTTCGAAGCGGATGGTGCCGCCGCAAAACGGAACCTACCTAAGGACGGCTTAGGCGCAGTGTGCTGCTCTGCCGCCGTTGGGCCGGCCCGCACGCCGTCAGAGAGCCATTTGCCCTTCCAACACCGTGGGCTGTCAACGCGGCGATCTCGGCAGGTAGGTCAGCCACGAAGCGGAGCTCCAGTTCGTCGATTGCGTCTCGTCGCGCCGCTTCGAGAAGCAGGGTCGCATCGTCACGATGGGGGAGAACTCCGTGATCGCGCGCATAGCGATCTGTGACGGTATCGATGAGATCGTCCAACGAGGTGGTGAGAAGAAGCGCATCGTCGCCGGCGTGGCGCTCTGCGAACTCCTCGCGGCGTTCGCTGGACCATGTTGCTGGATAAGAAAGATCTGACAGATACAGCTGCTTGATGGCCGCCTCCAACTGGCCTGACCACCCGTAGTCAGGCCAGTCGTGGATGACCGCCTGGACGATCGCGTCGAATTGCGTGCTCACGAAGACCACTCCTCCCGTTGAGGGACCTGGTCCAGATTCTGCCCGATGGTGCCGACGCCGCTAGCCCGACAAGCGCGGTCACGACGCCTCGACGTCTAGATCGTCGGCTGAATGACCCTTCGGGACAGTCTGGCGGTGCGCGGGCAGCTCTTGAACAGAGGACGACTGCTCCCGCGGAGCCGAAATGCGCGAGGGACGCGAGGATTGCGAGTGTTGTTTGGCCGACACATCTTTGTAGGGCGGGTAGACGGTCCACAACAGGACATTCCGATGATTTCGAGCGCCATCGTCTTCGATCGCCCAACCCAGACTCCGTAGCGCGGGTGCGTGCCGTCGTAGGACGGCCGTGACATCCCGCCCGTTCCGGGGCCACTCCTTCGGCCTGCGCCAGGTGTCGCCGGTTGGCGTGACTGTCGCCAGCAGGTCGCCTCCGGACTTTGCGACGAGCGGTTCCCGGATGTGCAGCCGTAGCTGTTCGATGAACGGGTCGGCGGACAGGCTGTCTTCGGAGAGTTGATTGGCGCGTGACAGGTAACGCCGGAAGCCATGGGTCGACAGAATCTCGTCAACGGCCGCCAGCGTGCGACTGAAGTCCGCCATCCGTGGCGACACGTCGACCGAAATGGTTTCCAGCCGTTGATGGACGACGGCGGCCAGATCGAGAAGCCCGCCCAAAATCCCTGGTAGAGCCGTGCGCCACTGTTGTCGCATCGTGGCTTCCGGTTGTCGCATGTGGCGATCAATGCGTCGCAGGTCGACAGTCGCCAGTCGCTCCGCGAGGTCGGGCCGCACTGCTCCGACGTCGATGCCGTTGATGATGACGCACCGCCGAAATTTGATGACTGCGAGATCGGAGTCTGTGTACAACGCCCGTTTGACGTTGCCGTCGCCGGTGGCGGCGCGGCACAGAGAATCCGACAACCACGGCGAGATAGTCGACAGGTTGTCCAAGGCAACGACCCACGAACCGGAGGCTGCAGTGACCCACGAGTCGGCGTCACGCGGTGCCTGCCGCAGGGGGACCGGTGACGGGTCGATGAGATCGACCAGCATGCGCGTGGTTGTGCTCTTGGCGCTGCCCTGCTCGGCGAACAGCGCCAAGATCGGGTGGGGGACGTCCGTCTGGACAAGAGCGGCAACGAGGGCAGCAAGGAGGACCGGTCGGTCTTCAAAGTCGACGTTGACGAAATCCCAGAGCTTCTCGACATTCCCGCCCTGAGCCGGCAGCGGCATCGCCCCGGTCAACTTGGTACGCAGAAAGCGCACAGGTGCCCGTTCGGTGAGCGTCCACCGGCCCTGTCGGATACGAATCGTCTGGACATCGGGCCGTCCGGTGTCGATGTAAATGGTGCCGTCATCGTCAGCGACGCGGAGGTTGAGGCGTTCGGGCGGCTTCGTGGCAGCCAAACCTTCGAGGATCAGGGTGGCGTCAGTCAGCGCCTGGCCGCCGGCGACCGCGCCGGTTTCGGCGAAGTACCGTGCGGCGAGGTCGGCGCGTAGACCGGCCTTGCCGGCGCGGAGCAGCATCACCAAGTGCGGGCGGTCGCGGTCAGCGCCGAACGGCTCGCCCTCTTCTGAGAGCCCGAGCAGGTAGCGTTCCTGTGCCATGCTGACCAAGCGTGCGGCTACCGACTTCTTGTCCGTCTCGGTGTTGTCGCTCATAGGATTTCCTGCATACGGTGCTTATGCAGGCTGCGTTGACGAGCTATTCTCATGTGGAACTTCCGTGTCGGATGATCAGGTGGTTCGAACAAAGACCTCGGCTAGGCCCCGGGGTCTTTTTCGTGGGTGCGGTTCACGCGGCGTCTCCGCCTCCGCGCCGGGTTGCGCTTTCTTGCTCCGAGATCCATCGCAGCACTTCGTCGCGCCGGTAGACGACTCGGCGGCCCAAGGTGAAACTGGCCGGTCCGATGTCGCAGTGGCGCCAGTAGCGGAGAGTTCCAACGGGAATGCCGATGATGTCTGAAACCTGTTTGGCACTCAGTAGATCCATGTAGCTGCTCCTCAATAGTGGGTTCTGTCAACGAATCCAACGGTGGTGGTGGCGCCCTGCATTTGTCCACCAGTACCCTCAACTTCGCCTATAAATTGGCTCCAGTCGAACGATTTCGTCGGCTGTCGGTGGTCGGTGGGAATCTGGCACCCAACGGAGGTGGCTCACATGCAGCGACGAAACCGCCGCGCCGGCGTCGAGGACAGGTGGCGTCGATCGGACGGGACCCCTGCCGCGCGCAATGGCAAAGGGCGCCGATGGTTGGCCCGGTATGTCGATGATCAAGGCGGTGAGAACACCCGTTCGTTCGACCGCAAGGTGGACGCTCAGGCCTTTCTCAACGAGATCACAGCCGCGCAGACGATAGGAACCTATGTCGCGCCAAAAGCCGGGCGCATTACCGTCCGTGAATTGCACGCCAAGTGGCTTGGTACCCAGGGCCATTTGAAGGAGACGACGGTTGCGACACGCGCGTTCGCATGGTCGGGCTACGTCGAAGGCCGGTGGGCCGCGGTCGCAGTAGCCGACGTGCAATCGTCGGATATCAGGGCGTGGGTGCAGCAATTGGCGGCGGGTGGAGCCAAACCGGCCACCATCGAGAATGCGCTTAGCGTCCTGAGACAGATTCTGGAGATGGCCGTCGACGATCGACGGATCCCCCGCAATCCGTGTATGGGAGTGAAGTCGCCGCGACGACAGCACCGAGCACGGGGCTACCTGACGCACCGGCAGGTGGAACTTCTGGCCCGCGAGGTCGGCGAGTACGCCATCGTTGTTCGATTTCTGGCCTACACCGGGTTGCGCTGGGGCGAGATGGCAGCGCTGCGGGTGGAGTCATTCGACATGCTGCGTCGCAGGGTGAATATCCGTGAGGCGGTCGCCGAGGTGAAGGGACGTGTGGTGTGGTCGTCGCCGAAATCCCACGAACGTCGCTCGGTGCCGTTCCCGGCGTTCCTGGCCGAGCCGCTGGCCGTGCTCATGATGGGTAAGCGGCGTGAGGACTTGGTGTTCACATCGCCAGGAGGAGCACTGCTGCGAGTGTCGACGTGGCGGCCGCGGGTCTTCAACGTGGCCGTCCAACGTCTCCAGGCAGCAGACCCGGCGTACCCCACCGTGACACCGCACGACCTTCGCCACACGGCGGCGTCGCTGTCGATCAGCGCGGGGGCCAACGTCAAGGCCGTCCAGACGATGCTCGGGCACGCGTCCGCAGTCCTGACCCTGGACACCTATGCAGACTTGTTCCCGGACGACCTGGAGCAGGTTTCGGTTGCACTAGATGCGGCGCGGATGCGGTCTTTGGAATCCACTGCGGACCAGCTGCGGACTGGGAAGTAAGAAGGCCCCGACCAGAATTCCCGGTCAGGGCCTCTACCTGCGAACACACCAGTCGGGGTGGCGGGATTCGAACCCACGACCTCTTCGTCCCGAACGAAGCACGCTACCAAGCTGCGCCACACCCCGCGTGAAGCCACGACAGCGTATCGCACTGGCCAGGGTTCAAGCCAAACGCCTATCGCCGGTGCGACACGCCGAGGGATGGATCTGGGTTGTCGGTGGCGTTATGCACACTGAAAGACAGATCCGAACGAAACGAGGCGTGCGATGACGGGGTTAGGCGCATCGATCTACCTGGGCTTCTTCGCGTTTGCAGCACTGTGGCTGTTCCTGACGTCCGACGGGCCGCTGTCACGCGGCGCCGATGACCGCGGCCAGCGTCCCGATCGTTCGAACTCGGCCAGCACATCGGCCGACGCGGACGGGTCGAGCCCCTGGCTGGTCAGCCACTCGTCGCAGAAGTAGGTGTCGGCATACCGGTCCCCGCTGTCGGCGAGAAGCGTGACCACCGAGCCGCTGCGGCCCTCGGCCGCCATCTCGGCCAACAGTTCGAAAGCGCCCCAGATGTTGGTTCCCGTCGACGGGCCGACACGACGGCCGAGCACCCGGCTGACGTGATGGGCGGCCGCGACCGACGCGGCGTCGGGCACCGACAGCATCCGGTCCACGACATGCGGGAGGAACGACGGCTCGACGCGCGGTCGGCCGATGCCTTCGATGCGAGACGACACCCCGGTGACGACGTCGGCGCCGCCGCTCGCGTACGACGGGAAGAACGCGGAATTCTCGGGGTCCACGACACACAACCGGGTGTCATGGCAGCGGTACCGGATGTAGCGACCGATCGTGGCGCTCGTCCCCCCGGTGCCCGCGCCCACCACGATCCACTCCGGCACCGGATGGGTCTCCTCGCCCAATTGCTCGAAGATGGACTCGGCGATGTTGTTGTTGCCGCGCCAGTCGGTGGCCCGCTCGGCGTTGGTGAACTGGTCGAGATAGTGACCGCCGGTCTCGGCGGCCAGACGCTGCGCCTCGGCGTACATCTGTGTCGACTCGGTGACGAAATGACAACGGCCACCTTGAGATTCGATCAGCGCAATCTTCGTCGCACTCGTCGACGCTGGCATCACCGCGATGAACGGCAACCCCAGCAGCGCCGCGAAGTACGCTTCTGAGACCGCCGTGGAGCCCGACGAGGCTTCGATGACGGTGGTGTTCTCGTCGATCCAGCCGTTGCACAGCCCGTAGAGGAACAGCGACCGCGCCAGCCGGTGCTTGAGGCTGCCGGTGATGTGGGTGGTCTCGTCCTTGAGATAGAGCGAGACGTCGACATTCTTGGTCCAGCTCGACGGCAGTGGGTAGCGCAGCAGATGAGTGTCGGCACTACGCCGGGTGTCGGCCCCGATCAACCGGACCGCGCTGTCCACCCAGGAACGTGACTGGCTGCAGCGGGCGGATAGGGCCGACGCGCTCACCGCGCCGCGACGGTCGGATGCGACTGTCCTGCCTGGGACCGGGCGTCCGAGCCTCCGGTGGGGGTCGCTACCAGCGTCAGCAGTGTCGCCTCGGGGCGGCAGCAGAACCGCAGCGGGGCGAACGGCGAGGTACCGATACCCGCCGACACATGCAACTGGGTGTGCGCGCCCCATCGTGACGGACCCTTGGCCCGCGACCGGTCGAGCTCACAGTTGGTGACGATCGCGCCGTAGAACGGCACGCACAGCTGGCCGCCGTGGGTGTGGCCGGCCATCACCAGCTGGTAGCCGTCGGCGGCGAAGCGGTCCAGCACCCGTGGTTCGGGGGAGTGGGTCAGGCCCAACGTCAGGTTCGCGGTGGCGTTCGCCGGCCCGGCGATGGTGGCGTACCGATCCCGGGACAGGTGCGGGTCGTCGACACCGGCGGCGGCGATGTACAGACCCGCGACCTCGAACTCGCGCCGGGTGTGTGTCATGTCGAGCCAGCCGCGCTCGGTGAACGCGGCGCGCAGGTCCTGCCACGGCAGCGGCTCGCCGTGAATCCGGTGGCTGGGGTTGGTCAGGTAGTTCGCCGGGTTCTTCAGCTTCGGGGCGAAGTAGTCGTTGCTGCCGAAGACGAAGACGCCGGGCACCGACAGCAGGTCGCCGAGGGCCTGCACCACCGCCGGAACCGCCTTCGGGTGGGAGAGATTGTCTCCGGTGTTGACGACGAAGTCCGGATCCCAGCCGGCGAGCTCCCGCAGCCACGCCTGTTTGCGTCGCTGACTCGGCCGCATGTGGATGTCGCTGATGTGCAGGACCTTCAGCGGCGACGAACCCGGTGAGAGCACCGGCATCGTCGCCTCACGGACGACGAATGCGTTGCGCTCGATCAACGAGGCGTATCCGATACCTGCCGCGAGGGTGCCGATGGAGGCGGCGGCGGTGGTCTTGAGGATGGACCCGGGTGAGCCAGAGGGCACGGCAGCCATACCTGCAGCCTACTGCCACCGGCCGGACGGCACCCACTGTCGTCCGGCCGTCGGCATCACACGCGTTACCCCGGCGGCGGTGGCGGAGGCGGCGGCGGACCCAGCACGGGCACCGTGATGGGCGGCAGGCCCGGTATCTCGATGACCGTCTGCCCGACCGGGGGTGGCGGGCCGCCGGGTGGCGGTGCACCGGGCGGCGGCGGCGGTGGTGCCGGGGCGACGCCGTTGGAGGTCTGGATCGTCACGATCGACCCGGGAACCGTCTGCCCACTCGGGGACGTGCCGACGACCGAGCCGTACGGTGCGGTGCTGTTCACTGGCGTCGATTGATCGGCCACCTGGAAACCGGCCTCACGCAGCCGCTGACGTGCGGTGCTCTGGTTCATCCCGGCGACGCTGGGCACCCGCGAGCCGGGTGCGCCGTCGACGTAGCGGGGATCGGTCGGAGGCAGCGTGACCTCGCCGAAGTTGGTCGCGATCGGCAACATGGCGGTGAACCACGTCCGGGCCGGCTCGTTGCCGCCGAACAGGTTGCCGCTGCCGCACTGACGCAACGGATACGAGCACAGCTCGCTCGGATTGGTGGAGTCGTCGTAGATGTAGCTGGCCCCGGCGAGCTGGTTGGTGAAGCCGAGGAATGCCGACGACCTGTTGGCTTCGGTGGTGCCGGTCTTGCCCGACACCGGCAGGGTCCAACCGGCCGAACCCGCGGCGCCGGCCGCGGTGCCCGCGCCGGTGTCGTCCTTGCTCATCGCGACCGCCAGCGTGTTGGACAACCCTTCCGGGACCGCCTGCTCGCAGGTCTCGGTGGTCACCGAGACCTCCTCGCCGTTGCGGTCGACGACCTGCTCGATCGGGTTCGGTGGGCACCACATGCCACCGGAGGCGAGCGTCGCCGCGACGTTGGACAGCTCCAGCGCGTCCACCTCGATCGGCCCCAGCGTGAACGAACCCAGGTTCTGCCGCTTGACGAAGTCGGCGAGGCTTTCGTTGCTGTCCGGGTCGTAGTCGCGTGCGGTCCCGGGCAGGGCGTAGGACCGCAGCCCCAGCCGCACCGCCATGTCGACGGTGCGCTGCACCCCGACCTGCGCGATCAGCTTGGCGAAGGCGGTGTTCGGGGACGTCGCGAGCGCGTCGGTGACGTTCATCGACCCGCGGTAGTTACCGGCGTTCTGCACGCACCATGTCGCCGGCGGGCACCCGCGCGCCCCGCCGCTGCCCAACCCCTTGGCCTCGAACCGTGACGGGGCGTCCAGCTGAGCGTTGATGCCCATCCCCATCTCCAGAGCGGCCGCCGTGGTGAAGACCTTGAACACCGATCCGGCGCCGTTACCGGCCAGCGAGAACGGCTGCGGCTGCATCGTCTCGCCGGCGTCGAGGTTCAGGCCGTAGGTGCGGTTGCTGGCCATCGCGAGCACCGGATGCGACTCCTTGCCCGGACGGATCACGCTCATCACGCTGGCGACACCGTCGAGATCGGGGCTGGCGAACTCGTTGATCGCGGACTTCACCGAGGCCTGCACGGCGGGGTCCAGCGTCGTCCTGATCAGATAGCCGCCCTTGGCGACCTGATCCTTGCTGATGCCGGCGCGCGCCAGATAGTCCAGTGCATAGTCACAGAAGAACGCACGGTCTCCGGCGGCGATGCAGCCCCGGGGCAGTTCCTGGGGCTGCGGGAGGATGCCCAGCGGCTGCTGGCTGGCTTCCCGCAGCTCGTCGGCGTATTCGGGCAGATTCTCGATCATGGTGTCCAGCACCACGTTGCGACGCGCCAGCGCGCCGTCGGGGTTGGTGTAGGGATTGAGTGTGCTCGTCGACTGCACCATGCCGGCCAACAGCGCGGCCTGCTGCCAGTTCAGCTCGGAGGCGTCGATGCCGAAGTAGGTCTGCGCCGCGTCCTGCACCCCGAACGCGCCGTTGCCGAAGGACACCAGGTTGAGGTAGCGGGTCAGGATCTCCGGCTTGGTGAACGTCTTGTCCAGCGTGAGCGCCATCCGGATCTCGCGCAGCTTGCGCGCCGGGGTGGTCTCGATCGCCGCGCGCTTCTCGGCGTCGGTCTGCGCGACCACCAACAGCTGGTAGTTCTTGACGTACTGCTGCTCGATCGTGGAGCCGCCGCGGGTGTCGAGATTGCCCGACAGATACCCGGAAAGCCCCGTCAGGGTGCCCTGCCAGTCGACGCCGTTGTGATCGGCGAATCGCTTGTCCTCGATCGAGACGATGGCCAGCTTCATCGCGTTGGCGATCTCATCGCTGGACACCTCGAAACGTCGCTGGCTGTACAGCCACGCGATGACATTGCCCTCGGCGTCGACCATCGTCGACACCTGGGGTACCTCACCCTCGACGAGCTGGGCCGAGCCGTTGGCGACGACGTCGGAGGCGCGGTTGGACATCAGCCCGAACCCGCCGACGGCCGGAAACATCAGCGCGGCGGCAACCACGCTGGCCAGCAGGCAGCACCAGGCGAGCTTGATGATCGTGACCGCAACCGGCGGTCGAGTCGGGCGGTCCTCCGGCATGGGTTACAGAGTAGCGACGAATCCGGACCCGGAATTCACGAGCAGCCGAGAAGAACGCCGAGAAGAATCGAGGCCGGTCGATGTCGAAAGCCGAGGTCCGGCACTGTACCGGGCTGACGGCACGGTCGTCCCAAAAAAGTGGTCACGAACGTATTGCGCAGAACGCCCCTGACCACCTAAGTTGAGCAGACAGTGCGATGCAGGTCACACCTGACACTCGCGGTGTGGCGCAGATCGCACTTGCGATCGACGCCGGTTTAGGAATTCGTCTGCGTTGTCGGGGCGCGGCCAGAACGAAGGGGATCTCAGGTGTTAGGTACCAAGCCCGCCGCTCGCAAGGCCACCGTAAATCCGACCGGCCAGTCTATTGTGCATGGCGCAGAGGCCGAAGCCCGTATTGCGTGGGTTTCGCAGGCCCGGTGTCGCCAGGCCGACCCGGACGAACTGTTCGTCCGCGGCGCTGCACAGCGAAAAGCCGCCGTGATCTGTCGGCACTGCCCCGTCATCGCCGAATGCGGCGCCGACGCCCTCGATAACCGCGTGGAGTTCGGGGTGTGGGGCGGCATGACCGAGCGTCAGCGTCGCGCGCTGCTCAAGCAGCACCCCGAAGTGGTCTCCTGGGCCGAGTTCTTTGCTGCGCAGCGCAAGCACCGCAGCGCGGGCTGATCCGCCCCAACGTCACGCCGCGGGAAGTTCCCCGGTGATCTGATCGGCGATGGCCCGCAGGGCCTCCAGGTCGGATACGTCGAACGGCAGTGACGGCACCCCCACGATCGCCACGTGCGGGTTCGCGCCGGTGAACCGCGACAGCAGCCGAACTTCCCGCTTGGCCGTGGACGCGCGGGCGGCATGGATGCGCAGGACGGCCACGGTCAAGCCGTCTGAACCGGACTTCTCCAACTCGTCTGCCGCTTCGGCGGCCTTGTCGGCGTGCAGGTTGCACAGCGTGGGATGGGTCCGGTTGAGGATCAGCCCCGCCAGCGGCATGTGCTCGCCGGCGAGCCGGTCGACAAAAAAGGACGCCTCGCGCAAAGCGTCGGGCTCGGCCGCTGAGACGACGACGAACTGGGTGCCGCGCCGCTTGAGCAGTTCGTAGGTGCGGTCCGCCTTCTCCCGGAAGCCGCCGAACGTCGCGTCCAGCGACTGCACGAAACCGGCGGCGTCGGAGAGCATCTGCGATCCCAGGATCGTCGACATCCCCTTCATCGCGAGCCCGACCGCGCCGGTGACCAGACGGCCGATGCCGCGGCCGGGTGCGAGCAGCAGACGCCACAGCCGGCTGTCCATGAAGCTGCCCAACCGCTTCGGCGCGTCCAGGAAGTCGAGCGCGTTGCGTGACGGCGGGGTGTCGACCACGATCAGATCCCATTTGTCTTCTGCCAGAAGCTGTCCCAGCTTCTCCATGGCCATGTATTCCTGCGTGCCGGCAAGTGACGTGGCGACCGTTTGATAGAACTGGTTGTCCAGGATGGCGTCCGCGGCCCCGGATCCGGAGTACTGGACCACCATTTCGTCGAAGGTCCGGCGCATGTCGAGCATCATCGCGTGCAGCTCGCCGGGTACCTCGGGCGCCAGCGGTACCCGCTGCGGGTTGTTGCCCAGGTCCTTGATCCCCAGCGCCTGGGCGAGCCGCTTGGCGGGGTCGATGGTGAGCACGACGACGGTGCGGCCGTACTCGGCGGCGCGCAACGCCATCGCGGCGGCGGTCGTGGTCTTGCCGACGCCGCCCGCGCCGCAGCACACGACGACCCGGTTGGACTTGTCGAGCAGGATCGAGGCCATGTCCAGGGCCGGCGGGGTGGTGCTCATCGTGCCCATCTCCTCTTCGCGCAAGCGCTCATCGACATCCTCCGGTTACCGGACGCCCTGCTGGGCGAGTGCTTCTGCCAGTTCGTACAGGCTTCCCAGGTCAACGCCATCGGGTAGGGAGGGAAGCTCGAGTCGTGCCACGTCGATCTCGACGAGCTCGTCGGAACTCTCGGTGCGCGCGGCGATCCGGGTCGCATGCTGGATGGTCTCGGTGAGCAAGCCGGCGAAGTCCTGATCGGACAGCCTGATTCCGACCTTCTGCAGCCCCGCCCGGACCGCGTCGGCGTCGATGTCACCCTCGGCGGCCTTGGCCAGGTCGTCGGGCGGCAGGTAGGCCGGGATGTTGCGGTTGACGATCACGCTGCCGATCGGCAGCTGCATCTGCCGCAGTTCCTCGATCGCCTCGACCGTCTCCTGGATCGGCAGTGACTCCAGGAGGGTGACCAGGTGGATCGCCGTCAGGTCGGAATGCAGGAGCTTGACCACGCCCTCGGCCTGCGAGTGCACCGGGCCGCCTTTGGCGAGGTCCGAGACCGCCTTGGTGACGTCGAGGAACCGGGCGATGCGACCGGTGGGCGGGGCGTCGACGACGACGGCGTCGTACGCGGTGTGGCCGCCGGCTCCCCTGTCCTCTTTCCCTACCTTCTCGTTGCGGACCACGATCTCCTTGATCTTGCCGGTGAGCAGCACATCACGCAGACCCGGTGCGATCGTCGTCGCGAACTCCACGGCACCGATCCGGCGCATGGCCCGCCCGGCCAGGCCCAGGTTGTAGAACATGTCGAGGTACTCCAAGAACGCCGCCTCGGTGTCGATCGCCAGCGCGTTGACCTGGCCACCGCCCTCGGCCGTCGCGATCTTGACCTCCTCGTAGGGCAGCGGCGGCACATCGAAGAGCTGCGCGATTCCCTGGCGACCCTCGACTTCCACCAGAAGCACCCGGCGGCCACCGGCGGCCAGCGCCAGCGCCAGCGAGGCGGCGATCGTCGACTTGCCGGTGCCGCCTTTGCCCGTCACGAAATGCAGGCGGGCTTTGGTCAGGCGAGCCGGCCAGCCGACGGGCTTGGGACCATCCGTTGTCCCGGTTGATGTGGTAGCCACCACTGCATGCTAGCCACAGGGGGTGTGCCGCCGGATAAGCTCGGCCGCATGAGCGAACCGACCCGCTGGGAGTACTCGACCGTGCCCTTGCTGACACACGCCACGAAACAGATCCTCGACCAGTGGGGTGAGGACGGCTGGGAGTTGGTGTCGGTCCTGCCTGGTCCGACCGGCGAGCAGCACGTCGCCTACCTCAAGCGGCCGAAGTGACCTCCTGGTCGGCCCGCATGGCAGATCAGGGCATCGAACTGCCGCAGGTCGTCGCGCCGGTGGCGGCCTACGTTCCCGCGGTCCGCACCGGCAACCTCGTCTACACGTCCGGTCAGTTGCCCATGACGTCGGGCCGGCTTCCGGTGACCGGCAAGGTCGGGGCGGAGGTGTCCGCGGAGCAGGCCAAGACTCTGGCCCGGCAGTGCGCACTGAACGCGCTGGCCGCCGTCGACTCGTTGGTCGGCGTCGACGCGGTGGTGCGTGTCGTCAAGGTCGTCGGGTTCGTCGCCTCGGCGCCGGGTTTCGGCGGCCAGCCCGGCGTCATCAACGGGGCGTCGGAGCTGTTCGGTGAGGTCTTCGGGGACGCGGGGGCGCACGCCAGGTCCGCGGTGGGAGTTTCTGAGTTGCCGCTCGATTCACCCGTCGAGGTCGAGGTCGTCGTAGAGGTCGCGTGAGCTCGCTGGAGCATCCCGCCTACGGCCTGCTACGGCCGGTGACCGACACCGCGTCGGTGCTGCTGTGTGACAACCCGGGGCTGATGACGCTGGAGGGCACCAACACCTGGGTGCTTCGCGGGCCGGGCAGCAACGAGATGGTGGTGGTGGACCCCGGGCCTGACGGCGCGGGCCCTGCCGACGAGCACATCGAGCGGCTTGCCGCCCTCGGACCGATTCCACTGGTGCTGATCAGCCACCGGCACTCCGACCACACCGGGGGGATCGACCGGATCGTCGATCTCACCGGCGCCGTCGTGCGGTCGGTCGGGAGCGGATTCCTGCGCGGTCTGGGCGGGCACCTGACCGACGGGGAGGTGATCGATGCCGCGGGCCTGCGGATCACTGTGATGGCCACCCCCGGGCACACCGCCGACTCGGTGTCGTTTCTCGTCGACGACGCCGTGCTCACCGCCGACACCATCCTGGGGCGCGGCACCACGGTGATCGATCACGAGGACGGTGACCTGGGCGACTATCTCGAGTCGTTGCACCGCCTGAAGGGCCTGGGGCATCGCACCGTGTTGCCCGGGCACGGCCCGGAACTCGACGACATGGTGGCGATCAGCGACACCTACCTGGCGCATCGCCAGGAGCGACTCGATCAGGTGCGGGGTGCGCTGCGCGACATCGGCGAAGGGGCCAGCTCCCGCGAGGTGGTGGAGCACGTCTACACCGATGTCGACGAAAAGCTGTGGGACGCCGCGCAATGGAGCGTTCAGGCGCAGCTCGACTACCTGCGCCGCTGAGCCCCGCCGGAACGGTATTCCAGCAGGCGCGCACTCCCACTTTTGCTGCTGGAACGCAGTTCCGGCGGAGGAGTCCTACCTCGCTCGGCGCTGGATTCTCGCTCGTTACCTCGCTCGGCGGGCCAGCCGCTCGGAGTCCGAGATCAGCACGCTCTTGCCCTCCAGCCGGATCCAGCCGCGGTGGGCGAAATCGGCCAGCGCCTTGTTGACCGTCTCGCGGGACGCCCCGACCAGCTGGGCGATCTCCTCCTGGGTCAGGTCGTGGGTCACCCGCAGCGCCCCGCCCTCCTGCGTGCCGAACCGCTGAGCGAGCTGCAGCAGCTGCTTGGCCACCCGGCCGGGCACGTCGGTGAAGATCAGATCGGCGAGATTGTTGTTGGTGCGGCGCAGGCGACGAGCCAGCACCCGCAGCAGCTGCTCGGCGATCTCCGGCCGGTCGGCGATCCACGCCCGCAAGGCCTCGCGGTCCATCGACACGGCGCGCACCTCGGTGATCGTGGTGGCGCTCGACGTGCGGGGCCCAGGATCGAAGATCGACAGCTCGCCGAACATGTCGGACGGGCCCATGATCGTCAGCAGGTTCTCCCGGCCGTCCGGTGAGCGCCGCCCGATCTTCACCTTCCCGGAGATGATGATGTACAGCCGGTCGCCGGGCTCGCCCTCGGCGAACACCGTGTGTCCGCGCGGAAAGTCGACTGGCTGTAGCTGCTTGGTCAGCGCGGAAACGGCGCTGGGTTCCACCCCCTGGAAGATTCCGGCCCTGGCCAGGATCTCGTCCACGTTGCCCCTCTTAAGCTGTTCGGTGATCAGAAATACGCAAGCCGACCTCATGTGCGGATCGTGCGATCAGTCTAGAGGTAGGCCCTGCCGACGTTGTCGGCAATTGAGCCTTCAGCGTGACCAGCCCACGCTACACAGGATTGGCATGGCGGGTCTGCTGAAACTCCGGATTGGCGCCGTGATGGAAGTACTGACGTGTCGGCAAACGCGGGGCCTGGTGCTGGACGGCGAGTCCGCCCGTCGCCGAATCCCGCTCGTCGAGCCGTCGGTGCAGTCCGTGCAGAGCGTGGTCCATGCCGTCGCGGGCGAGCGTGCCCACATCGCTGGCCTCGGCTTGGTCGAAGAACTCGGCAACATCTGACGCCGAGAGGATGTCGCGGTGCAGGCTCGATTCGAGACGCTCGAGACCGAGGGCCGCCAGCATCAGCAACCCCGGAATCAGCGCAACGAGCAACCAGGACACAAGGGTGAAGTAAACACGGCCAATGTCTCAGCACGATCACGAATAGCCGTCGGTAAAGACCGATCCGATCCTCGGCGCGTCGCACCCCGTCAGTAGGCTGGTCGGGTGACTGTGGGTGAGACGCCGGCGCGCGGATCCGGTGGTGAGACGCCGGTGCGGCGCGCGGCGGCCCGCAGGTCGGGCAGCAAGTGGGACGCAGAGACCCGGCTGGGTCTGGTGCGGCGCGCCCGGCGGATGAACCGCACTCTGGCCCAGGCCTTTCCGCACGTCTACTGCGAGCTGGACTTCACCAACCCGCTCGAGCTCACGGTGGCGACCATCCTGTCCGCGCAGAGCACCGACAAGCGCGTCAACCTCACCACGCCCGCGTTGTTCGCGAAGTACCGCACCGCCGTCGATTACGCCCGGGCCGACCGGCCTGAGCTCGAGGAGTTGATCCGGCCCACCGGCTTCTTCCGGAACAAGGCCAACGCGCTCATCCGGCTGGGCCAGGAGCTGACCGAGCGCTTCGACGGCGAGGTGCCCGCGACGTTGGAGGAGCTCGTCACCCTGCCCGGCGTGGGCCGCAAGACCGCCAACGTGATCCTCGGCAATGCGTTCGGGGTGCCGGGCATCACCGTCGACACCCACTTCGGCCGGCTGGTGCGCCGCTGGCGGTGGACGGACCTGGAGGATCCCGTCAAGGTCGAACACGCGGTCGGCGAGCTCATCGAGCGCAGCGAGTGGACGCTGCTCAGCCACCGGGTGATCTTCCACGGCCGCCGTGTGTGCCATGCCCGCAAGCCGGCGTGCGGCGTCTGTGTGCTCGCCAAGGACTGCCCGTCGTTCGGCCTCGGCCCCACCGATCCGCTGACGGCCGCTGCCCTGGTCAAGGGCCCCGAAACCGAGCACCTGCTCGCGCTGGCCGGACTCTAGGCGCCTCGTCTACCCCGATGAGCGTTTCTGTCCGGTGGAGCATTGTGGCGATGGTGGTGGTCATCGCGCTGAGCGTGGCGCTGTGGTCGGAGCTCGACGCCGGGAGCGGTGGAGGCGACGAGACGTCGTCGTCATCGTCGTCATCGTCGTCATCGTCGTCGCAGAACACCGTCTCTGCTCGGGACCGCCGCGACGCCGACACCCCTGAGGCGCTCGCGGGTCCGCGCGCCCGCGCCGATCTCGAACCCTGCCCCGCGCCCGGACCGTCCTCGGGTCCCGAGGCGTTGCGCGGCATCGTGCTCGAGTGCGCCGGCGACGGCTCGCGGGTCGACGTCGCCGCCGCCGTAGCCGGCCGGCCCACCGTGCTCAATCTCTGGGCGTACTGGTGCGCCCCGTGTGCCGACGAGCTACCCGCGATGGCCGAGTATGCCCGGCGCGTCGGGCCCGACGTGCTGGTCCTGACCGTGCACCAGGATGAAAACGAGGCCGCGGCGTTGCTGCGCCTCGCCGAACTGGGTGTGCACCTGCCCACTCTGCAGGACGGACGCCGCAGCATCGCCGCAGCGCTGCAGGTGCCCAACGTGATGCCGGCAACGGTGATCCTGCGACCTGACGGTAGCGTTGCCGAGATTCTGCCTCGGTCGTTCGCCACTGCCGACGAAATCGCCGAAGCGGTCGATCCGGAGCTGGGAGTGGCAGATATGGCGGGGACGGGGCGGTGAGCTGGGACGACCACGCCGGCGAGCTGAATCCCGACGCTGCTCCGGCTTGGCTGACACCGCTGGTGACGCAGCCCGATGCGGTCAAGGCCGCCTACCGCCGCCGGGTGCCCGCCGAGGTGCTGGCGGCGATCACCGTGGCCAACACCACCGCGGCAAGGACGCGTTCCCGCCGCGACGCCGCGGTGTTGGTGCTGTTCTCCGGCCCGGCCGACGGCGAACCCGGAACGCTGCCCGACGACGCCGACCTGCTCGTGACGGTGCGCGCATCGACGCTGCGCCATCACGCCGGGCAGGCCGCGTTCCCGGGCGGGGCTGCCGATCCTGATGACGACGGACCGGTCCACACCGCCCTGCGGGAGGCCGCCGAGGAGACCGGCATCGACACGGGTCGGTTGCATCCGCTGGCTACTCTCGAGCGGATGTTCATCCCGCCGTCGGGTTTCCACGTCGTGCCCGTGCTCGGGTACTCGCCCGACCCGGGACCGGTCGCCGTCGTCGACCGTGCCGAGACCGCCGTGGTCGCGCGGGTTCCGGTCCGGGCGTTCGTCAACCCCGAGAATCGGATCATGGTGTACCGCAGTGAGAACACCCGCCGCACCGCCGGTCCGGCGTTCCTGCTCAACGAGATGCTCGTGTGGGGGTTCACCGGGCAGGTGATCTCCGCGCTGCTCGACGTCGCGGGGTGGGCGATCCCGTGGGATACCGACAACGTGTCCGAACTCGACGAGGCAATGGCGCTGCTGGGCGTCACGGGCAGCTACGGTGAAGCCTGACCATGACATCGTCACAGTGGCTCGACATAGCCATCCTCGCCGTTGCGCTCGTCGCCGCCATCTCCGGTTGGCGGTCCGGGGCGCCGGGTTCCCTGCTGGCCCTGGTCGGCGTCGTCCTCGGCGCGGTGGCGGGGGTCCTGCTCGCGCCGTACGTCGTCGATCGCATCAGCGGCCCGCGCACCCAGTTGTTCGTGACGCTGTTCCTGATCCTGGCGTTGGTGGTGATCGGGGAGATCGCCGGCGTGGTGCTCGGCCGGGCGGTGCGTGGCGCGATCCGCAACCCCACCCTGCGCATCTTCGACTCGGTGGTCGGCGTCGCGGTTCAACTGGTGCTCGTCCTGACCGCCGCATGGCTACTCGGCACCGCGCTGACGTCGTCTCCGCAGCCCAATCTGGCCGCGGCCGTCCGTGATTCGCGGGTGATCGCCGAGGTCGACGCCGTCGCGCCGAACTGGCTCAGGTCGGTGCCCAACCGACTCTCGGCGCTGTGGGACACCGCTGGACTGCACGACGTGCTCAAGCCGTTCGGGCCGACCGATGTCGCCGCCGTCGACGCCCCCGACGCGTCACTGGCCGAATCGGCGGTCGTCGGTGCGACCCGTCCGAGCGTGGTGAAGGTCCAGGGAGTGGCGCAGAGTTGCCAGAAGGTGCTCGAGGGCAGCGGGTTCGTGGTCGCTCCGAACCGGGTGATGTCCAACGCTCACGTGGTCGCGGGCTCGGAGAGCGTCACCGTCGAGATCGACGGGCAGACCTACGAGGCGGGCGTGGTCTCCTACGATCCCGACGCCGACATCTCCATCCTCGACGTGCCCAACCTCCCATCCGCGCCGCTGCAGTTCGCCGAGGGCGAGGCCCCTCCGGGCGCCGACGGCATCGTGATGGGGTATCCCGGGGGCGGCGACTTTCTTGCGACCCCGTCGCGCGTCCGGGAGGTCATCGAGCTCAACGGCCCCGACATCTACCGCGCGACGACCGTCACCCGAGAGGTCTACACGATCAGAGGGACTGTGCGACAAGGTAATTCAGGTGGGCCCATGATCAACCGCAGCGGCAAGGTGCTCGGAGTGGTGTTCGGGGCCGCAGTCGATGACGTCGACACCGGATTCGTCCTCACCGCCGAGGAAGTGGCGCGGCAGATGGCCAGGGTCGGCAACGTCGATCGGGTGCCCACCGGCACCTGCATCAACTAGCGGCGTACACCTGCGCCAAGAAACGCGACAGATGCTCGTTGAGCATCTCGGGTGCCTCTTCGTGACCGAAATGCCCTGCGCTGTCCAGCGTTACGTACCGCCCGTGGGGAGCGTAGCGCTGCGTCCGGTGCACCGGATCAGCCAGCACGTAGGGGTCGGCGTCGCCACGCAGATGCAGCACCGGAACCGCCAGCGGCCGCTTCATCGACCGGATGAACCGGCGACCCTCGCTGCGCAGTTGGCTTCGCACCGCCCAGCGCTGGTACTCCAACGCCGAGTGCGCCGCCGATGGGATCTGGATGGCACGCCGCAGATGGTCGATGGTCTCTGAGAAATCTTCGCTGGCTTGCCATTTGGCGCTGGAGCGGCTGCGCACCAGCCGCTCCAGTTCGGCGCCGTCGTGGCGTGTCAGCGCACGCTCGGGCCATGCGGGCACCTGGTAGCGCAGCATCCACGGCAACAGCGCCGCCCCCTGATCGCGACGGGTCAGCGCCGAGGTGCGCAACGCGGCCGGATGCGGCGAGCTCACCACCGCGATGGCGTGCACCGCCCGGGGATGCAGAACGGCGGTGGCCCAGCAGACCAGTCCGCCGTCGGCGTGACCGACCAGGGTGGCCGACTTGTGTCCCAGCGCGCGCACCAGACCTGCGGTGTCCCCGGCCAGTGTCCAGCCGTCGTAGCCGCGCGGTGGTTTGTCGCTGCCCCCGTAACCACGCAGGTCGACGGCTACCACCCGGGCGCCGGTGAGGCCTTTGAGTTGGTGTCGCCAGGACCACCAGAACGAGCCGAAGCCGTGCAGCAGGATGACCAGCGGCCGGTCGGTGAGGGCTTTGGACCCGTCATCGGTGTCCGGGCGCCGCTCGGCTTCGACGACGTGAAACCGAATCCCGTTGGCGTGCACGTCCAGATGACGCCACGGCCCGGCGATGCGCACCACCGACGGACCGGGTGGGGCCATTACCAGCCTGACGGGTCGGCAGTCGACGCCGGCTTACCGTCTTTCGACGCTACCGCCCTCGCGGCCTTGTCCGGACCCGGGTTCAGGGCCTCGGGGATCTCTTTGACCGACTCGATCGTCTGCTGGGGTCCGCGGATCCGGCGCACCTTGAGATAGCCGACCAGGGCCAGCACCGCGGTCACCACGACCATGATGCCGAACACGATCAGGAAGGCGGCCCAGCGCCACAGCCAGCTGTCCAGCAGCTCGGCGACAAAGAAGAAGAAGAAGAACGTCGAGTAGAACAGCACCACCAGCGCCAAGATGAAGAAGACGCTTCCGGTCAACCCCTTCTTGACGTCGCGGGTGATCTCGGCCTTGGCCAACTCCACCTCGGCGCGGACCAGGGTCGACACCTGAGAGGTGGCGTCCTTGACCAGATCACCGATCGACGGGTCGGGCTTCGCCGCGTGCGGGTCCACCAGTGGTATCGAGGTCACAGTGGTCGGCACGCCGTTCTTGCGGTCGCTCACGGAAGCTTCCTTCCCGCATCTGCTGTCAGGTCGCGGTTCATAGCGGGACCAATATTGCCACGTGGCGTGGCGCTAAACGATTCCGGCCGACGATAGACTGCCATGGTTCCTTGAAGGGGCGGGGTCGGGCACGTCGATTGGGGAGTGATTCTTGAGGACCAGCGGCCTGGCGCTGACCGTCTCTGCTGTGATTGTGGCGCTGACCGCCGTGTTCACCCCCGCGATCGTCGCTCCCGCCCACGCCGACGCACCGGCGACGCTCGGCGGCGGCTCCGGACTTGTCGTCGACGGCGAGACGTTGTGCACCCTGACCACCATCGGCACCGACAACCGCGGCAGCCTGATCGGGTTCACCTCGGCGCACTGCGGCGGCCCGGGAGCGGTGGTGGCCGCCGAAGGAAACGAGAGCGCGGGTGTCGTCGGCACGATGGTCGCAGGCAACGACGGGCTGGATTACGCGGTGATCGAGTTCGACCGGACGAAGGTCATTCCGACCAGTTCGGTCAACGGGTTCCGTATCGACGGCCTCGGGCCGGATCCCAGCTTCGGGGATGTGGCCTGCAAACTCGGCCGCACCACCGGCTATTCGTGTGGCGTCACCTGGGGGCCCGGCGAGGAGCCCGGCACCATCGTCAACCAGGTCTGCGGGCAGCCCGGGGACTCCGGAGCGCCGGTCACCGTCAACAACAGGCTCGTCGGCATGATCCACGGGGCGTTCTCCGAAGAGCTGCCGACCTGCGTGATCAAGTTCATCCCGCTGCACACCCCGGCGGTCACGATGTCGTTCAACACCCAACTCGCCGACATCACCGCCAAGGGACGGCCGGGCAGCGGCTTCGTCCCGGTCGGGGCCGCGTGACGGCGACCTGTCGGCCTACTTGCTCTCCCTGATCGCCTCGAACACGCTGGGATCGACCAATGTCGAGGTGTCACCGAGTTCGCGGCCTTCGGCCACGTCGCGCAGCAGACGCCGCATGATCTTGCCGCTGCGGGTCTTGGGCAGCTCGGGCACCACGTGGATCTCCCGGGGTTTGGCGATCGGGGAGATCTCCCGCGCCACCTCGGCGCGCAGTTCGTCCACCATCTGCTCATGTGACATCTGGGCTGCGTGCGACTTGAGGATGACAAAGGCGCAGATGCCCTGACCCGTGTGCTCATCGGTGGCGCCGACGACGGCCGCCTCGGCCACCCCGGCGTGACCGACGAGTGCGGACTCCACCTCGGCGGTCGAGATCCGGTGACCGGAGATGTTCATCACGTCGTCGATGCGGCCCAGCACCCAGATCTCACCGTCGCTGCCGTACCGGGCGCCGTCACCGGCGAAGTACCAGCCCTGGTCGGCGAACCGCGACCAATAGGTCTCCTTGAACCGCTCCGGGTCGCCCCAGATGCCGCGCAACATCGCCGGCCACGGCTTGTCGAGCACCAGGTACCCGGTGACGTGCTCACCGTGGTCGGGGCTGGGCTCGAGGTCGTTGCCGTCGTCGTCGACGATCTTGGCCGAGATCCCGGGCAGCGGACGCATCGCCGAACCCGGCTTGCAGTCGGTCACCCCGGGCAGCGGCGAGATCATCGCCGCGCCGGTCTCGGTCTGCCACCAGGTGTCCACGACCGGGGTCTTGTCCCCACCGAACACCAGGCGGTACCACCGCCACGCCTCGGGGTTGATCGGTTCACCCACCGAGCCGAGCAGCCGGATGCTCGACAGATCGTGCTCGAAGGCGATTTCGCGGCCCCACTTCATGAACGTCCGTACCACCGTGGGGGCGGTGTAATAGATTGTCACACCGTATTTTTCGATGACCTGGAAGTGGCGGTGCTCGTCGGGGGAGGCCGGGGTGCCCTCGTAGACGACCTGCGTGACGCCATTGGCCAGCGGTCCGTACACGATGTAGGTGTGCCCGGTGACCCAGCCGATGTCGGCGGTGCACCAGTACACGTCGGAGTCCGGTTTGACGTCGAAGACGTTGTGGACGGTGTAGGCCGCCTGGGTCAGGTAGCCGCCCGAGGTGTGCATGATGCCCTTGGGCTTTCCGGTGGTCCCCGACGTGTACAGCAGAAACAGCGGATGCTCGGAGTCGAACGCCTCCGGCGTGTGGTCGGTGGAAGCTTGCGGAACGGTCTCGTCCCACCATTTGTCACGGCCCTCGGTCCACGGCACGTCGATGCCGGTGCGGCGCACCACGAGCACGTGTTCGACGGGGTTGTTGTCGCCGAGACCTTCGATGGCCTCGTCCACACCGGCTTTCAGCGGCGCCGCCTTGCCGCGGCGGAACTGACCGTCGGTGGTGATCACCAGCTTGGCCTCGGCGTCCTCGATCCTGGCCTTCAGCGCCGAGGCGGAGAACCCGGCGAACACCACCGAGTGCATCGCGCCGAGTCGCGCGCAGGCCAGCATCGCGATGATCGCCTCGGGCACCATCGGCATGTAGATGGCGACCCGGTCACCGGCGCGCAGGCCGAGGTCGGCGAGGGTGTTGGCCGCTTGGCACACTTCGTCTTTGAGCTGGGAGTAGGTGATGTCGCGGGCATCGCCGACGGGTTCGCCCTCCCAGTGGATCGCGACCCGGTCGCCGTTGCCCGCCTCGACGTGGCGGTCGACGCAGTTGTAGGCGACGTTGAGCTTGCCGCCGACAAACCACTTCGCGAAGGGGGCGTCGGACCAGTCGAGCACCTCGTTGAACGGGGTGTCCCACTTCAGGCGGTTGGCCTGGTCGGCCCAGAACGCCAATCGGTCTGCCTCCGCCTCGTCGTACAACGCTGCCGTCGCGTTGGCGTTGGTGGCGAACTCCGGTGCCGGTGGGTACGAAGACTGGACTTCCACGTGCGTCTCGGTCATGGCTGTGAGCGTAGTCACCGAAGGTTGCATCGACGTTGGCAACTCACAAGTAGGGCTGTGGGCGGCACCTGCGGCGCGACGAGCGTCGTGGCTGGCGGGTCCAGTGGTCGACTAGCGTGTGCGGGCGTGACCGGTGGTGAGTGCAGATGACGGCCGAGGGCTCAGCTGCCGGGGACCTGCTGGCGCCGTTGTCCCGGCTTCCCGGCGTCGCCGCGGCCGGCGACGAGGCGCGCGAAGCGCTCGGCAGGGCTCATCGGCATCGCACTAATCTACGCGGCTGGCCGCAATCGGCAGCCGAGGCGTCGTTACGGGCGGCCCGGGCGTCGTCGGTGCTCGACGGCGGCCCACTGCAGTTCTCCACCGGCGCAGCGGACGACGCCGGGCGCGACCCGGTGCTGGCCGGAGCGCTGCGGGTGGCCGAGGCACTCGAGGGCGGTGAAGGCGCGCTGGTCGGGGTGTGGCGGCGGGCGCCGCTGCAGGCCATCGCCAAGCTGCATGCGCTGGCGGCGGCGGACTTGGTTGACGCGGACCGACTCGGTCGGCCGCGCTGGGACGCCGACGTGGGCCGGCGACTCGAGTTGCTCGCCGACGTCATGACCAGCGGCACCCGGGTGCCGGCGACGGTGCTGGCGGCCGTCGGGCACGGCGAACTGCTGACCCTGCAGCCGTTCGGGACCGCCGACGGTGTTGTCGCCCGGGCGGTGTCGCGACTGGTGACGATCGCCAGCGGGCTGGACCCGCACGGTCTCGGCGTGCCGGAGGTGCACTGGATGCGGCGTTCGAGCGACTATCAGGCAGCGGCCCGGGGTTTCGCGTCGGGCACCGCCGAGGGACTGGCTGCCTGGCTGGTGCTCAGCAGCGAGGCGCTGCACGCCGGCGCCCGCGAGGCGTTGTCCATCGCCCAGTCGGCCTCGGGTTGACGCACGGCCCAGCAACTCCCCCCAGCAAAACGAGGCGGGCGGCGCCCGAAGTAATTCGAAAGTACTTCGGTTCGCCGCCCGCGAGCACGAATTCCGGTTACCAAGCGTGCTTGTCTGGGTTGCGTGGGTTGGCCTCGGCGTTCTTGCGAAGCGGTACGACTGCAACCCCACCCAAAGGGCTGTCGTGATCGTCCGTTCTTCGCAATTCCGCAGGCCCGCAACGCTTTTACCTATTTCGCGGTATGTGCTCCGCGTGGGTTCCGGGACCCGTGCTCGGGAGCTGGGATCGGGAGATAGAGCCTTCTCTTCCGGCTCGACCTTGGCCTCACCCGGCTTCCGTGCTTCCTTTGTACTCCGTGACCTCGGTCACAGCAAGGGTCAAACGGGTCGAGATCCCGGATCGTTACGACAGCCCACTGGCTACTGAGCGGTACGGAGCGTCAGAACGCGAACCGGCGCAGCAGCGTGTACGTCAGTGCGCCGGCGGCCAGGGCGCTGACGCCGACGGCGGCCGTCGTGGCGACGGCCGCTCCCGACGGCGCGGGAAGCCGGTCGCGCAGCGACACCGGCTTGGAGAAGGTCTGTACCGGCCAGTCGCGCGCGGCGGCTTCCTTGCGCAACGTCCGGTCGGGATTGACCACCGTCGGATGTCCGACGGCCTCGAGCATCGGTAGGTCGGTGATCGAGTCGGAGTAGGCGTAGCAATGTTCGAGCGCGTAACCCTCGCGGGCGGCGAGCGCGCGAATGGCCTCCACCTTGCCCTCGCCGTAGCAGTAGAACGCGATGTCGCCGGTGTACTTGCCGTCCTCGACGACCATCCGGGTGGCCATCGCGTGAGTGGCGCCCAGTGCGCGGGCGATCGGTGCCACGATCTCCTCGCCGGAGGCCGAGACGACCACCACGTCGCGACCGCAGAGTTTGTGGTCGGCGATGAGTTCGGCCGCCTCGGCGAAGACCAGCGGATCCACGATGTCGTGCAACGTCTCGCCGACGATCGACTTGACTTGTTCGACGTCCCATCCGGTGCACATGTTCGTGATGTAGGAGCGCATCCGGTCCATCTGGTCGTGGTCGGCGCCGGACATCAGGAAAAGGAATTGCGCGTACGAAGACTTGAGCACCGCCCGCCGATTGATTAGCCCTTGACTGAAGAAGGGTTTGCTGAAAGCCAAAGTGCTGGATTTAGCGATCACGGTTTTATCCAGATCGAAGAACGCCGCGGTGCGAATGGGGCGGTCCGATGAGGCCGGCATTCCGGGGGGTGGGCCCACCCCTGCCGCCGGGTCGGATGTGGTCACAACGCCAGCATAGAGGGGCCGTGCGTGACAGATCGTGTCAGATTGTACAAACTGGCAGTTCACGACACGTGTCTGGGACTGTTATTTTTCCTGGTCTTGGCCGACATCACCGGGTTTCGGTACTTGCGCTGGTGCACTCTCGCGTGTGTATAGTGGGCATCACTCGGCTTATGCCGGGTGTGCATCAGCCCGACCCCCCGGGGCTGATACACGACGACCTCCGCCTCCTCCCCCCCTGGCGGGGGTCGTCCCTTTTGTGGGGTGTTTTCGCAAAGCGGACAGGTCCCCGAATCTGAGAAGGTTGCGGAATACCGTTTTCGGTGAGTTTCCGGTGCATCCTCTGTCCCCATAACGGTGTTGATCCACAGATCCCGGCCGTGCTCTTTCGGGAATCCCGACCGCATCCGACGCTGGGGTCATGACGACGTCCCCGGGGATCCTGGCCGTGCTCGACGACCGGTCGCTCGATGCCGACATCGACCGCATCGTCGCAGCTGCGGGCCTGCGTGTGGTGCGTACCGAGGATCCATCGAGCCTGCGGGTGTGGACCAGCGCGGCGGCGATAGTGCTGGATATCGGCGCCGCCCGGCGGTGCGTGCAGCGGGGCCTGCCGCGCCGCGCGCGGATCCTGCTGGTCAGTCGCGCAGAACCCTGTCCGGCCGAATGGGAGGCGGCTGTTGCTGTCGGTGCGCAACAAGTTGTGATGTTGCCCACACAGGAGCGCGAACTGATGGCGTCGCTGTCGGACGCCGCCGAAGCAGCGGGCCAGAGTGGGACGCGCGGGCCGGTGGTCGCCGTTCTGGCAGGTCGCGGCGGTGCGGGGGCGTCGGTCTTCGCCGCCGCGCTGGCTCAGGCGGCAGCCGAATCACTGCTCGTAGACGGGGATCCGTGGGGCGGCGGGCTGGATCTGGTGCTCGGTAGCGAGGCCGAACCCGGCCTGCGGTGGCCCGATCTGTCGCTGGCGGGCGGACGGCTGAGCTATTCGGCCCTGCGTGACGCGCTACCGAGGCGCCATGGGGTCAGCGTGTTGTCGGGCAGTCGCGTGTTGTCTGAGGACCCTGCCAGCAACCACATCGGCGCCCTGCCCCTGGCCGCGGTGATCGACGCCGGAAGCAGGGCAGGGGTGCCGGTGGTCTGCGATGTCGCCCGCCAACCGACGGCTGCCGCGGAGACCGCACTGGCCGCGGCGGACCTCGTGGTGCTGGTCACCACGGCGGACGTGCGCTCCTGTGCCGCCGCGGCCGCCACCGGTCGATGGGCGTCGGCAGGTAACCCGAACACCGGCGTGGTGGTGCGTGGACCGTCGCCCGGCGGCCTGCGGCCGGTCGACGTCGCCAGGATCGTGGGGTTCCCGGTGCTGGCGTCGATGCGGCCGGAACCCGGTATCGCACCCCGACTGGAGCGCGGCGGCCTGACGCTTCGGCGGCGCTCCCCACTCACCGCGGCGGTCCGCAAGGTTCTCGGAATCCTCAGCCAGAACCCGCATCTGGGCCAGTTGACGGAATCCGCCGCGTGAGCACGCCGCTTGTCGACCGGGTCCGCGAGCGGCTCGCCGCCGAACGGGCGCCGCTGCGGCCCAGCGTGGTGGCGGCCGCAATCCGCGCGGAGTCCGGTGGTGTGCTCGGCGACACAGAGGTGCTCAGCAGCCTGCGTGAATTGCAGACCGAGTTGCTCGGCGCGGGAATCCTGGAACCGCTGTTGTCTGCACCGGGGACCACCGACGTGCTCGTGACAGCCCCTGATGCCGTGTGGGTGGACGACGGCGGGGGTTTGCGACGAAGCTCGGTGCGATTCGCTGACGAGGCCGCCGTGCGTCGGTTGGCGCAGCGGCTGGCGCTGAGCGCAGGCCGCCGCCTCGACGACGCTCAACCCTGGGTGGATGGCCAGATCGACCATCTTGATCCCGCCCATCCCGGCGAGCTGCTCAGTGTCCGGCTGCACGCGGTGCTGCCGCCGGTCTCCGCGGCGGGCACCTGCTTGTCGCTGCGGGTACTGCGGCCAGCCAGCCAGGGTCTCGATGCGCTCGCCGGCACCGGCGCGATCACCGCCGAGGCGACCGAACTCCTTCGCGGCATCATCGACGCCCGGCTGGCGTTCGTGGTCTCCGGCGGTACCGGCGCGGGCAAGACAACACTGTTGGCCGCGATGCTGGGCGCAGTCGCCGCCGACGAACGCATCGTGTGTGTGGAGGACGCCTCCGAACTCGCGCCCCGGCACCCTCATCTGGTCAAGCTCGTCGCCCGGTGCGCCAACGTCGAGGGAGTCGGCGAGGTGACGGTGCGCGATCTGGTCAGACAGGCGCTGCGGATGCGCCCCGACCGCATCATCGTCGGCGAGGTCCGCGGCGCGGAGGTTGTCGACCTGCTCACAGCGCTGAACACCGGCCACGACGGCGGCGCCGGGACGGTGCACGCGAACAAGCCCGCAGAGGTGCCGACCCGCTTCGAAGCGCTCGCCGCGCTCGGCGGCCTCGATCGGGCCGCGCTGCACAGCCAGCTCGCGGCGGCCATCCAGGTGGTCCTGCACGTAACTCGTGATCAGACGGGACGCCGCCACCTCAGCGAGGTGGGGATGTTGCAGCGAGCCGACGACGGCCGGGTGACGGTGGCACCCTGCTGGAGCTCTGCGGCGGGCTTCGGTTGCGGCGCCCAGGCACTGGACGACCTGATACGCGTGCGGAGCCGGACGTGACCGGCGCGGCCCTGGCCCTGGCGCTGTCGGTGATGATCGCTCCGGTCTCGTCGCGACGCCGGGCGCGAGGGCTGATCCCGGCGCCGCCGAACCACCGAAGACCTCCCGTGGTGCCGTGGGCGGTGGCCGGGTGGGCGGCGCTGCTGCTGCTGATCCCGTGGACTGCTGCCCTCGCGGTAGGCCTGCTGGGCGTCACCCTGCTCGCCCGGAGGCGTCTCACTCGTCGCAGGCGGGCGCGGGCCGACGAGGCATCCGCGCTGCAGGCCGCCCTCGACGTTCTGGTCGGGGAGTTGCGGGTCGGTGCGCATCCGGTTGCCGCGATGGGTGTCGCGGCCAAGGAATCGCACGGTCGCGTCGGCCGGTCGCTGAGCTCGGTTGCCGCCCGCGCGATGCTGGGAGCCGACGTGGCCGCAGGGCTGCGCGCCGAGGCGGAGCGCTCGGCATCCCCCAGCCACTGGGAACGGCTGGCGGTGTGCTGGGAGCTCGCGCAGTCCCACGGGTTGGCGATCGCCACGCTGCTGCAGGCCGCGCAGCGTGACATCTCCGAACGCGAACGGTTCGAGGGGCGCGTGGAGGCCGGCATGGCCGGTGCCCGCGCCACCGCGGCGATCCTCGCGGCACTGCCGGTGCTCGGGGTGCTGTTGGGACAGTCGATCGGCGCCGAGCCGCTGCGGTTCCTGCTCTCCGGAGGGGAGGGCGGCTGGCTACTGGTGATCGGCACCGGGTTGGTCTGCTGTGGCCTGCTCTGGTCGGACCGGATCACCGCGCGGGTGCGCACATGATCTGGGCGGCAGCATTTCTCGCGACAGCGCTGGTGGTGTCACCCGGCGCCTCCGGTGTCCGGCTGCGGGTCGGTCTGCACCAGCCGGTGGTTCGTCGCGGGCACGCCGCCGGTGACGATGCGCTCGCCACTGCGACGAGCCTCGATGTCCTCGCGGCGTGCCTGCGCTCCGGGATGGCGGTCTCGAGCGCGGCGTCGGGAGTCGCCGAGTCCGCGCCCACGGCCATGGCGGTGCTGCTTCGGCGGGCCGCCGATCTGCTGGCGCTGGGCGCCGATCCTGCTGTGGCGTGGGCGAGTCCTGCCGAGCCGGTGGACAGACACGCCGACGCGTTCCTGCGGATGGCGCGCAGGTCCGCGGCGTCTGGTGTCGCGCTGGCGCACGGGACCGAGGACCTTGCCGTCACACTGCGCGCAGCCGCCGCCGACAGCGCCAGCGCCGAGGCCGAGCGTGCCTCGGTGTTGATCGCGGCGCCGCTGGGGCTGTGTTATCTGCCGGCGTTCCTGTGCCTCGGCATCGTGCCCGTGGTCGCCGGATTGGCCGGCGAAGTCCTGCAATCGGGAGTGTTGTGACCAGAGATGAAGGAGACAATCCATGACCAGAGAACGCTTTCGGGACCTACGGGCCCGACTGATCGTGCTGGCGGTCGACGACGACGGAATGTCCACCGTCGAATACGCCATCGGCACGATTGCCGCAGCCGCGTTCGGGGCCATTCTCTACACCGTCGTCACCGGGGATTCGATCGTCGGCGCCCTGACCAACATCATCAGCCGGGCGTTGAACACCAACGTCTAGGTGGCGAGTCCGGAACCGCCACCGCCGAAGCCGCTTTCGCGATCCTGGCGCTGGTGGCGATCCTGGTCGTCTGCCTGGGCGGCCTGACCGCGGTGACCATGCAGGTGCGCTGCGTGGACGCGGCCCGGGAGGCGGCGCGTCTGGCCGCGCGTGGCGATGACACTGCCGCTGACCGGGCGGCGCGCAGGGTCGCGCCGGCGGGGGCGGTGCTGCACCTGCGCCGGGACGGTCACTACGTCGTGGCCACCGTCACCATGAGATCGTCTCTGCTACCCGGTGTTTCGATCAGCGCCGGCGCGGTTGCCGCGACCGAAACCGCTGGTGGATGAGCGCGGGTCGGCCAGCATCGTCGCGGTTGCCATGATCGCGGCGCTGGTGGTGCTCACCGCGGGCAGCGCCCACATCGGTGGGGCCGTCATCGCCAGGCACCGTGCGCAGGCGGCCGCAGACCTCGCCGCGCTCGCTGCGGCGGCCGCCCTGCCCACCGGAGTGCAGAGTGCCTGCGCGCAGGCATCAACGCTGGCGACCATGATGGGTACTGCGGCGGTGGACTGCTCGGTGCAGGGTCTTGATGTCGTCATCGCCGTGGAGGCGTCGTCGCCATCGGGTCCGGCCCGGGCGCTCGCCAGGGCGGGGCCGGCGGGGTCTAGTCGCTAGGCCCTGGTGGCTTTCTGCCTGCGGGAGCGCGACTTCCGGCTTCCGGCCGCCGGTTGGGTGCACTCCGGGAACCCGGCGGCGGCGCGTTCGGCGTCCGTGGGCAACCGCAGTGCCGCCAGCCCGGCGTAGACGCCCTTGTCGAGTTCGACCCGGTGCACCGTCATGTGCACGGGAGTCCAGCCGCCGTCGTGGGCGATCATCCGCAGCACGCCCGAGGTGGCGCCGGTCTCGAACTCCGCGTTCATCGCGGCCAGCGCCTCCTGGTCGTCCGGATGGAAGGCCGGGCCTTGGGCGATCGCGGCTCGCCAGTCGAAGAACGGCACCGGGTCATCGAGCCACTTCAACAGCGTCCAATGCCGGGGATCCACCAGTGCGCGGTGTACGCCGGGCGCGGCCAGGCTGTCGAGGATCCGTTGGCCCAGGATGTCCTCCTGGATGCTCGGCCGCTCCCGCAGACTGCGCCAGTTCATCGCCCGGCAGATCATCCGCTCCTTGCCGTCGTCCTGTACTTCCGGCAGCGACCTGGCAGCGAAACCAACCGTGATCCGTTCGCCCTGATAGTCGGTGACGTCCCAGGTGTTGCAGATCGTCAGGCCCACCTCCGGCTTGATCACCATGGTGAGGATCTCGGCTTCATTGGGGTTGAGGTCGCGGCGCGGCAGGTCGTCGGCGAACGCCCGCCCGTGAGTGGATTGTGTGGCGGGATCCCAGCCGCTGATCCGCAGTGACTCCGGGGTGTCGGTGGCGGTCCCGCGGCTCAGATCCCAGATCAACGGACCCACCGCCGGACGTGGCGGCGGTTCCTCGTCGGGCGGTCCCAGCCATATCTGGACCCCGTGGATCCGGCCGTCGGACATCTGCACCACCTCCGTGCAGATCACCCGATCATTCTTCGGCGTGATGCTCCGCAGGCCCTTGCCGGCGCGCACCGTCTCACCGATGGCGGACTGGATGGCCATCAGGTGCGGGTTTCTTCTCAGGAACGTGCTGATCGGCACCATGTCCTTGGTATGGGCGCCTTCTGCGACGACGGCAGGTTCACTGCCCAGTGTTTCCACGAGCAACCAGTCGTGGCTCATGCCGGACAGCTTACCGAGGGGGTGGAGCGGACCCCTGTCGATCAAGCGACGAAATCCGCAGCAACTCCGGCGACCTGTACGCCGACGTACCACCGGGGACCCTGTCTCGGCGTTGCGAACAGCCCTCTGACGAGGTAATTTGTCACCAACCTGAGAGTCGGGATCGGAAATCGAATCTCGTTGTCCAGGCTGTTCGTCGCCGCAGTCGTCGCCGTTGCCGCGCCGTTTCAGCTGACCTGCCACAGCCCCCAGTCAGAGGCGATCGTCGAGGGGTCGGTCGCCCGATGACTCAACCGACTTCCGCGTCCAGCGACCCGATCACCAGTCGCAACACCCGGATCGCGCCGGCCTTGTCAAGCGGGTCGTTGCCGTTTCCACACTTCGGCGACTGCACGCAGGACGGACAGCCCGTGGGGCACTCGCAGGCTTCGATCGCCGCCGCCGTGGCGGCCCACCAGGTGGTCAGGGTGCGGAATCCGCGCGCGGCGAAGCCGGCGCCGCCCGGGTGGCCGTCGTAGACGAAGATCGACGGCAGGCCGTCCACCGGGCCGACGGCCGTGGAGACCCCGCCGATGTCGCCGCGATCGCAACTGGCGACCAGCGGCAGCAACCCGATCGCGGCGTGTTCGGCGGCGTGCAGCGATCCGGGTATGCGCAGCAGATCGATTCCGCTGCGCTGCAATGCTTCTGGTGTGACCGTACACATCACGGCCATCGTCTCGAGGGTGCGGGTGGGCATCTCGAGCTCGACGAAATCGACGACCTCGCCGTTGCGGCGGCGGCGTAGATAGCCGGTCACGGTGTTGCTGACCGAGACAGGCACCAGTCCGACGGTGACCGCGCCGTGGTCGGCGCGTTCCCCCTGGCCGGTGACGCCGATGTCGGTCAGTTCCCGGGCGAAGGTCGTGTAGCCGGGATCCTCGGCGTGCACGAACGCGACGCCGTCTTCGAAGTCGAGGGAATCCACGACGTAGCTCTCGCCCTGATGCAGGTACACCGCTCCCGGATGGACCGACGCGGCCGCCTGGCCGGCCCCGGCGCTGCCGAGCATCCGGCCGGTGCCCGCCTCGAGGATCGCGATCTGGCCCCCGATGGAGCCGCGGATGTCCACGGCCGGATGCGGATCGACCCCGGGGGTGGGGAAGTAGCCGCTGGGCCGACGGCGCAGCAGGCCGTCGTCGACCAGGCTCTCGGCCACCGCCTCCGCGTTCCACATCCGCACCTCGGAATCCGTCAGCGGAAGCTCGGTGGCAGCGCAGAGGAGCTGAGGCCCGAGGACATAGGGGTTCTCGGGGTCGATCACGACGCGTTCGATGGGCTTGTCGAGCAGTGCCGCGGGGTGGTGCACGAGGTATGTGTCGAGGGGATCGTCGCGGGCGATCATCACGACCAGCGCCCCCTGACCGCGTCGGCCCGCCCGCCCGGCCTGCTGCCAGAACGACGCCACGGTGCCGGGGAAGCCGGCGAGCACCACGGCGTCGAGTCCCGCGATGTCCACCCCCAGTTCGAGGGCGTTCGTCGTCGCCACACCGCGCAGTTCACCGTCGGCAAGCGCGCGCTCCAGCCCACGCCGGTCCTCGGCGAGGTATCCGGCGCGGTAGGAGGCCACCTGATCGGCCAGGTCCGGGGCCGTCTCGGCCAGCCGCGCCCGCGCGCCCAGGGCGGTGAGTTCGGCACCCCGGCGGGAACGCACGAACGTCAGCATGCGCGCCCCCTCGGCGATCAGGTCGGCCATCACCCGGGCCGCCTCGGCGCCCGCCGACCGACGCACCGGGGCGCCGTTTTCCCCCAGGACATCGTCGATCAGCGCCGGTTCCCACAGCGCGACCGTGCGCGCGCCCTGGGGTGACCCGTCGTCGGTCACCTCCACCACCGTCTGCCCGATCAGCTCCGAGGCGGTGGTCGCCGGTTGCGCGGTGGTCGCGCTGGCGAAGATCACCGTGGGTCCCGACGAGTCGGCGCCGGCGGCCGAGTAGCGGGCGGACAGTCGCAACAGCCGTCGCAGCACCATCGCCACGTTGGATCCGAAAACACCTCGGTAGTAATGGCACTCGTCCACCACGAGGTAGTCGAGATTCCGCAGGAAGACTGCCCACCGGGCGTGGTTGCGCAGCATCGAGAGATGAATCATGTCCGGGTTGGAGAAGATCCACCGGGATCGTTCCCGGGCGAAGCGCCGCACTTCGGTGGGGCTGTCACCGTCGTAGGGAGTCGGTGCGACGTCGGCGAGACCGGGCACCGCGGCGGTCAGCGACGCCGCCGAACGCAACTGGTCGTGCCCCAGCGCCTTGGTCGGCGACAGGTACAGAGCGCGAGACCGCGGGTTCTCGGCCAGCCGCGTCAGGATGGGCAGCTGGTAGGCCAGAGACTTTCCCGACGCGGTACCCGTGCTCAGCACGACATGGCGGCCGTCGCGCGCAAGTTCGGCCGCCGCCAGCTGATGCGACCACGGAGATTCGACTCCCCGATCGCGCAACGCCCGCACCACGTCCGGGTCCGCCCAGTGCGGCCATGGCTGGGTTCGTGCCCGGCGCGGCGGCAGGTCGGCGACGTGCCGCAGCGGATGCTCGTCGGCCGCGGTGCCGTCGACCGCGCAAGCGAGCAGCTCGCGGCCGAAATCCGACCCCGGCTCTGCCACCTCGGACCCTCCCGGATGTCGCCGAAATCCCCCCGCTTGTGAATTGTTCACTACGTGATTCCTCCGTGACTGTCGCAGCAGCCCCGAACGTGATTGACTAACTGCGGTCGCAGCTTCTGTGTTCGTGTATTCGCACTCGCAGGATCGTCGTTGCGGCCGCGGTTCCTGCGAGGGTTGTAGGTCGGGTCGAGTTCCGAACACTCCACGAAGGTATGGCGGTCGGAACGGGCCCGGTACACCGGAAGTCGGTGGACCGCTCCCGGTAAGAAGAGAAGGAAAGTACGAGAGATGCCACAGGGAACTGTGAAGTGGTTCAACGCGGAGAAGGGCTTCGGCTTCATTGCTCCCGAAGACGGCTCTGCCGATGTGTTCGTCCACTACACGGAAATCCAGGGTAGCGGCTTCCGCACCCTGGAAGAGAATCAGAAGGTCGAGTTCGAGGTCGGTCAGAGCCCCAAGGGGCCGCAGGCCACCGGCGTTCGGGCTGTCTGAGCGAAGCGGACCAAACCAAACCTCCAATCACCCCCGCGTCCTCCGTCACGGAAGACGCGGGGGTGTTCTCTTCGGGGTCCACACCGGGACCCGGCCCGGCGACACCTCCGGATCCTCGGGCTGCCCTAGTGTCACTTCTGTGAGCCAGCTGTCCTTCTTCTCGGCGGAGTCGGTGCCACCGGCCATCGCCGACCTGACGGGGATCCTGGCTGCGCACGGGCAGGTGGTGCTGGTCGGCGCCGGCCCGCAGCGGGGCGCCCGGCTCTCGGTGGTGGTGGACCGGTTGTGGCGGGCCGACGCGCTGGCCGAGATGATCGGCGATGCCGGACTGCAGGCAGAGATCGCCCGCACCGACGAGGACACCCCGCTGGTGCGGACGGCGGTGGACGCCCGCCTGGTCGACCTCGCTGTGGAGTGGACGAGGGGGGCGGTCAAGACGGTGCCGCCGCAGTGGCTGCCGGGGCCGCGGGAACTGCGGGCCTGGACGCTGGCGGCCGGGGAACCAGAATCCGACCGATATCTGCTCGGGCTGGACCCGCACGCGCCGGACACACATTCGCCGCTCGCGTCGGCGATGATGAGGGTCGGGATTGCGCCGACGCTGATCGGGACCCGCGGCAGTCGTCCGGCGTTGCGGATCAGTGGGCGCCGCCGGCTATCGCGCCTGGTAGAGAACGTGGGGGAACCACCTGACAACGCCGAGGCGTTGTCGAAGTGGCCGCGGACGTAGCCGCCTTCGGGCACGCGGGGGGAGAGGGGCCAGTTTGCGTCGGCAGGCCGGGGGTGCGAAATTGTCAGTTGCCACGGGGGGTCGCACGAATGCGTGGCGGCCCTTTGGGCAGCAGAAGAAGTGGAGCTAGGCGAAGGTGGCAGACGAGAACCGCGGCAGCGGGAGCAACGGCGCTGACAGTGCTGTCCGGCGACTCGTCATTGTCGAGTCGCCCACGAAGGCGCGCAAAATCGCTGGTTACCTGGGCTCCAACTACATCGTGGAGTCCTCGCGTGGGCACATCCGCGACCTGCCCCGGGCCGCCGCCGACGTGCCCGCCAAGTACAAGTCCGAGTCCTGGGCGCGACTCGGGGTCAACGTGGACGCCGACTTCGAACCGCTCTACATCGTCAGCCCCGACAAGAAGAGCACCGTCGCCGAACTGAAGGATCTACTCAAGAACGTCGACGAGCTCTATCTCGCCACCGACGGTGACCGGGAGGGCGAAGCGATCGCCTGGCACCTGCTGGAGACCCTCAAACCGCGCATCCCGGTCAAGCGGATGGTGTTCCACGAGATCACCGAGCCGGCGATCCGCGCCGCGGCCGAGGATCCGCGGGACCTGGACAACGACCTGGTGGACGCGCAGGAGACGCGACGGATCCTGGACCGGCTGTACGGCTACGAGGTCAGCCCGGTGCTGTGGAAGAAGGTCGCGCCGAAGCTGTCCGCCGGCCGGGTGCAGTCGGTCGCGACCCGCATCATCGTGCAGCGGGAACGTGAACGGATGGCGTTCCGCAGTGCCGGCTACTGGGACGTCACCGCCGAACTCGATGCGAGCGTGTCTGACGCCGGCGCGTCGCCTCCCAGGTTCACTGCCAAGCTGAACACCGTCGACGGGCGTCGGGTCGCCACCGGCCGGGATTTCGACTCCCTGGGTGCGGTCAAGAAACCCGACGAGGTGCTCGTCCTCGACGAGGCCGCGGCGAGCGCGCTGGCCCAGGGGCTGCGCGGTGCGCAGCTGGCCGTGTCGTCGGTCGAGCAGAAGCCCTACACCCGGCGGCCCTACGCGCCGTTCATGACCTCAACGCTGCAGCAGGAGGCCGGCCGCAAGCTGCGCTTCTCCTCGGAGCGCACCATGAGCATCGCGCAGCGGCTCTACGAGAACGGCTACATCACCTACATGCGTACCGACTCGACGACGCTGTCGCAGTCGGCCATAGACGCCGCCCGCAACCAGGCCCGGCAGCTCTACGGCGAGGAGTACGTGCATCCGTCGCCGCGGCAGTACACCCGCAAGGTCAAGAACGCACAGGAGGCCCACGAGGCCATCCGCCCCGCCGGCGACGTGTTCCAGACGCCCGGTCAGCTGCACTCGGCTCTGGACACCGACGAGTTCCGGCTCTACGAACTGATCTGGCAGCGCACCGTGGCCTCGCAGATGGCTGATGCCCGGGGTACCACGCTGAGCCTGCGCATCGCCGGGACCTCGAGCCGCAGATCGATTGACGGCTCCGCCGTCGAAGAGCAGGTGGTGTTCAACGCCAGCGGCCGCACCATCACGTTCGCCGGCTTCCTCAAGGCCTATGTGGAGAGCCTCGACGAGCAGGCCGGCGGAGAGGCCGACGACGCCGAGAGCCGGCTGCCGAATCTGACGCAGGGGCAGCGCGTCGACGCCGCGGATCTGACCGCCGACGGGCACACCACCAGCCCGCCCGCCCGCTACACCGAGGCCTCGCTGATCAAGACGCTGGAAGACTTCGGCATCGGCCGCCCGTCGACGTACTCGTCGATCATCAAGACCATCCAGGACCGCGGCTACGTGCACAAGAAGGGCAGCGCGCTGGTGCCGTCGTGGGTGGCGTTCGCGGTCATCGGGCTGCTCGAACAGCACTTCGCGCGCCTGGTGGACTACGACTTCACCGCCGCGATGGAAGACGAGCTCGACGAGATCGCTTCCGGCAATGAGCGAAGGTCCAACTGGCTCAACAACTTCTACTTCGGAGGTGACCACGGCGTCGAGGGCTCGATCGCGCGCGCGGGCGGGCTCAAGAAGCTCGTCGGTGGCAACCTCGAAGAGATCGACGCCCGGTTGGTCAACTCCATCAAGCTGTTCGACGACGCCGAAGGGCGCGCGGTCAACGTCCGCGTCGGACGTAACGGCCCCTACCTCGAGCGGATGGTCGTCGACCCTGACAGTCCAAATGGTGAGCTCAAGCCGCAGCGGGCCAACCTCAGCGATGACCTGACGCCGGACGAGCTGACCTTGGAGCTCGCCGAAAAAGCCTTCGCCACACCGCAAGAGGGCCGTTCGCTGGGCGTCGACCCGGAGACAGGTCACGAGATCGTCGCCAAGGACGGGCGTTACGGGCCGTATGTCACCGAGGTGCTACCGCCGCCGCCGGAGGGTGACGACGGGTCAGCCGGGACCCCGGCGAAGAAGGGCAAGAAGCCGACCGGACCCAAGCCGCGTACCGGTTCGCTGCTGCGCACGATGGATCTGGAGACGGTGACGCTGCAGGACGCGCTGAAGCTGCTGTCGTTGCCCCGGGTGGTCGGCGTGGACCCGGCCACCAACGAGGAGATCACCGCGCAGAACGGCCGATACGGTCCATACCTCAAGCGTGGCACCGACTCTCGTTCGCTGGCGACCGAAGATCAGATGTTCACGATCACGCTCGACGAGGCGCTGAAGATCTACGCCGAGCCCAAACGGCGCGGCAGGCAGGGCGCGGCCGCGCCGCCGCTGCGTGAGCTGGGCAACGACCCCGCCAGCGGCAACCCGATGGTCATCAAGGACGGGCGGTTCGGCCCGTATGTGACCGACGGGGAGACCAACGCCAGCCTGCGCAAGGGCGACGATGTGCTGTCCATCACCGACGAGCGGGCCTCCGAACTGCTCGCCGATCGCCGGGCTCGGGGCCCGGTCAAGAAGGCGGCGAAGAAGGCTCCGGCCAAAAAGGCGGCCAAGAAAGCGCCCGCCAAGAAGGCAGCGAGCAAGGCCGCCAAGAAGAGCTAGCCGGGTTTCGCCGGCCTAGCGGGAGGCGCTGGCCCCGTCGACCGACATCAGGTGCGTGGGCCGGGCGAGCTGGGTCGGCGCGGTCCGGCCGCGCAACTCGACGATCTCGCCGACGTCCCAGCACAGCGCCTCGGAGTCCAGTGCGTCGCTGACCGCGATCGCCGATGCCAGCACGTGACCCTTCTCGTGCTTGGCCAGCTCCGTCAGCCGCGCGGCCTCGTTGACCGGGTCACCGATGACGGTGTACTCGAACCGGGCCTGGGCGCCGATGTGGCCGGCGATCGCCCGCCCGGCCGACACCCCGATGCCGAAGTCGGTCTCACCGAGGACGTCGATGAGCTCGTCGTGCAGTTCGCGGGAGGCGGCCAGGGCCGCACCGGAGGCATCGGGATGCTCGATGGGCGCGCCGAAGATCGCCAGCGCCGCGTCACCCTGGAACTTGTTGACGAAACCGCCGTGGCGGTGGACGGTGTCGACGACCACCCGGAAGAACTCGTTGAGCAGGCTGACCACGTCGGCTGCCGGTCGGGTGGCCGCCAACTGGGTGGAACCGACCAGGTCGACGAAGAGCACCGCCACGTCGCGTTCCTGACCGCCGAGTTCGGTGCCCCGCTCCAGCGCGCGGCGTGCGACGTCCTCGCCCACATACCGCCCGAACAGGTCCCGCAACCGTTGCCGTTCGGCCAGGTCACGCACCATGTCGTTGAACCCGGCTTGCAGCAGCCCGAGCTCGCTGGCGTCGTAGATCTGCATGTGGGCGTTGTAGTTGCCGCGCTGCACCTCACCCAGCGCCCAGCGCAGCTGGCGCAACGGGTCGGCGATCGACATCGCCACCAGCACCGTGCTCGACAGCCCGATCACCAACGCGGCGATCGCCAGCAGCAGGATCGTCGTGGTGAGCCGTTCGGCGGGAGCGGTGAGGATGGCGAACTTGCTGGCCACCAGCGCGAGCACGATCGCCAGCACCGGCACCCCGGTGGACAGCACCCAGGTCAGCACCTGGCGCAGGATCACACCCGGGGCGTGGAAACTCTCCGGCACGCCGCCGCGCAGGGCCGCGACCGCCACCGGCCGCAGCACCCGTTCGGACTGCAGGTATCCGATGATCGCGGTCGCCGTCGCGCCCAGCCCGGTCGCGACGGCCACCACGGGCGCGGACTTGCTGGCCACCGGCCAGCTGGCGACGATGAACACCACCGAGCCCAGCAGCCAGTTGGTGGCGCTGATCAGCGAGCGGTAGAACGGCATCTTCAGCGCCCGGATGCGGGCCACCGCGGTGTCGGCCGGGTCGCGGTCGCCGAGCAGCATGTCGCGACGCTGCCAGCGCATCACGGGGATGAGCATGCGCAGGGTCAGGTAGGACGCCACGGTGAAGGAGATGAACAGGTAGCCGAGGAAGATCGCCAGGTTGTAGGCGGGCAGATCCTGCAGCTGGATCCGGTCCTCGGGGGGCAGGCCGAACCGCAGGAATCCGAGGACCAGCAGTGCGCCGATGATGTCGGCCTGGAGCATGCCCAGCGTGAACACCGGCCACGGGGTACGCGCGACCCAGCGGACGAATGCGCTGATTCGTCCGATCTCGATCGGTTCGGCGGCCACCCGCTTACCGTATCGGGCGCTGCTGACCGAGACGGGGCGTCTGGGACGGACGTGTCGGTTCGCAGCATTACTGTTATCGGCGATGGCAGGTGTTTTTTCGCGTCTGGTGGGCCAGGACGCAGTGGAGTCGGAGCTGATCGCGGCGGCGCGGGCCGCACGCGGTGATTCGTCTCACAACGACCCCGATCAGGAGACGGACACCGCAGCCGGTTCGATGACCCACGCGTGGTTGATCACCGGTCCACCCGGTTCGGGCCGCTCAGTGGCGGCGCTGTGCTTCGCCGCGGCGCTGCAGTGCACCTCCGACGGCAGACCCGGGTGCGGCGAGTGCCGGGCGTGCACCACCACGATGGCGGGCACCCACGCCGACGTGCGCCGGATCATCCCGGAGGGGTTGTCTATCGGGGTGGACGCGATGCGCAGCATCGTCCAGATCGCGTCGCGGCGCCCCGGCACCGGCCGCTGGCAGATCGTGGTGGTCGAGGACGCCGACCGGCTCACCGAGGGGGCGGCCAACGCGCTGCTGAAGGTCGTCGAGGAGCCGCCGCCGTCAACGGTGTTCCTGTTGTGCGCACCGTCGGTGGACCCTGAGGACATCGCGATCACACTGCGGTCGCGCTGTCGGCACATCGCTCTGGTCACCCCGCCGGTGGACGCGATCGCCAGGGTGCTGGTCGAGTCCGACGGGCTGCCGGAGACAGACGCTGCGTGGGCCGCGTCGGTCAGCGGCGGGCATGTCGGGCGGGCCCGTCGGTTGGCGACCGATGAGCAGGCCAGGGAGCGCCGACTGCGGGCGCTGGGTCTGGCCCGGGACGCGGCCACCCCGTCGCGGGCCTACGCTGCCGCCGAGGAGTTGGTGGCCACCGCAGAGGCCGAGGCCAAGGCGCTGACCGGGGACCGCAACGAGTCCGAGGCCGAGGAACTGCGCACGGCGTTGGGCGCCGGAGGCACCGGAAAGGGCACGGCCGGGACGATGCGCGGCGCCACAGGCGCGATCAAGGACCTCGAGCGGCGCCAGAAGTCACGGCAGACCCGCGCGTCGCGCGATGCGCTCGACCGGGCGCTGATCGACCTCGCCACGTACTTCCGCGACGCACTGCTGGTGTCGTCGGGGGCGGCGGCGGTGGCGCCCTACCATCCCGACATGGCCGAGAAGGTCGCCGCGATGGCGGCCCACGCGCCCCCGGACAAGCTGTTGCGCTGCATCGAGGCGGTGCTGGAATGCCGGGAAGCGCTGGCGGTCAACGTCAAGCCCAAATTCGCGGTCGACGCCATGGTCGGCACCGTCGGACAGGCGCTGCGCGGCTGACTTGGGAGGCCGGCGGACCCTGCCGTAGACTCAGGCCGCCCGACGGCACGCCGCCTTAGCTCAGTCGGTAGAGCGTCTCACTCGTAATGAGAAGGTCGGGGGTTCGATTCCCCCAGGCGGCTCCACCCGAGCAGGGATATCATTTCCCCTGCAGCACCTCGCGCGCCACCGTGCGCGCAGAGCTGGCCGCCGGGAACCCGGCGTAACCGCTGGAGTGATAGATCACCTCGGCGATCTCGTCCTCGGTCAGGCCGTTGTTGCGGGCGATCTGGACATGGAACTGCAGCTCGTCGGTGGCGCGCAACGCGATCAGGATCCCCAGGGTGACCAGGCTGCGGTCGCGGCGGCTCAGCCCGGCGCGGCCCCACAGCCGGGCGAACACGCTCTCGATGCCGATCTCGAGCAATTCGTCACCGAACCCGCCGTCACCGATGCTGTCGGCGTCGTCGGGCAGGACCCCCGGCAGCAACTCACGGAAAACCTGGTAACCCGTCGCACGCATGTCGGTCATGGGGACAGCGTCTCACCGCTATCGGGGCGTCACAAAGCCGACCGGTCCCGAGGCCACACACACCGACAGCGCCGCGGTGACCGCCCGCACGGTGATGGCGTCACCGGCGCCGGGCAGTCGCACGTACACGCGGTTGAGGCCGGGGCGGACCGGCACCTTGACCTCGTCGCCCTGTGACAGCGACAGCAGCATCGAGCCGTCGCTGTTGGCCAGGTAATTGATCTCGACGGTCCAGTCGGCGGGCAGCAGCGGCCCGTCCAGCGGTATCTGCACCGGGAAGTCGGGTTGCACGAGATACCCACACTGCGGTGCCGGCCCCGGGCGCAGCGAGCGCACCCAGGTCACGTTCGCCTCGACGAGGCGGCCATCGGCGTCGAGCATACGTAATTCGGTTGTGGCGGGGGAGAACTCGGGCCGGTCGTCGAGAAGGGCGAACATGTGGCTCACCAGGTTCTCCGGCCACGCCACCCGTTGCAGCACCAGCGGGTCGACCTCCTGGTCGAGCATCGGCGCAGCCGAGGACGCACGCGCCTGCGCCAGCGCGGCCCGCGCGTTCTGCAGGTAGGGCTGGGCGGGGTTGTCGCGCCAACTGGTCAGAAACGTCGCAGTCGAGTACAGCGAACTCGCCACGAAGGCCACCGCGAACACGACCGTCGCGGCCGATCTGACGGCCGAGGCGTCCAGCCATCCCGACCGGGCGCGGTTCGGCGCGCACAGTCCGACGGCGGCCAGCAGCGCCAACACCACGACGAGGTCGGGCAGGTAACGCAACGTCTGGGCCAACTCCAGCGCGGTGAAACGCGACGACCGCATCAGATAGATCGGCACCTGGCAGGCCACCGCGTACCCGAGGGCCGCCAGCCACACCGGTCCGAGGCGCTGCTTGCGGATCACAGTCACCGCGACGACACCGGCCAGCGCCGCCCAGCCCAGGATCATCACCGCCGCCGACGGGGTGGCCCACGGTGACGCCGGCGCCCACCGCTGCCAGTCCCACGGCCCGCCGACCAGACCCGGCACGATGCCGTGGGTGACCGACCGCCACAACAGATCCCACGTCATCGCCAGGTCGAAACTCCAGCGTTGCTGGTCGACCACCAGCAGATATACCCCGATCCAGGCGGCGGTCAGGGCCAGGCACGCCGTCCACAGCCGCGCCCCCCGGTTCCAGACCTCCCGGGTGGATCCGCTGCCGGTGACATAGCAGTAGAGCGCGGTGACGGTGAACGCCACGAACGGGATGATCGCCGATTTCTCGAAGAACAGCAGCCCGCCGAGGTACGCCAGCGCGCCGGTGAGCGCATAGCGCCGGTTGCCGGTGCGTATCAGCAGGACCGCGTCCGCGCACACCCAGGCCAGCGCGGCCAGCATCGGCAGCGAGTTCAACGCCGCCGCCCACCACGCGAAGCCCGGCACCGCCAACGGTGTGAACAGCGCAAATGTCAAGGGCACCAACAACACCGGGCGCCAGCCCAGGATCACGTGCAGCGTCCGCAGCAGTGCCAGCGACGCGAGCGTCGCCAGGATCACCAGGCTGATCGCGGGACCCACCCAGTTCAGCGGGGACAGCCGGGTGATGGCGCCGGAGACCAGGAACGCGCCGGGCATCACGTGGCCGTCGTGGTCGTCGAACAGATACCCCGGCGACAGCAGGCTCTGGGTGCCGGCGCGGCCGACCAGGATCAGGTCGTCCCAGTAGAAGTACCCGCCGAACGCCAGTACGGCCCGAACGACCAGGTGCAGCGCGATCAACGCCAGCGCGGTGCGGGCGACCCAGGACCTCACGAGCGCGGGTAGGCGTCTCCGGCGCACTGGCGGGCCTTCCACGCCGAGGCGACCATCTGCTCGAGGGAATGCCGCATCTGCCAGCCCAGGTCCCGGGCGGCGAGGTCGCCGGCCGCCACGATCCGGGCCGGGTCACCAGGCCGGCGAGGCAGGATCCGGGGCTCGAAGTCGACGCCGGTGACGGTCCGCACCGCGGTCATGATCTCCCGCACCGACGTGCCCGCGCCGCTGCCCAGGTTGTACACCGGCTCGACCGCCAGCCCGTCGTCGAGTCGCTGCGCCGCGGCCACGTGAGCCGCGGCCAGGTCGCAGACGTGGATGTAGTCGCGCACGCAGGTGCCGTCGGGGGTCGGGTAGTCGGCCCCGTTGATGCTCGGCGTCGCTCCGCGGTAGAGCATGTCGAACACCTTCGGGAACAGATTGTGCGGGCTGGCGTCGAACAACTGCTGCGAGCCCGATCCGACGACGTTGAAGTACCGCAGGCTGGTGTGCCGCAGGCCGGTGGCGCGTCCGGCGTCGCGCAGCAGCCATTCACCGATCAGTTTCGTTTCCCCGTAAGGTGATTCGGGAATGGTCGGGGTGGCCTCGTCGACGATCTGCACATCGGGTGTGCCGAAGGTGGCGGCGCTCGACGAGAACACGATCCGGTCCACGCCGGCGGACTCCATCGCCTGCAGCAGGTTGACCGTGGTCGACACGTTCTGCTCGTAAGTGTGCAGTGGACGTTTGACCGACTCGCCCGCGTACTTGTAACCCGCGATGTGGATGACACCGCGGACCTCGAAGCGCTGCAGCGCGTCCTGGATCAGGTCCCGGTCCAACAGGGTGCCGCGGATGAACGTGGCCGACTCCGGGACGAACTGCTCGAATCCGGTGGACAGGTCGTCGATCACCACCACCGGGAGGTCGGCGTCGAGCAGGGCGCGGACCACGTGGGAACCGATGTACCCAGCGCCGCCGGTCACCAGCCAGCCCATGTCGTCTCCTCTGCTCTCGGTCGCCGCCCTGCGGGCAGCGTATTCGGCCGCTACCCGGCGGTGTGCAGGCGGGCGAGCGCGCCCAGGTGCACCGCCATCCCCAGCAGTGGCCCGCACAGCAGGGCGATCACCGTGCGCAGCTCCAGTTCCAGCGGCAGCAGCAACAGCAGCGTGGAGGCCACCGTGGCGCTCAGCCAGCCGACCGCATACGCCCGGTGCAACGCGGCGGCGACTGTCGCCGCGCCGGTCAGTGTGAGCAGCGCGATCGCCACCGCAGCAGCCGTGAACCAGGCCAGCAGCGCGCCGTCGGCGAGGTACTCGTCGCCGAAGCCTTCCCGCAGCAGCCAGGGCCCGAACGCCGCCGCGAGCGCGATCCCGACCGCACCCAGCCCACCGACCAGCGCGGCGGGCGCCGCCAGCGCCTTGAGCCGGTGGGTGCGCTGGTCGACGAAATGCGCGATCAGGTTGCCCTGCATGGCCGTCAGCGGCACCAGCAGCGGCGCCCGCGTCAACGTCACCGCGAGGATCACCACGCCGCCCGTCGCGCCGAGGTCGTCACCTGAGGTGGCCTTCAACAGCACCGGAAAGCCCATCACCAGAACCGCGCTGGCGCCGGCGGCGGCGATCGAGTGCCCGGTACCGCGCAGGAACGTCACGGTGTCGACCGAGGTGAGCAGTCGGGCGGCCGCCCTGGTCGTCGGCGAGGTGACGAGCAACAGCAGCCACGCGATCGCACCGGCGACCGTCGCCCACAGATACCCGCCGAGCCCCCAGCCCACCGCGAAGGTGGCCACCGCCACCGCGACCCGCAGCACGGCGTCGGTGACCATCAGGGCGCCGTACTGCGACCACCGGTCCGCCCCGGCGAGCGCGCCGAGCAGCGTGGTGTGCAGACAGAACCCGGCCAGCCCACCGCACAGCAGAACGACGCTGAGCACCCGGTCCTCGACGAAGACGTGCTGTGACCACAGCGGCGCGCTGGCGGCGATCAACACCGCGGCGGTGACCCCGACGCCCGCCCCGATCCGCAACGGGTGGGTGCGCGCCGCGGCCGGATCGGCAGAGGCGGCGGACCGGATCTCCCGGGTGGTCTCCTGCAGCAGTCCGAAGGCCGCGCCGCTGACCAGGCCGAACGCGCCCCAGAACACGCCGAAGACGGAGAACCCCGCCGGCTCGAGATCCCGCGCGGCCAGGTAGAGCACCGCGTATCCACACAGCGCGGTGAGCGCCGTCGCCGCGCCGACGCGGACCACGCTGCTGCGGGTCACCGCGCCGGAGGGCGCCGCCGCCGCGTCTGTCACATCCACCCGTCCAGCGGTGGCACCTTCGGCGAGTACAGCCACGCGGCCCACAGCGCGCGCAACGAATCGTCGCTGTAGCGGGCCGCCAGGTCGGTGAAGTCGTCGGTCACCACGCTGCCGTGCCGGTGGCGGCTCGTCCAATCCTTCAGCAATGCAAAGAAGTCGGCGTCACCGATCTGCTTGCGCAGGGCATGCAGGGTGAGCGCGCCGCGCTTGTACACCCGGTCGTCGAACATGTCGCGCGGACCCGGGTCGGCGAGGACCAGGTCCTGCGCCGAGTTGAGCAACTTCTGGTGGTAGTGCCGGGCGTGCTCGTCTGCGCTGCGTTCTCCGCAGTGTTCGGACCACAGCCACTCCGCGTAGCAGGCGAAGCCCTCGTGTAGCCAGATGTGGCGCCAGCGCTGCACGGTGACGGAGTTCCCGAACCACTGATGTGCCAGTTCGTGCGCGATCAGCCGCTCCGAATTCCGCTGCCCGTCACAGTGGTTGGCGCCGAAGATGGAGATTCCCTGCGCCTCGAGAGGTATCTCGAGATCATCGTCGGTCACCACGACGGTGTATCCGCTCGCCAGGGGATAGGGTCCGAAGAGCTTGACGAACAGCTTCATCATCTGCGACTGGCGGCCGAAGTCGGTGTCGAAGTTCGTGCGCAACCGGTCGGGGAGAACCGCGAAGATCTCGACGCCGTTCTTCGATATCCGCTGCCTGCTGTACGCGCCGATCTGCAGCGTGACCAGATAGGTCGAGGTGGGCTCGGCCTGCTCGTAGCTCCATGTGGTCATCCCGGCGCGGGCCCGCCGGGACAGCGGCTTTCCGTTGGCGATCGCGAAATAATTGCTCTCCGTGCTGATCTGGACCCGGAAGCTGGCCTTGGCGCTGGGGTGGTCGTCGCAGGGGAACCACGACGCCGCGCCGTTGGGTTGCCCCGCGACCAGCGCGCCTTCGGTCAGTTCCTCGAAACCGACTTCGCCCCAATGGGATCGGATCGGGCGCGGGGTGCCTCCGTAGCGCACTGCGATCGTCATCGCCGCACCGGCGGGTAGCCGCTCGGCCAGGGTGACGTGCAGTTTGCCCGCCTGGGTGCGGAACTGCGAGGGTCGCCTGCCGTTCACCGTCACCTTGGACACCGCGAGCGCATCCGACAGGTCGAGGGTGAACGTCGCGAGCTCGGCCAGCGTGACGGCGGTGATGGTGGCCGCTCCCGCGAGCCGGTTGATCGCGACCTTGTACTCGAGTTCGAGCTCGTAGCGCGACACCCGGTAGCCGAAGTTCCCGGAGCCGGGCAGGTACGGGTCGATGACCGGGGTCCCGTTCTTCTTGGCGACCCGCTTGCGTCCGCTCACGCGGCCGCCGGCTTCTTGGGTTTGGGACTCGACGAGTCGCCCTTCTTGCGCGACGGGTTCCAGGACGCGATCGGATTGCCCTGCCAGCGGGTTGACGGCGGAACCACGTCGCCGCGCATCACCAGCGACGCCGGCCCGACGGTGGCCCCTGATCCGATGCGGGCGGCGGGCAACGCCACACAGTGCGGGCCCAGCGTCGCGCCGCGCTCGAGCACGACGGTGTCCATCCGCATGATGCGGTCGTGGAACAGATGGGTCTGCACCACGCAGCCACGGTTGACGGTGGCCCCGTCCTCGAGTGTCACCAGGTCGGCCTCGGGGAGCCAGTAGCTTTCACACCACACCCCCCGTCCGATCTTCGCGCCCAGCGCCCGCAGCCACAGATTCATCACCGGTGTACCCGCTGCTGCACGGGCGAACCAGGGTGCCGCCACCGTTTCTACGAAGGTGTCCGACACCTCATTGCGCCACACGAACGACGACCACAACGGATGTTCGATCGCTGTGATCCTGCCCACCACAAGCCATTTGGCAGCCACCGCGATGCCGCCGGCCACCGCCCCGGCGGCCAGCAGGATCAGCCCGGTGGCCAGTGCGGCCCACACCCAGCCGGCGGTCAGCACCACGGCCTGCGCGGACAGCAGCACGGCCACCCCGATGGCGAAGGTGACGACCACGGGGACCAGCCGGAACGTCTCGACCATGGCGCGCAGCGCCTTCAGCCGCGCGGACGGATGGAACGTCCGCAGCACGTCGGCGGCTGTGGGCCGGCGGCGCAGCCGAACCGGCGGGCTGCCCAGCCACGACGAGCCCGCCTTGGCCTTGTGCGGGGCCGCTGACAGCACCGCGACCAGCCCGTCGTCGGGTACCCGCCGGCCGGGCTGGGTGATACCCGAGTTCCCCAGGAACGCCCGCTTGCCGATGGTGGCCCGGGCGACGTGGATCCAGCCGCCGCCCAGTTCGTAGGACGCGACCATGGTGTCGTCGGCGAGGAACGCGCCGTCCTCGATGACGGTGAACTTGGGGATCAGCAACGCGGTGGAGATCTCGGTGCCGCGGCCGACCTTCGCGCCGAGCAGCCGTAGCCACCAGGGGGTGAGCAGGCTGGCGTAGATCGGGAAGAGGTGATTGCGGGCGGCGTCCATCAGCCGTTCGGTGGCCCACAGCTGCCAGCCCGAGCGGCTGCGGACGGGGTGGTAGCCCTCGTTGAGGCCGAGAGCGAGCAGTCGCACCCCCACCACCGTCAGCGCCGCGTAGGTCAGCAGCGCGGCCAGCGTCGCCGGCACGGTCCACACCATCGCCGGGAGCACCGCCGCGCTCACCGACGCCGTACCGCGAAGCCCCCAGCCGATCACGGCGAGCCCCACCGCCAGCGCAGCCAGCGGAAGCGCACCCAGCAGCACCGACGTGGCGCCGTACATCGCGACCCACATCGGCGCGCTGGGCGGCCGGTGATCCGGCCACGGATGCTTGGCCTTCCCGGACTTGACCGCCGGCGAACCCTTCCAGTACTGCCTGTTCTTCACCTTCCCGACGACGGCGGAGCCGGGCGCCACGTCGGCGTTCTTACCGACCACCGCGCCGGGGAGCAACGTGGTTCTGGCGCCCACCGTCGCGTCGTTGCCGACGGCGACGGGGCCGACATGGAACAGGTCGCCGTCGATCCAGTGGCCGCTCAGGTCGACCTCGGGTTCGATGGAACACCGGTGGCCGAGCGTCAGCATCCCGGTCACCGGCGGCGCCGAGTGCAGGTCCACCCCATTGCCGACCGAGTTGCCCAGCGCGCGTGCGTAGTACACCAGCCACGGCGCACCGGCCATGTTCTCCGCGCCGCTGGCCTCGGCCAGCCGCTCGGCCAGCCACACCCGCAGGTGCACCGACCCGCCGCGACGGTAGGTGCCCGGCGCGAGGTCGCCGATCAGGACCCGCGCCCCGAACACGGCGATGCCCATCCGCCCCAACGGGGTGATGAACAGCAGGAAGCCGGCCACGATCCACCACCAGTCGATCGGCCTGACCCACGGCACCAGCGACAGTGCGGCGGCGATGTTGTTGGCCAGCGCGAGCCAGACCACCCACTGCATGCCGGCCAGCGTCGCCAGCGGCACGGTCGCGGCGATCTGCAGCGCCTGGGTCAGTCGGGGCACCGGCTTCACGTCACGGGTCACCACCGCGGGCGGTGGCGCGAGTTCATCCAGGTATCCCGCCAGTGACCCCAGCCGGGGATGGTCGTAGAGCTCGGCAACGGTCACCTGCGGGTAGCGCTGCCGCAGCGCGGCGATCAGCTGGGCCGCCGACAGCGACCCGCCGCCGAGGGCGAAGAAGTCCGCTTCCGGCCCGTCCACCGGCGCGGCCAGCACGTCACGCCACAGTCCGGCGAGCCAGCCGAGGGTGCCGCCCAGCTCGGGGGCGTCGTCGTCGGTTGCCGAGCCGACCGGCCACGGAAGGGCGTCGCGGTCGACTTTTCCCGACGTGCGGGTGGGCAGTTCGGCGACGACGACCAGCCGGGGCACCAGCGCTGCGGGCAGCGCCTCGGACAGCCGGGCGCGGGCGTCGACGACGTCGAAGGCCTGTTCGGCGCCCGGCGCGACGACGAGGTAACCCACCAGCAGCGGGGTGCCGCTCGCGGTCTTGCGCACCGCCGCGGCAGCGCCGCTGACACCGGGCAGGTTCACCAGCGCGGTGTCCACCTCACCGAGCTCGATGCGCCGACCGCCGACCTTGACCTGGTCGTCCGCGCGTCCCACGAAGTACAGCCCGTCGGATTCCAGCCGCACCAGGTCACCGCTGCGGTAGGCCCGGCTCCAGTGCGAGATCGGGCTTGGATAAGGCAGAGGGGCGTACTTCTCGGCGTCCTTCTCCGGGTCGAGGTAGCGTGCCAGTCCGACTCCGCCGATGACGAGCTCACCGACCTCGCCGATGGGCACCGGCGCACCGTCCTTGTCGACGACCGCCAGATCCCACCCGGGCAGCGGCAGGCCGATGCTCACCCCGCCGCCGGTGCCGTCGAGCCGGGCCGCGCACGCGACGACCGTGGCCTCGGTGGGCCCGTAGGTGTTCCACACCTCACGGCCGACGGAATCAGGACCGGCGGCCAGCCGTTCGACCAGTTCCGGGGGGCAGGCTTCGCCGCCGAAGATCAGCAGCCGCACCGACTCCAGCGCCTCGGCGGGCCACAGCGACGCCAGGGTGGGGACGGTGGAGACGACGGTGATGTCCCGAGACACCAGCCAGGGCCCCAGGTCCATCCCGCTGCGCACCAGCGACCGGGGCGCCGGCACCAGGCACGCGCCGTGCCGCCACGCCAGCCACATCTCCTCGCAGGACGCGTCGAACGCCACCGACAGCCCCGCGAGCACTCGATCGCCGGGACCGATCGGGTTGTCCTGCAAGAACATCCGGGCTTCGGCATCGACGAACGCGGCGGCGTTGCGGTGGGTCACGGCGACACCCTTCGGGGTGCCGGTGGAGCCGGAGGTGAAGATGATCCACGCGTCGTCGCGGCTCAGCGGCGCGGCCGCGCGCCAACCCCGTGACGAACCGGGTCCGCGCACCAGCCCCTTCTCGGTGATCACGGCGACGACGCCGGCTTCGGTGAACACCAACTCGGCGCGCTCGACCGGGTCGTCCGCGTCGACCGGAACGTAGGCCGCGCCGGTCGCCAGCGTCGCGAGGATGGCGACGTAGAGCGCGTAGCTGCCCGACGGCATCCGGATGCCGATGCGGTCACCGCGGCCGATGCCGCGCGCCGCGAGCCACGCGACGCTGTCCTCCACATCGGTGATCAGCTCGGCGTAGGTGAGCTGGATGGCGCCGTCGTCGAGCGCGGTGGCGTCGGGATGACGGGCAGCGGTGTCGTACAGGATGTCGATCAGCGTGCGCGGTTCCGCGGCGGATTCCGACAGCACGAATTGAGAAGGGATCTCGGGGGTTGGATCCGGTGCTGTCACGGGTACAAACTACTAAGCGTCCGGGGTGGCTTCGCGCCGTCGGGCCGCTCCTCATTTCGCGTGTCGGGGAGTCGGCTGGCAGAATCATCGATTTGGAGGGGAGTATTCCTTCGCCGCAGTGTCGTCATCTCGTCGCCCGCCCTCGGACGACCGGTGCCGCGGGCCCGCCAGTGACGCTCACGTCGGCGCGGGTGGAAGAGACCTCCGGCGTTGTCTGACGACCGGAGGTTTGATGAACGTATCTGGACTCGAGTGGGGCATCACCCTCGCTGTGACGATCGGCATTCTGCTGGTCGATGTGCTGATCTTCGGGCGTAGGCCCCACGAGCCGTCACGGCGGGAGACCGGGACCGCGCTGACCTTCTACATCGGCCTGGCGATCGCCTTCGGCCTGTGGACGTGGTTCTTCCACGGCAGCCAGTACGGGCTCGAGTTCTTCGCCGGGTGGCTCACCGAGTACAGCCTGTCGGTGGACAACCTGTTCATCTTCCTGATCATCATGGCCAGCTTCAAGGTGCCGCGGATCTACCAGCAGCAGGCGCTGCTCGTCGGGATCATCCTGGCGCTGATATTCCGTGGCATCTTCATCGCGCTCGGCGCCCTGGCGATCAACCAGTTCTCCTGGGTGTTCTACCTCTTCGGCGCGTTCCTGGTGTACACCGCCATCAAGCTCGTCCGGGACACCGAGCACGACGACGACGCCGACAACTCCGTGGTCCGGTTCGCTCAGCGGCACTTGAAGTTCACCGACCAGTGGGACGGCCTGAAGCTGTGGGTCAAGGAAAACGGAAGTCGCGTGATGACGCCGATGTTCCTGGTCATCGTCGCGCTGGGCACCACCGATCTGCTGTTCGCGCTGGACTCCATTCCGGCGATCTACGGTCTGACCCGCGAGCCCTACCTGGTGTTCACCGCCAACGTGTTCGCGCTGATGGGCCTGCGGCAGCTGTACTTCCTGTTGGGTGACCTGCTCAAGCGGCTGGTGTACCTGTCGCAGGGGCTGGCGTTCATCCTCGGCTTCATCGGCGTGAAACTGCTGCTGCACGCGCTGCACGAGAACGAGCTCCCGTTCATCAACGGTGGCGAGCCCGTGCCGGTGCCGGAGATCCCGACGCTGGCCAGCCTGGGCGTGATCATCGTCACGCTTCTGATCACCACCGCGGCGAGCCTGTACAAGACCCGGGTGCACGATGTCCGCAAGAACGGGGCCCCGACGAAGGTGCAGCCGGCCGACCTGACCACCGATCCGCAGGACGATCCCTCGCGCTGAGGGAAGGGCTAGGCTGCGGCGTCCCAGCGCTCGTTGACCCGCCGCAGCCCCTCCGGGGTCAGCCGCCCGAACAGCCGCAGCCGCGCCATCCCGCCGTCGGGGTAGATGTCCAGCCGGGCGTCGGTGACGGCGCGGTCGGAGTCGACAAGGAAGCGGTGCCTGGTGTCGGGCTGCAGTTGGGTCTGCGGCAGCAGGTCGAACCACTCCCCGTCTCCGTCGCGGCCCTGCAACCGGGCGGAACCCGGGGCGTTGCCGATGAAGTACGACGTGTCCAGTTCGGCCGCGGTGAGCACGCCCTGGCCGGCCAGACGCACCTGCACCCAGTCGTTGCCGCTGTCACGCCGCCGGGAGGTCTCCCAGCCCTCACCCATGGTCCTGGCCGCGCCGGGCAGCAACAGATTGTTGGGGGAGCTGTAGAACATGTTGGAGCAACCGGTGATCCGGCCGCCGTTGTCCAGCGCCGCCAGGTCCAGTGGGAGCTCGGTGAAGCGGGGGTCCAGCAGCCCTTCGCCGTGCACCCGCAGGCGGGCGACCCCGCCGTCGGGATAGATGCACAACCGCACATGGGTCCAGCGCTTCGGCGAGTCGACTGCGCACGGGTTGCGGGTGTCCCCGTTGACAGGGTGACGCGCCACGATCGTCGTCCACTCGACTTTCTCGGCCAGCTCCTGCGCGGTCGGATACCCGTCCACGAACGCGGCCTCGACCGCGACCTCGGGCGGATAGTTTCCGGTGAACCACGCCGTGTCCACCACGACCCCGCGGATGATGCCGGGCACCCCGAGACGGACGATCACAGAATCGTGCGAATCGGCGGTGGCGCCGCGGCGCCTGCGGGTCTCCCAACCGTCGTAGACCTGCCCCTTGTGGCCGAAGGTCGCCGGCCGGTGCTCGGCCGGGCCCGGCTTGATCAGGTTCTCCTTCTCGGCGAACACGTCGTCGTTGGCCCACAGCACCGCCCCACCGGCGGACCTCGCGGCGAGGTCGGGCAGCGACAGGAAATGGGAGTGACCCGGAGTTCTGGTCGGCGAACTGCTCACTCTCCGACCCTATTGGAGGGCTGGACGCCGGTTCTCACCAGTTGTCGTAGCCGCCTTCGGGACCGAGCATCCGCTCCAGCCGGGTGCGGTTGATCCGGGCCAGCTCGTTTCGGACCACCTTGCGCTCGGTGTCGTGGTCGTTGTGCAACCGGTCGCGCAGCGCGGCGAGCACGTCTTCGGCGCGGTAGCCGTTGATGAACATCACGAACCCGAAGCCGAAGTGCCGCAGGTAGGACTTCGACGCCGCTGCCAGCTCGGCCATCATCTCGGGGCGTTCGTCGGTGATGGCGCACTGTTCGGCCTGGGACTTCTCGCTGCCCGGCCGCCGGCCGACGTCCGGGTAGGCCTCCAGGATGGAGTCGATGGACTCCTCGCTGAGCCCGAACAGCAGCGAGTCGGCACAGCGGTACAGCTGGTCGTAGCTGTCGAAGGGACGTGAGCGTGCCAGGTCGGCGGCCAGCGGGACGCTGTAGCAGCACTCGTAGACGGCGTGGACGGCGCGACGCAATGGCATCGCGTTGAAGGCGTCCAGCCCGAGTCCCTGATGCAACAGCACAAGGCCATGATCGAAGGCCGAAGGGACGGCTGCGTTACGCCGTGTTACGGCCACGCAAAATCCCGCAGTGACATCGGTCTCGCACGGGCCGGTCAGTGACCTTCGGCCTTGAACCTCTCGATGGAGCGGTTGACCTCGGCCTCGGCCTCTTCGCGACCCACCCAGTCGGCTGCCTTGACGAACTTGCCCGGCTCGAGGTCCTTGTAGTGCACGAAGAAGTGTTTGATGGCGTCCAGCTCGAACTCCGAGACGTCGCCGATGTCGGTGATGTGGTCCCACCGGGGATCGGCGAGCACGCAGAGCACCTTGTCGTCGCCGCCCTTCTCGTCGGTCATCCGGAACATGCCGACGGGGCGGGCCTCGACGATGCAGCCCGGGAACACCGGCTCGGGGAGCAATACCAGCGCGTCGAGCGGATCCCCGTCCTCACCGAGGGTGTCCTCGATGTAGCCGTAGTCCGTCGGGTAACCCATCGCCGTGAACAGATAGCGGTCCAGCTTCACCTTGCCGCTGTCATGGTCCACCTCATACTTGTTGCGCGACCCCTTCTGGATCTCGATGAGGACGTCGAACTGCACGGTGGGGACTCCTTCAGATCAGGGTCGGATCAAGGGCCGTCTGCTGACGACGCGGGTTAACAGTAAACGAGCGATACCCTGCACTACAGGGGTGGCTCGGGTAGTCGTTCGAGAGCAGGAGAAACATGCGTCCCACTCGGTGGCGGCGGTCCACCCACGTGGTGGTCGGGGTGGCGGTGCTGGCGCTGGTCGCGGTGCTGGTGGCGGCCGCCGCGCTGCTCACCCGGCCGACGTCCGACCAGCAGGCCGCCGAACCGGCGCCGGCGCCCGCGTCCGCTGCGCCGGCAGTCGTTCCCGTCTCCGAATCTGCGCACGTCCCGACACCCGACGGCCTTGCCGCGGCCCTGGCCCCGGCGCTGGCCGACCCGAACCTGGGCAGGTTCACCGGCCGCATCACCGACGCGCTGACCGGCAGGCAGTTGTGGGAGCAGGGCGCCGATGTGCCGATGCAACCCGCGTCGGCGAACAAGCTCCTGACCGCCGCGGCGGCGCTGCTGACGCTGAACCGCGACGACCGGCTGACCACGCGGGTGCTCGCAGGGGACCGGCGCGGGGTGGTGGTGCTGGTCGGCGGTGGGGACCAGACACTGTCGGCTGCGCCGCGCGGCGAGGACACCTGGTACCGGGATGCGGCGCGCATCGTCGATCTGGCCGATCAGGTGCGCCGCAGCGGCACCGCCGCCACCGCCGTGGAGGTCGATGTCAGCGCCTACAGCGGTCCGACGATGGCGACCGGCTGGGACCCGCTGGACATCGACGGCGGCGACATCGCGCCAATCGAGTCGGTGATGCTCGACGCCGGACGGACCCAGCCGGTGAGCGTGGAATCGCGGCGGTCCAAGACCCCCGCGCTGGACGCTGGCCGTGCGCTGGCCGTGGCGCTGCGCATCGACCCGGCCAAGGTCACGGTGCGGTCCACGGCGGCGCGGGGAACCGAGATCGCCTCGGTTCAGTCGCCGCCGCTGATGCACCGGTTGCGCGACATGGTGAACCAGTCGGACAACGTCATGGCGGAGTCGATCGGGCGCGAGGTCGCCGCCGCGTTGAACCGGCCCCAGAGTTTCGACGGGGCCGCTCGCGCGGTGATCGGCACGCTGGAGGACGCCGGCATCAACACCACCGGCGCCCGGCTGTTCGACTCGAGCGGTCTGTCCGTCGACGACAGGTTGACCGCGAGCACTCTCGACGAGGTGATCAACGTGGCGGCCGGGGACACCGAGCCGACCCTGCGGCCGTTGGTCGACCTGCTGCCGATCGCCGGAGGCAGCGGCACGCTGTCCAACCGCTATCTCGACACCGAGGAGGGCCGGGAGGCCGCGGGGTATCTGCGCGCCAAGACCGGTTCGCTGACCGGGACCAACTCGCTGGCCGGAATCGTCACCGACGAGAGTGGGCGGGTGCTGACCTTCGCGCTGCTGTCCAACGACGCCGGTCCGACCGGCCGCACCGCGCTCGACGCCTTCGCGGCGGCGCTGCGCTCCTGCGGATGCCACACATGAGCCCGTCGGGCAGGTCCGGGTTCGCCGTCGGACGGGCCGTCGACTGGAACCTGGCCGCCACGCTCGGGGGCAAGCTGGCGCGCCCGGAACCCGCGGCCACCGACTACACGCGCAGGCAGGCGGTCGAACAGCTCACCGAATCGGCGCGGCTGTCCGAACTCCCGGTGCGCGAGGTGACCGGTCTGATCGAGGGCGGTGAGATCCCGGAGGCCCGAATCGTCGACCGGCCCCAGTGGATTCGTGCCGCGGCACACTCGATGCGGGCGATGACCGGGGGCGGCGACGAGCGCGATGCGTCGGGTAAGCCGCCGGCGATCACCGGCCGCATCGCCGGCGCCCAGACCGGGGCGGTGCTGGCGTTCGTGTCCTCAGGCATTCTCGGCCAGTTCGATCCGTTCGCCGGCGACTCGGAAGGCCGCGGCGGCGAACTGCTGCTGGTGTATCCCAACGTGATCGCCGTCGAGCGCCAACTCCGGGTGAAGCCTGCGGACTTCCGGATGTGGGTGTGTCTGCACGAGGTCACCCACCGGGTGCAGTTCCGGGCCAATCCCTGGTTGGCCGATCACATGACGGGCGCCCTCGCTGTGCTGACCGAGGACGCCGGCGAGGATGTCACCCAGGTCGTCGGCCGGCTGGCCGGGTATCTTCGCGACCGTCGCGCAGGCTCGAAATCCGATGATTCGCAATCCAATTCGGGCGGCATTCTGGGCCTGCTCCGCGCGGTGCAGTCCGAGCCGCAGCAGAAGGCACTCGACCGGCTACTGGTGCTGGGGACGCTGCTGGAGGGTCATGCCGAACACGTCATGGATGCCGTCGGGCCCGCGGTGGTGCCGACGGTCGCCACGATCAGGCGCCGGTTCGACGATCGCAGGCAGCGCAAGCAGCCGCCGCTGCAGCGGTTGATGAGGGCGCTGCTGGGAATCGATGCGAAGATGAACCAATACACCAGGGGCAAGGCCTTCGTCGACGAGGTGGTGTCCACGGTGGGCATGCGGCGCTTCAACACGATTTGGACCGACGCCGAGACCCTGCCACTGCCAAGCGAAATCGATGAGCCACGGCGATGGATCGACCGGGTGCTGTAGCCGAGCTGCGCGCGGTGGTCACCCGCTTCGCCCGTGACCATGCCGCAGGCCTCGACCGATGGTGCGTGGCGCTGTCGGGTGGACCGGACTCACTGGCGTTGGCGGCCGTTGCGGCCACGGCGATGCCGACCACCGCGTTGATCGTCGACCACGGCCTGCAGGTCGGCTCCGCCGCCGTCGCCGCCGACGCCCGGGATCACGCTCTCGCTGTGGGATGTGTTGATGCCCAAGTGCTTTCGGTTGTAGTCGGCAGTGAGGGCGGGCCCGAGGCCGCGGCCCGGTCGGCCCGGTACCGCGCGCTGGACCAAGCGCGCGCCGGTGCGCCGGTGCTGTTGGCGCACACGCTCGACGACCAGGCCGAGACGGTGCTGCTCGGGTTGGGCCGGGGGTCGGGGGCCCGGTCGATCGCCGGTATGCGGTCCCACGACCCGCCGTGGTTCCGGCCGCTTCTCGGGGTGCGACGGGAGCTGACCCACCGTGCGTGCGCGGAGCTGGGGCTGGCGCCGTGGCAGGACCCGCACAACGTCGACCGGCGGTTCACCAGGGTCCGGCTGCGCACCGAGGTGCTGCCGCTGCTCGAGGACGTCCTCGGCGGCGGCGTGGCCGAGGCCCTCGCGCGTACCGCGACGGCACTGCGGGAGGACACCGAGGCACTCGACGCGATGGCGGACCGCGTTCTCGACGGAATCGGCGACGGCGGCCTTGCGGTCAGCGTGCTCACCCCGCTGCCGGGCGCGGTCCGGCGCAGGGTCATCAGGGGCTGGCTGCTCGCCGGTGGGGCGGTCGGGCTGACCGACACCCAGATCCGCGCCGTCGACGCGCTGGTGATCGCGTGGCGGGGTCAGGGCGGGGTGGCGGTGCCAGGGGCGACACCCCGGACGCGGCTGTTCGCCGGTCGCCGAGACGAAGTGCTGATGTTGTACCGAGAACCGGTGTGAGACGCCGCGGCGCGGCACGGCTACTCTGTGGGCGTGCCTGCGCATACGGCGGAGTTGTACCCCGGGGACATCAAGTCGGTGTTGCTGTCGGAAGAACAGATCCGGACCAAGACCGCTGAACTCGGCGCGTTGATCGGCGCCGACTACCGCGACGCCGCCTCCGGGCCCGACGGGCGAGACCTGCTTCTCATCACCGTGCTCAAGGGCGCGGTCATGTTCGTCACCGATCTGGCCCGGGCAATCCCGGTGCCCACCCAGCTGGAGTTCATGGCCGTCAGCTCCTACGGGTCGTCCACGTCGTCGTCGGGCGTGGTGCGCATCCTCAAGGATCTCGATCGCGACATCAACGACCGTGACGTGCTGATCGTCGAGGACATCGTGGACTCCGGCCTGACGCTGTCGTGGCTGCTGCGCAACCTGGCGACCAGACGCCCGCGGTCGCTGCGGGTGTGCACGCTGCTACGCAAGCTCGAGGCTGTTCGGGCCGACGTCGCGATCGAGTACGTCGGCTTCGACATCCCGAACGAATTCGTCGTCGGATACGGGCTCGACTATGCCGAGCGCTACCGCGACCTGCCCTACATCGGCACTCTCGACCCCAGGGTGTACGAGGACCACTAGCGCGGCGCAGAATGCGGTGATGACCGACACAGCGCTGCGAATCTGCCCGTTCTGTGAGGCGACCTGCGGTTTGACGCTGACCATCGACGCCGGCCGGGTGGTCGGTGCGCGAGGTGACCACGACGACGTGTTCAGTGCGGGCTACATCTGTCCCAAGGGCGCCAGTTTCGCCGAACTCGACAACGACCCCGACCGGTTGAGGGCACCGCTGGTACGGCGGGACGGCGCGCTGACCGAAGCCACCTGGGACGAGGCGTTCGCCGCCGTCGCCGCCGGCCTCGGCGGCGTGGTCCGGGACCACGGTGGCGGCTCGGTGGGGGTGTACCTCGGCAACCCGAACGCGCACACCGTCGCCGGCGCGCTGTACCCGCCGCTGATCATCCGCGGCCTGGGAACCCATCAGGTCTACTCCGCGAGCACGTTGGACCAGATGCCCAAACACGTTGCGCTGGGGCTGATGTTCGGCAGTCCGGTCGCGTTCACGGTCCCGGACCTGGACCGTACCGACTATCTGGTGATCATCGGGGCGAACCCGCTGGTGTCCAACGGCAGCCTGGCCACCGCCGCCGACTTCGGCGGCAAGCTGCGCAGGATGCGCAAGCGCGGCGGCAGGCTCGTCGTCATCGACCCGGCCCGCACCCGGACCGCCGAGCTCGCCGACCGGCACCTGGCGCCGCGGCCCGGCACCGACGCCGCGCTGCTGTTCGCGATCGTGCACGTGCTCTTCGACGAGGACCTGGTCTCGCTGGGCGCTCTCGCCGACCACGTCGCCGGGGTGGACGAGGTCCGGGAACTCGCCCGCGATTTCCCGCCGGAGACCGTCGCTGCGCACTGTGGCCTCGTGGCCGACGAGATCCGCACGCTGGCACGGGAGATCGCCGCCGCTCCCGCCGCGGCCGTCTACGGCCGGATGGGTACGTCGACCGTCGAGTTCGGCACCGTGGGCAGCTGGCTGGTCGACGTCGTCAACGTCTTGACCGGAAACCTGGACCGACCCGGAGGGGCGATGTTTCCGCTGTCACCCGTCGCGCCGGCGCCCCGGGGGCCCAGGCCGGGCCGGGGCTTCCGAACCGGCCGCTGGCACAGCCGGGTCTCCGGCCGGCCCGAGGTGCTCTCCGAACTGCCCGTCGCGGTGCTGGCCGAAGAGATCGAGACCGCCGGCGAGGGGCAGATCAAGGCGATGATCACCGTCGCGGGCAATCCGGTGCTGTCCGCTCCGGACGGCGACCGGCTCGACCGCGCACTGGCCGGCGTCGGGTTCATGGTGAGCGTCGACCCGTATCTCAACGAGACCACCCGCCACGCCGACGTCATCCTTCCGCCCCCGCCGCCGTCGCACAGCCCACACTTCGACTTCGCGCTGAACAACCTCGCGGTGCGCAACAATGCGCGCTACTCGCCGCCGGCGCTTCCGTTACTGGGCCGTCCCGACGAAGCCGAGATCCTGGCGCGGATCGCGTTGGTCCTCTACGGAATCGGCGTCGACGGCGACCCGCGGATCGTCGACGAACAGGTCATCGCCGCCACCCTGGCCAAGGAGACCGCCGACGTGGGCTCGCCCGTCGCGGGCCGCGCGGTCGACGAGCTGACCGCGATGCTCGACGACGGCCCCGGCTATGAGCGCCGACTCGACATGATGCTTCGGCTCGGCGCCTACGGCGACGCGTTCGGCGCCCGACCCGACGGTCTGACGTTGACGCGGCTCAGATCGGCGCCCCATGGAATCGACCTGGGGCCGCTGCAGCCGCGGCTGCCGGACCTGCTGCGCACCCCGTCGGGTCTGATCGAGCTGGCACCGCCACAGCTGATCGCCGATGCCGCGCGGTTGCGTGACTCACTCGGGCACCGCGGCGGCGGATACGTGCTGATCGGCCGGCGGCACCTGCGCTCGAACAACAGCTGGATGCACAACCTGCCCGCGCTGGCCGGAGGCACGAACACCTGCACGCTGCGGATGCACCCCGACGACGCCGCCGACCTGGGAGTGTCGGACACCGCGGTGGTCAAGGGGCCCGGCGGGGAACTGGTGGTGCCCGTGGAGCTGACCGAGGACATCCGTCGCGGCGTGCTGTCGCTGCCGCACGGCTGGGGCCACGACCGCATCGGCACCGGGCAGACGCTGGCGGCCCGGCACCCCGGGGTGAACGCCAATCAGCTCAACGACGGATCGGTGCTGGACCCGCTCTCGGGCACCGCGGTGCTCAACGGCATCCCCGTGGTCGTCACAGTCGCAGGCACTCCCGCATGACGCAGTGGGTCAGGTCAACTCCCAGATCACCGTCACGCTGAAGCCGACGGTCTGCTCACCCGGCTCGAGCGGCACGGCAGCCTCCATCATTCCTCGTGGCGCCTGCATCGGCGTCGGCGGCGTGGGCCCGCCCGACTCCGAGATCGAGATGACCTTGCCGAGGGTCAGCCCGGACAACTCGGCGTACTGATCGGCGCGGTCCTTGGCGTCCTCGAACGCCCGGGCCCGGGCATCACGCACCAGTTGGGAATCGTCCTCGATGGAGTAGCTGATCGAATTGATCCGGGTGGCATTGCCGCCGGTGCTGACGATCAGGCCGATCGCATCGGAGGCCAGATCGAGGTCGCGGATCGTCACGTTGATCGAGTTGGTGGCGCGATAGGCGGCGATCGCGTTGTCGTCCGGACCGTACTGCGGCTGCAGGTCGGCCTGCGTCGTGGCCAGGTCGTTGCGGTCGATGCCGAGCTCGACGAGCCCCTCGATCACCGCTTGCTGGCGCTCGTTGGTCTGGTTCATCGCGGCCGTCGCATCGGGGGCCAGGAACTCCATCGACGCGTTCACCGTCAATGTGTCCGGCGCGCCCTGGACCTGCCCGGCGCCCACGACGGTCACCTGGCGGGTGTCGGCATCGGGTGTCAGCGTCGGGCCCGGCTGTGCGTCACACCCGGTCAGCGCCAGGGTGGTAGCTGCGGCGGCGGCCAAGCCCGCGAGCTTGGCCCTGGCTGATTTCGCTCCAGGTGCGATCGGCATGACTGGCACCCTAACCCGTCGGGTCCGCCAGAAACCGGAGCAGCTCGCGGGTGACTTCGTGCGGGCACTCCTCGGTGAGCCAGTGGCCGGCTCCGTCGATCATCACTTCGCGGTAGGCGCCGGTGACGACCTCGCGGGCGCGGTTCCGCGGGGTGTAGGACAGCGTGGCATCGGCGGTGCCGCCGAGGAACAGGGCGGGCACCTCGATCGTCGGCGCCGGCGGATCGGCCGTCAGCTCCCAGTTGCGATCGAAGCAGCGGTACCAGTTCAGCGGGCCGGTGAATCCGTTGCGGCCGAACTCGTCGACGTAGATCTGGAAGTCCTGCTCACTGATCCAGCCGGGAAGTCCGCCGGGTTCGGGAATGCGGGCCAGGAACCCCTCGGGTCCCGGCGCGAGCATCCGCAGCGCCGCGCCGTCGTCACCGGCGGGCGGGGTGGCGAACAACCGCCGCAGCGTGGTGGCCGGGTCCTCGGCCAGCTCGGCGTCGGCGGGGCCCGGTGTCTGGAAGTACAGGATGTAGAAGAAGTTGTCCCCGAAGATCCGCCGGAACGCCTGGGTGGTCGGCACCTTGGGGCGGGGCACCGGCGGCAGGCTCAACCCGGCGACCGCGCTGAAGCGCCCGGGGTGCAGCAGCGGGGCGGTCCAGGCGACGACGGCGCCGAAATCGTGGCCGACCAGTACCGCCTGCTCCGCTCCGACGTCGTCGAGCAGGCCGATCACGTCCGCGCTGAGCTCGACGACGTCGTAGGCGTCAACGGAAGCCGGGGTGTCGGAGCCGCCGTAGCCGCGCTGATCAGGGGCCAGTACGTGATAGCCCGCCTCGGCGAGAGCCCGAACCTGGTGGCGCCAGGAAAACGCCAGCTCGGGGAAGCCGTGGCAGAGCACCACCACAGGCGCGCCCGGCTCACCGGCCTCGGTCACCCGCAGCGAGACGCCGTTCGTTTGCACCATCCGCGACCGCACGCCCCCAGTTTCGCCGACCCTGCGCTCACGGTTGCACCGAGTCGGGAATCACGACAGGGAATGCACGTTCGGCACCTGCGCACCCGTCGGGAACTGCCAGACGTTGGTCTAGCGGTAGCCTTGACTTTTCCAGCTGCGCGTATTGGAAGGATTTGGCCCGAGGTCCGCCGACGGCCGTTGGTATCAATGAACCGCATACACACATGAACCGCAAGAATGTGATCCGCACCCTCACGGTGATCGCCGTGGTGCTGCTGCTCGGGTGGTCCTTCTTTTACTTCAGCGACGACACCCGCGGGTACAAGCCTGTCGACACCTCGGTGGCGGTCGCCCAGATCAACGGCGACAACGTCAACGAAGCGCAGATCGACGACCGTGAACAGCAGCTGCGGCTCGAGCTGAAGAACGGCAACGCGGACACCGAGGACAGCAACCAGATCATCACCAAGTACCCCACCGGTTACGGGGTCACGCTGTTCGAAGCGTTGCAGGCCAAGAACGCCAAGGTCAACACCGTCGTCAACCAGTCCAGCATGTTCGGCACCCTGCTGATCTACATGTTGCCGCTGCTGCTGCTGGTTTTTCTGTTCGTGATGTTCTCCCGCATGCAGTCCGGCGGACGGATGGGGTTCGGCTTCGGGAAGTCGAAAGCCAAGCAGCTGTCCAAAGACATGCCCAAGACGACGTTCGCCGATGTCGCCGGTGTCGACGAAGCGGTCGAGGAACTCTACGAGATCAAGGACTTCCTGCAGAACCCGTCGCGGTACCAGGCGCTCGGCGCCAAGATTCCCAAGGGCGTGCTGCTGTACGGCCCGCCCGGCACCGGCAAGACCCTGTTGGCGCGCGCAGTCGCCGGTGAGGCCGGGGTGCCGTTCTTCACCATCTCCGGTTCGGACTTCGTCGAGATGTTCGTCGGCGTCGGCGCCTCCCGGGTCCGCGACATGTTCGAGCAGGCCAAGCAGAACAGCCCGTGCATCATCTTCGTCGACGAGATCGACGCGGTCGGCCGCCAGCGCGGCGCGGGCATGGGTGGCGGACACGACGAACGTGAGCAGACGCTCAACCAGCTGCTCGTCGAGATGGACGGCTTCGGCGAACGCCAGGGTGTCATCCTCATCGCCGCGACCAACCGGCCCGACATCCTCGATCCGGCACTGCTTCGACCCGGCCGCTTCGACCGCCAGATCCCGGTGTCCAGCCCCGATCTGGCCGGCCGCCGGGCGGTGCTCAAGGTGCACTCGCAGGGCAAGCCGATCGCGCCCGACGCCGACCTGGACGGGTTGGCCAAACGCACAGTCGGAATGTCCGGCGCCGATCTGGCCAACGTCATCAACGAGTCGGCGCTGCTGACCGCCCGCGAGAACGGCACCGTCATCACCGGTGCCGCACTCGAGGAGGCCGTGGACCGGGTCGTCGGCGGGCCGCGCCGCAAAGGCCGCATCATCAGCGAGCACGAGAAGAAGATCACCGCCTACCACGAGGGTGGACACACCCTGGCGGCCTGGGCGATGCCCGACATCGAGCCGATCTACAAGGTGACGATCCTGGCCCGCGGCCGCACCGGCGGTCACGCCATGGCGGTGCCCGAGGACGACAAGGGGTTGATGACCCGCTCGGAGATGATCGCCCGGCTGGTCTTCGCGATGGGCGGCCGTGCCGCCGAGGAGCTGGTCTTCCGCGAGCCCACCACCGGCGCGGTGTCCGATATCGAGCAGGCCACCAAGATCGCCCGCGCCATGGTCACCGAGTACGGCATGAGCTCCAAACTCGGCGCGGTGCGTTACGGCACCGAGCACGGGGATCCGTTCCTGGGCCGCACCATGGGCACGCAGGCCGACTACAGCCACGAGGTGGCCCAGATCATCGACGACGAGGTGCGCAAGCTCATCGAGGCCGCGCACACCGAGGCGTGGGAGATCCTCACCGAATACCGCGATGTGCTCGACACCCTCGCCGGTCAGCTGCTGGAGAAGGAGACGCTGCACCGGGTGGAGCTGCAGGCCATCTTCGGTGACGTCAAGAAGCGCCCCCGCCTGACGATGTTCGACGACTTCGGCGGTCGGGTGCCGTCGGACAAGCCGCCCATCAAGACGCCCGGCGAGCTGGCCATCGAGCGCGGGGAACCGTGGCCCAAGCCGGTTCCGGAGCCGGCCTTCAAGACCGCGATCGCGCAGGCGTCCAAGGCCGCCGCCGAAGCCGCCCCGAAGAACGGTGCCAACGGCTCGGGTGCGAACGGGGCACCGCCGAACGGGCCCACGCAGCCCGACTACGGCGCGCCCGCCGGCTGGCATGCACCGGGTTGGCCACCGCCGCCGGGGACCCCGCAGCACGGGGCGCCGCCGCAGCAGCCCCAGGGGTACTGGTACCCGCCGCCGGCGGGGTGGCAGGGTGCGCCGCCACCACCTCCGCCGTATCCGGGTTATCCGCCCTACCAACATCATCCGCAGCCCGAGCAGTCGGCCCCTGCGCCCGACGGTGACGCGGCTGCTCCCGGTTCCACGGAGGAACCTGGCCACGATGGCGACCGGGACAAGAACCGGGCTGACCCGCCGAACCGCGGTTAGTCACTGGCTGACACCTGAAACGGAGACTTCGATGACGCGGTCGCGCCACAACAATTCGGCCACGCTCACCCCACCCGATTTCGACCAGGAGCGCGCCGAGCGGGCGGTTCGTGAGCTGCTGATCGCCGTGGGGGAGGACCCTGATCGCCAAGGTCTGGCCGACACGCCCGCCCGGGTGGCGCGGGCCTACCGGGAGATGTTCGCCGGGCTGTACACCGATCCGGACACGGTGCTCAACACCACCTTCGACGAACAACACGACGAGCTGGTGTTGGTCAAGGAGATCCCCATGTACTCCACCTGTGAGCATCATCTGGTGGCGTTTCACGGTGTCGCACACGTCGGTTACATCCCCGGGGCCGACGGCCGGGTCACGGGTCTGTCGAAAATCGCCCGTCTGGTCGACCTCTACGCCAAGCGGCCCCAGGTGCAGGAACGGTTGACCGCCCAGATCGCCGATGCGTTGATGCGCAAGCTGAACCCGCGGGGGGCGATCGTGGTGGTCGAGGCCGAGCACCTGTGCATGGCCATGCGGGGCGTGCGCAAGCCCGGCGCAGTGACCACGACCTCGGCGGTGCGCGGACAGTTCAAGCACGACAACGCCTCCCGGGCCGAGGCTCTGGATCTGATCCTGAGAAAGTGATCTCCGATCGGGGCGAGCGAAGCGACGGGGATTGTGCCCGGGGCGAGCGAAGCGACGGCCAACCGTCCCCGGCGGGGACGCACGTGCAGGTGATGGGGGTCGTCAACGTCACCGCCGACTCGTTCTCCGACGGGGGGCAGTTCCTCGACCGGGATCGGGCGGTCGAGCACGGCGTCGTTCTCGCCGGCCAGGGGGCCGCCATCATCGACGTCGGCGGCGAATCGACCCGCCCCGGCGCCACCAGGGTGGATCCGGCGGTCGAGACCTCCAGGGTTCTGCCGGTGGTCAAAGAGCTTGCCCAGCAGGGGATCACGGTCAGCATCGACACTATGCACGCCGCCGTCGCCCACGCGGCCCTGGAGAACGGCGCCGCGCTGGTCAACGATGTGTCGGGAGGCAGAGCCGACCCGGACATGGCCAGGGTGGTCGCCGAAGCCGGCGTCCCGTGGATCCTCATGCACTGGCGATCGGTGGGCAGCGACCGCCCGCACGAGGTGCCCGGCTACGGCGACGTGGTGGCCGAGGTGCGTGACGAACTCATGTCCGGGGTGGACGCCGCAGTGCGTGCCGGGGTGGACCCGTCGAAGGTGATCATCGATCCCGGTCTCGGATTCGCCAAGACCGCACAACACAATTGGGCGCTGTTGCACGCGCTCCCGGAGTTCGTCGCGACCGGTATCCCCGTCCTGGTCGGTGCGTCCCGCAAGCGATTCCTCGGCACCTTGCTGGCCGGGCCCGACGGGGACCCCAGGCCGCCCGGAGGACGGGAGACGGCCACCGCGGTGATCTCCGCGTTGGCCGGGTGGCATCGGGTGTGGGGGGTTCGGGTGCACGACGTGCGTGCCTCGGCCGATGCGCTCGCTGTGGTCGCGGCGTGGCGCGGAGGGTCCGATGGCTGATCGAATCGAGTTGCGAGGGTTGAAGGTTCGGGGAAACCACGGAGTCTTCGACCATGAGCGCCGCGACGGCCAGGACTTCGTCGTGGACATCACCGTGTGGATCGATCTCGCGCCCGCCGCCGCCAGCGACGACCTGGCCGACACCGTGGACTACGGCGGGCTGGCGCAGCGCGCCGCCGACATCGTCGGCGGACCCGCTCGGCAGCTGATCGAGACGGTGGTGGCGGAGATCGCCGATGACGTGATGCGCGACGAGCGGATCCACGCTGTCGAGGTCGTGGTGCACAAGCCGGGCGCGCCGATTCCGCTGGAGTTCGTCGACGTCGCGGTCGTGGCACGACGTTCCCGCCGCGGAGGCGGCCGGTGACAGCGGTGGTGTTGTCCATCGGCTCCAATGTCGGAGACCGGTTGCGTTGGCTGCAGTCGGTTCTCGACGGCCTCGGCCGAGCGGCGATGACGGTGTCGCCGGTGTACGAGACCGCGGCATGGGGCGGCGTCGAACAGGGCCCGTTCCTCAACGCCGTGGTCCTCGCCGACGACCCGGCCCTCGATCCGCACGGCTGGTTGCGCTGGGCTCACGAACTCGAGGACGCCGCACAGCGGGTACGTGAGCAGCGCTGGGGGCCCCGGACGCTGGACGTCGACCTCGTCACGTGCCGAGACTCCGGCGTGGAGCTGACCGTCGAGGACGAGGAGCTGACGCTGCCGCACCCCTACGCGCACGTGCGGGCGTTCGTGCTGGTGCCGTGGCTGGCGGCCGATCCGCACGCCACCCTGGGCGTGGCGGGTCGGTCGCGCGCCGTCGGGGAACTCGTCGAGGCGGTCGACCCGGCCGAGCGCGCCGGCGTGAGGCGCACCGAGTTGACGCTGCACCTCGGAAACGAGCGCTGACCGGCTGATGGGACCCACTCGTCTGCGCGATCTGGTTGCCGCCGTCCTGGTGACCGCGGTGGTGGGTTACCTGCTGGTGCGCGTCGTGTACCGGTGGTTCCCGCCGATCACCGTGTGGACCGGGGTGTCGCTTCTCGGCGTCGCGGTCGCCATCGCGGGCTGGGGTTTTTATGTCCGCGCCCGGATCCGTGACGGCGAGGTCGGGGTGGGGCTCGGCCGGCTGCACCCGCTGGCGGTCGCGCGGTCGGTGGTGATCGCCAAGGCGTCGGCGTGGATGGGCAGCGTCGTGCTGGGCTGGTGGCTGGCCGTGGCGGTCTACCTCCTGCCCCGCCGCAGTGCCCTGCGGGTGGCGGCCGAGGACGCCCCGGGCTCGGTGGTGGCCGCGCTGTGTGCGCTCGCACTGGTCGTCGCGGCGCTGTGGCTGCAGCATTGCTGCAGGTCTCCCGACGAGCCGCCGGAGAACGCCGACGCGGCACCCGGCTGACCGATTCGGCTGGCGGACCTGCCGAATCGCCGCAGAGGTCGACACGCTAGATGACCTGTGGCGGGTACAGTCGGCCCATGACCGATCCGACCCGTGGCGCGCGTATCAGGCGCGGCGCCCGTCGGCCCGGTTGGATCTTGATGTCGGTGTTGCTGGTGCTCGCCATCGCGGCGAGTTCGGCTCTGGTTTTCACCAACCGGGTGGAGTTGCTGAAGCTCGCGGTGATCCTGTCGCTGTGGGCCGCGGTGGTGGCCGCGTTCGTGTCGGTGATCTACCGCAGGCAGAGCGATACCGACCAGGCCAAGGTGCGCGACCTCAAGTTGGTTTACGACCTGCAGCTCGACCGCGAGATCTCGGCGCGTCGGGAGTACGAGCTCGCGGTGGAGGCGCAGCTGCGCCGTGAGCTGGCCTCCGAGTTGCGCGCGGAGTCAGCCGACGAGGTGTCGGCGTTGCGGGCAGAACTGGCCGCCCTGCGTGCGAACCTGGAGTACCTCTTCGACACCGACCTGTCGCATCGGCACGCGATCGAAACGGATCGCAGCAGTGACTCCCGGGAGTTGGGCGGATGGACTCCCGGCACGGACACCGCGGGACGAGTCCGCAGCAGCCGGATCGACACCGAGGATGTCGACGAGGTGTCCGATGCGGGATCCCACGCTCCGGACACCGAGGAGAGCCCGATCATCGACGTCCCCGCCGAACCGCACCCCCCGGACGAGGAACGGGTGTCCACCGCCGATGAGGCCGGCGGCGCGCACCGCAGATTCTCCGAAGGTGCCCGGACCGGAATGTATCGACCCGACGAGACCGCCGGCCGGCGGTGGGAAGCACCACCCGCCCCGCCGCCGCGCAACGTCCCGCCCACGCCCGAGCCGCACTTCCCGTGGCTCCCGCCGCCGGCTCCGCCCGCTGCGCCGGCCCCACCGCCGGCCCCACCGCCGCGTGCGCCCGGACCGGCTGCGCCTGCGGCCCCCCAGTGGCAACCGGCTCCTCCCGAGGGGCAGTGGATGCCGGGCGGCAACCGGGCAGCGCCACCCGGGGGCAACGGCGGTCCGGGTGAGTACGTGGGCAGACGTCGGGCGGACGACGCACCGGCCGAACCGCCGCGTGGCCGGCACTACGTCGACGCGGCCGCCGCACCGCCGCAGGCCGCTCCGCCGCCGCCCGCCGAACCGGAAGAGCACGAGGACGAGGATTCGTCCGGTGGTGCCCACACCGGTGGCCAGTCGGTCGCAGAGTTGATGGCACGGTTGCAGGCGACGCCGTCGGGAGGCGGTCGGCGTAGGCGCCGGGAGGATTGAGCTAGTCTCGTAGCGACCGTCCGGTACCTGCGCGACGCGGGACCGGAACGAAGCCATCAGAATCTGCGAGGTCGTCTGCGATGCTGCAGCCCCCCGCCGGCGGGAGCGCTCCCCACGACGGACTCCGCCCGGCACGCCTCACCATCGGTGTCATCTCTGCCGGCCGGGTGGGCACCGCCCTGGGTGCGGCGCTGGAACGCGCCGAACACGTCGTCGTGGGCTGTAGCGCGGTGTCGAGTGCGTCGCGGCAACGGGCCCGACAGTGGCTCCCCGACACCCCGGTGCTTCCGGTCGACGAGGTGGCCGCCCGCGCTGAGTTGCTGCTGCTGGCGGTTCCCGACGCGGAATTGCCGGCGCTGGTGAAGGGGCTGGCCGCCACCGGGGTGGTACGGCCGGCCACCATCGTCGTCCACACCTCGGGCGCCAACGGGGTCGCGGTGCTGGCCCCGCTGGCCGAGCAGGGATGCATCGCGTTGGCCATCCACCCGGCGATGACCTTCGCCGGCACGCCGGAGGATCTCGACCGGTTGCGCGGTACCTGTTTCGGCATCACCGCCGCCGATGAGATCGGCTATGCCGTCGCGCAGTCGCTGGTGCTCGAGATCGGTGGTGAACCGTTCCGGGTCCGCGAGGACGCCCGAACCCTCTACCACGCCGCGTTGGCGCACTCCAGCAACCATCTCGTCACCGTCGTGCTCGACGCCGTCGAGGCGTTGCGCGCGGCGTTGTCAGGCCAGGAGTTGTTGGGCCAGGAGCCCGTCGGGGACGCCCCGGGGGGAATCGCCGAACGGATCATCGGTCCGCTGGCGCGGGCGTCGCTGGAGAACGCGCTGCAGCGGGGTCAGGCCGCGCTGACGGGGCCGGTCGCCCGCGGTGACGCCGCCGCGGTCGCCGGCCATCTGCAGGCGCTCGACGAAGTGGGTCCGGACCTGGCGCGGGCGTATCGGACGAATTCGCACCGCACCGCACAGCGCGCGCACGCACCCGATGCGGTGTTCGAGGTACTGACGGAGGCAGGGCGATCGTGACCGGACGCAACCCCCCGAAGTTCGCCGCGGGTCAGCTCAACGTGTACGCGCGACCGCGTGAGGTCTCCGACGTGACCCGGGCGCTGCGGGCCACCGGACGCAGGATCATGCTGGTGCCGACGATGGGAGCCCTACACGAGGGCCACCTGACGTTGATCCGTGCCGCAAATCGGGTGCCGGGTGCCGTGGTCGTGGTGTCGATCTTCGTCAACCCCCTGCAGTTCGGGGCCGGCGAGGACCTCGACGCGTACCCGCGCACGCTGTCCGACGATCTCGCTGCGCTGCGGGCCGAGGGTGTCGAGATCGCGTTCACCCCGACCGCCGAGGACATGTACCCCGAGGGCAGCCGCACCACCGTGGTGCCCGGGCCTCTGGGAGCCGAACTCGAAGGCGCCGCGCGGCCAACACATTTCGCCGGCGTGCTGACCGTCGTGCTCAAACTCTTCAACGCTGTGCACCCCGATCGCGCATTCTTCGGGGAGAAGGACTATCAGCAGTTGACGCTGATCCGGCAGATGGTCACCGACCTGAACCTGGACGTCGCCGTGGTCGGGGTGCCCATCGTCCGCGAAGCCGACGGGCTGGCGATGTCGTCACGCAACCGCTACCTCGACCCCGTCGAACGGGAGCAGGCAGGTGCGTTGTCGGCGGCACTGCTCGCGGGGATGTACGGGGCGTCGACGGGGGTGTCGGCCGCGCTGGACGCCGCCGGTGCGGTGCTCGACGAGGTGCCCGCCCTCGAGGTCGACTACCTCGAGGTGCGTGACCCGATGCTGGGACCGGCGCCCGCCGAAGGTCAGGGCCGGATGCTGGTGGCCGCCAGGCTCGGGCGCACCCGGCTGCTCGACAACATCGCCGTCGACATCGGGGCGGGCACCGGCATCGACGGCCATCCGCAGGTCCCATCTGGTCAGAGCCACGAACTGCCTTGGAGGAACTGATGTTACGCACGATGCTGAAGTCGAAGATCCACCGCGCCACGGTGACGCAGGCCGATCTGCACTACGTCGGTTCGGTGACGGTGGACGCAGATCTGATGGACGCCGCCGATCTGATCGAGGGGGAGCAGGTCACCATCGTCGACATCGACAACGGCGCGCGCCTGGTCACCTATGTGATCACCGGCCGGCGCGGCAGTGGCGTGATCGGCATCAACGGCGCCGCAGCCCATCTGATCCACCCCGGCGATCTGGTGATCCTGATCGCCTACGGCACGATGGAGGACGCCGAGGCCAGGTCCTATCAGCCGCGGGTGGTGTTCGTCGATGCCGACAACCGGCAGGTCGACATCGGTGCCGATCCGGCGCATGTGCCGCCGGACGCCTCCGAGTTGATGTCACCGAGGTGATGGCGTGCTCCTCGCGATAGACGTCCGCAACACCCACACCGTCGTCGGTCTGATCTCCGGCTCCGGTGAACACGCCAAGGTGGTTCACCACTGGCGGATCCGCACCGAGGCCGAGGTGACCGCCGACGAACTGGCGCTGACCATCGACGGGCTGATCGGAGAGGACGCCGAGAGGCTCACCGGAGCCGCCGGCCTGTCGACCGTGCCCTCGGTGTTGCACGAAGTGCGGCTGATGCTCGAGCAGTACTGGCCGTCGGTGCCCCATGTCCTGATCGAACCCGGTGTGCGCACCGGCATCCCGCTGCTGGTCGACAACCCGAAAGAAGTGGGTGCCGACCGAATCGTCAATTGCCTTGCGGCCTACCACAAATACCGGTCAGCGGCGATCGTGGTGGACTTCGGAGCGTCGATCTGTGTCGATGTGGTGTCGGCGAAGGGCGAGTTCCTCGGCGGCGCGATCGCTCCCGGCGTGCAGGTGTCCTCCGACGCGGCGGCCGCCCGGTCGGCGGCGCTACGGCGCGTCGAGCTGACCCGGCCCCGTTCGGTGGTGGGAAAGAACACCGTCGAGTGCATGCAGGCCGGCGCGGTGTTCGGCTTCGCCGGGCTGGTGGACGGTTTGGTGAAAAGGGTGCGTGAGGACGTCGACGGCTTCGGGGGCGACGACGTGGCGGTAGTCGCGACCGGACACGGTGCACCCCTGGTGCTTTCCGACGTGCAGTCCGTCGAGCACTTCGACCGGCACCTGACGCTGGACGGGCTGCGGCTGGTCTTCGAGCGCAACCGCGACAGCCAGCGGGGCAAGCTGCGCCAGGCGCGCTGAGCCGCCTCAGAAGATCGTGCGGATCAGGTCGACCACCCGGTCGTCGCCGTCCACTTCCGGAATCAGCCGCCACTTGTCGAACACCGTGCAGGGATGTGAGATGCCGAACCGCAGCCACGCACCGACCGGCGCGGTGGAGCGGTCCCGGGGACCCAGCCGCAGGAACGCGTGTTGGTCGTTGAGCTTGGTGACCTCGCTGTCGGTCAGCTCGAGCGGGATGGGCATTCCCTGGTCGAACGCCACGTCGCGGCGGCCCATCGTCAGGATCGCCAGATCGCTTTCGGGCCGCGACACCACCTGAGCCCGCACCTGCAGGGCCGGTCGTAATCCCGGCGACCCGCCGCGGGTCAGCGGTGAGGTCCGCGCGTACAACCCGTGATCATGGGTGAGGTAGCAGCCGCTGCGCAGGATCGTGCGCACCGACATCCGGTCGGGCCAGCCCGTCAACGCCTCGGTGACCGCGTCGAAGTACGTGCTGCCGCCGGCGGTGGCCACGACGCTGTCGGTCTCGAACAGCGGGGCGAGCCGGATCACCGCCGACCGCACCTCGGCGAGATGATCTGCCACGGCCGACATCGCCGCCGGGGCCAGGTCCTGCCCGAGCGCAGCTTCGTAGCCGGCGACGCCGACCAGGCGCAGCCGCGGTGAAGCCGCTGCGGCACGTGCCACCTCGTCGGTGGCGCCGCGGGAGCGGCAGCCGCTGCGCCCGCCCGCCAGCCCCACCTCGACACACACGTCGACGGCTCGCCCGGCACCTGCCAGCGCCGCGGTCATCAGCTCGACGCCACGCACCGAGTCGACCCAGCACGTGAACCCGAACGTCTCGTCGCGATCCAGTTCGGCAGCCAGCCATGCCAGCCCGGCGTCGTCGACCAGTTCGTTGGCCAGCACCAGATCGCGGACACCGAAGGCGCGGTAGACAGCCGCCTGGCCGATGGTGGCCACCGAGATCGCGCAGGCGCCGGCGTCGAGCTGGCGGGTGGCCAGCTGCGGCGACATGTGGGTCTTGCCGTGCGGAGCGAGCTGCACCCCGCGCTCGCGGCACCACGACGCCATCGCAGCGAGATTGTGGGTGACCGCGTCGGCGTCCAGCACACACACCGGCCCGAAGGCACCCTCGCCGGAAAACCGTGGCGCGCGGGCGACGATCTCGGCGGATGTATGACCCCACCACCGGGCCGGAATCCCCTTGAAGCCGACGTCCAGCGGCTGGTGAGCAAGAGCCTGTACCGCCACCCGGTTGATCGGCGCGTTGAGGGACCCGGCCATCTGTTCATTTAAGCTGGCACGTCGTGACACCCCCCGACGCCCACCCCGATTCCGGCGATGCCGATTCCGACGAGGCACGCGACGTTCCCGAACAGTTCCGGATCCGCCAGGACAAGCGCGAGCGATTGCTCGCCGAGGGACGTGACCCGTATCCCGTCGAGGTGCCCCGGACCCACAGCCTCGCCGAGGTCCGCGAGGCCTACCCGGACCTGCCGACGGACACCGGCACCGGTCAGCAGGTGGGGGTGGCCGGCCGGGTCATCTTCGCCCGCAACTCCGGAAAACTGTGCTTCGCCACACTGCAGGAAGGCGACGGAGCCCAGCTCCAGGCCATGATCAGCCTCGATCAGGTGGGACGGGAATCGCTGGACGCCTGGAAGGCCGACGTCGACCTCGGTGACATCGTGTTCGTGCACGGCGAGGTGATCAGTTCCCGTCGCGGCGAACTGTCTGTGCTCGCAGACTCCTGGCAAATCGCCTCCAAGGCGTTGCGGCCGCTGCCTGTCGCCCACAAGGAACTCAGTGAGGAGGCCCGGGTCCGGCAGCGCTACGTCGACCTGATCGTCCGCCCGGAGGCCAGGGCCGTCGCCCGGCAGCGGGTGGCCGTGGTGCGTGCGGTGCGCGCTGCGCTGGAGCGCCGTGGATTCCTGGAAGTGGAGACGCCGATTCTGCAGACGCTGGCCGGCGGGGCCGCCGCGCGGCCGTTCGTCACGCACTCCAATGCACTCGATTCCGACCTCTACTTGCGGATCGCGCCGGAACTTTTTCTGAAGCGGTGTGTGGTCGGTGGATTCGACAGGGTCTTCGAGCTGAATCGGGTCTTCCGAAACGAAGGGGCTGATTCCACTCATTCACCGGAATTCGCGATGTTGGAGACATATCAGGCCTACGGCACGTACGACGATTCTGCGAAGACGACGCGGGAACTCATTCAAGAAGTTGCCGATGAGGCCATCGGGACACGTGAGGTGCCGTTGCCTGACGGGACTGTCTACGATCTCGGCGGTGAATGGCAGACCATTCAAATGTATCCGTCATTGTCCGAAGCACTCGGAGAAGAGATCACGCCGCAGACCGGGGTGGAGCGACTTTGGCAGATTGCCGACGGCTTGGGAGTCGAGATTCCCCGGGACCGCGGATTCGGCCACGGGAAATTGGTCGAAGAACTCTGGGAATTCGCCGTCGGTGACAAGTTGTGGGCGCCGACGTTCGTGCGCGACTTCCCCGTCGAGACCACCCCACTGACCCGGGAGCACCGCAGCATCGACGGTGTCACCGAGAAATGGGATCTCTACGTACGCCACATCGAGCTCGCGACTGGTTACTCCGAGCTGATCGACCCGGTAATTCAGCGAGAGAGGTTCGAGGCACAGGCGCGGGCAGCGGCGGCGGGGGACGACGAGGCAATGGCACTGGACGAGGATTTCCTCGCCGCACTCGAGTATGCGATGCCGCCGACAACGGGTACGGGAATGGGTATCGATCGTTTGTTGATGGCACTCACCGGCCTGTCGATTAGGGACACAGTTTTGTTCCCTATTGTTCGTCGCCACGGCAACTGAACGGCCCTGATTCATGCGTTGTTGAATGGGCGGCCCCTTTATGGCACATTGGTCCCGGGGTTTGGGATCACACCCGAGAAAGTAGTGCGCACGGAAGGGCAGTGGGGAAATGGCCAAGAAGGTCACCGTCACGTTGGTCGACGATTTCGACGGAGAAGGCGCCGCCGACGAGACGGTTGAATTCGGGCTCGACGGCGTGAGCTATGAGATCGACCTCTCTGCCAAGAACGCCGCCAAACTCCGCAGCGACTTGAAGCAGTGGGTGGACGCCGGTCGACGGGTCGGTGGCCGACGGCGTGGCCGTTCGGTCGGCACCGGTCGCGGGCGCGCGGCGATCGACCGCGAACAGAGCGCGGCGATCAGGGAATGGGCCCGGCGCAACGGCCACAATGTCTCCACTCGCGGCAGGATCCCCGCCGACGTCATCGACGCATTTCACGCAGCAAGCTAGCGGCCGATTGCCGGACAGTTTCCGGCCCGGATCTGCGTTCGCTGCTGGCGAACCGGTTGTGATCCGCGAGGGGAAACGAATCGGCGGGCCCGTGCGTTACTCCTAGCAGCGCCGGGTACTGGCCGATTCTTACGTCAGATGTCACTTCCGTTGTCTTCTGGAAGGACCTCCAGGCGGGGCACCCGGGGCCGCCGCCCATTAGAGTGGACGGCAGGTGCATAGCCACTGCAGTTTTGCAAGCGCTGTTGTGCGGTGTACCACCTATGCGATGGAGAGCAGGTAACCACGGATGTTCGAAAGATTCACCGACCGTGCGCGTCGGGTTGTCGTCCTGGCTCAGGAAGAAGCCCGGATGCTCAACCACAACTACATCGGCACCGAGCACATCCTGCTGGGACTCATTCACGAGGGTGAGGGTGTCGCCGCGAAGTCGCTGGAGTCGCTGGGCATCTCCCTGGAGGGCGTGCGCAGCCAGGTCGAGGAGATCATCGGCCAGGGACAGCAGGCGCCGTCCGGCCACATCCCCTTCACGCCGCGTGCCAAGAAGGTGCTGGAGCTGAGCCTGCGTGAGGCGCTGCAGCTGGGCCACAACTACATCGGCACCGAGCACATCCTGCTCGGCCTGATCCGCGAGGGTGAAGGTGTGGCGGCTCAGGTGCTGGTGAAGCTGGGCGCCGAGCTCACCCGGGTGCGCCAGCAGGTCATCCAGCTGCTGAGCGGCTACCAGGGCAAGGAGACCGCGGAAGCCGGGACCGGCGGCCGTGGCGGCGAGGCGGGCAATCCGTCCACCTCGCTGGTGCTCGACCAGTTCGGCCGCAACCTGACCGCCGCCGCGATGGAGGGCAAGCTCGACCCGGTCATCGGCCGGGAGAAGGAAATCGAGCGGGTCATGCAGGTGCTGAGCCGGCGCACCAAGAACAACCCGGTGCTGATCGGTGAGCCCGGCGTCGGCAAGACCGCCGTCGTCGAGGGCCTCGCGCAGGCAATCGTGCACGGCGAGGTCCCCGAGACGCTCAAGGACAAGCAGCTCTACACGCTGGACCTCGGTTCGTTGGTGGCGGGCAGCCGCTACCGCGGTGACTTCGAGGAGCGCCTGAAGAAGGTGCTCAAAGAGATCAACACCCGTGGTGACATCATCCTGTTCATCGACGAGCTGCACACGCTCGTCGGGGCGGGTGCCGCCGAGGGCGCGATCGACGCGGCCTCGATCCTGAAGCCGAAGCTGGCCCGCGGCGAGCTGCAGACCATCGGTGCCACCACCCTCGACGAGTACCGCAAGTACATCGAGAAGGACGCTGCCCTCGAGCGCCGGTTCCAGCCGGTGCAGGTCGGCGAACCGACGGTGGAGCACACAATCGAGATCCTCAAGGGTCTGCGGGACCGCTACGAGGCGCACCACCGGGTCTCGATCACCGACGGCGCGATGGTGGCCGCCGCGACGCTGGCCGACCGCTACATCAACGACCGCTTCCTGCCGGACAAGGCCATCGACCTGATCGACGAGGCCGGCGCCCGGATGCGGATTCGCCGGATGACCGCTCCGCCGGACCTGCGTGAGTTCGACGAGAAGATCGCCGACGCGCGCCGGGAGAAGGAGTCCGCGATCGACGCGCAGGACTTCGAGAAGGCGGCCAGCCTGCGGGACCGGGAGAAGACCCTGGTCGCACAGCGGGCCGAGCGGGAGAAGCAGTGGCGCTCAGGCGATCTCGATGTGGTCGCCGAGGTCGACGACGAGCAGATCGCCGAGGTTCTTGGCAACTGGACCGGTATCCCGGTGTTCAAGCTGACCGAGGAGGAGACCACCCGGCTGCTGCGGATGGAGGACGAGCTGCACAAGCGGATCATCGGGCAAGAGGATGCCGTGAAGGCGGTCTCCAAGGCGATCCGCCGCACCCGTGCCGGGCTCAAGGATCCCAAGCGTCCGTCGGGTTCGTTCATCTTCGCCGGTCCGTCCGGCGTCGGTAAGACCGAGCTGTCCAAGGCGCTGGCCAACTTCCTGTTCGGCGACGACGACGCGTTGATCCAGATCGACATGGGTGAGTTCCACGACCGCTTCACCGCGTCGCGGCTGTTCGGTGCCCCTCCGGGCTACGTCGGCTACGAAGAGGGCGGCCAGCTCACCGAGAAGGTGCGTCGCAAGCCGTTCTCAGTCGTTCTTTTTGATGAGATCGAGAAGGCCCACCAGGAGATCTACAACAGCCTCCTGCAGGTCCTCGAGGACGGTCGCCTGACCGACGGTCAGGGCCGCACGGTCGACTTCAAGAACACCGTGCTGATCTTCACCTCGAACCTCGGCACCTCCGACATCTCCAAGGCCGTCGGACTGGGCTTCACCCAGGGCGGTGGTGAGAACAACTACGAGCGGATGAAGCAGAAGGTCAACGACGAGCTGAAGAAGCACTTCCGCCCCGAGTTCCTCAACCGCATCGACGACATCATCGTCTTCCACCAGCTGACCCAGGAAGAGATCGTCAAGATGGTCGACCTGATGGTGGGCCGGGTGAGCACCCAGCTCAAGGCCAAGGACATGACGATGGAGTTGACGGACAGGGCCAAGTCGCTGCTGGCCAAGCGCGGGTTCGACCCGGTGCTCGGTGCGCGGCCACTGCGCCGGACCATCCAGCGCGAGATCGAGGACCAGCTCTCGGAGAAGATCCTCTTCGAGGAGGTCGGCCCCGGTCAGCTGGTGACCGTCGACGTCGAGAACTGGGACGGCGAGGGCGCAGGCGAGGACGCGGTGTTCACCTTCACCGGCAGTCGCAAGCCTGCCGTGAACGTCGAACCGGACCTGGCTCAGGCCGGTGCCGCCGGCACGCCGAGCGCAGCCGGCACGGACTGACCCAAACGAAGTCGGACGGGCGGTCACCCCACGGGGTGACCGCCCGTCTGTTTTTGGGCGTTCTCGTGGTGGCGGTGTGACGACGCGGGGTGTGCCTTACGATGCTCCTGTAATCGATGGACAGCGGAATCTGGTGAAAGCCCAGAACGGTCGCGCCACTGTGACAGTCAGACCCGATGTTCATCGCATCTCTCACTGGGACGCGAAATCCCGGAAAGGAATCCAGATGACTTCTCCAGACGTGACCAGCAGGGCAGGCGCGATCGATCTGTCGGGAACCAAGGCGGCGGCGTGGTTGTCGCTGACGGCGTTCCTGGCGCTGGTGGTGCTCTACTTCGTGGGCATGGACCAGGGCGCGACGTCGGTGCTCGGTAACAGCACCTACATTCACGAGTTCGTGCACGACGCACGGCACCTGCTCGGCTTCCCCTGCCACTGACACGCGGCAAGGTAGGAGTCGAGACAAATGGAGAAGCAGATCATCTGGCGCGGCCTGCTGGCCGGCGCCGCCGCCGGCGTGCTTGCGTTCCTGTTCGCCCGCGTCTTCGTCGAGCCACAGATCGGCCTGGCCATCGGTTACGAAGAGGGCGTCGGGGCCGCGCGCGAGGCCATCCAGCACGGCGCTGAACACGGCCACAGCCACAGCCACGGCGAAGCAGGCGGCGGGATCACCCGTGCCATTCAGATGAACGTCGGCCTGGGCCTGGGCCTGCTGGCGTTCAGCGTCGCGATCGGTGCATTGTTCGCCGTCGTGTTCGCCGTCGTCTACGGCCGGGTGGGCAACATCTCGGCCCGGCTGCTGTCGGTGTATGTCGCCGGGGCGATGTTGCTCAGCCTCTATGTCGTTCCGGGGCTGAAGTATCCGGCCAGTCCACCGGCATTGAGCCAGGACGAGACGATCCAGCAGCGCACCCTGCTGTACCTGCTGATGGTCGTTCTGTCGGCAGCGCTGCTGGCCGGCGCCGTGTATCTGGGCCGCCGGCTGGTCTCGCGGCTGGGCGGCTGGAACGCCGGACTGACTGCGGCGGGTGCCTACGTCGCGGCGATCGCGGTGGTGATGTTGGTGCTGCCGACGATCGACGAGACCCCGGGGCCGCTGACCGACGACACCGGCGCCATCGTCTACGAGGGGTTCCCGGCCGACGTGCTCTACGAGTTCCGGCTGTACTCACTGGGCACCCAGGTCGTCATGTACGTGACCATCGGGTTGGTGTTCGCCGCGCTGGTGTCGCGGTTGCTGGGTGAGCGCAAGCAGACAGTGGCCGTGTGAGCTTGCCCGGCGAGTCTGACGTGTGAGCGAGGTCGTCCGGCTGACGTTGCTGTCGCACGCCATGACAGACGCGATGGCAGCCGGACGATTTCCCACCGACGAGACGCTGTCGGTCGCCGGTAGGCGCCAGGTCGGCCCCGGCACCGAGCTCGGGACAGTCGAGCAGGCGTACTGCGCACCGGAGCAGCGCACCCGGCAGACCGCGGAACTGCTCGGGGTTGCGGCCACGATCGAGCCGAAGCTGTCCGATCTCGACTGTGGCCGCTGGCGTGGCGATGTGCTGGGCAGGGTGCAGCCGGCCGAGTTGGCGATCTGGCTGACCGATCCGGCCCGGGCGCCGCACGGCGGTGAGTCGGTGGTCGAACTGATCGAGCGGGTCGCCGGCTGGATGGATTCGCTGGCTGTGCAGCGGGGCCGGATCCTCGCCGTCACTCACCCCGCGGTGATCCGTGCGGCGATCCTGGTCGTACTGGACGCGCCGCCGAAGTCGTTCTGGCGGATCGACATCGCACCGGTCAGCCGGACGGTGATGCACTTCCGGGGGCACGCGTGGACACTCCGGTCGAACCGCTGAGTCAGCCGTTCGGGATCAGTTCGAACGCCTGCGTCACGATCGACATCAGCCATCCCGCCGCGGTCTGACTGCGGAATTCCGGCCAGTTCGCCTGCAGGCTGACCACCCAGGGCTGTCCGGTGTGATCGACGGCGTACCAACTGAACGTCAGATCACCCGGCAGGTTGCCCGCCTTGGCTCCGACGTACGGCCACTCCTCGCGGTCCAGGTCGATTCCGCGGACCGCTGACAGGATGTCCTTGACCGGGGCCGCCGCACCGACTGCCCCTTCCTGCAGAGCCACGTGAAGTCGGCAGATGTCGGCGGCGCTGCCGTACCATTCGGCGCCGATACCCGACGCCGGGGTGTGGGTGCGGGTGGGATCCGGTTCGTACGGGCGGGCGTTCGTCTGCTGTAGGAGTTGCGCGCGTCCCTGCGGCGAAGCCTGCTTCCACTGCTCGCGGAGGTCCGGTTCGCCCCAGCCGACGGAGAACAGTTCGTGCATCGTCGGAAACGGCGTCATGCTCGCGGGATCGTGGTGTCCGGCGGCGACGAGCGCACGCTCGATGGCGCCGGGCCCCAGCCGCTCGATCAGCAGATCGGTCGCCATGTTGTCACTGGCCGAGATCATCTGTTGGGAGGCCTCGCGCACCGTGACCGTCGAGCCGGGCGGCAGGTCGTCGAGCTCGGGGGAGCCGACCGCCTTGGCCTCCTCGGTGATCGTCAGCTCGTCGGTCCATTCCACGGTGCCCGCCTTCACCGCATCCGCGACCGCGAGCAGCACGTACAGCTTGAAGATCGACGCGAGCGGCAGCGACATGTCGGTGTTTGTGCCCGCCACCTTGTCGCAGCGGCCGTCGGTGACCTTCGCGATCTGGTATGAGTAGCGCGCATCCGACTTGGTCAGCTCGTCGTCGATGTCGGTCCACTCGTCGATCACCGGTGGGTCGAGCGACACCCAGAAGCGGTCGACCATCCCGGCGTCGTCGGTGTGCAGCTCGATGGTCTGGGCCACTCCGTAAGAAGTCAGCACGTTCAGGGTGGCGGATCCGGCTCCGATGTCGACATTCGTGACGGTGAACGGCCGATCCCACCAGATCCTGTCCAGCGTGACGCCGACGTGCTCGACGGCCTCGGGTGCGGCCAGCGTGCGCACCCCGTTCTCGCCGATCGGCCAGTCGCTGTTGAGCATGTCCATTGTCTGCTTGGCGCGCAGCCCCTGGGGGGTGTTGATCTGGATGGGCACGCCGTATGCGGCGTCGAGGGGCGCCGGACGCGACGTGGCACATCCGCAGGCCAGGGCTGCGACGAGGAGCAGTGCGACCGTCAGTTCGGTCACTCGCCGTCGGCCCCGGACTGCCTCACGCCGTGGCGTCAGTCCCCGCAACGTCGAGTACAACTTCGAACTCCAGCAATGATGCTCCGGTGGCCACCGGATTGGCGCGCTCACCGGCATGCGCCTCGATGGCGGGGCCGGTGGCCCAAGCCTGGAACGCCTCTTCGGACTCCCACTGGGTCACCACGAAGTAGCGATCCTCGCCCTTGATGGGGCGCAGCAGCTGGAAGCCGAGGAAGCCGGGCTGGTTGTCCACGGCGTGGGCGCGGTGGGCGAACCGCTTCTCCAGTTCCGGACCGGCGTCGGGCGGGACCTCGATTGCGTTGATCTTCACCACGGGGTTCTGGCTGGGCATGCGGTCAGGTTACCGCTACCCCTGGGCAAGATGAGCACATGGACTCACCACTGCTGGTCGACCACGGCGGCTCCGGGGTTCCGCTGGTGCTGGTACACGGGTTGATGGGCCGGGGCGCCACGTGGTCGCGCCAGCTGCCCTGGCTGACACAGTTCGGCGAGGTCTTCACCTACGACGCGCCGTGGCACCGTGGCCGCGGGGTGGACGACGGTTTCCCGATCTCCACCGAGCGGTTCGTCGCCGACCTCGGCGACGCGGTCGCCGGCCTCTGCAGGCCGGCGATCATGATCGGGCATTCGATGGGAGCGTTGCACTCGTGGTGCCTGGCTGCAGCACGACCGGAAATGGTCGCTGCCGTGGTCGTCGAGGACATGGCACCGGACTTCCGGGGCAGGACGACGGGGCCGTGGGAGCCGTGGCTACACGCGTTGCCCGCGGAGTTCAGCACCGCCCAGCAGGTGTACGACGAGTTCGGGCCGGTCGCGGGGCGGTACTTCCTGGAGGCGTTCGACCGCACCGATACGGGTTGGCGCCTGCACGGAGACCCGCAAAGGTGGATCGAGATCGCCGCTGAGTGGGGCACCCGCGACTACTGGACGCAATGGCGTGCGGTGGAGGCACCGACCCTGCTCCTGGAGGCCGGGAACTCGGTCACCCCGCTCGGCCAGATGGAGGCAATGGCGGAATCGGGGGCCCGGACGACGTTCCTGAAGGTGCCCGACGCGGGTCACCTCGTCCACGATGACGCGCCCGGGAAATACCGGGACGCCGTTGAAGCGTTCCTATCGACGTTCGCCCGTAACGCCTGAACTCGGCCAGATGGGCTGCTGCTCGAATCGGGCCCGGATGTCGGGGTCGTGACGAGTGGCGGAGGCGTCGTGGAAGAGCCGGCCGCCCATCGGGGCCGCGACATCGAACTGGTCGAGGTGCAGTCGCAGAGTGCCGGACCGGCGGGCCGCCCAGACGAGCGTTGCGACGAGGGCGAACGGGGCGAAGAGGTTGAGAAAGGTCAGTGCGCTACTCATGGCAGTAATGGTCCACTCAGGTAATATCATGCCAACAGTGGCAGAAGCGACACAGATGGCTAAGATGCTGCCATGGCGTTGAGAAGTGTCTCCGCATTGGTGCTCGACGGCCTTGCGGTCTTCGAGTTCGGCGTCATCTGCGAGGTGTTCGGCATCGACCGATCGGCCGACGGGGTGCCCAACTTCGACTTCAAGGTGTGCGGTCCGGAGCCGGCAAAGCCGCTGCGGACCGCCGTCGGGGCTACCATCATCCCCGATCACGGACTCGACGACCTGATCGGCGCCGACCTGGTCGCCATACCGGCCATCGGCGGGTCCGGCTATTCGCCGGACGCACTGGATGCCGTCCGCCGGGCGGCCGACTCGGGGGCGATCATCCTGACCGTGTGTTCGGGTGCGTTCGTCGCCGGTGCGGCCGGATTGCTGGACGGACGTCCCTGCACCACCCACTGGATGCATGCCGACCGACTGGCGGCCATGTACCCGACCGCCAAGGTCGACCGCAATGTGCTGTTCGTCGACGACGGTGACCTGATCACCAGCGCGGGAACGGCAGCGGGCATCGACGCGTGTCTGCACCTGGTGCGTCGCGAACTGGGAAGCGAGGTCACCAACAAGATCGCGCGCAGGATGGTGGTGCCGCCGCAACGCGACGGCGGCCAGCGGCAGTACATCGACCAACCGATCCCGGTGCGCTGCTCCGAGAGGTTCGCCCCCCATCTGGACTGGATTCTGACCAACCTGGACAAACCGCACACCGTGGGCACGCTCGCCAAGCGGGCGCACATGTCGGCCCGCACCTTCGCGCGCCGGTTCGTCGAGGAGACCGGCCGCACCCCGATGCAGTGGGTGACCGACCAGCGGGTGCTGTTCGCCCGGCGGCTGCTCGAGGAGTCCACGCTGGACATCGATCACATCGCCGAACAGTCCGGGTTCGGTAACGCGACGCTGCTGCGCCACCACTTCCGGCGTGTCATCGGCGTGACGCCCTCGGACTACCGGCGGCGCTTCGCCTGCGCTGATTCGGACAGCGCAGCTACGGCCTGACCGCGCTGAACCCCCGGGCTCATCCCTCGCCGCACAGCGCGAACCGGCCATCTGCCGTCTGCTCCACCAACCCGTCGACCAGCAGCGAGTCCAGTGCTCGGTCCCGCTGGGCGGTGTCGGTTGTCCACGCCAGGTCGAGCTCCGCCCGTGTGACAGGAAAAGCGTTGCCGCGCAACACATCGAGCAGTCGACCGCGTACCTGGCGGTCGGTGCCTGCGTATCGCTGCGTCCGCCGGGGCGGGCCGGTGCCGGCCGGGAACCCTCTCGACCGCCATGCGCACCGACTCAACGGGCATACCCCGCAGCGTGGCGCGCGCGCCGTGCACACCGTGGCGCCGAGTTCCATCAGTGCAACCGAGAACGCCGGTGCCCGCACATCATCGGGCAGAAGGGCCGCGACGTCGTCGAGGTCACGCGCCGACGGTGGCGCGGCGTCCTCGCGGCCGTGCACGGCCCTCGCGACCACCCGCCTCACGTTCGTGTCGACCACGGGGACCCGGCGCTGATAGGCGAAGCAGGCGACCGCGCGCGCGGTGTAGGTGCCGACACCGGGCAGCGCCAGCAGTGTGTCGACGTCCTCGGGCACGACGTCGCCGTGCTCGGTGGCGATCACCGTCGCGCATTCGTGTAGTCGCTTGGCCCGCCGGGGGTAACCGAGCTTGCCCCAGGCCCGGAGGACATCGGCGGCACTGGCTGCCGCCGTCGCCGACGGGGTGGGCCAGCGGGCCACCCACGCCAGCCAGATCGGCTCCACCCGAGCGACCGGTGTCTGCTGCAGCATGAACTCGCTGACCAGGATCTGCCACGCCGAGACTCCGGGACGCCGCCATGGCAGGTCGCGCTGGGCGTGTGCATACCAGTCGAGCAGTTCACCCGAATCGATCATGGAAGCCCAATCGGGCAGAATGACGACCATGCCCAACTCGAGTCCGTTAACCGCCTGGAAAGCACTCAAGGAGGGTAACGAGCGGTTCGTCGCAGGCAAGGCCGAGCATCCCAGCCAGAGCATCGAGCACCGGGCCAGCCTTGCCGGAGCCCAGAAGCCGACCGCGGTGGTGTTCGGATGCGCCGACAGCCGGGTGGCCGCCGAGATCATCTTCGACCAGGGCCTGGGCGACATGTTCGTGGTACGTACCGCCGGCCACGTCGTCGACAGCTCCGTGCTCGGGTCGATCGAGTACGCCGTAACCGTCCTGAACGTCCCGCTGATCGTGGTGCTGGGCCATGACAGCTGCGGCGCTGTCGGAGCGACGCTGACAGCCCTCGATGACGGACAGGTGCCGGGCGGCTATGTCCGCGACGTGGTGGAACGGGTCATTCCGTCGATCCTGTCCGGCCGCCGCGACGGACTGACCCGGGTGGACGAGTTCGAGGCCAGGCACGTCACCGAAACCGGCAAACAACTGCTCAGCAGGTCGACGGCGATTGCCGAGGCGGTGCAGAGGGGCGATCTGGCCATCGTCGGGCTGACGTACCAGCTCGCCGACGGGCAGGTGGTGTTGCGCGACCATATAGGTGATATCGGCGAAGGCTGAGGCGCGACACGCCGAGCGACCTCGAACGTGGTGGCCTGACGTGCCCTTACCGTGATGTGGTGCTGGATCTAGAACCGCATGGCCCCCTGCCTCAACAGATCTACTGGCGACGCAGGGCGCTGGCGCTCGGCATCGCGGTGCTCGTCATCGGCGTGATCGCCGCCATCGTCGCGGTGGTCGTGATGAACAGCACCAGCTCCGAACAGCCCACCGCGAACGAGTCCGCGGCGTCGGCAGAGGCCGCTCCACCCACCCCGCTGCCCGGGGAGAACCCCGAGGTCAAAACGCCGATCCAGCCGCCGGCTCAGGACGCTCCGCCGCCCACCCCCACTCCGACGGCCGCCGTCGTGCCACCGCCGCTGCTGCAGGAGGGTGACGACTGCCCCGACTCCACACTCGCGGTCAAGGGCATCACCAACGTGCCGCAGTACGTGGTCGGTGACCAGCCGAAGTTCACCATGGTCGTCACCAACATCGGCCTGGTCGCCTGCCAGCGTGATGTGGGCGCCGCCGTGCTGGCCGCGTACGTGTACTCGCTGGACAATCAACGCCTGTGGTCCAACCTCGACTGCGCACCGTCCAACGAGACGCTGATCAAGACCTTCCAGCCGGGCGAGCAGGTGACCACCGAGGTGACGTGGACCGGGATGAGTTCCGCCCCGAACTGCCCGCTGCCGCGCGAGCCCATCGGGCCGGGGACCTACAACCTGGTCGTGCAGTTGGGCAACCTGCGTTCGGCCCCCGTGCCGTTCGTCCTCGCCGATTCGGCCGCCCCGCCCGGGCAGGGCACCGCCGACGGCGCGCAGCACATGCCGATACCGGGTCCCGTCGGCTGAATGCGGCGGTCAGGCGAGCCGGTCGGCGATCGTGGATTCCGCCAGCGCTGACAGGCCTTCTCGGATGTGGCGGGCCCACATCGACCCGATCCCGTCGACCGATTGCAGGTCGCTGGCGCTGGCCGCCAGCAGACCCTGCAGTGATCCGAACGAGCGGACCAGCAGGTCGACATGGGCGAACTGCAGCCTGGAGATGCCCGCCATGGCGCGGTAACCGCGTGAGCTCATCGCGGAGTCCTGGGCTTCGGCGGTCGACGGATACCCGAAAACCCGTGCCAGGGTGGTGAAGTCGAGCAGCTCGCCGTCCGAGAGGCTGTCGAGCTCCTCGAGGGTGGCGCTGACCTGAGTCGTGGACGGGGGATCCGGGTTGGCGTGGTAGTCGCGCACGATCAGCTCACGGTCGGTGTCGTTGTCCCCGACGAGTTCCTCCAGTTGCAGCTTGAGCTGCCTGCCGTCGGTGCCCAGCTCGACGACGTCGGAGTCGATCTCGAGGCTGATCCGGCGCACCATCTCCAGCCGCTGCACCACCGTCATCACGTCGCGCAGCGTGACGAAATCCTCGATCTCGGCGGTGGACAGCTGCCTGCTGACCTCGTCGAGGCGGGTCTTGTAGCGCTCCAGGGTGTCGATGGTCTGATTGGCCCGCGACAGGATGGTGGCCGACTCGGGCACCACGTGGCGCTCGCCGGCGACGTAGACGGTGACGATGCTCATCGAGTGGCTCACCGAGATCACCGGGTAACCGGTCTGGATCGCGGTGCGCTCCGCGGAGCGGTGCCGGGTACCGGATTCCTCGGTGGGGATCGACGGATCCGGAACCAACTGGACATTGGCGCGCAGGATGCGGCTGCCGTCGCTGGACAGCACCACCGCGCCGTCCATCTTCGACAGCTCGCGTAACCGGGTCGGGGCATACCGGACGTCGAGGGAGAAGCCGCCGTCGCAGATGGTCTCGACGCCGTCGTCGTAGCCGATGACGATCAGGGCGCCGGTCCGACCCCGCAGGATGCGCTCCAGGCCGTCGCGCAGAGCTGTTCCCGGCGCCAGCCGGGCGATCGTCTCCCGCAGCGTGGGGCGCGCCAAGGGCACCACGGTGCGGGTGGCCCGACCCGTCGACTTCACGGCCATGTCTTCTCCACGGTTGGGTCGTCGGCTCTGCCCCGGACCTACTTCAGCTTGCGTCATTCTTGCTGATCCGTCGCAGCGCCTGCAACGCCGTGGTGATGTCGTCGGCCGAGACCACCTGCAGCCCGGGCGGCGCGGACGTCACACCGGCGGGGACCACCGCACAGGTGAACCCGAGCCGGGCGGCTTCGGCCAGTCGGCGGTCCATGCCGGTGACCCGCCGTAGATCCCCGGCCAGGCCCACCTCGCCGATGGCCACCGCGGTCGTCGGCATCGCCAGGTCCACGTATGCCGATGCGATCGCCAGCGCCACCGCGAGGTCCGACGACGAGTCCGTCAGCCGCATCCCGCCGACCGTGGACAGGTAGATGTCGTTCATCCCGACGCGGAGCCCGGCCCGTTTCTCCAGCACCGCGGTGATCATCGCGGCGCGCGAGGAGTCGATACCGCTGACCGCACGCCGCGGGCTGCCGCTCGCAGGCGAACCGATCAGCGCCTGCACCTCGCCGATCATCGGGCGTTTGCCGTCGAGCGTGACCGTCACCGCGGTGCCCGACACCGCCTTGGGGCGCTGGTCGAGGAACAGGCCGGAGGGGTCGGAGACACATTCGATTCCGTTGTCGTGCAACAGGAAACAACCGACTTCATCGGCCGCGCCGAATCGGTTCTTGACGCCGCGCACCATCCGCAGTGACGACGAGCGGTCACCTTCGAAGTGCAGCACGACGTCGACGAGGTGCTCGAGGGAGCGGGGGCCGGCGATGGCGCCCTCCTTGGTGACGTGCCCGACGAGCAGGATGGCCACGCCGGTCGTTTTCGCCGTCATCGTCAGCGCGGTCGTCACCGCGCGGACCTGGGTGACACCGCCGCTGACACCGTCGACCTCGGCGGTGGACATCGTCTGGACCGAGTCCACCACCACGAGCGAGGGCTGCACCGCGTCGATGTGACCGAGTGCAGTCTGCAGATCCGACTCCGCAGCGAGATACACCTCGTCGTGGGTGCAGCCCGTGCGTTCGGCCCGCAACCGGATCTGGCCGGCGGATTCCTCACCGGACAGGTACAGCGCGCGCCGCCCGGTCTGAGCCCAGCGGTGCACCACCTCGAGCAGCAGCGTCGACTTGCCGACGCCCGGATCGCCCGCCAGCAGCGTCACCGAACCGGGTACCAGGCCGCCGCCCAGAACCCGGTCCAGTTCGCTGACGCCGGTGCGGAAGTGCCGGGTGGTGCCGGGGTCGATCGAGCTGATCGGAACGGCAGGGGAGGACGGGGCGACCGCGCGTGCGGTGACGGACGCGGCAGCCGTCAGCAGGGCGACTTCGTCGACGGTGCCCCAGGTGCCGCACTCAGGGCAGCGGCCCACCCACTTGGCGGTGGTGTGCCGGCATTCCGAACAGCGGTACTGCGAACGCGTTTTCGAATTGACCCGGGCCACGCCGTGACGGTAACCGTAGGGACCGACATAACCTCGCCGATTATCGGCCGTGTCTCGAACCGATGAGCTCGGTCCGGCCGGGTCGGTCTAGTGACCGCCGCCCGAATGGCCGCCACCCGATTCGCCGCCACCCGATTCGCCGGAGTCGCGATGGGGCGCCTCACCGGCCGAGATCGGGACGGCGACGGTGGTCTCCCCCGCTTTCTCGAAGGTGAAGGTGAAGTCGTAGGTCAGGCCGTTGGTGACCGGCTTGGACAGCTCCACGGTGGCCTGGGCGGTGTCCGCGGGCTCGACGCTCTCCAGGGGGCTGGGCTGACCGTCGGGGGTCCCGACAACCAGAACGCCGTTGACCGGCACGCTGGTGTTGCCCTGCAGCGTCACCTCGCCGACGTCTGTGGTGATCGAGACGAGCTCGTCGCCGACGTCCGGTGAGGTGTTGGCGGCGACGAAGATCAGGTCGACGTCGGTGCCGGGCTCGATGTAGTCGGTCGTCTGGACGGCGTACATGTGGATGTTGCGCAGGGCGATGTCACCCGCAAGGCCACTGGTGCCGTTGATCGCCGCTTCCTGGGTCGCGGTCTGGGAGACCTGACCGGCACTGCAGCCGCTCAACGCAGCAGCCGCGGCCAGCCCGCACGTCGCGAGCGCGACGGGGACGGTCCGCCCGGGTGCACGAGTGCGCCGTTTGAAGGGGTTCACTTGGGCCTCCTGCTCGGCCGGCTGGGCGACGTGGCACGCCTGGTCCACGGTGGTTCCGGCGGTTCGACTATGCAGAGTAGTAGGTCATGGATGTGCGCGGTAGCGCAGGGGCGATGCGTCTCGCGGACAGCCGATTCCAGGCCTTGCCGGCGGCCGGGTGGCGACCGCGAACGCCCGGTTCAGCAGGGCCGGCCTTGCACGGATTCATTGGCCTGTCAACCCCTAGTGTTACCCAACGATGGCCCCTGACCTGCATCGTTGATCCGCACCCGATGGCGGCCCGTGTTAACATCGAGGGGTGAAAGGGGCTCGAAACTGATGATTTTTAAGGTCGGAGACACCGTCGTCTATCCACACCACGGTGCTGCGTTGATCGAGGCGATCGAAACCCGGACCATCAAGGGCGAACAGAAGGAATACCTCGTCCTCAAGGTCGCCCAGGGAGATCTCACTGTTCGGGTACCCGCTGACAATGCCGAGTACGTGGGCGTGCGCGATGTCGTCGGACAGGAGGGCCTGGACAAGGTCTTCCAGGTGCTGCGTGCCCCGCATACCGAAGAGCCCACCAACTGGTCACGTCGCTACAAGGCCAACCTCGAGAAGCTGGCCTCCGGGGACGTGAACAAGGTCGCGGAGGTCGTGCGTGATCTCTGGCGTCGGGACCAGGAGCGCGGACTGTCGGCCGGCGAGAAGCGGATGCTGGCCAAGGCGCGGCAGATCCTGGTCGGTGAGCTGGCGCTCGCCGAGAACACCGATGACGAGAAGGCCGCGACAATTCTCGACGAGGCACTCGCCGCCGCCTCCTGACGGCGCTGATGTCGACCCCGAGAGTCGGGCTCGGCACCGACGTACACCCCATCGAAGCCGGACGTCCGTGCTGGCTGCTGTGCCTGCTGTTCGACGACGATGACGGCTGCGCCGGACACTCGGACGGCGACGTGGCCGCGCATGCCCTCTGTGACGCGCTGCTGTCGGCGGCGGGCATGGGTGACATCGGTGCCGTCTTCGGCACCGGGCGTCCGGAATGGCGCGGAGTCAGCGGCGCCGACATGCTCCGGCATGTGCGTTCGCTGTTGGCCGACGCGGGATTCCGGGTGGGGAACGCCGCCGTGCAGGTCATCGGCAATCGCCCGAAGATCGGCCCGCGGCGCGCCGAGGCGCAGCGCCTGCTGTCAGAACTCCTCGACGCGCCGGTGTCGGTGTCTGCGACCACCACCGACGGCCTCGGTCTCACCGGCCGGGGAGAGGGGCTGGCGGCGATCGCCACCGCGCTCCTGACAGCCGATGTGGTCGGCGATGACGATCAGGCCTGAACTGGCCGGTAAGCTGGCCCGTCGTGACCGAACGCCCCGCATCTGGGATGCGGCTCTATGACACCTTGTCTGGCGGTGTGCGCGATTTTGCGCCACTGCGGCCCGGTCACGTCTCGATCTACCTGTGTGGCGCCACCGTGCAGGGACTGCCCCACATCGGCCACGTCCGCAGCGGTGTCGCCTTCGACGTGCTGCGCCGGTGGCTCTCGGCCAAGGGCTTCGACGTGGCGTTCATCCGTAACGTCACCGACATCGACGACAAGATCCTCCACAAAGCCGCCGACGCGGGACGGCCGTGGTGGGAATGGGCGGCGACCTATGAGCGGGCGTTCACAGCGGCATACGACGCTCTGGGGGTGCTCCCACCGTCGGCGGAGCCGCGAGCAACCGGGCACATCACCCAGATGGTCGAGCTGATCGAAGCGCTCATCGATCGGGGACACGCATATGCCGGTGACGGGGACGTGTACTTCGACGTCGCGACGTTGCCCGAATACGGCAAGCTCTCCGGACACAAGCCCGACGACGTCCACCAGGGAGAAGGCGTCGCGACCGGTAAGCGCGACCAACGTGACTTCACGTTGTGGAAGGGCGCCAAACCGGGGGAACCCTCGTGGCCGACGCCCTGGGGGCGTGGCAGGCCGGGTTGGCACACCGAGTGCGTCGCGATGTGTGAGGCGTACCTCGGTCCCGAGTTCGACATCCACGCCGGCGGCATGGATCTGGTGTTCCCGCACCACGAGAACGAGATCGCCCAGGCCGAGGCCGCCGGGAACGGGTTCGCCAACTTCTGGCTGCACAACGGCTGGGTCACCATGGGCGGCGAGAAGATGAGCAAGTCGCTGGGCAACGTGTTGGCGATACCCGCTGTGCTGCAACGGGTTCGGGCTGCCGAGCTGCGCTACTACCTGGGCAGCGCGCATTATCGGTCGATGCTGGAGTTCTCCGAGAACGCGCTACAGGACGCCGCCAGGGCCTACACCGGCATCGAGGACTTCCTTCACCGGGTGCGCAGTCGAGTGGGTGCGGTGGTGCCGGGTGAGTGGACCCCCAGGTTCGGTGCGGCCCTCGATGACGATCTCGCGGTGCCCGCGGCGATCGCCGAGGTGCACGCGGCCAGAGCCGAGGGCAACCGGGCACTGGATGCAGGCGATCACGAGACGGCGCTTACCCATGCGATGTCGATCCGGGCGATGATGGGGATCCTCGGAGCCGACCCGCTCGACGAACGCTGGGAGTCTCGCGACGAGACGTCGGCCGCGCTGGCGGCGGTGGACGTGCTCGTGCTCGCCGAGGTGCGGCGACGTGAAGATGCCAGGGCACGTCGCGACTGGGCGGAGGCCGACGCGATCCGCGATCGGCTCAAGGAAGCAGGCATCGAGGTCACCGACACCGCCGACGGTCCTCAATGGTCACTATTGGACGGGTCGGACAAGTAATGGCAGGCAACTCTCAGCGGCGCGGCGCGGTACGCAAAACCGGCACCAAAAAGGGGCCGACGGTCGGCTCCGGCGGTGTCCGGCGTCGTGGCCTGGAGGGCAAGGGCGCGACACCGCCGGCGAGTCAGCGGCCCCACCACCCGGCCGGCAAGCGCGCTGCGCAGGCTGCACGCAAGCAACAGGGCAGGCACAAGAAAACCGACGACACCGAGATCGTGCTCGGCCGCAACCCGGTACTGGAGTGTCTGCGCGCCGGTGCCCCGGCGACCGCGCTGTACGTGGCACTGGGCACCGACTCCGACGAACGGCTCACCGAAGCTGTGCAGCTCGCCGCCGATAAGGGGATCTCGATCCTCGAGGTACCGCGCCACGACCTGGACCGGATCGCCGCCAACGGCATGCACCAGGGCCTGGCCCTGCAGGTTCCACCGTATGACTATGCGCACCCCGACGACCTGCTCGCCGAGTCGAAACGTGATGCGGCGCCACCGCTTCTCGTCGCGCTGGACAACATCTCCGACCCGCGCAATCTCGGCGCGATCATCCGCTCGGTGGCTGCGTTCGGCGGGCACGGGGTGCTGATTCCGCAGCGCAGATCCGCGTCGGTGACCGCAGTGGCGTGGCGCACCAGCGCCGGTGCCGCGGCGCGGCTGCCGGTGGCCCGGGCGACGAACCTCAATCGCACCCTCAAGCAGTGGGCCGACTCCGGCCTTCAGGTCGTCGGGCTCGACGCAGACGGCGACACCGCGATCGACGAGATCGTCGGCGACGGACCGGTTGTGGTGGTGGTGGGCTCGGAGGGCAAGGGTCTGTCGCGACTGGTCCGCCAGAACTGCGATGCCGTCGTGTCGATTCCGATGGCCGGGCCGACCGAGTCGCTCAATGCATCGGTCGCAGCCGGCGTGGTGCTCGCCGAGATCGCCCGGCAGCGCAGGGGATAGCCGGACGCCGGGCAACCGGCGGTCAGAAGCGCCCGCGCAGGCGAGCGGCGATCTGCGCCCGGGACCGGATGCCGAGTTTGCGGTAGACGCGGGTGAGATTGGCCTCGACGGTCTTGAGGCTGATGAACAGCGCCGCGGCGATGTCACGGTTGTTCATCCCGGATGCGGCCAGTTCCGCGACGCGCTGTTCGGTGGCGGTCAAGTCGCCGGGCTGATTTCGGCTCGGCTTGGTGCGGGCGAGTTCGGCGTGGGCGCGCGCCGCCCATAGCGGTGTGTTCAGCTTCTCGAACGTGTTCAGTGCTTCGGTCAGCGCGGAGGACGCGGCTTCCCGCCTTCGTTGCCGGCGCTGGAGTTGACCGACAAGCAGCAGCGTGCGAGCGCGCTCGAACGGCATCGGCAGCCGGTCGTGTTCTCTGAGCGCCTGAGTTGCGGCGCTGATTGCGGCGTCGATGTTGTTGTCGAAAGCCAGCAGGGCGGCGCGGCCGCGGGCGCCGAGGGCGAGCATCCATGGCCGGTCCAGGCGGCGGCCATTGTTTTCCAGCCGCTCGATCAGGGCCTGCGCGTCAGCGCGGCGCCCCAGCCCGAGGAGCGCCTCGATGGCATCGGGCAGAAACGGTGCGACGTTGATCTCGGTGGCTTCCGGAGTCTGGTCCAGTCGTGCCAGTACCGGCGCGACGATCGCCTCCGCGGCAGGAAGATCAGCCACGGAGATCTCCAGAAACGCGAGGATCGCCACCGGCCACACGTCGATCGCGTCCGAGCCGAAACGGCGGGTGGCGGCGAGCGCCTCCCTGGCGTCGCGGCGAGCATCGTCGACCCGGCCGGCGAATGCGGCCAGGGCAGCGCGGGTGGTCAGCGCCACATACAGCGGAAAATCACCTCCCAGCTGGGACGCCCGTTCTACGGCGTCGTCGGTGATCGCCGTGGCCTCGGAGGGGTTGCCCCGCCACAGTTCCAACTGCGCGTGATGAAGGGCCAGGTAGATGAGGTCGACTTCGCGGCCGCCGGCGAGGCACCGCCTGCGAAGTGTGGCCATCAGCTCATGGGCGCGGTCCAGCTGTCCGGTCCACAGCGCCAGGAGCGCGTTGTTGGTGCTGGGGCGCAGCGCCAGCGGCATCGCGGCGCCGGGATCTTCCAGTTCGACGGCCCGAGCGAGTGCGTCCTCGTCGACGCCTTGCCCGAGAAGGAACCGCTGAACGGTCTGTATTCCCAGTGCTTGCGCGAGCAACTGCGGGTCGGCGAGATGCTCGGCGTCGGCCACTGCGTCATCGAGGGTGCGCAGCGCACTGGCGTGATCGCCGGCATTACCTTGAGCGAACGACAGGTTCACCGCGAGCTGCGCGCGGAGGCCCGGGTTGTCGCCGGCTTCTGCAAGCGCTTGGTTGAGTAGGTCGGCGGCCTCGCCGAAGCTGTCGTCGACCATCCGCACCTCGGCGAGCAGTCGCAGCGCCTGGATGCGGGCCTTGCCCGTGGTCGGCTCGGCGAGGACTTCGTCGAGCAGGGTCCTGGCCCGCCGGACATCCCCGGCGTGCAGCAGATAGCCCGCCATCCGGATACGTCGGGTCATGGTGCCGCCCCCGAGTCCGACGGACAGTTCGAGCAGCTCGGCCGCTGCTGCGGGGGCTCCACGCCGGCGCGCCGAAGCGGCGGCCGCGTCGAGGGACTCCCACAGAACCGCATCACCGTGGACGGAACCCAGGGCCAAATGTCTGGCCGCCAGCTCCGGTTCTTTCACGCTTTCGGCCAACCGCCGATGAATCGCCCGGCGCCGGCCGGCTGCGGCGCCGGTGTAGACGCCGTGGGCGAACAACGGGTGCGCGAAGCGCGGATGCTGGCCGTCGATGTTGATCACACCGTCGACTTCGGCAACCTCCAGTAGCTCGGCAGCCCGGGAGACATCGGTCCCGATGGCGTGGGCGACCAGGGCCACGGTGGGCGTTCCCGCGCAGGCCACCGCCAGGAGCGCGTCTTGAACAGCGCTGGGCAGGCTACCGATGCGGGCCCGCACCACTTCGGTCAGCGTCGCCGGGAGCGGCACCTGGTTGGCCGCACCCGAGGTGGGTGCGGCGGCGTCGATCGCCCGGGCCAGTTCCAGTGCGTAGAAAGGGTTTCCGCCCGAGGACTGGTGAATTCGGCGCAGCCCCGGACGCGTGAACGAGCGGTTGAGCCGTTCGGCGATCAACGCGCCGACTCCGCCGAGGCTCAGCGGCCGCACCCGAAGCCGGTCGACTGCGTCCGGACGGGACAACTGCACGCGTGCGCTTGCGGCGACGCCGGCGGCATCGTTGCGCGCGGTGACGAGCACCCCCACCGGTCCGGTGAAGCGGCGCGTGGCGAAGGTGATCACCGCCATGCTGGAGGGATCCAGCCATTGCAGGTCGTCGATGGCCAGCAACACCGGGGACGTCGCGGTCAGGTTGTCCAGAGCCGACACCATCGCGGCAGACAACGCGTGCTGGTCGGTGCCGCGTCCGTCCGCTTGGGTGCGCAACAGCACCGTCTCGACCGCGCCACGTTGCGGCGCAGGCAGTTCGGCGAGCACCGCATGGTCGACGTCGGTGAGCAAGTCCTCCAAGGCGGCATAGGCCAGAACCGACTCGGATTGCGCGCCGCGCGCCGAGAGCACCTTGAACCCCGACTCGGTTGCCTGCGACAACGCCGCCAGCCATAGCGTGGTCTTGCCGATGCCGGGCTCACCCTCGATCACCAGAGCCGCGGGGGCTACGGCCGCTGCGGCCAAGAACCCATCGATGGCGCGAGCTTCCACGGGTCGGCGCACCGTGGTCTGGTTGCGCAGTGGTGATGCGTTGCCTGCCGGGGGCGGCTGCGCTGGAGCACGCGGCCGTGGCAACCGTGACTCCACCAGTGGGAACCTCCCTGGGTTGCCAGGAATCGAGGGAATGACGAGCGTATCAGTTCGATCGGGTCGAGCAGGGGTTCCCCGATTAGCCAGCGGCGGTGTGACCTCGGCCGAGGGGGTTGACCCTCGCGATTGTTGACCGGCGGGAGCGAAAACATGAGGGAATTCCCTGATTTGTGGGGGCTTCGGCACGCCTACGGTTTGCACCGTGTGGACTGAGGAGTGCGGCTACTACCTGGTGGAGTGGTATCGCCCCGAGTTCACCGCACACGACCTCGACGCAATCGTGGCCGGCTTGTCCGGAGGCGCCATCGCCAGCGCCACCGACTCAGGATCCGCGCCGACGTTGATAGCGGTGTTGGCCGCTCCCGCCGACGAGGTCGTCTACGGTCTGTTCGCCGCGGCGTCGCCGGACTCGGTGATCGCGGCGTGCGCGCACGCCGGCACCCCCGCCGAGCGGCTCACCAGCGGGGTGGATGCGCGCATCCTGGAAAGCCAGGTGCGGTGAACGGGCGGATTGTGGGGGTTGGGGGTCAGATCCCGAACAGATGTATCCCCGCCCATAACCCCAGCACCGCTGCGATCAGCACCGCTGGGGTGGTGCACAGGCCTATCCGGCTGAACTCGCCGAAACCGGCGCCCAGGTCTCGCCGGACCACGGCCCGCCACAACAGGTTGGCCAGTGAGCCGACATAGGTCAGGTTCGGCCCGATGTTCACCCCGATCAGCACGGCGAGCACCGCGGGTGCGCCGGCCACCGTCACCAGCGGCAGCAGAACCAGCACGGCGGGCAGGTTGTTGACGACGTTGGACAGCACCGCGGCCACGGCGGCGATCCCGAGCAGCGAGAGCAGACCCGTACCGTCGGGAATCACCTGTCGCATAGCCGATTCCATGCCGCTGTTCATCGCTGCGTCGACGACGACGCCCAGGCACAGCACGAAGGCCAGGAACGGCACATCGGCGGCGGCGGCGATCCGCGTGACGGAGGTGTGCCCCCGTTGGAGACCGCGAACCCCGAGCACGACCGCCCCGGCCAGCGCGGCCCACGCGGGCGACAAGCCGGCCAGGGAGGTCACCGCAAAACCGACGAGCGTCAGTCCGAGGACCACGAGGGCGAAGACGGGTATCTCGATCGGCGTGCAGGCCGTGTCCCTTCGGGGTCGCACCGCCAAGTCCTTGGCGAAAAGCCAACGCAGGAGCACGAACTCCACGGCAACTGCGGCCAGCCAGGGCAGTGTCATCACCGCGGCGAAGTGCAGAAAAGTCAGTCCGGCGGCGCTGAACGCCAGCAGGTTGGTCAGGTTGGAGACGGGTAACAGCAGTGAGGCGCTGTTGGCCAGGTGCGCGGTCGCATACGCGTGTGGGCGGGGCGAGACGCTCAGGGTGCGCGCGGTGGCGAGGACCACCGGCGTCAGGAGTACCACGGTGGCATCCAGGCTGAGCACCGCGGTGACCGCGGCAGCTATGGCGAAAACCGCTGCGAGCAACCGATTCTGACTACCCGATGTGGCACGCGCCATCGCCGTGCCGGCCGCCTGGAAGAGGCCTTCGTCGTCGCACAGCCGCGCCAGTACCAGCACCGCTGCCAGGAAGCCCACCACCGGGAGCAACCTGCCCACCTCGGACACGGCCTCCTGCCAGGAGATCGCTCCGCCGCCCAGGACCAACGCGGCAGCAGGAACCGCGACAACGGCCTCCGGCCAGCGGTGCGGCCGCACGAGCGCGAACCCGAGCACGGCGATGAGCGCGACCAGCGCCAGAATCAACTCCACGGATCGCCGCGTCGCCACAGCGGGGGAAGGTGTAGTGCCACGCCGTCGTCGACGGCGAGCCGGGTCAGAATCCGCATCGACACGTCCAGGTCGTCGGCGGCATAGGGCAACGCGCGCAACGGTTGGTCGAGAGGCCGGAAGAAGTCGTCCCAGTGGATCAGCACTACGCGGCGGGCTCCGACCATCCGCACGGTCTGTGCCCAGTACTCGGTCAGGTAGCTCTGCGGCTGCAACCCCAATTGTCCGACGCCCAGGTAGGCCACCTCGGCCCGGTGGCCGGTCAGCGCGTCCGGAAGAAACCCGGCGCTGCCGACGATCAACAGCCGCCGGCCGGTGGGGCGGTGGTGCACGAGCATCGACCACGCCTCGCCGCAGCGGTATGCCGAGGCCTTCACCGGGGGAACGATGGGCGCGGTGATCGTTCCGGGGAACCGGTCGGGGGGACAGTGGTCACCCTCGATCAGCGTGATGTCGTAGTTCCCGACGGTGATCGGCTCCCCGGACTCGACAGTGCTGACTTCGTCGAGTCCCTGTCCGCGCCCGATCTGGGCGGTCGAGGTACCACCGATCAGGCGGGCGCCGGTCAGTCGGGCGACGACGGCCGAATCCATTGCGTGGTCGAAGTGGGTGTGCACCGGAACCAGGCCGTCGAGTCGGCTCACCCCGAGCTGGGACAGCCCGGCGCGGATTCGCTCGTGTGACGACGCCAGCTTTCGGGTGGCTACGGTGAGAAGACTTGGCCGGGAGAAGAACCCGTCGGTCATCAGCGCAGAACTGCCGTCGTCGATGTGCAGCGTGGTGACACCACCCCAGGCGACCGTGAGCGGGCTTGCCGGCGACGCCGGGGGCACGTCGAAGTGAGCGGAGTAGGAGTCCAGGTCGGGCCGGCCGAACTTCATTCGCACCACGCCACATTAGGCGCGTTACCCGTCGGATGGGGCGGGGAACTCCAGTCGAGTGCCCCAGATCCGCGAGGCCTCGGCATGGTGCGCGGGAGGTGCGGCGTTTGCCTTCGCCAGGAAGATCAACGCGTTCGCGGTGTCTTTCAACGGCACACCCGTCTGATGCACGACACGAGCGATCTCCTGGAAGGCTTCGTCTTCCGAGCACCGGCGCAGTCCCATGATGATTCCCACGGCGACATCGATACTCCTGCGGGCGGTGACGCCCGTTGCCGGTGTTGCGTACATCGCTGCGTCGAACCTCCCTCTCCCTCAAGTGGGAATGGTTTTCAATTACCGCCGTCGACTGTACGCTGATCCTCGAACTTAACGATAATCATTATCAATAACAGCATGCGGAGGTCGCACGTGAAGCCCGGAATCCACCCCGACTATCACCCGGTCGTCTTTCAAGACGCCAACACGGGGAAGGCGTTTCTCACCAGGTCCACGATCGCGAGCACCAAGACGATCGAGTGGGAGACGCCGGAGGGGGTGCGCGAGTATCCCCTTGTGGTCGTGGAGGTCAGCGCCGACTCCCACCCGTTCTGGACGGGTAGTCGCCGGATCGTGGACTCCGCGGGGCAGGTGGAGAAGTTCCGCCGCCGGTACGGCGCCCGGCAATCCGGCGCAAGTTGAAACGTTCGGTGAGTTTGGCCTAGACGGGACGGGTCTCAGCCGATCTCATCGCCCTCCTGCATCCCGCTCCTGCGCGGCGCCGTCATCAACCTTGTCGAAGTCCTCGCAGGGGTCCTCGTGCCACTCCCCGAACGGATCGTCGTAGGCCGCCCATTCTTGCGGCTGTGACAACTCCTCATCGGTGAGTAGGGCGCGGTGGAGCACTCCACGGATGCCGTCCGGATCGGCGCCGCAGACCAGGACGGTCAGTGCCACGTGGCGATCTGCGAAGCGTTCATTCCACAGTGGGGCAGCAAGCGCAACACGTTCGGGGTCGGCATCAGCGACCTCGGCGGGGCTCATCGCGGCCAGCCACTCGCCGGCGTGGCCGACCCGCAGTCCTCCGCCGGCGGATTCGATCCACACCACGGTGCCGGGCTGGCTGGCCAGCCATAGCCGCCCGCGGATTCGCACCACTCCCTCGAGGAGGTCGTCGATGGCGACGTGCAACCGGTGTGGGTGAAACGGCCGATCGGCGCTGAACTCGACCAACGCCACGTCGCCGTCCCGGCTCAGGGGAGGCTCTCCGCCGAGCAGATGCTCGTGTGGGTCGTGGTCTCGTCCGCGTCGGGTGTTGGAGCCCAGGCCCGCCAGCGCGGTCTCGAGGTTTTCGGTATCGATCGTCATCCGCGCCCGCGGGGCGAGCCGGCGCAGCACCGCGAGGGTCCGGCGATCAAACTCGGTGAGAACCAATAGATCCGCGAATTCCGCCTGGCCGACCGCGATCTGTGCCACGGTCCGGTCGTCGTCGAGCGCTTCTTCGCTGAGCGCCTGTGTGAGCCATTGTGTGGTGTCCACGGTGCTCACCACCGCATCGATGCGGACGTCACGCCCGGCCGGACCCTCGATGTATCCCGGCCCGACCTCGACGACGACGTTGTTGATCGCCCAGCACACCGGCTCTGGTTCCAGCCATGGCCCGAGATGAACGACGATTCGGTCGACGTCCTCGCGGCGATGGATTCGGCGCAACAAGATGAGCAGATCGTCGCGCGTGGTGCAGCCGACACAGCAATTGGCCAGTTCCAGCGGCCGTTCCGAAACGTGCACCTGATTGTCTCGCAGGATACTGACCGACCGGACGACGACCTGCCCGTCGAAGTGGTGTGTCACCACCACCGTTCCCGGGGTTCGCACCAAGACCTCACAGAGGCTGTCAGTCAGCAGTTGACCGGCTACTACGACCACCGGAGTTCGCATCACACATCCGCCCAATTGAAAACCGTTATCATTAGCGGTATCGACGCTACCTCTCGGAGGCCCGCTTGTCGAAACTCAGTAGACGTACGTGTTCGCAGGTGGCTCGATCTGCTGCACCATGGACACGACCATCGTCGGAATGGTCCGAAGAGATGAATCGTGCTGTCCGGTGGCGACTTTGCCCTCCACTCTGACCCAGGTGCCGTCCGGTAGGTCTGCGGCGTTGCCAGCTGCTGGCCCGCCGAGTGTGATGCGGGCCAACTGGCCGTCCGCCGCGCAGCACAAGATGACGATCCGGCCCAGATCGGTGCGGTCACCGTCCTTCATGGTGAATCCGGTGACGGTGACCAGCCGGTCGTTCAGCGATCCGGCCGAGTCGCGGGCGTTGCGAACCAGCAACTCCGGCAACGAGATCTCAGGCGCCCGTTCGTCGGGCAGCGGCGGGTACGGCCGCCGCAGCACGTCGGTGGAGACCTCGTTGACGGTGCGCAGCTGGGACTGCGCACCGAGCGCCGGTGGAACGACGAAGCCCAGTAGGCCGATCGGCAGCACAAGCAGCCAGACCACCTTGGAGCTGTGTCCGTGGTCGTCGTGGTCATGTCGCTCCGGCCCCCGTCGGACGTCTCGGGCAATCGACACCACGGCCAGGGCGATCAGCACGACGGCGGAGGCCAACAGCCAAGGCTGCAGTGACGGCCTGACGTAGCGCGTGTAGGCCCCGGTGACGGTGATGATCATCGTGCAGACGCCGACCAGCAGCAGCACCGCGTTCTCGGTTTCGCGGCTCACCGGTTGCCCACCACCAGTAGTCCCACACCCGTGGCCACCACCGTGGCGACCAGGAAGGTGATCGGGGCGAACCGCACCGCGAAGGCGCGGCCGAACATGCCGACCTGCATGGCAAATAGCTTGAGGTCGATGGCGGGGCCTACCACCAGGAACACCAGCCGCGGTACCAGGGGCAGCATCGACAGACTCGCCGCGACGAAGGCGTCGGCCTCCGAACACAGCGCCAAGATCACCGCGAGTAGCGCCATCACCGCGATACCGAGCATCAGCTGGCCGGCGAGGTGCTCGAACACCCACGACGGCACGAGGATGTGCATCGCGGCCGCGGCTGCGGCGCCGACCACCAGATACGACGAGGCCTGCAAGAAGTCGTGCCGGGCGGCTTCGGTGAACACGGTCCAGCGGGAGCCGTCGTGTTCGTGAGCCTTCGGGACTTGGCGGGTGATCCACCGGGCCCGGCCGAAGCGCGCCCAGAGACCGCCCATCACAAGGGCTGTCATCAGCGAGGCCACGCACCGCGCCAGCACCATCATCGGTTCGCCGGGAAACGCCACCGCAGTGGAGACCAGCACGATGGGGTTGATGGCCGGTGCGGCGAGCATGAACGTCAGCGCTGCCGCACCGACGGTGCCGGCGCCGAACAGCCGTCGGGCTATCGGAACCGAACCGCATTCGCAGCCGGGCAGAGCTGCGCCACTGACCCCTGCGGCCAGGATCGCGGCTGCGGGCCGCCGGGGCAGCCAGCGAGCCAACCGATCGGGCGTCACCAGGGCTGCCACCGCACCGCTGACCATCACACCGAGCGCCAGGAATGGCAGCGCCTGCACGAAGATCCCGGCGAACACGGTCGCGGCAGTGGCGATGTCGGGTGTTCCCCTGACCAGGCTGCGAAGCGTTCCACCCGCCAGCGCCAAAGCGATGATCACGGCGACGAACACCTGCATGGAGCCGATTCGCCGAGTCGTCGACTCTGTCCCTACGGCCACGGCGGCCATTGTGCCAGCCACGGCACAGTCGCTCGTGTAGTTGGACGGAGAGTGGGCCGGCAAAGGTGAACCGCGCCGACGACCTTCCCCGCCCGCTAAGGTGGGGGGATGGTTCTGGGTGCATTTTTAACGAAGGCGGCGTCGACTGTGGTCACGGGTGCCGTAGGTGTGGCGGCCTACCAAGGTGTTCGAAAGGTCGTCGCGAAAGCCCCGGTTCGAGAAGCTTCGGTGACTGCGACCGCGTGGGCGCTGCGCGGCGTCCGGCAAGCAGAAGAGGGCGCCGAGTCGGCGCGCCTGAAGGTGGCCGACGTGGTGGCCGAGGCCCGTGAGCGAATCGGGGAAGAGGCACCGCCGCCGGCTGTGGCCGACGGTGCGCACGGTCACGACCACTGACCGTCGTGGTGGCACTGTCGGTCGTTTCCGATGCGGCGGGACGAATGCGGCTGCAGGCGCCATGGTTTCGCCAGGATTCTGCACGCGCCGTCGCGATCGAGGATGCGGTCGAGCAGGTTCCAGGTGTACGTGCTGTGCATGCCTATCCCCGCACCGCGTCGGTGGTGGTGTGGTATTCGCCGAAGCGTTGTGATCGAACCGCGGTCCTCGCGGCGATCGAGTCGGCGGCCGGCGTCGCCAGAGAATTGATTCCCGCGCGGTCGCCTCGCTCTGCGGACATCGCGAACAGCGACGTACTGCGGATGGCGGTCGGAGGGCTGGCGCTGGTCCTGCTCGGCACCCGCAGATATGTGTTTGCGCGTCCGCCGCTGCTCGGGCCGACAAGTCGGCTCGTGGTCACCGGCGCAACGATCTTCACCGGATATCCGTTCCTGCGTGGCGCATTGCGCACGTTGCGCGGGAACCGTTCTGCAGGCACCGATGTCCTTGTCAGCGCTGCGACGATCGCCAGCCTGGTGCTGCGTGAGAACGTGGTCGCGCTGACGGTGCTGTGGCTGCTCAACATCGGTGAGTACCTGCAGGATCTGACTCTGCGGCGCACCCGTCGGGCGATCGCCAACCTGCTGCAGGGCAATCAGGACACCGCATGGGTGCGACTGCCTGACGGCACTGAGGTCGAGGTGGCGACCGCCGAACTGCGGGTAGGTGACGAGGTGATCACCCACGATCAGGTCGCGCTGCCGGTCGACGGCACCGTCGTCGACGGTGAGGCCATCCTCGATCAGTCGGCGATCACCGGCGAGAATCTGCCCGTCGCCGTCACATCGGGTGCGCGCGTCTTCGCCGGTTCGGTGGTCGTTCGCGGTCGCCTGGTGGTCCGAGCCGAGGCGGTCGGTAGCGAGACGACGATCGGCCGGATCATCGCGCGGGTGGAGGAGGCGCAGCAGCACCGTGCGCCCATCCAGACGGTGGGGGAGAGCTTCTCGCGCCGGTTTGTGCCCGCGTCGTTCCTGCTTTCGGCCGCGACGTTGATCGTCACCCGCGACGTGCGCCGTGCGATGACGATGTTGCTGGTGGCGTGTCCGTGCGCAGTCGGTCTGTCGACTCCGACCGCGATCAGCGCGGCGATCGGCAACGGTGCGCGCCGCGGCATCCTGATCAAGGGCGGCTCCCATCTCGAGGAGGCGGGCCGAGTGGACGCCGTCGTGTTCGACAAGACCGGCACCCTCACAGTCGGCCGGCCTGTCGTCACGAACCTTGTTGCTTTCCATAAGGATTGGCAACCCGAACAGGTGCTCGCCTACGCCGCGAGCTCGGAGATCCATTCCCGCCACCCGTTGGCCGAGGCGGTGATCCGGTCCACCAAAGAGCGACACATCGAGATCCCTCCCCACGAGGAATGTGAAGTACTCGTGGGCCTGGGGATGCGAACGTGGGCCGACGGCCGAACCCTGCTGCTGGGAAGCCCCTCACTGTTGCGCCAGGAGAAGGTCCGGGTGACCAAGAAGGCGACCGAGTGGGTGGACACCCTGCGTCGGCAGTCCGAGACACCGCTGCTGCTCGCGGTCGACGGAAAGCTGGTCGGATTGATCAGTCTGCGAGACGAGATCCGTCCGGAGGCGGCTGCCGTGCTGGATCAACTGCGGGCCAACGGCGTACGTCGGGTTGTCATGCTCACCGGCGACCATCCCGACACCGCTGCGGTGGTCGCTGAACAACTCGGTATCACCGAGTGGCGGGCCGAGGTGCTGCCTGAAGACAAGCTTGAGGTTGTCCGTGATCTGCGCGAGCAGGGCCATACGGTGGCGATGGTGGGTGACGGTGTCAATGACGCGCCCGCACTGGCAGAGGCCGACATCGGGATCGCGATGGGCCTGGGCGGAACCGATGTCGCCGTGGAGACCGCCGATGTCGCGCTGGCCAGCGATGATTTGACGCGACTGCTCGACGTGCGGGACCTCGGCGCTCGAGCGGTTGACGTGATCCGGCAGAACTACGCGATGTCGATCGCCGTCAACGCGATCGGCCTGGCGATCGGAGCCGGCGGCGCGCTGTCTCCGGTATTGGCCGCCGTGTTGCACAACGCATCCTCGGTTGCGGTGGTGGCCAACAGTTCCCGGCTGATCCGCTATGAACTCACCAGGGCGTCGACAGCAAGCGTCGGTGCGGGGACATCTGGTGCGGCAGCACCGCTATCAACGTAGAACTGAGGATTCGAGGAAACCGGCGTCCGGCATCACTTGCGGCGGTTCAATGCCAGCTGATCACGGCGCCGAATCGGCCGCCCGGGTTGGCGCTACCGACGACGTCACCTGACCCCGTAGACGACGTAGTCGTCGAGGTACTGCCACAGGGTGCCCACCTCCGAGAATTCCGCGCACCGTAAGGCCTCGGTGTGCAGGCCTGCCGTGGGCTTCCTGTTCTCGGGTGAATGGGCGAACCTGCGGTCGCGTTCGGCAATCAACTCTGCAAATCCATCGGATTCCCGCAGCGTGGCCCACCAGCTGTCCCAGTCCGCCACGCCGCGAGTGAAGGACAACCGCTGGTGCTCGCGGTCGTCGGCTTCGCCGACCTCGCGGAGGAACGAACCGGCTGCATGGGACAGATGATCGGCGTTGAAGAACATGCCGCCGCGGTCCAACACGTCCCCGAGGAGGTAGTACAGACGTACCAGGTCAGGGGTGGGAAGCCAATGCAGCGCGGTGCTCGACACGACCGCGTCCGGCCGGCTGCCGGACAAGGCCGCCGGCCATGCCGGGTCGCGCAGGTCGGCTTCGACGATCGACACTCGATCGGCATAGTCACGGAGATTGTGTCGCGCCAACTGCTGCAGAGCGGGGTCGTAGTCCAGTGCGGTAACAGTCACCTCCGGGAAGCGCTGCAGGATGAGCTTCGAGAAGGAACCCAATCCTGCCCCGATGTCGAGGACGGATCGCACCTCGGGAAGCGCGTAGGCGATCGCATCGAGGATTACCGAGAACCTGCCCGCCCGGTGCCGCACATAGGCGTCCTGCTGGTGCTCCCACGAGTCGATCAGGTCGTCGAGTCGGAGGGAGGAATCTACGGTGCTCACAGACTGCCTTTCGGTCGCGCTCCGCATCACGTACGGAGTCGTCATCGGCTACGCTCCATGCCGTGTCCATCGTAATGAAAACCATTACCGTTAGTGCGGTGGGGCTGATGGCGCTGGTTGTCGGTGCGTGCGCGTCCAGCGGCGATCATGCCGCGGCCATCGATTCACCGCGTTCCCAGGGCGAGGGCGCAACCGCCTATCCACTTGTGATCGAGAACTGCGGGGTCCCGGTGACGTATCCGGCACCGCCGCAGCGCGCTGTCACGTTGAACCAGACAGCTGCGGAGATCCTCATCCGGCTCGGAGTCGAGGACCGTATCGTCGGTACCGGATACGAGATCGAGAAGATCAACGACGATATCGCGCCTCAGTACGACGCCATTCCGCAGCTGTCTGCACATGGCCAGGAAATCAAGCACGAAGCGCTGCTATCCGCGCAACCCGACTTCGTCTACTCGTCGTTCGCGAGCTTCTTGACCGCTGAGCAGTCGGGCACCCGCGAGGAGCTCCACCGTCTGGGCGTTTCGACCTACCTGACCGAGTTCGACTGCACCTTCCATCAGGCCGTGGCCGGCGCCGGTTTCGATCTACTGTTCGACGAGTACCGGCAGCTGGCAAGCATTTTCGACGTCGCCGGACGCGGCGAGCAGATGGTCACCGAACAGCAGGCGGTGATCGACAGCGGGCTCGACGCCGCACAGCAGATCGACGGCACGCCGACGGTGATGTGGTTCTACTCCACCTACGGGGGAACTCCGTACGCGGCGGGGCCTGGCGGATTGCCCCAACACGTGTCCGAACTCATCGGCGTGGCGAACATCTTCGACGATGCGTCCACGAAATGGCCGGAAGTGAGTTGGGACGAGGTGGCGGCCCGCAATCCGGACATCATCGTCCTCGCCGACCTGACCCGCGGCGAACCCGGCGACACTGCGCAAGAGAAAGTCGAACTGCTCAGATCCGATGCACTGACCAGCCAGTTGCCTGCTGTCAAGAACAACCGTTTCGTGGTCATACCGGGCAGCTATATGGACCCGGGTTACAGCAGTGCCTACGCGGTTCCCGCGCTAGCTGAGGGCATCGTCGGACTCCAATGACCGGCATCGCGCTGGAACCGCAAGCAACCACAGGGCCGGCCTCGGGAGGCGGAAAACGGAGCCTCCGGCGGTCGATCGGACTGGGTGCCGGTTTTGCCGTCGCCGTCGTCTCGTTGCTGGTGTCGGTTGTCACGGCATCCATGGTCGGGACGGCCGATATCAGTCCCCTCGAGGTGGTGTCGACCATCCTGCGGCACACCGGCCTGAGTGCGATAGCGCCGACGGAACCGCTACCTCCGCTGCTCGATGCGCTGGTGTGGCAGTCCCGGGTGCCCAGGGTGCTGCTCGCCGGGGTGGTCGGTATCGCCTTGACCATCTCGGGTGCGGTCCTGCAGTCGGTGACGCGCAATCCGCTTGCCGATCCGTATCTGCTCGGTGTGTCGAGCGGGGCGTCGACCGGGGCGGTCGCGGTGCTGCTGCTCGGCGTCGGCGGCGGACTGTCGCTGTCGGCCGGTGCGTTCGTCGGAGCACTCGCTTCTTTCGGGGTGCTGCTGATGCTGATCGGAGGCGGACGGGTGGCCAACCCGGCACGCGTCGTCCTCACCGGTGTGCTCGTCTCCCAATTTTTTGCCGCCGTGACATCGGTGATCCTCATGGTCAGCGGTGATGCCAACTCGACCCGCGGCTTCATGTACTGGTTGCTCGGATCCCTAGCCGGTGCCCGGTGGGAGCCGGTTGCGCTGGCCAGCATCATCGTTTTCGTCGGAGTGGTGATGATCTACTTCTTCACCCCGGCGCTCGACGCCTTCACGTTTGGCTGGGACGCCGCTGAGGCTCTGGGCATCAACGTCTTTGCGGCCCGCTTCTGGCTGATGGCTCTCAGTGCGGTCGTCACCGCGGCGGCGGTGGCCGCTTCTGGTGCCATCGGCTTCATCGGGTTGCTGGTCCCTCATGTCGTCCGCATCCTGATCGGGCCGATGCACCGCACCTTGTTGCCGATGGCGGCCCTGGTGGGGGCGGTATTCCTGATCTGGGTCGATACCTTTGCCCGAACTGCGTTCTCGCCCAACGAACTCCCGGTCGGAGTCATCACCGCGCTGCTCGGTGCCCCGGCTTTCGCCTTGGTCCTGCGCCGGGTGAACTCATGACAAGTGGCATTGCCGCAAAGGATGTTTCGTGGTCGGTCAGAAAGCAACGCCTTCTCTCCAGTGTCTGCCTCGAAGCCGTGCCCGGTCGACTGGTCGGATTACTCGGACCCAACGGGTCAGGTAAGACGACGTGCCTGCGCCTGCTGGCCGGCCTCCGCAAGCCCGAAACCGGATCGGTCAGTTTCGACGGCGTGGATGTGCATAGCATGCCCCGGCGCGCCGTCGCGCGGCGTCTGGCAGTTGTCGAGCAGGATCTGTCGGCGCACACGGATCTCACGGTGCGCCAAGTCGTCGAGATCGGCCGCACACCGTTTCGCGGCCGCTTCGACGCACTGACTCCCCGGGACCAGGAGATCATCGACGGGGCGCTGAGGAAGGTAGACCTTCTCGACCTGCAGCACCGGCACTGGCACAGCTTGTCCGGAGGCGAACAGCAACGTGCCCAACTCGCCCGTGCGCTCGCACAAGAACCTCGCGAGATCCTGCTCGACGAACCGACCAACCACCTCGACATCCGGCACCAACTGGAGTTGCTCGAGCTGTTGCGCTCCATCGACGCCACTTGCGTGATCGCGTTGCACGATCTCAATCTCGCCGCCCGGTACTGCGATCAACTCGTCGTCCTCGACAGGGGGAGCGTGGCTGCGGCGGGAGCTCCCGAGCAGATCCTCACCCCGGAGCTCATCAGCAGGGTGTACGGGGTCGAAGCCGGACTCGACCGAGAGCCTGTCACCGGGTGCGTGCGCATCACCTTCCATGGGTCGGCGGCACGGTGACACGCGGTTCGCGCAGTTCTCGGTAACCGTGGGTGGCTATTTCACGATCTCGGCGAGTGTCCGCCAGCGCTGCTGTTTCAGCGGAGATCGGGAGTTCTGCAGAAAGGGACACCGTCCTCATGTGTCGATCATGCCGCCGGGGAAGTCTCAAACAAAGCGCTTGGCATCCCATCGATGCGCCCCGCTAGCTGAACGGCGACAGCGTCACACCCTCAGCGATCAACTGTTCCCGCACCGCCGTTGCGATCTGAACTGCGCCCGGCGAATCGCCGTGCACACAAACCGATTCCATCACAATGGGAATCGTCGAACCGTCCACAGCCACCACCCGTCGGTCGGTCACCATCCCAACCACCCGGGCAGCGATCTCAGCGGGATCGCTGAGCACCGCGTCGCGCTCCCGCCGCGAGACCAGCCGGCCGTCCGGGCGGTAGGCGCGGTCGGCGAACGCCTCGGCTACGGTGCGCAAACCCAGCCGCTCGGCCTCGGCGAACAGGGCTGACCCGGTCAATCCCAGCACCGCGAGCCCCGGGTCCACCGCGTGCACCGCTTCGACTACAGCGCGCGCTTGATCTTGATGTTCGACGATCGAGTTGTACAGTGCACCATGGGGTTTGACGTAGCTCAGCGAGGTCCCCGCCACCCGAGCGAGAGCCTGCAGGGCACCGATCTGGTAGATGACGTCGGCGGTCAGTTCCTCCGGCGGCACATCGATGAATCGCCGTCCGAAGCCCTCGAGGTCGCGGTAGCTGACCTGTGCACCGATGCGCACGCCCCGCTCCGCAGCGGACCTGCAGGTGCGTGCCAACGTGGCAGCGTCGCCGGCGTGGAAGCCGCACGCGATGTTGGCGCTGGTGACCAGGTCGAGCATGGCGTCGTCGTCGCCGAGGGTCCACACCCCGAAGCTCTCGCCGAGGTCGGCGTTGAGGTCGACGGATGCGCCGGTCATGGTGCCAAGACTAGTGCGTTCCGGCCCCGTCGATGTCTTTGTCGAGGTCGATTCGGTGGTCTGCCGCACCCGCTACGTCGGCGTCATGGGTCGCGGCGACGACCGTCGTCCCTGCGTCCGCGAGGCTGCGCAGGTGAGCGATCACCTGCGACCTCGACGAAGAATCGAGGCCGGTGGTCGGCTCGTCGAGCAGGAGAAGCGGCGCCTCCTGGGCGAACGCTTGCGCGAGCAGCACCCGCTGGCGTTGACCACCCGACAGTTCTCCGAGTGTGCGGCGCCGTAAGCCGGTGAGGCCGAGGGCCGTGAGCCAGTGTTCGACGACCGCGCGGTCCGCGGCTGTCGGGCGGCGCACGAGTCCGAGTCGGCGCCAGCGACCCATCATCACCGCCTCTGCGGTTGTGATCGGGAACGTATCGGTCACTTGGCTTCTCTGCACGGCAAACGCGACCTCACCGACACTGACGTGCACCGTCCCGCTGTCCGGCACCGAAACCCCGGCGAGCAACGCGAGCAGCGTCGACTTGCCCGCTCCATTGGAGCCGACGACCGCCGTGATGGCGCCAGGAGTCACCGACAGCGACAACCCACGGAAAACCGGGGCTTGCGCATAGCTGAAGTCGACGTTGCTCAGCTCGATGCGAGCTGAGTCGACCGCGGCCTCGGAGCTGCTCTTGTTGATAATGATTGTCATTACTGCTACCACTGTACGGCATGACGCCCTGGCTCACCGAACCGTTCGAAGCGGACGTCGTGCTGCGAGCACTGGTGGCCGGCGTGATCGCCTCCTGCTTGTGTGCACTGGTCGGATGCTGGGTGCTGTTGCGTCGCAGCGTGTTCCTCAGTGAGGCGATGACGCACGGCATGCTGCCCGGGGTGGCACTGGCAGCATTGGCCGGGTTCAGCCTGATGGCAGGCGGACTGACCGCTGCTCTGGTCATGGCCGTGGGCGTAGCCCTCGTCGGCCGCTCCTCGAAGCTCTCCTCGGACACCAGCACCGGGCTGCTACTGGTCGGCATGCTCGCGCTGGGGGTGATCATCGTCTCCCGGTCGCAGAGCTTCGCCGTCGACCTCACCGGCTTCCTGTTCGGTGACGTGTTCGCGGTACGAACCCACGATCTGGTCGTGCTCGCCCTGGCCTTGATCCTGGCGATCGGCGCGGTGATGGTCGGCCATCGGGCCTTCGTGGCCGTGACGTTCGATCCGCGCAAGGCCAGCACACTGGGTTTGCGCCCGCAATTGGCGATCCCGGCGCTGACGGCGCTGATAGCGGTTGCGATGGTCGCGTCGTTCCACGTGGTGGGGACGCTGCTGGTGCTCGGGTTGCTGATCGCGCCGCCGGCCACGGCGCTCACGTGGGCCCGTTCCATCCCGCGTGTCATGGCGCTGTCCGCGGTCATCGGTTCTGCCGCGGTGTACCTGGGTCTGGTCATCTCCTGGCACGCAGGCACCGCCGGCGGGGCCACCATCGCGGTCGTCGCCGTGCTGATCTTCTTCCTGTCCACGTTGTTGTCGCTGATGCGCACCAAGTGGAGGCGGGTCTTGATCGTCGCTGCCTCGGCCGGTGTGGTCGCCGGGTGCGCCGGCGGCGGCCCGCCATCGGCACCTCAGACGAACGTCGACAACGGGAACGGGAACGGGAACGGGAACGGGAACGGCGATGTAACCGTCGAGGGCGCCCGGGAACTCGACGGGCCGCTCACCAAGCTGGTGCTCGTCGACCCCGCCACCGGGGAGACGGAGGTCTATGACGCGGTCGACGAGATCGGAACCCGCATCGGCTCCTACGGGCCGGTGACCGCGATCAGCGGGGACGGTCGCTTCGCCTACCTGCAGACCGGCCAGACCACCACCGTGGTGGATGCCGGCGCGTGGACTTTCGACCACGGCGATCACTACCACTATTTCGCCACCGAGCCCGCGATGGTCGACACGATCGACTTGCCGGTGGTTGATGCGAGCGCCAGCAACACGCTGGTTGCCATCAAAACCTCCAGCGGCACGATTGATTTCGTCGACCGGGAGAAGCTCGGCGAGAAGTCGGTGGCCAAGCCCGCCGATCTCTCGGTGGATGACGATGTCGCCGTTGCGGTGCCCTACGGCAACCGGGTGGTCACCGTGAGCGGTACCGGTCAGCTCCGGGTGGTCGATGCTGACGGCACTACGGATCTGATCGGCGAGTGCCCGCAGCCTGGGTGGTCGTCGCCCACTCGGCGCGCGGTGGTAGTCGGGTGCGGTACCGGCGCGGTGCGGGTGACCGGAGGTGACGGCGACCTGACGGTCACCCCGATACCGTTCCCGGCCGGGGCTCCCGCCCAGGGCCCGAATCGGATGGATCACCGTGACCGCTCCGATGTGTTCGCAGGTGTGTCCGCCGCAACGGTGTGGGTGCTCGACAGCCGCCAGCGGCGGTGGACCCTGATTCCGGTGCCAGATGCCCTGGCAGCCAACACCGCCGGTGATGGCACCGTCCTGGTCCTGCACCGTGACGGGTCCCTGGGAGCATTCGACGTCAACACAGCCGTAGAGACTTCCCGGGTCCCATTGTTCGACGCCGCGGTGCCCGTGGACAAACCACAGCCGGTGATCGAGATCGACTCCGACCGTGCGTATGTGAACAATGCGTCCGCTCGGGAGGTCTACGAGATCGACTACGCCGACGGCCTGCGCATCGCCCGGACCCTGCGCACCGGGGTCCCGCCCGGTTTGATGGTGGAGTCCGGCCGATGATCCGCGCGTCGGTTGTCTGGTTGATCGCGCTGCTGGGCGCAGCGCTGACGGCATGCGGCGGTTCGACCTCCACCGGTGAGATCGTCGTCACCACGAACATCCTCGGAGATGTCGTCCGCAACATCGTCGGCGACACAGCCGACGTCCGAGTGCTGATGAAACCCAACGCGGACCCGCACTCGTTCGGGGTCTCCGCACAGGATGCCGCGGCCATGAACAGCGCCGGCCTGATCGTGTACAACGGTCTCGGGTTGGAGGAGAACATCACCCGCAATGTCGAAAGCGCCGAGGAGAACGGGATTTCGACGCTCGCGGTCGGCGAGCGGATCAACCCGATCGACTACCCGGAGGGCGAAAGCGCCGGCACACCGGACCCGCACTTCTGGACCGACCCGCAACGGATGATCACCGCTGTCGACGTCATCGAACGCACGATGATCCGTGAAGTCGAGGGAATCGACACGGCGGCCGTTTCACGAAACGCCGAGCAGTATCGACAACAACTTCGTGAACTCGACACCTCGATGGCCCGCGATTTCGCGGCCATTCCGCCGCAGCGCCGCAAGTTGGTGACCAACCACCACGTTCTCGGCTACCTCGCCCAACGGTTCGACTTCACCGTGATCGGCGCGATCGTTCCCAGCGGCACCACGCTGGCCGCACCCAGTCCCTCGGATCTGCAGTCGCTGGTCGGCGCGATAGACGCCGCCGGGGTGCCGGCCATCTTCGTCGACTCTTCCCAACCGGAGAAGCTGGCGAATGTCTTGGCCCAACAGGCTGGCGTGCACATCCGAATAGTGCCCCTCTACAGCGAATCCCTCAGTCCACCAGGCACACCCGGCGGCACCTACCTCGACATGATGCGAGCCAACGCCGACTCCATCGTTACCGGCCTGCGATAGCCGCAGGCATCTGAAATCAAGCTCGGAAGGAGCAATCATGTCCACATCGCGGTGGCTTTACCGCGTCGGAGCAGTGTCGTTCACGGTGGCCGCGCTGGCGGCGTGTTCGGGCAACACCTCTGAGGGTCCCGAGAGCGCGGAGCCGACGGCGGAACGCCAAGCGCCGAACGCTCCCATCACCGAGCCGTTGGTCGCCACCTACGACGGTGGCCTCTACGTGATCGACGGTGAGACGCTCGAGGTGGCACAGGACATCCCGTTGGACGGCTTCTTGCGTGTGAATCCGGCCGGAGACGCAGACCATGTCCTGGTCACGACAGCGGAGGGCTTCCGGGTACTCGACGCGACGGCTGGGACGTTGACCGATAACACCTTCCCGGCTGCCGACGCCGGGCATGTGGTCGCCCACGGGGAGCGCACGGTGCTGTTCGCCGACGGTTCGGGTGAGATCACTGCGTTCGATCCGCACGCTCTGGCGGACGGCATGCCGGAAACCCAGAACTTCGTGACGCCCGACGCGCATCATGGTGTGGCGGTGATCTTGAGTGACGGGACGCTGGTGCACAGCATCGGTGACTCGGAGAACCGCACCGGTGCGGTGGCGATGCAGGGTGACCGGGAGATCGCCCGCAGCGAGGACTGTCCCGGCATCCACGGTGAATCGGTGGCCGCCGACGAAGTCGTCATCCTGGGGTGTGAGAACGGGGTCCTGGAGTACGCAAACGGCGAGTTCACCAAGATCGCCAGCCCAACGCCCTACGGGCGGATCGGAAACACCCGTGGTCATGAGGACTCGCCGGTGGTGCTCGGTGACATGAAGGTGGATCCAGACGCCGAACTCGAGCGGCCGCAGCAGTTCTCGTTGATCGACACCACCACCGACCAGCTCCAACTGGTGCGGCTGCCCGAAGGGGTGAGCTACTGGTTCCGGTCGCTCGGCCGAGGGCCGCAGGCAGAGGCGCTGATCCTCGGCACCGACGGCAAGCTCTACGTGTTCGACCCGGTGACCGGCGACATGGTGCGGTCCATCCAGGTGACCCAGCCGTGGTCGGAACCCGACGACTGGCAGCAACCCGGACCGGCGGTCTTCACCCGCGAGGACGCCGTCTACATCAGCGACCCGGCGGCCAAGCAGATCCACCTGGTCGACCTGCAGGCCGGTCAGGTGACCACCTCAGCGACGGTGGAGCAGACGCCCAACGAGCTCAGCGGGGCCGTCGGCCACGATCACTGACAGCAACAGTTCGCCACGGCCGGTGGGCGGTCTCCGCTCACCGGCCGTGCCGGTCGATCGCTCAGTTCAGGCGGCTGGTCTTCGCAAGGTTGTAGTCGGCTTGCAAGCTCAAAGGCAGTTCGCCGCTGTCCCATCGGCCTGCGCTGATCCAGCGGCACACGGTGTCGGCCTCGGCCTCGGTGTGAATCGGTCCAGCCCACTGTAGGGCGGATACGGGCACCCGATCAGTGGTGCACGGCTGCAGTAGTAGCACTACTCCACGATCGGATCCCCGGGTGGCGCAACCGAATCTGCCCATGAGGCAGCGGGTCACGACGAGTACGCCGTGCGGACAGCTGCGAACCACCGCACGCAGTTTCGGCATGACCATGTCCGTGAGTTGCGGAGTGCACCCCTGACAGACGGCGATGGTGAATGGTCGGGCGGTGAAACTACGTTCGGTTCGCAACAGGTGCACTCCTCCGCGGATCGCATCGACGACGGTTAATGACAATGATTGTCAATAAATGTGGATTCAGGTTACAGTGCCACCGAAGCGTTGTCGAAAATCATTTCCATGTACGGAGGAGGTCGCTGATGGGTCGGATGACCGGCAAGGTCGCATTCGTCACCGGGGCTGCCCGCGGTCAAGGGCGCAGCCACGCCGTCGATCTCGCCGACGAGGGGGCCGATCTCGTGATCGTCGACATCGGCGAGGACATCACGACCAACGGATACCCTCTTGCCTCTCCGGCCGACCTCGAGGAGACGGTCCGCCTCGTCGAGAAGGCGGGCCGGCGGGTCATCTCCGCGCAGGTCGATGTCCGTGACCGCGTGGGGCTCAGCAAGGTCCTCGACGATGCGGTGGCCGAACTGGGCGGCCTGCACGTGATCGTGGCCAACGCGGGTATCTGTCCATTGGGAAACGACGTTCCCGTGCAGGGCTTCGTCGACGCGTTCGATGTGGACTTCGTTGGAGTCGTCAACACGGTCCACGCGGGGTTGCCGCATCTCGATCCCGGGGGATCGGTCATCGTCACCGGATCCGTGGCCGGGTTGGTTCCCCAGGCCGGCGGCGTCAACGGCCAAGGCGGGCTGCAAGGTGCTGGCGGTGACGGCTACGGTCTGGCGAAGAAGATGATCCGCGACTACACCCGTTCGCTTGCGCTGACCCTCGGACCCAGCAGGATTCGAGTCAACGCCATCCATCCGACGAACGTCGACACGGACATGTTGCAGAACCCGGCGATGTACAAGACCTTCCGTCCGGACCTGACCGATCCGACGCGCGAGGACGCCGAGGTCGCGTTCCCTTTCATGCAGGCGATGCCGATCCCGTACGTCGAGCCGTCCGACATCTCACATGCGGTGGTCTACCTGGCCTCCGACGAGTCCCGTTATGTGACCGGCCAACAGCTCTTTGTCGACGCCGGGGCCTCACTCAAACTCGGTATCTGAGCGCCCAGTTGGAATCCGCACACCGGATTCTCACGCCGACACTGGAATCGTGGGAATGGCAGCTGAGGGGGCTTTGTCGCGGGATGCCCTCGGAGGTCTTCTTCACTGCTGAGCACGACAAGGGGCAGAGGCGGCTCGACCACGAAAAGAGTGCCAAGCAGATCTGCCGAGCGTGTCCAGTGCTGCTTGAGTGCAGACGGTACGCTGTCGAGGCTGCTGAGCCCTATGGGATTTGGGGCGCTACGACACCGCAGGAGCGCAGGAGTCTCGGTCGCGAATCGGGCCCTGCGGTGAAGCCGGCTTCTTGACCGGCGACGTCGCGGTCAGCCGCTGTGGTTATGGGCGACAACCCACTTCGGCAACGGGTCTGAGTAGCGCCCCCACCCATCCTCACCTTGAGCCATCTCGGCATCCGTGAGCACCGCCGACTCCAGCAGCGCCGTCAGCCGCGGCCGATCGATTCGAACGCCGATGAACACGATCTCCTGCGAGGGCTCGATCTCGGTGGAGGACCAGTACTGTGCCGGTTCGATGACCATGTTGGGTCCGGCTTGCGACCAGATCGCCGCTATCGAGGGTCGCGTCGCGATCCAGCAGAATCCCTTGCTGCGCAACAGTCCACGCACTTGGTCGAGGGCATCCGACAGGCGTTGCGGATGGAATGGCCGGTCGGACCTGAAGGTCATCGAGCCGATACCGTATTCCTCGGTCTCCGGGGTGTGACCGTCGGCGAGTTCCTCGTCCCAGCCCGGAGCCTGGGCAGCGGCAATCGGATCAAACAGTCCGGTCTCGAGGACCTGGTCGAGGTCGACGACGCCGTTGTGGGTTCTGATCAGCTTGGCAGTGGGGTTGAGCCGACGCAACAGCGCCTCGACAGCGCCGAGTTGGTTGGGATTGACCAGATCGGTCTTGTTGAGCAGCAGCACATCGGCGAACTCGACCTGGTCGGTCAGGAGGTCGGCAATGCTCCTGGCATCGCCCTCGCCGGCGGCCATCTGCCGGTCGGCCAGCGCCTCGCCCTTGGCGAGTTCGGTGAGGAACGTCGACGCGTCGACGACGGTGACCAAGGTGTCCAGTTTCGCGAGCTGCCCCAACTGGAAGCCGTCCTCGAACTCCCACTCGAAGGTGGCCGCCACCGGCATGGGTTCGGAGATGCCGGTGGACTCGATCACCAGCTGATCGAAGCGGCCCTGGCGCGCCAAGGCGCCGACCGCCTCGATGAGGTCCTCGCGCAGCGTGCAGCAGATGCAGCCGTTGGTGAGTTCGACGAGCTTCTCCTCGGTGCGATCGAGATGACCCTGCCCGGCGACGAGAGCGGCATCGATGTTCACCTCGCTCATGTCGTTGACGATGACTGCCACCCGCCGCCCCTCGCGGTTGGCGAGGATGTGGTTGAGCAGCGTGGTCTTGCCGGCGCCGAGGAAACCGGAGAGGACGGTGACGGGGAGAAGCGAAGGAGTGGGGGACATAGCCTTAATGATAATCATTGCCAATAAGACGGTCGTCGCCCAGCGTCGTTTAGGCGGGAGGGAGTGGAAACGGTTATCGTTACCGAGTGATCATCTCTTCGTCCACCAAAATGCGGGTATTCGCCGCGTCGCTCATTCTGGCCACGCCGTTCGCGCTGTCAGCGTGCGGAAGCAATGACGAGACCGCTGCGCCCAGCGGGACCTCCCCGGCTGCTGACGGCGAGTGTCCGGCAACGCCCGTTGACGTCGTGGTGAGCGTTGACCAGTGGGGTGACATCGTCTCTCAACTCGGCGGAGCGTGTGCCAACGTGACGACGGTTCTGGCCAGCTCTTCGGTGGATCCTCACGATTACGAACCGGCACCATCGGACGCCGCGCTCTTCGACGGCGCGCAGCTCGTCGTGATCAACGGTGGGCACTACGACGAGTGGGCGGCCAAGCTGGCTGCGGCATCTGCCCCCGACGCACCGATCGTCAACGCCGTCGAATCGAGCGGTGGCCATGCCGACGAAGCGGGTCACGATCACGACGGCGGTGAAGCCGACCACGACCAGGACCAGGACCACGACCACGATCACGCCGACGAAGCGGGCCACGACCACGCCGGGGAGGGTAATCCGCACGTCTGGTACAGCCCGTCGGTGGTGACCTCGGTCGCCGAGGCGGTGACCGGCGAACTCAGCGAGCTGGCACCCGACGCCGCCGGTTACTTCGACGAACGGCACACCGCGTTCGAGAACGTGATGACGCCGTATTACGACACCATCGCCGCGATCAAGGCCGATTCGGTCGGAAAGAGTTTCGCGGCCACCGAGAGTGTTTTCGACGACATGGGCGCGGCGTTGGGCTTACAGAATCGGACCCCCGAGGGGTACCAGCTGGCTTCGTCGAACGAGGCTGAACCGGCGCCCGCCGACCTCGACGCGTTTCTGCGACTTCTCGGTGATCGTGGGGTCGACGTGTTGATCTACAACACGCAGACCGAAGGGTCGGTGCCCGAGCAGATCCGGGCAGCAGCCGAGCAGGCAGGCGTTCCGGTGGTCGAGGTCACCGAGACGGTGCCGCCCAACACCGAGTCTTTCCAGACCTGGCAGGTCGCGCAGCTGGACTCCCTCGCAGAGGCGCTCGGTGTCCCTGTATGAGTCCGGAGCCGAACCCGCGCTGACGTTCGACGACGTCAGCGTGGTCCGCGGTGGGCGGACGATCTGGTCGGATTCGACTCTGCAGGTCGACGCCGGCCGCTTCGTCGCAGTCATCGGCTCCAACGGCGCGGGCAAGACGACTCTGCTCAAGGTGATCCTCGGGCTGGTGCCCGTCGCTAAGGGAACGGTGCGCGTCCACGGGGAGCGTCCCGGCGTGCTGAACAACGAGATCGGCTATGTGCCACAGCATTACGACGCCATTTCAAGTGAAGCGATACGCGGCCGGGACGCGGTTCTGCTGGGGCTGACGGGCCGCCGGTGGGGGTTCGGCCGCCCGAGCGCGGCCGATCGCCGGCGGGTCGACGAGGCGCTGGGCTGGGTCGATGCCACCGACCTCGCGGATCGCCGACTCTCGGAACTCTCCGGCGGTCAGCGCCAGCGGATCGCGCTGGCCAGCGCACTGGTCGCGCACCCGAGGATGCTGATCCTCGACGAGCCACTGGCGTCGCTGGACCTACGCAATCAGCACGAGATCGTCGCCGTCCTGGCGCGTCTCAAGCGCGAACTCGGGGTGACCATCCTCGTCGTGGCACACGACCTGAACCCGCTGCTCGCGATCCTGGACAGCGCAATCTACCTGCTGGACGGGCACGCCCACCACGCCGCGATCGACCAGGTGGTCGATTCCGAACTCCTCACCCACATGTACGGCACGCCGATCAAGGTCGCGCACACCTTGCAGGGGGATCTCTACATGCGGAGTGTGTGATGACGCAGACCATCGTCGCGATGGGCTATCAGGACAACTGGATGCAGATTCTGAGCTCGTCTTTCATGCGCAATGCGTGGTTGGGCGGCACCATCGTGGCGCTGGCGGCAGGGCTGATGGGTTACTTCATCATCGTGCGCAACTCGTCCTTCGCGGCGCATGCGTTGGCGCATATCGGCCTGCCCGGAGCGACGGGGGCGGTGCTGCTCGGGGTGCCTGCCGCGGTCGGGCTGGGAGTGTTCTGCGTCGGCGGCGCGCTGGTGATCGGAGCCTTGGGCAAACGGGCCACCGACCGTGACGTCGCCACGGGGACGGTGCTGGCCTTCGCGACCGGTCTGGGGTTGTTCTTCAACTCGTTGGCCACCCGCAACTCGTCCACGTTGACCAACGTGCTGTTCGGAAATCTGCTGGCGATCACCACCAACCAGCTACTGGGATTCCTCGGACTGCTGGTGGTGTTGACCGCCTGTATCGCCTTCATCTACCGGCCCCTGTTGTTCACGTCGGTCAACAGTCAGGTCGCCGAAGCCAAAGGCGTTCCGGTACGCGGGTTGTCGATCGTGTTCATGGTGCTGCTGGGGATCACCGTCACCATGGCGGTGCAGGCGGTGGGCACCCTGCTGCTGTTCGCCCTCGTCGTCACGCCCGCCGCGGCAGCGCTGATCGTGACGGCGCGCCCGATCCTCGCGATGGCGGTCTCCGCGGCGATCGGGCTGGTCTCGGTATGGCTCGGTCTGACCGTGTCGGCGATGTTCAACCTGCCGCCCAGTTTCGTGATCGTGACGATCGCGTGTGGCGTGTGGCTGGTGGTCTGGGCGGGGAGCCGGGTGCCGCGCCGGAGGGCCAGGTCCTCGGCACAGTCCCGCCGGTCCACTAACGTCAACGTGCATGTCCAGGAGTCCGACGCCGCGGCGGCGCGCGACCCTGGCCTCCCTGGCCGCTGAGCTCAAGGTTTCGCGCACCACCGTCTCCAACGCCTACAACCGGCCCGATCAATTGTCGGCCGAGTTGCGCGAACGGGTGCTGTCCACCGCCAAGCGGCTCGGCTATCCGGGCCCGGATCCGGTGGCACGGTCCCTGCGCACCCGCAAGGCCGGGGCGGTGGGGCTGGTGATCACCGAACCGCTGAACTACTCGTTCAGCGATCCGGCCGCGCTGGATTTTGTTGCAGGCCTTGCCGAATCGTGCGAGGCGGTCGGTCAGGGCCTGCTTCTGGTCGCGGTCGGCCCGAACCGCAGCGTCCCCGAAGGCTCGGCGGCGGTGTTGTCCGCCGGCGTCGACGGCTTCGTCGTCTACTCGGCCTCCGACGATGACCCCTATCTGCCCGCGGTGTTGCAGCGGCAGCTGCCCGTCGTCGTCGTCGACCAGCCCAAGGACGTCCCCGGCGCCTCTCGGGTGGGCATCGACGACCGCGCCGGCATGCGCGGGTTGGCCGAACACGTCATCGAACTGGGCCACCGCGAGATCGGCCTGCTGACGATGCGACTGGGCCGTGACTGGCCCCACGGCGGGCCGAGTCCTGCGGTGGCGGATCCCGAGCGGGTTCAGACGCCGCACTTCCACGTCCAGAGCGAGCGCATCCGGGGCGTCTACGACGCGATGTCCGCGGCCGGACTGGATCCGGAGTCGCTGACCGTCGTCGAGAGCTACGAGCACCACACCACGTCGGGTGGTGTCGGCGCCGAGGTCGCGCTGGAGGCCAACCCACGGATGACGGCGCTGATCTGCACGGCAGACGTGCTCGCGCTGTCCGCGATGGACCATCTGCGCGCCCGCGGGATCTACGTGCCCGGTCAGATGACCGTGACCGGTTTCGACGGGGTGCCCGACGCGCTGCAGCGTGGCCTGACGACCGTCGTGCAGCCCGGCGTCGAAAAGGGGCGCCGCGCCGGAGAGCTGCTGCACAACCCGCCGAGATCGGGTCTGCCGGTCATCGAGGTGCTCGAGACTGAGTTGGTCCGCGGCCGCACGTCAGGTCCGCCTGCGTAGCGCACGCACCACGTCGTCATGGGTGTGTTGACCATCCAGTCCGGCGGGTTCTTCGCGTGGCCGGCGTCTTTGGATGCTGATGTCCCATTCGTCGCCCAGCATGGCAGCGACGTCATCGTGGCTCAGATAGTCGGCCGGGTCGAAGCCATACGATCTTGCCTTCTCCACATCGATGTCGGCGTGGTGCACGACCAGTAGCGTGCCTCCGGGCGCCACGGCCGCCAGCAGCGCCTTCTGCGCGTCGTGCCCCGGTGAGTGCCGTAGGGCCGGATAGTGCGCCGTCACCAGGTCGAAACCAGCTCCGGAGAGCTCGGCGTCCTCGAGGCGGGCGCACACCCACTGCACGTGGACACCGGCTTGCCGGCCCCTGGATCGAGCGCGTTCCAACGCCACTCGGGACACGTCGAGCGCCGTCACTTCCCACCCCTGGCCGGCAAGCCAGACAGCGTCGGCGCCGACACCACAGCCGATCTCGAGCGCCCGTCCCGGCGCCAGCTCACCAGCCACGGCCATCAACACCGCACTGGGTGCGCCATCGGGAATCTCCGCTGCGAGTGAGGTGTACCGCTCATCCCATTCGTCCGCAAGGGCATTCGCGGCATCCGAAGAACCTGTCATGCAGACAAGCTTGGCCTGTCTTCGTCAGAACGCCAACGGAGATTGCTGATCTGACAAACGGCGGCGGGCGTCGAGGAGCTGACGCAGCGCCGTCGCGACGTCCTCCGGTGAGCCGATGCGGTACCGGGCCAACGTTTCCCCCGGCCCGACCTTCACCCCGATGTCCGCGTCACGGAGCCGCCGGAACGCCTTCTCGTCGGTGACGTCGTCGCCGAAGAACACCACGGAAGTCGCGGAGTGCTGATCGCGCAGGATGTCGATCGCCTCCCCCTTGTCGGTGGAGATCACCGCGAACTCCAGCACCGCTTTGCCCGCGGTCGCATGTGCCTCCCAGGCCTCGGACGCTGCGCGCGCCTCACGCAGCGCCCCGTCGCCGTCGGATTCCGAGGCGTTGCGGACGTGCAGTGCCACGCTGGCCGGCTTCGTTTCGACCGTGACACCGGGCCGGCCCGACGCGATGGAGTTCAACGCGTCGGTGATCTGCTGCAACAGGTCCTGGTCGATGTCGTGGGAGAAACCCGAATCGAACTCTGCGCCGTGGCTGCCGACCAACTGCACCGTCGGCGGCATCGACGACAACGTCCGCAGGTCGCGCAGCGCCCGCCCGGAGATCAACGCGGCGGCGGTCGCGGGCAGGTCGGCGAGTTCGATCAGGGCCTGGCCGGCGTGCGGGAGCGGCCGGGCGTCGGCCGGGTTGTTGACGATCGGCGACAGGGTCCCGTCGAAGTCGGAGGTGACCAGCAGCCGCGCACTGGATGCCGCTTCGTCGAGTGCGGTCGTCAGCTCGGGCGGGACGTCGCTCACCCGTCAGATCTTAGGCTGGTCGCCGTCTCCGATGAGCAGCCGCACGGTCAGATCCAGCCGCTTGCTGACGTCGGTGGCCGAGGCGCGCCGCGTCAGCCAGGCCAGCAGATTCGATAGCCACACATCCGAGATCACCCGGGCGATGTGGTACTGATCCTCGGTGGGCTCACCGTCGCTCATCGCGCGCGCGAACATCGAGTCCATCAGCTTGCCGACGTGATCGACCTCGCCGGCTGCCGAGGCGTCGGCGAAGACGAACGCCCGCGTCATCGCCTCGGTGAGCAGCGGGTTGCGCTGCATCGCCCGGTTGAGTTTGCCGACCATGATGTTCAGCCGCTGGTAGGCGGTGGCACCCGCCGACAGTGCCGCCCTGTCGGTCTTGGCGTCGATGCGCTCGAACTCCCGGCCCAGCGCAGACACCAGCAGATGGACCTTCGACGGGAAGTACCGGTACAGCGTTCCCACTGCGACGTCCGCGCGTTCAGCCACGGCCCGCATCTGGACGGCCTCGTAACCACCCTTCGACGCGATCGCCAAGGTGGCGTCCAGGATGCGCTTTCGGCGCTCGCGCTGCGCTTCGGACCCCAGCTCGGACTCGGCCAGCACCGCCACGTTCAGCACCTGACGCGGGCGCGAGTCAGATCCGGCGGCACGCGCCGGCGTCGGCGAGGCGCCGGCTGACAACTCAGACGTCCCAGACATGCGACGAGCGTCTCCTTCGTGATGCGGTCTCGCGGAAAACGATACGCATACCGGCCCCCAACTTCTCACCTCAGTGCCATGTAGACACCGTCCTGCCTGCTGCGATGACGGTCGACTTGACGGTCGAACGCTGGCACTATTAGAACACGTTCTAGTGGGAAGCACCGTCTTCTCCCCCCAAACGCTTAGGAGTCCCGGTGTCGGCTGGATCTTTGAAGAACTCGGCGGCCATCTCCGATGAGCAGTCGGACGCCCGCGAGCTGGTGCGCAGCTGGGCGGCAGGGTCCGCGGTGGTGGACGCGGCACGGGACGTGGAACAAGGCGATCCGGGCGCGTGGCGGGCACCGTACGACGGGCTGGCGCAGCTGGGGATCTTCGGGGTGGCGCTGCCGGAGGAACACGGCGGCGCCGACGGCACCGTCGCGGACCTGTGTGCGATGGTCGACGAGTCGGCCGCGGCGATGGTGCCCGGCCCGGTGGCCACGACGGCGCTGACCACACTGGTCCTGGACGGCACCCACGCCGAACTGCTTGCGGCGCTGGCGTCGGGTCAGCGCACCGCCGGCGTCGCGCTGACGGCCGAGTTCTCCTACTCCGACGGGCGGGTCTCCGGCAGCGCACCGTATGTGCTCGGGGTCGGCGAGGACACAGCTGACGTGGTGCTGCTGCTGCCTGCCGGTGATCGCTGGCTGCTCGTCGACGCCGCGGCCGACGGTGTGACGGTGGAGCCGCTCAAAGCCACAGATTTCTCCCGGCCGTTGGCGCGGGTGGTGCTGGAGGACGCGGCAGCCGAGGAGCTCACGGCGTCCGCGCAGCGCGTCGTCGATCTTGCGGCGACGGTGCTGGCCGCCGAGGCGGCGGGCCTGGCCCGGTGGCTGCTGGAGACCGCGACCGACTACGCCAAGGTGCGGGAGCAGTTCGGCAAGCCGATCGGGAGCTTCCAGGCGATCAAGCACATGTGCGCCGAGATGCTGCTGCGCTCCGAGCAGGCTTCGGTGGCCGCGGCCGACGCGGCCCGCGCCGCCAGTGAAGACGACGATGAACAGCTCTCCATCGCAGCGGCGCTGGCGGCCTCGGTCGGCATCGAGGCCGCCAAGGCGAACGCCAAGGATTGCATCCAGGTTCTGGGCGGCATCGGGATCACCTGGGAGCACGACGCGCACCTGTACTTGCGGCGTGCCTACGGCATCTCCCAGTTCCTGGGCGGGCGGTCGCGCTGGCTGCGACGGGTGGCAGCGTTGACCCAGCAGGGGGTGCGCCGGAACCTGCACATCGATCTGGAGTCGGTGGCCGACCTGCGGCCCGAGATTGCTTCTGCGGTCGCCGAAGTCGCAGCGGTCGCCGAGGAGAAGCGACAGGTCGTCCTGGCCGAGACGGGCCTGCTGGCGCCCCACTGGCCGCGACCCTACGGCCGGGCAGCGGGACCGGCCGAGCAGTTGCTGATCGACCAGGAGTTGGCGGCAGCGGGGATCGCCCGTCCCGATCTGGTGATCGGCTGGTGGGCGGTTCCGACGATTCTCGAGCACGGCAGCCCCGAGCAGGTCGAGCAGTTCGTCCCCGCGACATTGCGCGGTGATCTGCAGTGGTGCCAGCTGTTCAGTGAGCCGGGAGCCGGGTCGGACCTGGCCGCACTGCGCACCAAAGCTGTGCGCGCCGACGGCGTGACCGCGAGCGGCGCAAAGGTTTCCGGCTGGAAGCTGACCGGACAGAAGGTGTGGACCTCAGCCGCGCAGACCGCGCACTGGGGCGTCTGCCTGGCCCGCACCAACCCCGACGCTCCGAAACACAGGGGCATCACCTATTTCCTGATCGACATGAAGTCGCCGGGCATCGTGATCCGGTCGCTGCGCGAGATCACCGGCGACGAGCTCTTCAACGAGGTGTTCTTCGACGACGTGTTCGTGTCCGACGAGATGGTGGTGGGCGAGGTCGACAACGGCTGGCGGTTGGCGCGCACCACGCTGGCCAACGAGCGGGTGGCGATGGCGCAGGGCACCGCGTTGGGCAACCCGATGGAGGAGCTGCTGCGCGCCGTGCGGGAAGACCCAGCGCTCGAAGCCGATGGCGCGCAACAGGATCAGCTCGGTGCGTTGATCGTCACCGCCCAGATGGGATCGTTGCTCGACCAGCGCATCGCCCAGCTCGCGGTGGGCGGCGGGGATCCCGGGCCGCAGGCCAGTGCCCGCAAGCTCATCGGTGTGCGGTATCGGCAGGCGCTCGCCGAGTTCCGGATGGATCTTTCCGAAGGGGCCGGCGCAGTGGAGAACAGCCCGGTGCATGACTTCCTCAACACCCGCTGCCTGACGATCGCCGGTGGCACCGAGCAGATCCTGCTGACGATGGCGGGGGAGCGGTTGCTGGGCCTGCCCCGCTGAGCGAAAATTCTGTCACCGGCGCGGATGCGGTCGGGAGATAATCGAACGCATGTCCGCCGTGCTCGGTGCCTTCCTGTCGACATGGTCGAACGCCAGGCAGACCTTCGGACAGGGGGCGCCTGCACCCGGCGTGGTATTCGACCAGAGCCCACAATTGACCCGGCTGCACTCCGAGGTGTCGTCCGCGAAACCTGATGCGGTTTGGTCTGGTGGGGCTGCCAACGCCTACGGCACCGTCAACATCGGCCGGGCGAACGTCATCGCCCGCATGGCCGAGCTCGATCAGCACCTCGCCGCGCAGGTCGACCGTTCGGCCGCCATCGTCACCGCGGGTAGGCAGAACCTGGATTCGGTCCGGCAATGGGTGGTGTCCGCTGCCGCCATGGTGCCGCCGACCGCGCTCGGGGAACAGATGATGCTGCCCATCGTCGAGAAGGGTCTCGGCCAGGTCGCAGGTATCGTCGAGACGTCCAATGCCGAACTGAACCTTGTGGGTGCCGAGATTGACCGGTTGGCAGGCGAATACACGTTGCTCGGCGGGCACACGTTCAAACAGGGCCCCGCCGAGGCGCCCCCGCCCACCCCTGACGAGGAAAAGCGCAGGCGGCTCGACGAGATCCTGGAGAAGTACCGGGTGCGCGAAGATCCGGGAGGGACACACGATTTCGACGCCCCGGCATTCCTGGACTGGCTCAACGGCGAGGAAATCCCGACCCAGCAGCTCACACAGACCGAGATCGAGATGCTGCTGGCCGATCCCACGCGGATCACGACGGTGATGGACATCAGAGACCAGGCCACCGCTGCGGCGAAGGCCAGGTTCCCTCCGCCCAATGGCAGTGAGATCGACAATCAGACCGATGCGTTCCGCCACGCGTACGGAAGCGCCCTGATGACGCAGGAGTTCGGTGAGGAGTGGACTGCGGTGTTCACCGCAGCCCACGAAGGCCGGGAGGCGAACTACCAGTCAAGTGAGTCGATGGACCTCTACAACAACCAGGTGGGTCGCGACATCGCCCTTGCGAATCCCGACGCGTCGCCCCAAGAACTGGCCGATCTGGTCCAGCAATCCGTCAGCTCCGGTGACATGGTTGTCATCGGGCCGGACGGGAAAAGTCTCGAGTGGAGCGACAGTACGCTGCCGATCGGTGACTCGAGCCTGAGTTCCCCGGGCCCCGCCGGCGCCGGAGCCCCGCTACCGTCGCCGTATCCGAGTGTGGGTGGATCGTGATCCGTTTCCTTCGAACTGTTTGTCTGGCGGTGTGCTGCGCCATCGTTGTGACGGCCTGCGGCCTGTTCTTCACATCTGAAGACGATCCGCTGGAAGCGAAGCTGGCGACCGTCAGGGACGGAACCCAACCGGTGCCGCTGCGCGAGCTGACTGATTTCCGCTGGGACGAAGTCCACCTGTTCAACGAGTACACCGACGGGGCTTTCATAGAAAAGACCGTCGGCGAGCCGGTGATCTCCGCGGACTATCACGCGGCGGGCAGTCTGCTCGTTTTCGAGGAGACCGGCTCGGTGGTCAAGACGGTCACGGTCACAGGCGATTATCTGCGCGCGGATCAGCCCACTTTTTCTGCAGATGTCCTCGCGGCACCGAACGGCAGCGGCGCATTGCGTCTGGTGTCGCCCGGCCGGGCGGCACCTAACTGAACGTGGTCTGTGAGCAGGCGTCGGGGGTCGTGAGGTTGACGCCGGCGTACACCACCTGGATGTGTGAGCAGACGATGTAGTCGGCGTCCAGCTTGGGCTGGCCGGTGGACCAATCCGTCGGCCAGGTGTTGCCGCGAAGCTGATACTTCTCCACCGGGCCGCCACCGAAGTAGATCGTGGTGAACTCAACGGGGCCAATCGATTTGAACATCCGGGTGTTCTCGCCGACGAAGCTGGAGTCCAGGTACACGCTACGGTCCATCGACCGCAGCGTCGTGGTCTGGCGGGCCCACAGGTCGTCGGGGAAACCGATCGCGCCCGCAGGGGTCCGCAGATTCGCACTCGCGGTGAAGAAGCACTGGTTCACGGCGCGCACGCAGTCGGCGGTGGTGTGCACTTCGATCGCGGTCACGGGGTCGACGGGGATCGACGCGTCCGCGGTGTCCACCGCGGCCTGTGCCCCGGGGGCGGACGCGAACAACGCCAGCGCAGCCGACGTCGCCGCGACCATGGAAATCCTGGAAATCCTGGAAATCCCGGACATTCGGGCAAATAGCTTCACGTGTGCCTCCCGTGGCGGAATGGTAGCCCGCAGCTCATTCGTCGTATGTGACTTCAACCGAATCCGAGCGCGGGTGCGCCTGGCAGGCCAGGATCAGGCCCTCGTCGAGATCCTGCTGTTCGAGGACATCGTTGACCTCCATCTCGACGTCCCCCGACTTGGTCAGGACCGCACACGCGCCGCAGTGCCCCTCGCGGCAGGAGAATGGCGCGTCCAGTCCCTTGGCGAGTAGCACGTCCAGCAGCTTCGCGCTGCGCGGCCAGGACACCTCGTGGGTGTCGCCGTCCAGCGTCACGGTCGCGGTGGCGGGGCCCTCGTCGCTGTCGTCCTCCTCCACCACCACCGCGGCGAACGGGTCGGACTCCAAGGACTTGAACACCTCGATGTGAATGCGTTCGCCCGGGACTCCCGCCGACTTCAGCGCTTCCTCGGCGGCGGCCATGAACGGTCCGGGACCGCAGATGAACGCTTCACGCGCGGTGTAGGGGGCGACCAGGCCGGACAGGTCGGTCGCGCTGGGCAGCCCCTGCACCGATTCCAGCCAGTGGACCGCGTTGAGCCGATCCGGGTACTTGGCGGCCAGTTCACGCAGCGCGGTGGCGAAGATGACGGACTTCTCGTCGCGGTTGGCGTAGACCAGCGTCACCTTGCCGCTGCCCTCGGTCAGCGCGGACTTCAGGATGGCCATCATCGGGGTGATACCGCTGCCCGCGGCGAGCAGCAGGAAGTCGGTGTCCAGGTCCTTGGGCACGAACGTGCCCGAGGGTGCCAGCACGTGCATCTTCATGCCCGGTGCGGCGTGGTCGCACAGCCAGTTCGACGCGTAGCCGTCGGCGGTCCGCTTGACGGTGACGGTCAACGGATCGCCGCTGAACGGCGAGCTGCACAGCGAATAACACCGCGCCACCGAACCCGTTCGGTCGCTGGGCACCCGCAGCGTCAGGAACTGGCCGGGGGCGTAGTGAAGTTTTTCGGCAGGGATCGCCGGGTCGTCGGGCACTTTGAACACCAGTGAGCGCGCGTCGGCGGTCTCGTCGACGACGTCGGCCACCTCCAGCTCGAGCACGTGGGCGCCAAGCGGCTCATCCGTCACTGCTGTGCCCTCCTCGCATCGATAACTAGAACAGGTTACAGAAATGCATGTGCGCTGGTCCAGCGGCCACAGCAATGCGCTGCTCGACACAAATCGTAACGTGTTCTAATCTTTCCATAGCGATCTGCTCTTTACCCAAGACACTCATCGCCAGGCCCTAGCTCCGGGAGGTAAATCCGTGACGTCCATTCAACAGCGTGACGTGCAGGCGGTGCTAGCCGGCATCGACGATCTGCTGCCGCTGATCGCCAAGCGTGCTCAGGCCGCCGAAGAATTGCGGCGCCTTCCCGATGAGACGGTGAACGAACTCGACGAGGTGGGCTTCTTCAAGCTGCTCCAGCCCGAGCAGTGGGGCGGTCTGCAGTGTGACCCCACCGTCTTCTATGAGGCCGTCCGGCGCATCGCCAGCGCGTGCGGGTCCACCGGGTGGGTGTCGTCCATCATCGGCGTGCACAACTGGCACCTGGCCCTGTTCGACCAGCAGGCGCAGGACGAGGTGTGGGGCAGTGACCCCACAGTGCGCGTGTCGTCCTCGTACGCGCCGATGGGCGCCGGCACCGTCGTCGACGGCGGGTATCTGGTCAGCGGCGCGTGGCAGTGGTCCTCGGGCTGTGATCATGCGACGTGGGCGTTCCTCGGCGGGCCGGTCATCAAGGACGGCAAGCCGGTCGACTTCGGAAGCTTCCTGATTCCGCGTGACGAGTACCGCATCGACGACGTCTGGCATGTCGTGGGGTTGAAGGGCACCGGCAGCAACACCGTCGTCGTCAAGGACGTCTTCGTGCCCCGGCACCGGTTCCTGTCCTACAAGGCGATGAACGACCGCACGGCGGGCGGGTTGGAGAACAACACTGCGCCTGTGTACAAGATGCCCTGGGGGACAATGCATCCCACCACCATCTCAGCTCCCATCATGGGCATGGCGTACGGTGCGTACGACGCCCATGTCGAACACCAGGGCAAGCGGGTGCGTGCCGCCTTCGCCGGTGAGAAGTCCAAGGACGACCCGTTCGCCAAGGTGCGCATCGCCGAGGCCGCCAGCGACATCGACGCCGGCTGGCGACAGCTGATCGGCAATGTCCGCGAGGAGTACGAACACCTCAAGGCCGATGAAGAGATTCCGTTCGCGTTGCGTGCCCGCGCCCGCCGCGACCAGGTGCGCGCCACAGCTCGCGCGATCGCCTCCATCGACCTGCTGTTCGAGAGTGCCGGCGCGACTGCGCTGCAATCCGACGCTCCCGTGCAGCGGTTCTGGCGCGACGCCCACGCCGGCAGGGTCCATGCGGCGAACGAGCCCGAGCGGGCCTACCTGATCTTCGGCAACAACGAGTTCGGCCTGCCGCCGCAGGACACGATGGTCTGATCGGCCGGCCCCTGATGACATCCTTCGCAGCCGAAGCAGCCCAGCAGCAAGAGATCACGTTCGAATCGACGTCGCGTTACGCGCAGGTCCGCGAGGACATGCGACTGCACTACCACGAGGCCGGCTTCGAGCACCGGGAGACGGCAGGAACGGTCGTGCTGCTGCACGGCGGCGGGCCGGGCGCGTCCAGCTGGTCGAACTTCGGGCGCAACATCCCGGTGCTGGCCAAGCACTTCCACGTGCTGGCCGTCGACCAGCCCGGCTACGGCCATTCGGACAAGCACACCGAGCACGAGCAGTACAACCGCTACAGCTCCACGGCTCTGCTGAACCTGTTCGATCAGCTGGGCCTGGAACGTGCGGCGCTGGTGGGTAACTCGCTCGGCGGGGGCACCGCCGTGCGATTCGCTCTGGACAACCCCAAGCGTGCGGGACGGCTCGTGCTGATGGGCCCGGGCGGGTTGAGTGTCAACCTGTTCTCGCCCGACCCGACCGAAGGCGTGAAGCTGTTGGGCCGGTTCGCCGCAGACCCGACGCGCGAGAACATCGAGAAGTTCCTGCGCATCATGGTGTTCGACCAGAGCCTGATCACACCCGAGTTGGTGGAGGAACGGTTCCAGATCGCCAGCACCCCGGAGTCTTTGGCCGCCACCAAAGCGATGGGTAAGTCCTTCGCCGGGGCGGATTTTGAGCTCGGCATGATGTGGCGCGACGTGTACAAGCTCCGTCAGCGGGTATTGCTGATCTGGGGACGTGAGGACCGGGTCAACCCGCTCGACGGGGCACTGGTGGCGCTCAAGCAGATTCCCCGCGTTCAGCTGCATGTGTTCGGGCAGTGTGGGCACTGGGCGCAGCTGGAGAAGTTCGACGAGTTCAACAAGCTGACCATCGATTTCCTCGGAGGCACAGGATGAGCATCCGATCGCTGGGATATCTCCGCATCGAGACCACCGATATCGGTGCCTGGCGCGAGTATGGGCTCAAGGTGCTCGGCATGGTGGAGGGCAGCGGCAGCACCGAGGGTGCCCTCTATCTGCGCATGGACGAGTTCCCCGCCCGGCTGGTGATCGTGCCGGGCGAACACGATCGGTTGCTCGAGTCCGGGTGGGAGACCGCAAACGCCGCGTCCCTGCAGAACATTCGCAAGCGCCTGGAAGTCGAGGGCACGCCCTACAAGGAGGCCACGGCCGCCCAGCTCGCCGATCGCCGCGTCGACGAGATGATCGTGTTCGACGATCCGTCGGGCAACACGCTGGAGGTTTTCCACGGCGTCGCGCTGGAGCATCGGCGCGTGGTGAGCCCGTACGGTCACAAGTTCGTCACCGAAGAGCAGGGCCTCGGGCACGTGGTGCTGACCACCCGCGACGACGCGGAGACGCTGCACTTCTACCGGGATGTGCTCGGGTTCCACCTGCGGGACTCGATGCGGCTGCCACCACAGCTGGTCGGTCGGCCGGCCGACGGTGCTCCCGCCTGGCTGCGGTTCCTGGGCGTCAACCCGCGACACCACAGCCTGGCGTTCATGCCGGGTGAGACGCCCAGCGGGATCGTGCATCTCATGGTGGAGGTGGAGAACGCCGACGACGTCGGACTCTGTCTGGACCGGGCGCTGCGCCGCAAGGTCAAGATGTCGGCGACGCTGGGTCGGCACGTCAACGACAAGATGCTGTCCTTCTACATGAAGACACCGGGCGGTTTTGACGTCGAGTTCGGTTGTGAGGGACTCGAAGTCGAGGACGACGACAAGTGGGTTGCTCGGGAGAGCACTGCAGTGTCACTGTGGGGCCATGACTTCAGCGTGGGCTTCAAGTAGTAATGACGAGCGCTTGCGCGAGGAGCCATCGTCGATGAGTAGTCCTCCCATCGACCCGCGCACCTTCCGCAGTGTGCTCGGGCAGTTCTGTACGGGCATCACGGTGATCACCACGGTGCACGAGGGCGTGCCCGTCGGCTTCGCGTGCCAGTCGTTTGCGGCGCTGTCCCTGGATCCGCCGCTGGTGCTGTTCTGCCCGACGAAGGTGTCGCGATCCTGGCAGGCAATCGAGGCGAGCGGAAACTTCTGCGTCAACATCCTGCACGAGAACCAGAAGGACGTCTCGGCCCGCTTCGGTTCCCGGGAACCGGACAAGTTCGCCGGTATCGACTGGGCACCATCAAAATTGGGCTCGCCGATCATCGAGGGCTCACTGGCCCACATCGACTGTGCGGTGAACTCGGTGCACGACGGCGGCGACCATTTTGTGGTCTTCGGTGCGGTGCACTCGTTGTCCGACGTCCCGAAGAAGAAGCCGCGGCCGCTGCTTTTCTACCAGGGCGGGTACACCGGCATCGAGCCCGACAAGAACTCGCCCGCGGATTGGCGCAACGACCTCGAGGCGTTCCTGACCGCGACGACCGAGGACACCTGGCTATGACGCCGAGTGGACGAACTCGACGATCGCCGCGGCGACGTCACGGTGGACGGTTTCGTTGAGGATGTCGTGGCGGGCGCCAGGGAACTCCGCGAGTTCCAGCGCGTCGATCTGCTTGGCGTAGGCGCGTACCGCGCCGATCGGTGCGATCGGGTCGTTGACGCCGTGCACCGCCAGGGTGCGCACCGACAGCGACGGCAGGTCCAGGCCGAAGCGGTCCCACCCCCTGTCCAGCTCCCGCACTAGAGCCGCACCGTCGGCGTGGACGAATGCCAGGGGATCGTTGACCAGCGAGTCCAGATAGAACGGATCTGCGGACAGTAAGCCCGGTTCCAACTCGAACGAGGTGTCGGCGTCGAGAAGTTCGGGGACCGGGACGACCGGTGCCCCGGAGACGATGGCGCCACGATACCGATCCTTGAGATCCAGCAACCGGAACAGCGTCACAATCGCGCCGAACGAATGACCCTGTGCGAGAACCGGAATGCCCGGCTGCTGCTCCTCGGCGAGGTCGGTCAGGCTGTCGGCCAGCGCCGAACTGTCCTCGATGGACCCGAAGTCGCCGCGCCCGCCCGGGCTGAGGCCGTGCCCGAACTGGTCGACGGCCCACAGGTCGATGCCCGCCGCGTTCAGGGCGAACCCATACCGGTGGTACAAGCCGGTGTGCTCGCCGAATCCGTGCAGAAAGACCACGGCGGCGGTCGGCTCGGCGGCGGCCCAGTGGCGGTAGTACGCGCGGCCACGTTCGTGTTCGATGAAGGGCATGCCATGACTGCACCAGTCTGGGCGCCCGAGCGCAATACCCCGGAGACGGTGGGTCGGTGGGTACTTACGCAGTCACCGGATCAGCGTCGGGCATGGGATTTCAGACGGCTGAGCCTGCCCCGCGCCCGAGAAGCATGTCGCGCTGCTCGTCCATACGCGTGGTGATCGCATCGACCACCGCGGCGACTTCCGGCCGCCGCAGCGTTTCGGCGCGGGTGACCAGCCAATAGGTCAGCTGGATCGACACCGACTCGGTCAGAACCCGGACCAGGTCACTATGACGGTCGGCCATGAAGCACGGCAGCAGCCCGAGTCCGGCGGATGCTCTGGTGGCTTCGACGTGGACGAAGACGTTGGTGGATGTCACCGACTCCCGCATCGCCGGAGCGAAGCTCGTGGCCAGATCGAGGTCGTCGACCTGGAGCATCGAGTCGATGAAGTAGACCAGTGGAAAGCGTTGCAGATCGGCGATATTCGTCGGCGCACCGTTGCCGCGGAGATAGTCCCGCGATCCGTACAGGCCGAGGCAGTAGTCGCCGAGTCTCAGTGCCTTGGCGCGGTGCACCGTGGGTTCGCCGACAACCACCTCGACATCCAGTCCCGAGCGCTGCTGGGTGGCACGCCGGGTGGCGGCGACGATCTCCACCGCCACCTTGGGGTGGTCGCGCTGCACCGCGGCGGCCGCGGGAGCGGCGATGTAGGCGGAGAACCCGTCGGTCGCCGAGATCCGGACCACTCCTTCCAGTGCCCGCCGCCCTCCGGCGTCGACGGCCAGCGACCTCACAGCGGACTCGACGGCCTCCGCGGCCGTCAGCGCCTCGCGCCCGAGGTCGGTGAGTTCCCACCCGCCGCCCACCCGGGCCAGCACCCGCCCGCCCATCGCCTGTTCGAGAGCGGCGATGCGGCGACTGATCGTGGTGTGGTTGAGGCCGAGTTCATCGGCCGCCGTCGTGTACCGACCGGTCCGGCCCACCGCAAGCAACACCAGCAGGTCGTCGGGGCTGGGGTGGCGATCCACTGGGGACATATCTGCATTTTTGCAGAAGCTTCCTGCAGTTCTGGTCATTGCCGTGGGTGGTGGACTGCATGAATACTCACACTGAACTGTGGGCGGCATCACATAGGAGGGGAATGACATGAGCACTCAACACAGACCTCGGCCCGACGGCCCCGGGTCGGCACCGACCGGCCTCAAACGCGTCGTGGTCGCCTCGATGGCCGGGACCGTCGTCGAGTGGTACGAGTTCTTCCTCTATGCCACCGCTGCCACGCTGGTGTTCAACAAGATCTTCTTCGCCCAGGGCACCAGCGACGCCAACGCGCTGATCGCGGCACTGCTGACCTACGCGGTCGGGTTCGTCGCGCGGCCGCTGGGCGGCATCGTCTTCGGGCACTTCGGCGACAAGTACGGCCGCAAGAAGTTGCTCCAGTTCGCGATCCTGCTCGTCGGCGGCGTGACGTTCCTGATGGGCTGCCTGCCGACGTACGGACAGATCGGAGTATGGGCGCCGATCCTCCTTGTGGTCCTGCGGTTCTTCCAGGGCTTCGCGGTCGGCGGCGAATGGGGCGGGGCGGTGCTGCTGGTCGCCGAGCACAGCCCGAACAAGGACCGCGCCTTCTGGGCCAGTTGGCCGCAGGCCGCCGTGCCCGTCGGCAACATGCTCGCCACCGTGGTGCTGTTGGTGCTGACCGGCGTGCTGTCGGACGAGGCGTTCCTGTCCTGGGGTTGGCGTGTCGCGTTCTGGCTGTCGGCGGTGGTGGTGCTGATCGGCTACTACATCCGCACGAAGGTCACCGACGCGCCGATCTTCCTGGAAGCCCAGGAGGAGGTCGAGCGGGTCAAGGCAGTGTCCTACGGCGTGTTCGAGGTGCTGAAGCGCTATCCCCGCGGAGTCTTCACGGCGATGGGCCTGCGTTTTGCGGAGAACATCATGTACTACCTCGTCGTCACCTTCTCGATCGTCTACCTCAAGACCCACGTCGGTGCCGACACCGGAGACATCCTGTGGTGGCTGTTGGCCGCGCACGCGGTGCATTTCCTGGTGATCCCGCAGGTCGGCAGATTGTCCGATCGGTACGGACGACGGCCGGTGTACATCGTCGGTGCCATTCTCGCGGGTACCTGGGGATTCTTCGCGTTCCCGATGATGAACACCGCGAACTACCTGATGATCATGGGTGCGGTCATCCTGGGCCTGATGATCCACGCCCTGATGTACGCACCACAGCCGGCCATCATGGCCGAGATGTTCCCCACCCGGATGCGGTATTCCGGTGTCTCCCTTGGCTATCAGGTGACGTCGATCGTGGCCGGATCGCTGGCGCCGGCGATCGCCACCTGGTTGCTCGACAGGTTCGACTCGTGGGTGCCGATCGCCCTGTATCTCGCCGGCGCCGCAGCGATCACCTTGGTGGCGGCCCTGTTCAACCGGGAGACCAACGGTCTGGACCTCAAGACACTCGACGAGGCGGACCGCGAGCAGCTCGCCAAGGCGGGCATCGTATGAGCGGTCTCGACGGCCGCACCGCGCTGGTGACCGGCGGCGCGAGCGGCATCGGTGCGGCCTGCGCGCGTGAGCTGGCCGGCCGTGGGGTCACCGTCACGGTCGCCGACATCGACGACGCCGGCGCCAGGTCCGTGGCCCAGGAGATCGGTGGAACGGCTTGGGAAGTCGATCTTCTCGACGTGGAGGCGCTGGAGAGCCTGCAGCTGAGAACCGACATCCTGGTCAACAACGCGGGTGTGCAGAGCATCCACGAAATCGCCGAGTTCCCGCCGGAGCGGTTCCGCATGATGATGACGTTGATGGTGGAGGCGCCGTTCCTGTTGATCCGTGCCGCGCTGCCGCACATGTACCGCAGCGGGTTCGGCCGCGTCATCAACATCTCGTCGGTACACGGCCTTCGTGCTTCCCCGTTCAAGGTCGCCTACGTCACCGCCAAGCATGCCCTCGAGGGCCTGTCCAAGGTGACCGCGCTGGAAGGCGGTCCGCACGGCGTCACCAGCAACTGCATCAACCCCGGCTACGTCCGGACCCCGCTGGTGACCAAGCAGATCGCCGACCAGGCCAAGACCCACGGAATCCCGGAGGATCAGGTGATCGCCGAGATCCTGCTCAAGGAGAGCGCGGTCAAACGTCTCGTCGAGCCGGAAGAAGTCGGCGACTTGGCGGGTTGGCTGGCATCACCGGCGGCTGGCATGGTTACGGGAGCCTCGTACACGATGGATGGCGGATGGAGTGCGCGTTGATGTCGACGGCAGTGCCGAGGGCGGTGGGCCGCCCATGAAGCCCCAGTGGAATCCCACGGACCACGATGTCGCCGACGCCCGCGTCACCGACTTCGTGCGGTTCGCCGAGAAGCGGACGGGTTGCGGTTTCCCCGATTACCACGCCCTGTGGCGGTGGTCGGTGGCGGACATCCACACCTTCTGGGCCACTTTGTGGGACTACTTCGAGGTCGGTGACCGTGGACCCACGGTCCTCGAGAACGGGGACATGCCCGGCGCTCGGTGGTTCCCCGGCACCACACTGAACTACGTCGACCAGATCGTGCGCAACGCGCGCACCGACCGACCCGCGATCATCCACGTCAGCGAAGCGGGACCGGACCGCGAGGTGTCCTGGGCCGAACTGCTCGGACGCACCGCCGCATTCGCCGACACGCTGCGAGCAGCCGGTATCGGCCCCGGCGACCGCGTCGCCGGGTACCTGCCCAACATCCCGGAAGCAGTGATCGCGTTCCTGGCCACCGCCGCCGTCGGCGCCGTCTGGAGCGCCTGCGGACAGGACTACTCGGCGAAGGCTGCGCTGGACCGACTCGGCCAGCTCGAACCCAAAGCGCTGGTGACGGCGGACGGGTACACGTTCGGCGGGAAGTACCGGGACAAGACCGACGAGGTCGCCGCGCTGCGAGACGGATTGCCCACCTTGGCCGCGACGTTCACCGTGGACGACGTCGCCGCACACAGCGACCGCGAGATCGACACTGTCGCAGTTCCGTTCGACCACCCGCTGTGGATCCTCTTCTCGTCGGGCACCACGGGACTGCCCAAAGGAATTGTGCACGGCCACGGCGGGGTGGTGCTGGAACACCTCAAAGCTGTCGCGCTGCAGTCCGACATCGGCCGAGACGACACCTTCTTCTGGTTCACCAGCCCCAGCTGGATGATGTGGAACTTCCAGGTCGCGGGACTCCTCGTCGGCGCGACGATCGTCTGCTACGACGGCAGCCCGTCGGCAGGGCGGCCGGATGCCTTGTGGGAGATCGCGGCCCGGGTTCGGGCGACGGTGCTCGGCACCAGTCCCGGTTATGTGCTCGGCTGCATGAAGGCCGATGCCGACCCGAAGGGGACCCACGACCTGTCGGCGCTGCGGACCGTCGGGATCACCGGATCGTCGCTGCCGCCTGCGTCGTCGTTGTGGCTGAGCGAGCATGTCGGTGAACATGTCCAGGTTGCGTCGATCAGCGGCGGCACCGACGTGGTGTCGGCATTCATCGGTGGTGTCCGCACCGTTCCGGTCTGGCCCGGCGAGTTGTCCGCCCCGTTTCTCGGCGTCGCATTGGACGCGTGGGACGAAGCGGGCACGCCGGTCAGAGGCGAGGTCGGCGAACTCGTGGTCACCAAGCCGATGCCCTCGATGCCGGTGTGTTTCTGGAACGATCCCGACGGACAGCGTTACCGCGCAGCGTATTTCGAGACGTACCCGGGTGTCTGGCGTCACGGTGACTGGATCACCATCACCGACCACGGCAGCGTCATCGTGCACGGTCGGTCGGATTCCACCCTCAATCGCCACGGCATCCGGATGGGCAGCGCCGACATCTATCAGGCCGTCGAGAGCCTGCCGGAGATCGTCGAGGCATTGGTGATCGGTGCCGAACAACCCGACGGTGACTACTGGATGCCGTTGTTCGTGGTTCTCGATGAAGGCGTCGAACTCGACGATGCATTGCGCGACCGCATCAACGGCACCATCCGATCCGAGGTGTCCCCGCGCCACGTGCCCGACGAGATCGTCGCCGCCCCCGGCGTTCCGCACACCCGCACCGGCAAGAAACTCGAGGTGCCGATCAAGAAGCTGTTCCAAGGCGGCGACCCGGCCAAGGTCGTCGAGCGCAGCGCCGTCGACGATCCCGCCCTGCTCGACTGGTATGTCACGCAGCGTCGAAAGTGACCAGGTCGATGCTGAGTTGGCCTTCGATGAGGCTGAGTCGTCGGCGTACTGGTGGTCCGGGTAGGGGTGGGGCGGTGGACTGGTAGACCGCGCCGGTGGGGGTGCGGTATTCGGCGTGGTGTTCCCCGTCGATACCGGTCGTGGTGCTGACCTGCCAGCCGGGGGCGTCTTTGGCGTAGTTGCAGGCTTCGCAGTCACCGAGGCCGTTGAGTGCGCTGGTGGGGCCGCCGTCACGGACCGGGGTGGCGTGGTCGCAGTGCCGGATCGGGGCGTCGCAGTACGGGGTCCGGCANNNCTGGTCGCGCAGTTGCAGGAATCGTGCCAGCGCTTTGGGGAAGATCCTCGCCCGGGATTCCATCGCCACCAACTGCCCCGAGGTGGGGTGGCGGTACAGCCGGCGCAGCGTGGCTTTCACCGTTTTGTCGGTGGCGGCGTCGCCGGTCAGCTTGCANGCCAGCCCGGCCGGGATAGGACCAAACCCNTNCAGCCANGCCGGTTCGGTGTCGTCNCCGGCCAGGGTGGTGTCGGCCATCACCATGTTCAGTGCCACCGGCACCGGCTTGGTGGCCGGGCGCCCGGTGATCCGCTGATAGGCGGTATCGGCCATCACCTGACCCCGCGACCGCCCATCACCGCTCAGGTCGGCTTCGCGCTTCAGCGCGGCGTACATCGCGACTCCCTGCGCCACGGGCAGCAGGACCGTCAGGTAGGTCATGGTGTCCGGGGCCGGGCGGATCCACACCCCACGATCAGCGGCGGCTTTGGCGGAGCGGGCCACCACCGCCGCCGCATCCAGGCGGGCAGCGATCTTCTTGGCTTCGGCTTCGACCTGGNNNTTNCCCCACCCGGACAGACGCGAGGTGTCGGCGCACAGNTCGGCGTCNANNTNNCGGCGNTGCTCCACGCTCAAACACGCCGATTGTTTGACGATCAGGGTGGCCCGCCANTCCGAGAGCATCCCGGTTTCNAGNGCGGCCAGGGTGTGGGGCATCTCGTGCACCAACGCCTGGGCGAACCCGAGATGGCGGTTCCCGCACGTCGGGGCCTCNCGNCGGGCCAGCGCCACCTCCGACGCCAACCCTTTGCCGCGGCGCCGCGCCGGCACCCCGGCAGCTTGCTCGGCAGCGCGGCGTTTGGCCGCCCACAACGCCGTCACCCTCGCCTGGGCCGCCGCCGCCACCGACTTCAACGTCTCGAAGCGCTCCACCGCAGCCCGCAACTCAGCCTCATCGGCCCCGGGGTCGATATCGAACACACTATCGAACATGAACCCACGCTAAACCACAGCGCCGACAAGTCCGGTCACCTCAGGGTGAGTTGCCGAGCGCGGTGGTACTGCTCGAGCACCTGAGGCGTCGCGGCGGCGTCATACGCAGTGGTCACCCCGACCGACCATGGCGGGGGTGACTCATTCCCGGACAGCACCCAGGCCGCCTGCCGGGCCGCCCCGAGGGCGACGTACTCGGCAGGGGTCGGTACGTGCACCGCGGTGTTGAACACCGCAGGCGCGATGCGCCGCACGGCCTCGGATCGTGCGCCACCGCCGTCGCGGTGATTGCCGAAGAGGTGCTCGGCGATCGCTCCGGCGTTGGCATCGTTGGCCGCGTACACCGGCAATTGTGTTGCCGCACTGAGGGCTTGACCGATCTCGACATCGTGCCAGTCGAGATTCGGCGCGAGCTGCACCGTTGATTCGGGGCCGTGCACCAATCCCGGCACCGCGACGCCGAGGGCGGTGATCGACCGTCCGGGGCCGATGGTGGAGCGGATCCGGTGCACTTCTTCTGCCGCGATGGCCACGGTGTCTGCGGGGGTCGGCACCCGCTCGGTCGGGCAGCGCACCACGTCGAGCACCGCACCACCCATCGCCACCACTCCCACCGTGACGGCGTCGACCTCGGGGGTGACCGTCACGGCGAGCACGCGCCTGCCCGGGCGCACTATCTGGTCACCGGCGGGGTGTTGCTACTCGCCGCGAGTGTTGATGCGAGCTCGCGCCGACGGCGCTCGTCCGCCGGCCTGGGTGGAGCGGTGTACTAAGTCAGCCACGAACCGATCCGCCGCAGCGCCTCCTCGATGTCGGCGGACGAACCGGCAAACGACAGCCGCACGAACGCGCCGCCGCGGACGGTGTCGAAGTCGACCCCCGGCGCAATGGCAACACCGGTCTCGGCCAACAGCTTCGAGCAGAACGCCAACGAATCGGTGGTCAGGTGCGAGACGTCGGCGTAGACGTAGAACGCGCCGTCGGTCGGGGCGAGCCGGTCGATACCGATCGATCGCAGACCGTCGAGCAGCAGCGTCCGGTTCGCCGCGTAACCCTCCAGCAGAGAGTCGGCCTCCGCAACCGACTCCGCAGTGAACGCCGCGACTGCGGCCTCCTGGGCGAGCGTCGGCGGGCAGATGGTGAAGTTGCCGGTCAGGCAGTCGACAGCCCGCCGCAGTTCCTCGGGCACCAGCAGCCAACCCAGCCGCCACCCCGTCATCGCGAAGTACTTCGAAAAACTGTTGACCACCACGGCTTCTCGCGACGTCTGCCACGCGCTACTGGTCGCCGGGGAACCCTCATACACCAGGCCGTGGTAGACCTCGTCGCTGATCAGGCGCACCCCGGTGGTGGCGCACCACGACGCGACCGCGGCGAGCTCCTCGGGAGGGATCACCGTGCCGGTCGGGTTCGCCGGGCTCGCCACCACCACCCCCGCGACGGGCGGATCCAGTTCGGACAGCATCTGCGCCGTCGGCTGGAAGCGGGTCTCGGGACCGCACGGCAGCTCGACCACCTCGCAGCCGAGCGCCGAGAGGATGTTGCGGTAACACGGATAGCCGGGGCTGGCGATCGCCACCCGGTCGCCGACATCGAAGCAGGCCAGAAACGCCAACAGGAACCCGCCGGATGAGCCGGTGGTCACCACGACATCGCGGGCCTCGACCTCCAGCCCGTATCGGCTCCAGTACGAGTCCGCGATCGCCGACCGTAGTTCAGGCTTTCCCATCGCCACCGTGTAGCCGAGTTGGTTGTCCTTCAGCGTCGACACCGCCGCGTCGCGCACCGGCGACGGCGCCCCCGCGCTGGGCTGGCCTGCCGACAGGTTGACCAGATCACCGTGAGTGCGCTGTCGCTCGGCCGCGGCCAGCCACACGTCCATGACGTAGAACGGCGGAATCCCTGCCCTCAGCGAGACCCGGCCCGAATTGCTCCTCGCGTCCGCAGTCACCGAATTGCTCCTCGCGTCCGCAGTCACCGGTTCAGGCTAGAACACGTCTGATTCGAGGCGACGGAGATGCTCGCGCGGCGGGCCCAACAGCTGCGCGCTGGCGTGGGCGCGTTTGAAGTACAGCTGGATGTCGCTCTCCCAGGTGATCGCGATACCTCCATGAAGCTGGATCGCCTCACCGGCCACCGTCGAGAACGCCTCGCTGGCCGCGAGACGGGCGAGCGAGGCCGAGGTCGGTGACGGATCGGCCACGGCCTCGTCGACCACCGCCCGTGCGGATTGCACGGCGACGTAGAGGTCGGCCATCCGGTGTTTGAGCGCCTGGAAGCTGCCGATGGGACGGCCGAACTGGACGCGGTCCTTGGTGTACTGCACGGTCAGGTCCAGGCACCGCGATGCCGCACCGATCTGTTCGGCTGCCAGCAGGATCGCCGCGATGTCCAGCAGGCCGGGGTCCGGCCCGATCGCGGAGGTTTCAGCGGGCTGTACCCGGGCGAGCCGACGGGTCGGGTCCATCGAGACCGCGGGATCGGCGGTGAACTTTGTCCAGCGCGTCAGGTTCTCCCCGTCCGCGGCGACGACGACGTCGGCGACGTCACCGTTGACGACGTATTCCGGATCGAAGACCACCGCCCCGATCGACGATCCCTCCGCCAGCTTCTCCAGAGAATCGGTGTCGGGCTCGTCGGCCGACAACAGAGCCAGTTCCGCCAGCGTCGTACCCCACAGCGGCGTCGGTACCAGCGACCTGCCCAGCTCTTCGAGTGCGACCGCGGCGTCGGCGACTTCGCCACCGGCGCCACCCGATTCCTCAGGCACCACCAGTGCTGCGACCCCGACCTGTTCACACAGCATCTGCCAGAGCGATTCGTCATAACCCCGCGGCGAATCCATCGCCTCGCGCACCGACTCGGGTGTCGCATGCTTTTCGACGAGCGCGGCGACGGTCTCGCGCAGCAGTTCCCGTTCTTCTGTCATGCGCGATCCGCCTTCGCTCCTCGCTGAACCGTCATGCGCGATCCGCCTTCGCTCCTCGCTGAACCGTCATGCGGTCAGTGCCTGCAATACTCGGCGTCGGTGCCACGTCGGATCGCCCCACGCCGGCCGCAGGGCCTGGACCCGCACCAACAACAGCGAGAGATCGTGTTCCTGCGTGAAACCGATGGCGCCGTGGGTCTGCAACGCCGAGCGCGCGGCCAACAGCGCCGCATCGGCCGCGGCGGCCTTCGCGGCGCTGACGTCCCGCGCGGCGTCGGCGGATCCTTCGGCGAGCGCGATCGCCGCCCCGTAGACCAGCGGCCGCGCCATCTCCACCGCGATGAGCACGTCGGCGAGCTTGTGTTTGATGGCCTGGTAGGTTCCGATGACCGTGCCGAACTGGCTGCGCTGCTTGGCGTATTCGACAGCGGTGTCCAGCATCGCCTGTCCCGCCCCCACCAGCTGTGCCGCGGTGGCCAGGGCGCCGAACTCGAAGGCGCGGGCCACATCGGCGGACTGGGGATCGCCGGAAGCTGTGACGTCGAAGAGCTTTCGGCTCATGTCGACCGACTCGTGCCGGGTGCCGGCCACCGCGTCACGTACCTGTCCGTCCTCGGCGAGCAGGATCAGGCCGGCGGTGTCGGCGTCGACCGCACGAGGGGCCAGCGGTGGCAGTGCCACCGTCGCGATCAGCTCACCCGACGCCAGCCCGGCGCTGCGCTCATCGGCCGCGAGCAGAATCGGTGCCACCGCGATGGACTCGGCCACCGGGCCCGGGACGCCCCAGCGTCCGACCCGCTCCAAGGCCACCACCAGGTCGACAGGGTGTGCCTCGATGCCGTCGTACTTCTCCGGCACCATCAGGGCTGTCACGCCGAGGTCGGCCAGTTGCGCCCACACCTTGCGTCCGGGCGCGGTGTCACCCTCGCCCCAGGCGCGCACGGCTGCGGGGAGATCGGCGGAACCCAGCGCCGCGTCGATGCTGGCGGCGAAGTCCCGCTGCTGGTCGTCTATCTCAAAGTTCACGGTCGCTACTTTCGGGGCAGGCCCAGCAGGCGCTCGGCGATGATGTTGCGCTGGATCTCGTTGGTACCCGCATAGATCGGGCCTCCCAGCGCGAACAGCAGGCCGTCCGTCCAGTTGCAGGATGCCTCCTCGTGCCCGGCGGTCTCGGCGACTTCACCGTCGGCTCCGCGCAGATCCAGCGCGGTCTGGTGCAGTGCGACATCCAGATCGGACCAGAACACCTTCGTCACCGACGACTCCGCGCCCAGCTCGCCGCCCCCTGTCAGACGCGTGACGGTTCCGAAGGTGTGCAGTCGGTAGGCTTGGGCCTTGATCCACGCGTCGGCGACGCGGTCGATGAACGCCGGATCAGGATTGTCACGCCATTGTGCGACAAGGCGTTCGGCAGGGGCGAGGAAGCGTGCCGGGCTGCGCAGCGACATGCCGCGCTCGTTGCTCGACGTGCTCATGGCGGACTTCCAGCCGTCGTGCACGGCACCGATCACGTCCTCGTCGGGCACGAACACATCGTCGAGGAAGATCTCGCCGAAACCGGTGTCACCGCCCAGCTGGGCGATCGGCCGCACGGTCACCCCGTCAGCCTTCAGGTCGAACATGAAGTAGGTCAGCCCCTTGTGACGCTGCGCCTCCGGGTCTGACCGGAACAGGCCGAAGGCCCGTTCGCCGAACACCGCCCGCGAACTCCAGATCTTCTGTCCGTTGAGAAGCCAGCCTCCGTCGGTCCGGGTTGCCGTCGAGCGCAGCGACGCCAGGTCGCTGCCCGACTCCGGCTCCGACCAGGCCTGCGCCCAGATCTCCTCGCCGCTGGCCATTTTCGGCAGGATCCGCCCCAGCTGCTCAGGGGTGCCGTGGGTGAACAGGGTGGGCGCGAGCATCGATGTGCCGTTGGCGCTCGCACGTCCTGGCGCGCCTGCACGGAAGTACTCCTCCTCGAACACGATCCACTGCAACAGCGTCGCGTTGCGCCCGCCGTACTCCTCGGGCCAGGTGATCACCGACAGACCGGCGTCGAAGAGCACCTTGTCCCAGTGCCGGTGCTGCTCGAAACCCTCGGCGGTGTCATAGGACTTCGTCGGGAACGAATCCTTGTTCGCGGCCAGAAACTCGCGCACCTCGTGTTGGAATTCGACGGTTGCGTCGTCGAACGTGAGGTCCATCTCAGCCCCTTTCTGTGTTCTCGGAGCGGCGACGGAGCTGCGGCTTGACGACCTTGCCGCCCGGGTTGCGCGGCAGCGCGTCGAGGAACTCGACTGTCCGCGGCCTCTTGAAGTTCGCGAGATGTTCGCGGGTGAAGTCGATCACGGTCTCGGCGTCCAGCTCGGCGCCGGGCAATGCGACGACGAAAGCCTTGCCCACCTCGCCCAGTCGCTCGTCGGGCACCCCGATCACGGCGGCCTCGGCGACACCCTCGAGGCGGGCCAGGACCTGCTCGATCTCGGCGGGGTAGACGTTGAAGCCGCCGCAGATGTACATGTCCTTGAGGCGGTCGGTGATCTTGAGATTGCCGGCCTCGTCGAGCTCGCCGACGTCCCCGGTGTGCAACCAGCCCTCGTCGTCGATCGCAGCGGCGGTGGCCTCGGGGTCGTCGAGGTAACCGAGCATCACGTTGGGCCCGCGCAGCAGGACCTCTCCTGTCTCGGCGCCGCTGATCGCCGCTATCCGCAGTTCGAAGTCCGCGATCGGCCGACCGGAGGTGGTGGCCACGGTGACGGCGTCGTCGTCGGCGCGGCACATGGTGCCGAAACCGCTGGCCTCGGTCAGCCCGTAGGCGGTGAGCACGATGTCGATGTCGAGTTCGCTCTGCATCCGCTCGATCAGCACGACCGGAATCGTGGCGGCCCCGGTGACCGCGAATCGCAGCGAGCCGAGGTCGTACCGGCTGCGTTCAGGGTGGTCGAGCAGGGTCTGATAGATCGTCGGCGGCCCGGGCAGCACGGTGATCCGGTGGTCGGCGACCGCCCTCATCGCCTGCACCGGGTCGAACGTCAGCTGCGGAAACAGCGTGGCGCCGGTCTGCAGGCACGCCAGGATGCCGGCCTTGTAGCCGAAGTTGTGGAAGAACGGGTTGATACACAGGTAGCGGTCATCGCTGGTGACCTGGCCGCACGCCGCCCACGCGGCGGAGGCGTCGAGCGACTGCCGGTGCGCGCAGCGCACGCCCTTGCTGCGGCCGGTGGTGCCGGACGTGAACAGGATGTCGGCGATGTCGTCGGGGGAGACGGCCTCGGCGCGGGCGTCGACCGCAGCCAGGTCGGTGCCCGACCCGACGAACTCGTCCCACGTGCCGTCGGCCTTCTCGATCGGGATCCGCACGATGTGGCGCAGCGCGGGCAGGGCGGGACGATCGACGGCGGCGGCCTTGTCCGCTCCCAGGAATTCACCGGAGGCGAACAGCAGCGGCGCTGCCGTACGGGCCAGGATGTCGGTGGCCTCGCTCGCGGTGTAACGCGTGTTCAGCGGCACCAGCACACCACCCGCGTGGTGGGTGGCCAGGCACGCCACCACCCAGTGCCAGGTGTTCGGCGACCAGATCGCGACTCGGTCGCCAGGTGCGACGCCCAGGTCGATCATCGCCGCCGCGGCCTGCCGGACCTCGGATCGCAATTCGGCGTACGTCATCGTCCTGTCCGCCGTCACGACGGCGGGATGATCGGGTAGCTCGCGCGCGATCCGGTCGAGAACGGCCGGAGTGGTTCTCAGCTGTGACATTCCGGGGGCGTCCCTGTCCCTCTCTAACAAAGCAAGTGCTTGGTAGGTTAGCCTACAGGGGTGATAGAGGTCCAGGAGTTCAGGGCTGAGGTACGCGACTGGTTGGCCGACAACCTCGTCGGCGAGTACGCCGCGTTGAAGGGTCTCGGAGGGCCCGGCCGCGAGCACGAGGCGTTCGAGGAGCGCCGGGCATGGAACCAGCATCTGGCGGCCGCGGGGCTGACGTGCCTGGGCTGGCCCACCGAGCACGGCGGCCGCGGCCTGTCCGTCGCACACCGCGTCGCGTTCTACGAGGAGTACGCCAAGGCGGACGCCCCCGACAAGGTGAACCATTTCGGCGAGGAGCTGGTAGGTCCGACGCTCATCGCCTACGGCACCGCCGAGCAGCAGAAGCGCTTCCTGCCCACGATCCTCGATGTCACCGAGCTGTGGTCGCAGGGCTACTCCGAACCTGGTGCCGGCAGCGACCTCGCCAACGTCTCGACGACGGCGACGCTGGACGGTGATCGATGGGTGATCAACGGGCAGAAGGTCTGGACCTCGCTGGCGCACTGGGCGCAGTGGTGTTTTGTCGTCGCCCGCACCGAGAAGGGTTCCAAGCGGCATGCGGGTCTGTCCTACCTGCTGGTTCCGCTGGACCAGCCCGGCGTCGACATCCGCCCGATCATCCAGTTGACAGGTGACTCGGAGTTCAACGAGGTGTTCTTCGACGACGCCCACACCGAAGCCGGCCTCGTCGTCGGTGAGCCCGGCGACGGCTGGCGGGTGGCGATGGGGACGCTGACGTTCGAGCGGGGCGTTTCCACTCTCGGCCAGCAGATCCGTTATGCGCGAGAGCATTCCAACCTCGTCGAGCTGGCCAAGCGCACCGGGGCCGCCGACGACCCACTGATCCGGGAACGGCTGAGTCGGTCCTGGGCCGGCTTGAAAGCGATGCGGTCGTATGCGCTGGCGACCATGGATGTGGAAGGGACCGCGCAGGCCGCCGGAAAAGATTCGGTGTCGAAACTGCTGTGGGCCAACTGGCACCGCGAGCTCGGCGAGATCGCGATGGAGGTGCAGGGCATGGCGGGTCTGACGCTGCAAGACGGCGAGTTCGACGAGTGGCAGCGGCTGTATCTGTTCTCCCGCGCCGACACGATCTACGGTGGCTCCAACGAGATCCAGCGCAACATCATCGCCGAGCGAGTGCTCGGCCTGCCGCGGGAGGTCAAGGGATGAGCGATCTTTCAGTCGCTCCCAAGGAGATCGACGGACACGGGCTGTTGACCGGGAAGGTGGTCCTGGTGACCGCGGCCGCGGGGACGGGCATCGGTTCCTCGGTGGCCCGGCGTGCGCTTGTCGAGGGCGCCGACGTGGTGGTCTCCGACTATCACGAGCGCAGGCTGGGGGAGAGCCGCGACCAACTGGCCGAACTAGGGCTGGGCCGCGTCGAAGCCGTGGTGTGTGACGTGACCTCCACCGCCGCAGTGGATGCGCTGGTCACCGACGCGGTGGCCGCGATGGGGCGACTCGACGTGTTGGTCAACAATGCCGGGCTCGGGGGGCAGACTCCCGTCGTCGACATGACCGACGACGAATGGGACCGGGTCCTCGACGTCACGCTGACATCGACGATGCGGGCCACGCGCGCCGCCCTACGGTACTTCCGCGACGTGCCGCACGGCGGTGTCATCGTCAACAACGCCAGCGTCCTGGGGTGGCGGGCGCAGCATTCGCAGGCGCACTACGCGGCGGCCAAGGCCGGCGTGATGGCGCTGACCCGGTGTAGCGCGATCGAAGCCGTCGAACACGGAGTGCGGATCAACGCCGTGTCGCCCAGCATCGCGCGGCACAAGTTCCTCGAGAAGACAAGCAGTTCCGAACTCCTGGACCGACTGTCGGAGGGAGAGGCGTTCGGACGGGCCGCCGAACCGTGGGAGGTTGCGGCCACCATCGCGTTCCTGGCCAGCGACTACTCCAGTTACCTGACCGGCGAAGTTATTTCGGTGTCGAGCCAGCACCCATGAGTGGGGAGCGCCCGGCCGCTGCGGCGACCCAGCAGACCAACACCAGACGCGACGAGCTTCTCGGGCTCGCCGCGACGATGTTCGCCGAGCGTGGGCTGCGCGCCACCACTGTGCGGGACATCGCCGACTCGGCGGGAATCCTGTCCGGCAGCCTGTACCACCACTTCTCATCCAAAGAGGAGATGGTCGACGAGGTGCTGCGCGGCTTCTTGGACTGGTTGTTCGAGCGCTATCAGCAGATCGTGGAGACCGAGTCCAATCCGCTGGAGCGGCTCAAAGGGCTGTTCATGTCCTCATTCGAGGCGATCGAGACCCGACACGCCGAGGTCGTGATCTACCAGGACGAAGCGAAGCGACTCTCCTCGCAGGAGCGGTTCGCCTACGTGGACGAGCGCAACAGAGAACAGCGCAAGATGTGGGTCGACGTGCTGAACCAGGGCATCGAGGAGGGCTACTTCCGCCCCGATGTCGACGTCGACCTGGTGTACCGGTTCATCCGCGACACCACCTGGGTTTCGGTCCGTTGGTACCAGCCCGGCGGGCCACTGACCGCGCAGCAGGTTGGGCAGCAATATCTTTCGATCGTCCTCGGCGGGATAACCGCCGACTCAACAAGCAAGGAGAGCAGCAATGGCTGAGGCCTACGTGATCGACGTGGTTCGCACCGCGATCGGAAAGCGCAACGGTTCGCTGGCCGGCGTGCATCCCGTCGACCTGGGGGCGGCGGTCTGGCGCGGCCTGTTCGAGCGCGTCGACGTAGACCCGGGTGCGGTCGACGACGTCATCGCCGGCTGCGTCGACGCCATCGGTCCGCAGGCGGGCAACATCGCCCGGTTGTCCTGGCTCGCAGCCGGATTCCCCGAGGAAGTCCCCGGTGTCACCGTCGACCGGCAGTGCGGTTCCAGCCAGCAGGCGATCTCGTTCGGCGCGCAGGCCATCATGTCCGGCACCGCCGACCTGATCGTCGCCGGCGGCATGCAGAACATGAGCCAGATCCCGATCAGCTCGGCGATGATCGTCGGGGAGCAGTTCGGGTTCACCTCTCCGACAAACGAATCGAAGAGCTGGCTGCACCGCTACGGCGACCAGGAGATCTCGCAGTTCCGGGGGTCCGAGCTGATCGCCGAGAAGTGGGATTTGTCCCGCGAAGAGATGGAGCAGTTCGCACTCACCAGCCACCAGCGTGCCCAGGCCGCAATCCGGGCCGGCCATTTCGAGAACGAGATCATCCCGGTGGACGGCTTCGCCGTCGACGAAGGTCCTCGAGACACGTCGCTGGAGAAGATGGCCGGACTCAAGACGCTGGTAGAAGGCGGCAGGCTGACCGCGGCCATGGCCAGCCAGATCTCCGACGGCGCCAGCGCGGTGCTGCTCGCCTCGGAGGAAGCGGTGAAGACGCACAACCTGAAGCCGAGGGCCCGGATTCACCACATCAGCGCGCGCGGCGCCGACCCGGTGTTCATGCTCACCGGCCCCATCCCCGCGACCCGTTACGCACTGGACAAGACAGGCCTGTCGATCGAGGACATCGACACCGTCGAGATCAACGAGGCGTTCGCCCCCGTGGTGCAGGCCTGGCTGAAGGAGACCAAGGCCGACCCGGAGAAGGTCAATCCGAACGGCGGTGCGATCGCGCTCGGGCACCCGCTCGGCGCCACCGGGGCGAAGCTGTTCGCGACCATGCTCAACACGCTGGAGCGAACCGGCGGCCGCTACGGCTTGCAAACCATGTGCGAGGGCGGCGGCACCGCCAACGTCACCATCATCGAGCGGCTCTGATCGCGCGCCACACCCGGGCCGGATCCAGGTCCAGAAATCTGCCCGTCATGTCGGCTCGCTCAACAGGCGCTCGAGGCGCAGCCGGTTGATCTTGGCCAGCTCGTTGCGCATGACCCGGCGCTCGGTCTCCGGATCGTTGTCGAGCCGATCGGTGAGGATGGCCAGCAGTTCATCGGCGGGGCGTCCGCTGGCGCACACCAGGTAGACATAGCCGAACCTGTCCTCGTACTCGCGGTTCTTCGCTGCCAGTGCGGTTTTCACGGCTTCGCCGGCGTCGGCGACCCGGGCCTGCTCGCGGGCCGACGACGGATTGTGCGCCGCCGAAACCGAAGCGCCGATGCGTGGGTGGCCATCGAGGGCCGCGTCGATCTCGGCATCGGGGAGCTCGGCGAGTATCCGGTCGGCCCGGTCGTAGAGCGCCTCGGCGTCCCGGAACGGAGAGCCCGCCACCACTCGTCTGGCCCAGATCGGCGACGAGCACACCTCGAACAACAGATGCATCCGTTGCCGGTCGGACAGCGCGTTGAAGTCCTTCAGACCGATCGCTTTCACGAGAGTTCGTTGAGCCTGCCGAACCGAGCCGCGGCAATGGGATTGGCGTCGGCGACCAGATCGGTGAAGCGGTAGTTGGCGATCTTTGCCACCTCGATCAACGCGTAGGCCTTCTCGGTGGCCGCGGAGTTGTCGATCCGTGACCAGCCATTGCGCAGCACCCTATCGAAGCGCTCGGTCTCCCGTGCACAGATGATCAGCGGGAACCCGAAGTGTTCGCGGTAGGCGGCGGCCAGACCCACGACATCCTGATGGTCGTCCTCGTCGAGATTGCGCAGCGCCACATGGTCGGCCGCCAGCACCTGCCCCGTCTCGTCCTCGGCGCCCAGATCGTGGAAGGCGTTGAGCAGTTCCTCTTGCTGCTCGGTGGAACCGGTGAGCACCGCATCCTGGAATGCCTCCCGCAGCGCCGCGGTGTCGGCGAACGGCCGCTGCTCGAAGGCACGATCGGCCGCCCACGCGACGTCCTGCACGACGTGCCCGAACACCTCGGTGAATCGCTCCCGGGTCATGGAGTTGACCTCGTTGAGCGAGATGGAGCCGCCGCCGGCCACCCGGGGCCCCTTCATGCCGAGATGGAAGAAGACGATGTTGAGCGCGATCGCGGCGATGGCGCCGGTGCTGATACCGCTGCCGAACAGGATGTCCAGTCCCGCGGGCAATGCCGAGGAGATGCCCGGGTATGAGGTCACCAGCAGGGCCAGCGCCAAGCTGGTGGTCACGATGATGACGTTGCGGTGGTCGGTGAAGTCGACCTTGCCCAGCGTCTGGATGCCGACGACCGCAACGGTGGCGAACAGCACCAGGGCGGCGCCACCGAGCACCGGATTCGGAATGGACGCCACGATGGCGGCCACCTTCGGCAGGAAGCCCAACATGATCATGATGACGCCCGCCGCCGCCACCACCCACCGGCTCTTCACCCCGGTGAGTCGTACCAGGCCGACGTTCTCGGAGAACGCGGTATACGGGAACGAGTTGAAGATGCCGCCGATGGTGGTGGCCACGCCGTCGGCGCGCAGCACGTTGCCGATATCGGACGGTCGGACCCGCTTGCCGACGATCTCACCGGTGGCCAGCGTGCTGCCGGTCGACTCCACCGCGATGATCATCATCACGATGATCATCGTGATGATCGCGACGATGTCGAACCTCGGCATGCCGAACGCGAAAGGCGGCGTGAAGCCGAACATCGAGGCCTGCCCGACCCGATCGAAGTCCATATCGCCCAACGCGAACGCGACCGCGCATCCCGCTATCAGACCCAGCAACACGGCGATGGTGGACATGAAGCCGCGGAAGATTCGCTGGATCGCCACGATCACGGCGATGGTGCCCAACGCGTAGAGCACCCAGCGCAGGTTGGTGGGATCGGGCTCGTGGGTGGCCGGGTTGGTCACCGCGTCCAGGGCGCCGATGGGCACCAGGCACAAGCCGATGATGGTGATGAGTGTGCCGGTCACCACGGGTGGGAAGAACTTGAGCAGCTTGATGAAGACGGGTGCGATCAGGAACGTGAAGACCCCGGCCACGATCACCGCGCCGTAGACGTAGAGCAGGCTCGCGGTCCCACCGCCGTGGGCCAGCCCGATAGCGATGATCGGCGTGACGCCCGCAAACGTCACGCCCTGCAGCAGCGGCAGGCGCACCCCGACGTTCTTGAAACCGACCGCCTGGATGATCGAGGCGATACCGCATGTGAACAGGTCCGCCGTGATGAGCATGACGAGCTCTTCACTGGTCAGTCCGAGCGCATTGGCGATGAGGATCGGTACCAGCACCGCACCCGCGTAGAACGCGACCACGTGCTGAAAGCCGTAAGCGGCCAGTTTCGGAAGGGGCAACACCTCATCGACGGGGTGCACGCGCTTGCGCTGGCTCTTGGTGGGTGCCGACATGGAAACAGAATCGGGCAGCTTCGCTGTTTTCTGGTTTCCTCCGGGTTTCGCCTGCGTTGCCGGCGCACCAGGGCCGTTCAGTGGTCGTGCAGGATGACGCCGCGGATGTTGCGGCCCGCGCGCATGTCCTCGTAACCCTCGTTGACCTCGGCGAGCTTGTATTCGTGCGTCACGGTTTCGTCGAGCAGCAGCTTGCCTTCGCGGTACAGGTTCAGGAGCCGCGGTATGTCGGCACGCGGGTTGGCCTCGCCGTAGAGGCTGCCCAATAGCCGCTTCTGGAACAGCGTGAACATCATCAGGCCCAGGGTCGGCGAGTTGTCGGCCATCGTCGACAGTGCCGTCATCACAACCGCGCCGCCTTTGCGGATGATGTTGGCGGCGTCCTCGAGGATCGAGCCCTCGAGCAGGCCCATGGTCAGGATCGCCGAATCGGCCATCACCCCCCGGGTAAGCTCGGCGACAAGCTCGGTGGCCTCAGGCAGCGAGGTGGCGAAATGGGTCGCCCCGAACTGAAAAGCCTGCTGCCGCTTGGCTTCGACCGGTTCGACGACGATGATCTTCTCCGCCCCGGCCAACCGCGCTCCCTGAACCGCCCCGCTGCCGATCCCGCCCAGACCGATCACGACGACGGTGTCGCCCGGCGACACATCCGCGGTGTTCACCGCTGACCCCCACCCCGTCGTGACACCGCACCCGAGCAGGCAGGCGCGCGCCAGTGGAATGTCGTCGTCGATCTTGACGATTGAGGCTTCGGGTACGGTGCCGTACTGCGAGAACGTCCCGACCAGCGCCATCACGCCGACGCCCTGTCCGCGGACGTGACGCCGGTAGGTGCCGTCAAGTTGGGTGCCTGCCATGATCATCGCGCCGAGGTCACACAGATTCTGATGGCCTGTCGAGCAGAACCGGCACCGCCCGCAGGCCGGCAGGAACGACGCGACGACGTGGTCACCCGGAGCCAGCCCGATGACACCGGGGCCGACCTCCCGGACGATCCCGGCTCCTTCGTGGCCACCGATCACTGGCAGCGGCGCGGGCAGATCACCGGTGCGGATGTGTTCGTCGGAATGGCACAGACCGGTGGCCTCCCAGGAGACCAGCACCTCGCCATCCTTCGGTGGGTCGAGGTCGATCTCCTCCACGGTCCAGTCGCCGCCGAACTCCCACAGAATCGCCGCGTTGGTCTTCATCCGTCGGAGTCTAGGAACCCGCGCCTGCTCCCACGGCCGAATGGGCTCAGAAGATGAAGCCCGACGCCTTCTGTAGCTGTTCGACGGCCTCGGCGACGATGGAGTCGATCAACTCCGCACACGACGGCAGGTCGTCGATGATGCCCGCGACCTGACCCGAGGCCAGCACGCCGGCCTCGGTGTTGCCCTCGACCAGACCGGCTTTGAGCAGCATCGGGGTGTTGGCCGCCATCACCACTTGCGCCCAGGTCAGCTCCTTGCCGTGGCGCATGGCCAGGCCGTCGCGGACCATCGACCGCCAGGTCATGCCGGACATCTTCTTGAACTTCTGGGCGTTGCCCACCGCGGCGGCGAGCCCGCGGACCGGGGAGCCACCCTCGAGCTTCTCGACCAGGCCGGTGCGCAGCACCCGGTGCGGCATCCCGTCCACCCGGGTGGACACCACGGTGCCGTCGAGGGCAGCGTGCAGATAACGCTGCTTGACCGCATCGGGAACGGTGGAGTCCGACGTCAACAGGAACCGGGTTCCCATGGCGACGCCGGCGGCACCGTAGGACAGTGCGGCCGCCAGGCCCCGCCCGTCGAAGAAGCCGCCCGCGGCGATCACCGGCATGCCGGTGTCGGCGACGGCGTCCAGCACCGACGGCAACAGCAACGTGGTGGCGATCGGGCCGGTGTGCCCGCCGCCCTCGCCGCCCTGCACGATGACGGCGTCCGCACCCCAGCCCGCGACCTTCTTGGCGTGTTTGGCCAGTCCCACCGACGGGATGACCACGACGCCGGATTCCTTGAGGCGTGCGATGAGGTCCGGCTTGGGTGCCAGGGCGAAGGAGGCGACTTTGACTCCTTCGCTGATCAGGAGGTCGACGCGCTGGTCGGCATCGCCGGCGTCGGCGCGGATGTTGATGCCGAACGGCTTGTCGGTGGCGGCCTTGACCTTGGCGACCGCCGTCCTCAGTTCATCGAGGGTCATCGTCGCCGACGCCAGGATGCCCAGCCCGCCGGCGTTGGAGGTAGCGGCCACCAGGCGTGCACCCGCCACCCAGCCCATGCCGGTCTGTACGACCGGATGCTCGATGCCGACCAGTTCGGTCAGCGGGGTCTTCAGCCTACCCATGCTCAGGCCTCAACTCTGCTCTTCGCGCAACTGCTCATCACTTGACTTCTTTGTCGCGCAACGACTTCGGGTCGATGACCTCGCGCAGGAGCCTCTGCTCCTCCTCGGTGGGCAGTCGGGTGGTCTCTGCGGTGTCCAACCCGTGCACCTCGAACGAGGTGTTTTCGGCCACCTGCCCGGCCTCGATGCCCGGATGCAGCGACACTGCTCGCATCTGGTGGTCGGGGCCGTTGAAGTCGAAGACTCCGAGGTTGGTCACCACCCGGTAGACGTTGACGAAGCGGTAGGCGGGATTGTCCGGATCGACCTTGTCCCAACCGATCCCGGAAACGATGTCCACGGAATTGCCGAAGACCCGTTTGGAATGGTTTCCCACCCAATAGCTGGTGGCGTGGTTGATGGTGTTGCCGGGTGCGCCCCGCACGCCGAACATCTGACGGGTCGGGTGCTGCACCGGTCCGAACGCCGACAGGTTCTGGTTGCCGTACCGGTCGATCTGGTTGGCGCCCATCACCACATGCCGGCGGCCCCATGCCAACGTCTCGAAGACCCGGCCGAACGGCATCCACCCCTCGATCGCTGCCGTCGCACCGATAGCCGGGGTGTCGGCGATCAGTCGGGCTTCGCCGTCGCTGAGCACGATATCGGGGGAGAACGTCAATCGGGCCAGTCGGGCGCCCACCGCGACGATGGTGGTCATCGGCGAGACCATGATCTCGCCGGCGTCGCGGAACAGTTCGGCGCACGCTACCGCACACACCTCGGCGCGGGTCACCGACATCACTTGGCCTCCTCTGCCTTGAACTTGCGGACGGCCGCTTGGTAATCCGCCTCGCTTCCGGACAGGTAGGTGCTGACGAATTCGGCCCAGGTGTCGTCGGAAGCGGCCGCTTCGGCGTAGTGGCGCTGGAACTTCTCGTCACGCCGGTAGTCGGGCTCGGCGGTGGTGAAGTGTGCGCCGTTGGGTGCCTCGACCACCGAGTCGACCATCATCCGGTTGATCAGCAGAGCTTGCGGTGGAACCGATTTCACCAATTCATCGGTGGGTACCACTTTCTCCACGGACAGGTAGCGCTTCTGGGCGGCCATCAGGAACAGGTCATCGAAGTACGGGTCGATCCCGGTGTAGGCCGCGTTGCCTCGTTCGTCGCCGACGTTCATGTGCACGAACGCCGCATCCAGTGTCAGCGCCGGCATCGCGACCAGCTCCTCAAAATCTTGACCGGTGGGATACGGCGAGCGCACGGTCTTGAGCTCGTCGCCCCAGAACGCCCGGACGTCACTGCCCAGCCCCGCGCGGATCGGCAGGAACGGAAGCCGTTGCGCTGCCGCCTGAAGACCGCAGCGCAGCATGCCTTCGTCCATCTCACGTGCCTCGATGGCCCCGCTGGTGCGCGCCTTGGCGAACCACGGGTCGTAGAACGGCGGCGAGTCCAGCGACACGAAACCGTAGTAGACCCGCCTCACCTTGCCCGCCGAGCAGAGCAGGCCGAGGTCGGGGCCGCCGTAGGCGACCACGGTGAGGTCGGTGACGTCGGTGCGGAGCAGCGCGCGAACGAACGCCATCGGCTTGCGCCGGGAACCCCAGCCGCCGATGCCGATGGTCATGCCGCTCTCGATGGACGAAACGGCCTCGTCCAGAGTTGTTCTCTTGTCTGTCATCCTATTTCGATCCCTTGTCGGTGCCGGCGAACGCGTCGCGGTGCTCATCGGACACCCCGGCGAGGTTCAGCTCGAAGGTGAACCCCTGCTCCATGCGATAGCTCGAATTCACCTGCTGCACGTCGATCAGGTTCAGCGCCTCCTTCGCGGCGCGGATCACCCGGGTGTCCTTGGCGGCGATGTCACGGGCGACGCGCAGTGCGGACTCGTCCAGGTCTGCGCGTGGCACCACCTCGTGCACCGACCCGAAGTGGTGCAGGGTTTCGGCGTCGACAGTGGCGGCGGTGAAGAACAGCCGCCGCATCATGTGCTGCGGGACCAGACGGGACAGGTGGGTGGCCGCACCCAACGCGCCGCGCTCCACCTCGGGAAGTCCGAACTTGGCGTCGTCGGAGGCGACGATGACGTCGGAGTTGCCCACCAGGCCGATACCGCCGCCGACGCAGAAGCCGTTGACGGCGGTCACGACGGGAACCTCACATTCGTAGACCGACCGGAACGCGTGGAAGCAGCCACGGTTGGCATCGATGAGCGCGGTGAAGCCGTCGGTGTTCTGCATCTCCTTGATGTCGACACCGGCATTGAAGCCGCGCCCCTCGGCGCGAAGGATCACCACGTGGGTGCTCATGTCGCGGCCCGCGGCGGTGATGGCATCGCCGAGTTCGAACCAGCCGCGCGACGGGATCGCGTTGACGGGCGGGTAGTCGACGGTGACCGAGACGATGCCCGGCTCCGCGGTCTTGGTGCTGATGGTCATGAAGGGCTCCGGTGACTCTCAAGTGGGGTGGCTACCTAAGCAAGCACTTGCTTGGTACGCTAGCACAGTGACTGACACCGCCGACAGCGACCTTCAAGCCGTCAATCTGGGTCTGGCCGACCGCGTCGTCCTCGTCACAGGCGGGGTGCGCGGCGTCGGTGCCGGCATCAGCAAGGTGTTCGCCGACCAGGGCGCCACCGTGGTGACCTGCGCGCGCCGCCCGGTCGAGGGTCTGGCATACGACTTCCATTCCTGCGATATCCGCGACGACGACGCGGTCAAATCGATGATCGGGGCGATCATCTCCGATCACGGCCGCCTCGATGTCGTCGTCAACAACGCCGGCGGTTCGCCCCATGTCCCGGCCGCCGATGCCTCGGCGAAGTTCAGCAGGAAAATCCTCGAGCTCAACTTTCTTGGCGCGCTCTCGGTCTCGACGCACGCGAACGCGGTGATGCAGAGCCAGGAGTCGGGCGGATCCATCGTGAACATCACCAGTGTCAGCGGCAGGCGGCCTACCCCCGGCACTGTGGCCTACGGTGCGGCAAAGGCGGGCATGGAGAACATGACGGCCACGCTGGCGGTGGAGTGGGCCCCCAAGGTACGGGTGAACTCCGTGGTGGTCGGGATGGTCGAAACCGAACAATCCGAGCTGTTCTACGGCGACGCCGACTCGATCGCCGCGATCTCGAAGAACGTGCCGCTCGGCCGTCTCGCCAAACCGTCTGACATCGGCTGGGCGACAGCATTTCTGGCGTCCGAGGCGGCGTCCTATATCAGCGGGGCATCGCTGGAGGTGCATGGCGGTGGCGAGCCGCCGCACTACCTGTCGACCACCACCGCCGACATCAAATAGTTGAAGGAGACAACTCATATGGGATTGCTCGACGGCCGTGTGGTCATCGTGACGGGTGCGGGTGGCGGAATCGGCCGGGCGCATGCCCTGGCGTTCGCCGCCGAAGGAGCCCGGGTGGTGGTCAACGACATCGGAGTGGGGCTGGACGGTTCACCGGCCGGTGGCGGCAGCGCCGCGCAGGGTGTCGTCGACGAGATCGTCGCTGCCGGTGGCGAAGCCGTCACCAGTGGCGCCAACGTCGCGGACTGGGCCCAGGCCGAGGGGCTCATCCAGACCGCGGTGGACTCGTTCGGCGGGCTCGACGTACTGGTGAACAACGCAGGCATCGTGCGGGACCGGATGTTCGCCAACACCAGCGAGGAGGAGTTCGACGCGGTCACCGCCGTGCACCTCAAGGGGCACTTCGCCACCATGAAGCACGCCGCCGCGTACTGGCGCGCCAAGTCGAAAGCGGGCGAGAGCGTGGATGCCCGGATCATCAACACCAGTTCCGGCGCCGGGCTGCAAGGCAGTGTGGGACAGGCGAACTACAGCGCGTCGAAGGCGGGCATCGCAGCGCTGACGCTGGTGGCCGCCGCCGAGATGGGACGCTACGGGGTGGCCGTCAACGCGATCGCGCCGTCGGCGCGCACCCGGATGACCGAGACCGTCTTCGCGGACATGATGGCCACCCAGGACGCCGAGTTCGACGCGATGGCACCGGAGAACGTCTCGCCGCTGGTGGTGTGGCTCGGCAGCGCGCAGTCCCGTGAGGTCACCGGCAAGGTGTTCGAGGTCGACGGCGGCAAGATCCGTGTTGCGGAGGGCTGGGCGCACGGTCCGGAGATCGACAAGGGAGCCAAGTGGGATCCCGCCGAGCTGGGACCGGTCGTCACCGACCTGCTGGCCAAAGCCCGCCCGCCGGTTCCGGTGTACGGGGGCTGAACCCGGCGGCGGCAGGCCTACTTCTTGGTGCGACGGCTGCCGCCGTGCCAGTCTTCTTCCTCACCCACTTGCGCGGGGTCGACGCCGAACCCGGCCAGCTGCGGGCGTTCCCGCAGTGACCGCTTGAGTTCGGCGAACCCGGGAAACGAGGCGAGCCCGACGACGTGGTCCCACAGGGCGACGGCGTCGGCCTCGCCGGGCAGCCTGCTGATCACCGGGCCGAAGAACGCGGTACCGCTCGGCGGCCGGAAGTGCAGGATCGGGGTGCCGACGTCGCGTCCCGTCAACGCGAGCGCCTCCTCGGTCTCGGCCCGGATGAGTTCGTCGAGCGACTCGTCATCCAGCGCGTCGGCCAACCCGGGCGCAAGGCCGACGGAGGTGAGCAGCGGCTCCAGGACCTGCCGGGTGCCCTGGTCCGATGCCGAGAGCGGGTCCACCTCGCGGGTCGTGTCGAACATGCGTGTGCCGATCGCCTCGTACAACGGGCCGACGGCACCGCGGCCGTGTTCGGCGCGCACCCGGGCGGCCACCCGCAGCAGCCGGAGCCCTGCGGTGTGGCCGGCCTCGTACTCGGGCGGAAAATGTGCGGCGTAGTCGACGTTCGCGTTGATGATCCGCAAGGAGATGAACCGCCAGTGCACCTGATAGTCACGCTGTCCGGCGACCATGCGCACCCACTTGCTGGTCATCCAGGCGAAGGGACAGACGGGGTCGAAGTAGAAGTGCAGATCCGCCGGCGTCGGGGCGGTCACGCCGGCTCGCAGATCACCAGCGGGATCTTGCGCTCGGTCCAGGATTGGTAGTCCTCGTAGGTCGGATACATCGCAACGAGCTTGGGCCAGTAGAGGTTCCGCTCGTCCTCGGTGGCCTCACGGGCGACGAGGTTGAGCGTCTCGTCCCTGATCTGGACCTTCACCTTCGGGTCGGCCCTGAGGTTGAGGTACCACATCGGGTGCTGGTCGCTGCCGCCCTTGGACGCCGCGAAGACCACTGTGTCACCGTCTCGGAGGAAGTACAGCGGGCTGGTTCGTGGTTGACCGGTCTTGCGCCCGGTGGTGATCAGCAACGCGACCGGGATTCCCCCGATGGTGCTGCCCAGTCCTGTTCCGTTGCCGCGCCGGTAGAGGAACGTGTTCAGGCGCGATATCCACTTCACGACGAAGTCGCCGGCGGCGGTGTCCATGTACCTGGGGCGGGAGTTGGCCATGGTCGGATCCTATTCCCGACGACCCTCGCCGCCCACCGGCACAGAGCGCCGGAGGTCAGACGGGGTCGCAGAGGATGATCGGGATCTTGCGGTCGGTGTAGGTCCGGTAGTTGGCGAAATCCGGGTACATCGCATCGAGCTTGGGCCAGTACTCGTCGCGTTCGGCGTCGGTCGCGTCGCGAGCGACCAGCTCCAGGACCTCGTTCTTGATCTGGAACGAGACCCGGGGATTGGCCTGGATGTTCAGGTACCACATCGGATTGGTGGCGCGGCCGCCCTGCGAGGCGACCAACACCACGCGGTTGCCCTCGCGAAGGAACAGCAGCGGGCTTTCGCGGGGTTCTCCGGTCTTACGGCCGATGGTCGTCAGGATGCCGACCGGAGGAGGGGCGCTGAAGCGGTTGGAGCCACCGCGCCACTTGGACCCGAGCCGGCCGCCGGTGGCCTTGAACGCCCACGTGTTGAGCTTCGACATCCACTTGATGCCGACGCCGACCGCCTTCGAGTTGAGTCCTTCGACCTGCTTGGAAGTCAGGGGGCGTGGGGGCCGCGGGGGTGTGGCCATGACGGGATCCTATCGGGTCAGAAACGGGCGGATGTCGGCCCGGATGTGGTGGATCCGCGCCTCACCGGCGGGGTCGTCCGCCGGGATCAGGAACGTCTCGTCGATGTGAGCCCCGACGCGACGCCCGGCCAGCGTCGGCTTGGTCGACAGGTCGAACCGGGCCCGGACCATGTCGCCGTCGACGGTGAACTCCGGGTCGGTGACCGACTGGATCACACGGTACTGAAAACCCCGGTTGAGGCTGCGGCGCAGGTGATTCCCCGAGAACCCGGTCTTGACGCCGACCTCGACCCGCGTGCAACCGGGTGCGAACGGCACCGCGTCAGCATCGTGACTGGCCAGTGCGCTGATGTACGCCTGAGCCGCGGCGATGCGGTCGGCTGCCGGAACCGGCGGGGCCCCCACTAGATCCGCTCGATGATGGTGCCAGTCGACAGCGCGCCGCCGGCGCACATCGTGATCAGCGCCGTGGTCTTGTCGGTGCGCTCCAACTCGTGCAGCGCGGTGGTGATGAGCCGGCTGCCGGTGCTGCCGACGGGGTGACCCAGCGCGATGGCGCCGCCGTTGACGTTGACGGTGTCCATGTCGGGCTCGTGCACCCTGGCCCAGGACAGCACAACCGATGCGAACGCCTCGTTGATCTCGGTGATGTCGATGTCGCCGATCTTCATCCCGGCCTTCTCCAGCACCTTCGCCGTCGACTGGACGGGCCCGTCGAGGTGGTAGTACGGCTCCGCGCCGACGAGAGCCTGGCTGACGATGCGAGCGCGGGGAACAAAGCCCTGCGCGCGTGCCACGGCCTCGTCCATCCACAGCACCGCGGCCGCACCGTCGGAGATCTGCGACGAGGTGCCCGCGGTGTGAATTGCGCCCTCCATCACCGGGTTCAGCGACGCCAGGCCTTCCAAGGTGGTGTCGCGCAGTCCCTGGTCGCGCGTCACGAGGGCGCGCTCCGAGGTGGGCTGCTTGTTCTCGTCGAGGACCGGCGCCTCGATGGGGCTGATCTCGCGGTCGAACCGGCCTTCGGCCCACGCCTGCTTGGCCTTGCGCTGGGAGTCGAAACCGAACTGGTCGATGTCCTCGCGGGTGATGCCGCGACGCTTGGCGATCCGCTCGGCGGCGGTGAACTGGTCAGGCAGGTCGATGTCCCAGGATTCGGGGCGGATGATGCTGCGATCCGGACCCGCATTGGCGCCGAGTCCGACCCGGCTCATCGCCTCGATACCGCAGGCGATGCCGACATCGATGGCGCCCGCGGCGATCAGACCCGCGATCAACCCGTTGGCCTGCTGACCGCTGCCGCACTGGCAGTCGACCGTCATCGCGCCGACGTGGTCCGGGAGCCCGCCGACCAGCCAGCTCACCCGGGTGATGTTGTTGGACTGCTCGCCGTACTGTGTGACGCAGCCGCCGATCACCTGTTCCACAATGCCGGGATCGATGCCCGACTTCTCCACGAGAGCCCGCTGAGTGGCCCCGAGTAACTCGGTGGCGTGCAGGCCTGACAGCCATCCCTTTCGCTTGCCGATGGGGCTGCGGGTGGCTTCGACGATGACAGGGTTACCCATTGCGTCAGGCTAGAACACGTTTCATAAGCCTGACAAGCTGCGATGCAGCCACACCTTTGATCTGCGGTGGAGGCATGTTTTACTGGCACTAGAACACGTTGCAATTGAGGAGAGCTTTCCTATGCCCGGCCCGAACTCATGTCCGATCTCGCCAGAATTCGATTTCCTCGACGCGACCCTGAATCTCGAGCGTCTGCCGGTCGAGGAGTTAGCCGAACTCCGTAAGTCCGAGCCTATTCACTGGGTCGACGTGCCGGGAGGTACGGGCGGCTTCGGCGACAAGGGCTACTGGCTCGTGACCAAGCACGCCGACGTCAAAGAGGTGTCCAAGCGCAACGACATCTTCGGAAGCTCCCCCGACGGTGCCATCCCGACGTGGCCGCAGGGCATGACCCGCGACGCGATCGATCTGCAGAAGGCCGTCCTGCTGAACATGGACGCCCCCCAGCACACCCGGCTCCGCAAGATCATCTCCCGCGGTTTCACCCCGCGCGCCGTCGGACGGCTCGAGGAAGAGCTCAGGAACCGCGCCCAGAAAATCGCCGAGACGGCCGCGGCCGAGGGCTCCGGCGACTTCGTCGAGCAGGTGTCCTGCGAGCTGCCGCTGCAGGCGATCGCCGGGTTGCTGGGTGTCCCGCAGGAGGACCGGGACAAGCTCTTCCGCTGGTCCAACGAGATGACCGCGGGTGAGGATCCGGAGTACGCCGACGTGGATCCGGCGATGTCCTCGTTCGAGCTCATCACGTACGCGATGAAGATGGCCGAGGAGCGGGCCAAGAATCCCACCGACGACATCGTCACCACGCTGATCGAGGCCGACATCGAGGGCGAGAAACTCTCCGACGACGAGTTCGGCTTCTTCGTCGTGATGCTCGCGGTGGCCGGCAACGAGACCACCCGTAACTCGATCACTCACGGAATGATCGCGTTCTCCCAGCACCCCGACCAGTGGGAGCTCTACAAGAAAGAACGCCCGGAGACCGCTGCCGACGAGATCGTGCGCTGGGCCACCCCGGTGTCGGCCTTCCAGCGCACCGCGCTCGAGGACGCCGAGCTGGGCGGGGTCAAGATCAAGAAGGGCGAGCGGGTCGTGATGTCCTACCGCTCGGCCAACTTCGACGACGAGGTCTTCGACGGTCCCGCGTCGTTCAACATCCTGCGCAACCCGAATCCGCACGTCGGATTCGGTGGCACCGGCGCGCACTACTGCATCGGCGCGAACCTCGCCAAGATGACGATCAATCTGATCTTCAACGCCGTCGCCGACAACATGCCGGATCTCAAGCCGATCGGCGAGCCCGAGCGGCTGAAGTCGGGATGGCTCAACGGCATCAAGCACTGGCAGGTGGACTACACCGGCACCGGCTGCCCCGTCTCGCACTGACGCGGTCACTCATCCAGGATCAAGGAGGATTCGGGTGGATTTCAGTCCCGATGAAGGACAACAGGCTGTCGCCGATGTGGTGACGTCGGTGCTGTCCCGCGACAACAGCTGGGATGCCCTCGTCGCCGGCGGCGTGGCTGCTCTCGCGGCACCCGAACGTCTCGGTGGCGACGGCCTCGGACTGGCAGAGCTCGGCACCGCGCTGACGGAGATCGGCCGGCACGGCACAGTCGGCCCGGCACTGGCCACGCTCGGTGCGACGGCCGTGCTGCTGGATCTGGCGTCCGACGCCCAGCAGGACCGTTACCTGGCCGCCGTCGCGAAGGGTTCGGTGCTCACGTTCGCGCTCAACGAACCCGGCGCCTCGTTGCCGGATCGGCCGGCGGTGTCGCTGGCCGGCAACAAGCTCAACGGCACCAAGATCGCCGTCGGCTATGCCGGACAAGCGGATTGGATCATCGTCAGCACCGACGGCGGTGTCGTGGTGGTTCCCGGAAACGCCGACGGACTGACGGTCACCAAGACGCCGACCTCCAACGGCTCCGAGGAATTCGTGGTGTCCTTCGCCGATGTCGCGATCTCCGGGGACGACGTGCTCGAGGGCGCCACGCCGCGCCGGGTGAACCAATTGGTGTTGGCGGCGGTCGGCGCATTCGCGGCCGGGCTGGTGGCCGGTGCGTTGCGGCTCACCGCCGACTATGTCGCCACCCGCGAACAGTTCGGCCGGCCGCTGTCGACGTTCCAGACCGTGGCCGCTCAGCTCTCCGAGGTCTACATCGCCTCGCGGACCATCTCGCTGCTGGCCACCTCGGTGGTGTGGCTGCTGTCCGAAGGCCGCCCGGACGATCCGGCAGCCGAGGACGACCTCGCAATTCTCGGATACTGGCTGGCCTCGCAGGCCGCGCCCGCGATGCGGATCTGCCATCACCTGCACGGTGGTATGGGTATGGATATCACCTACCCGATGGACCGCTTCTACTCCTCGATCAAAGATCTCACCCGATTCCTGGGTGGGCCCTCACACCGCCTCGACCTGGTGGGAGCGTAGTGGGGCGAGCGAAGCGACGGGAGAACTAATGGGGCGAGCGAAGCGACGGGAGAACTGATGGGGCGAGCGAAGCGACGGGAAAACTGATGTACATCGAACTGACGCCCGAGCAACGGCAGCTGCAAGCCGAACTGCGGCAGTACTTCTCGACCCTCATCACGGCCGAGGAGGCCGAGGCGATGGAGTCCAACCGGCACAACGAGGCCTACCGCGCGGTGATCAAGCGGATGGGCTCCGACGGGAAACTCGGCGTCGGCTGGCCCAAGGAGTTCGGAGGGTTGGGCTTCGGCCCGATCGAACAACAGATCTTCGTCAACGAGGCCAACCGGGCGGACGTTCCGTTGCCGTTGGTCACCCTGCAGACGGTGGGCCCCACGCTGCAGGTGTACGGCACCGACGTGCAGAAGAAAAAGTTCCTGCCCGGGATCTTGTCCGGCGACATCCATTTCGCCATCGGCTATTCCGAGCCCGATGCGGGAACAGACCTCGCGTCGCTGCGGACCACGGCGGTGCGGCATGGCGACGAGTACATCGTCAACGGCCAGAAGATGTGGACCACCGGCGCCCATGACGCCGACTACATCTGGCTCGCCTGCCGCACCGACCCGGAAGCTGCAAAGCACAAGGGCATCTCGATCCTGATCGTCGACACCAAGGATCCCGGGTTCTCCTGGACCCCGATCATCCTGTCCGACGGTGCCCATCACACCAACGCGTCGTACTACCAGGATGTCCGGGTGCCCGCCGACATGCTCGTCGGTGAGGAGAACGGCGGCTGGAAGCTCATCACCACCCAGCTCAACCACGAGCGGGTCGGGCTGGGTCCGGCCGGGCGCGTCGCGGGCATCTACGACAGGGTCCGCGAGTGGGCCTCCAAGCCGGGTTCAGACGGGGTGACCCCGATCGAGCACCCGGACGTCGCCCGGCTGCTGGGGCAGATCAAGGCCATCTGGCGGGTCAACGAGCTGCTCAACTGGCAGGTGGCGGCCTCCGGCGAAACCATCGCGGTCGCCGACGCCGCGGCCACCAAAGTCTTCTCCACCGAACGCATCCAGGATGTCGGCCGGTTGGCGGAGGAGATCGTCGGCAAGTACGGCAACCCGGCGGACCCGGAGACCGGCGAGCTCCTCGACTGGCTGGACACGATCACCAAGCGCAACCTGGTGATCACGTTCGGCGGAGGGGTCAACGAGGTGATGCGGGAGATGATCGCCGCGGCGGGGCTGAAGGTCCCGAGGGTTCCGCGATGAGCGCTTGCGCGAAGAGCAGAAGGCAGCGGTCATGAGCGCAGTCGAGGACATCAAGGCCGCCGCCGAACGGGTCAAGGCCGAAGGAAAGAGCAAGCCGCGCACCGGGCGCCACCCGGTCAACCAACCGATGGTCGACCACTGGCTCGACGCGATGGGCGACAAGAACCCGATCTACGTCGACGAAGAAGCGGCTAAGACCGCGGGCCATCCCGGTGTCGTCGCGCCGCCGGCGATGATCCAGGTGTGGACCATGATGGGGCTCGGCGGCGTCCGTCCCGATGACGACCCGCTCGGCAAGATCCTCGAATTGTTCGACGACGCAGGCTATGTCGGTGTGGTCGCCACCAACTGTGAGCAGACCTACCACAGGTATCTGCGCCCGGGTGAGGAGGTCAGCGTCGCCGCGGAGCTGACCGACGTCATCGGCCCCAAGCGCACCGCGCTCGGCGAGGGCTTCTTCATCACGCAGAAGATCACGTGGCACTGTGGCGATGACGAAGACAGTCCAGTAGCCGAGATGATTTGGCGAATCATGAAGTTCAGGCCCGCTGATCAAGATGCGCCCGCCTCGGCGGTGCCCGAGGATCTCGACGCGGCCTCGATGATGCGGCCCGCGTCCTCGAAGGACACCAAGTTCTTCTGGGACGGCGTCAACGCGCACGAACTGCGGATCCAGAAGCGCGGCGACGGCACCTTGCAGCATCCGCCGGTTCCGGCTTTGTGGGCGGATAAAGAAGCGCCGACCGACTACGTGGTGGCCAGCGGAAAAGGCGCGGTGTTCAGCTTCGTCGTGCACCACGCCCCGAAGATCCCGGGTCGCAAGTTGCCGTTCGTGATCGCGCTCGTCGAACTCGAAGAGGGCGTGCGGATGCTCGGCGAGCTCCGCAACGTCGACCCAGCCACCGTGGAGATCGGAATGCAGGTTCGCGCAACATATATCGACTTCCCCGAGGGAGATTCTGGTCCCGCGTGGACGCTCTACGCGTGGGAGCCTGCCAAGTGAGCGCCCCGGTGGCGGAGGTCGGGACCAAGCTTCCCGAACTCAAGCTCTACGGTGACCCCACGTTCATCGTCTCGACGGCCATCGCGACGCGCGACTACCAGGACGTGCATCACGACCGGGACAAGGCGCAGGCCAAGGGTTCTAAGGACATCTTCGTCAACATCCTCACCGACACCGGTCTGGTGCAGCGCTTCATCACCGACTGGGCGGGCCCGACAGCCGTCATCAAGTCGATCGGTCTGCGACTCGGGGTCCCGTGGTACGCCTACGACACCGTGACGTTCACCGGTGAGGTGACCGCCGTCGACGGTGACCTCGTTACGCTGAAGGTGACCGGCAGCAACAGCCTCGGCGACCATGTGATCGCCACCGCCACACTCACCTTCGGGGGTGCTGCATGACCGACAGTCTGTCCGGCAAAGCGGCGATCGTCGGTATCGGCGCCACCGACTTCTCGAAGAACTCCGGCCGAAGCGAACTGCGGCTTGCCGCCGAGGCGGTGCTCGACGCACTCGACGACGCGGGCCTGAGCCCGGCAGACGTCGACGGCATGGTCACGTTCACGATGGATTCCAACACCGAGGTCGCCGTGGCGCGGGCCACCGGCATCGGGGAGTTGAAGTTCTTCTCCAAGATCCACCACGGTGGCGGCGCAGCCTGCGCGACCATCCAGCAGGCCGCGCTCGCGGTGGCGACCGGGGTGGCGGAATGTGTTGTGGCATACCGCGCCTTCAACGAGCGTTCGGGAATGCGGTTCGGCCAGGTGCAGATGCGATTGGTGGAGAACGCCGACTCCACCGGTGTCGACAACTCGTTCTCCTATCCGCACGGGTTGTCCACGCCCGCAGCCCAGGTGGCGATGATCGCGCAGCGATACATGCACCTGTCCGGGGCGACGAGCAAGGACTTCGGGGCGGTGTCGGTGGCTGATCGCAAGCACGCGGCCAACAACCCGAAGGCGTACTTCTACGGCAAGCCGATCACGATCGAGGATCACCAGAACTCACGGTGGATCGCCGAGCCGTTGCGGTTGCTGGACTGCTGTCAGGAGACCGACGGCGGTGTGGCCCTGGTCGTCACGACGCCCGAGCGCGCCAAGGATCTCAAACACCGGCCCGCCGTCATCGAGGCCGCGTCCCAGGGATCCAGCCCGGACCAGTACTCGATGGTCAGCTACTACAGGCCGGAGTTGGGACTGCCCGAGATGGGTTTGGTGGGAAGGCAGCTCTGGGCGCAGTCCGGGTTGGCGCCCACCGACATCCAGACCGCGATCCTCTACGACCACTTCACGCCGTTCACGCTGATCCAACTCGAGGAACTCGGTTTCTGCGAGCCGGGGGACGCCAAGGATTACATCGCCGACGGAGCCATCGAGATCGGTGGCCGGCTGCCGATCAACACCCATGGCGGCCAGTTGGGGGAGGCGTACATCCACGGCATGAACGGCATCGCCGAAGGGGTGCGCCAGCTGCGCGGCACCTCGGTGAACCCGGTGCCCGATGTGGAGCACGTGCTGGTCACCGCGGGAACGGGCGTGCCCACGTCCGGGCTCATTCTGGGGTGAGCCTTCGACGCGTGTCCTGCGGCGCCTACTACCCTTGGCCAGATGAGCTCCCACGAGCCAGAACCCGACGATGACGACACCGGGCCGCTGCCTGTCGAGCGCACGCGGGAACAGGACCGGCAACCGCGGGATCGCCGTTTCGACCAGCCGCTGTCGGTTGACCCGCGGCCGGTGCATCAGGACCGCCGGCCCGTCGTACTGATCGCCGTGGCGGCCGTCGCGGTCGTGGGTCTCGGCGCCATCGCCTGGCTGTTCTGGCCATCGGCGGATGACTCGGACGCGTCGGCCGCCGACACCACGACACCCGACTCCACAGAAATCGCCGAGGCGGACTCCGCATCGCCGCAGGAGGCCGAGGGTCGGCTGATGAGCCTGTTGCCCCGCGGCTACTCCGCAGCTGCGTGTGAAGGTGTCGTGCCACCGAAAGGCGCTCTCGCACAGGTCAGTTGCAGCGAGAACACCGACCCCGGCGGGCCACTGACGGCCACGTACACCCTCGCCGGGGACAACGAATCGCTTCTGGCGATGTTCGACGGTGTGGTCGGTGCGTTGTCGGTGGTGAACTGTCCGGGCAACATCCAGTCGCCCGGACCGTGGCGGCGCAACGCGACACCGGACGAGGAGGCCGGCACCCTGGTCTGCGGATTTCAGCAGAGCAAGCCCACGGTCGCGTGGAGCACCGAGGCGAACCTGATGGTGAGCGAGGTGCAGTCCGGCCCGCAGGGCCCGAACATGGTGCAGCTGTACACCTGGTGGGCTTCCCACTCCTGAACCCCCGCGCCGCCCGTCCGGGCAGACGACGCGGGGGTTCAGCGAGTCGTAGTGTCAGGCCGGCGGCGCGGGAGCCACGACGGTCGTGGTGGGTGCCGCGCCCTCGGGCGCCGGGGTGCCCGTGCTGCCCTCGGGCAGCGGGGTGCCCGAGCTACCCTCCGGCGCGACCGCCGCCGGCACCGGGGAAGGGGCCGCGTCCGGGGCCGGAGCGGCACCCTCGGGCAGCGGCGTACCTGAGCTGCCTTCGGGTAGCGGGGTGCCCGAACTGCCTTCCGGGAGTGGCGTTCCCGCGCTTCCGGCCGGCACAGGGGTGGCCGTGGGCGCTGGTGTCTCCTCGGCAGCCCCGGCCTCCGGGGCCGGTTCCGCCGTCTCGGCGGTGTCCGAGGAATCCGAGGGGGCCGATGGGGTGGTGGTGGTGTAGGTCTGTGCCGGCACTGAAGTCCCTGTGGATCCGGAGGCCGGGGCCGGGGGCGCTTCCACCCACACCAGCAGATCCTGGCCGCCGGCGTTGTACGCGACGCTGTCGGGCTGCTCCCCGGTGACGTCGAAGTAGACCTTCCCCGTGGTCGTCTCCCCCGGAGCGAGCGTCGCCGGGTTGACACCCTGCGACGTCGCGACACCGAACAAGACCCGGTAGGTGTCGCCGTTCTCGGCCCGCGCGTTGAGGTTGGCCACGATCGGGATGGCCGATCCCGAGATCGCCTCGTCGGTGGCTGTGGCCTCCCACAACGTGCCGGTCGGCTGGTACGGGATGGTGTCGGTGCTCGGCTTGAGGCCGGTCACGGTCCAGTGCTGGACGACGTCGCCGTTGACGAGTTCACCCGGCTCGCCCAGGCTCTGGATCTCGACGTCCTCAGCCGAAGCGAACGGTGCGGCTGCGACGCTGATGGCGGCTGCGGCGGCAGCGGCCGTGGCGACGAATGCCGGCTTGATCTTCACGTGGTGCCTCCTGGATTCCTTAGAGCGCAGCGAGGTGTTCCCCCCGGCGAAGTAAATTATCAAATCGGTGCAGGCAGGCGGCGGGATGCCCGATCGAAGGGTCCGCATTGCCGCCTCTGGCATTGCGGCGGACTTTTTGCTGGATACGGGACTGGAGCCACTCCCGGTGCGTAACTGCGATTTCGGCGGTGGCGGGTAGTGCGGAGTCGGTACCGTGGCGTTTGCCGAGATTTCTGGCGACGTTCCCCGCCGGTTTCTCCAAACGCGTGACATTGCGTCCGGAAAAGGCCTAGATTCCAATGTGCTGATGTGTCATCAGCCTCGGTAGTGGGCGCTACCTAGCAACGACACTTTGGGGGGTAGACCCATGGCTCGACATTCCCGGAAGACTTCTCGTTCGACCAAGATCCGGACGTACCTGAGTGCCGGTGTGACCGCCGGCGTCACCAGTGCGGCAATGGCGGGCCTCGGGACGCTGATGCTCACCGCGACCGATTCACCCGAACAGCCGCGCACCACCCAGGTGCAGTTGGTCAACGACGAAGAGGATTTGCTGCTCTGGGGCATGACGATTGGTGACCGGTCCGCAGCCACTACCGAGGAGTCGACCTTCCGGCCGATGATCGGTGATGGTGGCTGGCTGATCGGCAACGGCCTCGACGCCGCCGCCGATTGCACGGGTGATGCCTGCAACGGTGGTAACGGCGGCATCTTCGGAGGAAATGGTGGCGACGGCGCCAACGGCGGCAATGGTGGCAACGCCGGAGCCTGGTTCGGGTCCGGCGGTGACGGAGGTGACGGTGCGGACGCGGTGTACGTCGACGGCGTGCGGGTGTCGTTTGCGGGTGACGGCGGCAACGGGGGCGACGGCTCGCTTTTCGGCCCGGGCGGCAACGGCGGCAACGGCGGCGAGGACATCAACGAACTCGACGTGGCCGACGATCCCGAGACCGAAGACGTCGACGAGTCGAACCTGAACAACGCGTTCGGCGGTGACGGCGGCGCTGGAGGCCATGGCAGCGGCTGGCTCGGCAACGGCGGCCTCGGAGGCAGTGGCGGGTACGCGTACTCGGAGAACGGATCGGCTGTCGGCGGAAACGGCGGTGACGGCGGTGGCGCCGGTATCGGTGTCGGTGGAAACGGCGGAGCCGGAGGTGAGGGCGAGGCCTACGCCGACGGTGAGACCGCATTCGGCGGCGACGGCGGTGACGGCGGTGACGCCGAGTTCTACGGCGGTGTCGGCGGCAACGGCGGCCAGGGCGGCTTCGGTGACGCCTGGGAGGACGCCGACGGTGTCGGTGGCGATGGGGGCGCAGGCGGCGACTCCCAGGTCGGCCAGAGCGGCGACGGCGGCGACGGCGGCGACTCCACCACCGAATACGGCGATGGGACCGGTGGCGCGGGCGGTGACGGCGGGTCGTCCGCGTCCGTCGGCGACGGTGGCGACGGTGGCGACGGCGGATTGGCCGACGGCTACGAGGAGGGCACCGGCGGTGACGGCGGAGCCGGCGGCGGCGGCGGCCTCTTCGGTGGTGACGGTGGTGACGGTGGTGACGGTGGTGACGGACTCTCCGTCGAGCCCGACGGTGCCACGGCGGGTAGTGGCGGCGCAGGCGGTACGGGCGGGTTGCTCGGCAAGCGCGGCGAGGACGGGGCCGACGGCACGGCGACGGACAACAGTGAAGGCGAGTCCGAGTCCGAGTCCGAGTCCGACAGCGATTCCGACTAGTCGCCATTGCGGCAACTGACTGACCGGGTACGGGCGCCGAACCGGGCGCCCGTACCCGGTCATCTGTTTTGAATCGCCAATTTCCTTGCCGCGTGCCGATTTTCGACCCCAAGCAGGCGCCGGGCTATGATCGCGTGATGTCAGACTCCAAACCCAGCTGGATCGCCCCGGCCGCGCTCGTCCTCGCCATCGTCGCTGTGGGGCTCGCGGTGTGGGGACTGGTGCGGTCGCCCTCGTCGGGCGGCGGCTCCTCCGCCGGCGCCGAGCAATCCGCCGAGGCCGAGACCCGGGTCTGCGGGGCGTTCGAGATGGTGCGCAACGCGGTGTCACTGCAGACCAACAGCAACCTCGGCACCGACCCGGTGGCCACCCAGGCGGTGGCTGCCAACGCCCGCCTGGCCACCCTCGGCGGCGGCCAGTTCCTGCTCTCCCGCCTCGACGACTCGGTATCGGCCGAGCTCGCCGACGAGGTCCGGGCGTTCGCGAACAACCTCGAGTACATCGGGATGGGACAGCTTGCCGGCGCGTCCAGTCAGGATCCGGCGCAGACCAGCCGCCTCAACGATGTTCAGGCGTCCGCCGAGCGCATCACCGAGCTGTGCGCATAGCGGGTCAGGCGGGAACGAACTCGACCCCGGACAGCGCGACGGCGTTGTCCCGTTCCGGGGCGGTCACGACGGCGCTGAACCCCTCGTCGCCCTTCCACACGCTGACCCGCAGCGTCTCACCCGGGAACACCACCCCCGCCATCCGTGCGCCAAAGGACTTGAGCCCGGTGACGTCGCCGTCGAGCAGCTTGTCCACCAGCGCTTTGCAGGTCATCCCGTAGGTGCACAGGCCGTGCAGGATCGGACGCGGAAAGCCTGCTGCCGCAGCGAAATCCGGGTCGGAATGGAGCGGGTTGCGGTCCCCGCACATCCGGTACAGCAGCGCCTGCGCAGGCGACGTCGGCACAGACAACTCGAGGTCCGGTGCCCGGTCCGGTGCGCCCGCCGAGGTCGAGGGGCCACGGTCTCCGCCGAAACCACCTTCACCGCGGGCGAAAATCGACCGCTTCTGTGTCCAGAGCAGTGCGCCCCGGGGGTCCGTCACGGTCGTTTCCGACCAGATCACCGCGGCCTTGCCCTTGTCCCAGATCTCGGTGAAGCGGGTGACCGCGGTGCCCGACCCCGTCGCCGGGATGGCTCCGGGGACCGCGACGGCCTCGCTCGCGTGCAGCACCTTGCTGAGCTCGATGTCGATGCCGGGGAACTTCACCGCGGGTGGCTCGGTCAAGTGGAAGCTCTGCGCCACGTTGCCGAAGGTCGGCAGCACCTGCGGGGTGTCGTCGACCAGGTAACGCAGCTCGCGCTTGTCCATCGGGTCGCCGCCGGCGCCCAGGCCGAGGTGATAGAGCTGGACATCGTTACTGGTCCAGGAGAACTCGACGGCGGGTAGTTCGGCGCCGATGGCTTCATCGAGATTGATGGGCACGACTCACTCCTTCCCGGCTGAGGCCAGATGCAGGGCCGCGAGATATCCGAACGTCATCGCCGGGCCGATGGTGCCGCCGGGACCGGGGTAGGTGTGGCCCATCACCGGGGCACTGACGTTGCCCGCCGCGTAGAGGCCTTCGATCACCGAACCGTCGTCGCGCAACGCACGACCGTGCACGTCGGTGACGACGCCCCCTTTGGTGCCCAGGTCGCCGGGGACCATCTTGGCTGCGTAGAACGGCCCGTGATCGATCTCGCCGAGGTTGGGGTTCGGCTTGTTGGTGGGGTCGCCGTAGTAACGGTCGTAGGCGCTCTCGCCGCGGTGGAAGTCATCGTCGACCCCCGAGCGCGCGAAACCGTTGAACCGTTCGATCGTCTCCGTGAAGGCGCCGGCGGGCACGCCCGTCTTCGCCGCCAACTCCTCGAGGGTCGGGGCGGAGACGATCACGCCCGACTCCAACCACTTCTTCGGGATGCGCTGTCCGGGCTGCAGACCGGCGAAGATGTAGCGGTCGCGGTAGCGCTGGTCGAACACCAGCCAGGCCGGGATGTTCTCGCCCGGCCCCGGGCCCTGCCCGTACTCGCCGCCGTACATGTGGTGGCAGGCCTCGACGTAGGGCATCGACTCGTTCATGAACCGCTTGCCCGACATGTTGACGATGATCGATCCGGGCGAGTTGCGCTCGGACAGTGCGAACCACGGCGCGTCGACCAGCGGCACCGTCGGGCCCCACCAGGCGTCCTCCATGACGTCCAGCGCGGCACCGAGCTTCTCGGCGGCCAGGATCCCGTCACCGGTGTTGGCCTTCGCGCCGACCGTCCACTCGGTGGTGATCGGCGCGCGCTGGTACTTCACCCTCATCTGCTCGTTGTGCTCGAACCCTCCGCTGCCCAGGATCACCCCGCGGCGGACGCGGATCAACTGCGGCTCAGCGCTTTCCGGTCCGGTGGTGTCCCGTACGTAGACGCCGCGGACGACCCCGTCCTCGACATAGAGGTCGGTCAACGCGGTGTTCAGCAGGACCGGGACGCCGGCCTTCTGGAGGCCGATTCGCAGCGGGGCGATCAGTGCACGCCCCATGCCGACGAGGTTCTTCCCGGTGACCTTGCCCCACGTCGCGCGCACGCCGACCTTCAGGCTGCGCAGCACTCCGCGGGGGTGGCGCTTGAGCTGATTGAGCCGGACGTAGTCCTGCTGCAGCACGACCATGTTCATCGGCACCTTGCCGTACGGCGGCTCCAGGCCGGGCAGATCAGCGCCGAGCTTGTTGGCATTGAACGGCCTGGGCTCCACCGACCGGCCCGATGCCTTGCCGCCCGGGGTCTCGGGGTAGTAGTCGGAGTAGTTCGGCACCCAGCACAGCTTGAGCGGCGAGTGCTTCAACACGAACGACAGCATCTCCGGACCACGGTCCAGATATGTGTCGATCTTCTCCGCCGGAACCACGTTGCCGATGATCGAATGCAGGTAGGTCCGGGCTGCCTCGGCACTGTCGCGGACCCCGTCACGCTTGAGGATCTCGTTGTTCGGGATCCATACGCCGCCACCCGACCGCGCAGTGGAACCGCCATAGTGCGGGGCCTTCTCGACGACTACTGTTGAGAGACCCTGGTGGGCGGCTGTGAGGGCGGCAACCATACCCGCGGCGCCGCTGCCGACCACGACGACGTCATACTCCTGCTCCGTCATGTAGAACACGTTATAGAATTGCCCGGCCGACCCACAACTGTGCCGGTCGACGAAACGAGGGGACTTCACCTAGATGCTCAGTTCGGAGGTGCGTGAGCAACTTGCTGCTGACCTGGCCCAGGCGGAACGGGGTCGGGTTCCGATCTCTCCGCTCACTGATCGGAATGTGGACATCGATGTGGTGGATGCCTACGAGATCCAGCTGATCAACATCCGTCAGCGAGTCGCCGACGGTGCCCGGATCGTCGGGCACAAGGTCGGGCTGTCGTCGGAGGCCATGCAGAAGATGATGAACGTCGACGAGCCCGACTACGGGCATCTGCTCGACGACATGCAGGTCTTCGAAGAGGTCCCGGTCCGCTCGGACCGTTACCTGTATCCGCGGGTGGAGGTCGAGGTGGGGTTCGTGCTCGCCGACGATCTACCCGGGGCGGGGTGCACTGAGGACGACGTGCTGGCGGCGACGGCGGCGTTCGCGCCGGCCATCGAGCTGATCGACACCCGCATCACGAACTGGCAGATCAAGCTGTGCGACACGATCGCTGATAATGCGTCGTCGGCGGGGTGGGTGCTCGGTGAGGCGCGGGTGTCGCCGAAGGACATCGATATCAAGAGCATCGACGCGGTGCTGACCAACAACGGTGAGGTCGTCGCGCAGGGGCGCAGTGATGCGGTGTTGGGGAATCCGGTCACGGCGGTCGCGTGGTTGGCGCGCAAGGTGGAGGGTTTCGGGGTCCGGCTCAAAGCCGGTGACATCGTGCTTCCTGGGTCGTGCACCCGTGCGATAGATGCACCTGCGGGCAGCCACTTCGTCGCCGACTTCAGCGGGTTAGGTTCAGTGCAACTGAGTTTCGAATGACAGGGTTTCGAATGACTGGGTTTCGAATGACTGGGTTTCGAATGACTGGGTTTCGAGTGACAGGGAGAATCCATGCCTGACAAGGCATCCGTGGCGATCGTGGGGTCGGGCAACATCAGCACCGATCTGTTGTACAAGTTGCTGCGCTCGCAGTGGTTGGAGCCGCGGTGGATGATCGGGATCGACCCCGATAGCGAGGGTCTGGCCCGGGCGCGCAAGCTCGGCCTGGAGACCTCGCACGAGGGTGTGGACTGGTTGCTGGCGCGCGAGGAAAAGCCGGATCTGGTGTTCGAGGCCACCAGCGCGTACGTGCACCGGGATGCGGCGCCGCGCTACGCCGAAGCCGGTATCCGGGCGATCGATCTGACCCCGGCGGCGGTCGGGCCCGGGGTGATCCCGCCGGCGAACCTGCGGGAGCATCTGGATGCGCCGAACGTGAACATGGTGACCTGTGGCGGTCAGGCGACCATCCCGATGGTGTACGCGGTGTGTCGCGCGGTCGCCGAGCAGGGGGGAACGGTGCCGTATGCGGAGATCGTGGCGTCGGTGTCCTCGGCGTCGGCCGGTCCGGGGACCCGGGCCAACATCGACGAGTTCACCAAGACCACCAGCGCCGGTGTGCAGACCATCGGGGGGGCGGCGCGCGGCAAGGCGATCATCATCTTGAATCCGGCCGATCCGCCGATGATCATGCGCGACACCATTTTCTGCGCGATCCCCGAGGACGCCGACCAGGACGCGATCACCGCGTCGATCAAAGACGTGGTGGCCCAGGTGCAGACCTATGTGCCGGGTTACCGGCTGCTCAACGAGCCGCAATTCGACCCGCCGTCGGTGAACTCGGGCGGTCAGGCTGTGGTGACGACGTTCGTGGAAGTCGAAGGTGCCGGTGACTATCTACCGCCGTATGCGGGGAACCTGGACATCATGACCGCGGCAGCGACGAAGGTCGGCGAGGAGATCGCCAAAGAGGTGCTCGCGGCCACGACAGGAGGGCACGCATGAGTACTGAGGAGATCTATTTCGATCCGATGTGGGACATCCGGATGACCGACACGTCGCTGCGTGACGGCAGTCATCACAAGCGCCACCAGTTCACTTCTGAGGAGGTGGGCGCGATCGTCGCTGCGCTCGATACCGCCGGGGTGCCGGTCATCGAGGTGACCCATGGTGACGGGTTGGGTGGTTCGAGTTTCAACTACGGGTTTTCCAAGACCCCGGAACAGGAGTTGATCAAGCTCGCGGCGCAGACGGCCCGCAACGCCAAGATCGCGTTCTTGATGCTGCCCGGGGTGGGCACCAAGGAGGACATCAAAGAGGCGCAGAACAACGGCGGGTCGATCTGCCGGATCGCCACCCACTGCACCGAGGCTGATGTGTCGATCCAGCATTTCGGTCTGGCCCGTGAGCTCGGTCTGGAGACCGTGGGGTTTCTGATGATGAGTCACACCATCGCGCCGGACAAGCTCGCCAAGCAGGCGCGGATCATGGCCGATGCCGGGTGTCAGTGTGTGTATGTGGTCGATTCGGCGGGGGCGTTGGTGCTCGAGGGTGTCGCCGATCGGGTGTCGGCGCTGGTGGCCGAGCTCGGTGACGATGCCCAGGTGGGCTTTCACGGTCACGAGAACCTCGGTTTGGGGGTGGCCAACTCGATCGAGGCGGTGCGCGCCGGGGCCAAGCAGATCGACGGGTCGTGTCGGCGGTTCGGCGCCGGGGCGGGAAACGCGCCGGTCGAGGCGTTGATCGGGGTGTTCGACAAGATCGGTGTGAAGACCGGGATCGATTTCTTCGAGATCGCCGATGCCGCCGAGGAGGTGGTGGCCCCGGCCATGCCGGCCGAATGCCTGTTGGATCGCAACGCGCTGATCATGGGCTATTCCGGGGTGTACTCCAGCTTCCTCAAACACGCCATCCGCCAATCCGAGCGTTACGGCGTACCCGCCCACCAACTCCTGCACCGCGCCGGGCAGCGCAAACTCATCGGCGGCCAGGAAGACCAACTCATCGACATCGCACTCGAGATCAAACGCGAAATGGACGCCCCGGCGTAGATATTTCTCAGATCACTCCTCGATGGGTCTGGCCTGCGGCGACGCCGTTCGGGCCGGGCCGGTGGAGCGCGCCGGGTGTTTGGCGGGCACGTCGATCGGCTAGGCCTCGGGGTGCGACCGAATGGTCGCGTGCTCGACCGATTGACGAGGAGTGATTTCCATGAACACCTCCGCTACCACCGTGCGCCGCGGTCTGTTCGGCGTGTTCGCCGGCGGATTGCTCGCCTTCGGCTCGGCGGCCATCGTCGCGCCGGTCGCCAATGCCCAGCCTGCTCCAGGCCCGGACTGCTCCGCGGCCGGCGTCGCGGGCACCGTCAGCACCGCTACCGCCTCAGAGGGCGCGTACCTGACGGCCAATCCGCAGACCAACGAGGCCCTGTCGACCATCACGTCGCAGGCCCAGCCCGAGGCCCAGGAAGCCTTCCAGACGTTCTTCGCCGAGAACCCCGAGGTCGAGGAGCAGTTGACGGAGATCTACCAGCCGGTCAGCGCCATCAACAGCCAGTGCAATGTCCAGGTGACACCGACACCGGTGGCCCAGGCCGTCTGGGGCGGCATGGACACATCTGCCACCTCGGCGGAGACCCCGGCTACGCCGGCACCGGCAGAGACCCCAGCACCCGCGGAGACGCCGGAAACCCCGTGATCGACTGAGATCACGCGCAGCTGAAGACCGCTTGCCGCGCCCGCGCTCCGGCGCAGGCGCGGCAAGCGCGTTCTGGTGCCTCGGCGGGCCCGGCCGAGCAGGCTGTCGCACCCGCCGGGCACGATGGGGCCATGGCGACACGAGCCGAGGCCCAGACGATTCTCGAACAGCTGGCGGGCCCGGACGCCCGGCTGCGTGACGACCAATGGACGGCGATCGAAGCGTTGGTGGTGCAGCGTCGCCGGGCGCTCGTCGTGCAGCGGACCGGCTGGGGAAAATCAGCGGTGTACTTCATCGCCGCGAAGCTGCTGCGCGCCGAGGGCCGCGGGGCCACGGTCATCGTGTCGCCGCTGCTGGCGCTGATGCGCAACCAGGTGGCCGCGGCCGAACGGGCGGGTGTCAACGCCGCCACCATCAACTCGAGCAACATCGCCGACTGGTCGGAGATCCACGACCGGGTTCGGGGCGGCGAGCTCGACGTGCTGCTGGTCAGCCCGGAACGACTGAACAACCCCGATTTTCGTGATCAGGTACTGCCCGCACTGGCCCGCGACGCCGGGCTCGTGGTCGTCGACGAGGCGCACTGCGTGTCGGATTGGGGACACGACTTCCGGCCCGATTACCGACGCATCCGCACGCTGATCGCAGAACTCGGCGCCGACGTCCCGGTCCTGGCGACCACAGCCACTGCGAACGACCGTGTGGTCACCGATGTCGCCACTCAACTGGGCGTCGGCTCCGGCGCGGGTAATGACACGCTGGTGTTGCGCGGCGGGCTGGACCGGGAGTCGCTCCGGTTGTCGGTGGTGCAGGCGGGCGGCCCTGCGCAGCGGGCGGCTTGGCTTGCCGCGCATATCGATTCACTTCCGGGTTCCGGCATCGTGTACACGCTGACCGTCGCCCAGGCGCACGACATCGCAGCACTGTTGCGTGAGCAGGGGCATGAGGTCGCGTCCTACACCGGCTCCACCGAGGCGGCCGAACGTGAGCAACTCGAGGCGGATCTGCTCGCCAACCGGGTCAAGGCGCTTGTCGCGACCTCGGCGCTGGGGATGGGCTTCGACAAGCCTGATCTCGGGTTCGTCGTGCACCTGGGTGCGCCCTCCTCGCCGATCGCCTACTACCAGCAGGTCGGCCGTGCGGGCCGGTCGACGGCGAGCGCCGAGGTGATCCTGCTGCCCGGCCGCGAGGACCAGGACGTCTGGCGTTACTTCGCCTCGGTGGCCTTTCCGTCAGAAGTCATGGTGCGCAAAGTGATCGGCGAGTTGGATCGGGAGCGCCCGCTGTCGACGCCGGCACTGGAACCACTGGTGGACCTCGGACGGTCCCGGTTGGAGATGGTGCTCAAGGTGCTCGATGTGGACGGTGCGGTGCGGCGCGTGAAGGGCGGCTGGGTCGGTACCGGTGCAGCCTGGGAATACGACGAACCCCGCTACCGCAATCTGGACGAGGCCCGCAAGCGTGAGCAGCAGGCGATGCTCGACTACCAGAGCACCGCGGAATGCCGGATGGCGTTTCTGCGCCGCCAACTCGACGATCCCGAACTCGGCGCCGAGGAGCGGTGCGGGCGGTGTGACAACTGCACGGGTATCCGGCCGGCGGTTGATGTCGACGCGACCGCGGCGGAGGACACCCGGCAGCGCCTGATGCGTCCGGGAGTGGAACTCACCCCCCGCAAGCAGTGGCCGTCGGGGCTGGGCAAACTCGGCGTGGAGCTCAGCGGGCGGATCACCGACGGCCCTGCGCCGGGGCGGGCGATCGGCCGGCTGACCGATCTGGGTTGGGGCGCCCGACTGCGCAAGCTGCTCGACGACGCCGATGCCGAGGCGTCCGACGACATCGTGCAAGCGGCGGTAAAAGTACTGGCGTCGTGGGACTGGGCGGCCAGGCCTACGGCGGTGATGGGTTTGGACTCCGACTCCCATCCGCTGTTGATCTCGTCGCTGGCTCGCAAGCTCGCCGAGTTGGGGCGGCTGATCGACCTCGGCACGCTGCGCTACGCGCCGGGACGTCGGCCGGTGACCGCGGCCAACTCGGCCTACCGCGTCGCGGCACTGGAGCGTGCGTGGTCGCCACCTGAGCCGGACCCGATCGAGGCGGCCGGCGGGCCGGTGTTGCTGGTGGATGACATGACCGACTCCGGGTGGACGCTGACCATGGCGTCGCGCGTGGTGCGCGCCGCGGGAGCCCCCGCGGTGCTTCCCTTCGCGCTGGCGGCCACCAGCTAGCGGTCCGGTTTCGAGCCGCCGAGTTGGGCCGTCACCTCGTCTGCTGTCGCCACCAGCGACCGGGCGCGTTCGGTGATCTCGTTGTCCGTCAACGGCTCTCCGATGTGCATCGACGCGACCATGATCTGCCGCTGATGATGGTCGAACACCGGCGCCGAGATCACGCTGATATCGGAGCGGGCATTGCGGCGCCCGGTCTTGTTCTCCCGCAAGTACACCCGCTCACCGATGTCGGACACCAGTTCACCCAGCAGGGCTCGCAGTTCGTCGGGCAGGGTGCTGGACATCCCGGCCATCAGTGAGTACAGGCGCCGCCCGCCGGGGGTCTGGCGTTCGACCAGATGGCCGGCGGTCCGGCATTCGGCGATCACCCGGTCCAGGCGTGCGGTGTCGGTGCGCAGCGGGATCGTGGGTTCCTTCGCCAGCCAGTCGCGCAGTGCCTCGTCGTCCCAGAGCACGAACATCAGCCCCACCGGCGGCGCGAACGGATAGCTCTGGCCCACCTGCACACCGGCATCGGCGCCGGGCGGCCCGACGAGTTCGAGCAGGGTGATCCGGTCGTCGATGACCGCGGACAGCGCCGCGGTGGTGCCGTACATCGTCGACAACCGGCGCAGTTCGGTGCGCGCCGAGGGGTTGACCCGCATGGACTCCTGGGCGGTGTGGCCGAGCGCGATCAGCCTGGGCCCGATCCGATACGTCTTGTCCCGGGCGTCACGAACGAGGTAGCGGGCGTCGCTCAGGGTGGTGACGATCCCCAGGCACGTCGGCTTGCTCATCCCGAGCCGGCGGGCCAGCTCCGACAGACCGAATCCGTCGTGCGGGTGCTCGGCGAGAAAATCCAGGACGGCGACGACGCGCTCGGTCGGGGGTGAGGCTCGACCGGCCCGCGCCGACGATTCCTGTGACTCCCGCATGCCCCCGCCCGTTGACTCGAATTAGAACGCGTTCTAGTGTCAGGTCGGAAACTCTACCAGTCCGGTCCAATATTGGAACGGCCTGGAAAGTGAGAGGTTGTCACCGTGATGTACTCCCAGCCGTTGGCCGACGCCATCGCCGAAGCCGAACAACTCGTCGCCGCCGCCCCGTTCATCGAGACCGAGGCCGACCTGCTCGAGGGGTTGCAGTACCTCGCGGGGTGCATCGCGGCCTGCACCCACGTGGCCTTCGACTACGACCGCGACCACCCGTTCCTGCACAGCGGCACCGGGCCGTTCACCAAGATGGGCCTGGACAATCCCGACACCATGTACTTCGGCACCCGCGTCCAACCCGGCCACGAGTACGTCGTCACCGGCCGGCGCGGCACCACCACCGACGTGAGCTTCCAACTGCTCGGCGGCGATTACACCGACGACAACGTGCCCGACAGTGAGACGGCGTTCGACGACCGCAAACTCGACATCGCTTCCGACGGCAGTTTCGAATGGCGCTTCACCCCGCCCGGGCCGTCGCAGTTGGTGATCCGCGAGGTGTACAACGACTGGTCGGCCCAGCGCGGGACCTTCGCGATCGCGAGGACCGACACGGCGGGCACGGCGCCACCACCGTTGACCAAGGAACTCATCGAGAAGCGCTACGCCGTCGCGGGCAAGCAGTTGGTGCAGCGTGTCAAGACCTGGCTGCAGTTTCCGCAGTGGTTCTACAACGACAGCCCCGCCAACACGATGGTCGCGCCCCGGCTGACGCCGGGTGGGCTGGCCACCCAGTACTCGTCGGCCGGACAGTTCGAGTTGACCGAGGACCAGGCGCTGATCATCACGCTGCCGGTCACCGACGCCCCGTATCTGGGCTTCCAGCTGGGGAGCCTGTGGTACATCTCGCTGGACTACATCAATCACCAGACGTCGCTGAACGGCACTCAGGCGCAGGCAGATCCGGACGGCAAGATCCGGATCGTGGTGTCGGACAAGAACCCGGGCGTCACGAACTGGGTGGAGACGCTGGGGCACCGCAAGGGATTCCTCCAGTTCCGCTGGCAGCGGGTCTCCCGGGAGCTGACCGAGGCCGACGGCCCGACCGTGGACCTCGTCGACTTCGACGACGTGGCCGCCGCGCTGCCGCACTATGACAGCAACAAGATCACCGAGGAAGATTGGCGGGCGCGGATCGCGCTGCGTCAGAAGCAAATTGGCGAGAGAATGGTGGGCTGACAGATGGCCGGACTTCTGGAAGACAAGGTCGTCGTCATCAGCGGCGTCGGACCCGCGCTGGGCACGACGCTCGCGCGACGATGCGCCGAGGAGGGCGCCGATCTGGTGCTGGCGGCGCGCACGGTCGAGCGACTCGAGGATGTTGCCAAGCAGATCACCGACCTCGGCCGGCGCGCGTTGTCGGTCGGTACCGACATCACCGACGAGGCGCAGGTGGGCAATCTGGTCGAGGAGTCGATGAAGGCCTACGGCCGGGTCGATGTGTTGATCAACAACGCGTTCCGGGTGCCGTCGATGAAGCCGCTGGCCAACACCACGTTCGACCACATGCGCGATGCCATCGAGCTGACGGTGTTCGGCGCGCTGCGGATGATCCAGGGCTTCACCCCGGCGCTGGCCGCTTCCAACGGCTCTGTGGTGAACGTGAACTCGATGGTGGTGCGGCATTCGCAGGCCAAGTACGGCGCGTACAAGATGGCCAAGTCGGCATTGCTGGCGATGTCGCAGTCGCTGGCCACCGAGTTGGGGGAGCAGGGCATCCGGGTGAATTCGATTCTGCCCGGGTATATCTGGGGCGGCACCCTGGAGAGTTACTTCAACCATCAGGCCGGTAAGTACGGCACCACCGTCGACGAGATCTACAAGGCCACCGCGGCGGCGTCTGATCTCAAGCGGCTGCCCACCGAGGCGGAGGTCGCGGCGGCCATCCTGTTCATGGCCAGCGATCTGTCGAGCGGGATCACCGGGCAGGCACTGGACGTGAACTGCGGGGAGTACAAGGCGTGAGCGAAACCAATGCCCGGACCAACGTGGGCACCGTCGAGGACCTGCATGCCTCGGCCACGAAGGCCTGCGGGCTCGACGACTTCGGCAGTGACGACGACAACTACCGCGAGGCTCTCGGCGTGCTGCTCGAGGCGTTTCAGCGTGAGGCCGATCTGACCGAGTTCGGCAGCAAGATGCAGCGGTTCTTCGTCCGCAACGCGCTGGTGGCCCGACTGGTCTCCGAGGCGGCCTTCAAGCAGTACCCGGAGCACGCCGACGTCCCGATCGAGCGGCCGATCTTCGTCACCGGGCTGCCGCGCACCGGCACCACGGCGATCCACCGGCTGCTGGCCGCCGATCCGCGGCACCAGGGTCTGGAACTGTGGCTCGCGGAGTTCCCACAACCGCGCCCGCCGCGCGAGACCTGGTCGCAGAACCCGGTTTTCCAGCAGATCGACGCCCAGTTCACCAAGGCGCACGAGGAGAACCCGGACTACACCGGGCTGCACTTCATGACCGCCGACGAGGTGGAGGAGTGCTGGCAGTTACTGCGTCAGTCCCTGCACTCGGTCTCCTACGAGACGCTGGCGCATGTGCCGACGTACTCGCAGTGGCTGGCCCGGCAGGACTGGACCAAGTCCTATCAGCGTCACCGCAAGAATCTGCAACTGATCGGGCTCAACGACCGCGAGAAGCGCTGGGTGCTGAAGAACCCCAGTCATCTGTTCGCGCTGGACGCGTTGCTCGCCACCTATCCGGACGCACTGGTGGTGCAGTGCCACCGACCGGCCGAGACGATCATGGCCTCGATGTGCTCGCTGGCCCAGCACACCACCGAGGGATGGTCGAACACTTTCGTCGGGGACGTCATCGGCGCTGACTCGATGGAGACCTGGTCACGCGGCCTGCGGTTGTTCAATGCCGAACGGGCCAAACACGATCCAGCGCAGTTCTACGATCTGGACTACTTCGCGCTGATCAAAGACCCGATAGCCGCGGTGGAGGGCGTGTACGCGCACTTCGGCATCGAGATGACCGACGCCGCCCGGCAGGCCATGGCGGCCACTCATGCCGAGAGCAGGCAGGGGCCGCGTGCGCCGAAGCACACGTATTCGCTGGCTGACTACGGTCTGACCGACGAACAGGTCAAGGAGCGCTTCACCGGGCTCTAGAGTGCGGCACATGTCTGATTCGCTTTTTGATCTGACCGGCCGCACCGCGGTCGTCACGGGTGCCTCACGGGGGATCGGCCAGGCGATTGCCGCCGGTCTGCTGCGTGCGGGGGCCGACGTCGTCACCCTCCAGCGTGCAGAGCCGGGTCCGGAGCTGCACGCTGTCGCTGCGCAGCGCGGGCGACGGTTGTCCCACCAGGGTATCGACCTCGCATCGGAGGAATCGATCACCGAGGCGGTCACCTCCGTGCTGGACGCCGGCAGGGTCGACATCCTCGTCAACAACGCCGGAACCCAGATCCGCCACGACGCCGTCGAGTTTCCGCTCGCGGATTTCGACACCATGCTCGCCGTCAATCTTCGATCGGTGTTCCAACTGTGCCAGGGTTTCGGTGCACCAATGCTCCGGCGCGGCGAGGGAAAGATCATCAACCTGGCGTCACTGTTGAGCTTCCAGGGCGGCTACCGGGTGCCGGCATACGCGGCCGCCAAAGGTGCGGTGGCCCAACTGACCAAGGCGCTGTGCAACGAGTGGGCCGCTCACGGGGTCAACGTCAACGCCGTCGCGCCGGGCTATGTGAGCACCGACATGAACGAAGCGCTGATCGCGGACAGCGCCCGCAACGAGGCGATCTCGGTGCGAATACCCGCCGGCCGGTGGGCGACACCCGACGACATGGCCGGTGCCGTGCTGTTCCTCGCGTCCCGGGCGTCGGACTACGTACACGGTGCGGTGATCCCCGTCGACGGGGGCTGGCTGGCGCGGTAGGCGGTTCAGCCGTCGCCGGGGGACGGGGCGGTGGACACCTCGTCGAGACATCCCTCGGCAACAGCGTGCTTGATGCTGTCGGCCAGGCGCGGGCAGGTTCGCGCCCGCGCCGGATCACCGCCGGACTCGCGGATCTCGGCGAAGTACGCGCACCGCTGTGACGCCTGCGTGTTCCACTGCACCGCTGTGTGCTGCGGGCCCAGCTTCTTGACCGAGACGGACACGTGGCAGAAGCGGCAGTCGATGGGCACCAGGCCGGACGTCAGATACCGCTCCCGGTCCCGCGCGGTGCTCTCGCGCACTGCGGCGGCCCGCTCCGGATCAGACGCGAAATCCGGTGCCTTGCGCCATGATCCGCTGTTGTTGGCATCGCCACCGGATCCATGCTCGTGATCGTCGTCGTCATGGCCGCCGTGGAGCAGCAGCATCGACCGGGCCAGCCGATCGACGTCCGGTGGTCGTCGGTCCGAGGTCATGTCATGACACCTGAGGGGAGTGCTCCGCGTCTTGTGTGTCCCCGGACGCCTCGGACTCGGCCTGACGCCTGAGGTTCTCCTCGACCTCGACATGCCACTTCTCGTTGGCCGCCGTGGTGTCGACCTCCATCTCGAACCGGTCGGTCATCTCCGGTGTCACGTCCGCTGCGTCCACATAGAACTGCTGGTACCAACGGCGCATCTGGTAAACCGCGCCGTCCTCCTCGACCAACAGCGGATTGTCGATGCGGGTCTTGTGCTTCCAGATCTCCACGTCCTGCAGGAAACCCTTGCTGACACCGTCGGTGAACACCCGCGCCAGCTTGTCCGAGGTCTTCTCGTCCACGCCCTTGGGCTTCTCCACCATGACACCCCACTGCAGCATGAACGAGTCCTGGGTGACCGGGTAGTGGCAGTTGATCAGAATGGATTCCGCTTTGTAGCCGCCGTAGTTGTTGTGCAGCCAGTTGATCATGAACGACGGCCCGAAGTACGAGGCCTCCGAGTCCAGGTGTGCCTCACCGTAGGTGGTGCCCATGTCGGTGATGTCCGGACGACCGACGTTGTGCAGGTACTGGCTGGCGATGTGGCCTTCGAACACGTTCTTGAAGTACGTCGGCAGCCCGTAGTGGATGTAGAAGAAGTGCGCCATGTCGGTGACGTTGTCGATGATCTCGCGGCAGTTGGAGCCCTCGATGAGCATCGAGTTCCAGCGCCAGTCGGTCCACTGATCGTCGGTGAACTCGGGAATCTCCGGGATGCGGACCTCGGGCTGCGGGGGGTTGCCCTCGTGGTCGTGCCACACGAACAGCAGCCCACCCCGCACGTCGGTGTGCCAGGCTCGGGTGCGTGCCAGCCGCGGCGTCCGCTTGGCGTACGGCACCAGCTTGCACTTGCCGTCGCCACCCCAGCGCCAGTCGTGGAACGGGCATGCCACCTCGTCGCCCTTGATGGTGCCCTGGGACAGGTTCCCGCCCATGTGGCGGCAGTAACCGTCCAGGACCTTGAGCTCGCCCTGCGAGTCGGCGAAGACGACGAGCATGGTGCCGAAGATCTCGACGCCATGCGGCTTGCCGTCGCGGTAATCCGCGACCGGGCCGAGGCAGTGCCAGCCCCTGGCGAACCGGTCGGGCAGCGCGCCGGTGTCGATCTCGCGGATACCCGCGCTTCCCGCGGATGTATCAGTACTCACGGTGGGCCTCCCGCTTGTATGTGTCTCGAATTAGAACACGTTACAGTTTTTCTACTCATCAGCGCAATCCAATGACGGTTTACCTGCGATAAGTGTCGCGAACACCACTGCCTTTAGGGGTGAGTACCCGTTCGTCGGCTCGCTGCTACCCGAGTTGCCGGGACCTATATAGTGGACAGAGTGTTCAGTAATAATAGGGACCGGCCGTGACGGCTCTGGTCTCCCAGCAGCCGCTCGAGGTCCCAGGGCTGCGCCCGTCCCGGGGGTGGCTCACGGTGGCCGCGGCGACCTGCGCGATCGCCTGGGGCGGCAACGAGTTCACGCCGCTGCTGGTGATGTACCGGTCGCATGGTGGATTCTCGGCGTTGACCGTCGACCTGTTGCTGTTCGCCTATGTGCTCGGCATCGTCCCCGCGCTGCTCATCGGTGGGCCGCTGTCGGACCGTTACGGCCGTCGGCCGCTGATGCTGCCCGCCCCGGTGCTGGCAGCGCTGGGCTCGATGATCCTGGCCGTAGGAGCAGATTCTGCGCTGATGCTGGCCCTGGGCCGGGTGTTCAGCGGAATCGCGCTCGGGCTGGCGATGGCGGTGGGCGGCGCCTGGATCAAGGAACTATCCGGTCCGCCGTGGGAGGAGGACGGGCGTTCCGGTGCCCGGCGTGCCGCGATGAGCCTGACAGCGGGTTTCGGCCTGGGCGCCGGGGTGGCCGGGACGCTGGCCCAGTGGGCGCCGGCGCCGACGGTGCTGTCCTACGCGGTCAACATCGTGCTCGCGGTGGCCGCCGCCGCGCTGCTCACCGCCGCACCCGAAACCCGCACCCCCCGCCGGAACGGTATTCCAGCAGCGCCTCACTCGATTTTTACCGTCTGGAATGCAATTCCGGCGCAGGTTCGTCACCGCCGTTTCCTGCTCGTGGTGGTGCCGGTTGCCCCGTGGGTGTTCGGCGCCGGCGCCTCGGCCTACGCTGTGCTGCCAGCGCTGATGACGGACCGCGCGGCCGCGGCGCCGATCGCGTTCTCGGCGCTGATGTGCGTGGTCACGCTAGGCGTGGGCTTCGCGGTCCAGCACCTGGGACGCAGGCTGGGCAGCGGTGGCCGTCGCGGCGTGGTGATCGCCCTGGGGCTGTTGGTCCTCGGCATGGCGACCGCCGCCTGGGCGGCTGCGGTGCTGACGATCTGGGCCGCGCTGGCCGCGGCCGCGGTGCTCGGCGCCGGGTACGGGATGGCGCTGCTGGCGGGGCTGCAGGAGATCCAGCGCATCGCGGGTCCCGACGATCTGGCCGGGCTGACGGCGATCTTCTACGGGCTCAGCTATCTCGGCTTCGCGGTGCCCGCGGCGTTGGCGTTCCTGTCCCAGCGGTGGGCGGCGCTGACCTACCCCGCGATGTTCGGCTTCGGCGCGTTGGCCGCGGCCGCGTGCCTTGTCGTCGTGGCCCTGGGAGCGAAGCGGCAGCGCGCAATAGGCTGAGCGGATGGGCTCTGCTCAACGCCGCGGCCGTCCGCGCAGTGAGGCCGTGCGCGGTGCAGTGCTCGAAGCCGCGGCTGCGCTCGCCCTCGACGGTGGACCCGCCGCGGCGACGGTCGAGGCCATCGCCCGGCGCGCCGAGGTGAGCCGCACGACGATCTACAAGTGGTGGCCCTCGGCGGCGGCGATCGTGTTGGAGGGTCTGCTCGACTCGGTGCGCGATTCGATCACCCGTCCGCCGGGCAGCACGGCGGTGCAGGCGGTCACTCACCACGTCAGTGCGCTCAACTCGATCCTGGCCGACCCTGCCGTCGGTCCGCTGCTGCGCAATGTGATCGCCGCGTCGCCCTCCGACCCCGCCATCGAACGGGCGCTGCTCGACCAGTGGATCAGCCCGCGGCGCGCGGCCGTCGCGGTGACCCTGCGGGAGGCCGTCGACGGCGGCGAGCTGCCCCCAGACACGAACGTGGAGGTGGCGGTTGACGCGCTGGTGTCGCCGCCGTACTACCGGCTGATGTTCGGGATGGCACCGCTCGACGAGGAAGCGGTCACCGCGCTGGTCCGGATGGTGTGGCACGGCTGCCACCCCTAGCGCCGGAACGGTATTCCAGCAGCGCTTTCCCGAGAAACCACCTGCTGGAATACAGTTCCGGCGACGAGGGGGCCGGCTAGGTGTTCTGCCAGCCGGAATGGATGTAGGTGTCGGCGAACCGCTTGAGGGAATCCTTCTTCTGCTCGATCGGCGCGTCGAAGCCCAAGCCGTCGAAGACCCACGGGATCACGATGTTGTCGGTGACACCGGCCTCGGCCAGCTCGCGGTGGCCGTCGACCCCGAACTTGTCGATGCACACCGCCTGGAACTCGAAGGGCTGGTCGGCGCGGCCGTACTCGGCGCGCAGCGTGTTCAGCTTGGTGATGGTCTCGGCGAGCTGCTCACCGGTCATCATCGCGCTGGTCCAGCCGTCCCCGACGCGCGCCGCGCGTTTGAGTGCGACGTCGGTGTGCCCACCGACGTAGAACGGGACCGGGCGACTCGGCGCCGGACTCATCTGCAACCGGTCGAAGTCGTAGAACTCGCCGTGGAATTCGACCATGCCGCCGCCGAGGACCAGCTTGATCACCTCGATCATCTCGTCGACCCGCTTGCCACGTTTGGCGTAGGGCACCCCGCACCACTCGAACTCCTCGGGCGCCCAGCCGATCCCGACCCCGAATCCGAATCGGTCACCCGTGAGGTTCGCCACCGAACCGACCTGCCGGGCCAGTAGCAACGGGTTACGGGAACCGAGCTTCATCACGTTGGTGTAGAAGCGCAGCGTGGACGTCACCGCCCCCATCGCGCCCGCGGCGATGAGCGGGTCCACCCACGGGGTGTCCTCGTTCCACATCCGGGAGCCGTCAGGGGTGTACGGATAGTCGGCGGCCTGTTTCTCCATGTAGAACAGCGAATCCGGAAGCGCGATCGAGTCGAACCCGACTTCCTCTGCGGTCCTGGCGATCTCGACGAGCTGATCCACCGGCCCCATGGCGACGCTGCAGGTGTACTGCATCCGTGTCACGGCTTGACTGGCTTCTCAGCGCCGACTACCCACATCGAGAAGTACTGCGCACCACCGCCATAGGCGTGGCCGAGGGCCTTGCGTGCCCCTTCGACCTGGTGCTCGCCGCCCTTGCCCATCACCTGGATGGCCGCCTCGGCGAAGCGGATCATGCCCGACGCGCCGATCGGATTCGACGACAGCACCCCGCCCGACGGGTTGAACGGGATCCGGCCGTCCATCGCGGTCTCCCCGGCCTCGGTGAGCTTCCATCCCTCACCTTCCGGCGCGAAGCCCAGGCTCTCCAGCCACATCGGCTCGTACCAGGAGAACGGTACGTAAACCTCTGCGACGTCGATCTCGTCGATGGGGCTGGTGATCCCGGCCGCCTTCCACAGGGCGGCCGCGGCATCACGACTCGCCTGCGGGTTGACCTGGTCGCGCCCGGCGTACGCGAGCGGTTCGGTGCGCAGCGCGGTGGCGTGGATCCAGGCGACCGGATGGCCTTCCGCGACACGCGCATCGGCGCTGGCCTCGTCTCCGATGACCATCGCCGCGGCGCCGTCGGAGGACGGACAGGTCTCGTCGTAGCGGATCGGATCCCACAGCATCGGCGACTCCATCACCTTCTCCAGCGTGATGTCGGGCTGATGCAGATGGGCGAGCGGATTCCTGGTCCCGTTGAGCCGGTCCTTGACCGCGACCATCGCCCCGATGTGGGTCGGTGCGCCGGACCGCCGGATGTAGGCGCGGATATGAGGCGCGAAGTAGCCACCGGCGCCTGCGCCGACAGGCTTGGTGAACGGCACCGGGATGCTCAGTGCCCACATGGCATTGGACTCGGACTGCTTCTCCCACGCCATCGTGAGCACCCGCCGGTACTTGCCCGCCTGCACCAGGCTCGCGGCCACGATCGCCGTCGAGCCGCCGACCGAGCCCGCCGTGTGCACCCGGATCAGCGGCTTGTTCGTCGCACCCGTGGCGTCGGCCATGAACAACTCGGGCATCATCACGCCCTCGAAGAAGTCCGGTGCCTTGCCCACCACAACCGCGTCGATGTCGGCCATGGTGACCCCCGCGTCGGCCAGCGCGCGGTCGATCGCCTCGCGTACCAGGCCGTTCATCGAGACGTCCTTGCGCTTGGCGACGTACTTGGTCTGACCGGTGCCGAGGACGGCTGCAAGCTTCTTGGTCATTACTTTCCGTCCCTTCCGTCGAGAACCGCGACCAGATTCTGTTGCAGCGCAGGCCCGCTCGTCGCATGGGCCAGCACCCGGGAGGCGTTGCCCTCGAATATGTGGCGAGCCGCGAACCCGATGCGCTCCAGCCCCGCCGAGAACATCGGGTTGGCGGCCAGCGCGCCGCCGGACGGGTTGATCTTCGTCGATCCGTTGAGGCCGATCGCCTCTTTGAGGATCAGCTGCTGGTGGCTGAACGGGGCGTAGAGCTCGGCGATCTCGATGGATCCGGCGTCCCCACCGGTGGCCGCGTGCGCCGAGGCCGCGGTCGACGGCGACGTGGTCAGATCCCGAGCGCCCAGCACGGGCGTCTCGATGCGGTGCTCGATCCCGGCGATCCACGCGGGACGTTCCCGCAGTTCGCGGGCACGGTCCCCGGAGGCCAGCACGATCGCCGATGCACCGTCGGTGATCGGGGCGATGTCGTGGCGGCGAAGCGGATCCGCGAAGTAGGGACGCTCCAGGAGTTCCTCGACGCTGTTGGCGGGCTCCACCGAGTCGGTCCGCGGTGCGGCCGCCATCGCCTCGAGCGCCACCTGGGCCATCTCCTCGGCGGTCCACTTGCCCGAGTCCAGCCCGAACCGTGCCTGCAGACCGGCCATGCTGACCGAATCAGGCCACAGCGGGCCGACGGTGTACGGGTCGGTCTGCAACGCGAGCACCCGGCGCAGGACGCCCGCCGACGACTTCCCGAAGCCGTAGACCAGCGCGGTGTCGACCTCACCGGTGAGCAACTTGATGTAGGCCTCGTACAGTGCCCAGGCCGCGTCCATCTCCACGTGCGACTCGTTGATCGGCGGCACCGCGCCGATCGAGTCGATGGCAGAGATGAACGAGAACGCCCGGCCGGCAAGGTAATCCGAGGACCCGGAGCACCAGAACCCGATATCGGTCTGTTTGAGACCGAGGTCGGCGTAGATCTCGGCGAAACACGGCATCAGCATCTCGACGCCGTTGGTGGTCCCTTCGGTGCGACGCACGTGGGGTGCGTGGGCGAAGCCGACCACGGCAACTGAATTCTCTGAGGTCATGGGGAGCCGCCTTTACAAGTGCTGCTTGTAGGTGTCGTAGTCGGCGTCGGGTTCGCCTGTGGGCCGGAAGTAGTCGATGTTGTCGATGCCCAGGCCCCACTCCTCGCGGGGTTTCCACACGGCCTTGACCCGCATGCCCATCCGCACGTCGGCCGGGTCGATCTCCGTGACCAGATGCAGGAACGGGATGTCGGCGCCGTCGAGCAGCACGTAGGCCGCGACGTAGGGCGGCTTGATGCGTTGACCGGCGAACGGGATGTTGATGATCGCGAACGTCGTCACCGTGCCCACATCAGGCAGTTCGAGGTAGTTGTCGAGCTCGAGGCCGGTGGCCGGATTCGCCTCCCGCGGCGGGAAGTAGACCTTGCCCGTTTCGCCGGTGCGGGCACCGAGAAGCTTGCCCTGCTCCAGGGCGCGCAGGAACGTGCTTTCGGGAAGCGATGCGGTGTGCTGGATCTCGATGCTGCTCGGCGACACCTGGATGGTCACCGGATCCACGCCCTCGGCGGGAGGCGGCACCTCTTCCGGCTGATCACCCAACGCGAAGTGCGCGATGTCGGTGATCGCGCCGACGGTCTCGTCCGCCCAGTGCGCGTGCACCCGGGCGCCGGTGCTGATCGCCTCAGAGGATGCGGCAGCTCCCACATCGACGGCGTGCAGCATCGGGGTGTCGGCGCCGTCGAGCTTGATCAGCGCCCACGCGAACGGACGCTGCAGCGGTTGACCCTCGAGCGGCTCGGGCTGCCACGTCCACGACAGCACCGTGCCGACGCTGGCCACCGGTACCACCTCGGTCAGGGCCTCGTAGGTGACGGGGTCATACTCAGCGGGCGGAACGAGCACCCGCCCATCGGACCCGCGCACCCCGACGATGCGACGCTCTCGGAGGGCGGTGAAGAACTCACCGAGGAGTGGTCCTACTGAACGGGTGTAGTCGAAGGACAGCTTCAACGGCGCCGAAAGTGGCGGCTCATGGGGATCGATCTGCACCGGGCTGCTTTGGCTGGCGGTCACGGCATCGAGTAGAACAGGTTCTAAGAATGGATTCAAGGACAGGTCTGAAGGGTCGGGTGGCGAAGCGATGAAACTGGGACTTCAGCTGGGATATTGGGGTGCGCAGCCGCCGACCAACCACGCCGAGTTGGTGGCGACGGCCGAGGAGGCCGGTTTCGACACCGTCTTCACCGCCGAGGCGTGGGGGTCGGACGCCTACACGCCGCTGGCGTGGTGGGGGCGCGAGACCACGCGAATGCGGCTGGGCACCTCGGTCATCCAGCTGTCGGCGCGCACCCCTACCGCGTGCGCGATGGCGGCGCTGACACTGGACCATCTCTCCGGCGGCAGACACATCCTGGGTCTGGGGGTGTCCGGGCCGCAGGTGGTGGAGGGCTGGTACGGGCAGAAGTTCCCCAAGCCGCTGGCCCGCACCCGTGAGTACGTCGACATCCTGCGCCAGGTGTGGGCCCGCGAGGCCCCGGTGCACAGCGACGGCCCGCACTACCCGCTACCGCTGAGCGGCGAAGGCACCACCGGGCTGGGCAAGAACCTCAAGCCGATCACCCATCCGTTGCGCGCCGACATCCCGGTGATGCTGGGCGCCGAGGGGCCCAAGAACGTCGCGCTCGCCGCCGAGATCTGCGACGGCTGGTTGCCCATCTTCTACTCCCCGCGGATTGCGGGGATGTACAACGAGTGGCTCGACGAGGGGTTCGCCCGTCCCGGTGCCCGGCGGACGCGGGAGACGTTCGAGATCTGCGCAACAGCCCAGGTCGTCGTCACCGACGACCGCGCCGAGATCATGGAGCTGATGAAGCCCCACCTGGCGCTCTACATGGGCGGCATGGGCGCCGAGGACACCAACTTCCACGCCGACGTCTACCGCCGGATGGGCTACGCCGAGGTCGTCGACGACGTGACGAAGCTGTTCCGCAGCGACCGCAAAGATGAAGCGGCCAACGTGATCCCCGACGAACTCGTCGACGACTCGGCGATCGTCGGCGACCTCGGCTACGTGCAGGAACAGATCAAGGCGTGGGAGGCCGCCGGGGTCACCATGATGGTGGTGGGCGCACGCTCCCCCGAGCAGATCCGCGATCTGGCGGGCCTGGTCCACAAAGCGTAGACACTTCTTGCAGCTTGTCTAGAACACGTTCTAGATTGAGGGTGTGACCGACCACACCCTGTCCTCGCAGCACACCATCGCCGACACCGTTCTGACGATGCCGGTGCGGGTCCGCACCGCCTATCAGCACACGGCGATGTTCGTCGTGGACGCCGACGCCGCGCAGCGGATGATCGACTACAGCGGGCTGCGGGTGTGCCGGTTCGGCAAAGGCCGGGCGCTGGTGGTGCTGATGCTGATGCGCTACGAGGACACCGACCTCGGTCAGTACTACGAGTACGGCACCAACGTGATGGTGAACCCGCCCGAAACCCCGCAAGCCAGCGGGTTGCGGGCCCTGCAGTCCGCGGGCGCGTTTGTCCACCACCTTCCCGTCGACCAGTCGTTCACGCTGGAGGCGGGCCGCACGATCTGGGGCTATCCGAAGGTGATGGCCGATTTCACCGTCCGCAAGGGGCGCCGGTTCGGGTTCGACGTGACCATCGACGGGCAGCGGGCGGTCAGCATGGAGTTCAGCCCCGGCCTCCCCGTGCCGTCGGCGTTCACCTCGGGACGGCAGGTCCACAACACCTACTCGTACATGGACGGCGTGATCCGGGAGACCGCCGGGGAGATGCTGCTGAGCGGGGTGCGGTACCGGCCCGGCGGTGTCGAGGTACGGCTGGGTGACCACCCCTACGCGGCCGAACTCGCCGCACTGGGTTTGCCGAAACGGGCGCTGATGTCCAGTTCGGCTGCCAATGTCGACATGACCTTCGGCAACGCCCGCCTGATCTCGCAATGACCACCGAGCACCCACGACCAGCAGGAGCACCATGACGTCCACAGCCCCCGTCGCCGGTCTCGACGTCGACCTCGCCGACGGCCGGTTTTATGCCGACGGCCCGGCGGCGCGCGAGGCGTACAAGTGGATGCGGGCCAACCAGCCCGTGTTCCGGGACCGCAACGGTCTGGCCGCAGCCACCAGTCATCAGGCGGTGCTCGACGCCGAACGCAACCCCGAGTTGTTCTCCAGCGCCGGTGGCATCCGGCCGGATCAGCCGGGAATGCCGTACATGATCGACATGGACGATCCGGCTCATCTGCTGCGGCGCAAGCTCGTCAACGCCGGCTTCACCCGAAAGCGGGTGATGGACAGGCTCCCGTCGATCGAGGCGCTGTGTGACACGCTCATCGACGCGGTGTGTGAGCGCGGCGAGTGCGACTTCGTGCGCGACATCGCCGCGCCGTTGCCGATGGCGGTCATCGGGGACATGCTCGGGGCGCTGCCCGAAGAGCGCGACATGCTGTTGAAATGGTCTGACGACCTGGTCGGTGGCCTGAGCTCACACGTCGACGAGCTGACGGTGCAGAAGTTGATGGACACCTTCGCGGCGTACACCGCGTTCACCATGGACGTCATCGCCAAGCGCCGCGCCGAGCCCACCGACGACCTGTTCTCCGTGCTGGTGAACTCCGAGGTCGAGGGGCAGCGGATGTCCGACGACGAGATCGTCTTCGAGACCCTGTTGATCCTGATCGGCGGCGACGAGACCACCCGCCACACGCTCTCGGGCGGCACCGAGCAGTTGCTGCGGCACCGGGACCAGTGGGAGTCGCTGGTGGCGGATCCGGAGAAGCTTCCTGCCGCGATCGAGGAGATGCTTCGCTGGACGTCGCCGGTGAAGAACATGTGCCGGGTGCTCACCGCGGACACCGAGTTCCACGGGACCGAGCTGCGCAAGGACGAGAAGATCATGCTGATGTTCGAATCCGCCAACTTCGACGAGAGCGTGTTCGGCGATCCCGAGAACTTCCGGATCGACCGAAACCCGAACAATCACCTGGCTTTCGGCTTCGGTACCCACTTCTGCCTGGGCAATCAGCTGGCCCGCCTCGAACTGTCGAAGATGACCAGCCGGGTGCTCGAGCGGTTGCCCGATCTGCGGCTCGCCGAAGGGGCCGAGGTGCCGCTGCGGCCGGCGAACTTCGTCAGCGGCCCCGAAGCCATGCCGGTGGTGTTCACGCCGACCAACCCGGTACTGGCCTGACCCCCTCGCCGGAACTGTATTCCACGCGCATTTTCGGCCGCGGATACCGCCTGGAATACCGTTCCGGCGGACTCAGCGCATCTGGAAGTTCGGGGCGCGCTTCTCTTTGAACGCCCGCGGACCTTCCTTCGCGTCCTCGGACAGGAACACCGGGATGCCGTTGGCGGTGTCGGGCTTGAACGCCTCCTCCTCGTGCATCCCTTCGCTCTCGCGAATGGTCTTCAGGATTGCCTGCACCGCCAGCGGACCGTTGTTGTTGATCACCTCGGCGATCTCGAGTGCCTTGTCGAGCGCGGTGCCGTCGGGCACCACGTAACCGATCAGCCCGTACGCCAGAGCCTCGGCGGCGGTGATGTGCCGGCCGGTCAGCAGCAGATCGCAGGCGATGGTGTACGGGATCTGACGGGGCAGCCGGACAGCGGACCCGCCCATCGGGTACAGGCTCCACTTGGCTTCGGAGATACCGAATTTGGCGCTTTCGCCGGCGACCCGGATGTCGGTGCCCTGCAGGATCTCCGTCCCGCCGGCGATCGCGGGGCCCTCGACGGCGGCGATCAGCGGCTTGGTCAACCGTCGGCCCTTGAGCAGGCCCTCGATCTTCGACGGGTCGTAGCTGCCGTCTTTGAATGAATCACCCGGCGGCTTCGCGGTGGCCGCCTTGAGATCCATACCGGCGCAGAAGTAGCCCCCGGCCCCGGTCAGGATGCAGGTGCGGATCTCGGGATCGGAGTCGACCCGGTTCCAGGCGTCGACCATGATCGTGAGCATCTCGGTGGACAGCGCATTGCGTGCCTCGGGCCGGTTCAGCGTCAGGATCAAAGTGTGTCCGCGCTGCTCAATGAGGGCGTCGGGAGCTTTTTTCGATGTCTTCTCGTCACTCACGGACTAGTCCGCCTTCCAGCGTCGATGCCACAGACTTGTCTGGAAATGTAACACGTTCTAGTTTAGAGCTGTGGCTCTGAATATCGCCGACCTCGCCGAGCACGCCATCGACGCTGTGCCTGACCGCATCGCCCTGATCGGGGGTGACAGTCAGCTGACCTACGCCCAGTTGGAGGAGAAGGCCAACCGGCTGGCCCACTACCTCATCGACCAGGGGGTGAAGAAGGACGACAAGGTCGGGCTGTACTGCCGTAACCGCATCGAGATCGTCATCGCGATGCTGGGCATCGTCAAGGCGGGCGCCATCCTGGTCAACGTCAACTTCCGCTACGTCGAGGGCGAACTCAAGTACCTGTTCGACAACTCCGACATGGTCGCCCTGGTGCACGAGCGCCGCTACGCCGACCGCGTGGCCAACGTGCTGCCGGAGACGCCGAAGGTCAAGACGATCCTGTCCGTCGAGGACGGCAGTGAGGACGACTTCGAACGCTACGGCGCCGTCGAGTTCTACTCGGCGCTGGAGCAGAGTTCACCCGAGCGCGACTTCGGCCCGCGCAGCGCCGACGACATCTACCTGCTCTACACCGGCGGCACCACCGGCTTCCCCAAGGGAGTGATGTGGCGCCACGAGGACATCTACCGGGTGCTGTTCGGCGGCACCGATTTCGCCACCGGCGAGCCGATCGCCGACGAGTACGACCTTGCCAAGCAGGCCGCCGCGAACGCGCCGATGGTCCGGTACCCGATCCCGCCGATGATCCACGGCGCCACCCAGTCCGCGACCTGGATGTCGCTGTTCTCCGGCCAGACCGTGGTGCTGGTACCGGAGTTCGACGCCGACGAGGTGTGGCGGACCATCGCGGAGCACAAGGTGAACCTGCTGTTCTTCACCGGTGATGCGATGGCCCGGCCGCTGCTCGATGCGCTGCTGGCCCACCAGGAAAAAGGTAACGAGTACGACCTGTCGTCTCTGTTCCTGCTCGCCAGTACCGCGGCGCTGTTCTCCACCAGCATCAAGGAGAAGTTCCTCGAGCTGCTACCGGACCGGATCATCACCGACTCCATCGGATCCTCGGAGACCGGTTTCGGCGGCACCAGCGTCGTCGCCAAGGGGCAGTCGCACACCGGCGGTCCCCGCGTGACGATCGACAAGAACACCGTCGTCCTCGACGAGGACGGCAACGAGGTCAAGCCCGGTTCCGGAGTGCGCGGCATCATCGCCAAGCGCGGGCACATCCCGGTCGGATACTTCAAGGACGAGAACAAGACCGCGGAGACGTTCAAGACGATCAACGGTGTGCGGTACGCGATCCCGGGTGACTACGCCGAGGTCGAAGCCGACGGCACCGTCACGATGCTGGGCCGCGGCTCGGTGTCGATCAACAGCGGCGGCGAGAAGATCTACCCCGAGGAGGTCGAGGCCGCGCTCAAAGGTCACCCCGACGTGTTCGACGCGTTGGTGGTCGGGGTGCCCGACCCGCGTTTCGGTCAGCACGTCGCCGCCGTCGTGCACGCCCGGGAGGGCACCAAACCGACCCTGGCCGAGCTGGATGCGTTCGTGCGCAAGGAGATCGCCGGCTACAAGGTGCCGCGCAGCCTGTGGTACGTCGACGAGGTCAAGCGCTCGCCCGCAGGCAAACCGGACTACCGGTGGGCCAAGGACACCACCGAGGAACGTCCGGCCGATGATGTGCACGCCAAGCACGCAGAGGCGAAATGATGCTGGGGCGAGCGAAGCGACGGGAGAAATGATGCGCACCGAGTTGTGTGACCGCTTCGGCATCGACTACCCGATCTTCGTCTTCACGCCGTCGGAGAAAGTGGCCGCGGCCGTCAGCAAGGCCGGTGGGCTGGGCGTTCTGGGATGCGTGCGGTTCAATGCCGCCGACGAACTCGAGAACGTCCTGCAGTGGATGGACGCCAACACCGACGGCAAGCCATACGGCGTCGACATCGTGATGCCGGCCAAGGTGCCGACCGAGGGCACCAGCGTCGACATCAACAAGCTGATCCCGCAGACCCACCGCGATTTCGTCGACAAGACACTCGCCGACCTGGGGGTGCCGCCGCTTCCGGAGGACGACGAGAAGTCCGAAGGTGTTCTGGGGTGGCTGCATTCGGTGGCGCGCAGCCACGTCGAGGTGGCGCTGCGCCACCCGATCAAGCTGATCGCCAACGCACTGGGCTCGCCGCCAAAGGATGTCATCGACCAGGCGCACGAGGCAGGCGTCCCGGTGGCGGCGCTCGCCGGTTCGGCCAAGCATGCGCTGCGCCATGTCGAGAACGGCGTCGACATCGTCGTCGCGCAGGGGCATGAGGCGGGCGGACACACCGGCGAGATCGGATCGATGGTGTTGTGGCCGGAGATCGTCGACTCCGTGGCCGGAAAGGCGCCCGTGCTCGCGGCGGGCGGCATCGGCACCGGACGGCAGGTCGCGGCGGCGCTGGCGCTGGGCGCGCAGGGAGTCTGGATGGGTTCGGCCTTCCTGACATCGGCCGAATACGACCTCGGTGTCCGGCTGGATTCGGGGCGTTCGGTGGTGCAGGAGGCCATGCTGAACGCGACCTCTGCCGACACGGTGCGCAGACGCATCTACACGGGTAAGCCGGCGCGGCTGCTCAAGAGCCGGTGGACCGATGCCTGGGACGCCGAGGGAGCACCCGAGCCGCTGCCGATGCCACTGCAGAACATCCTGGTCAGCGAAGCGCATCAGCGCATGAGTGACTCCACCGATCCGACCGCTGTGGCCATGCCTGTCGGTCAGATCGTCGGCCGGATGAACGAGATCCGGCCGGTCGCCGACATCATCGCCGAACTCGTCGCCGGGTTCGAGGAAGCCACGAAGCGACTGGACGGCATTCGCGAAGGCTAATCCGGCAGGAGCTCGAAAAGGGCTCGGGTGGAAGCGATGCCGTTGACGCGGATGTCGATGGCGTGTGGGCCCGGGTAGTAGCGCCGGGTGGTGATCGGCCGCAATGAGTGCTCCTTGGTGACGGTGACCCGCTCACCAGGGGCTAGCGTGCGGGTGGTCAGCTTGAACACCTTGGGTGTCTGCGTGCCGTTGGCCCTGCGGTGATGTACGGCGTAGTCGATCGCCAACCGGGCCGGCCGCTCGCCGTCATTGCTGATCGTCGCCGAGAACCTGACGCTGCCGCCGAAGGGCACCGTCGCCCGGTCCACCACGGGCCCGTCCACCGCGACCGTCACCGCGCCGAAACCGAGCAGCTGCAACGCATCCGGGTGTCCGCGTTTGACGAGGGTACGTAGCCCGTGGCGGACCACGGCGGCGGTGTCGGCATTCGGGGCGGTAAGCCAGCGCCGCGCTGCGCTGACCACGAGGTCGGGGTGGTCGCGGCTGAGGTCGTTGAGGTGGTTGGCCACCGAACGGCGCACCGCCGGGTCGGTGTCGCGGTAGAGCGCATCCAGGATCCACACGGTGGCATCGGGTTTCGCGGCGAGCTGCGGAACCCGTGTCGCCCACGGCAGGTACGGCCGGGTTCCCTCGGACGCCAACCGGCGGACTGCGGCGTCCGGCGATGTGGTCCAGGCGCTGATGAGTTCCAGCGCGCGGTCCGGGTCATGACGCAACAGTGCGCGGATCGCGAACTCCGAACTCAGCCGTCCGGTCAGATCGGCGAGAAGCCCCATCGCGTCGTCGAACGCCGCACCGCCCCCGTCGGCCACGGCCCGCTCGGCGAGAGCGGTGGACACCGGCCAGATCATCCACCCGTCGAACGCGGCATCGCCGTCTCGGGCCGACCGCACCACCGCCGCGAGCGTCGCGTAGTCACCCGGGATGTCGGTGAGCAGCGCGTCGCGCAACAGGTCGGCACGCGAGCGCAGCGCAAGCCCCGTCAGGGCGGTGCGCGCAGCCCGCAGAGCGGCCAGCGGGTTCTGTGGAGCGGCACCTTCGATGGCGGTGGCCAGGGCCGTTGCCGTTTCCTCGTTGATCAGCTCTTCGGCCAGCGGCATGTCGCGATGGTAGCCACCGGGTCCGACAGACCAGCGTAGGTTGACTCGGTGTGAACGGAGCCCGAGCCCTGCTTTCCACGCTCGTCGACAGCGGGGTCGAGGTGTGCTTCGCCAACCCCGGCACCTCGGAGATGCACTTTGTCGCGGCGCTGGACGCGGTGCCGGAGATGCGTGGTGTGCTGACGTTGTTCGAGGGCGCGGCGNCGGGTGCTGCCGACGGCTACGCGCGGATGGCCGGCAAACCGGCCGCGGTGCTGCTGCACCTGGGTCCGGGTCTGGCCAACGGCCTGGCCAACCTCCACAACGCACGCCGGGGCCACACCCCGATGGTCGTCGTCGTCGGCGATCACGCGACCTATCACAAGCGCTACGACGCCCCATTGGAATCCGACATCGACGCGGTGGCCGGCACGGTATCCGGCTGGGTGCGCCGCACCGTGACGACCGGGGACGTCGGCGTCGACGCCGCTGAGGCGGTGAGCGCCTGCCGCGGCGGGACGGTCTCGACGTTGATCCTGCCCGCTGATGTGTCGTGGACCGGCGGGGCGAACCCCGCGCCGGCTGCGCCGGAAGGCGTCGCGCCCGGTGTGGACGAGGACCGCATCCGCGCCGCGCTGGCCGCGCTGCGGTCCGGTGCGCCGACGGTCATCCTGCTCGGTGGGGATGCGACGCGGAACCCGGGCCTGGCGGCGGCGGTACGCATCGCGAGGGCCACCGGGGCCAGGGCGCTGTGTGAGACCTTCCCGGCCCGGATGGAACGCGGGGCGGGCGTGCCCGCCGTCGAGAGGTTGGCGTACTTCGCCGAGGCCGCCGAGGTGCAACTCGCCGGCGTCGCGCACCTCATCCTGGCCGGCGCGAAGTCTCCGGTGTCGTTCTTCGCCTACCCCGACAAGCCCAGCGACCTGGTACCCCAGGGGTGCGAGGTGTATGCGCTGGCCGACCATGCCGGCGCCGCAGCGGCACTGGAACTCCTCGCCGACGAACTGGCCCCGGGCACGTCCGCGGCTGGGGCCGCCCCTGCCCGGCCCGAACTGCCTACCGGCGAGCTGACCGCCTTCACTGCTGCGGCCGTGGTGGGAGCGCTTCTTCCCGAGAGTGCGATCGTCGTCGACGAATCCAACACCGCCGGAGTGGGAGTCGCCGCCGCGACGGCGGGCGCGCCGGCCCACGATGTGTTGACACTGACCGGAGGAGCGATCGGTTATGGGATCCCCGCGGCGATCGGCGCCGCGGTCGCCGCGCCGGATCGACCGGTGCTGTCGTTGCAGGCCGACGGGTCGGCGATGTACACCATCTCCGGGTTGTGGACTCAGGCGCGGGAGAACCTCGATGTGACGACGGTGATCTTCGACAACGGCGCCTACGACATCCTTCGCATCGAACTGCAGCGCGTCGGCGCGACGAATGCGCAGCCGCCGGGACCCAGAGCGCTGGACCTGCTCGACCTTGGCAGTCCCACAATCGATTTCGTCAAGCTCGCGGAGGGCATGGGTGTCCCGGCGCGGCGGGTGACCACCGCCGAGCAGTTGGCGGCCGCGTTGGCCGATGCGTTCGCCGAGCCGGGCCCGCACCTGATCGACGCGGTGGTCGGTTCGCTGGCCGGCTGAGCTCCCGTCAGGGCGTGATCACGGTTTCGTCGTCGATGATGTTCGTCGCGGCGCCGACGATGTCCATCTGGCTCTCGAGACCGTCGGCGTTGAGTTGCAACACGTACAACCCGTTGGACCACGGAATCACGACTGTCTTCTGCGCGACGATCTTCTCCACACCGTCCTGCACCCACGTGCCGCCGAGCTGGTAGGCCGGAAAGCCGCTGAGTGAGCTGGACCTGCCACTGGTCAACGGACTCCAGCCGGGCAGGTTGTTGAGCTCGCCCGGCGCGTGGTCGAGTATTTCCTGCGGGTCGACGTCGCCGTCGAGCCTGGACACCAGTGCGACGATGCTCGGCGTGTATTCCCGCGCTTCGGGGCCCTCGTAGAGAATTGCGCCGAAGGCCCACTCGGGGGTATCGGATCCGGCGGGTCGCCAGCCCTCCGGAATTGGGAGATCGATGCGTGGTGCGCTGCGATCGCCCGGCTTGATCGGTGTTTCCTCAATGCCGTTCGCGACCAGATAGTCCACGATCGTCGGGTTGGGCCCCTGCGGGTCCTCGCCGCGCGGGGCGATCCGGGCCGTCGAGGGCGCCGCCGTCGCGCCGGAGGACGTGGTTGTTTCAGTGGTCGTTTCGGACTCCGACGCCGTGGTGCCGGAGCCGGTCGTGGTGTTGGAACCACAACCCGTTGCGGCGACGGCCAGCGCCGCCGCGATCGCAGCGGCCCGGGTGATGACCGAGAGCTTCATGGCTGAACTCCTGTCGGTATCAATTGTCTATTGAAGCCTAGAACGGGAGGCCGCGGTTGCTCTGTGGGTAGATGTACTCAATTCCCCGTGCTCACGCCGTGATGGTGATCCCGCGGTCGACGGCACCTGTTGCGTCACCGACGAACTCCATCTGGCTCTCCAGGCCGTCAGCGTTGAGCTGCAGCACGTACAGCCCGTCGCTGTCTTCGATCACCGCTGTCTTCTGCCCCACCACCTTGGTCACGCCGTCCTGCTCCCAGGTGCCGCCGAGATGGAACGCCGGAAAGCCGGCGAGCGTGCTGGACCGGCCGGTGCTCATCGGGTCCCAGCCGGGCAGGTTGTTCAGCTCGCCGGCCGCGAGGTCGAGGATTTCCTGCGGGTCGACATTGCCGGTCAGCCGGGACACGACTGCGATGATGCTCGGCGTGTATTCCCGGGATTCGGGTCCGGTGTAGACGATCGCGCCGTAGGCCCACTCGGGGGTGTCGGGACCGGCGTCGCGCCAACCGTCCGGAGAAGGCAAGGTGACGACGGGGGCGCCGGGATCGCCCGGAAAGACCGGCGTTTCCTGAATGTTGTTGGCGACGATGTAATCGGCGATCGTCGGGTTCGGCCCCCGCGGGACCGCCTCGCGCGGAGCGGTTCTGTCGGTCGTTGGCGCCGCCGCTGCACTGGTGGCTGTGGTTTCCGACGCGGTGGTCCCCGACGCGGTGGTGCCGGACCCCGTCGTGGTATCGGAACCACAGCCGGTTGTGATGGCGGCGAGGGCGGCAGCGATCGCGGCGGCCCGGGCGGCGGCGGCCGAGAGCTTCATGGCTGAACTCCTGTCGGTATCAGGGCGTTCAGAAAAGCCTAGGTCAGAAAGGGGCTCCTGCCGGTTGGGTACTTGTACTCAACTTCGGGCGCGGGCCGCGAGGTTCTCGGCGACCTCCTGCTGCCACAGATCGTTGGCGTGGGTGGTGTCGACCTCCTGCTCGAACCGGTCGGTCATCTCCGGTGTCACGTCCGCTGCGTCCACATAGAACTGCTGGTACCACCGGCGATGCTGGTACACCGGCCCGTCCTCCTCGGTGAGCAGCGGATTGTCGATGCGGGACTTGTTCTTCCAGATCTCGACATCCTCGAGAAAGCCGTCACCGAACGAACTGTTCATCGCCGCGGCGAGTTTGGCGGCCTTGTCGGCGGGCAGCCCCGGCATCTGCTGCACGGCCACCCCCCACTGCAGGACGAACGAATCGTGGCTGACCGGGTAGTGGCAGTTGATCAGTGCCACCTCGACGGTGAAGTCCGGACCGAGGTCGTTGTGCAGCCAGTTGATCATGTACGCCGGACCGAAATAGGTGGCCTCCGAACGAAGATAGGTTCCGTCCCAGAGCTTGTCGAAGTTGGCGGTGAAGTCGGGTCGTGGTTTGGATTCCATGTACTGGCTGGCGGTGTGGCCTTCGATGACGTTCTTGAAGTACGTCGGGTAGGCGTGGTGGATGTAGAAGAAGTGCGCCATGTCGACGTTGTTGTCGACGATCTCGCGACAGTGCGCCCCCTCGATCAGGATCGAACTCCACTGCCACGGTGACCACAGACCTTCGTCGTAGCCCTCGATCGTCGGCGGTGTCAGTTCGGCTGGGGGAGTGGAACCTTCCGGGTCGTGCCAGACCAGTAACTGTCCGTTGACCTCGGTGGTGAGCCAGGCCCTGGTACGGGCCAGCCGCGGGGTGCGCTTGGCGTACGGCACCAGCGTGCACTTGCCGTCGCCACCCCAGCGCCAGTCGTGGAACGGGCAGGCGACGGCATCGCCTTTGATGGTGCCCTGGGCCAGGTTGCCGCCCATGTGGCGGCAGTACCCGTCGAGAACGTTGAGGGTGCCCTTGGAGTCCTCGAACACCACGAGCATGGTGCCGAACGCGGTGATGCCATGGGGTTGGCCGTCGCGGAAGGATTCGGCCAGGCCCAGGCAGTGCCAACCCCGGGCGAACCGCGTCATCGTGGCGCCGGTGTCGATCTCGCGTACGTTCTCGGTCGCTGCCTCACTCATGGCTGACTCCTTTTGTCATGTCCAGCGCAGCCAGGTGGCTGAAGACCATGCTGGTTCCGATCGGATTGCCGCCGCCGGGGTAGACGGTGCCGCTGGGGGCCGCCATCGTGTTGCCGGCAGCGTAGAGTCCGGCGATCACATTGTCCGCCGCATCGAGCACGCGCGCGGCGGTATCGGTGCGCAGACCGCCCTTGGTGCCCAGATCGGACACGCCGAACGCGGCCGCATGGAACGGTGGACGTTCGATCGCGTACAGCGGTGACGCGCCACCGGAGAACGCGCGGTCGTACGGTTCGTCGCCGCGGCCGAAGTCGTCGTCACTGCCCCGCCGCACGAATTCGTTGAACCGCATCACCGTATCGACCAGGTTCTGCGGCGGCACGCCGATCTCGACGGCGAGTTCTTCGAGGGTGTCGGCGGTCCGCCACAGCCCGGCCTCCACGTATTCCGCCGTCTCGACCATCGAGACGTTTGTCGCCTTGACCGGCGGCACGACCCCCGCCCCGTCGCCACTGTGGTCGTAGACCATCCAGTACGGCAACGTCACTCGTCCGTCTGCCATCGCCGTGAGTACCGCTCGCCCGAGACGGTCGTAGGCCGCTGATTCGTTGACGAACCTGCGTCCGTGATCGTCGACGAAGATCCCACCGGTGAACCACAGCGCAAAGGCTGAGGTGCCGTCGGGGTGTGTCAGTCCCGGCGACCACCATGCCTGGTCCATCAGGTCGGTGTCGGCCCCCACGGCCATCGCGGCCAGGTGGGCCAGGCCACGATTCCCCGGCGGCCCCATGGTGTCTCGCGAGTTCCCGGGAACGCCGTACCTCCGCCGCATTTCGTCGTTGTGTTCGAAACCGCCGGCGGCCAACAGCACCCCGCGCCGCGCCCGGATGGCTCTTCGCTGTCCGTCGTTTTCGACGATCGCGCCGACGACGGCGCCATCCTCGATCACCAGCTCGGTCAGCGCCGTGTCCCGGCGGGCCGAGAAGTGCGGGTATTTCTCGGAGGCCGCCAGGAACCGGGCGATCAGCGCCCGCCCGCCGACAAAGTAGTCGTCCGGCTGCGGCCGGCCGAGCCGGTCGGCGTCCAGCGGTCCGCGGACGAGCTCGCGCAGCGCGGGTGCGGCCGCGACCTTGAGGGGCTTGGCCGCGATGTGCCGCATGCCGTCGGCGCGTGCCTTCGGGGCCTTGCCGAAATAGTCGGGCCAGGGCAGCAGGCTGAACTTCAGCAATTCGTCCGACTCGAGGTACGCGACAAGCGGCGCACCACCGCGGACGTAGGCCTCCTGCAGCGCTTTCGGCGTGCGGTCACCGACCACCGCGGTGTAGTACTCGAGTGCGTCGTCGATGCTGTCGTCGGCGCCCGCCCGCAGCAGAACCGGGTTGCAGGGAAACCACATCCCACCCCCGCCCGAGTAGGCGGTGGTACCGCCGAACTTCTCGGTGGCCTCGATCAGGACGACGTCGAGGCCCTCCCGCGCGGCGGTATATGCCCCGGTGACGCCACCCGCTCCGGAACCGGCGACCAGCACATCGGTCGTCTCGTGCCATTCACGCATGGACTTTCCTTCCGTGCTTGGCGAATTCGGCGTCCAGGGTCTGCCGGTCGGCGTCGGTCATCCGCCGGTACTGCGGACGGCCTCGGCCCGCCCAGCGGTACACGGGTTCCGCGGTGTGCCAACGCTGCGCCTGTAGATCCCGTTTGAGCACCTTGTTGGATCCGGTCGCGGGCAGACTCGCCGACACCCGGACGAACCGCGGAGTTCCCTTGGCGCCCAGATCATGCTGGGCGGCCAAGAACGCCGTGAAGCCTTCGATGTCGAACGTCTCGGGATCGGCGACCTCGACGGCAGCCATCACCTGATCACCGGAGCGTGGATCGGGGACGCCGAAGACCCCGGCGGTGATCACGTCAGGACAACGACGGATGACGCGTTCGATGTTGAGCGCGGAGATGTTCTCGCCGTCCACGCGGATCCAGTCTCCGCGCCGGCCGGCGAAGTACAGGAACCCGTCACCGTCCAGATACCCCAGGTCACCAGACCAGTACCAGCCGTTGCGGACCCGCTCGGCCTCCGCGGCGTCGTTGCGGTAATAACCCTCGAAATCCCGTGCGCCGCGCTGGTCGACGATCTCCCCGATGGCCTCGTCAGGGTTGAGTACCTTGCCCTGCGCATCGAGAATCGCTGCCGGACAGCGGTTCAACGAATCCGGCTCGACGATGACGACCCCGGGGTGTGCCGGCCGGCCGAGTGCCCCGGCGGGTGCGGCCGGGTCGGGGGTGGCCACTGCACCGCCCTCGCTGGAACCGTATCCCTCGAACAGTTCGGCGGCGAAGCGGCGGCGGAACTCGTTCTGGTCCTCCGGCGAGGCCTCGGTGCCGAACCCCCGCGTCAGCGTGTTGTCGGCATCGTCTGCACGCTGCGGTGTCGCCAACAGGTAGGCCAGTGCCTTGCCGACGTAGGTGAAGAACGTCGCGCCGAAGAACCGGACGTCGGGCAGGAACCCGGCAGCGCTGAACTTCGGTGTCAGGCACACGGTGGCGCCGTTGGCCAGTGCCGGCGCCCACAACGCCATGATCGCGTTGCCGTGGAACAAGGGCATGCAGCAGTAGTCGACGTCCCCCCGGTGATGTCCGTACTTGTCGGTGGCGGCGTAGGCGATCCGGGCCAGCCGACCCTGGCTGCATTTCACAGCCTTGGACACGCCGGTGGTTCCTGATGTGAACAGCAGCAGTAACAATGACCGTGCGTCGACGCCCGCCGCAATCGACGGCGGGGCCTGATGCTGCTCGAGTTGTTGCGAATATCCCGGATCGTCGACGAGCAGGAACCGGGACGGGTCCAGCCCGTGGTCGAGTTCCTGCAGTCGGCCCATGCCGGGTGCGTCGGTGACGATCAGCCGGCAGTCCGCGTGCCGGATGTCGGCGGCCAGTTCTGCGGCGCCGCGGGTGGGGTTCAACCCGACGATCGTCGCGCCGGACAGTGCGGCCGCCCCGAGCCAGAACACGAAGTCCGGCACGTTGTCGAGCAGCACACCGATGTGGAACGGCGCAGCCCGGAAGTTCCGCTCACGCAACTGGAGAGCCAGGCCGGCGCGCGCCGCCGACTCTCGCACCACCTCGTCCCAGCTCCAGTCGTGATCGCGGGTCCGCAGCCCCGGGTGTGGGTCGCCGAGTCGGTCGAGCAGCATCGTGGCCACGTCGTCACGGCGGACGGATGTCACGGCCGCGTGATCCGGTAGACGGGATCTGGGCACCCGGTGGCTTCTGCGCTGAGTTGTCTCTTGAGGATCTTGAAGGTCTCGGTGCGGGGCAGCGTGGTGCCTACCCGTACGAACGCAGGCCACTGTTTCGGGCCGAGATCGTCTTGCCGGCAAAGGAACCGGGTGAACTCCTCGGGGTCGAAGTGTGTGCCCTCGGGCAGCACCAGGGCGGCCATCACCTGATCGCCCACCGAGGGATCCGGGATCGGGTACACCGCGGCCTCGGTGATCCCGGGATAGCGCGACAAGATCCGCTCGATGGGCGCGGTGCCGAGGTTCTCACCGTCGACCCGCATCCAGTCACCGAGTCGACCGGCGAAGTAGGCGAAGCCGTGTTCGTCGCGGTAGGCGAGGTCGCCGCTGTGGTACACGCCGCCCCGCATCCGTTCGGCCTCTGCCTCGGGGTCTTTGTAGTAGCCCCGGAACTGGCCGCGCCCTTCGGTGTTGACCAGCTCACCGACGACGCCCGGCGCACACTCGACGCCGCTGTCGACGTCGACGATCGTCACCCCGGCCATCAGTGGGCCCAGAGCGCCGTCGGGTGTGTCGGGGGTGCGGGCGATCGACACCCCGCCCTCGCTGGATCCGAACCCGTCGACCACCTGCACCCCGAAGCGCTGCGCGAACCTGGTCAGATCACCGGGAGCGCCCTCGTTGCCGTAGGCGACTTTCAGCGGATTGTCGCCGTCGTCCGGCTGCTCGGGCGTGGCCAGGATGTAGGACAGCGGTTTGCCCACATAGTTGGCGTATGTGGCGCCGAACCGCCGCACGTCGGGAATGAACTGGGACGCAGAGAACTTGCGCCGCAACGCGATCGACGCTCCGGCGGCCACTGCGGGGGCCCATCCCGCCATGATCGCGTTCGAATGGAACAGCGGCATCGACAGATAACACGTGTCGGCGGGACCCAGCCCGAAGCGCTGCGCGAGCATCGTACCCGGGAACGCCACCTTCTCATGGGTGCACCGCACCGCTTTCGGGTCGCCGCCGGTGCCGGACGTGAAGATCAACATGAACAGGTCGTCGGGATCGGCACGGTGAAACTCGACCGGCGCACCGTCGAACACTTCGAGTTCCGCAGCGAATTCCGGTGATCGGACATCCAGCGCGGCCACCCCGTGCTGCGGACTGTCGGCCAGCACCAGCTGGCAGTCCGCGTGCCCGACGTCGCGCAGCAGGGCCGCGCCGCGCCGGGTCGGGTTCAGTCCCACCGGAACGATCCCCGACAGGGCCGCGGCGGCCAGCATCGTGCAGAAGAACGGCGTGTTGCCCAGCAGCACGCCGACGTGCGGCGGCCGGGTGGGATCCAGCCGTGACTGCAGTGCGGCTGCCAGCCGGGCGGCCTGGCGAAGGTGGTCGCGCCAACTGACGAACGACACCGAAGGGGCCACACCGTCGGCAGTGTCGGGGTCAACCGAGAACACGCCCCGATCGTCGACCTCGGCCAGCGGTCTCAACAGATCCGGGACGGTCGGGGTGAGGGTGGTGGCCACCGGGCAGAGGCGAATCAGGCCGGTGTGTCGGCCAGTTCGCGACCGATGGCCAGCAGCGCTCCGGTTGCACTGCCCACAGCGAACTCGGATTGTTTGGCGGCCAGGAAGTACCGGTGCACCGGATGGTCGGTGTCGATGCCGACGCCTCCGTGGACGTGCACCGTCGTGTGGGCAACCCGGTGGCCGGCCTCGGCCGCCCAGAACGCCGCCGAGCGGACATCGATATCGGCAGGCAGGTCCTCGGACAGCCGCCAGGCCGCCTGGGTCAGCGTCAACCGCAGTCCCTTGATGTCGATGTAACCGTCGGCCAGTCGCGAGGACACCGCCTGGAAGCTGCCGATCGGCCTGTCGAACTGTTCGCGTTCGCGCGCGTACTGCGCGGTGAGTTCGAGCGCCCGGTCCACCACGCCCAGCTGGAACGCCGACAGACCCAGCAGCTGGCGGATCTCCAGCCAGTTCAGCACGGCGTTCCCGTCGTCACCGACCACGCGCTCGGCGCCGAGTTCGACGCCGTGCAGTTCGAGGTGCCCGACGCTGCCGTGCCCGGTGGTGCTCAGCGCCGTCGCTGTCACGCCAGGATCGTCCGTGGCGACGACGAAGACCTTTGTCCCCGAATCGGTTTGGGCGGGGATCAGGAATGCGTCCGCGGCCGGGCCGTACGGCACCAGGGCGCGGGTGCCGGTCAACCTGTACCCGTCGCCGGCGGCCTGCGCCTGCACCGGGCCGTCACCCATCTCTGCGGCCAGCGCGACGGTGAGGATCTTGGTGCCGTTGACGGCGGGCACCCCCCACTGCTGCTGCAGGGCCTCGGAACCGAATTTCGCCACAGCGCCCGCGGCGACCACCACCGATTCCAGATAGGGCACCGCGGCCAGTTGCCTGCCCAGGGCTTCGAGGACGGTGATCTGCTCGAGGACACCGAACCCGCCGCCCCCCAACGATTCCGGAGCTGCGGCGGTCAACACGTCGGCGTCGACGAGCTTGGACCACAGGTCGCGGTCGAAGCGGTTCTCCGCGCCGTCGAGGGCACGTTGATGTTCGGGTGTGCACACCGATTCGGTGATCGTGCGGACCAGTCCGCCGAGGTCCTCCGCCGCTTCCGGTTTCGAGAAGTCCATGCAATATCTCCTATTGTCTCAGCGGTTTACCCGGGGCAGGCCGAGCGCGACCATGCCGATGATGTCTCGCTGGATCTCGTTGGTGCCACCGCCGAAGGTCAGGATCAGGCAGGACCGGTGCATCCGTTCGATCCGGCCGCGTAGCAGCGCGCCGGGGGAATCGGTGCGCAGCGTTGCGGCGGTGCCCAGCACCTCCATCAGCAGGCGGTAGGCCTCGGTGGCCAGTTCGGTGCCGTACACCTTGGCCGCCGAGGCATCAGCCGGCGACGGCGCGGCATCGCTGGAGGCCAGCTCCCAGTTGATCAGCTTGAGCACCTCGGCCTTGGCATGTACCCGGGCCAGGTTGAGCTGCACCCATTCTGAGTCGATGTGGCGCCTGCCGTGGGCATCCTTGGTGTTCTGCGCCCACTCGCGGACTCCGTCGAGTGCCGAGAAGATCGGCTGCGCCGACACCAGAGCGACGCGTTCGTGGTTCAGCTGGTTGGTGACCAGCTTCCACCCGGCGTTCTCCTCGCCCACCAGGGCCGACGTCGGAACCCGGACGTCCTGGTAATAAGTGGCGCTGGTGTCGACCCCGGACATGGTGTGCACCGGGGTCCAGGAGAAGCCGTCGGCGGTGGTCGGAACGATCAGCATCGAGATGCCGCGGTGCTTCTTGGCTTCCTGGTTGGTGCGGACCGCCAGCCAGACATAGTCGGCGTAGGCGATCAGGCTGGTCCACATCTTCTGGCCGTTGATGACGTAGTCGTCCCCGTCCCGCACCGCGGTGGTCCGCAGCGCGGCGAGGTCGGTGCCCGCGCCGGGCTCGGAGTAGCCGATCGAGAAGTGCAACTCGCCCTTGGCGATCCTGGGCAGGAAGAACTTCTTCTGTTCGTCGCTGCCGAAGTGCATGATCGTCGGTGCGACGCTGTTGATGGTCAGGAACGGCACCGGGACATTGGCGATCGAGGCCTCGTCGTTGAAGATCAGCCCGTCCATCGGCGGGCGGGCCTGTCCGCCGAACTCCTCGGGCCACGACAGCGTCAGCCAACCGTCCTTGCCCATCTGCGCGACGGTCTCGCGATAGACGTTGCCGCGTCCCATCTCGCCGTCGTTGGACGCCAGCGCCTCGGCCCGCTCGGGTGTCATGAGCTTGGTGAAGTACGCGCGCAGTTCGCGGCGCAGGTCTTCCTGCTCGGGGGTGTAGCCGATTCGCATCGCGCCGTCCTCACTTCTCTGCGAGCCTTGAATTGCAGTGCCATCCCGGGGCCCGGGCATACCTCATGCCTTCTGCGGTTGTAACACGTTCTAGTCTTACGGTCCAGGGTGGTGTCACACTACGGGCAGGAGGTTGTTATGCGAGTGGAAGTGGATCGTGACCGTTGTGAGGGCAACGCGGTGTGCGTGGGCATTGCCCCGGACCTGTTTGACCTCGATGACGAGGACTACGCGGTGGTGAAGGCCGACCCGGTCCCCGCCGAGGAGGAAGCGGTGGCCGAGCAGGCCATCGCCGAGTGTCCCCGCGCCGCCCTGATCCGCCACGACTAGAGGTATTCGTACTTTGACTCATTCAGACCCCGTCACCCAGATCGATCTGTCCGGCCGCACAGCCGTGGTGACCGGCGCCGCCGCCGGGCTGGGCCGGGCCGAGGCCATCGGCCTGGCTCGGGCCGGCGCCACCGTCGTCGTCAACGACATCGCCGCGGCGCTGGATCAATCCGACGTCCTCGACGAGATCGCCGCAGCGGGCACCAAGGGTGTCGCCGTGGCCGGCGACATCAGTGAACGCAGTACCGCTGACGAGCTGGTCGAGACGGCCGACGGACTCGGCGGCCTGAACATCGTCGTCAACAACGCGGGCATCACCCGCGACCGGATCCTGTTCAACATGACCGACGAGGAGTGGGACGCGGTCATCGCGGTCCATCTGCGCGGGCATTTCCTGTTGACCCGCAACGCGGCCACCTACTGGCGGTCGAAGGCCAAACAGGGTGGTGACGGCGCAACGGTGTACGGCCGGATCATCAACACCTCCTCGGAGGCAGGGCTCTCGGGTCCGATCGGGCAGCCCAACTACGGCGCGGCCAAGGCGGGTATCACCGCGTTGACGTTGTCGGCGGCCAGGGCGCTCGGCCGGTTCGGGGTGCGTGCCAATGTGATCGCACCGCGCGCGCGGACGGCGATGACCGCGGGAGTGTTCGGAGACGCACCCGAGCTGCCGGAAGGGGCGGTGGACCCGCTGTCGCCCGACCATGTGGTCAACCTGGTCCGGTTCCTGGCGTCGCCTGCGGCCGAAGGGGTCAACGGGCAGCTGTTCATCGTTTATGGTCCGACGGTGACGCTTGTCGCCGCGCCCACCGCCGAAGCGCAGTTCAGTGCCTCCGGTGACGCATGGGATCCGGCGGACCTGTCCGATACCTTGCGGAGCTACTTTGCTGACAGGGATCCGGAACGGAGTTTCTCGGCCGCGATCGGGCTGGGAGATCGAGACTGACAGTCTTGATTGTCAGTGCTGCGTGTCAATTGGAACACGTTCTAGGATGATCTGCGTCACAGTGGGCCTGAACAGGGAAAATGAAAGAGTTTGGACTGGATCTACCGTTCTTTGACACTCCGAACGTGTTCTAGTTAATATGATCCGGCTCACTAAGAGCAGCGCTTAGCCAAGGGGCGGGTAGCCATCGCGGCCGACCAACGGCGGATTCTTCGCCACGGTGTTCCCCCGCCCCACCCCGCCCGAGAACGGAGCCGAGGTTGATCGAACAGCTTGCGGCGCCGGCGCGGGCCGTAGGTGGGTTCGTCGAAATGTCCTTGGACACGTTCGTCAAAACCTTCCGCCGGCCGTTCCAGTTCCGTGAGTTCCTCGACCAGACGTGGATGATCGCGCGCGTCTCGCTGATCCCGACGCTGCTGGTGGCGATCCCGTTCACCGTGCTGGTGGCCTTCACGTTGAACATCCTGCTCCGCGAGATCGGCGCCGCCGACCTGTCGGGTGCCGGCACCGCGTTCGGAACCGTCACCCAGCTCGGTCCGGTGGTGACCGTGCTGGTGGTCGCCGGCGCCGGTGCCACCGCGATCTGCGCGGACCTCGGTGCCCGCACCATCCGCGAGGAGATCGACGCGATGCGGGTGCTGGGCATCGACCCGATCCATCGCCTCGTGGTCCCGCGGGTTCTGGCCTCGACGTTCGTGGCGCTGCTGCTCAACGGTCTGGTCTGCCTGATCGGCCTGACCGGCGGTTATGTCTTCTCGGTCTTCCTACAGGGAGTGAATCCCGGATCGTTCATCAACGGCCTCACCGTGCTGACGGGGCTGCCCGAGCTGCTGCTCGCGGAGGTCAAGGCGTTGTTGTTCGGCTTGGTCGCCGGGCTGGTCGGCTGCTACCGCGGCCTGACGGTGAAGGGCGGCCCGAAAGGGGTCGGCAACGCCGTCAACGAAACGGTCGTCTACGCGTTCATCTGCCTGTTCGTGATCAACGTGATCATGACCGCCATCGGGGTCCGGGTGCTATGAGCTACGACGCCACTGTCCGCTTCCGCCGCGCGCTGCGTGTGGTGCCCAAGGCCGTCGACGTCGTCGGGGAACAGGCGCTGTTCTACGGCGAGTCGGTGCGCTTCATCCCGAACGCGCTGACCAAGTACCGCAAGGAGACGATCCGGCTGATCGCCGAGATGTCCATGGGCACCGGCGCGCTCGTGATGATCGGCGGCACGGTGGGAGTGGCCGCCTTCATGACGCTCGCGTCCGGCGGCGTCATCGCCGTGCAGGGGTACTCGTCGCTCGGCAACATCGGCATCGAGGCGCTCACCGGCTTCCTGTCGGCCTTCCTCAACGTCCGCATCGTCGCGCCGGTGATCGCCGGTATCGCGCTCGCGGCGACCATCGGCGCCGGCGCCACGGCCCAGCTGGGCGCGATGCGTGTCGCCGAGGAGATCGACGCCGTGGAGGCGATGGCGGTGCACGCCGTCTCGTATCTGGTGTCCACCCGGATCATCGCGGGGCTGATCGCGATCGTCCCGCTGTACGCGCTCTCGGTGCTTGCGGCGTTCTTCGCCGCGCGTTTCACCACGGTCTACATCAACGGCCAGTCAGCCGGGCTCTACGACCACTACTTCAACACGTTCCTGATACCGAGCGACCTGCTGTGGTCGTTCCTGCAGGCGATCGTGATGGCGGTCGCGGTGATGCTCGTGCACACCTACTACGGCTACAACGCGTCGGGCGGCCCGGTCGGGGTCGGCATCGCGGTCGGGCAGGCGGTGCGCACCTCGCTGATCGTAGTGGTGACGATCGTGCTGTTCATCTCCCTCGCCGTTTACGGCTCCTCCGGCAACTTCAACCTGTCCGGATAGGTGACTGGACATGGCCGACGGTGACGCCAAGCGCAGCCACGTGCGGATCGCTGCGGCGATTCTTGCTGCGTGTGTCCTCGCCGCCGCGGTGTTCACCTACCTGTCCTACACCGCGGCGTTCACCCCGACCGACAAGGTGACGGTGCTCTCGCCGCGCGCCGGCCTGGTGATGGAAGACAAGGCCAAGGTCAAGTACCGCGGTGTCCAGGTCGGCCAGGTCGAATCCATCGAGTACACCGGAAACGAGGCGAAGCTGACGCTCGCCATCAGAAGCGGTGAGCTCGGCTACATCCCGTCGAACGCGAGCGTGCGGATCGCCGGCACCACGATCTTCGGCGCCAAGGCCGTCGAGTTCCTGGCCCCCGAGGATCCGGACGGCAGGTCCCTGCGCCCGGGCGCCGAGGTCCAGGCCAAAGACGTTCAGCTGGAAGTCAACACGTTGTTCCAAACCCTGACCGACGTGCTCGCCAAGATCGACCCGATCAACCTCAATGCGACGCTGTCGGCTCTCGCCGAGGGCCTGCGCGGCAACGGGGACGACGCCGGTGCCATCCTGTCCGGCCTGAACTACTACCTGCAGCAGCTGAATCCGAAGTTGCCGACGCTGCAGGAGGATCTCCGGATGACCGCGCAGGTGGCCGCCATCTACGGTGACGCCGCGCCGGATCTGGTGCGAATCCTCGACAACGCACCGAGCGTCGCGCAGACCGTGATCGACGAGCAGGACAACCTGAACGCGACGCTGTTGGCCGCGACCGGCCTGGCCAACAACGGCACCGCCACGCTGGAACCGGCGGCCGACGACTACATCGCCGCGATCCAGCGGTTGCGGGCACCACTGAAGGTGGCCGGTGAGTACTCGCCGGTGATCGGTTGTGTCCTGAGGGGCACGGCGGTGGCTGTGGACCGGTTCGCCCCCATCATCGGTGGCATCCGACCGGGGCTGTTCGTGTCGTCCAGCTTCATCCCCGGTGCGCCGGCCTACACCTACCCGGAGAGCCTGCCGATCGTGAACGCCTCCGGCGGCCCCAACTGCCGTGGCCTGCCCGATGTTCCGAGCAAGCAGTTCGGCGGCTCCTGGTACCGGACACCGTTCCTGGTCACCGACAACGCCTACGTTCCCTACCAGCCGAACACCGAATTGCAGTTCGATGCGCCGTCGACACTGCAGTTCCTGTTCAACGGGGCGTACGCCGAGAGGGACGAGTGGTGATCAACCGATGAATCAGAAGCGCACCTTGGTCAACGTCTCGGTCTTCACCGTGGTCATGGTGCTGGTGGCGGCGGGACTGATCGTGGTGTTCGGCGAATTCCGGTTCGCCTCGGACAGGGGCTACCACGCCACGTTCGCCGATGCCTCACGGTTGAAGTCCGGTGAAGATGTCCGCATCGCCGGTGTACCCGTCGGCAGCGTCAAGGACGTCACTCTCAACGAGGACAACACCGTCAACGTGGCGTTCAGCGTCAGCGAGCAATACCAGCTCTACACGTCGACCCGGGCAGTGGTCCGCTACGAGAACCTGGTCGGCGACCGGTACATGGAGATCACCTCGGGCCCGGGTGATCTGGTGAAATTGCCGCCGGGGAGCACCATTCCCGAAGACAACACCGAGCCCGCCCTCGATCTCGACGCCCTGCTCGGCGGCCTGCGCCCCGTGCTCAAGGGGTTGGACGGCGAAAAGATCAACGAGGTCAGCAACGCCGTCATCGAGTTGCTTCAGGGCCAGGGGGGCGCGCTGGCGAACATGTTGTCGACCACCAGCGCGTTCACCCAGAACCTCGCGGCCCGGGACCAGCTCATCGGCGACGTGATCACCAACCTCAATACCGTGCTGGCCACCGTCGACGAGAAGGGGGCCCAGTTCGACGCCAGCGTGGATCAGTTGCAGCAGCTGCTGACCGGGCTGGCAGAGGGACGTGACCCGATCGCGGGAGCCATCGGTCCGCTGGCGTCGGCGTCTACCGATCTGACCGACATGCTCGAGCAGTCGCGGCGACCGATCCAGGGAGTCATCGAGAACGCCCGGCCGCTCGCGCAGCGTCTCGACGATCGCAAGGCTGACGTCAACAAGGTCATCGAGCCGTTGGCCGAGAACTACCTGCGGCTGAATGCACTTGGCGCGTACGGTGCGTTCTTCAACATCTACTACTGCTCGATCCGGATGAAGATCAACGGCCCCGCCGGCAGTGACATCCTGATCCCGTTCGGCGGCCCACCGGACCCGACCAAGGGGAGGTGTTCTGAGGATGGCTAGGCCCGGACCCAACGATGCGAGCAATCCGCTCCGCACAGGCATTTTCGGTATCGTGCTGGTCACCTGCCTGGTGCTGGTGTCCTTCGGCTACAGCGGGCTGCCGTTCATGCCCCAGGGCAAGACCTACGAGGCGTTCTTCACCGACGCCGGTGGCATCTCACCCGGTGACGATGTCAACGTCTCGGGGATCAACGTGGGTTCGGTCAAGGATGTCGCGCTGGCCGGAGACGCCGCCAAGGTGACGTTCACCGTGGACCGGAAGGTCCGTGTCGGTGACCAGACGATGGTGTCGATCAAGACGGACACCGTGCTGGGCCAGAAGTCCCTCGCGGTGAAGCCGCAGGGCGCCGGATCGGTGACATCGATCCCGCTGGGGCGCACCACGACTCCCTACACCCTCAATACCGCCCTGCAGGATCTCGGCCAGAACGCCAGTGAGCTGGACAAGCCGCGCTTCGAGCAGGCCATCCAGACCCTGACGGACACGTTGCAGGACGCCACCCCACACCTGCGCAGCGCACTCGACGGCGTCACCGATCTGTCCCGCAGCCTCAACAGGCGCGATGCGGCGCTCGAGCAGCTGCTGATGCACGCCAAGAGGGTTTCGGACACCTTGGCGCAACGCTCCGGGCAGGTCAACCAGTTGATCGTCGACGGCAACCTGCTGTTCGCCGCGCTGGATGAGCGCCGTCAGGCACTGAGCAACCTGATCGCCGGTATCGACGATGTCTCCCAGCAGCTCTCGGGTTTTGTCGCGGACAACCGCCGGGAGTTCGGACCCGCCCTGGAGAAACTCAACCTCGTGATGGACAACCTGCTGGAACGCCGCGAGCACATCGGTGAGGCGCTGCGCCGGCTGCCGCCGTATGCCACGGCGCTGGGAGAGGTGGTCGGCTCGGGATCGGGCTTCAACATCAACCTCTACGGCCTGCCTCCCGCCAGCCTGGCAGAGGTCCTGCTGGACACCTACTTCCAGCCGGGCAAGCTGCCCGACAGCCTCGCCGACTATCTGCGCGGATTCATCTCCGAGCGCATGATCATCAGGCCGAAGACACCATGACCTCAGCCGACACCGCCTTCGCACAGAGCCGCTGGTTCAAGGTGGCCCTGGCCGCCACCCTGGCGGTCATCCTCGCCATCGGCGCCTACCTGGTGTGGCCCTCGCGCAGCGGGACCAAGATCGTCGGCTACTTCGAGTCCGCCGTGGGGATCTACGCCGGTGACCAGGTCCGGATCGTCGGTGTCCCGGTGGGCACCATCGACTCGGTCGAACCGCGCGCCAACGACGTCAAGATCACGATGACGATGGACCGCGACGTGCAGGTGCCCGAGGACGCCCGGGCGCTGATCATCGCACCGAACCTGGTGGCCGCCAGGTTCATCCAGCTGACACCGGCGTACACCGGGGGTCCGGCGATGACCGACGGTGAGGAGATCGGCGCCGATCGCACCGCGGTGCCCGTCGAGTGGGACGAGGTCAAAGAACAGCTCACCCAACTCAGCGCGCAACTCGGCCCGCAGCAGGGGTCGGTCCAGGGGCCGCTGACGGAGTTCGTCAACCAGGCCGCCGATACCTTCGACGGCAACGGCGATTCGTTCCGTCAGGCGGTGCGCGAATTGTCGCAGACAGCAGGCAGATTGGGCGATTCCCGCACGGATCTGTTCGGCACCGTCCGCAACCTGCAGGTTCTGGTCGACGCGCTGTCCAACAGCAACGAGCAGATCGTGCAGTTCACCAACCACGTGGCGTCGGTGTCGCAGGTGCTCGCGGACAGCTCGGCCGACCTCGATAACACCCTGGGCACCCTGAATCAGGCGCTCACCGATGTCAGCGGCTTCCTCGGGGAGAACAACGAGGCGCTGATCGGTCAGATCAGCAGGCTGGCCGATTTCACCCAGATCCTCACCGACCACAGTGACGACATCGAGCAGATCCTGCACATCACGCCGAACGGGTTGTCGAACTTCTACAACATCTACAACCCAGCCCAGGGCACCGTCGGTGGTCTGCTGTCGCTGCCCAACTTCGCCAACCCGGTGCAGTTCATCTGCGGCGGCACCTTCGACGTCGGCGCCTCTCCTGACAACTACAAGCGCGCCGAGATCTGCCGTCAGCGAATGGGCCCGGTGTTCAAGCGCATCGCGATGAACTATCCGCCGGTGCTGTTCCATCCGATCAACAGCATCACCGCCTACAAGGGACAGGTTATCTACGACACCCCGGCCACCGAAGCCAAGGCTGAGACCCCGGTGCCGTATCTGCAGTGGCAGAACACCCCCGGCGTCACCCCGCCGGTGATTCCGCCCGATGCCGACCTGGCGTCACTTCTGGTTCCTGAGGCACCCGAGGCTTCCAACTCGCACAACGGCGGTCCGGAGACAGCACCAGCACCGGGAGCGGGCGGATGATACGCAGGGTCGTCACCATCTCGTCGCTGTCCGTGCTGCTCGCGGGCTGCCAGTTCGGTGGGCTGAACTCGCTGGACATGCCGGGCACCGCAGGGCACGGACCCGGGTCCTTCACCATCACGGTGCAGCTGCCGGACGTCTCGACGCTGCCCCAGAACTCACCGGTGATGGTCGACGACGTCACCGTGGGCAGCGTGTCAGGCCTCGACGCCGTGCAGCGTGCGGACGGAACGTTCTTCGCGGCGGCCGAGCTGTCGTTGGACCGGGACGTGAACCTGCCCGCCAACGCCACCGCCAGGGTGGCCCAGACCTCGCTGCTGGGTTCACAGCACGTGGAACTCGCCGAACCCCTCGACGAGGACCGGGTGGGGCGCCTCGGTGAGGGGTCGGAGATTCCGCTGGAGCGGACCGGTCGTTACCCGACGACCGAGGAGGTGCTCGCCTCGCTGGGTGTCGTGGTCAACAAGGGCAATCTGGGTGCGCTGCAGGACATCACCGAAGAGACCTACAACGCGGTGGCCGGCCGTGAGGGCACCTTCACCGACCTGATCCCGCGGCTGGCCGAGCTGACCAGTTCCCTGGACCGCCAGACCTCCGACATCATCGCCGCGGCCGAAGGACTCAACCGGTTCGCCGGCATCCTGGCGCGCAGCAAGGACAGCCTGGGCCGGACCCTGGACACCCTGCCCGCGGCGCTGGAGGTGCTCAACCGCAACCGGACGAACATCGTCGACGCCTTCGCCGCGCTGCGCAGTTTCGCCACCGTCGGTTCGCGGATACTGGAGCAGACCAAGGACGACTTCGCCGCGGACTTCAAGGATCTGTTCCCGGTCATCAAGTCGCTCAACGACAACGCCGACGAGTTCATCAAGTCGCTGGAGTTCCTGCCCACGTTCCCGTTCCACTACAAGTACCTGCGCAACGCGGTCCGTGGCGACTACCTGAACGTGTTCGTGACGTTCGACCTGACGTTGCGGCGGCTCGGTGAGACCGTCTTCACCACGTCGAAGGGTCTCGACCCGAACATGAAGCGGATGGACGAGATCATCACCCCGCCCGACTTCCTCACCGGCGCGGTGGCGAACCTGTCCGGCCAGGCGGCCGACCCGTTCGAGGTGCCGCCGGGAACGGCGACCCAGCACGAGGGGACGCCCTGATGATCGACCGGCTCACCAGGATCCAGCTGATGATCTTCGCTGTCGTGACGGTGTTGACCGTCGGCGCGATCTCGATCTTCTATCTTCGTGTGCCCGAGGCCGTCGGGGTGGGTTCCTACAAGGTGACCGCGAACTTCGTGGCCGGCGGCGGTCTCTACGAGAACGCCAACGTCACCTACCGAGGGGTGACCGTTGGCCGGGTGGAGTCGGTGGGGCTCAGCGACGACGGCGTCGTCGCGCACATGCGCCTGCAGAGCGGCACCCCGGTGCCGGAGAACGTGACCGCGACGGTAAAGAGCGTGTCCGCGATCGGTGAGCAGTACATCGATCTGGTGCCACCGGAACAACCCGCGCAGGCGTTACTGAGCAACGGCGCCGACATCGGCGTGGACCGCACCGCGATCGGTCAGGACATCTACGGGCTCCTTCAGCAGGCCGACGCATTGGTGAGCAGTGTCGGTGACAGCCGCATCCGGGACCTGCTCGACGAGACCTTCAAGGCGTTCAACGGATCCGGGCCCGAGCTCGCTCGGCTGATCCAGTCCTCCAGGCTGCTGATCGATGAGGCCAACGCGAACTACGAGCAGACCACCCAGCTCATCGATCAGGCCGGTCCGTTCCTCGAGGCCCAGATCCGCAGCGGCGACGACATCAGGTCGCTGGCCGAGGGGCTGGCCCGGTTCACCACCGAGGTCGCCAACGCCGATCCACAGCTGCGCTCGGTGCTGCAAACCGTGCCCGGTGCGACCGAGACGGCGAACACGACGTTCGAGGGCATCAGGCCGACGTTCCCGGTCCTGGCGGCCAACCTGGCCAACTTCGGCCGCATCGGCGTGATCTACAACAAGTCGCTGGAACACTCGCTCGTGGTGTTCCCGGCGTTGTTGGCCGCGCTCAACACGGTCGCCGGTGGCCTGCCCGCCGACGAGGGCGGCAAGCTGGACTTCAAGGTCGACCTCGGTGATCCACCGCCGTGTTCGGTCGGTTTCATCCCGGCGCCGCAGATCCGCTCACCCGCCGACACCACGCTGCGGGAGCTGCCCACCGACCTGTACTGCAAGGTGGCGCACAACGATCCGAGCGTGGTGCGCGGCGCCCGCAACTACCCGTGCCAGGAGTTCCCGGGCAAGCGTGCGCCGACGATCCAGCTGTGCCGCGACCCCAAGGGTTACGTCCCGATCGGCACCAACCCGTGGCGTGGCCCGCCGATTCCGTACGGCACGCCGATGGATCAGCGCGAGGACAACCACTACGAACCACCCGGGCGGAATACGTTCCCGCCCAACAAGTTCCCGTTCATCCCGCCGGAGATGGATCCGGATCCGGGGCCACCTTCGGTTCAGTTGCCGCCGGGGGTCGAGCCGGGCCCTGGGCCGGCTCCGCACGCGCCGTACCCGCTGCCGGTGCCACCCAACGAGCCCGATCAGCTGCCGCCGCCGTGGCCGTACTTCTCCCCGCCGGACCAGGTGGTGCCGCCGTACGGCCGCACCCCACCGGCACCGGCACCGGCACGCGCCCCGGCACCTTTTCCGGCGCCGGCTCCCGCGCCGCCGCCTCCGCCGCCGGCCCCGCTGCCCGCGGAGGCGCCGATGGCCTCGGGTCCTACGATGGCCAGCTACGACCAGAACGGGGAGTTCGTCGATCCCGCCGGCGGGACCGGCATCTATGCCCCCGGTACTGACAAGCTGGCGCCCGCGGAGAACTGGGTCGATCTGATGCTGTCGCCCAAACAGGCATAGTGGATGGGGCCCGCAGCAAGTCGGGCAGCCACGCTTTGACGGTGGAGTCGTTTCGCCGTCGTGAGCAACCAGCAACGTGAGCAACCAGCAACGTGCAGCAACAGGCAATGAGCAATGAGCAATGAGTAGGCATAGGAAGACGCAGTGGTAGAAGACGCACCCCACCCGACCCGGTCGCGACGCCGCGCGTCGCGTGCCGCGGGACCCGCGGCCGGCAGCGCCGACCGCGGCGCTGCCGCCCCTGTCGCCGTCGGGGGCGTGACGATCGAGGGGCCGACCCCGCCGCAGGTACGGTCGGTGCTTCCCGCAGGGCCCCCTCCGCGGCGGGCCCCCAACCGGGCGCGGGTCGCGCTGGTGGCTGTGCTGACCCTCGTCGTTCTGGTCGCAGGACTGGCGGGTGGGGTCGCGTGGATGTTGTTCGACCAGCGGGAGGCGCAGGCCGAACAGGCGCGGTCCCAACGCTTCGTCGACACTGCCTCCCAGCTGGTTACCAACATGTTCAGCTATACGCAGGACAACATCGACGACAGCGTGAACAGGTTCGTCGACAGCACCAGCGGCCCGCTCCGCGACATGCTCAGCCAGGGCAACAACGTCGAGAACCTCAAGGCGATGTTCCGCGACACCAACGCCAGTTCTGAAACCGTGATCAACGGCGCCGCACTGGAGAAGGTCGACGACATCGCCAACAACGCCGCGGTGCTGGTGTCGGTGCGAGTCACCGTCACCGATATGGAAGGCAACAACAGGCCGTCACAGCCCTACCGGCTGCGGGTGATCGTGCACGAGGACGACAACGGTCACATGACCGGCTACGACCTCAAGTACCCGGACGGTGGCAACTGATGCGGGCCGCTCGGGTCTGGGGCGCGCTGGCGCTGGTGCTCGCCGCGGCCGTGGTGGGCTTGTCCGCGTTCGGCGGCTCGGTCTACTGGAACGGTGTGCAACTGCACGGGCAGCAGGCCGCCCGAGAAGAGCTCGCGCCGTTGGCCGCAGAACAGATCCCGCAGGTGTTCGGGTACGACTATCAGACCGTCGAGCGCAGCCTCAATGAGGTCTACCCGCTGCTCACCCCCGATTACCGCCGGGAGTTCCAGGACCGCGCGACCGAGGACATCATCCCGCAGGCGCGGGATCGTCAGCTCGTCAGCCAGGCCAACGTCGTCGGCGTCGGAGTTCTCGACGCCCAGCGGGAGTCCGCGTCGGTGATGGTCTACATGAACCGCACGGTGACCGACAAGGAGCGCCAACCGATCTACGACGGCAGCCGGCTACGTGTCGACTACCAGAAGATCAACGGCAAGTGGCTGATCAACTACATCACTCCGATTTAGGCTCGGTTCCGGCCAGGGCCTCCAGGAACGATCGTGCCCAGCGGTCGACATCGTGGGCCAGGACCTGCCGGCGCAGCGCCCGCATGCGGCGTCGGCCCTCCTCGGGCGTCTGGTTGAGGGCCGCCTCGATCGAGTCCTTGATGCCCTGCGGGTGATGCGGGTTGGTCAGGTAGGCCTGGCGCAATTCGGCTGCGGCGCCGGTGAACTCGCTGAGCACCAGGGCGCCGCCCAGGTCGCTGCGGCACGCGACGTACTCCTTGGCCACCAGGTTCATGCCGTCGCGCAACGGTGTGACGAGCATGACGTCGGCGGCGACGAAGAACGCGAGCAGGTCCTCGCGCGGAACGGGCCGGTGCAGGTAGTGCAGGACCGGGTGGCCCACCTCGCCGTACTCGCCGTTGATGTGCCCGACCTGGCGTTCGATGTCCTCGCGCATCATCTTGTAGCTCTCCACCCGCTCCCGGCTCGGCGTGGCGAGCTGGACCAGCACGGTGTCCTCGCGGTTGACCCGGCCCTCCTCGAGGAGTTCGGAGAACGCCTGCAGCCTGACGTCGATGCCCTTGGTGTAGTCCAGTCGGTCGACGCCGAGCAGAATCTTGCGCGGGTTGCCCAACTCGGCGCGGATCTCCCGGGCGCGCCGCCGGATCGCCTTGCTGCGGGCCTTCTGGTCGAGGTCGGTGGAGTCGATGGAGATCGGGAAGGCACCGACCTTGACGGTGCGGAAACCGACGTTCACCTCGCCGAAGCGGGACCGTACCCCGACGGATGCGCGTGAGGTGTTCGCGCCGGCGAGCCGGCGCGCCAAGATCATGAAGTTCTGCGCGCCGCCGGGCAGATGGAACCCGACCAGGTCGGCGCCGAGCAGGCCGTCGACGATCTCCGAACGCCACGGCATCTGCATGAACAGCTCAACCGGGGGAAACGGAATGTGCAGGAAGAACCCGATGGTCAGGTCGGGGCGCAGCATCCGCAGCATCTTCGGGACCAGCTGCAGCTGGTAGTCCTGAATCCACACGGTGGCGCCCTCGGCGGCCGTTCGGGCGGTGGCCTCGGCGAAGCGCCTGTTGACCTCGACGTAGCGCTCCCACCATTGCCGGCGGTAGATCGGCTTGACGATCACATCGTGGTAGAGCGGCCACAGCGTGCCGTTGGAGAAGCCCTCGTAATAGTCTGCGACGTCATCGGTGCTCAGGCGCACCGGGACCAGGGTCAGATCGTCCTGCTCGATCGGCTGGTCGTCGGATTCGCCGGGCTCCTGGGGGACGCCGGGCCAGCCGATCCACGCGCCGCGTCGCCGCCGCAGCAGTGGTTCCAGCGCGGTCACCAGGCCACCGGGACTCTGTTTCCACTCCGTGGTGCCGTCGGGCAGCTGCACCATGTCGATCGGCAGCCTGTTGGCCACCACGACGAAGTCCGCCGACGCCGACGCCGGAGGCGGAGCAGGGCCTGAAGACGCCGACGCCGACGCCGGAGGCGGAGCAGAGCCTGAAGCCCCGGAGCGGGCCTCGGGGCCGCTCTCGGGACTCATTACGCGTCGGCGAGCTTCGCAGGTCCGATGCCGAGCATCGACAGGAAAGTCCGGCATTCGTCGGCGTCGGTCGCGTAGGCGGCGACGACGCGGCGGGCCTGCCGTTCGGTACTGTCGGCAATCGGTTCGACGTCGCCGAGCTCGGCGGGATCAGATTTTGCAGGCATGCGTCAACTCTAGCCAACTGTCGACGCGATACCGACCACTCGGCCACTTGTCCGCACGTCAACCGTAGTGTGCTTGATGTGGCGAACCCCGAACAGGTGACATACGAAACCCTCGATGAGGGACGCATCGCACGAATCTGGCTGAACCGTCCCGACGCCCAGAACGCGCAGTCGCGGACCCTGCTGGTGCAGCTGGACGAGGCGTTCGGGCGCGCAGAGGCCGACGACGACGTGCGGGTGGTGATCCTGGCCGCGCGCGGCAAGAACTTCTCGGCCGGCCACGATCTGGGTTCGGAGGAGGCGCTGGCCGAGCGCGCACCCGGTCCCGACCAGCATCCGACCTTCCAGTTCAACGGGGCCACCCGGGCAGCGGTTGCCGAACGGACCTATCTGCAGGAGTGGCACTACTTCTTCGACAACACCCGCCGCTGGCGGGACCTGCGCAAGATCACCATCGCCCAGGTGCAGGGCAACGCGATCTCCGCGGGACTGATGCTCATCTGGTCCTGTGACCTGATCGTCGCGGCCGACGACGCCAAGTTCAGCGACGTGGTCGGGGTGCGGATGGGGATGCCGGGCGTCGAGTACTACGCCCACCCGTGGGAGTTCGGCGCCCGCAAGGCCAAGGAGCTGCTGCTGACCGGCGACGCGATCGACGCCGACGAGGCGCATCGGCTGGGGATGGTGTCGAAGGTCTTCCCCCGTGCCGAGTTGGAGGACAAGACCCTCGAGTTCGCCCGCCGAATCGCCGAGCGGCCGACGATGGCGGCACTGCTGATCAAGGACTCGGTGAATGCGGCCAGCGATGCGATGGGCTTCACCGAGGCGCTGCGACACGCCTTCCACATCCATGAGCTCGGGCACGCCCACTGGGCCGCGCACAACGAGAACCGGTATCCGGTCGGGCTCCCGCCCAACGTGCCGGACTGGCGCACGTTGGGGGCGCCGAAGCTGGCCCGCCGCGATGAACCGTGACGTATAACTAGAACCTGTTCTTGTTAGACAGGCTTCCAGTCGGAGGGATCCCCCATGCTGCTCTCGTTGAAGGATCGAACGTTCCTGGTCACCGGCGGTGGCAGCGGGATCGGCAGGGCGGCGGCAGCCGCGGTCGTCGCCTCCGGCGGCAACGCCATGCTGGCGGGCCGCAATGTCGACAAGCTGGCGGCGGCCGCCACGGAGATCGAAGCGATCGCGGCGCACGGCGGGCAGGTGCGCTACGAACCCGCCGACGTGACCGACGAGGACCAGGCGGCCCGGGTGGTGGCGGCGACGACCGCCTGGAACGGCCGACTCGACGGTGTCGTGCACAGCGCCGGTGGTTCCGAGACGATCGGTCCGCTGACCCAGATCGATTCCGCGGCATGGCGTAACACCGTCGACCTCAACGTCAACGGCACCATGTACGTGCTCAAGCACGCCGCCCGCGAGATGGTCCGCGGGGGCGGGGGCTCGTTCGTCGGCATCTCGTCGATCGCGTCGAGCAACACCCACCGGTGGTTCGGTGCCTACGGACCGAGCAAGGCGGCGCTGGACCACCTGATGATGGTGGCGGCCGACGAACTCGGCGCCTCGTCGGTGCGGGTCAACGGCATCCGGCCCGGTCTCACGCGCACCGACATGGTCGCCCCCATCATGGAATCCCCGGCGGTCAGTGAGGACTACCGCGCCTGCACACCGCTGCCCAGAGTCGGTGAGGCCGAGGATGTGGCCAACCTGGCGGTGTTCCTGCTCAGCGACGCGGCCGGGTTCATCACCGGCCAGGTGATCAATGTCGACGGCGGACACGGCCTGCGGCGAGGGCCGGACCTGTCGGGAATGCTCGAGCCGATCTTCGGGGCAGACGGGCTGCGCGGCGTCGTCTGACGTCTCTCCGCCGGAACGGTATTCCACGCGGGCTTGTTGCGTGATTTCGCGCGCTGTGTGCAGCCTCGGCGCGAACTCACATCGTCTCTGCCGCGCGTTTCACCGCGTTGACGATGCCCTGGTAACCGGTACACCGGCAGAAGTTTCCGGACAGGCCCTCGCGGATCTCGTCGTCGGTGGGTGTCGGGTTGTCGCGCAGCAGCGCGGTGATGCTGGTGACGAAGCCCGGTGTGCAGAAGCCGCATTGCAGCCCGTGACACTCGCGCATGGCGGCCTGCACCGGGGAGAGCTCGCCGTCGTCGCCGGCCACACCCTCGACCGTCGTCACCTCCTGCCCGTCGGCTTGAACCGCGAAGATCAGACAGGACCGCACCGCCTGGCCGTCGAGCAGCACCGTGCAGGCTCCGCAGGCGCCGTGTTCGCAACCCAGATGGGTGCCTGTCAGTCCGCACTTCTCGCGCAGGAAGTCGGCGAGGGTCAGGCGTGGCTCGACGGTGCCGCCGTGAGGGCGCCCGTTCACCGACAGCTCGACCGGCAGTTCATGCATTGAGGGCCTCCGTCGTTTCCAGAGCCGCAGCGGTTGCCTCGGTCCATGCGCGCGCCACCATCGCAGCGCCGACGCGGGTGCGATAGGACGCCGTGCCCTGCTGGTCGGCGGGAACATCCTCCAACCCCGACATGGCAAGCCGTCCGAGTTCCGCGGCGGTGATCTCGGTGACGGCGCGGCCGATGACGGCCTCCTCGGCCGAAGCGCCCCGCTCCGGCCTGGAGCCCAGGCCGAGAAGCCCGATCCCGCAACGGGTCACCGTGTCCCGGTCGTCGAGCTCGACGGCCACCGTTGCACCCGCAATCGCGAAATCACCGTGCCGCCGCGCGAACTCCTGCACCGAGAAGCCGCAGCGGCCCGACCACACCGGGAAGGCGACGGCGGTCAGGATCTCATCGGAGGCCAACGACGTCTCCCAGAGTCCGGTGAAGAACTCCGCCGCCGGGATCTGCCGGCTCCCGCGAGGCGAGAGCGCCTCCATTGTCGCGTCCAGGGTCACCGCCACCGCGGCGTACTCCGCAGCGGGGTCGGCGTGTGCAATGGCGCCACCAAGGGTGCCGCGGGTGCGGATCTGGAAATGCCCGATGTGCGGGGTGGACAGCGTGAGCAGCGGAACCGACTCGGCGACTTCGTCATCCATGCCCACCAGCGCGTGCGGAGTGCCCGCGCCCACCCATACGGCGCCGTCACGCAGCTCGACGTTGCGCAGCTCTTCCACCCGGGAGATGTCGACGAGGTTCTCGAAGTGCGTCAGTCGCATCGCGAGCATCGGCACCAAACTCTGGCCCCCGGCGAGGATCTTGGCGTCGTCGCCGTGCTCGGCGAGCAGCCCGACCGCGTCGGCGACGTTGTCGGGACGGTGATAGGCGAACGGTGCGGCTTTCATGAGTGAGCTTTCACGACAACAGCCGCGCGAGTGCGGCTTGCAGGTCGTCGGCGAGTACGGCGGCCGGGCCGCGGCGCCTGCGGCGGCCCACCAGGAAGCCGACCGCCCCTGCTGCGGCGGCGGCGAGCAGCACCGGGGCGAACCGTTTGGCCATCGGTACCGCGACCACCTTGAGCAGGTCGACGGAGTCGCCGGCATCCGGCACCGCGCTGACCGCTGCCGGCGCGGCGGCCGACGTCGGAGCAGCCGAGGGTGCCGTGCCGCCGAGCAGTTCGGCTTCCAGGCTGCGGGCGAACTGCGCGATCAGATTGCCCGACACGTCGGCGAGCACCCCACGACCGAACTGTGCGGCCTTCCCGGAGATCGCGAGGTCGGTGACGATGTCCACATGCGTCGAGTCGCCGTCGTCCTTGAGTTGGGCGGTGACGGTGGCCGCGGCGGTGCCGTTGCCGCGGGTCTCCTTGCCCTCGGCCCGCAGCACGATCCGCTGCGCGGCGGTGTCCTTCTCCTGATAGGTGGCAACGCCCTTGTAGGACACCGTGATCGGGCCGACCTTGACCTTGACCGCGCCGTTGAACTCGTCGCCGTTGACCGACAGCAGCGTGGCACCGGGCAGGCACGGCGTCACCCGTTCGACATCGGTGAACACCTCCCAGACCTTCGCGGCGGGGACCGCCACCCGGAATTCGTTGTGCAGTTCCACCTCTAGTGGTCCTTTCCTTCGATCAACGCGACGATCGCTGCGGGGGTGGCCGGAAGCTGGGTAACCGACACACCGAGCGGGGCGAGCGCGTCGTTGACGGCGTTGATCACCGCCGGCGGCGAGCCGATGGCCCCGCCCTCGCCTGCGCCCTTGTAGCCGCCCACACCGGTCCCGGGGATCTCGACGTGGCCGAACTCGATGGGCGGCACCTCGGTGGCAGTGGGCAACAGATAGTCGACGAACGTCGACGCCACCGGGTTGCCCGCGTCGTCGTAGGCGAGGTGTTCGAGCAGCGCGCCGCCGATGCCCTGGGCGGTGCCGCCCGCGACCTGACCCTCGACCACGTTCGGGTTGATCATCGGTCCGACGTCCTCGCTGACGATGTAGCGGGTCAGCGTCACGTGTCCGGTCTCGACGTCGACCTCGCAGGTGCACACGTGGGTGGCGTTGGCCCAGTGGATCATCGCCTGGGAGTTGAACCGCGCCGTGGCTTCCAGCGTGGGGGAGATGCCGCCGAGCTGTGCGGGTTCGTAGTAGGAGCGGTAGGCGATGTCGGCGAAGCTGACGCTCTTGGCGGGGTCGGTCCGCACCCGGGCCCGCGAGTCCGCGAGCTCGACCTCGGTGTCCTCGACGCTGAGCATGCTCGCGGCGATCGCGACGATCTGGGTGCGCAGCATCGTGCCCGCCTCGTGCACGGCACCGGCTGTCATGGGCCCGCTGCGGCTGCCCTGGGTGCCCGCGCCATACGGCGTCACCGCGGTGTCGCCCTGGATGGTCGACACGTCATCGAAGTTGGCGCCCAATGCATCCGCGGTCAGCTGCACGACGGTGGTTTCGATGCTGTTGCCGGCGGAACCGCCGTTGACGTAGACGTTGATCTTGCCCGTCGGCTCCATCCGCATGGTGGCGCCCTCGGTCGCGAGGTGTCCGGTCGCGGCGCCGGTGGGCTCGATGTAGGCGGAGAAGCCCAGCCCGAGGTAGCGGCCCTGCTCGAGCGCGTCAGCCTGCTCTTTGCGGAAGCCCTCGTGATCGAGGATCTTCACCGCTTGCTCGAAGGTGTCGGCGGGGGCGCAGTTGTCATACGGCATCCCGTTGGGATTGAAGAACGGCATCTCGTCGCCGCGCAGGATGTTGATCCGGCGCAGTTCGACGGGATCCATCCCGATCTTGCGCGCGGCGGAGTCGAGAAGCATTTCGCGGGTGAGGGTTTCGTATTGCCAGGGGCCGCGGTAGGCGTGCAGGCCCGGGGTGTTGGAGAACACCGTCTTGTAGTTGAAGCTGGCCTTGGGCACCCGGTAGGGCCCGGGGAAGAACATGCCGATCGCGGCGGTGGTGAGCACCGGGTACGGCGTCGGGTAGGAGCCGACGTCCTGGACGAAGTCGATGTCGGCGGCCAGGATCTTGCCGTCTTCGTCGAAGGCCATCCGGACCGTGCCGTCGACGTGGCGGGACTGCCCCGCCGACATCAGGTTCTCCCGCCGGTCCTCGATCCACTTCAGCGCGGCCGGAACCCTGCGGGCAGCCAGCAGCAGGCACATGTCCTCGCGCATCGGCACCACCTTCTGGCCGAAGGCTCCACCGGTGTCGCGCACGATCACCCGGACACCCTGGGCCGGGATCCCGAGCAGTCGGGCAGCGAACGCGCGCAGTTCGTGTGGTGTCTGCGACGATGCCCACACGGTGAGTTCGCCGGTGGCGGCGGTCCATTCGACGACCATGCCGCGGGTCTCCATCGGCACCGGCACGTACATCTGTTGATAGATGTGCTCTTCAACCACGTGCGCGGCGTTGGCGAACACCTCTTCGTCGGGCGGGGCGCCGCCCATGCCCCCTGCGACGTTGTCGGGATAGGCCTCGTGCACCACGGGGACCCCGGCCTCGGCGCCTCCGATGGCCTTTCGGAAATCTGCGACCGCGGGCAGGGGCGTGTAGTCGACGTCGACCAGGTCGACGGCGTCCTCGGCGAGATAACGGCTGTCGGCGACGACGAGGGCGACCGGGTCGCCGACGAACTTCACCTCACCCTCCGCCAATGGCGGCCGGGGAGTGTCGGGGATGTCCTTGCCGGCGACGGCGTGCCAGGCCTCCTTGACCTCCGGGTTGAGGTCCTCGGCTGTGAACACGGCGTGGACGCCGGGCAGGGCCAGCGCTTCCGAGGGGTCGATGCCGTTGATGGTGGCGCGGGCGAACGGGCTGCGCACGAAGCAGGCGTGCAGCATCCCGGGGCGCTGGACATCGTCGACGAAAGTGCCGTGACCTGTGAGAAGCCGACTGTCCTCGATGCGCGGAACCCTGCTGCCCGCGTAGCGCGCGGTGACGGCTGGCACGGTTTCGGTCACTTCACATCACTCTCCTGAGGGCTTAGAGAGTGACGTTATCGCATCGGAGAGCGACATTTCCACCGCCTGTGTCTCATTCGCTCTCAAGTCTTGTGGTGAATGCGCCCGTCGGTCTCCGTCAGAGGTCGGCCCCGGCCGCCCCAGCGGCGAGCGATGATCTCCGCGGCGATCGACACCGCGGTCTCCTCGGGCGTCCTGGCACCGAGGTCGAGTCCGATCGGGCTCGCCAGCCGGGACAGCTCCGCCTCGGTCAGGCCCGCGTCGCGCAACCTGCGCATCCGGTCGTCGTGAGTGCGTCGCGAGCCCATCACCCCGATGTAGCCGACCTCGCGCAGGCGCAGCGCGACCTCGAGGACGGGCACGTCGAACTTGGGGTCGTGGGTCAGCACGCAGATCGCGGTCCGTGCGTCGATGGCGCCGGCCTCGATCTGCGCGGCGAGGTAGCGGTCGGGCCACTCGACGACGACGTCCTCGGCTGCGGGGAAGCGTGCCGGGGTCGCGAACACCGGCCGGGCGTCACACACCGTCACCCGGTATCCCAGGAACTCACCCTGCTGGGCGAGCGCCGCGGCGAAGTCGATCGCGCCGAACACCAGCATCCGCGGCCGGGGCGCGTAGCCGGCGACGAAGACCTCCATCCCGGCGTCCTGTCGCTGGCCGTCGGGCCCGTAGGACAGCACCGCCGAGCGGCCCGCCGCGAGCAACCCGCGGGCGTCGTCGGCGACCGCGTCGTCGGCGCGGGCCGAACCCGCCGAACCTTGGGTGGAATCGACCCCGACGATGAGTCGCAGGCCCACCCGGCGCGAGTCCGGGTGCTCGATCACAGTCGCGACGGCGATCGGACGATGGGCGGCGATGGCGTCGGCAACCAGTTGCAGCTGCGGAAAGGTGCTGCGCGATACGGGTTCGGTGAACACCTCGATGGTGCCGCCGCATGTCAGTCCCACCGCGAACGCGTCGTCGTCGCTGACCCCGTAGCTCTGCAACTCGGGCCGGCCGGTGGCCACGACGTCGTTGGCGACCTCGTAGACGGCGGCCTCGACGCATCCGCCCGACACCGACCCTGCCACGCTTCCGTCGGGCGCAACCACCATCGCGGCTCCCGGCGGGCGGGGCGCGGACTTCATCGTGCGGACGACGGTGGCCAGTCCAGCGGTGCCGCCGGACTGCCAGACCGCCAGCAACTCCTCGAGGACATCGCGCACGAGCGCAGTGTATGCCCGCTTACAGTGCAGTGATGGGTGCTGTTCACCGGATTGTCGTGTTGTGCGGCTCGCTGATCGGGCTCGCCGCCGCGACCAGCCCTGTAGCGGCGAGCCCGGTTCCGCCGGTCTCCGACCAGGCGCGCGCGGCAGGCTTCGTCGACGTTCGCAGCGTGGTCCCGGACGCAGTGATCGACCTGCGCTACGCGACGGCGGACAATTTCGTCGGCGTGCCGCTGTATCCGGGCGGGGCCCGGTGCCTGGTGCACGAATCGCTGGCTGCGGGGCTCGGCACGGCTGCGGACCTGTTGCGACAGGGTGGGGAACGGCTCGTCTTCTGGGATTGTTACCGCCCGCACGACGTTCAGGTGGCGATGTTCGAGGCGGTGCCCGACCCGGCGTGGGTCGCCCGTCCCGGGTCGTACGCACGCGGCCATCAGACGGGCCGCTCGGTGGACGTGACGTTGGCGGGACCGGGCGGGCTGGTGGACATGGGCACCGGCTTCGACGACTTCTCCGCCCGCAGTCACGCCCGGGCGAGCGAGGGTGTCAGCGCCGCGGCACAGCGCAACAGGGCGCGACTGCGTGAGGCGATGGCCGCCGGTGGCCTGTCGGTGTACGCGGGGGAGTGGTGGCACTTCGACGGTCCCGGCGCCGCGGTGGACCGCCAGATCCTCGATGTGCCGGTCGGTTAGGTCAGAGCTTCGTGAGATCGGTTCGCATCAGCATGATGTTGTACTCCGACCACAGCGACAGGTTCCAGTAGAGGTCTGAGCCGGTACCCACCGTCGACGGCGACCACGGATGCAGCATCGGCGCATAGATCCCGCCGTTCTGCTGACCCATCAGCACCGTCGCTTCCGACCATTCGCCCTCAGGGGTGTCGGAGGTGCGCATGACGATGTTGTTGGATTGATCTCCGTAGAGAACGATGTACTTCTCCAGGTAGTCGTTGTACTGGACCGACATCTCGCTGACGGTGTTGCCGGGTTTGGTCGAACCGCAGGCGCCGCCGGTTTTACCGATGATGGGTGACGCCGAGGACGGGTTGCCCTGCACCCACCTGGCGGGGCTGCCGCCGAACCATCCCGAGGACGCCTTCTTGTAGTACTCGTATTTGGACACGTTGAGGATGTCCTTTTCGGCGACGCGTGCGAGGTGGGCGGCGCCCTGGCGGCCGTTCGGGGTTCCGTACATGTAGACGTGACCGTCGTCGCCCTTGACGAAGGCGGACTGCTGGAAGTTCCGGTTGCCGCTGAAAATCGAGTTGTAGCGCACACTTTCGCGCGCGACGGTGAAGTTCTCGCCGTTGTCCGTCGAGTACGCGATGGCCGAGTAGTTCGTGGTCCACCGGCCCGAGGAGCCCCAGTTCGACACCGACATGAAGCTGACATACTGCGTCGCGCCGAACTCCGTGTCGGGTGTGGGCAGCGAGATACCCGCCGTCGGGATGAGCGTCACCGAGTTCGGTGCCCACGACGGGCGGTTGATGATGGGCCGCGCCTGCGTCGGCCCGGACAGCGGCGCGCCGCCGAACATGTTGCCGTTGAACCATTCTCCGTCCGGGATGGTCATGCCGTCCGACAGGTCGTCGTCGGAACTGCGGAACAACGTGTTGTAGATCCACCTGCCGCTCATGTTGGCCGAACCGAAGGTGTCGCCGACGGCGATGAGCACCTGATTCTCGTTGATGTCGGGAGTGCTGGGATCGTCGGGAATCCCGTTGTCCCACATCACGCCGACGTCGGTTCCGTACACCTGGTAGCGGGCGAGCGTGTTGGCCAGCGTCTTGTCGCTGTAGACGTTCTTGCCCGTCACCCAGCTGACGAAGTTCGTCGACGGACTGACTTGAGGGTTCAGCCACGGCGAATACGGCACGAAGGCCGCGGCGGTGGTGATCTCGTCGGCCGTCAGGGCCAGGCTGGTCGGCGCCACGATGGTGGACCTCGCGGCGCTGACCGTGCTGCGTGACACGAAGAGGTTCTCGAGCTCGCGCCGGGCAAACGACATCAGCGCCCAGAGGAACGGTGGCTGCGCCGGGCTGTCCGGGGTTGCGTCGGCCTTCTGGCGCGCCCAGTCCAGCATGCTGTTGACGACATTGACGACGGCGGTGACCAGACTCGGCTTCGGTTCCTGCGCTGTCGCTGTGGGCGACGAGAGCAGCGCCGCCACCCGCGGCGACACGGTGGTGGGGCTCGCCGCGGCAAGGCTGCTCGCGCTGGCGAACACCGCGACCTTCTCCGGCTCCTGCGGTGCCACCGCAGGATCGGTCGGCACCTTGGTGGTGTCGGTCTTCGATTTCTCCGATACAGAAGCCTTCTCTGCTGCGGAGGTCTCCTCGGATGCGGATGGCTCCGCCGGGGCGCTCTGCGACCGCTTGGTGGTGGGCGGCGCCGACGAGGTATCGGGCTCCGGCTCCGGCTCAGCGTCTTCTGCGTCGTCGTCTTCTACGTCGTCGTCTAGGTCTTCTTCTATGTCCTCGACTTCGTCAGGCGCGTCGTCCTCGGGCTCAGCGTCCTCATCGTCGTCGGGCGCGTCGTCCTCGATCTCGTCGTCGACCTCAGGTTCGGGGTCGTCATCGTCGGGGTCCGCGGCCGCGTCGTCTTTGGCTGCGTCGTCGTCTCTTGTTGCGTCCCGTTTGCTGGGCGCGTCGCTGCCGCTGTCGCGGTCCGAGGTTGCTGACGAGGCCGACGTCGACGGGGACGAATCGGTTTCGTCGGCCCACGCCACTCCCTGGCCTGCAAAGACTGCTGAGCCGACGCCCAACGCGACGGCCAGACCGCCGACCCGACCCACGTACGCTGCGGCACCCATGAAACCCCTTCGATCCAGCCTTGTTCGACCCCCGTCGTCGTGGCCATTGAACCGCGTCGATACCGGAAGTGGTGAGCAAATAGTTAAATCGTCACTGCTTTCGCAACGTTACTGTGACCATAGGGCTTTCTCAGGGGTGACTTTCCTCAGCAAATCAGCTGGGTGACTATCCGTCGAGGCTCTCCAGCGCCTTCTCGTAGAGCGCGACCGCCTCGGCAATTCCGTCACCCACCCAGGCGTCGACGACTCCCACCTGGTCGGCGACGAGCTGGACACGGTTGAGCCACACCTCGAAGTCGGGATCCCGGCGAAGTGCGTCGATCTGAGCGACGGAGCCCTGGATCAGGATGAAACCACCGAGTTCGATGCTTTGCGGCTTGAGTAACACCCTGTCGAACTTCTCGATGTGCCCCTGTTCCCGGAGGCCGGAGAGGTAGCCCTCGGTTTCGATCAGCAGCGCCAGGGCCGACCGCTCGCGCCCGGTCGTCGGCACTCCCCATGCGACCCACAGTCCTGCTTCGGCCAACGGTCCTCCTCGGTCGGACTGGTCACGGCGCTCCGTTCACGATAGCCACTGCCGTCGGGGCCGATTGCGGGCACGATGTAGGCGGGCCGAGGTCGAGCGCTGTCAGCCAAGGTGCAGCGGGCCCGGGCGAACGGAGCGGCGATGATCGATGACGAACCCGTCTCGACACAGCAGGAGCCCGCCGCTCGAGGTGGCCTGCGATGGCGTAGCCCCCTGAGGGGTTTGTGGCTGACGTCGGTGTTCGGCGCGGTGCTGCTGGTGACGCTGCCGATCGTCACCGTCACCGGCCTGCTGTCCTACATCGCTTACGGTCCGCAGTTCGGCCAAGCCATCCCTTCCGACGTCGGCATCCTGAAGCTGCCCACCTTCGAATGGCCCACCGACCCATCCTGGTTGTACCGCCTCAACCAGGGCCTGCACGTCGGTCTGGGCCTGGTGCTGATCCCGGTGGTGCTGGCCAAGCTGTGGTCGGTGATCCCCCGCTTCTTCACCTGGCCGCCCGCGCGGTCCATCGCCCAGCTGCTGGAACGGGTTTCGTTGATCATGCTGGTCGGCGGACTGCTGTTCGAGATCGTCACCGGCGTGCTGAACATCCAGTACGACTACATCTTCGGGTTCAGCTTCTACACCGCGCACTACTACGGCGCCTGGGTGTTCATCGCCGGGTTCGTGGTGCACATCGCGATCAAGATCCCGAAGATGTGGGCTGGACTGCGGTCCCGGTCGATGCGGGAGGTGTTGCGCACCGGTCGCGCCGACACCGAACCGGAACCCTACGAGCCCGACGGCCTCGCCCCCGCCGACCCGGTCGAGCCGACGATCAGTCGCCGCGGCGCGCTGGCTCTGGTGGGAGGGGGCGCCGTGTTCATCGCGGTGCTCACTGCGGGCCAGACCGTCGGCGGATGGACTCGGCACGCCGCGCTGCTGCTGCCCCGCGGCCGTGACTCGGGTGACGGACCGAACGATTTCCCGATCAACCGAACCGCCCGGGCAGCAGGGATCACCGACGACGCCGCAGGCGACAGTTGGCGTCTGACGTTGCTGGGTGGCGACGGGCCGATGGACCTGAACCGCGTCGAGTTGAGTGCTCTGCCGCAGCACACCGCGGTGTTGCCGATCGCCTGTGTCGAAGGGTGGTCCACGGTGCAGACCTGGACCGGGGTGCGATTGCGTGACCTCGCGGCACTGGTCGGTGTGATCGATCCCAGCCCGGCGCTGGTTTCGTCGATCGAGAGGTTCGGCGCTTTCAACCGCGCGATGTTGCAGGCCAATCAGGTAGCCCATCCGGACTCGCTGCTGGCGCTGAAGGTCAACGGCGTCGACCTGTCGCTGGATCACGGATTTCCGGCGCGGATCATCGTTCCGGCGCTGCCCGGGGTGCACAACACCAAATGGGTCGGGTCCATCGACTTCGCGGCGGGACGTGGCCGATGAGTTTTCGCGCCGTCTACGGCTCGCATCCGCTGCATCTGCTCACGCTGGTCGCCGGTTTCGCACTGTTCGGCTATGTGGTCGCCACCATCGGGGCGGCGGCACTATGGAATCCCGACACCTGGTGGCAGTCGATCGTGGTGTGGTTCGCCGCGGCCATCATCGCCCACGATCTGATTCTTTTTCCGGCGTACGCGTTGGCCGACCGCGTCCTGGTGGCCGCTCGGGGGCTCCGGCCCGCAGCGGCACGGCGAGCACGGGTACCGGTGCTGAACTACATCCGGGTGCCGGCGCTCGGCGCGGGTCTGACGCTGCTGGTGTTCCTGCCCGGCATCATCGAGCAGGGGCACCGGGCGTACTTCGCGGCCACCGGTCAAACTCAGGAGCCCTTCCTGGGGCGCTGGCTGCTGCTGGTGGCGGCGTTGTTCGCGGCCAGCGCGGTGGTCTACGGGATCCGGCTCGTGGTCGCGGCACGGGCGACGGCAGGCACCGACTGATGCTGCGTGGAGCCTCCTGTCAGGATTGAACTGACGACCTTCGCTTTACAAGAGCGGTGCTCTACCACTGAGCTAAGGAGGCGTAAAACGGGCCTAGCTTAACGGCTCGTCCTCGACGTCGATAACCCGCTGCGACGTCACCGGCCGATTGATCGGCCTGCCCCGCGGGCGCCGGCCCGGAAACGGAATCCGGTCGGCGATGTTGCTCAGCGGGTTGACCACCTGGCTCAGCACGATCACCGCCTCCCGTAGCGCCTCGATCGTGGGCTCGAGAGCTTCCAGCCCCGGCGCCAGGCGGTTCAGCGTGTCCGCGACGGTGGCGAGTTGCTCGAGCGGGCCGTTGCGGGCGGTCAGCGTGTCGACCACACCCCCCTCGGCGAACAGTCGGTCGGCCACGCCGTCCTCGGCCAACAACCTGTCGACCAGGCCGTCCTCGGCAAGCAGTTGATCCACCAGTCCGCCGGGCTCGATGGCGCGCATCAACCCGCCCTCGTCCTCGGTCAGCCGGTCCAGTGCGCCGCCGGGCGCGGTCAACCGGTCGACCACCCCGCCCGGTCTCAAGAGCCGGTCCAGCGCTCCGTCCGGTGCCAGCGCGCGTCCCAGCGGCTGATCCTCGTCCATCAGCCGGGCCAACCGGTTCGCCCGCTCCACGGCGTCGTCGATGCCCAGCAGGTAGGCCAGCGACGGAGGGCCCGGCTTGGCTCCGTCCTGGGGGTCACCCAATGTCCGGTATGCCGCTTCGATGCCACCCTTGGCCACGCCGATGCCCGCGTCCGCGACGGCCAGGCCGACGCGGACGGGCGCGAAGGCGAGGTCGGTCAGCGCTTTGCCAAGGTTCATCCGATCAGTCTATGGACAGCGCAAGGACAAACTCACAGGAAGTGCACAGGTAGTCGGCAGCATATTTCCAAGTGAACTGGTGGAGATTGAAACCCATGGCCATGCCCGTGCAGGAGAACGTCCCCGAGGCGCGCGTGCTGGTGGTCGACGACGAGGCCAACATCGTCGAACTGCTCTCCGTGAGCCTGAAGTACCAGGGCTTCGAGGTCCACACCGCCTCCAATGGAGCGGCCGCGCTCGACAAGGCGCGTGAGGTGCACCCCGACGCGGTGATCCTCGACGTCATGATGCCGGGCATGGACGGCTTCGGGTTGCTGCGCCGGCTGCGAGCCGACGGCATCGATGCTCCGGCGCTGTTCCTGACCGCGCGCGACACCCTGCAGGACAAGATCGCAGGACTCACGCTGGGAGGCGACGACTATGTCACGAAGCCGTTCAGCCTCGAAGAGGTGGTGGCGCGGTTGCGGGTGATCCTGCGGCGGACCGGCCGTGGTCACGAGGAGCCCCGGACCTCGCGGCTCACGTTCGCCGACATCGAACTCGACGAGGACACCCACGAGGTGTGGAAGGCCGGCGAGCCGGTGTCCCTGTCACCGACCGAATTCACACTGCTGCGGTACTTCATCATCAACGCGGGCACGGTGCTGTCCAAGCCGAAGATCCTCGACCACGTGTGGCGCTACGACTTCGGCGGCGATGTCAACGTCGTCGAGTCCTACGTTTCCTACCTGCGCCGCAAGATCGACACCGGCGACAAGCGGCTGCTGCACACCCTGCGCGGGGTCGGCTACGTCCTGCGCGAGCCGCGATGAGTTCTTGCGTGAAGGGCAGACAATAGGGGCGTGGCTGCTCGGGTCGGGAACACCGGAGGACGTGCCAGAGGACGTGCCAGAGGACGTGGCGTTCCGCTCCGAGTAGGGCTGGTGGCCGCCACTCTGGTGCTGGTGGCCTGCGGACTCCTGGCTTCGGGCGTCGCGGTCACGACGATCCTGCAGCACAGCCTGATGAACCGGGTGGATGACACCTTGCTCGACGCGTCCCGGGGGTGGGCCCAGGTGCCCCGGCGACTGCCCGTCACCCCCATCGACGACCCCAACCCCGCGCGTCCTCCGTCCGACTTCTTCGTCCGTGGTATCGATCCGGACGGGCAGATCTGGATGGCGGTGAACGACCGCGTGGCGGAACCGGCGCTGCCCGCGGACAACGACGTCGGGCCGGTGCCGGTCACCGTCGGCTCGGTCGACCATTCCGATGTGCAATGGCGGGCGATGACGGTGCGGGGGCTGGGAGGCGAGCTCACCACGGTGGCCATCGACCTGTCCGACGTGAAGTCGACGATGCGTTCGCTGGTCTACGCGCAGGCGGGCATCGGGGCGGCGGTTCTGGTGGTGCTCGCCATCGCCGGCTACGCCGTCGTGCACCGCAGCCTGCGGCCGCTGGCCGAGGTCGAGCAGACCGCGGCGGCGATCGCGTCGGGGCAGCTGGATCGGCGCGTTCCCGAACGTGACCCGCGCACCGAGGTCGGCCGACTGTCGTTGGCGCTCAACGGAATGCTCGCGCAAATCCAGCGTGCGATGGCCTCCTCGGAGTCATCTGCGGCACAGGCCCGGACCTCCGAGGAACGGATGCGTCGCTTCATCACCGACGCCAGTCACGAGCTGCGGACACCGTTGACGACGATCCGCGGCTTCGCCGAGCTGTACCGCCAGGGTGCTGCCCGTGACGTCGAGATGCTGATGAGCCGGATCGAGAGTGAATCGCGGCGGATGGGTTTGCTCGTCGAGGATCTGCTGCTGTTGGCCCAGCTCGATGCGCAGCGTCCGCTGGAACGCAAGCGGGTGGATCTGCTCGCGCTGGCCACCGACGCGGTGCACGACGCCCAGTCGATCGCGCCGCAACGCAGGATCCGCGTCGAGGTCTTCGACGGACCCGGCACCCCGGAAGTGGTGGGTGATGAAGCCAGGTTGCGGCAGGTGCTGAGCAACTTGATGGCCAACGCGCTGCAGCACACCCCCGAGGGCACCGGTGTCACCGTGCGGGTGGGAACCGACGAGGACAGCACTGTCGTGGAGGTGTGCGACGAAGGGCCGGGGATGGGACCGGAGGACGCGCAGCGCATCTTCGAGCGGTTCTACCGGGCCGACTCGTCGCGGACGCGGGCCAGCGGGGGCACCGGGTTGGGGCTGTCGATCGTCGACTCACTGGTGTACGCGCACGGCGGCCGCGTCAGCGTGACCACCGCCCCCGGCCAAGGGTGCCGCTTCCGGGTGATGCTGCCACGATTTGCCGAGGCGTCGGTCTCGGTCAGCGCAGCGTCGCCAGCGCCGCCCTGATCTTCGACTGAGCCTCGTCGAGGGACTCCGCTGACGGATTGCGGTCGACGTTGGCGAATCCGAAATCGGACAGGTCGCGAGCCGGGAAGACGTGTACGTGTAGGTGGGGGACTTCCAGGCCGGCGATGATGACGCCCGCGCGCTCGGCGTCGAACGCTTGGCACACTGCCTTGCCGATGAGCTGAGAAACCTCCATGACCTTGCCGAACACGGCGGGGTCGAGGTTCTGCCACTGGTCGATCTCGGCCCGCGGCACGACCAGCGTGTGGCCCTGCGTCATCGGCTCGATCGTCAGGAACGCCACGATGTCGTCGTCCTCGTAGACGAACCTGCCGGGGATCTCCCCGTTGATGATTTTCGTGAAGACGGTCGCCATGACGCCCACGCTACTCAGAAGGGTGGTGGGTCGTGAATGGCGCTCGGCTGTTTCGCGCTCACGTGAGGCCACGAACCGCCCTTCGCGCACATCTTGACATAAGGCAACTTGCCGACAAGTCATGTCACCCTCGATAGCCTGGCCGAATGCTGGGATTGATGCAGGACAGGCCGCTGATGATCTCGTCACTGATCGAGCACGCGGCGACGTTCCACGCCGACACCGAGATCGTGTCGCGGCCGCCGGAAGGACATCTTCGGCGCACCACCTGGTCGCAGGTCAGGGACCAATCGAAGCAGGTCGCCAACGCCCTCGCCGAACTGGGCATCAACCAAGGGGACCGGATCGCGACCCTGGCCTGGAACAGCGACCGCCATCTCACGCTGTACTTCGGCGTCTCAGGTGCGGGCGCTGTCATGCACACCGTCAACCCGCGGTTGTTCGTCGAGCAGATCGTCTACATCATCAACCACGCCGAGGACCGGGTGTTGTTCTTCGACACCACCTTTGCGCCGCTGGTGGGCCAGCTGGCTGGCGAACTGAGCTCCGTCGAGACCTATGTCGTGATGACCGACCGTGAGCACATGCCCGATATCCCGGGCCTTCCCGAAGGTCGCCTGCGGTGTTGGGAGGGCTTCATCGGCGGGCAGTCCACCCACTATGACTGGCCCGAGTTCGACGAGCGAAGCGCGTCGTCGCTGTGCTATACCTCGGGCACCACCGGGAACCCGAAGGGTGTTCTCTACTCCCATCGTTCGACGATGCTGCACACCCTGATGATCGCGGCGCGCGACGCCATCGACATCCACAGTGGGTCCCGAATCCTGTTGGTGGTTCCCATGTTCCATGCAAACGCGTGGGGGACGCCCTACACCGCGGCCATGGTCGGTGCCACGCTCGTGATGCCGGGACCGCACCTCGACGGTGAATCCGTCTACAACCTGATGAAGTCAGAAGGCGTCAACCAGAGCCAGGGTGTGCCGACGGTGTGGATGATGCTGTTCTCCTACCTCGACGAGCATCCGGAAATCGACCCGCACGAACTCGGACTCCGCGTCGCAGGCACCGGTGGGGCAGCCCTTCCGCAGTCGATGATCGAGCGGTTCGACCGGGAGTTCGGTGCCGAATCGATGCAGGGCTGGGGGATGACCGAGACGAGCCCGCTCTGTGTCATCGGCAGGCTGCTGCCCAAGCACGAGGGGCTCTCCGACGAGGAGCGCACCCAGATCAGGCTTAAACAGGGCCGTGGCATCTGGGGTGTGGACCTCAAGATCGTCGACGACGACGGTAACCGACTACCCTGGGACGGCAAGGCTTTCGGCGAGGTCTGGGTGCGCGGTCCGTGGATCGCCAGTGGCTACTTCAAGGGGGAGGGTGGCGAGAAGCTGGACGCCGAGGGCTACTTTCCCACCGGGGACGTCGCAACCATCGACCCCGACGGTTACCTCCAGCTCGTCGACCGCGCCAAGGATGTGATCAAATCCGGTGGCGAGTGGGTGAGTTCGATCGACCTGGAGAACGCCGCGATGGGGCACCCGGCCGTCGCCGAGGCCGCGGTCATCGGGGTGCCCCACCCGAAATGGCAGGAACGTCCGGTGCTGATCGCCGTGTTGCGCAAGGGGTGCAGCGCCACCCGGGAGGAACTCCTGGAGTATCTGGCCGGTGAGGTCGTCAAGTGGTGGCTGCCCGACGACGTGGTGTTCGTCGACGAACTGCCCCACACCGCCACCGGCAAGGTCGTCAAACTCAAGCTGCGCGAGCAGTACCGCGACCACCGGCTTCCGGGCTAACCGATCTGTGCGGCGATCTCCTCGATCGACCACGGCGGCGAGTCGTGGTGATCCCGGTAGGCCACGATCGCCGGTGTCGGCCGATCGAACCGGCCGACGAAACCGCCTGCGGCGATGAAGATCTGGCCCGTCACATCCTTGGCGAGATCGCTGACCAGGTAGGCGTACGTCGGTGCGACGTACTCGGGAGGTGCGGCGTCGAGCGCACCCTGCATGCTGACCTCGTCGAGCAGTCCGCGCCGGTTGAGTTCGGCGATGTGGGCCTCGTAGTCCGGCCCGGTGGACAGCCTGGTCCTGGCTCCGGGGCACACCACATTCGCGCGTACCCCGTGCTCGGAGAGTTCGGCGGCGATCGCCGCTGTCAGACCGTTGACCGCGCCCTTGCCTGCCGGGTACCCGGTGCCGCCGTAGTCGCCGAGAAACGCGAACGAACTGGTGTTGACGATCGCCCCGGCGCCCTGCTGCACCATTCGCGGTGCTGCCGCCCGGCACATCTGAAATGCGGTGCCCAGGTGGGCGTCTATCAGCTCGTTGAACTGCTCGGTGGTGATGTCGAGGATCGACGAGCCTGCCGGTTCGGCGGTTCCCGCGCAGTTGACCAGGATGTCGATGCGGCCGAACCGACGGACGCAGGTATCCACCAGTGCGTCGGCCACCGACGGATCGGCGGATGATCCCGGATGGGCGACGGCGCCGGGAATGCGTTGCGCCGCTTGGGTGGCCGCCGCCTCATCGCGTCCATTGACGATGACGCCGGCACCGAGGGCCGCCAGAAGCTCGGCGACCGCCAGGCCGACACCACGAGTACCACCGACGACCACCGCGCCGCGGCCTGCCAGCGGCTGGCTAATCCGCCTTCTCCGTGAACGTCATCGCATCCATGTTCCAGAAGCCGCGCAGGTTCGTGATCAGCCCCGCGTCGTCGACGCGGTAGGTGAACACGCCCCGGACCGTAGCCACGAAACCGTTGGGGAACGTGGTCTCCAGTACCAGGATGTAGGCGATCTCCGTCGGACTGCTCGACGGGAACGTCTCCTGACAGGTGATGCGTAGCTGATTCGGCCCGATGTTGGCGTCGAAGAAGTCGCCGACGGCCGCCTTCCCGCGTACGCCGGTGCCGTCGGGGTTGGTGACGGCCTCGCCGATCGGATCCTCGATGACGACGTCGTCGGACATCAGGGCCAGCCAGCCCGCCTTGTCACCGGATTGGACGCATCGCCACGAACTCTGAGAGGCCGCGACTACCGGCGAGAGCTCGGCGGTCTCCGTTGCGCTGTCGGTCATCCCGCGCTACCGATCGGCATCGGTGTAGCGGATCACACCACGGATGTTCTTGCCCTCCAACATGTCCTTGTAACCCTCGTTGATCTGCTCCAGCTTGTACTGCCGGGTCACCATGTCGTCGAGGTTGAGCCTGCCGGCCTTGTACATCGACAGTAGCTGCGGGATGTCGTAGTGCGGGTTGCCGCCGCCGAAGATGGTGCCCTGCAGGTTCTTCTGCATCAGGGTGAGCATCGCCAGGTTCAGGGTGACGCTGGTTTCCATCATGTTGGCCACCGCAGTGACCACACAGGTGCCGCCCTTGGCGGTCATGTTGAGGTAGTTGTCGATGTCCTCGCCCTTGAGCTCACCGGTGGTGATGATGGTCTTGTCGGCCATCTTGCCGTGGGTGACCTCGGCGACGCCCATCATCGCCGACGCGAGATCGGGGTAGACGTGCGTCGCGCCGAACTTGAGTGCCTGATCCCGCTTCCAGTCCACGGGGTCGATGGCGAAGATGTTGCGTGCGCCGGCGTTGAGCGCGCCCTGCAGAGCGCCCATGCCGACGCCGCCGATCCCGGCGATCGCGATGTCGTCACCGGGGCGGACGTCGGCGCTGCGCACCGCCGAGCCGTAGCCGGTGGTGACGCCGCAGCCGACCAGGCAGGCCACCTCGAACGGGATGGACGGGTCGATCTTCACGACCGAACTCTTGTGCACCACCATGTAGGGGCTGAACGTCCCCAGCAGCGTCATCGGGATGACGGGCTTGCCGTTGGCCGTGACCCGGTGGGTCCCGTCGGAGACGGCGGTACCGGTGAGCAGCAACGCGCCCAGGTCACACAGGTTGCGTTTACCGCTCTGGCACGTCGGACACTCACCGCACGACGGGATGAACGACAGCACGACGTGGTCTCCCGGGGCGACGTTCTCCACGCCGGGTCCGACTTCGGTGACGATGCCGGCGCCTTCGTGCCCACCGAGCACCGGGAACCCGGCCATCGGGATGTCGCCGGTCACCAGATGGTGGTCGGAATGGCACATGCCCGCCGCTTCCATCTGAATCTTGACCTCGTCCTTGACGGGATCGCCGATCTCGATCTCCTCGATCGACCACGGCTGGTTGAAATCCCAGATCAGAGCGCCTTTGGTCTTCATCTCTCCTGCTTTCGACTAGAGCCTCTAGTTAAAGACTAGAGGCTCTAGTTAGCCATATCACAGCGCCCCCAAGCAACCGCTTGGGTGGGAGCTACCAGATTGGGGTGGGGGCCTCGCCGAGCGGGTAGTAGCCGGGCAGCTTCTCGCCGGCAAGGGACCGCTCGATACGTTTCTGCATGGTCGGGGTGAGGTCCCCGGACTCGATCAGCTTCATGAACGCTTTCTGCACGTGACCGAAGTCGAAGAAGTCGCGTTGCCACTCGATCAGCAACTGGTCGTCGTCCCCAACGGCGACGAGCCGGAACCAGCTGCCGCCGATGCCGTAGATCTCGTCGCGCGTCCCGTCGCTCTTGTTGGCGATCTGCTTCCAGAATCCGACGATCTCGTTCTGCTTCTCGTCGATCAGCACCTTCTGATACTCGTAGACCCAGTTCTCCAGGCCCTCCATCTCCAGGCCGAGGGCGACGTCGCGGATCTCTTCTTTGCCGATGCACATGACGTCTTCCTTGGGGCCGATGTTCCAGCCGTAGGTGGCGTCTTCGGTGTAGAAGTCGGCCAACGGCTTCCAGTCACCGGCCTTCTCGGCGTCCTGGTTGGCCTCGAGCCAACGGTCGGTCCAGGCCTCCAATTGCTCACGTGACGCCATCGGCTACACCTTTCTTTCGTTCTCTTTCAAAGAGATTGCTTGAGTGGGACACATCTCGATCGCTCGCTCGACATCCTCGCGGAGGTCGTCGGGTGGTTCCGGGTCGAGGATTTCGACGACACCCCGCTTGGGCACCCGGAACACATCCGGGGCTTCCAGTTCGCACATGGCGTGGCCCTGGCACAGGTCCTCGTCGAGCTCCACGCGGTAGCAACCCATCGGCTCAGTCCTTGACCCGCCTGCGGTAACGGACCTTTGCCGGTCTGGCCAACTGCACGACCATCTTGGAGTGGTCGTTGCGATAGCTCTCGGGCGGCTGGGCCATCTCGAACTCGTATTCGCGCAACAGAACCGAGAAGATCGCCTTGATCTGCATCTGCGCGAACGCGGCTCCCACACAGCGGTGTTTGCCTGCGCCGAACGGGATCCAGGTCCAGCGGTTGATCAGGTCTTCCTGCCGGGGCTTCTCGTAGCGATCGGGGTCGAACGCGTCCGGGTCGGGGAAGTCCTCGGGAATCCGGTTGGAGATCGCCGGCGAGGCGGCGACCATCTGGCCCTTGTGGATCGGATGGCCCGCCACCTCGAACTCGTCCTGGGCCACCCGCATCAGGATGATCAGCGGCGGATGCAGCCGCAGGGTCTCCTTGAGGGCGTTGTCCAGATTCGGGATCTGGCGCAGTGCATGGAAACTCACTTCCTGGCCGTCGGCGTAGAGGTCGTCGAGCTCCTGCTGGACCTTGGCGTAGAAGTCGGGGTGGCGCAGCAGCTCGATCAGCGTCCACGACGACGTACCCGAACTGGTGTGATGGCCGGCGAACATCAACGAGATGAACATGCCGGTGACCTCGTTGGCCGAGAAGCGGGGGTTGCCCTCCTCGTCCTTGATCGAGACCAGCACGTCGAGCAGGTCGCGATCGCTCTTGTCCTTGGGGGGGTTGGCGATTCGGCCGTGCATGACCTCCTGCACCAACTCGACCAGGTTGGCCCGGGCCTCGTCGCGGATGCGGAAGCTCTCGATCGGCAGGTAGGGGTCGACGTAACACAACGGATCGGTGCCGCGCTCGAGCAGGTGGTAGTAGTTGGCGAACCTGTGGTCGAGCTGGTTGCGGAACTTGAGGCCGATCAGGCATGCCGTCGAGGTGTAGATCGTCAGCTCGGAGAAGAAGTCCAGCAGCTCGATCTCGCCCTCGTCGCCCCAGCCGGCGATCATCTTGCGGACTTCGTTCTCGATCGTGGTGGCGTGGCCCTTCATCTGCTCGCCGCGAAGCGCGGTGTTGTGCAGCATCTCGGCCCGGCGCTCGGGGTCGGCGTCGAACACCACCCCCTCGCCGAAGATCGGCGTCATGAACGGGTAGGCCTCGGCCTGGTTGAGCTCGCTGTCGCTGGAGCGGAAGAAGAACTCGTTGGCCTCCGCACCGGACAGCAGCACCACCTGCTTGTCGGCGAGCTGGAACCAGCCGACGTCACCGCATTCCTCGCGGATCCGCTTCATCAGACCGATCGGGTCGGTCCGGAACTCCTCGAGATGGCCGTGTTCCTCTTCGCCACCGGAGACGCGGGGCACTATCGCAGTCGTCATGCTCTTCCTATTCTCCCGTCGCTTCGCTCGCCCTGGAAAATTCTCCCGTCGCTTCGCTCGCCCTGGAAAGTGCTTGTTCGTCGACTTTCAGTTGCTGGCGTTCCTTCGTCGTCGCCAGCGGGGCTTCGGGCTGAAGCTCCATGTTGGCGATGTAATGGCCCCGCGGGGTCTCGGCCACGAAGGTGATCGCCCGGGCAAGGTCGGAGGCGCGCATGAAGTAGTCGTGGCGGGCCTGGCCCCATTTGGCCCAGTCCTCGAGGGCCGGGCCGAGCAGGTCGGCGGGCAGGCTCCAGCCCATTCCGGTCTTGGTCGGGCCGGGGTGCACGATCGACGCCCGCACACCGGTGCCTTCGAGTTCCATCTGGAGGTTGTTGACCATCGCGACCAGCGCCGCCTTGGCCGCCCCGTAGGCACCCATGTGTGGGCGCTGACGTAGTGCCACGTCGGAACCGACGAAGATCAGGTCGCCCCTCTGACGCTCGATCATCCCGGGCAACACCGCTGCGGCGACCCGGTTGGCACCGATCAGGTGGATCTGGATCTGCGAGTCGAACTGTTCGGTGCTGATGGCCTCGATCTTGCCGAAGTACGTGTCGCCCGCGCCGGCGACCAACAACTCGATCTCGCCGAGTTCGGAGGTCGTCTGCTCGACACAGGACTTGACCGAATCCGGATCGGTGACGTCCAGGTGGACCGCGATGGCTTCGCCGCCGTCAGCCCGGATCTGCTCGACGAGCTCCTGGCACTTCTCCACCCGGCGCGCGCCCAGAGCGACCGGAAAGCCGTGGGCGGCAAGGTCGACGGCTGTCGCCGCACCGATACCAGAGGAGGCGCCGGCCACCAGGGCGGGACGACGGTCGGGCAGTGGGTCGAAACGGGGCATCTGAGACCTTTCCGGCCGTGCTAGCGGACCTGGACAGTGATCGGGAGATGGGCGAATCCGCGCACGTTGCTCGAATGGACGCGGACGGCATTGGCCTCGTCGACCTCGTACCCTCGGATTCGCTTGAACAACTCGGCAAGTGCCACCCTTGCCTCCATCCGCGCGAGGTGTGCGCCGAGGCAGAAGTGGGCACCACTGCCGAAACTCATCAGTTTCGAACCGATCTCGCGACCGATGACGTAGTCGTCGGGGTTCTCGAAGACCCGCTCGTCGCGGTGCGCGGAGCCCGGGAGCAGCAGCACCACATCACCTTCGGGAATCGTGGTGTCGTACAGCGTCAGCTCGCCGGACACGGTGCGGGCCAGGATCTGACTGGACGTGTCGTAACGCAGCGTCTCCTCCACCCACAGCGGCACCCGCTCGATGTCGTCGTACACCGCCATCAGCTGGTCGGGGTTCCGGTGACCCCAGAAGGCGGCATTGGCAAGGAGTTTGGTGGTGGTCTCGTTGCCTGCGATCACCATCAGGAACATGAAGCCGAGGATCTCGTCGTCGGTGAGCCGGTCTCCGTCGATCTCGGCTTCCAGCAAGGCCGATGTCAGGTCGTCGGTGAGTTGCTTGCGGCGCTCGGCGACCATCGCCTGGTAGTAGACGATCAGGTTGATCGACGCCTCGACCGCCGCGGCGGGAACGTCGTTGACACCTTCGTCGCGGTGCATCACGCCGTCGGCCCAGGCGCGGACCTGGTCACGGTCGGCCTGCGGCACCCCCATCAGCTCGGAGATGACGTCCATCGGCAGCTTGCCGGCGAATTGGTTGACGTAGTCCACAGTCTCGCCGCTACGAGCCTTCTCCAGCATCGTGTCCAGATGCCCGACGGTCAGCTCGGTGACCCTGGGCTCGAGCTCTCTGATGCGCCGCGGCGTGAACCCCTTGGACACCAGGGTGCGCAACCGCAGATGGTCCGGATCGTCCATCGCCAGAAAGGACATCGTCTTCGAGGCGTGCGGCCCGCGCGAGGCCGGATCGAGCGAGACACCATAGGAGTTGGACAGGGTGGTGCTGTTGCGGAAGCCCTGGAGCACGTCACGGTGCCGCGACAACGCCCAGAAGCCGAGGTCTTCATTGCGGTAGAGGGGCGCCTCGTCGCGCAGCCGCTGATAGTAGGGATACGGATCCTCGTGGAAGTCGTAGTCATACGGGTCGAGGATGGCGTCGCTCACGGCGCCGCTGTTGGTGGTCATCGGTCCTCCCCGACGATGAGGCCGACCACATAGCTCAAGCGGTCGGCGATCTGGTGATAGGTGAAGGCCCCGCTGCCGGCGTTGACCAGTGCGCCGAAGAACGTCATCTCCAGCGCGGCCGGTGTGCGCGGGTCGCTGTCCGGTCCGACGGCGGCGCGGATCCGGCGATGGATCTCGGCGCCGATCCGCTCCCGTACCGCCCGCACGGCCGGATCGTTGCCCGACAGCAGCGCGGTGGTGCACGCCGCGGCGACCTCGGGCTCGTCGGCGAGCGTCAGCGTCATCGCCCGCAGGGTCTTCTCCACGCGGCTGGCCCTGCTGTCGTTGACGTCGGTGAAGTACTCGACCTGCTGCATGAGGTCCAGGTAGACCTCGGCGATCAGGTGGTTCTTCGACGAGAAGTAGGTGTATGCGGTTGCGGGTGCGACCTTGGCCCGTGCTGCGACCGCGCGAACGGTCAGGTCGGCGTACGACGATTCGCGCAGCATCTCGACGCCGGCGGACAGGACTTTGCGGAAAGTCTCTTCCTGCCGCCTGTTTCGAGGTGGTTGCCGCGCCTCATTGGTAACCGCGGCAGCTGCATCACTGGACACATGTCCAAGTTATCGGAAACTGCCACTCGCAAGCAAGCCCAGGGGCAAAGCAGCAGTTCAGGGTGCATTAGCGTCGCGTCTATCCTCTTCGACCTTGCCTCGCCCGGCGATCGGGGGCTATCGTTCGAGAGAAATCAGTCGGACAGTTGTCCAGGACGCTTAGACAGGAGGTCGGATGCCAATCCTGGCCGATCGCGAAAGCCGGCTGCTCATCGACGGCAAGCTCGTCGCTGGCAGCTCGGGAACGTTCCCCACCCTCAACCCGGCGACCGAGGAGACGCTCGGAGTCGCGGCCGACGCGAGCGTCGAGGACATGAGCGCGGCGGTCGGGGCTGCCCGGCGAGCCTTCGACGAAACGGACTGGTCCACCGACACCGCCCTGCGGGTGCGTTGCATCCGCCAACTCCAGGACGCACTGTCCAAGCACGTCGAAGAGCTACGGGAACTGACGATGTCCGAGGTCGGTGCGCCACGGATGCTGACCTCGACCGCCCAGCTGGAAGGGCCGATCGCCGACCTGTCGTTCTCGGCGGACACTGCCGAGAACTACCAGTGGCGAACAGATCTCGGGATCGCGTCCCCGATGGGAATCAAGACGCAGCGAACCGTCGCTCGTGAGGCCGTCGGGGTGATCGGAGCGATCACCCCGTGGAACTTCCCCCATCAGATCAACTTCGCCAAGATCGGACCGGCGCTGGCCGCGGGCAACACCGTCGTCCTGAAGCCGGCGCCGGACACCCCGTGGTGCGCCGCGGTGCTCGGCGAGCTCATCACCGAGCACACCGACATCCCCGCCGGCGTGCTCAACATCGTCACCTCCAGCGACCACGGGGTCGGGGCACTTCTGTCGAAAGACCCTCGGGTGGACATGGTCTCGTTCACCGGGTCGACTGCGACCGGGCGCGCGGTGATGGCTGACGGCGCCGCCACGCTGAAGAAGGTCTTCCTCGAACTAGGCGGCAAGTCGGCGTTCCTGGTCCTCGACGACGCCGACCTGGCCGGCGCCTGCTCGATGGCGGCGTTCACCGCGTCGATGCATGCCGGGCAGGGTTGCGCGATCACCACCCGACTGGTGGTGCCGCGCGACCGTTACGACGAGGCGGTCGAGGCCGCCGCTGCGACCATGGGTGGGCTCAAGCCGGGCGATCCCACGGACCCGGGCACCATCTGCGGGCCGGTGATCTCGGCGAGGCAGCGTGATCGCATCCAGGAGTACCTGGATTCGGCGATCGCCGAGGGCGGTAGATTCGCCTGCGGCGGCGGCCGTCCCGCCGATCGTGACACCGGCTTCTTCATCGAGCCGACGGTCATCGCCGGGCTGGACAACTCCGCGAAGGTGGCGCGCGAAGAGATCTTCGGCCCGGTGCTGACGGTGATCGCACACGACGGCGACGACGACGCGGTCCGGATCGCCAACGACTCTCCCTACGGCCTGTCGGGCACCGTGTTCTCGCCCGATCTCGATCGGGCGAACTCGGTGGCGGCGCGGCTGCGGGTGGGCACGGTCAACATCAACGGTGGTGTCTGGTATTCGGCGGACATGCCGTTCGGAGGTTACAAGCAATCCGGTATCGGCCGGGAGATGGGGCTCGCAGGTTTCGAGGAGTACCTCGAGATCAAAGCGATTGCCACAGCAGCTGGTTGAGAAAGAACCGCCGAACGTGCAGTTGTGACACGCAGATCGGCGGATAGCGTGCCATAACGACACGCTCGGACTTCAGAGAGGATTCGGTATGGGATTGTACGGAGATCAGTTCACCGGGAAGGTGGCCATCGTCACCGGGGCCGGCGGTGGTATCGGCCAGGCCTACGCCGAGGCACTCGCCCGCGAGGGGGCGGCGGTGGTGGTGGCCGATATCAACACCGAGGGCGCCCAGAAGGTCGCCGACGCCATCTTGGGTGAGGGCGGCAACGCGCTCGCCGTCCGGGTCGACGTCTCGGATCCGGATTCGGCCAAGGAGATGGCGGCGCAGACGCTTTCGGAGTTCGGGGGCATCGACTACCTGGTGAACAACGCCGCCATCTTCGGTGGGATGAAGCTCGACTTCCTCATCACCGTGGACTGGGATTACTACAAGAAGTTCATGAGCGTGAACCTCGACGGCGCGTTGGTGTGCACCCGCGCGGTGTACCGCAAGATGGCCAAGCGCGGCGGCGGGGCGATCGTCAACCAATCCTCGACCGCGGCGTGGCTGTACTCGAATTTCTACGGGCTGGCCAAGGTCGGCATCAACGGCCTCACCCAGCAACTGGCCACCGAACTCGGTGGCCAGAACATCCGGGTCAACGCGATCGCACCCGGGCCGATCGACACCGAGGCCAACCGGACCACCACCCCGCAGGAGATGGTGGCCGACATCGTCAAGAACATCCCGCTGTCGCGAATGGGCGAGCCGGAAGACCTCGTCGGCATGATGCTGTTCCTGCTCTCGGATCAGGCCAAGTGGATCACCGGTCAGATTTTCAACGTCGACGGCGGACAGATCATCAGATGACCGACGAGCGCTCGCGCGAGGAGCAGACGAGCACCGAACTGAAGCTGGGCTACATCGGCCTGGGCAACCAGGGCGCGCCGATGGCCAAGCGACTCGTCGACTGGCCCGGTGGCCTCATCGTGTTCGACGTCCGCACCGAGGCGATGGCCCCGTTGGCCGAACTGGGTGCAACGCCGGCGGACGATGTCACTGACGTCGCAAGGGCGGCCGACGTCATCAGCGTCACCGTCCTGACCGACGCGCAGGTGCGCGACGTGGTCGGTGAGCTCGCGGCCCACGCGCGGCCGGGTACCGTCATCGCGATCCACTCCACGATCGAGCCCGATACAGCGGGCGAGTTGGCTGAGCGACTGCACCCCCAGGGAATTCACATCGTCGATGCCCCGGTCAGCGGCGGGGCGGGGGCAGCCGACAAGGGTGAGCTGGCCGTCATGGTCGGCGCCGACGAGGAGGCCTATGCCCTGGTCAAGCCGGTCTTCAAGAAGTGGGCTTCGATGGTGGTCCGTGCCGGCGAGCCGGGAGCGGGAACCCGGATGAAGCTGGCACGGAACATGCTGACCTACATCGGTTTCGCCGCGGCGTGCGAGGCGCAGAGGCTTGCCGAGGCGGCAGGGATCGACCTTCAGAAGCTCGGGCGCGTGGTACGGCACAGCGACGCGCAGAGCGGCGGGCCCGGTGCCATCATGGTCCGCGACGACACCACACCGCTGCAGCCCGACCACTTCGTGTACGACATGTTCGTCCACACCCGCGGTCTGGCCGAGAAGGACCTGCGGCTGGCGCTCGGGCTCGGTAAGGCCACGGGAGTCGACCTGCCGCTGGCCAAGATTGCGCTACGGGACCTGGCCGCCGGACTCGGTGTGCCGCACACGACTTCGACGGTGAAGGAGTAGCCACATGGATGAGTTGCGCCGCAAGGGCCTCGAGAAGATGAACGAGGTCTACGGCTGGGAGATGCCCGACATGCCGGGCGACTACTTCGCCCTCACCGCCGATCACCTCTTCGGCACCATCTGGACCCGGCCCGGACTGTCGATGCGGGAGAAGCGGATGATGACGCTGACCTGCGTCACCGCGCTCGGCATCACGGATCTGGCCGAGATCCAGGTCAATGCCGCGCTGAACAACGGCGAGCTGACCGTCGAAGAGCTCAAGGAAATGGCGATCTTCCTCACTCATTACCTCGGCTTCCCCCTCGGGTCCAAGCTCGACGGCGTGGTCACCAAGGTGGCGGGCAAGCGCAAGAAGGACGCCGAGAAGGGTGCGGGCGAGGACAAGCGGGCGAACGTGAACGCGGCGCTGAACATGCACTCGGGAAGCACGCTCGATGATGCCCAAGACCGATGATGCCCAAGACCGATGATGAGTAGGTATGCCGCGCTGTCGCGCGACGAACTCGCCACGCTGGTGCCCGAGCTGCTGTTGATCGGTCAGCTGATCGACCGGTCGGGAATGGCCCACTGCATCAGCGCCTGGGGTCGCGACGAGATGCTTCAGGTGGCCATCGAGGAGTGGGCCGCCTCCAGTCCGCTCTACACGAAGCGGATGCAGAAGGCGCTCAAGTACGAGGGCGTCGACATCTTCACCTTGTTCAAAGGACTGCAGCTGGATATCGGTGCCCCACCGCAGTTCATGGACTTCCGCTACACCGTGCACGACCGATGGCACGGGGAGTTCCACCTCGACCACTGTGGCGCACTACTCGACGTCGAGCCGATGGGCGAGGACTACGTGCACGGGATGTGCCACGACATCGAGGATCCGACGTTTGATGCCACGGCGCTGGCCACCAATCGCAAAGCCCAGGTGCGGCCGATCCACCGGCCGCCCCGGGTGCCGTCAGACCAGCACCCGCATTGCCGATGGACGGTGATCATCGACGAGTCCTATCCCGAGGTGCCGTTCATCCCGGCGATGGACGTCGTCGCCGCCAGCCACGCACACTCCTGCGAACTCGAGCCGATCGATCCGAACGACGAAGGCATGGCCGACTATTCGGGGGAGTTGCTCGCCGATGTCGACTTCGGCGCGTTCTCGCATTCGGCGCTGGTCCGGATCGCCGACGAGGTGTGTCTGCAGATGCACCTGCTGGTGCTGTCGTTCACGATCGCGGTCGAGAAGCGCGCCAAGGACGATGCGGCGCTGGCGCGTTCGATCCGCACCAAACAGTTGATCGGCATCGCCGGAGTCGCCGCCGAGCGCATCCACAAGGCGCTCAGGCTGTCCAGCGATGTCAAGGGTGCACTGCGGGTTCTCGAGCTGCACCCGCTGCTCAATCCCGCCGCGTACGTGTGGGCCGACGTCGGCCCGGAATCGATTCATGTGCGACCGTCGCCGGCCCACGAGGACGATTCCTGGATCTCTCTGGTCTCGCCCGTCGCCGACCTTCCGTTGCAGGCGATCGTCCAGGGCGTCGACCCGCATCTTCGCGCCGAGGTTTCGGGCAGCGAAACCGACTGGACCGTGCGCATCGTCGAGACCGACACCGCGGCAAAGGAACTGCCCGAGGTTGCGGTGTGCAAGTTCAGCGGTGGGGCATCCTGGGTGTTCGAGGAACGCAAGTCGTTGCCGCTGACGGTGGTGTGAGCATGTTGCCCACCCACCTGCGCAGGTAGGCACGCAGCTCGTCGCCCTGCCGTGGCGGGCGTCCCGGGTCGATGACAAACGACTGGATGATCCGCAGCAGATGCTCGGCCAGTTCGTCGAGATCGGCGCCGGAATAGCCCGCCGCTGTCCAGTCGACGTCCAGACGTCCCACCATGTCCCGGCCGAACCGCAGGGCGATGTCCGAGGTCACCGATTCGACGTGGGAGGCGCCACCGGGGACCATCAGCAGGCCGATGTATTTCTCCCGCGGCAGCCACTCCAGCGCCGTGGCAACGGCTTCGGTGACCGCTTCGGCCGGATCATGGATCCCGGCCAGGTGCGCGGCCAATCGGTCCAGGAAGCCGTCGACGGCGTGCACCGCCGCGGCGACGAGCAGTGCCTCGGTGCTGGCGAAGTACCGGTACACCGTCTGCCGGGTGACCCCCACCGTGCGGGCCACATCGGAGATGCTGAAGTCGGCCCCCTTGTTCTCGATCGCCTTGCCGGCGGCGGCGAGGATCCGCGCGACTGCCTCCTCGTCGTTGGCAGGCGCTGAACCGGACCAGCCGTGGGTGCGCACGAACGAACTCTAAGCCACCCCGTCGGCCGCTACCGGTAGGAGACCTGCAGGTCCTTGACGCCGTTGATCCATCCCGACCGCAGCCGCTGCGGCTCGGCGAGCTTGGTGATGTCGGGAATCTGGTCGGCGATCTCGTTGAACATCAGCTTGATCTCCATCCGGGCGAGGTTGGCGCCGATGCAGAAGTGTGCTCCGTTGCCGCCGAATGCCAAGTGCGGATTGGGATTCCGCAGGATGTCGAACTCGAAGGGCCGGTCGAAGACGTCCTCGTCGAAGTTCGCGGAGCTGTAGAACAGTCCGACTCGCTGCCCCTCGGCGATCTTCGCGCCACCGATCTCCACGTCGGTGAGTGCGGTGCGCTGGAAACAGTGCACCGGGGTGGCCCAGCGGATGATCTCCTCGACGGCGGTCTCGGGCCGTTCGCGTTTGAACAGCTCCCACTGGTCGGGGTTCTCCAGGAACGCATTCATGCCGTGGGTCATCGCGTTGCGGGTGGTCTCGTTGCCGGCCACCGCGAGCAGGATCACGAAGAACGCGAACTCGACGTCGCCCAGGGGCTCGGTGGTCTCGCCGCCTGGTTCGCTCAAGTCGGCCTGGATCAGCCGGGTGACGATGTCGTCGGCGGGGCAGCGGCGGCGTTCTTCTGCCATGTTGTACGCGTAGCCCATCAGCTCGGCGTTCGCGACGGTCGGATCGGAGTCGAAGTCCGGATCGTCGGTGTTCATGATGCAGTTGGTCCAGTGGAACAGCTTCTCGCGGTCGCCCTCGGGGACCCCGATGAGGTCGGCGATCGCCAGCAGCGGCAACGGCATCGCGATGTCGTCGACGAAGTTGCCGGAGCTTCGTTCCGCGGCCGACCGCACGATGTCGCGCGCGGCGACCGCCAGCTTCTCCTCCAGGGCGACGATCGCCCTGGGGGTGAAGAGGCGCGAGACGATCTTGCGCAACCGGGTGTGCTCAGGTGCGTCGTGGTTGATCAGCAGGGCCTTGGTCAGGTCGAGTTGGTCGGCGGTGACGCCGTCGGGCAGGCGCATCACGGCGCCCTTGCGGTTGGTCGACCACAACGCGCCGTCCCGTGAGATCGCCTTGATGTCCGCGTGCCGGGTGATCACCCAATAGCCGCCATCGTCGAAGATCGACTCTTCCTGGGCGTTCCACCACACCGGCGCGGTCTTGCGGAGTTCGGCGAACTCGGTGATGGGAATGCCCTTGAGCAGGACATCCGGGTCGGTGAAGTCGTATCCCTGGGGGAGGAGCGGGCAACTCTGCAGCCCGTCGTTCGTCGTGGTCATGTCGATTCACTCCTGATGTGACGTGCAGCACTTTCCCTAGACCATACACCGATCCGCATAACTGTATGGCCGATGGGGTCGGGCTTCCGTGCCTCGGTGCGATTAGGGTGGGCTGCTGTGCACGTCCTGGTGGTCGGATCCGGAGCCCGTGAACACGCGCTGCTGCTCGCGCTGCGCCGAGACCCGGAGGTCGACGCGCTCACAGTGGCGCCCGGCAACGCGGGCACGGCGGCCCTTGCCGACCAGTACGAGCTCGACGTCACCTCGGGTGAGGCGGTCGTCGCGCTCGCGCGTCGCGTCGGGGCCGACCTCGTTGTCATCGGACCCGAGGTGCCGCTGGTCCTCGGTGTCGCCGACGCGGTGCGGGCGGCGGGCATCGCCTGCTTCGGGCCGACGAAGGACGCTGCCCGAATCGAGGGGTCGAAATCCTTCGCCAAGGACGTGATGACCGCTGCGGGGGTGCGCACCGCGGGCAGCGAGATCGTCGACAACCCCGCCCGCCTCGACTCCGCGCTGGACCGGTTCGGCCCTGCCGGCGGGGACCCGGCATGGGTGGTCAAAGACGACGGCCTGGCGGCCGGTAAGGGCGTGGTGGTCACCGCCGACCGCGACGCCGCCCGCGCGCACGCCGCGAGCCTGCTCGAGGCCGGCCACCCGGTACTTCTCGAGTCGTTCCTCGACGGCCCGGAGGTGTCGCTGTTCTGCGTCGTCGATGGGGAGACGGTGGTCCCGCTGCTGCCGGCGCAGGACTTCAAGCGCGTCGGCGACGGCGACAGCGGACCCAACACCGGCGGTATGGGGGCCTACACCCCGCTGCCGTGGCTGCCCGACGAGATGACCGGACGCATCGTCGACGAGGTCGTCAAACCCGTTGCCGCCGAACTCGTCAAGCGGGGCTGCCCGTTCTCGGGCCTGCTGTACGCCGGGCTGGCCATCACCTCACACGGCCCTGCGGTTGTTGAATTCAACTGCCGCTTCGGTGATCCCGAGACCCAAGCGGTGCTCGCGCTGCTCGAATCCCCTCTGGGGCAGCTGTTGCGCGCCGCCGCCACCGGGGAACTGGCCGCTCAGCCGGCGCTACGGTGGAGCGACGGCGCGGCCGTCACCGTCGTCGTCGCCGCGGAGAACTACCCGGGGCGCCCCAGGGTGGGCGACGTCATTCACGGCGCCGATCCGGGCTCCGAACACGGCGGGAGCGTGCTGCACGCCGGCACTGCCCGCCGCGACGACGGCGCTGTGGTGTCCGCGGGTGGCCGAGTGCTGTCGGTGGTGGGAGTTGGCGCCGACCTGGCAGCCGCGCGCGAGGCCGCCTACCGGCGGATCGCTTCGATCCGGCTGCCGGGCAGTCATTTTCGGACCGACATCGGCCTAGCGGCAGCGGAGGGGCGCATCTCTCTCTAGGCGGTGAGCAGCGGTGCGGCCCAGGTGAGCTCGCCGGTCAACTGCGAGGACCAATACGACGCATTGTGCCCGCCGGGGGAGAAGCCGCCGGCCGGCGGCGCCGCCAACTGCGCGATGAACTGCTGGGTTGCCGGGTAGAACGGATCGTCGTACCCGCAGTCGATTCGCAGCGGGATCCCGTCGAGCGCGCCCAGGCCCCACACGCTGTTGGCGGCGTAGTCTTCGGCGCCGTCGAACGCACCCGGCGCCACCGACGCCGACGACGTCCACAGGGCAGGGCTGACAGCACAGATCGCGGCGGTGCGTCCGGCGCCCAACCGCGAGCCCAGCAGCATCGCGCCGTAGCCGCCCATCGACCACCCCAGGAAGCCCACCCGCGACGTGTCGAGGCCGTGCTCGCCCAGGAGTGGGAGGAACTCGTCGAGCACCATCGCTCCGGAATCGTCACCGGAGGCGCGTCGGTGCCAGTAACCGTTGCCCCCGTCGACCGCGGCGAGGGCGAACGGCGCGACGCCCGCCCGGACCGCGTCCGCCAGGAACTGCTCGGCACCCATCGACATCACGGTCTGGGCGCTGGAATCCTTGCCGTGCAGCAGGATCACCGGCCTCAGCGGAGCCGTCTGGCCGGGTGGGCGCGCGATGACCCAGTTGGTCACCGCCCCGCCCCGGGCAGCGGACACAAAGGATCCGGCGTCGTAGGTCGGAGCCGGGACGGGTGGTGCCTGCGGTGCCGGCGGTGCGCCTGCGGCCAGTGCGGCGCCCAATGTGTACCCCCCGGCGGCCACGACGCCAGTGCCCACGCCGATTTGCAGGAGCGCGCGGCGGGTGAGGACTGGCATGGGCGCCATCATGCCATCACCGCGTCAGGGCAATGGTTGGTGATTAGGCGAAAGCCCGATGCCGAAACCTCCTGACTGGCACGATGCTAGAGGTGACGGCAGCAGTCACTCCCAAGGGAGAACGTCGGCGGTATGCGCTGGTCAGCGCAGCTGCCGACCTGCTCTGCGAAGGGGGCTTCGACGCGGTGCGACATCGTGCCGTGGCCCGCCGGGCCGGGTTGCCGCTGGCGTCCACCACCTACTACTTCTCGTCGCTGGAAGACCTGATCGCCAAGGCGGTCGAACATGTCGGTACCCGGGAATCGGTGGAGTTGCGGGAGCGGGTCGCCACCCTGCCGCGCCGCCGCCGCGGCGCCGAGTCCATCGCCGACATCCTCGTCGACCTACTCGTCGGAGACAGTCCCGAACTGATTACCGAACAACTGATCTCGCGGTATGAACGATTGATCGCCTGCGCTCGGCAACCCGGCTTGCGGGACATCCAGCGGCGCATCCTCGCCCAGCGCACCAACGCCGTCGTCGAGGTGGTCGAACGGTCCGGCAGATCTGTACGCGCCGAACTGCTCACCGCTCTGGTGTGCGCGGTCGACGGTGCGGTGGTGGCAGCGCTTGTCGGGGACGGGGACGGTCCGCGGGCAACGGCCAGGGCGACCCTGATCGACGTGATCGACATGCTGGCTCCGTTCCACCCTCAACATCTGTGATCGACGAGGTTTGCGGTTGACCCCGGATGGCAAGTCCGACTGTCTCATGATGGTTTTTCCAGTGAGCGGTCAGGGGAGGCGCGATGACGGAGTCCGGCGCTGGGGCAAAGGTCGGTGATCAACAACCCGAGTTGAAGCGGGTGATGGGTCCGGGCCTACTGCTGTTGTTCATTGTCGGGGACATCCTCGGGACCGGCGTGTACGCGCTGCTCGGCGACGTCGCCGGCGAGGTCGGCGGTGCCGCGTGGCTGCCGTTCCTGATCGCGTTCGGTGTCGCCACCATCACCGCATTCAGCTATCTGGAGCTGGTCACCAAGTACCCCCAGGCCGCGGGCGCGGCGCTGTACGCGCACAAGGCTTTCGGCATCCACTTCGTCACCTTTCTGGTGGCTTTCGTCGTGATGTGCTCCGGAATCACCTCGGCGTCAACGGCATCCAGAGCATTCGCGGCGAACTTCTTCGAAGGCGTGGACTACGACGCGCCGAAGCTGGCGGTCGCCGTGCTGGCGTTGCTGTTCATGGCCGGGCTCGCGGCGATCAACTACCGCGGGGTCGGGGAGAGCGTCAAGCTCAACGTCGTCCTGACCATCATCGAGATCACCGGCTTGATCGTGGTGATCATGGTCGGCTTCTGGGCCTTCACCGGCGGCGCCGATGTCGATTTCTCCCGGACCGTCGCGTTCGAGACCGGTGAGGACAAGAGCACCTTCCTGGCGATCACGGCCGCCACGTCGCTGGCGTTCTTCGCGATGGTCGGCTTCGAGGACTCGGTGAACATGGCCGAGGAGACCAAAGATCCGGTCAACACCTTCCCCAAGATCCTGTTGAGTGGCCTGTCGATCGCCGGCGTGGTGTACATCCTGGTGTCCATCGTGGCGGTGGCCCTGGTGCCGGTCGGTGAGCTCAAGGAGAGCGACACCCCCCTCGTGGAGGTGGTCAAAGCCGGAGCGCCGGGCCTGCCGATCGACGACATCCTGCCTTTCATAACGATGTTCGCGGTGTCGAACACCGCGCTGATCAACATGCTGATGGCAAGCCGGCTGATCTACGGCATGTCCCGCCAGCACGTGCTTCCGCCGGTGCTGGGGTCGGTCCATCCCACCCGTCGGTCGCCGTGGGCCGCGATCATCTTCACGACGCTGATCGCGTTCGGCGTGATCATCTACGTGTCGACGTTCGCCAGCAGCAGTGCGATCTCGATCCTGGGTGGTACCACCTCGCTGCTGCTACTCGCGGTGTTCGCGGTGGTGAACGTCGCAGTGCTGGTGCTGCGCCGCGATGTGCAGAAGTCCGGCGGCCACTTCAGGACGCCGACTGCGCTGCCCGTCGTCGGGTTCCTGGTGTCGCTGTATCTGGTCACCCCGCTGTCGGGCCGCCCAGCCCAGCAGTACATCGTGGCCGGCGGACTGGTCGTCATCGGTGTGGTGCTGTTCTTCATCACCCAGGTGATCAACCGGCAACTCGGCATCAGGGACGGCCGGATCACCGATCCGACGCACCTGGGAGCAGGACCGAACTAGCCGAAGGTGCCGTTGAGTCGCTGAAATCGGCTTTCCAGCAGTGCAATCCGATCATTGTTGCCGTCCAACTGCAGATACTGGGTGCCGAACACCGCGAGCAACACGTCGTCGAGCCTGCGCACCGCGCCTGCCGGGTAGCGGTAACCCATCGCGTCGTTGACCGCGGTCGTGTCGACGCGGCTGAGGATCGCATCGACGCCGTCCACGGAGTCGATGCCGAGTTCGAGCAGCAGCCCCGCGATCCAGGCGTAGTGCTCGGTGCGTGACCATCCGGCGTCGGGGAACCGGTTACCGAGATAGGTGGCCAGCACCGGCGTCGGGATGCGGGGATCACTGGTGGTCTGCGGGGCACGTTCCGACGGCACGGTCGAGCGGAGTCTTTCGCGGATTGCCGAGAACTCACGGTCGGCCAGCTCGAGCAGGCCCGCGGCCAGCGTGAACCGCCGATTGAGATCGGGCGCGTCCTCCTCGGGCACCGAACCCTTGTAGCGGATGTCGTGCTCGAACTCGGCCCACGCGTGCTGCAGGATGGTCCGGACCTGGACCGAGGCCGGTTGTTGCTCACCCTCGACCGCGACCAGCAGGTGCCTGCTCGCGTAACCCCAGCGGCCTTCGCTCGCCGTCTCGACCCCCATGTCCCGGTCGTCGAGCAGCCGCATCTCCTCTCCGAGCAGGTTGGCGACCGCGGCGACGTCGTCGCGGAGATAGGTGATCACCCGCAGCCCGATCTGGTCGGTGATCTCGGAGAGCGGATCGGTGTAGAGCCGACGCCCCTCGACGGTGCGGTCCGCCTTCGCGGCGAACGACGCAACGGTCTTGGTGCGCGCCGTGACACTGAGGTAGTTGATCCCGGCGTCGTCGAGCAGGCCCATGACCTCCGACAGGTAGCGCCCGGTCGAGCGGGTCAGCGACGGCCGGCGCTCGGCGTAGGTCGCGATGGCGTCGTGAATGGCGCCGGGCGTCGGCTCCGGCGGCGCCGGGACCAGGTCGGACGGCAACGTCGGCGTGACGATGTAGCCGGTCTCGCCGTCGCCGTAGACCGTCACGTCCGACGGCCGGCGCACCGCGTACATGGCCACATACGCACACATCACCGCGTCGACCGGATCCTCGACCAGACGGAGATCGCTCTTGCGCTCGGCGTTCTCCGCCATGTCGCGCAGCTTCGCCCAATCCGGGCTGTCGGCCGTGCGTAGCGGCGGGTCCGTCTGCGCGAGTGCCTCGATGTGCTCCATCAGACGCAGCAGTTCCGCACGCAACTGGGCGACGCCGCGGCCGGGCTTGGCCTTGTACTTCAGGGTCCGGCCGAGCCGGAACAACGCCACCGTCGCCGGGTGCGGGTAGACCTCGATGGCGCGGCGCGCAGCTGTGGAATACGGGTCCATGTCGAGGTCCAGCGCACTGGCGATGCGGGCGCCCCGGGGAACGTCCGCGAACTCCGGCTTGCCCGTGTTGGACGGGTGGGCACCGGCCTGGAACCGACCGAAGTCGGCGTTGAGTTCCCGTTCGGCAGGGCGCTGCCCGGTCGGGTTGGTGACGATCAACGGAGCATCGATCGCGACTAGACAGGCGCCCTCGGTGTAGGGCGCCAACGCGGCCCGGATGCTGGCGTCGTCGGTGGCCGAGCCGGCATAGACCAGCCGCCCGGCATCGTCGATCGCGGCGACACCTGTGGGTTTGCGCTGGCCCCAGGCCAGGTCGAGTCCGACGAAGTGCACGCGTCCACTGTGCCCTACGGACGGATCGAAGACGGTGTCCTGTGGCCCGATAGGCTGTGCTTTCGTGAGCATCCCGAACGTGTTGGCCCAGCGCTACGCCAGCGATGAGATGGTGGCGATCTGGTCCCCGCAGGCCAAGATCGTCACCGAGCGGCGGCTGTGGCTGGCGGTGCTGCGGGCGCAGATGGAACTCGGTGCGGGGAATTCAGACGTGCCGGAGGCCGTCCTGGCCGATTACGAGCGGGTGCTCGAGAACGTCGACCTGGAGTCGATCGCCGCGCGGGAACGGGTGTTGCGCCACGACGTCAAGGCACGCATCGAGGAGTTCAACGCGCTTGCCGGACACGAACACGTGCACAAGGGCATGACCAGCCGGGACCTCACCGAGAACGTCGAACAGCTGCAGATCCGCCGGTCGCTGCAGCTCGTGCACGCCCACGGCGTCGCAGTGGTCGCCCGTCTCGCCGAGCGCGCCGCGCTCTACCGCGACCTGGTGATGGCCGGCCGCAGTCACAACGTCGCCGCCCAGGCGAGCACCCTCGGCAAGCGGTTCGCCTCTGCCGCACAGGAGATGCTGGTCGCGTTGCAGCGCGTCAGCGAGCTCATCGACCGTTACCCGCTGCGCGGCATCAAGGGCCCCATGGGCACCGCGCAGGACATGCTCGATCTGTTCGACGGGGACACCGAGCGGCTGGCCGAATTGGAGACGCGTGTCGCGCAGTTCCTGGGCTTCACCGAGATCCTCACCAGCGTCGGGCAGGTGTACCCGCGTTCGCTGGACCATGACGTGGTGTCCGCACTGGTTCAGCTCGGCGCCGGACCGTCGTCGCTGGCGCACACCATTCGGCTGATGGCGGGCCACGAACTGGTGACCGAGGGCTTCGCGCCCGGGCAGGTCGGGTCGTCGGCGATGCCGCACAAGATGAACGCCCGCAGTTGCGAACGCGTCAACGGCCTGCAGGTGGTGCTGCGTGGCTACGCGTCCATGGCGGCCGAACTCGCCGGCGCGCAGTGGAACGAAGGTGACGTCTTCTGCTCCGTGGTGCGCCGGGTCGCCCTGCCCGACGCCTTCTTCGCTCTCGACGGTCAGACCGAGACCTTCCTGACGGTGCTCGACGAATTCGGCGCCTACCCCGCGGTGATCCAGCGCGAGCTGGACCGATATCTGCCGTTCCTGGCCACCACCCGCATCCTGATCGCCGCGGTGCGGGCGGGGGTCGGCAGGGAGACCGCCCACGAGGTGATCAAGGAACACGCGGTCGCGGTGGCCCTGGCGATGCGCGAGCACGGCGCCGAGCCCGACCTGCTGGACCGGCTCGCCGCTGACCCGAGATTGCCGCTGGACCGGGTCGCGCTCGACGCGGCACTGGCCGACAAGCAGGCATTTACCGGCGCGGCGGGTGATCAGGTCGACCGGGTGGTCGCGGCGGTCGACGACCTGGTCGGGCGTTTCCCAGAAGCCGCCAGGTACACCTCGGATGCGATTCTGTGAGCCCGGCCGCGGAGCTGGCCCGGATCGACTTCACCGATCTGGACAACTTCGCCGACGGCTTCCCGCACCACTTGTTCGCCCTGCACCGTCGCGTGGCGCCGGTCTGCTGGCACGAGCCCACCGAGAACACCCCGGACGGCGAGGGTTTCTGGTCGGTCGCCACCCACGCCGAAACCCTTGCGGTGTTCCGTGATCCGCAGACCTATTCGTCGGTGACCGGGGGCAGCCGGCCGTTCGGTGGCACGTTGCTGCAGGACCTGTCCATCGCGGGCCAGCTGCTCAACATGATGGACGACCCGCGGCACGCCGACGTGCGCAGGCTGGTCAGCTCGGGTCTGACGCCGCGGATGATCCGCCGCGTCGAGGACGACCTGCGGGACCGGGCGCGTCGGCTGCTCGATGACGTGACCCCTGCGGTGCCTTTTGATTTCGTCACCGACGTGGCCGCCGAGGTACCGATGCAGATGATCTGCATCCTGCTGGGAGTGCCTGAATCCGAACGCCATTGGCTGTTCGAGGCGATCGAACCCAGCTTCGACTTCGGCGGCTCCCGCAAAGCGTCCATCACCCGGCTCTCCGTCGAGGAAGCCGGCTCGCGGATGTACGCATACGGCCAGGAGTTGATCGCCGCCAAGCGGGCCGCACCGACCGACGACATGCTCTCGGTCGTGGTCAATTCCGACGATCCCGCGCTGTCGGACATCGAGAGCTACCTGTTCTTCAACCTGCTGTTCAGCGCGGGTGCCGAGACCACCCGCAACTCGATCGCCGGTGGGCTGCTGGCGCTGGCCGAGAACCCCGGAACGTTCGAGGCGCTGCGTGCCGACCCGGAACTGTTGCCGACGGCCATCGAGGAGATGGTGCGCTGGACCTCGCCGTCGCCGTCGAAGCGGCGCACCGCGACCCGCACCGCCACGCTGGCCGGGCACCACATCGAACCCGGGCAGAAGGTCCTCGTCTGGGAAGGTTCCGCCAACCGTGACGCCGCCGCATTCGCGAACCCCGATCGATTCGACATCACGCGTAAACCGAACCCGCACTTGGGTTTCGGTCAGGGAGTGCACTACTGCCTCGGGGCCAACCTGGCGCGGCTGGAACTGAGGGTGATCTTCGAGGAGTTGCTCGGCCGCTTCACCTCGGTGCACATCGCCGAGCCCGTCGAGTGGACGCGCAGCAACCGGCACACCGGCATCCGGCACCTGATGGTCGACTTCGCCGGTTAGACGCCGAGCTTGAGACCGGCACCGGCGTCGATGAACAACTGTTGCCCGGTGACATAGCGGGATTCGTCAGAGGCCAGATACACCACAGCATGCGAGATGTCTTCGGTCTCGACGTAGGGGATCGGCATGACCTGCAGCAGCGGGAACACGAGTTCGGCTTCCTCACGTGTCGGCTCGGCGAGGTCGGGCCGGAACGTGCGGTACATCGGGAGGTTGTGCAGCATATCGGTGTTGACATTCGTCGGGTGTACGGTGTTGATTCGGATGTTCTGTGGCCCCAACGTCAGTGCGAGTGCTTTCGTGTAGTCCCGCACCATTTTCTTGGCCAGACCGTAGCCTGCTCCGCCCGGGCCCGACGGTCCGCCGCCGGTGGCGAGGTCCTTCTGATCCACCAAGCCGGCGATCGAACCGGTGACAATGACCGATCCGCCGGCCGTGAGGTGGTCGAGCGCGACGTGAACGGTGTTGACGACGCCGACGAAGTCGACATCGAACGCGTCGATGAAACCGCGGAAGGGAATGTGGTTGCCCTGTGGGCAGATTCCGGCATTGGCGACCACGACGTGCAATCCACCCAACTCCGCGACCGCCGAATCGAGAGCGGACTTGAGGGCGGCGCGGTCGCGCACGTCGACCTGCGCGGCGACCACTCGACGCCCCGACTTCTCGACCAGTTTCGCGGTCTCGTCGAGGTCTGCGGGGGTGGCCAGGGGATACTCGTTGGAATCGATGTCGGCGCAGATGTCCAGGGCGATGATGTCGGCGCCTTCGTCAGCCAGGTATACCGCGTGGCTGCGGCCCTGCCCACGTGCGGCGCCGGTGACCAGAGCGACCTTGCCGTTGAGACGGTTCATTCTTCCTCCAATGCTGTCGGACGGTCGCCCCACGGAATGGATAATAGAACACTCAGTGTTAATCTGTCACGCACAGTCCACGTGCCGTAGAGGGGCGGCGTAGTTGTACACGCGATGCGTCATCGCTTCTGCATTCGCCGAGTACATTGCCGGGGTGGCGATTTGGGGGAAGATCGACGAGGTCGCAGGTCACATCGCCGTCCGACCGTCGTGACCCATCGACGCCGGATCCTTGTTGAACCCACGCACCATCGCCTGCACCGTGTACGACGCGGCGAGCCGGCCATCGCGGGTGTACACCCGGCCATCGCCCTGTACCAGGCCGCGGCCGGACCAGAACGCATGATTGCGGTACAGCAGCCAGTCACCGACATCGGCGTCATCGTGAAAAGCTATGGAGATCTTCATGATCCCCGTGGACAACGTGGAATGCGCGTGCGCTTCGCCGTAACCGCGGTGTGGCAACATCCCGGCAGCGATTGTCCAGTGTGTCGCGGATTGCGCCAACAGGGCAGACTGCAGATCTGGCCGGTGCGGGCTGTCCCGAAATCGCGTCCATACGTCGATCACCGGTGGTGCCACCCGGTCGGGTTCGGGGTCATAGGCGGCGTCGACGACCCGGATCTCACGACCTGGCATCCCGAACCCGCCGAACGGCACTGCTTCCTCGGGGCCCGGAACCTCCGGCATGGGCGCGACGTCGCGGATGGAGTCGGAGGCGCCGGTGTCGGCCAGCAACAGCCCCACCGCGCGCAGGGAGTCATGCTGCACCACACGGACCTCGGTCGTGGAGAACGTGCTGCCGCGGCGGAGTACCTCGACGGACAGTTCGACAGGGGCATCGAACGATGCGGCTTTGGTGAAGATCATCGACGCCGAGGTGATGCGCTGATCGGTCAGCGATTTGGAGGTGGCGACGATCGCTTCGGCGAGCAACTGACCACCCTCGACGACGTTTCGCCGGGTGGGGCCGTGCGCCGGCCCCACGAATCGGCCCGGGCTCAGCTGTTCCACATCGATCAGCCGTAGCAACTCCGCGGAGTCACCCCACAGCGGGAAATCCGACGCGACCGTTGAGCCATCAGGCCAGGTCTCCAGCACCGATGTCCGCGGGATGCCGTACTGAAAGCACACGTGTCCGGCCAGCGGCGCCACCTCAGCCATCGGATGCCGATACGTCCACACGAGGTCACGATCCGTCGATTCGCCTACCGTGCAGTCCCAATAGGACGCCAGCCCCTTGAACGGGCACACCGAGGTGGTCCGCGACGGCGCGAAATGCTGCCACCGGACCGAGTCATCCGGAAAGTACAGCCGATCCACATGATCAGTCTCGGTGACCACCAGGCAGCGGTCGCTGTCGGCGAGCAGAACGTCACCGAGCCAGACCTGGCCGCGGTACCGACTGGGGACGATATCGATGCGGTAGTCCGGAAAGGCGGGCCATGCCGGCTCGATCTGAGACTCCATTGCTCAGTCGCTGGCCGGCAGGGGTTTGGCCTCCTTGAGGTCCAGTGGTGTCTTGCCGATACTCAATGTCCCCTGGCCCGCCTTGCTCACCAGAACCTCGGCGCCGGAGTCGTCGGTATAACGTTTTCCCATCGCGGTGCCGGTGGCGAGTCCAGGGTCGGGGGCGCCGCTGAGTCCGCCGGATCCCACGAGAACCATCGGGGCGCCTCCGCAGCGCAGGTCATCGACGCTGTCCGCACTGCGCACGACGATGACCTGGGTCTGGTCGACCTGGCTCTGTAGCCGGGTGCCGTTCTTGATCATGGTTGATCTCCTTCCTCGTCACGACACAGACAGGTTGTCCGCGAGATCGCGCCACTCACGTGCGCATCGGTCCGGTTGGAGAGACAACGGTGATGTGCTGCAGGCCCACCCCGGGTTGCTCAACGGCCGAGGCGATGGTGCCGGCGAGTACCTCGGCCACGGCCTCGGGTGTCATCCTTGCCTCTTGGACCAGGCCACGGCGCAGCCATTCATGGAGCGCGACGTCGAGAACTTCCGGATCGAAGGCCGATGTGAAATCGGTGGGGACGGTGCCGCCGACCTCGACACAACTGAAGCGGTAGCCGGGGTGTTCGATCCGCCACTGTTGCAGACAGCGTTCCAGCGCGGCCTTGCTCGAGGAGTAGGCACCCAAAGCCGTGTGCGGGTTGGCAACCGAATCCGACGACAGCACCGCCACGATGGCCGACGGCGTCAGGACCGGTAGGTGTGCGCGGATCACTTCGTGCACGCCGATGACGTTGGTTTCGAACACGTCCCGCCAATCCTGGGCTGTGGTGTCGCTGAACATCTTCAGTGGCGCGTAGCCCGACGACACCAGCAGCACATCGACGTTCCCGAGCACCTCCTGCGCGACCCGCCCGATGCGCTGACAGTCCGCCGAAATCCGGACGTCGGCCGATACTGTGGTGGCGCCGACGCAGTCCGTGACCACTTCGGCGAGGCGCTCTTCGCGCCTGGCGGCGAGCACCATCTTGGCGCCCTCCTTCCCAGCGCGAATCGCAAAGGCTCGGCCGATGCCGGCAGAGGCTCCGACGACAACGATGCGCCGACCTGCCAACGAACGCTCAGCCATTGCGGGCTCCCTCCGCGATCACCTTGATCTCGAGGTACTCCTCGAAACCCGCGACGCCCATCTCGCGGCCTATGCCACTTTGCCGGTAGCCGCCGAACGGTACGTCGGCGCCGTAGAAGACTCCGCCGTTGACGTTCACAGTTCCGGTCCGCATGCGGTTGGCAACTGCCCGGGCGCGGTCATGCGAGGTGCTGACGACGGCACCCGACAGCCCGTACCGCGAGTTGTTGGCAATCGCCACCGCGTCGTCGTCTCCGTCATGGGCGATGACGGCGAGCACCGGACCGAAGATCTCCTCCTGGGCTACCGTTGCGTCCGGATGAACGTCGGTCAGCACGGTCGGCTCCACGTAGAAGCCTTTCGGTAGATGGCCGGGGATGCCTCCTCCGGCCGCCACGCTGGCGCCCTCGGCGATGCCGGTTTCGATGTAACCCAGGACGCGCTGGCGCTGTTCCTCGCGAATGAGCGGGCCCATGAGATTCGACGGGTCGGTCGGATCACCGAAGGGCCAACCGTCCAGCGCCGCGGTGAGCGCTTGAACGCCCTCGTCGTACCTCTTGCGCGGCAGTAGCAGTCGCGTCGTATTGGCGCAGCCCTGGCCTGCGTGAGTGGTGGCCGCGAAGGCTGCTGATGTTGCGACCGCGCCGATATCGGCGTCGTCCGGGCCACGAGCGCGGATTTACCGCCGAGCTCGAGGAAAACCTTCTTGATGGTCGCCGAGGCAGCAGCCATGATGCGGCTGCCGGTGGCCGTCGATCCGGTGAAGGAGATCATGTCGACGCGCGGGTCTTCGCAGAGCTGTCGGCCGACCCCGTGAGCCGAGGACGTCACGATGTTGACCACACCAGCCGGAATGTCGGTCTCCTCAGCGATGATCTGACCGAGAAGAGTTGCGCTCCAGGGGGTGTCGGGCGCTGGTTTCAGTACCACGGTGTTGCCGGCCGCCAAGGCGGGAACCATTTTGGCGAGGTTGATCTGCACCGGATAATTCCACGGGGTGATCGCAGCCACTACTCCGGCTGGTTCGCGTCGGATGAAGCGCTGGGTTCTCATGCCGAAAGGTTCGGCAAAGCCGAGATCCTGTTCCCAGGCGTAGTCCTGCACAAGATCTGCCACCCACTGCACACCGGCGAGGGGCGCTTCGATCTGTGGGCCGTAGGTGAGCGTCACCGGACATCCCACCTCGGCCACCACCGAGGAGCGGAGTTGGTCTGCGTGCCCGGCCAAGGCCGCGTGCAGCTGCCGGATGCACGCCACACGACGCCCATGGTCGGTAGACCATTCGGTGTCATCAAACGCGGTCCGTGCTGCCGCGATTGCGGCAGCCATGTCATCTGCACCACCGTCTGCGGTGACACCGATGATTTCCTCGGTGGCCGGGTTGACGTTGTCGAAGGTGCGGCCATCGCGGGCGGGGACCAACTTACCGCCGATCAGCATCCGCTCTTCGCGCCACATGTCTGCCATGAATCTCCTGAACTGGGTACTGGCCTCCAGCCACACTGGAGAACAATAGTACACAATTTGTTCAGTTGGATCACCAGAACAAAGTGGTGGGCGATCAGCGCAGACCGTTGATGGCGAAGGTCTCGACGTAGCGTCGCACTGTGTCGGGCTTGGACATGTCGAAGGTCTGTGCCTCATTGACCGTCGAGAACGAGTAGATGATGCGGGCCAGCCACTCGCTGGCGGCGGTGACGTCGACGGAACCGCCGACCTCGCCGCGCTCCTGGGCGTCCTTGACGTAGGGCATCAGGAACTGGGTCGACCTTCGGACCGCGGTGTCGCCATCGGCGATCATGTGCCGCATCAACTCGCTGTCGTCGGCCATCAGGCGGTTGCGCGTGCGGTGATCGAGCAGGATCGCGGCATGCGTTTCCGCCATGGCGCCCAGCTTCTCCGCCAGCGTCGTCTTCTCGGCCATCGCGTCGGCGACCAGTCGATAGAACTTCTGCGCTCCGAACTCGATGGCAGCGTCGATCAGGACATTGCGATCTTCGAAATAGCGATACACGGTGCCGCGGGAAACATTGGCCATCCGTGCGACGTCCTGCACGCTCGTGCGGTGGATCCCCAGCTGGGTGAAGCACTGGTTGGCCGCCTCCAGGATCTGATCCCGGCGATCGAACTCATCGGTTTCGGTGAGGCCGGACGCGGCCGAGTCGGTCGACATTTCGCTCCTTACCCCCATCGGTAATCACTCAGTTCGAGAAATGTTACGCGACAAATACGCGGTCGGTGTTCTACCGGTGCCGGATGGAGCGTCGGATGGTGGCGCAAAACATGCCAATATGACACCCCTCGTTCATATGCGCACTCCGAGGTGGAGGCGAGGGGCGGCACCGATTCTGATGGAACGCCGCCGCGGGCCGACACGATGGTCGCTGCGGCTAGATGCCGGTCCTGTCGGCCAGCTGCCTGCGGTGATGTCCCGCGCTCCCCAGCAGATGTCCGGACGACTTGGCCCGCTTGTAATAGAGGTGGGCCGGATGTTCCCAGGTGAAGCCGATCCCGCCGTGGATTTGAATGTTGGCGGCAGCCGCGCGTTCGTATGCCTCGGACGCGTACGCCTTGGCGATGGAGGCAGCCGCGGGCAGCGTCTCGTCGTTCTGAGCCGCAGCGCTCAGCGCGTACTGCGCGGCGCCGCGCGCGCATTCGACGTCGAGCAGCATGTCGGCGCACCGGTGCCGGATAGCTTGAAAGGAGCCGATGGGCTTACCGAACTGCCGGCGCACTTTGGCGTACTCCACGGCCATGTCCAGACAGCGCTGGGCGCCACCCACCTGCTCAGCGGACAACGCAGCCGCGGCGTCGTCGAGCGCACGGCGCAGGGTCGGCGCTGCGCCACCGTCCGTGCCCACCAACGTGGCCGGCGTACCCGTGAATTCCAGTCGGGCCTGCCTGCGCGTAGGGTCCAGGGTGGACAGGGTTCGTCGGTTGACCCGCTCGGTCGGATTCTCCACGGTCAGCAGCGACAGTCCGGCGTCGGTTCGGGCCACCACCACGACCATGTCGGCGACATGGCCGTCGAGGACGAAGTTCTTCACCCCGTCGAGAATCCAGCAGTCTCCGCTGCGCTCCGCCCGCATCGTCACCGAGTCGACATCCCAGCTGCCGGCTTCCTCGGTCAATGCCAGCGTGGCGATGGTGCGCCCCGACGCGATTCCGGGAAGCCATCGTTGAGCTGCCGACTCGTCGCCACTGTGCAGAAGCGCACCACCGGCCAACACCACCGATGCCAGGAAGGGGGAGGGCAGTAGGGCGCGGCCCATCTCCTCCATAACAATTCCGAGTTCGACGAGCGAGAAGCCGAGGCCACCGAAGTGTTCAGGAATCGCCAGGCCCTGAAGGGCAAGCTGGTCGGACATCTGTTGCCAGACCGCCGGGTCGTATCCGGAGTCGCCGGCCATGACCTCGCGCACCCGTTCCTCGGTGCACTTCGCGGCGAGAAATGACCGGACGGTGCGGCGCAGATCGTGCTGTTCCTCGGAGAGGGCGAAGCCTTGTGTAATGGACGTCATCGCGGGTGCCCTGGCAGGTCTGCGGTGCGTCCCGTGGGGTCGACCCGCGGCATGGCGGTACCCCGGCGCAGCGTCCGCAGCCACGCGCCGACCGGCGCGGGGGCCGGTACCGGCGCGTCGAGACGTCCGCGGTCGGCATTCCAGAACGTCTCCCATGAGGGAAAGGCATCGTGAAAAGTGCCGCGGTGTGGGTCTGAACCGGGCCATCGCATCTTGTCCGGACCGATCGGGGGATCGGTGATGTCGCTCTGGTACCAGAACAACGGGGTGCGACGCAGGAAAAACCAATGACCGCCGCATCTCTGGTAACTGTCGAGATAGGCGAGAAGCTCTATGAACCAGGCTGTTTCAGTCTCGAGATCGTTTCGGGAGTAGACCAGACCGGAGGCTTCGTCGGCACCGTGGATGTCGATGACATGGCCTAGTACACCGTGGGCGGAGCCCAGCAGTGAATGCCGCATCTCGGTGTCGTACCAGTTACGCAAAGCCTGCCGACCGCGGCGCTTCCCCGGGACACCGACGTCCTCGACGAACAGGTTGACCAGCGAGTCGAGATCCCGCATGTCCAGTGCCACGGTGTACTTGGCCGCCAGTTGACGGATCTCGTCGAGCGCTTCGAGCCTGGCCACGCGTTGCTCCAGGGTCAGATCCGAGGCTTCTGTGGTCACCGCAGCGCCCCGGCAGTGAGCAGGTCGATGAGCCGGGTCTTGTCGATCTTGTTGGTCGTGGTGTAAGGCAGCTTCTCCGTGTCGGGCAGGATGAACCAGTTCTTCGGGACTTTGTATGCCGCCAGCTGCTTTCGGCACGCGGCGACGAGGTCGGTGGCGCTGATCTGGGTTCCTTGGTTGGGTACGACGACGGCGCTGACCACGGCGCCCTTGGCAGGGTCCGGAATCCCCACGACATAGGCGATGCGAACACCGTCGATGCGCGCCAACGCAGCTTCGACCTCGATCGGAGCGACGTTGGCCCCCGACGTCTTGATCATGTCGTCGGTGCGTCCGGCGAAGTAAAGGTGTCCGTCCTCGTCGCGGTAGCCGGAATCTCGGGTGTGATACCAGCCGTCAGCGTCGACGATATCGCTGCGCTGCCTGCCGACGATGCCACGCATCAAAGCCCAGCCGCGGACACAGATCTCGCCGATCTCTCCGTCGGGCACCTCCCTGCCGCAGCCGTCGACGATCTTGTGTTCGTATCCCGGGGCCGACACTCCCAGCGAGCCGCGCTTCGATTCGATGACCTGTTCGTGCGGCGGCCACCAGGTATGTGAGCTGCAGGTCTCGGTCATCCCCAGTTGGGCAACCCGCAGCGAGGGATCGGCGGCGCGGTGCTGAGGCGGCAGCAGCACCTGTTGATAGCCCTCGCGTAGGTTCGACAGATCTCTGGAAGAGAAATCTGGATGGTTGGTCAGCGCCGGGCCGACATGTGGGAAACCTGTGGCATAGGTGGCCCGTTCGACCTCCAGGAGTCGCAGAACGTCACCGGGTTCGAAGCGGTGCTCGGTCAGGATCGCCACGCCGGTCTGCATGGGTCCGAGCAGACCGAATACCAGCCCGCCGACCCAGAAGAAGGCCATCGGGATGTAAACCCGGTCTTCAGTGGTCCATTCGTGCTGGGTGGCGATGAACCGGGAATGGGTGATGGCTGTCTCGTGGGTGTGGATGATGCCTTTGGGATCCGACGTGCTGCCCGACGTGTAGATCACGACGAGGTCGTCGGCCGGTCGCACCGTCGCTTCGCAGGCAGCCAGAAGCGGCTCGTCGATCGGTTCGGGCCAGGAGCTGGGCCAGTGCCGATCGACCTCCCCGAGCGGCAGGATGTTCCGCAGGTGGGGAAGCTGCGGCAGATGCAGCGGACCGGCGGTCTCCTGCAGGCCACCCGCGGCGTCGCCGAGCCGGTCCAGCATGTCCTTGCCCAGCAGCGTGTCCACGGCCAGAACCGTGTGGATGTCTGCGTCCCGCAGCAGCCATGCGAGTTCTCCGGCCTGGAAGAATGTGTTGATGGGAACGGCCACCGCACCGATCCGGGTCACGGCGAGGAAGGCGACGGCGAACTCGGGACCGTTCGGGGCGAGTATGCCGACGCGCACGCCCTTGGTGATGCCGGTGGCGAGCAGCCGACGCGCCATCTCTGCCGACCGGGAGTCGGCCTGCGCGTAAGTGATTCGTTCATCCACTCCGTCGCCACGGGAAGCGACGATGAAGTCGTTGTCGCCGCGCGCGGCAGTAAGTGCGCTCAACACGGCCGGCATCACCGGAGGGTGGGGCAACGGTTCGTAGGTGAACACCCGCGAAGCGGAGGTGTCCGCGGCGCTGCGGGCAACCATCAGTCGACGACCCATCGCGGTTGTCGCTTCTCGGCGAACGCCGCCATGCCCTCGTGGTAGTCCGGGTGGGTCATCTGGTGGTGCAGCACGTACCGGTAGGCGACGTCGTTGGCCGCGTGCAGGCCGACATCCAGGCTCGCCCACATGGCTTTGATGGATGCCTGCACGGTCGCGGGGGACAGTTCTGCGATCGACAACGCGATCTCGCGGGCACGCGCCTGCAGCCGGTTGGCGGGCACGACCTCGTTGATCAAGCCGATCTCGTACCCCCGTTGGGCGCTGATGCGGCCCGCCTTGGTCATCAGCGCGAGTTGCATGACCATCGAAATCGGCATGCGCCGCAACAGCACTGCCGCTTCGAGGGCGAAGACGTTGCCGACCTGCAGATGGGTGTCGATCAACTCGGCGTGCTCTGCGGCGATGATGAGGTCGGAGTCGGCCACCTGGTGCAGGCCGCCGCCGACCGCCATCCCGTTGATTGCGCAGATGACGGGCTTCCAGACGTTGTGGTGCAGGCGCGACCCGGGCACCTTGTTGCGGATGCCGCTCTCTGCCGTCGCCCGGATGTCCTGGCCGGCGCAGAAGGCACGGTCACCGGCCCCGGTGATGATCGCGACCCTGATGTCCGGATCTTCGCGGACCCGAGCCCAACACGCGCCGAGTTCGGAGCGCGCCAGATCGTCGGTGGCGTTCAGGCGTTCTGGACGGTTGATGGTGATGGTCGCGACGTGGTCGCTGACGTCGAACAGGAGTCGCTCTAATTCCACTGATTCCCCTGGCATCGGTGCGCAACGGGTGGGGACCCGCCGGCCGGTGAACACTGTATCAGAAACTGTCTTATCGTACTGTCTTTTTGAGATCACGGCATCCATTGCCCGCCGGAAACCGAAAGCATCTGTCCGGTAATGTGTTTGGCTGCGTTGGAACACAGGAACGCCACCGCCTGCGCGACATCCGATGGTTCTCCGAGTTGACCGGTGAGGGTGCTCTCGCGCATCCGGGCGAGTTCATCGTCGCTCTTGCGGGACAGCAGCCATGGCGTGGTGGTGGTGCCGACGACCACCGTGTTGACCCGCACACCCAGCGGGCCGAGTTGCACCGCCATCAGTCGGCTCAGCCCCTCGACCCCGGCCTTGGCGGCGGCGTAGGCGGGCGGGCCGGTGCGTACGCCGTGTGCAGATACCGAGCTCACATTCACGATCGCGCCGGTCCCGGCATCGACCATCTGTCGAGCGGCGATCTGGGACATGATGAACGTGCCCGTCAGATTCACCGTGACGATACGATCCCAGTCGTCGTCGGTCTGGTCGAGAAAGCTTGAGGGAAGAGTCATTCCGGCGTTGTTGACCAGTGATCTGATCGGACCGAAGCGGGTGGCCAGGCCGGCCATGGCCGCCTCGGCGGCGGCGCGATCGGTGATCGAGAGCTGTTGGGCAACGACCAGTCCGGCCCGCGCAGCCGGACGCTCTGCGGCGCGTGCGACGGCCTTGTCGTTGACGTCGACGATGGCGACCCGATTGCCGCTGTCCACCAGGGCATCGACGATCGCCTCGCCGATTCCGCGGGCTCCTCCGGTGACCACCGCCAGCGGCAGGCTTTCATCCGGCACGTTTACCTCCGTCGCCGCCGCTGTCGGCGCGCTCGATCGCGCTGATAGACGGGCGGAGCAGGGCCAGAGCGTCCGCCATGATCGTCGGCAGATCACCGCCGCACGACATCCAGGTGTCGATCGCGGCGCGGTTTGCGCCGTTGACGAGCGTGGCGGCCAGCCGGGGGCGGAGGTCTGTCGTCTGGTCCGTTTGCAGCCAGCGCGCCACCTCGCCGGCCATCTGATCGATCCATTCCTCGTTGATGCGAAGCATGCTGGCCCGCAGTGCGGGCAGGCTGTGGTAGAGCCGGGCGCGCACGACGAAGATGTCGGGATGGTCGGTGATCGCGGACGCCACGGCCGTCGAGGCTTCGGTCAGCGCCTCCCACAGCGAGTCTGAGCGCGAGGCCCTGAACCGCCGGGTGGCTTCAGCGAGGCGCTCGGCGTATCCGTCGAACAAGATGTCATCCTTGGCGGCGAAATGATGAAAAAACGTCCGCGGCGCCACTCCTGCCGCGGCGGAGATCTGCTCCACCGTGGTCTGTTCGTAGCCGTTGGCGGTGAACAACGCTGTTGCGGCGCTGATCAGGGCCTCTCGGTTGCGTTGGCCGCGGGCCCGCCGTTGGTCCACGTCAGAGCCCAGTCATTGTGGCCGAACCGGAACTGAGTGCCACCACGGAGTCGCCGCCGTTGTCCTGCATGGTGCGAAAACGTACCGTTCCACGCTCATCTCGCCAGATTTCCGTGCACAACTCCGTATCCAGTGCCACCGGTTTGGCGAACCGGCAGCTGATCGACCTCAGGCGGTCCGGGTTCCCGCCGCCGACCTGATTGATCAGCGCCCGCGCGGCGAAGCCGAAGGTGCACAGTCCGTGCAGGAACACGTCGGCGAAGCCGGCACGCTGGGCGGCGGCCGGATCGATGTGCAGCGGGTTGCGGTCACCGGAGAGTCGATAGACCGCTGCCTGCTCGGGGCGGATGACATCGTCGTAGGTGACATCGGGAGGGCCCGGCGGGTCCTCCCGGGCCGCGGGTCCGCGGGTCCCCCCGAACCCGCCCGCGCCCAGCACCATGGTCTGACCCACCGCGGTGAACAATGCTCCACTCGCATCGTGGCCCCGCGTGGTCACTTCGATGGCGGCGTGCTTGCCCTTGTCCCAGACGGCGGTCACAGAACCATCCACGGTGACCTCGCCGTGTGGTGCCAGGGTTTGATGCATCTCCAGGGACTGGGCGGCGTGCACGATGGGATAGGTGCCGAGGTCCAGCAAGGAACGCAGATCGCGGACCGCCCACCAGTTGGCGAGCAGCGCGAAGGTCGGTAGCACCGCCGGGCCCAGATGTTCGGAAACCAGGGCCGTCTCCGCGGGAGGGCGGGCACCGACACCGAGCGCATAGAGGATGACGTCGTTCTCGTTCCACTGAAAGGTGGTGCGCGCGAGAGCCGTACCGACGGTGTTCGCGCTGAGGGTCGCGCTGGTTGTCACCGAACCTCCAGGATCTGCATATGAACATATTGACGATATATGTTCTATCGTGCAATATATTGGCAGTAACTGCAAGTAACTTGCCGCAGATGCCCCCGAACAGAGAGGAACCGACATGAAGTTCGGTGTGTTCATCCTCGGTGACAAACCGAATCACCTGACCCACCGGCAGGTCTTCGACAACGTGCTGGAAGAAGTGCGATGGGCCGAAGAGCTCGGATACGACGAAGTGTGGCTGGCCGAGCACCACTTCTCGCCCTATGGCACGCTGGCGGATCTCCCTCTCGTCGCCGCCGCGATCGCCGCGCAGACCGACCGTATTCGAATCGGCACGGCATGCATGGTGGCGCCGTTCCACGACCCGATCCAGCTCGCGGAACGCATCGCGATGGTCGACAACCTCAGTGGCGGCCGATTCGACGCCGGTTTCGGCCGCGGCTACCAGGCACACGAGTTCAAGGGCTTCGGCATCCCGATGGACGAAGCCACCGGTCGCTACCAGGAATGCCTCGAGATCGTCGATGGACTGTTGACCCAGGAGAGCTTCAGCTACGAGGGCAAATACTGGCAGCTCGAGGATGTGACGATCCATCCGCGGCCGGTCCAGAAGCCAATCCCGTTGTGGGGCACGGTGATGAAGACGCCGTCGAGCTTTGAATGGCTGGCAGACAAGGGATTCGGCGCGATCATCGGTAATCCATACCAGGTCGACCCGGATCTTCAAGGTGCGCTCGACATCTATCTGGAAACGCAGGCGAGAAGGGGAAAGACCGCCGAGACAGGCAATGTCTGGGCTCTTCTCAACGCGTTCTGCGACAACGACGATGCTTTCGCCCGTAGTTATCCCCGGGAGAGTGTCGAGTTGTCGATCCAAACACACCGTCAGTACTCGAACCCGTTCGAGCGTGGCGGTGAGATTCCGGCCGACTACAAGGCCTATTCCGACTGGTTCGACAAGCACGACAAGCAAAGCTATGAGCAGGTGCTGAATTCGCACCTGACACTGATGGGCGATCCGGATCGCATCATCGACAAGATGGAGACCGTTATCGGTATGGGATGGCGCAACATCATGCTGCGGATGTCCCGCGGCGGTGCGATGGATCGCGAAAAGGTCCACGAGTCGATGAAGCTGTTCGCCAAAGAGGTCATTCCGGCGGCGACCGAACTCGCGGGGGCGCCGGCTTGAGTCAGCCCCTTGCGGATCGGATCCAGACGGTCCTCGCTCTCGATCCGCAGGCACCTGCCATCGAATTCCAGGGTCGCTGGACGACCTGGGGTGAATTGGGCGGCATCGCGGCCGGTGTCCGCGAGCTGTTGTCGGTCGGCGGGCTCGGGCAGGGGGCGCCGGTCGGCGTGGTCCTGCGAAATCACCCAGCGCTGGTCGGGGCGCTGCTCGGGGTGCTGTCAGCCGGCGAGTGCATCGTGACCGTCAATGCCGCTCACGGCGACGCGGGCCTGACCGCCGACATCGCGGGTCTGGATGTGCCCGCGGTGGTTGCGCTGGGCACTGATTGGGCCCGCAGTGGCGTACCCGAGGCGGCGCGCGGCGCGCTGGGCCTGCAGGTCGGACTGGATCCGGCCGGGGTCAGCCGGCATCCCGAGTTGCCGCGACCCGGGCCCGGTCCGTTCCGCGCCGAGCCGCCCGGAATCGCCGTGGAAATGCTGACCAGTGGGACCACCGGACCGCCGAAACGGATTCCGTTGTCCTATCGCTCGTTTGAGCACGCCATGGCTGCAGCGGGGGAGCACTACGCCAGTGGGGGCGGCGAAGCTCAGACGCCACGACTGCGCTCCGGGGTGGCGATCGTCAGCTCACCGCTGGTGCACATGTCGGGACTGTTCCGCACCCTGCTCAACATCCTGGAGGGCCGGCGGATCGCGTTGCTCGAACGGTTCCGGGTGCCCGACTTCGTGGACGCCGTGGTCCGACACCGACCGCGGGCGGTGAGCCTGGTGCCCTCCGCGCTGGCCATGGTCCTGGACGCCGACGTGACCCCGGACGTGTTCGACAGCGTGCAGGTGGTCACATCGGGAACAGCGCACCTGCCGGTAGCGGTCCAGGAGAAGTTCCAAGACCGCTACGGTGTGGCTGTGCTGCCGTCATACGGTGCCACGGAGTTCTCCGGGGGCGTGGCGGGGTGGAGCCTCGCGTTGCATCGTGAATGGTCGAAGGCCAAGCGCGGCAGCGTAGGTCGCCCCCAGCGTGGCCGCGAGGTACGGGTGGTGTCGCCGGATGACGGCGAGGAGCTCCCGGCTGGACTGCAGGGCCGGATCGAGGTCAGAACGCGCGGCGAAGACTGGGTGAGCACCACCGACCTCGGGCGGGTGGACGGCGACGGCTTCGTCTTCATCGACGGTCGCACCGACGATGTGATCGTGCGCGGTGGGTTCAAGGTGACACCTTCCGACATCGTACACGTGCTGCGAGAACATCCCGCTGTGCGTGATGCCGGCGTTACCGGGATACCCGACCAGCGTCTCGGGGCGGTTCCCGTCGCGGTGGTGGAGTTGCACGACGGTGCCGACGCCGAGCCCGACGAGCTCCTGGCCTTCGTGCGTGAGCGGGTCAGCCGCTATCAGGTGCCCGCACGCCTGATGGTCGTTGATCAACTCCCGCGTACCCCGTCGCTGAAGATCAGCCAACCAGCAATACGGGAACTATTCGACAAGGTGGACAGTTGACCCCGATCCGAGGTGCGGCGGCCATCGTCGGCGTCGCTGATGAGGTGTCACCTACCGGCGTCATCGACATGCCGCTGCGTGAACTGGAGGCCCGCGTCATCGCCGACGCACTGGCGGACGCCGGGCTGTCCCTCGACGACGTCGACGGTCTGTGCACGTGCACCGGCGGCACGTTGATGCACTCGGTCGAACTCGCCGAGTACCTGGGCATCACACCGCGGTTCACCGACGCCACCCAAGTCGGCGGAGCCAGTTACGGTCTCTACATCGAACATGCGGCGGCGGCCATCGCCGCCGGGATGGCCGAGACGGTCGTGATCGTCTACGCTTCGACGCCGCGCGCGGCGCGCAAGCGTGGCGAGAAGGGCCTGGGGGTCTTCGCCACTCCCGAACGTCTGGAGTGGGAGACGCCGTTCGGCGTGATGCTGCCGATCAGCGCCTACGCGCTGGCGGCTAACAGGCACATGTCGATGTACGGGACCACGGCTGAACAACTCGCCGCGATCGCCGTGGACACCCGCAAGTGGGCCTCGCTCAACCCGCGGGCGCACCTGCAGGACCCGATCACGGTAGACACCGTGCTCGCTTCCGGGTATCTCGCCGAGCCGGTGCACAAACTGGAGTGCTGCCTGGTCACCGACGGCGCCGCCGCCGTCGTTGTCACCAGCGCCGAGCGTGCCCGCACACTGGCCCGCCCATCGGCCTATGTCTTGGGCGCTGCGTCCGCAGCCTCGCACGCGATGATCTCGCAGATGCCCGATCTCACCGTCACCCCCGGAGCGGTATCCGGACCGTCGGCATTCGCGACCGCCGGACTCACTCCCGACGACATCGACGTCGTGCAACTCTACGACTCCTTCACCATCACGGTGTTGCTCGCGTTGGAGGACTTGGGGTTCTGCGGCAAGGGCGAAGGGGGGCCGTTCGTCGGCGAGAGCGTCCTGGCGCCCGGCGGCCGGCTGCCCGGTCAGACGACCGGCGGGGGACTGGCCTACACCCACCCGGGCGCGTTCGGCGCCTTCCTGTTGGTCGAGGCGACCCGGCAATTGCGGGGCGAATGCGGCGAACGCCAAGTCGCCGATGCGCAGACGGCATTGGCACACGGCACCGGCGGGGTGTTGTCGGCGACGTCGACGGTCATCTTGGGAACGGAGGCGACCCTGTGACGGATGTCAGCGATCCGATCCCGGTTCCTGCGCCGAGTGCGGCGTCGGCACCCTTCTGGGACAGCACCCGCAGCCGGGTGTTGTCGATGCAGAGGTGCGCCGCCTGCCGGCTGCTGGTCTGGTACCCCCGTCACCTCTGCAGGTACTGCGGTGCTACAGATCTGGTCTGGGAGCAGCTGTCGGGGCGTGGCGTTGTCTACGCGGTGAGCGTGCACCACCGTCCGGCTCTGCCCGCGTTGGCCGACAAGGTCCCGTACTCGGTCGTACTGATCGACCTCGATGAGGGGGCTCGGGTGATGTCTACGGTTTTCGGCCCGCCCCCGGCAGTGGGCGACGCGGTCACGGTCTCGTGGCTGCCCCTCGACGACGGACGCCACCTGCCGATCTTCGAACCCCGCTGAGGTACCGGAGATGACCGTTTCGCAGAGTCACCGTGAGGACCTGGTGTTGCGCCACGTCAAGGCGGAGAACGGCCGGGATCTGGATGCGATCATGGCGACGTTCAGCTACCCCCGCTACGAGATCGTCCCGACCGCGGCCGTGTACGACGGGGACAGTGAAGTGCGTGCCATGATCCTGGCGCAGTGGGAGCAGCTACCACAGCTGCGCTTTGACGCCGTCGCGTTGTACCACGGCAGTCAGGGGTTGGTCGTCGAGACTCGGACCACATGCCAGGGGACCCCGATCGACATGCTCAGCGTCAATGTGTTCGTCTTCGACGACGACAGGCTCATCCTCGAGCGGTGCTATTTCGACCGGATGTTATTTGCCGCCGAACTCGGCAAGGCATCTCCTTGAACGATTGAACACAATTCGTCATATTGTAGAATCGTCCGTCAATCGGCAAGGGAGTTCGAATGGCCACCGAGTTAGGCACCGAGACGTCGTCGTCGACCCGTGCTCGCGCGCTGGCGCTCTATCGACTGATGAGCAAGATCCACCATGGCGACAAGCGGGTTCGCAAAGGCCTGTCCTCAGGTGAGATTGCGATGAGTTACTGGCCGGTGGACGGGCAGGAAGCGATGTCGGCCGGTGCGGCGCTTGCGCTTTCCGACGCCGATCAGCTCGTGACGACCTACCGTGGCCTCGGCGACGTGCTGGCGAAGGGGGTCGACCTGCCCGGATATTTCGGGGAGATACTCGGGCGCAGTTCGGGGTTGTCGAAGGGCAAGGCCGGGGCGATGGGAATCTACGATCCCGCGCACGGCATCGCGTGGACGACCGGGATCGTCGGAGCGGGCCCGCTGATCGCCAACGGCATCGCACTTGCCGCCGCGCGGCGGAAAACGGGGCAGGTGGTCCTGGTCAGCTTCGGCGACGGAGCGACGAGCATCGGGTATGTGCACGAGGCGATGAACATGGCCGCACTCTGGGCGCTGCCGGTGGTGTTCTTCTGTCAGAACAACGCGTGGGCGGAGTGCACCTCCTACGATCGCTACACCCGGACAGCGCAGCTCTCGGACCGCGCAGCCGGCTACGGCATGCCGGGAGCCACCGTTGACGGGACCGACCCGCACGCCGTCTACGAGGCGGTGTCGGCCGCTGTCGGCCGGGCCAGGGCCGGCGACGGTCCTTCGTTCGTCGAGGCGACGGCCTACCGATTGCAGGGGCACTACTTCGGTGACGCGATGGCCTACGCCGACCCGGACGAACTGGCCGCCAAACGGGGCGATCCGCCCTTCGCCCGCTACCGGGCCGGCCTCCTCGCAGCCGAGGTGGCCAGCGCAACCGAACTCGACGGAATGGACGCCGAGATCAGCGCCGAGATCGACGCCGCGTTCACTTCTGCCGTGGAGTCGGCTCCGCCGGAACCCGCGGAACTGAAGCGGGATGTCTTCGCGTGCAATGGTTCCGAACTTGCTGCCGGAGGGGTGCACGCCAACATTCCCAGCGGCGAGAGCGAGGAACTCGGGCTGGTGCAAGCCATCCACCGCACTCTGGACCGGGCGATGGCTGCCGACGACTCGATTCTGCTACTCGGCGAGGATATCGGCGACGCCTCCGGCGGGGGAATGTTCAAGGTCACCGCGGGCCTCTCCGCCAAGTACGGCGAAGACCGGGTGCTGGACACACCCATCGCGGAGTCGTCCATCATCGGGGCAGCGGTGGGCGCGTCTCTGGCCGGCCTGCGACCCGTCGCCGAGCTGATGTTCATGGACTTTCTCGGGGTGGCGATGGACCAGATCGCCAACCACGCGGCGAAGGTCCGATACATGTCGGGGGGCCGCAAGGGAGCACCGCTGGTCATCCGGACGATGGTCGGAACGGGTGCCGGACCGCAGCATTCCCAGGCCTTCGAAGCGTGGGCTATGCACACGCCCGGGCTGAAAGTGGTGTGGCCGAGCACTGCCGCCGATGCGGCCGGCCTGCTGAATGCCTGCCTGGCCGAGAACGACCCCTGCCTGTTCATCGAATCCATGAAGCTCTACTACGGGGGTGGCAAGGGGCCGGTGCCGGTCGCCGACTACGTCATTCCGCTCGGTCAGGCCGATGTCAAGCGGACGGGCGGAGACGTGACCATCTGTACTTACGGCGCGATGGTTCACACTGCGTTGGAGGCTGCGCAGCGTCTCGAAAAAGAGGGTGTGTCAGTGGAGGTCGTGGACCTTCGCACGCTGGTGCCGTTGGACCTGGCCACCGTCGTGACGTCGGTGCGAAAGACCACCCGGCTCGTCGTCGCGCACGAGTCGGTGGGTTTCTGCGGGCCCGGAGCCGAGATCGCCGCCGCGGTGGGAAGCGAACTTTTCGGCACGCTGAGCACACCCATTCAGCGCGTTGCCGCGAGCTACACACCGGTCCCGCGCGCGGGCACACTCGAGGCTGCTTGCCGACCGGACGCCGAGCAACTGATCGAAGCCATCGGGAGGATCGTGTGACCAGTCAGCCGACCGAAGTGCGGATACCCAAGCCCGGGGATGCGATCACCGAGGCCGAGGTCACGGAGTTCTACGTGGCGGACGGTGAATCGGCCACCGAGGGAGATCCGCTGTACTCGATCGCGACCGACAAGGTGGAGATGGACATCGAAGCTCCGGCCTCCGGGACAGTGTCCTGGAAAGCCGAAGTCGGCAACACCTACGATGTCGGTGAGCTCATCGCCGTGATCTCATGACGGAGTTGCCCGCCGAGGTCGATCTGACTGCCGAAGAGTTGGTCGGTCGCATCAAGGGTGACACGTTGACCGTCACGATCAATCGGCCCGAGAAGCGCAATGCACTGACCGCGGACGGTTACCACGGCATCAAGCGGGCGGCCATGATCGTCGCCGACGAGCCGGCACTGAGCTTCCTGGTGATCACCGGTACCGGCGAGACATTCTGTGCGGGCGGCGACATGAATGCAGTCGGCAACGACGACCGCCGCTGGGACTCCTTCACCGATGCCTATGACGTCACCCCGTTCGAGACGTTGGGCAAGATACCGAAGATCGTCGTGTGCGCGGTCAACGGAACAGCCCTTGGGGGCGGGTTGGTGATGTCGTTGTACTCCGACCTCGTGATCGCCTCCGACCGCGCGCGCTTTCGGGTTCCTGACCTGACCCGGGGCGTCTACGAGGCGTTCATCGCCGCGCGGATCCCGCAGCGGATCGGCACTTTGCGCGCCAATCATCTGATATACGGCAATGATTGGATCGATGCCGCGGAAGCCGAGCGCCTCGGGCTGGTGGGAAGGGTGGTCGCCCACGAGGCGCTGGCGGCTGAGACCGAAGCGCTGCTCGATCGCGTGCGCCAGACCGGACCGACGGCACGGGCGGCGATGAAACGGGAGATGGCTCGTGCACTGCCCGCCGTCGACGTTGCAGGCTACTGGTCCTCGATGGGAACCCAGGAGCAGATCGAGGCGTTCACCGCCTTCCTGCGGAAGCGCCCACCGCAGTGGTCGGTGAACTCTGAGCGAGATGCCTTCGTCCACACCCGCAGGCCGGCGTGGATGCCGCCCGCAAGCATATCCGAAGGGAACGAGAATCGTTGATAAGGACCAGATTCACCGAGGCGTTCGGTGTCGAGCACCCGATCGTGCAGGGCGGAATGCAGTGGGTGGGGCGCGCCGAACTGGCTGCTGCGGTTTCGGAGGCAGGCGGCTTGGGGCTGATCACTGCGTTGACGCAGCCCACCCCGGCAGACCTGGCCGATGAGATCGCCCGGGCGCGGGATTTGACGGCCAAGCCGTTCGGAGTGAACCTGACGATCCTGCCCACGATCAATCCGCCGCCGTATGACGAGTACCGGCAGGTGATCGTCGACGCCGGCATCAAGATCGTCGAAACGGCGGGGTCGAATCCTGGTCCCCACCTACCGATGTTCCACGACAACGGCATCAAGGTCCTGCACAAGTGCACTTCAGTGCGCCACGCGGTCAAAGCCCAGTCACTGGGTGTGGACGGCATCAGCATCGACGGGTTCGAATGCGCCGGCCATCCTGGCGAAGACGACATCCCCGGGCTGGTGCTGATACCCGCTGCTGCCAAGGAGATCGAGATCCCGATGATCGCGTCGGGCGGCTTCGCCGACGGGCGCGGCCTGGTGGCCGCTCTCGCGCTGGGTGCCGACGGAATCAACATGGGGTCGCGATTCATGTGCACCGCCGAGTCGCCGATCCACCAGAAGGTGAAGGACGCTATCGTCGCCGGCAACGAGCGTGGCACCGAACTGATCTTCCGAACGCTGCGCAATACCGGCCGGGTGGCCAGCAACACCATTTCGCGCGAGGTGGTCGACATCTTGGACAAGGGCGGCCAGTTCGAGGACATCGCCCACCTGGTGTCGGGTAAGCGGGGGGTGAAGGTCTACGAGACAGGCGATTTGGAAGCAGGGATTTGGTGGATCGGCACCGCGATGGGGCTCATCGATGACATCCCGACCGCAGGGGAGTTGGTCTCGCGCATCGTATCCGATGCCGAGGATCTCATCCGCTCGCGCCTGGCAGGAGCCATTGCGTGAGCGCTCTCCCGGTGGGCACCTCGGATCTGACCGGGTGCGACGAGATACTGGTCGCCGTTGACGGGCCGGTGCGAATCGTCACCCTGAACAACCCGGGCGACGCCAACGCGGTCAACAACACCATGCACACGGCGTTCGCCCGGTTGTGGGCGACATTGGCCGACGACGCCGAGGCCAGGGCTGTACTGCTCACCGGAACGGGAGACTTCTTCTCGGCGGGTGGCGATCTCGTCGAATGGCTGCATACCCACGTCGAGAACCCGGTGACCCGGCGGGCGGGAATGCGTGATGCCCGGCGAATCGTGCGCGACATGGTGGACTTCCCGCTGCCGATCGTCGCCGCGGTCAACGGACCCGCGATCGGATTCGGCTGTAGCATCGCCGTGCTCTGCGACATCGTGCTGATGTCGGACCGGTCCTTCCTGGCAGACACGCATGTGGCCAGCGGACTGGTCGCCGGGGACGGCGGATCCGTCCTGTGGCCCCTGTTGATGAGTCTGCTGAAGGCCAAGGAGTACCTCTTGCTCGGCGAGCGGATAAAGGCCGAAAAAGCAGTGGATTTGGGATTGGCGAACCGGGTGGTGCCGCACGCGGACATCAAGACCGAGGGGCTGGCGCTGGCACACCGATTGGCTGCATTACCGGCCCGCGCCGTGCAGGACACCAAGCGGACCTTGAACCTGCACGCGCAGCGTGCCATCACCGGAATCCTCGAATACGGGATTTCGGCCGAAACGGAATGCTTCACCACTCCCGAACACCGCGCCGCCATCGACAAGTTCCTCGACCGCACATGACTGGAGGGCACGAAACCACCCCCGAGCCGCTGGTACTCAAGGAGGTTCGGGACGGTATCGGGCTGATCCTGCTGAATCGGCCCCGGCAGCGAAACGCATTGCGTTGCGAGTCGTGGACCGAGCTGTCTGCGGCCCTGACGGCCTTGGTTGGTGACGACTGTGTGGGCGGGGTGGTCATCGCCGGATCCTCCGGATTCTTCAGCGCCGGTGGGGATCTGAAGAGCGGACCCGCGCACGGCACCGGAGCGATGGCACCTGCCGGCAGAGTCGAGCACGCCCAGCAGGTGCTCGCGCAACTGCGGGCCCTGCCGGTACCGACGCTGGCTGCCGTCGAGGGAGCGGCCGTCGGTCTGGGCTGGAGCCTTGCGCTGTCCTGTGATCTGCTGGTGTCAGCGCAGGACGCGTTCTTCTCCGCACCGTTCGTGGCCCGCGCGGTGGTCCCCGATGGTGGGTTGGCGTGGCGGTTGACGCAGCAGGTCGGGCGGCAGCGTGCGGCGTCGCTGTTGCTGCGGGGCAGCCGATTGTCCGCGGCCGAGGCGCACCGGATGGGCCTGGTGACCGAGCTGGCTGCCGCCGGCGCCGCGGTGGACACCGCCCTGGCCATCGCGGCCGAATTGGCGTCCGCCGATCGAGGCGCCGTGGAGATGACCAAGCGTCTGATCGAATCCGCGGAGGCTGCCCAGTTGGCGGCGTTCCAGCCGTTGGAATTGGCGGTGGCCACCGTTGCCCAACACCGGTCGGCTGCGGCGACCGCACGCGCTTACTACGTCTAAGGTCAGCGGGGTCTAGGGTCAGCGGGGCAGTCCGAGGCCGGCAGTCGAGATCAGATCGCGCTGGATCTCGCTGGTTCCGCCACCGATCTGGTGAAGGATCGACAGGAGAAGTCCCTCGGAGAAATGGCCGTCGAGCACGGCATCGGGATCGTCGGGCATGAGTTCGCCGGCCGGCCCCAGTAGCGCAGCTCCCAGCGCCCGCAGTTCGGCGGTCAACTCGGAGTGATAAAGCTTCGACAACGAGGGCAGCCCGGGGTCCAGCGCGCCGGCGGCCTGCAGGTGAGCGACCCGGTAGGACAGGGCGCGCCCGACCTCGACACGTTCGACTGCTCGGGCCAGTGCGACCCGGTTGACGGGGTCGGCAAGCGGGTCGATGGAGGACCCTCTGCGGGCATGGCACCAGTCGATCAATTCGTCGAGGTACCGCTGAGCCTGGGCGGCGCGTGTGACATTCGAGCGTTCCTGGTCGAGTAGCGCCTTGGCCACTCGCCAGCCCTCACCTTCGGCACCCACCAGGTTCGCCGCCGGCACCCGGGCGCCGTCGAAGAACTCTTCGGCGAAAGTCGGATAACCCGTCATGGACCGGATGGGCCGCCGGGTGATTCCCGGCGTGTCCAGGTCCACCAGGAAGAACGAGATGCCGTCCTGCCGCTTGCCCGCGACCGGCGAAGTCCGTGCCAGCACGAATATCCAGTCGGCCAGCACTCCGTTGCTGGTCCAGGTCTTCTGACCGTCGAGGATGTATGCGTCGCCGTCTCGGCGGGCCGTCATCCGCAGCGAGGCGAGATCCGATCCGGCCTCTGGTTCTGAGTAACCCTGCGCCCACATCCGCTCGGAACGAGCGATCTTGGGCAGTTGCTCGGCTTTCTGCTCGGGCGTGCCGAACCGAAACAACACCGGCGCCAGCATGTTGACACCATTGGTGTTGACCAGGGGCGCGCCCGCATAGGCGAGCTCCTCACGGATCACCACCTGCTCCACGACGTTTCGACCACCGCCTTCGTACTCGTCGGGCCAGTGCGGAACGAACCACCCCTGCGCGTGCAGTTCCCGGCAGAACGCGACAGCGCGCTCGTGACCATCGCGCGACAGGTAGTCGGGATTGGCGGAGGTGCGCCGGAACTCGTCGGAAAGGTGTTCTGACAACCACTGCCTGATGTCGGCTCGCAATGCGTCGACATCGGATCCACCGCCGAAGCGGATGATCGGTTCCAATGGCACTGCCTATATCCGATCAGCCGGCTTGGCCGCCTTCTTCATCAGCTCGACCACGTAGTCCTGGAACTCCTTCGACCCGGTCACCACGGCCTGCAGGTCATTGCTGGCCTGTTGGTGGGTCCGGAAGCCCATGTTCTCCCAGGCGCGCAAGATGCCGGCCTTGGTGGCCTGCAAAGTGATCAGCGGGGCCTTGGCGATCTTCGCGGCGAGTTCCTCGACGGTGGCTTCGAGCTCATCTCGCGGCACCACCCGATTCACCAGCCCGAACTCGAGCGCCTCTGCGGCAGTGATCTTCTGCGCGGTGTACAGGTACTCGGCGGCCCGCTTGTAGTTCATGAACACCCACGGTTCGAACATCGTCTCCGAACCGGGCAGGCCGAACCCCGGAACCAGCGGCATCTGGAACCAGGCGTCATCGGAGCACACGGTGAGCTCGGGAATCAATGCCCATGTCGTTCCGCCGCCGATGGCGTAGCCGTGGACCTGGGAGATCACCGGCTTGGGAAATTCCCACAGCTTGAGCACCGGCCAGAGGAACAGCTGGGCGGCTGAACGCCACACCTTGCCTGAGGCGTCGAGCTCGGCCTTGAACTCCGGATAGCTACCGTCCGGGATGTGGCCCGAGCAGAATCCCTTGCCATTGGCCTTGATGATCACGACTTTGATGCCGTAGTCGTACTGCGCGTCGTCGAGTGCTTCGTTGACGCTGTGCACCATCTCGGAGGTCTGCGCGTTGGCGCGGTCCGGGTTGTTCAGGATGATGCGCGCGATCGGCCCGTCCTTTTCGTAGATGACGTGGTCCAACTCTCGCGTTTCCACCTGCGGGCCTCCTCGATTTGGGCGCTGTGGCCCCTGAACGATACTGAATGATAGCGAATGATAGTGCAATTAAACAGATTGTGTAATAGTGTTTAGTAGGAGGAGGGTGACATGACGACGATGGACCTGCGCTGGGATCCGTTCGACCGCACCTTGCACGCCGAGCCCTACTCGGTATGGAAGCGTATGCGTGACGAAGCGCCGGTGTACTACAACGACGAGTACGACTTTTACGCGTTGAGCCGGTTCGACGACGTGATGAACGCATCGCTGGACACCGAGACCTTCTCCTCCGAGCACGGCATCACCCTCGACATGATCACCGCCGACCCGTGGGGTCCGCCCAAGGCGATGATCATGATGGATCCTCCCGATCACACGACGCTGCGGAAGATGGTCAACCGCACCTTCTTTCGCAGTAGGATCGCCCAGCTCGAGGACTATGTCCGGCGGCTGAGTCGGGCGTACCTCGATCGGTATGTCGGGACCGGGGGCTTCGACTACGTCGCGGACTTCTCGGCGAAGCTGCCCGTGATGGTGATCAGCTCGCTGCTGGGGTTCCCCGAGGAGGATCACGACAATCTGCGCGAATGGTCGGACGCTCAGGTGCACCGCGATGAAGGCAATCCGGAACGCACCGCGGCCGGGGACGAGGCCTCGGCGAACTTGTTCGCCTACTACCGGGATCAGATCGTGCAGCGCCGCCAGCTTCACACTACCGATGTCGTCAGCGATCTGATGGCCTCCGACCTCGTCGTTCCCGGCGTGGATCCACGACAGTTGGATGACGGAGAGCTGCTGGTGTTCATCGCGATGATCAATGTCGCCGGAAACGAGACGGTGGCCCGTCTGCTCGGTTGGGCGGCGCTGACGCTTGCGCGCAACCCTGACCAGCGGGCCAAACTGGTCGAGGATCCGGGGCTCATCGGCGGCGCCGTCGAGGAGCTGTTGCGCTACGACGCCCCGTCTCCGGTGCAGGGGCGCTTCAGTCTTCGGGAGTCCACCTATCACGGCATCACCATCCCGGCGGGGTCGAAGGTGGCGTTGCTGACGGGCTCGGCCGGTCGCGACGAGCGCCAGTACGAGCGTCCCGACACCTTCGACGTGACACGAACGGGCATCCGGCACATCAGTTTCGGGCACGGCGCGCACTTCTGCCTCGGAGCAGCGCTGGCTCGATTGGAGGCCAGGGTGGCGCTGGAGGAGACGCTCAAGAGATTCCCGGAGTGGGATGTCGATGAGCAGAACGTGTCCTACGTCCACACCAACTCCGTCCGGGGTCCGGCCAGCGTCCCCATCACGTTGTGAGCACCGGGCTGACGGTGCGCACCGAGGGTGCGGTGCGCTGGCTGGTGCTCGACCGGCCGGAGGTCGGGAACTCGGTGACCCGCGCGATGCAGCGGGACCTGATCGACCAACTGACCTCGGCGTCCAGTGACCCCCAGGTCCGCTCGGTGGTGTTCACCGCCGCCGGGGAGCGGCACTTCTGCACCGGGCCCAATCTGCGTGACCCCAACATGCGGCCCAGCCAGGACCGCGCCGCCGGAGATGCGGCGAGAATCCTGCGCACCGGGTCGCAGGCCGTGGTGGCTGCCCTGCTCGACTGCGAGAAACCGGTGATCTGTGCGCTCAACGGCACCGCGGCCGGTGTCGGTGCCAGTATGGTGCTGGCCTGCGATCTGGTCATCGCCGTGCGGAGCGCCGCACTGATCGAGTTGTTCGTCCGCCGTGGACTGGCTCCCGACGGCGGTGCGGCTTACCTGCTGACCCGCAAGGTTCCGTTCAACGTCGCCAAGCAGCTGATTCTCTTCGGTGAGCAACTGTCGGCCGTCGATGCGCATCGCGTCGGTCTGGTCAACGAACTCGTCGCCGACCGCGAGCAGTTGGACGCGCTGGCCGGCGATTGGGCGCAGCGTCTGGCCGACGGGCCGACTCGCGCGCTGGCCGCAGCCAAGATGATGCTCAACCAGGCCCTCGACGTCGACAGGGCTACGGCGTTCGGTACCGAGGCGCTGTTGGTCGAACAGGTCGCCGGCACCGACGACGTCGCCGAGGGCGTCGCCGCCTTCACCGAGAAGCGAGACCCGCTGTTCAAAGGGCGGTGACCTTCGGGCGTGCAGGCGATCAGCCCAGCAGGCCGCTCAAGGGAGTGACGTGCCCGATTCGCCCTCCGGTCAGCATCGGTTCGATGAGCAGGAGTTGACGCATTACTCGGCGATGGAGCAGCACGATCAGAGCGGCATCCTGTGCGGGCCCGGCCGTCAGCACGAATCGCTCCAGGGCCTGATCGCCGACTGCCCGGTCGGCGGGGCGTGCCCCGAGTAGTTCCTCGAGGTCATCGAGGTCCGCGGCGTCGATGGCGTGGGCGTATGTGCTGGCCCGGTGAGACAACCGGGCCACGGTCGCGACAGACTGCCGCTGGTACTCGGCGATGCCGGTGGGCACGTCCAGCGACTCGATCATGGACGGCAGACCGGCGATGGCCCCGGGATAGGGCGTCGGTACCGGGTCGGGGAGCGAGACCGTCGACAAGGCAACGTCGGCCTGCCGCGCGATGGATTCGATCGTGTGCAACGACAGCAGATGAAACCATTCGATGTACTGGACGATGTCGGGCAAGGGCAGGTCGAGGTGCAGGACTATCGCAACTCCCAGCGGGGTGCACAGCGCGAACTTGGCGGTGTGGAACTCGATCGCCGCGCGGTCCAGCGGTTCCCCTGAGCGGTCTTCGTATGTTCGTAGAAGACGACCCAGATCGCCCATCGGTTCGGTCACGTTGCGTAGTCGAAGGCCCGCGAGGTCGTGGGAGACGTCGCCGATGTGGGCGAGCTCGACGTCGATCAGTCCGGTGATCCGGCGGTCGGCGTACATGAATTGCCCGGTATCGCCCAACACGAAACTCGGGGTGGACCGGTGCGTCGGCACGTGGCGCCGCAGCCAGCCGATGGCGAACTCCAGCAAGGGCTCCGGGCGCTGCTTGAACTCGCGGTAGCGCGTCACGAACGTCTCGAAGTAGCCGAGGGCGACCGCGTCGGGGCCGGTCGGGATCTCCAGGCCGGCGGCGGCAAATGCCGCCGGATCGATGTCGTGGGCACGCACCAGAGCATCGACGTAGTCGTCCATCACAGCGTGAACCTGCTCGGCCTCGTCGGCGCTGCAGGGGTTGGGCTCGCCAGGCAGCCAGTCCATCACGACCGCTGACGCTTCTGGGATCTCGCCGTAGATGTGCGGGACCGCGATGCCATGCGCTTTCATCACACGCAGGACTGTCGCTTCGGCTGAGACAGTTGCGAAGCCGAACCCCTCGCGATCGCCCCGCACGTAGAGGCGGATTTCCTGACCGTCGCGGTCCGCCGTGACGAACCACGCTGGTCGCCAACGCTGTTGGCGTTCGATGGTACGAACCGGACCGATGTTGATCGAGACCCAGCTTTCGACGACGGAGTCTTTCACGGGCCCTGCCTCCAGACAATAGTGCTGGTCTGCGCCGACCAATCGGGCTCAACCAATTTGCTATTTAACACTAGAACACTATGTGTACTCTTGTATGAGCGTTGGGGCCACGCCGGCCTCGTGACCTGCTCCAGGAGGCGCCTTGAGTCTGTTCGACGCTTTTTCCTACCAAGGCAAGCGTGTGCTCGTCGTCGGTGGCGCTACCGGGATGGGCAACGCCACGGCACGGTTGGCCCTCGACGCGGGAGCCGAGGTCGTGGTGATGGACTACGCGACATGTGATCTTCCGGGCGTGACGGCCATCGGGCTGAACCTGGCCGACAAAGCCAGCATCGATGCAGCGGTCGCCGAATGCGGTGGCACACTGGACGCGTTGTTCGCGTGCGCCGGCGTTGCCGACGGTCCCGGCATCGAGCGGATCAACTTCATCGGACACCGCTACCTCATCGATCGCCTACGAGACAGCGCCATGCTGCCGCGAGGGTCGGCGATCGGATTCATTTCTTCAGCGGCCGGGTTGGCCTGGCGCTCGAACATGGTGCAGCTCAACGAGTTCCTCGACGTCGCCGACTTTGAGACAGCGGCCGCATGGACGGTCGACAACGGCTGTGCCCACTACATGTTCACCAAGCAGGCGGTGTGCGCATACGTGGCGCGGGAGGCGATGAGTCTGGTGTCCGAGGGCATCCGCGTCAACGCGATCTGCCCCGGACCTACCGATACCCCCTTGGCTCAGGCCAATGCGGAACTTTGGCTGGATTTCGGCGCCGACTACCGCGCAAAGGTGGGTGTTGATGCGGCGACGCCACTGGAGCAGGCCTACCCGCTGCTGTTCCTGTGCAGTGCCGCGGCCAGTGTGGTCAGCGGCATCACGATGGTCACCGATTCCGGCTATCTGAGCGCCGGAATCACCGAGGTGTTTCCCGCGGGTACCCCCATGGCCAAAATGCTGCTGGACGGGTAGCGGCCGTGAGTTCCGATTTCACCGGTCAAGTCGTCGTCATCACCGGGGCCAGTGGGGGAATCGGGCGTGTGCTGGCACGACGATACGCCGCGCGCGGGGCGAACGTCGCCCTGGTCGCGAGGCGGTCTGACGAACTTGCGGTCACGGCCGGCGTCATCGCCGAGGAGGGCGGTGCCGCGTCGGTGCATGTGGCCGACATCCGCGAGGAGTCGCTGTGCCACGAAGTCATCGGTGCCATCATGCAACGATGGGACAGGCTCGACGTGCTGGTCAACAACGCGGCGGTGCCCGGCATCGACCAACGCGTCAGCGACGCCACTGTCGCCAACTGGCAGAACGTGTTCGCGACAAATCTCTTCGCGCCTATGGTGCTGGCACGGGAAGCGCTGAGCCAAGCGATGATTCCGGCGGGTAGCGGCAATCTACAGTTCGTGTCGTCAGCGGCAGCGCGTGTGGTGCAGCCGAAGAAGGCGCACTATGCGGCTGCCAAGCTCGGTCTGAGTGCGCTGGCGCAGACGTTGGCACTCGAGCTCGGCACCAGCGGAGTTCGGGTCAACACCGTGGTCGTCGGTAGCGTTGCCGGTGAGCTCTTCGACTCCTACGTGGCCCGCCGCGCAGCCGAGGACGGCCTTGACCCGGGGGAGTTGCGCAGTCGACTCGCTGCGCTCAACAAGCTGGGCCGGTTGGTGCAGCCCGATGAGGTCGCCGAAGTGTCCCTGTGGCTTGCCTCTGATGCGGCTTCGGCCATCACCGGCCAGGACATCAACGTGACGGGTGGATGAGTGTCCGCCACCGAGGTCGATCCGATCGAGGCGCTACTGGCCCGCGACGAGATCCGATCGTTGCCGATCCGCTACGCCGCCGCAGTGGAGGCGCGAGACGTCGACGCGATGGCCGAGCTGTTCTCTCCACACGCCCGTTTCGGTAAGTACGGCCAGGGGCCTGACGGACTGCGCCGGTTGATGACCGACAGCCTGGCGGGAAGCCTGTTCGCGGTGATGCTGGTGGCCAACCACCTCATCGATCTGCAGGACGATACCCACGGGTCCGGGCAGGTCTGGGCACACTGCTACGCCCAGACCCGCGAGGACGGTTTTCTCGAGCAGCTGATCAAGTACGAGGATCGGTATGAAAAGCTCAGCGGGCGATGGCTGTTCGCGCATCGCCGGCACAGGCTGTGGTACGGCACCTCGCACGACCAGTCACCTCTTTCCCAGCCCGCCGCGAACTGGCCTCAGGGCCAGGTCGGCGTCGGTGACATCCCGCTCGCCGATCCCGAGTTCGCTGCCTGGTGGCGGTCGGTCCGGTGACTGACGTGCGTTGTGTGGCAGCGGGCCTCGCATTCCCGGAAAGCCCGATCGCATGTCCCGACGGCTCGGTCCTGCTCTCCGAGATGGCGGCCGGACGCATCTCTCGGGTTCGGCCCGACGGGGCCGTCGACCTGGTCGCCGACACGGGCGGCGGGCCCAACGGAGTCGGGCTGCTACCTGACGGCCGGCTGGTGGTGTGCCAGAACGGTGGCTCGACATTCGGTATCGGGTGGTGGCCCTACGACTTCGACGGCTGTGCGCAACTGTTCCGGCCGGTCGGGGCGGCCGACGAACCCGTGACCCCGCAGCTTCAGCTCGTCGAGCTCGACGGGTCGGTGCACACGCTGGCAGTGGAGTTCGATGCTCGCTCCGGCCCCACCCCTCTGGTCCGTCCCAGTGATCTGTGCGTCGATTCCGAGGGCGGCTTCTATGTGACCGACGGCGGTACCACGCGCGGCCGAAGTCGTACCGTGACGGGCCTGTTGTACGGAACGCCGGACGGGTGTCTCGAGGAGATCGTGTACCCGCTGGAGATGCCGAACGGCGTCGCGCTGTCGCCGGATGGCGACCGCCTCTATGTTGCGGAGACGCGCACCCGCCGGGTGTGGGAATTCACGTTGTCGGGCCCAGGGTGCGTCGTCGGCGGTCGTGGACTCGCGACCGTGCCCAGCGGCGGTCCGCTGAACATCGGCGGAGCGGACGGCGTGTGCGTCGCGCGCGACGGCACCATTCTGGTGGCGACGTTGGGCGCAGGCGGAGTCACCGCTTTCGCGCCCTCCGGACAGCTGCTCGGGGCGCTGCCGCTTGACGATCCGATGACCACCAACATGACACTCAGCGACGACGAGGCGACGCTCTATCTCACGCTCGCGTCGTCCGGGCGCCTGATGGCCGTCGACGATTGGCGATCGGCGCTCGGTGCTCCCGGTGCCTAGTCCTTCTGCTCCTTGTTCGCCATCTGGTTGGCGAGGTTCTCGATGAAGGCGCCGTAGCCGATGCCACCGTGGTCCGACATCACCGCGTCGTAGTCATACTCCGGCGGCGCACCGTTGTTCGGACGCCATCCGCTGTCAGCTGTCGAGGCCTTGAATCCCTCCTCGGGGAAGGCGTACCAGCGCCGGGCATTCAGTTCGACGATTTTGGCGGCCTCGTCGTCGGGGACGTTCGCCAGCATCTCCTCGGCCCGTGCCCGGCTCTTGGGCCAGAACGAATCGGAATGCGGGTAGTCGCACTCCCAGGTGATGTTGTCGACACCGATCTTGTGGCGCAGCGAGACGCCGACCTCGTCTTCGATGAAGCAGCCGGTGATGTTGCGCTTGAACAGTTCCGAGGGGGCGATCGTCGGATGGATGTTCTGGTAGTACTTGTGCTTGCGCCAGACGTAGTCGGCTCGCTCGACGAGGTAGGGCATCCACCCGATGCCGCCTTCGGAGAACGCGACCTTCAAATTCGGGTGTTTGTGGAACACCGGGGAGAAGACCAGCTCGATGGCAGCGGCCATCGACGTCGTCCCCATCAGGGTGACCATCACCGCGAACGGCGCCTCGGACGCTGTCGAGGGCGGCAGCCCGCCCGACCCGAAGTGCATGACCGCGGTCATGTTGGTTTCTTCGAGGGCCGACCAGACCGGGTCCCAGTGCGGGGTGTGGAAGCTCGGCAGGCCGAGGTTCATCGGGTTGTCGGGCAGCCCGACGGCGCGGCAGCCCTTGGCCGCGTTGCGTTCGATCTCGGCCACCATCAGCGAGGTGTCCCACAACGGGCTGATCATCATCGGGATGAAGCGCGCCGGGTCGGTGGCGCACCATTCGTCGAGCGAGAAGTCGTTCCACGCTTGGACGCCGAGCAGGGCCAGGTCCTTGTCCGTGCCTTCCAGGAACACCGTGCCGCAGAATCGCGGGAAGGAGGGAAAGCAGAGCATGGCGTGGACGCCGTCGATGTCCATGTCGGCCAGCCGTGCCTTCGGGTCGTAGCAGCCAGGGATCATGTCGTCATAACGCACCGGCTCGACGCCGAACTCCTCGGGCGACTTCCCGGCCACGGCGTTGAGGCCGATGTTGGGATAGGCGCGGCCTTCGTAAACCCATTGGTGCATTGGCGGTTTACCCTCACGGGGGAACTCGACGATGCGGGGGCCGTCCTCCCGATACTTCCTGGGCAGGCGGTCGGTCCACACGTGCGGGGGTTCGATCATGTGGTCATCGACGGACAGGAGCTTCATCGAGGGCTGCAGAGGCATCGTCGATCCTTACTCTGGTGTGTGCTGTTAGGCTCGAAAGCCAGCGGAACAAATGAACACTGACTGCTTATTTGACTATAGCGTGGGCGGTAAGAAAGGGCGACCATGGATCCAAGGGATCGCATCCCGCGGGATGACTGGACCGACCAGGATCTTTTGACACGCAGTGAGGCCGCCGAGCGGCTCGAAGCGGAGATAGCGGAGATCGCCAAGAAGATTGAGGCGGGCCAGAGCGATGATCTGCTGGAACGCAGGCTAGCCGGCATGCGCGAGGCGCTGCAGCACTACCGGGAGCGTTGAGAGGCGCTGCGGGGCAGGCCCAGGACACGCTGGGCGACGATGTTGCGTTGAATCTGCGCTGTCCCACCGTAGATTCCCGCAGCCCGCGACCACACGTACAGATCCCATTCCAGCCCCTCGGCGAGCACCGGCGCGCTGCCGCGAAGGTCCATCATGGTGTGGCCGAAGGTCTGATCGGCTCTGGCCATCAAGAGCTTGTCGACAGAGCCCTCGGCGCCCGGCAGGGCGCCGCCGACGCGCTCGGTCAACGAACGCTGCACCTTGACCTGCAGCGCGCGCAGCTCGCAGTAGGCCTCGCCGAGCCGAGAACGCGCTGACGGAGTATCCGGCAGGAGGCCGGAGCGCACGTCGGCCTCCAGCGCCCGCAGCTGGACGGCCAGCCGGCTGATCCAGTTGATGTCGCTGGGGCCCCGCTCGTAGGCCAGCAGCTGGTTGGCGATCGACCAGCCCTGACCGCGCTCGCCCAATAGATTCTCGGCCGGCACCAGCACGTCGGTGAAGGTCACCTCGGCGAACTCACGGTTGCGGGCGGCGTTGACGATCGGCGCCACCTCGATGCACGGCGTCGACATCGGTACCAACAGCACCGAGATTCCGCTGTGCTTGGCAGCGTCGGGTTCGGTGCGGCACAGCAGGAAGCACCAGTCGGCCACGGCGGCGAAACTGGTCCAGATCTTGCGCCCGTTCACACGGAACACCGGACGGTCTTGGTCTTCGACGGCATCGGCCCTGGTCTTGAGGCTGGCGAGGTCTGATCCGGCCTCCGGCTCACTGAACCCCTGGCACCAACGCACGGCGCCGGACAGCAGGCCCGGTAGCAGGTCGGCACGTTGCTGCTCGGAACCGAACAGACGCAACGCATTCGACAGATGGCCGACTCCCTCGATCGGTGGAGCGCCCGCCCTGCCGAGTTCGTCGTTGAGAATCGCCTCGTAGATCGGCGACAGGCCGTGGCCGCCGTACTCCTGGGGAAATGACAGCCCGATATAACCGGCGTCGTAGAGAGTGTGATGCCAGGCGTTGGCGGCGTCGGCGCGTGCGCCCGGATCGTCGGGCACGACCGCGTCGGCGGCATGCTCGGCCAACCAGGAGCGCAATCGGTCGCGGAACTCGGCCTCTTCGGCGGTGTCGGTGAAGTCCATGATCCTCGTCAGCTCAGCGTCGGGTCGGCCAGCCGCATGTCCGCGATAGCCGGGTAGTGGGTGGACTCATCACCGAAAACTCGTCGCCCCAACAGCATTCGGCGTAGCCGCAGATGTGCCGGGTGTTCCCAGGTGATCGAAATACCGCCGAGCACCTGCATCGATGTCTCCACCACCTCACGACCTGCGGCCGAGGTGTAGGCCTTGGCCGTTCGCGCGGCGAGCAGGGCTTGGTCGGCGGGCAAGTGGTCGACTGCCCATGCTGCGTGCCACACGCAGCTGCGTGACCCCTCCACGCGGATCAACGAATCGGCGAGCAGGTGCTGAACCGCCTGGAAGCTGCCGATCGCCGAGCCGAACTGGATGCGTTCGCCCGCGTAGCGCACCGCGTCGTCGAGCGCGCCCTGCATCACCCCCAGCAGATCGGCGGCGACGGCGGTCAGTGCTGTGGCGTGCACGCGCGTCCAACGATCGGCCTCGATCGGGTTGCCCACCGGTGTCGCGGAGTCGGCGTCGCCGGCTCGTACCGTCCGCATCGCGCGGGTGAGGTCGAGGCCGGCATCATCGGCGCGGTCGTGCAGCGGCGCGCACAGCAACGTGCGGGCGTCACCTTCTGCGACGGCGACGAGCGCGTGAGTGGCTCCTGCGGCGTCCAGCGCAACACTGAGGGCGCAGGTACGTGCGAAGTCGGACAGGTCCGCGGTGAGCGCAGGCGCCAGCCGCAGCTGGCCGTCGGCGACCAGTTCGATCTCCTTGTCGGCGCCGGCGGCGTGGAGCAGTTCGACCGCCAGGACTGCCTGGCCGAGTGCGGGAACCGCGGTCAGTGTGCGGGCGAGTTGCTCAAGGGCGACCGCGGTCTCGACGCCGCTGGGCTCGAGACCGAAGGCCGCGGGTGCACGTAGCGTGGGCAACCCGAGCTCGGTGATGCGTTGCCACTGCGTGTCGAGGCGGTCGCCGGCGGCGATGTCGTCTGGATCGGTGGTCGCCATGGTCTCGGCGAGTCGCGCCACGGTGTCGCGGAGGAGTTCCTGCTCGGTGGTCAACCCGATGTGCATGGTGGTCCCTCTACGCGCATCGAATACCCCTTCCGCACACCGATTGAGCAAGCTCTGTCACAATACTGGATGATAGAACGGTCAGTGTTCAACTGTTACATCCCTCAGGAGGATCCCCATGGCTCGCCTCGACGGTCGCAAGGCCCTGGTCACCGGTGGCGCTCAGGGGCTGGGTCGCGCCATTTCCCGCCGGTTGGCAGCCGAGGGAGCCGCCGTGACGATCGTCGATCTGAACGACGAGAAGGCCGCCGAGTGCGTTGAGCTGATCGAGAACGACGGTGGCAGCGCCGGATTCGTCCGGGCGAACGTGGCCAAGCGGGAGGACATCGCGCGAGCTGTCGAGGCTTCGGCGGTCGACGGCGCGTTGCACGTGCTGGTCAATGCCGCGCAGTACTTCGCGATGCCCAAGGCACTCGAACTGGTCGCCGACAAGGACTGGGAACTCTCCGAGGCGACCGGACCGAAGGCGACATTCCGTTTCATGCAGCTCGCGTACCCCTATCTCAAAGCTGCCGGCAAGGCGTCGGTGATCAATTTCGTGTCGGGCTCGGCCCTGGGCGGGATCGCCTACACCGGTCCGTACTCGGCGGCCAAGGGTGCCATCGGTGCGCTGACCAAGGTGGCGGCAAATGAGTGGGCGGCCCACGGCATTCGGGTGAATGCGTTGTGTCCGTTCGCATTGACCGACGTCCAGCGCGACATGATCGGGACCGGATGGGACAACTACACCAGAACCGCCGAAGCATCGCCGATGAGGCGCGGCGCCGACCCGGAGACCGAGATCGCCCCTGCGGTGGCCTTCCTGGCCTGCGATGATTCCGCGTTCGTGACCGGAACGGTGCTGCATGTCGACGGTGGGATGACCGAACTGTCGACGGTTGACTATGCGAAGTCGCCCGGGGTGTTCGGCTGACCGGGCCGGCTCACCTCAGCGTCATCTCCACCCGGGTGTAACCACGCACGGTCGCGGTCAGTGTCCGCTCGTGGGCCCCGATGGTGTAGCGCGGAAATCTCCTGGCGATGTGCTCGAACACCATCTGTGCCTCGCGGCGTGCCAGCCACTGGCCCAGGCAGATGTGGATTCCCCAGCCGAAGTACACATCGGTGCCGCGCGGTCGATCGAGGAGGAAGCGGTCGGGGTCCTGGTAGCGGCGCTCGTCCCGATTGGCGCTGCCCAGTAGCAGCAGAACCCAGTCTCCGGCCTCCATCGCCACGCCGTGCAGCGTGACCGGGCGGGTCAGGGTACGGGCCACCCAGTGGCTCGGAGTGTCGTAACGCAGTGCCTCGTTCACCGCAGTGGGAATCAGGCTCGGGTCGTTGACGATTCGTTGCCACTGATCTGGGTGGTCATGCATCGCGACCAGCCCGTTGGAGATGAGCTTCTGCGTCGTCTCCGAGCCTGCGGCCGACAGCAGGTTGCAGAACATCAGCACCTCGTGCGGGGTCAGCGCTCGGTCGGCGCTCACCTCTGGATCGTGGAACGTGGCTTGCAGCACGATGCTGATCAGGTCGTCACCGGGGGTGGCGCGCCGCTGCTCGATGAGCTCTCCGATGTAGGCGCTGATCTTGCGGTTGGCTTCGATGGCGGCGGGCGGCATCGCGACCTCGCCCTCGTTGCGGGTCAGAAATGCCTCCCACCAGACGCGCAGCTGTTCACGATCGGCTTGGGGCACTCCGAGCAGGTCGCCGATGACATCGGTGGGCACCGGAAAGGCGAACGCTTCCATCGCATCGACGGTGGTCCCCGACTGGAGTTGGCCGAGGTGGCGATCTACGGTCGCCTGGAGTGCGCCCTCCATCGCGGCCACGGCGCGCGGAGTGAAGAATCCTTTCAGGACGCCTCGAATGCGGTCGTGCCGCGGGGGGTCCATCGAGATGACCGAGTACTTGCGGCCGTCGTCGTCGGGATTCTCCGGCGCGGGGCCGAGTTTGGAGGAGTACGTCTCCCAGTCGCGCAGCGCGCTGGTGACGTCGTCGAAGCGGGACAGCACCCACCACCGCTGCTCGGGATCCCGGTAAACGGGCGCCTCATTGCGCAGGCGCCGGTACACGGGATAGGGGTCGTCGAAGACTGCCTTGGAGAACGGCGAGTACATCAACTCACTGGTCGCGGGCACCCGCCAACCTTATCACCGGATGGAACAATCAAACGAAATCTGATTCATTGCCTAATCCGTCCCGGCTGTGCGCTCGATGAATTCCAACAGGTTTCCGTCGGGGTCGGTTAGCATCATGGCCCGATTGGGGCCGAAGCTGACGGTGCGCTGGCTCAACAGCCGACCACCGTGTTCGACCACCGCAGCGGCCAAGGAGTCGATGTCGTCAACCCGGAACGACAGGTGAGTGAATCCGAGTGCATTCATCGCGCGGGGCTCGGTGTCGCCGGTGACGGCGGGTCGGGTATAACCGATGAGCTCGAGCCGGAAGCCGTCCCGGTGCAGATACACCAGATCCAGGATCAGGTCGTCGACGTCGAGTAGTTGCGCGGTGGCCTCGTCGGCGACGTGCATCTCGCCGATCTTCTCGAACCCCAAGGCCGAGCAGTAGAACTCGGTAGCGCGTTCGATGTCGCGTACGCAAAGTCCGATGTGGGTCAGGCGGTGCCCGGACATCACGGTGCCAGTTCGTCGAGCAGCGCATTGTGCTCGCCCAACAGCGGTGCGCGTGGTGGCGGTCCGCTGGTGTCGGCGCTGAACAGGTACGGCGTTCCGGGATAGACCACGGTACGGCCCAACTCGGGGTGCTCGACCGGCACCTGCATGCCACGGGCAACGGTGTGCTCGTCGTCGAATGCCTCGTGTGGGGCGAGGACGGCTCCCGCCGGGAAGCCCCGCTGCTGACTGGTGACGAAGAACTCCTTGGCCGGCAGTCGAGAAGCGATCAGCCGGATGGCTTCTCGGGCTGCGCTGAGGATGGCTGTCGTCTCATCCTCCGCACCGATGGCAGCCATATCCACCGGCGCGTCCCGCTCGGCGGCCATTCCCAGGAAGACGGCCTCAGGAAGTTCTTCGAGCAGATCCAGGTCGGCAAGCCACGCGCGCAGGCGGGCGAACTCCTCGGGTTTGCGTGGCAATACTCCAGTTGTCGCATAGTTCCCGTCCGCACAGCGCACCTGGACTGGCGCGCTCGGCACCGGAGCGGCGTGGCGTCCGGTCTGGCGGAAACACATGGCGTTCTTGACCAGCCAGTAATAGGTCGTCTGCTCGCACGTCACGTTGCACGCTGCCGTGACGTTGACGTCGATGAGTTGCCCAGAGCCGGTGTGGTCCCGGTGGGAGAGGGCGATGAGCGCTCCGAGCGCGGCGTACATCCCGCCGATGTTGGCGGACTGGTCCCCGGCGCCCCGAATGGGTGGGATGGAGTGATCGTCGTAGCCGCAGTTCCACAGCGGCCCGGCGCCGGCGAGCAGCGTCAGATCGGTGACCGGGTCTGCGGCGCGGGTGCTGCCGAGGCCGAACGGGGTGACCGAGACCCAAATCAGGCCGGCATGGGTGCGCGCGCATTCTTTGTAGCCGAGTGCACCTCCGGCCACCCGATCGCCTCCGGCGAGCACGATGTCAGCACCGGCAATCAGCCGCCGCAGGGTGTCCAGGCCTTCGTCAGAGTCGAGATCGAGGGTGACACTTCGCTTTCCGAGGCTCAATCCGAACCACCGCAGGCTGCGATCGACACCGGGCTCGTCGTCGACGAACGGTGGCCGGCGACGGTGTGCGGACCCCTCTTGTGGTTCCACGACGATGACGTCGGCACCCAGCTCGGCCAGTGTCCGTCCAGCCACCGGGGTGAGCTGATCGATGATCTCGATGACCCGCAGGTCGTTCAAAGTGTTCAGATCACACCCCGTTTCGTCCAGTCGTCGATGGTGGCGTCGTCGTGTCCGAGGAGTCCGCCCAGGACTTCGCGGTTGTGCTGACCCAGCACGGGAGCACTCGAGTCGATCTGCCAGGGGGTCGCGGAGAAGGTCATCGGTATGCCCTCCACGCGGACCGTCCCGATCTTGGGGTGAGTCACATTGGGGAACAAGCCCATTCGAGCCAGATCAGGGTCCTCGTCGATGCGCTCGGGTGGACTCTTGACCACGCTGGCCGGGACTCCCTCACTGATCAGGTCCTGGGCGAGCGGCGCTGCCTCCCGTGCTGCGGTGCATCCGCCGATGATTCCGTCGAGTTCGTCGGCTGCCGCCAACCGCTTGGGCAGCGTGGCGAATCGGTCGGCTGTCAGTGAGGGTTCGTCGAGCACCTTGGCCAGCAGGGCCAGCTCACGGTCGTTGCGGCAGCACAGGGCGACCCATCGGTCGTCGCCGCGGCAGGGGTAGATGCCGTGGGGCGCGAACTCCCCGAAGTCTGCCCGGTTGCCGCCGGCCCGGGTGGGCCGCCCGTTGACGGTCCAGTCGAGGATCTCGGTGGGCAGCATCGCCATGCCGGCGGGAACCGTGGCCAGGTCGACGTGCTGTCCCTGTCCAGTGCGGTCGCGGTGGTGCAGGGCCGCCATGATGGCCACGGTCATGTAGAACGCCGATCCGTGGTCCATGTAGGAGAAGCCCCACCCCGCCGGCTCTTCGTCGGGTAGGCCGGAGGTGAACGTCAGCCCACTGACGGCCTGCACGATCGGGCCCCACGTCTTGAAGTCGCGGTAGGGCCCGGTGTGGCCGAACCCGCAGTTGGAGACGTACACGATGTCGGGCTTGATCCGGCGCAGTTCGTCGTAGCCGAAGCCCCGGTTCTCCATCACTCCCGCGGCGAAGTTCTCACAGACCACGTCGCTGACCGAGATCAGTTCGCGCAGCAGTTGTTTACCCTCGTCGACCCGCAGGTTGAGGGTGACACCGTACTTTCCGACATTGTGGTTGTTGAAGCCGGCGCCGAGATCGACCCCTCGGCGATCGTCGACGTAGGGTCCGACGCCGCGCAGCGCGTCCCAGAGGCCCCGGGTGACCGGATCCTCGACGCGGATGACTTCGGCGCCGAAGGCCGCCAGGATCTTCGTTGCGCCCGCGCCGGCCAGCTGCCCACTGAGGTCACACACCCGAAGATGAGACAACGCGCCCGTCACCAGGCCACCATATCGCAAAGAGACAAATAGTGTTCTATTGTTCAAGCCAGGGTGGGTGTGACCAGGGAGAGGCCATGATGACCGGACCGATGAGCGGACCGATGACCGGGGTGCGGGTGCTGGAAGTCGCCCAGTGGACATTTGTTCCCGCGGCAGGCGCGGTGCTCGCGGACTGGGGTGCCGATGTCATCAAGGTCGAGCATCCGCAGACCGGCGATTCGCAGCGCGGTCTGCGGCAGCTGGGCCATATCACGATCGACGGAGACCGCAACCCGGTCATGGAGCACGCCAATCGCGGAAAACGCTCGGTCGCCATCGACATGTCGACCCCGGATGGACACGAGTTGCTGATGGACATCGCGCGCTCGAGCGATGTCTTCCTGACCAACTTCCTGCCCGACGCGCGTAAGAAGCTCCGCATCGACGTCGAGGACCTGCGAGCGGTCAACCCCGACATCGTGTACGCCCGGGGCAGCGCCTACGGCCCCCTTGGTCCCGACGCCGGAACCGGCGGCTACGACATGACCGGGTTCTGGAGTCGGGCGGGCGGAGCGCTGGGATCCACGCCGTGCGACATGGACGGCGTGGTGCCGCAACCGGGACCCGCATACGGGGATTCGATCGGCGGCTTGACGATCGCCGGGGGCGTCGCGGCAGCCTTGTTCGAGCGCGAACGTACCGGACATGCCCGAGTCGTGGACATCTCGCTGTTGGGGGTCGGGGTATGGGCATCGGGCGTGGCGGTCAACGCCGCCCTGGTGAGCGGCCAACCGTGGCAGACCAATCCCGCCGGCGCCAATGTCACACCCAACAACCCGCTGGTCGGGTTCTACCGGACCGCTGACGGACGCTTTCTCGGACTGTCCATGCTGCAGGGGTTCCGCTATTTCGCAGAGTTCTGTCGGCGGGTGGGTGTCGCCGAACTCGTTGCCGACGAACGTTTCGCAGACCACGCCTCGCTCGCGGCCAATGCACCGGCGGCCATCGAAGCGCTGCGTGCAGCCATCGGCGCACAACCGCTGGAGCACTGGCGCGCTGCGCTCGACGGATTCGACGGCCAGTGGGCACCGGTGCAGAACACCGCGGAGGTGGCCACCGATCCGCAGGTGCGGGCCAACGGCAACATCGTCGCGGTGGAACACGACGGTCAGAGCTACGACCTGGTGGCCAGTCCGGTGCTCTACGACGAGACCCCCGCCCAGCTGGCTCCGATGCCGGAATTCGGCTCCCACACCGAGGAACTCATCCTCGAGCTGGGTGGGGACTGGGACCGCGTCATGGCGCTCAAGGAGAGTGGCGCCATCGCGTGATCATGCGCGCAGCACCGCCGCCGCACACGATCCGCCGCCGCCGACCGCCTGGACGAGCCCGATTCGGGGCTCATCGACCTGCCGCGCTCCGGCCTCGCCGCGCAGCTGAGTGACGATCTCGGCGGCTTGCGCGAGTCCGGTCGCACCGATGGGGTGGCCGCGGGCGATACAGCCACCGTCGGTGTTGGTCGGCAGTTCGCCGTCACCGGCGAGTCCGCCGGCTTCGATCAGGGCGGACATCCGGCTCGAGTCCACCAGCCCCATCGCGATCAACGCGGTGATCTCCTCGCTGGCGCACATGTCGTGCAGCGAGACCACACCGATCTCGGAGGGCTCGATTCCGGCCGCGGCGTAGGACTGCCGCGCGGTGAGCGTCAATTGCGAGGGTGGGCCGACGACGGGTCCGACCAGCGGCCACTGCGGGTCGGCGGGCCAACTGGTCTGTTCGATGGCCAGCACGCTCACCGAGCGCGGCGCCGGATTCGCGGTGACAACGACCGCCGCGCCGCCGTCCACCGATGCGTGGCACATCATTTTGGTCAGCGGGTCGGCGACCATACGGGCGGACAGCACGTCCTCGACGGTCACCGGGGCGTCTCGTCGTCGGGCCGCGAGTGGGTTCAGTCGGGCCTGATTGTGTGACTTCGCGGCGACGGCCGCGATCGCCTCTGGTCCGCACCCGGCGTCGTGGAGCCACCGCGCAGCCTCGATTGCGTAGTGCGTCTGCGGCGGGAACCGGTCCCAGAAGCCCACGGCCGCCGGCACCACGCCGCCGGGCTCCAGTGCGGTGGTTTTCTCGTAGCCGATCGCCAGTGCCGTCCTGCAGCGTCCGGAGGCTACGGCCCAGACGGCATGGCGCAGCGCGACCATGCCACCGGCTGAAGCACTCTCGATGGCTGTCACCGGTATCCCGGTGCGGCCAAGTTCCAGCGCAACTCTCATTCCGGTCTGCGGTGCGGCCAGCGCAGAGGCGGTGAACACTTCGCCGACGTCGGTATAGTCGATATCTGCATCTGCCAAGGCGTTTCGTGCTGCCTCAACACCGAGATCGACCAACGGTGTGCCGGCGTGCTTTCCGAACTCGGTGACGCCGACACCGGAGATCCGCACGCCCGTCATGCGGGATCCGCCACGAACATGTCGACCGACTCGCCGTCGAGTGTCGAGGTCACCAGCCACCCGACCGTGCCCGGCGCCGGGCGGTCGCCGTCGACCAGCACCTGCAGACGACCCGATGCGGTATCCGCCCATGCCACGCTGTAACCCTGCTGGCCGTAGTCGGTGTAGGGCGACGCGTACGGTACGAATGTCGAGGACCACACGGTCGCTGTGCGGTCAGGCGGTGGTGTCGGCACGCAATGTCCTTTCGTAGCGGGTGTTGGCACTGCCCAGTGCAGGTGGAGGTGCGAGCGGGACGGGTCCCTCGCCCGCGAATCGCCATGGCAGCCCGACCAGCCGGCTGCGACCGATACCGGGATCGGGATGATCGATCTCGGGGAAGAATCCGCGGGCCTCGAGGTGGGGGTCGGCCACCAGCTCCTCGGCGCGCCGGACCACGGCCGTGAGGATCCCCGCCCCGCGCAGTTTGCCGACAGCATCGTCGGCACGATTGGTCTCGATCAGTGCCGTGACAATCTCGACGCGCTCCTGGTCACATTGGGCGTCGGTCAATTCCACAGCGACCCAACGCCCGTCGGTTGTGCGCCGGACGGTGCGGACCACGCGTACGGGCGGGTCGGCTGGACGTGCTGAGGCGGCCGTGACGAACTCGGAAATGGTTGACGCGACCACCTCGGACATCGACAGGTCCAGCACTGCACCCGTCGTGGGCGCACGTCCCAGCGCCCATGCGGCGATCGCTACCGCGCCGACGACCGAGGACAACGGATCGGCCAGGACAGTGCCCAGGCGTGCCGGAAGGCCGGACGCGTCGGTGCACACGCCCGCGAGTCCGCCGTAGGACTGGACGTTGTTGGCGTATACGCGGTAGCCGGCCAGTGGCCCGGCCGAACCGAACCCCGAGACGCGCAGGGCCAGCCGGCCGGACTCGGCGAATGCCGCTGGGTCGACCTTCAAACGGCGCAACCGCGATGAGCCGACGTTCTCGATCAGCACGTCGGAGGCTGCCAACATCGAGGCGACGTGCTCGGCGGCGCTCGCCGGGTTGATCAGCACACTGTGCTTGGAATGGTTGGCCACGGCATAGTAGGCGCCGCGTTCGGTGCCCGCCACGCCATCGGCGAAAGGTCCGGTGCGCCGGTAGATGTCGAGGCGGTCCGGATCCTCCAGGCGGACGACGGTGGCGCCCATGGCGCCCAGTAGCGCGCCGACGATGGGACCGGCGAGCACATGGGTGAGTTCTGCGACACGCAACCCGGCGAGGCCGGGAGTTCGCTCGGTGGGCGGGCCCGCCGGTTCGAGACTCCAGGGTGGGCCCAGGAACGTGACATCGTCGTCGCCGACATGAGAGTGCAGCAACGAATTCCGATACGCGAGTTGCGGCGAGTCCAGAAGTTCGCCGGGTTCGTTCACCGGTGTCGACGGCACCCCATTGGCTTGGAGCAATGCCGCGCAGTCGGCTTTGTCCCTTGAAGCCGCCCACTCCGATACCTTGGCGTTGATCAACTCGGCATGTTCGATGCGCGCCGCGCGTTCGTCCAACCCTGCGGACCAGTCCGGTTCACCGAGAGCCGCTCGCAAGCCCGTCCACTGGTGGTTTTCGACCGCGGTGATGCGGACTAGTCCGTCGCGGCAGGGGAACAGGCCGGACGGTGCGAGGTACCGGCCGCTGCCCGCTCGTCCAGGGCAGCGATAGAGAAGGTGTGCGCATTCGGGCAACGCCGCGGTGAAGATCACCGCTTCCTGGGCTGATACATCGACGGTGACCGCGTCGCCGGTGCGCCTGCTGCGATCGAGCCCGTGCAGGGCTGCCAGCGCGGCGACCGCGCCGACGGCCTTGGATGCGACGTAACCCGGCGCCGGGACGGGCGCTCCGTCGGCGCCCTCGATGGTGCCCAGCAGTCCGCCGCTGGCCTGCGCGATCAGTTCCCCGCCGGGAAGGTGGCTGTCCGGTCCGTCGAGCCCGAACGGCCGGATGCCGACGACCACCGCTCCCGGTGTCGCTGTCGGGGCCTCGACACCGTCGACGATGACGATGTCGGCGTCGGCATCGCGGTTATCCGGTCCCTGAGTCCACCGTCTGAGTACCAGGTCGACAGCGGCGACCGGTCCGTCCGGGGTGTGCAGCCAAGGGCCCGCGCGGTGCGACCGCGCGTCAGTGACCGTGGACGTGACTTCGGCACCGAGGCGGGCCAACAGCGCCGCTGCGGCCGCGCCGGCGACCCCGTCGCCGAGTTGTCGTACCCGCACCCCGGTCAGGAAGGTGGGGGGAGGCGAGATCGCCGTCCCCGCCGTGCCGCTGGTGGCCATTCCGGAACAATAGGACATTATGCGTCCGATTGATAAGTCTGTGTCATGACTTCACACATTCACACAGTCTGTTCTATTGTTCATAGTATGGCGACGACTGGTGCGCGCTTCGACGTGCGGTTCGACGATGCCGAGTTCTACCTCGGAGATCCCAACGCGACGTTCCGAGCGCTGCGTGAGACCGATCCCGTGCACTGGTACGAAGAGGGCAAGTTCTGGGTCGTGACGAAGTATGACGACATCAAGGCGATCTCGGCCCGCCCGGAGAAGTTCACCTCGGAACGAATCGGCATCATGATGGATCTGATCGCGCACCGCGAAGGCCGGGACCCGCAGGGGTATCAGAACCGAGGAATCCTGTTCATGGATCCGCCGGAGCACCGGGCCCACCGCAAGGCGATCGGGGTGCGCTTCACCCCGTCGGCGGTGGCGAAACTGGAGGAGCGCGTCCGACAGGTGGTCGGCCAGATCTTCGATGGGTTGCCCGACGGTGAGTTCGACTGGGTCGAACGTGTCGCCGAACCCTTCCCCGTGTACGTGTTCGCGTATCTGCTCGGGGTGCCCGAGCCGGATTGGTCGAAGGTGGCCGGTTGGGCCACCACGATCGCCAACGTCGGCAGCGGCGTGGCCGAAGACAGCGACATGGAGTTGATTTTCGGAGAGGTGGCGCCGTACCTGATGGCGTTGGTCGCCGAGCGCGCGGAGAACCCGACGGATGATCTGCTGTCGATGTTGTCGCAGGTCCGGATCGACGGCGAACCGCTCAACGAGATTCAGGTGATGACCTACGCGCTGACGCTGCTCGCGGCCGGCAGCGAGACGACCCAGAGCCTGATCGCAGGCATCGCGGCATGTTTCGACATGCACCCCGACCAGGCCCAGAAAGCGTTCGCCGATCCTGATGTGGCTACCAATGCGGTCGAAGAGGTGTTGCGCTGGTGGACCCCGGTGATGAGCATGGCCCGCCAGGCCGCCCACGATGTCGAGGTGCGGGGAGTCACCATTCGCGAAGGTGATGGGTTGTTGCTGGCGTACGCATCCGCCAATCGCGACGTCGACCACTGGGGGCCGACGGCCGAAGATTTCGACGTGACTCGCTCCGACGCGTCAGGACACCTGGGCTTCGGCGTCGGAGAACACTTCTGCATGGGTGCTGCGCTGGCGCGCCGGGAAGCCCGCCTGGTTCTCGACGAGGTGATCAAGCGTGCCAAGGGCATCCATGTGACGGGGACGGCGGCCTTGCGGCCGTCGGCCCTGGTGCACACCTATGACAGATTGCCGGTGACCCTCGACTACCGCTGATCGTCAGCGGGATTGCAGCCAGGCGGCGACCGTCTCGCGGTGGCGGTGGCGTGCCCCCAGGTGGGCGGCCAGCGTCGCCGCGCGCCGCAGGTAGACGTGCGCATCGTGCTCCCAGGTGTAGGCGATACCGCCGAAAACCTGAACGGCGCCTTCGGGAACGCGCCGAAGTGAGTCGATCGCCCAGAACGCCGTCAGCGAAACCAGCGCCGGGGTCTCGGGATGCTGCTGTTCGCAGGCGTCGGCGGATCGGTTCACGAGCGCCCGCGCGACCTCGATGACACCGCGTTGGTCGACCAAGCGGTGTTTGATCGCTTGGCGGCTGCCGATCGGCCGGCCGAAGGTGACGCGTACCTTCGCGTAGTCGGCGGCGGCGCGGTTCGCGGCCTCGGCGATTCCGATCAGTTCGGCGACCGTGGCGATGCGGACCCGGAACAGGGCCTCGCGATACCGCCGCGCGGCCGACGGCTCAGCGTCTAGTTGTTCGAACGCTGCGCCGTCGATGGCGATGGCGGCGGCGGGCTGATGATCAAGAGGCTGTTGGGCCTGCCGCGTGACGCCTGGATCTGCGGGATCGACGGCACCTAGTACCGGCTCTCCGTCGCGGTCGGCGAGGATCAGCAGCCGGTCGGCGACCGCACCGTAGGGGACCGATCCCCAGGACCCCGTGAGGCCCGCCGACGACAAGGTGGGCCGGGGGTCGGAATCGTCGAGCACCAGGGTGATTCCGTCGGTGCAACGCCGCTGCAACCAGCTTGCGGCAGCCGTCGCCGGAAGCGGCACCGGCAGCGCCACGGCACCGGCTGCTTCGGCGAGGACACAGAGCTCCCGCAGGCTGCCTCCGCCACCGCCGTCGGCGTCATCGACGAGCACATCGGGCCATCCCACTTCGCAGATCGTGCGCCATAGTTGGCCATCGAACGCGGGGCGGGTGCCGTCGAGCAGCGCCCGGGTACGTTCGACCGCCCAGGCGTGGCGCAAGATGTCGTCCGCCGCATCGCGCAGCTCGGCGAGATGGGCGGCGTTATCGGCGATCTCGGTCAGGGAGGGAGTGGCGTCAGGGGTCACGTGGCAGCCCTAGCAATCTCTCGGCGATGACATTGCGCTGGATCTCCGAGGTGCCGGCGCCGAAGGTGGCCGCGCGCATCAACAGGTAACTCTGCGCGACGTTGCCGTTCTTCGCCGCGCCTGGCGACCCGGCCTCAAGAACTCCGGCAGGCCCGGAGAGGTCGAGCCCGAAATTGGCCATGGCCTGATCGAGTTCGGAGGTGAGCAGTTTGGCCAGCGAGGCTTCGGGGCCCGGGCTCATACCGCGCACGCCTGCCGCGGTGGCCTGTGCGGCGATCTGGCGCAAGGCCTCGACCTGGGCGGCAAAGCGCACCATCTGGTCGGAGACGTATTCGTCGGCGAACGCTTTTTCGGTCAGTGCGTTGGGCTGCTTGGCCATTCCGACCAAGATGTCGAGGCGGCGCTCGATCCGGTGGGTACGGCTCTGTCCCACGCGCTCATAACCGAGGGTGGATTTCGCGACCCGCCACCCGCCGTGCAACGGCCCCAACACGTTGGAAAGTGGCACCCGCGCCTCGTCGAGGAACACCTCGTTGAACTCGGATGCTCCGGTGATCTGGCGTACCGGGCGCACTTCGATGCCAGGCGTCGCGAGATCTGCCAGCACATAACTGATCCCGTCGCGGGGCTCAGCGCGAGTATCGGTCCGGACGAGCAGATAGATCCGGTCGGCGTACTGGGCCTTCGACGTCCACACCTTCTGACCGGTGATTACCAGGTGGTCGCCGTCAATAGTGGCTCGGGTCTTCAATGAAGCCAGATCGCTGCCGGCATCGGGTTCACTGAACCCCTGGCACCACACATCCTCGGCCGACAGGATGCGCGGGAGGTAGTGGGCGCGTTGCTCGTCGGTGCCCCACTGGATGATGGTCGGGCCGAGCTGGTTGATCGCGCTGCGGTTGATCGGCTCCGGTGCACGCGCTGCAGCCATCTCGGCGTTGAAGATCAACTGTTGGACCGGTGTTGCGCTGCGGCCGCCGAACTCGGTCGGCCAGGAGATCGCGGCCAGGCGCGCCTCGTGGAGTCGGGTCTGCCACCAGCGCATCCGCTCCAGGCGCGTCTTCTCACCTCGGGTCCGGGTCTGGGTCGGGGTGTCGGCGGTCAGTGCCGAATCCAGGAACGCGCGGACCTCGTCGCGGAAAGCGCGATCGCGCAATGACAGGGATACGCCGTAGTCAGCGTCGGTCACGTTCCACCCGTCATCACGGAGGCCAGCCGCTGCCGCATGTCGCCGTAGGTGATGGCGGAGGTGCCGGCCCTGGGGGCGCGGCCGGCATCGACTTTGGGGGCCGTCAAGTCCAGGCCGGCGTTGCGCTGTCGCAGCGACGACACCGTGCAGTGGTCACGGCCGAGCCGCTCGACACCGTCGTACCGGTAGGTGCGGGCGGCGTTCTGCCAGGTGATCTTCTCGACCTCATCGAGGGTGCAGCCCTCCAGTTGGGCGGCCAGCTGTTCCGGGGCGTCCGGCCAGCTGCTGTCCGAGTGCGGGTAGTCCATCTCCCAACAGATCGAGTCGACGCCGATGCGGTCGCGCAGTTCGACCCCGACTCGGTCCCGGATGAAGCAGGCGATGAAATTGCGGCGGAAGACGTCCGTCGGCGTGACGCCGACCCCCAGGTCGTCACCGGTCCACGCCCGCTGACGCGAGTACAGGTCCTCATACCTCTCCAGCGCGAACGGGATCCATCCAATGCCGCCCTCCGAAAGCGCGAACTTGATCGTCGGGAACGTGGTGACCACACGAGAAAACAGCAAGTCGGAGGTGAAACGCACGGTGTCGAAGGCAATCATCGAGTTGTAGGCGAGGTAACTGGTCAGATCCGAGGGCACCGGTACACCGCCGCCAGTGCCGATGTGGATGTTGACCACCGTGTCGTGTTCGCACACCGCTTCCCACATCACGTCCCACTGTGGATCCTGCCACGGCGGCTGTCCGTAGTTGCCGATGTGCTGGGGCATCGTCACCGAATGACAGCCCATGGAGTCGAGACGGGCGATCTCGCGTGCAGCCAGCGCCGGATCCCACAACGGCAGGATCCCCATCGGGATGAATCGGTCGGGGTGGCGCCCGCACCAGTCTTCGGCATGCCAGTCGTTGTATGCGCGGACCATCACCTCGGACACGTCGCGGTCCCCGCGGAAGGTGAACAGGGCTCCGGAGATCGTCGGAAAAGACGGAAAGCACAGCGAGGCCAGCACGCCCGAGGCGTTCATGTCGGCTACCCGGGCGTCGACGTCATAGCAGCCGGTACGCATGTCGGTGAAGCTGGAGGGTTCGAAGCCCCACTCATCGTTGGGCCGACCCGCCACGGCGTTCAGGCCGATGTTGGGCAGCGGCACTCCTGCGTACTCCCAGAAGCACACCCCGTCGTCGGTCTCGACGATGCGGGGTGCCTGGTCGGCGAATCGAGCGGGCACCCGACCCTCGAACATGTCGGGCGGTTCCACGGTGTGGTCGTCGACGCTGATGAGCACGAGCCGGTCGGGATCGATCATGCGACCATCATAAACGTATGTACATAGTTTGTATTACTGTTCAGTCGCGGTTGCAGTCGTCGGTTGCTGCTTCGGTCAGCCAGCCCGCCATCATCTCGTAGACGGCCTCCACGGCATCTCGGGCGGCTCGGGCATCGGCCTCGGAGTCGCCGACGGGGTCGAAATCGACGGTCCATGCGATGCGCGACAAGGAGGGTCTCTCGTCGTCGCCGATCTCCTCGTTCACCGTGACGGTCGCTTCGAACCGGCTCACGGGCAGTGGGTTGTCCGTGATCGTGTAGCTCAGGGTCATCTTCTCCGGCTGGAGTCCGGTGAGCTTCTCGACCACGGGGACGGGACCGCTGCCGTGGATGCACCGCCGCATTCCGATGCCTGACCCGATGACTTCGACCTGGCCGGCGATGGGGATCCAACTGACATCGCCGAAATCGGCGAGGATGGCCCACAAGGCGTCAGCGGGGGCCGCGACGACCTTGGTGATGACGCTGATCGGCATTATGGGAAGCTATCACCTTACTGAACAGATAATCGGATAGTGTTCTGATGTCTCACTGAGTGGCGGCAAGGCGGGAGGTGACGTGCGGTGGGCGATCCGGGCGAGTTCGAGGTCGACGACGACTGGGTGCGGTACGAGGTCGTCGAGCCACACATCGCGCAGATCACCATTGATCGGCCGGACCGCCGCAACGCGATTCTGTCGCCGGACATGCACAACCTTTTCAAGGACCGGCTCGACCGGGCGGAGGGTGACGACGACATCAAGGTGGTCGTCCTGGTTGCCGAGGGCAAGGACTTCTCCAGCGGTGACGATGTCGGACGGCTGCCCGTCGAGCAGGCGGGTCTGCAGAAGGGGAAGCGGCTGGCGCAGACCGCGCGGATGGGCAATGCCCGCCGCCTGCACCGGCACTTGACGAACTGGCTGGAATTCCCCAAGACCGTGATCGCCGCGTGTCAGGGCGCCACCCTCGGCGCCGGCATGAACCTGGCTTTGGCCGCCGATATCCTCGTGGTGTCCGACGACATGTATCTGGCGCGTCCGCAGGCGCGGATCGGCTTCGCGGGATTTTCCACGGCGATGCCGCTGGCACTACTCAAACTTGGCCCGAACCGCGGCTACGAGGCGATGATCACCGGCCGAAAGGTGCGCGCCGACGAACTCGAGCGCTGGGGTGTGGCGTCGTCGGTCGTACCGGCAGCAGAACTGCGCGGCGAGGCGATGCGGTACGCGAGAGCGATTTCGCACCATTCGGCCGACGGCCTGATGGTCGGCAAGCACGCGCTCATTACGTTCTGGAATGCCGTCGGAATGGCGCAGTTCGCCGACTTCGTCCCGATGGCGCACACCGTTTTCAGCAACTTGTCCTGGCGTGACGACGAATTCAACTTCATGAAGGAGCGCACGAGCCGGGGTGGACGCGAGGCGATGGCGGAGTTGGAACGCCGCTACACCGAATGGGGATTCGACTGACAATGGGTAGACAGATATACACATTTCGTACTTGTGTTCTGTATCGTGGTAGCGACTGACATCGGCGCGAGGAGCTGACGAGCAATGGGAGTTCTTGACGGGCGGACCGCTCTGGTCACCGGCGCGGGGCGGGGCATCGGCGCGGCAATCGCCGAAGGGCTGGCCGCGGAGGGGGCCATCGTGATGGTGTCCGATGCCGGTGTCGCGGTCGACGGGTCCGGACACGACACCGGCCCGGCCGAGACGGTCGCCACGGCGATCAACGAGCGGGGCGGCAAAGCCTTTCCGGACTGCACCGACATCACTGATTTCGCCGCATGCGCCGACCTGATCAACCGCGCGGCGTCCACCCTCGGCGGGTTCGACATCATGGTCAACGCCGCCGGTATCCTGCGGGACGGCATGGTTTTCAAAATGCCCGAACAGGACTGGGATTCGGTCATCGCGGTCCATCTCAAGGGCACGTTCAACCTGACCCGCCATGCTTCGGCGTGGTGGCGGGAGAACCGAGGCGGGCAGTACCGTCTGATCAACTTCACGTCCATGTCGGGTCTGCAGGGCGCGCCGAGCCAACCCAACTACGCGGCCGCGAAGATGGGCATCGTCGGACTGACCTTTTCCTGCGCCAACGCGCTCAAAGGATACGGAGTGCGCTCGAATGCGATCGCGCCGATCGCGGGAACCCGTATGACGCAGGGCATCAAGGGTGGGGGCAGCATGGACTACTCGGCAGCCAATCAGCGATTGTCTCCGGCGAACGTGGTTCCACCGGTGGTCTATCTCGCCAGCGAACAGTCGGACTGGCTGAACCGGCGAGTGATCTTCGCCGGCAACGGCCGAATCAGCCTGATGTCCAACCCGGTCGTCGAACGCGAGATCGTCTCCTCGTCGGGGACATGGGACATTCCGACCGCCTTCGCCGAGATCGAGACCTCGTTCAAAGAAGCGGTGCTCTACCCGAACATCTTCGACAAACCGTCTGCCAGCTAGACCACAGAAGGGGTGCGCGATGACGTCTATCGATGATGTCGCCGACGCCGACGCCACCGGAAAGGTGCCCGAGCGTTACGCCTGCGGTGAGACTTTCGTGCCGAAGACGCGCTACGTCGACCCGGATTTCCTCGCCCTCGAACTCGACCGGCTCTTCACACAGGTGTGGCAACCGGCCTGTCGCGAGGAGGAGATCCCGCAGCCCGGCAGCTATTACGAGTACACGATCGGACGGCAGTCGATCATGGTGGTGCGACAAAAGGACGACACCATCAAAGCGTTCTACAACGCCTGCACGCATCGCGGCATGAAGGTCGTCCGGGGCGCGGGCTGTGCTAGCGAGGGCGACCTGCGTTGCCCCTTCCACGGCTGGCGGTTCGGCCTCGACGGCAGGTCGGCGTTCGTCCCGGCACGGGACGAGTTCCTGCATCGCCCGCGTGAGCAGTGGTCGCTCAAACCGGTGACGGTCGGCACCTGGGGTGGCTGGGTGTTCATCAGCATGGCCGACGATCCGCCCGATCTTCTCGGTTGGCTGGATCCGCTACCAACCGCGCTGGCATCGTTCCGATTGCAGGACATGCGTTTTCGTTGGCGAAAGCGCACTTTCCTGCAGGCGAACTACAAGACCGTCATCGATGCCTTCATCGAGGGCTATCACACACCGGGGACACACCCACAGACGTTGCGTGCGGCCCAGGGGCCGCGCCCCTCGGCCGAACCTGCCCCGCCGCAGGAGTTCAGCTACGCCCCTTACACACCGACGATTCCATACCGGAACCATTCGCGCTTCATCTACACCGCGCGTCCGGACAGCGGCAACCGGGACAGCGCTCGCAAGGCACAGGCGGCCCGGCCCGAAGTCTTCGCGAACTCGATGCAGTACAACTACCTCGAGGTCGGTTCGCTGGTCACCGAACGGGACTACCGCGCCGCACAGCAGCTCGCGGCCATGGAACCAACCGACGTACCCCCGTTCGTGCGCTACCACCAGCTGTGCGAGGAACTCGCACTGGCCGAGGGGGTTGATTTTCCGACGATGACGATGGAGCAGTACTTCGCGGGCAACGGCGACTGGCACGTGTTTCCCACGTTGGTGATTCTGGTGGAGAAGTCATGCGTGTTGGGCTACCGCATGTTGCCGGACGCCGAAGACCCCAACCGGTGTGTGTTCGAGATGTTCTCCCTGGAGCATTTCGCATCCGCTGAAGTACCCGAAACCGCCTGGCAGGAGTTTCCCCGCTGGCAGGATCACGATGGGTGGGGTGAGCTGCCTACCCAGGACCTGATGAACATCGACGCCATCCATGCGGGCATGCACTCCAGGGGCTTCGACGGCCTATGGCTGAACACCGCCCAGGAGATGTCGATCCGCAACGAACATGCAATCGCCGACCGGTTCATCTTCGGTTCCGAGGAAGTCTCCGCCGGTGACTGACGGCGCCGCCGGGTGGGGCCGACCGGGTCCTGCCCTGACTGAATTGAATCGGACGTACTGGACATCCGGCGCCGAGGGGTTGTTCAGGCTGCAGCGTTGCCCTGAGTGCGAACGCCTGATCCATCCGCCGGCACTGCGGTGTCAGCGTGACCACGCCAGCCCCGAGTGGGCGACGCTGTCCGGCCGCGGCGTCGTCGAGAGCTGGACGGTGAACCGTCATCCGTTCTATCCGGGTTTTCCTGATCCGTACGTCATTGCATTCGTCAACCCGATCGAAGATGTCCGTACTCGGGTGTTGACGAACCTCGTCAACATCGACCCTGACGATATCGCGCCGGGGATGCCGGTGCGGGTGCGCTTCGAGAGCGACGACGAGAACGTGGTGTTCTTCCCGCTGTTCGCCCCGGACGACCGGTGACGTCGCCGCTCACCGACCGGGTGATCATCAGCGGTGTCGGCCAATCTGACATCGGTCGCCGCCTCGGCCGGGATCCGTTGCAGCTCACAGTCGATGCATGCCTGGCCGCCGTCACAGACGCCGGCCTCACCCTTGCCGACATCGACGGCCTCACGACCTACCCTGGCGCTTCGATGGCGGGCAGGGGATTCTCGGGTGCCGGCATACGGGAGATCCACGATGCTCTCGGCATCAAACCGAACTGGGTGGCCGGCGGGGTCGAGTACCCGGGTCAGCTCGGCGCGGTCGTCGACGCCATGCTCGCGGTCGCGGGCGGATTGGCCGATCATGTGCTGTGCTGGCGCAGCATCTGGGAGGGAACAGCGCAGGGCAGCGGCCGACGCCGCGGTTACAGCACCCCGGAAGGCACCAAGGCCGCCGGTCAGCTCGGCTGGCAGTTGCCCTACGGCGCGTCTGCCGCCAACCTCGCCGGGCTGCAGATCCGCACCCGCATGCACCGTTTCGGTCTCACCCGTGAACAACTCGGCCAGATCGCGGTGGTGCAACGTAGACACGCCGCGCTGAACCCGAAGGCCGTGTATCGCGATCCGATCGATCTCGACACGTACCTCGAGGCGCGGATGGTTTCGGATCCGTTGTGCATGTACGACTGCGACATCGCCTGCGACGGAGCCACCGCATTCGTCATCTCCAGGGCCGAGCATGCCGCCAGCCTCCAGCACCCTCCCGTCGTCGTGGAAGCCCTCGACTGTGCCCACCGCGACCGCTTCCTGTGGGAGGGTGGCGAAGATATCGCCAGGATCAGCTCGCGGTGGTCGCGGATCTGGGAGCGCACGGACTTCTCACCAGGCGACGTCGACTACGCGTCGCTCTACGACGGCTTCAGCGTGTTCGTGTTGTGCTGGTTGGAGGACTTCGGCCTGTGCGAGTTCGGCGAATCCGGTGAGTTCGTCGCAGACCCGAGGCGCATCTCGTTGGCGGGTGAGTTGCCGATCAACTCGGGCGGCGGACAATTGTCGGGTGGCCGACTGCACGGCTTCGGCCACCTCCACGAAGCGTGCCTGCAGATCCGCGGTGAAGCGGGCGAGCGGCAGGTCAAGGATGCCGGTCTTGCCGCTGTGGGTGTCGGGGCTGCCAACAGCGGAACCACCGCGATGCTGTTGCGCACGTGCTGATCTGACCTGGCCCTGGTCGCAGTTGCACGCGAGCATAAGCTCGGTGTACATGGATACCCCACCCGAAATGAGGGCCTCGGACGCCGACCGCGCCGCAGTGACCCAGATTCTGGAGCAGGCCGTCGGGCAGGGCATGCTCTCGCTCGACGAGTACACCGAGCGGGTGGACGTCGTGCTCGCCGCTCGGACCCGCCGCGAACTGGACACCGTGATCGCCGACCTGCCTCACGTCCGTCGTCAAGCCGCGCCCGCGCCTCCCGGAGTGCTGCGCAGCTGGATGTCGAGCATCACCCGCAAGGGGCAGTGGACGGTGCCACCGCGGCTGCAGCTGGTCACCAGGATGTGTTCGACGACGCTGGATTTCACGTCAGCGACGTTGCAGAGCCCGGTGGTGCAGATCGAGATCGACGACTACTTCAGCTCCAGCGAACTGATTCTGCCCGACGGCGCGACCGCCGACCTCAACGGCGTGGACAATGTCGGCTCCTCCACCTCGGTCAAAGTGGGGACCAGCCCGCCGTCGAACCGGCTGCACGTCGTAGTCACCGGACGGGTCCGGTTCGGCTCGCTGACCGCTCGGCACCCGCTGGGGACCACGCTCAAGCGACTGCTGCGCTGAACCCCGCCCCCCGCCGGAACTGTATTCCAGCAGCGAAAATGCGAGTGGACGCCTGCTGGAATACCGTTCCGGCGGTCGGGTCACTGATGCTTGAGGCCGGCGGCGCGGATCCCGGACGCCCGCAACTCGAGCGCGGCGAGACCCCGGATGGCGATCGGATCCTGCTCCCGCCAGGCCCCCACCGGGTCGGCGCTGACCGCCGCCAGCTTCGCCAGTGGGCGGTTGGCCAGCGCCCGCAACGCAAGCAGTTGCTCACCGGCCGCGGTGGACGCCAGCGTGACGGCGGTCCACTTGCGCCGGAAGAACCGCACCCGCAGGAACAGCCACGGCATCATCAGCGCCAGGATCGGTGGTGCCGCCACTGCGAGGGCGAGAAGCCAGGCCAACCACCCGGCCGTCACCCCCAGGTTCTGCCCGGCACCGGCGATCTCGCGGGCCGCGTCGCCGGCGGCGGTCAGCGGACGGGCCAGCGAGTCACCGATCAGCGGGATGTCGTCGGCGCTGTTGCCCGCCGAGTCGAGGTTGCCCGCCACCCCGTTCGCGCCGCTCTCCAGCTGGTAGCCGAAATCGGCGATGATCGACACCGCGGAGTGCACCGCCATGCCGACCAACACCCAGATCGTTGTCCAGATGATCACCACGACGTCGCTGAGCAGCTGCCACAGCAGCCGACCGGGCGTTGTGGCGTAGGGAACCCACCGCGATTTCATGGGTTCGATCACAACACACCGCGGCCGTTAGGCTGGCCGAATGCGCCCCGCTCTGTCCGACTACCAGCACCTGGCCAGCGGCAAGGTTCGTGAGCTGTACCGGGTCGACGACCAACTCCTGCTGTTCGTCGCCTCGGACCGGATCTCGGCCTACGACCACATCCTGGACTCGGAGATACCCGACAAGGGCCGGGTTCTGACAGCCATGAGTGTGTTCTTCTTCGATCATCTGGATTCGCCCAACCACCTCGCGGGCCCGCCCGACGACACGCGCATCCCCGAGGAGGTGCTGGGACGAGCGCTGGTGGTGGAGCAACTCGAGATGCTTCCGGTGGAAGCGGTGGCCCGCGGCTACCTGACCGGGTCGGGACTGATCGACTATCAGCACACCGGCGCGGTGTGCGGAATCGCGTTGCCGGCCGGTCTGGTGGAGGCCAGCAGGTTCGCCGAGCCGTTGTTCACCCCGGCCAGCAAGGCTGAATTCGGCCAGCACGATGAGAACATCACCTTCGACCGGGTGGTCGAACTCGTCGGTGCCGCCCGCGCCGACGAACTGCGCGACCGCACGTTGCAGACCTACGCCCAGGGCGCGGAGCACGCGCTGAGCCAGGGCATCATCGTCGCCGACACGAAATTCGAGTTCGGAGTGGATGCCGACGGCGTACTCAAACTCGCCGACGAGGTGTTCACACCCGATTCGTCGCGCTACTGGCGCGCCGAGGACTACGTCGAGGGCGAAGCGCAGAACAGCTTCGACAAACAGTTCGTCCGAAACTGGTTGACCAGCCCCGAGTCCGGCTGGGACCGGGCAACCGACACTCCGCCGCCGCCGCTGCCCGCCGACATCGTCGACGCCACAAGAGCCCGCTACATCGAAGCTTACGAACGAATTTCGGGTCTGAGGTTCGACGACTGGATCGGCGTGGCCGCGTGAGCGCGGGGCAGGCGCCGGTCGCCAGGCGGGCAGCGCACCGCCGGGAACATCACGGCGACGTGTTCATCGACCCCTACGAGTGGCTGCGGGACAAGTCCAGCCAGGAGGTGATCGATCACCTCGAGGCCGAGAACGCCTACACCGATCACGTTACCGCGGCACTCGAGCCCCTGCGACAGAAGATCTTCGACGAGATCAAGTCCAGAACCAAGGAAACCGACCTCTCGGTGCCCACCCGTCGGGGTGACTGGTGGTACTACGGACGCAGCTTCCAGGGAAAGCAGTACGGTGTGCAGTGCCGTTGCCCGGTGACCGATCCCGACGACTGGACACCCCCGCAGTTCGACGAGCACACCGAGATTCCGGGCGAGCAGGTGCTGCTGGACGAGAACGTCGAGGCCGAAGGGCACGACTTCTTCTCGCTGGGCGCAGCCACCGTCAGCGTCGACGGAAACGTCCTGGCGTACTCGGTCGACGTCAAGGGCGACGAGCGGTACACGTTGCGCTTCAAGGATCTGCGGACCGGTCGGCGCTACGAGGACGAGATCGCCGGAATCGGCGCCGGCGCCACCTGGGCGGCAGACAACCACACCGTGTATTACGTCACCGTGGACGACGCATGGCGGCCGGACACCGTGTGGCGCCACCGGTTGGGCGCCGGGTTGCCGGCCGAACGGGTGTACCACGAACCCGACGAACGATTCTGGGTCGCAGTGGGACGCACCCGCAGCAACAAGTACGTGATCATCGCCGCGGGCAGCGCCGTGACCTCCGAACTGCGATACGGTGACGCTGCCGACCCGCAGGCCGAGTTCACGTCGGTATGGCCGCGGCGGGAGAACGTCGAATACTCGGTCGACCACGTCGTCGTCGACGGGCAGGACCGATTTCTCATCCTGCACAACGACGGAGCGGAGAACTTCACCCTCGTCGAGGCGCCGGTCGACGATCCCACGCGGTCCCGAACCCTGATCGAGCATCGCCACGACGTCCGGTTGGACTCCGTCGACGCCTTCGGTGGACACCTGGTGGTCAGCTACCGCAAGGACGCGTTGCCGCGAATTCAGCTGTGGCCCATCGAGGAAGAAGGATACGGGCAGGCCCAGGACATCACCTTCGACTCCGAACTGATGTCGGCAGGGCTGTCGGCCAACCCGAACTGGAGCGCACCCAAACTGCGCATCGGTGCGACGTCGTTCGTCACCCCGGTACGCATCTACGATCTGGATCTGGATACCGGTGAGCGCACGCTGTTGCGGGAGCAGCCCGTCCTGGGTGACTACCGCCCCGAAGACTACGTCGAGCGCCGGGACTGGGCGGTCGCACCCGACGGTGCGCGGATACCGATCTCGATCATCCACCGGGCCGGTCTGCGGTATCCGGCACCGGTGCTGCTGTACGGCTACGGCGCCTACGAGTCGTGCGAGGACCCGAGATTCTCCATCGCCAGGCTGTCGTTGCTCGATCGGGGGATGGTGTTCGCGATCGCCCACGTGCGCGGTGGCGGTGAACTCGGCAGAGGGTGGTACGAGCACGGCAAGTTGCTGGAGAAGCGCAACACGTTCACCGACTTCATCACGGCGGCAAGTCATCTCGTCGGTACCGACGTCACGCTGCCGGAGAACCTGGTGGCCTACGGCGGTAGCGCGGGCGGCCTACTGATGGGGGCGGTGGCCAACCTGGCACCCGATCTCTTCGCCGGGATCCTGGCCGCGGTGCCCTTCGTCGACCCGCTCACCACGATCCTGGATCCGTCGCTGCCACTGACGGTCACCGAGTGGGACGAGTGGGGTAACCCGCTGGAGGATGCCGACGTGTACGAGTACATGAAGTCCTACTCGCCGTACGAGAACGTCGCGGCCAGGAAGTACCCGGCGATCCTGGCGATGACCTCGCTCAACGACACCAGGGTGTATTACGTGGAGCCGGCGAAATGGGTTGCCGCGCTTCGTCACGTCCAATCCGACCCGGCCAACGACGCCGCCAAGGTGCTGCTCAAGACCGAGATGAACGCCGGCCACGGCGGCATCAGCGGGCGCTACGAGCGGTGGAAGGAAGCCGCCTTCCAGTACGCGTGGCTGCTGGACCGGGCTGGTCTGGGCAGCAACGAGTCCAGCGTCTAAACGGCTGTCTCGTCAAGTCGTCGAACGGCGTCCGCCCAATCCGGGGGCGACGGTTCGGCAGTCTCCCAGAAGGTGAAGACGGAGTCGGCCATCCGTGTTCGGAACCTGGCCATCGTCGCGGCGTGCGGTTGGGCGGCGACCGCCGCGTCGAGTGCACTGCGATCGCTCCATGCCGACAGCGTGAAAAACGTCCTTCGCAACGGCCGGGTGATCAGGGACACTCCGATGACGCCGGGCGACTTCAGCATCTGATCGCGAACCCGCAACGACGCGAGGAAGAAGCCGGGCACATCTCGCCACCGCTTCATCTCGAAGCGGGAGGCCATCACCAATGCCCCGGGTGCGCGGTGGTGGGAGTCGCCGCTGGGGGTGGTCCACGGAAGGGTCGGCATGGAGATCCTCTCCAAGTCGGAGCCTCGACAGAGGCCGCACTATCTTGACAGTGACAAGTTCGATGCTAGGAGGGCCAACTAGGCAGTGTCAAGATCGTGGGTACGATGGTGCGATGACCAGGGACTCCTACCATCACGGTGATCTGAAAACGGTGATCCTCGAACGGGCTGCGATCCTTGTCGCCGAGCGAGGAGCAGACGGTGTCTCACTGCGTGAACTGGCTCGCGCCGCAGGTGTTTCCCATGCCGCGCCGGCGCATCACTTCGTGGACCGGCGCGGCGTGTTCACCGCACTGGCCGCCCAGGGGTGGCGCAACATGGCGTCCGCCCTCGCCGAGGCGCGGCCCCAGTTCGACGACGCGGCCCTGGCGTACGTGCGTTTCGCCGTGGACCACCCCGGCCACTACGAGGTGATGTTCGACCGTTCGCTGGTGGACCCCGACAACGCCGAGCTGATCGCGGCCCAGGATGCCGCGGGTGCAGAACTCGCGGCCGGCGTAGGCACGCTGAATGATCCACGTGCCCAAGAGGATCCGCAGGCTGCCGCCCTGGCCGCGTGGTCGCTGGTGCACGGGTTCGTGATGCTCTGGCTCAACGAGGCGATCGAGACCCGCGAGGATCCGGTCGCCACCGTGCAGCGGGTGGCCCGGATGCTGTTCACAAAATGAGCCGCGGGTAGCGTCGTGTGCATGACCGAAACGCCCTTGACCGACATCGCGCTCACCACTCTGGACGGCCGCTCCACGACGTTGGCCGAGTTGGCCGGCGGTGCCGCGCTGGTGGTGAATGTCGCCTCCAAATGCGGGTTGACACCGCAGTACAGCGCACTCGAACAGCTCGCGAAGGACTACGGCGGCCGCGGACTGACGGTGATCGGAGTGCCGTGCAACCAGTTCATGGGCCAGGAGCCCGGCAGCGCCGAGGAGATCGAGACCTTCTGCTCGACGACGTACGGCGTGACGTTTCCGCTGCTGGCCAAGACCGAGGTCAACGGTCCCGGCAGGCACCCGCTCTACGCTGAGCTCACCAAGGTCGCCGACGAGCAGGGCGAAGCCGGTGACGTGCAATGGAACTTCGAGAAGTTCCTGTTGGCTCCCGGCGCCACCGAGGTCAAGCGGTTCCGTCCCCGCACCGAGCCCGACGCCCCTGAGGTGATCTCGGCGATCGAAGCGGTCTTGCCGCGCTAGCCGAACCGACACCTGCGGTCGGAGTGTTCGCAACCGTCCGGACACCTGGTGTTGCGACACTGCGGACGTGGCAGGACAACTGATCGTCTCGATCTCCGGTGTCAGCGAGCGCACGCTCGCCGACGTCGCATCATTTCGTGCTCAACTCCACGACCGCGGCGTGCCGGCATCGTTCCTGGTGGCGCCGCGTCTGAAGGGCGGGTACCGGCTCGACCGTGACCCCGGCACCGTGGACTGGCTGGCCGGCCGTCGCGCCGACGGTGACGCCATCGTGCTGCACGGGTTCGACGAGGCCGCCACCAAAGCGCGCAAGGGTGAGTTCGCGACATTGCCCGCCCACGAGGCGAACCTGCGGCTGATGGCCGCCGACCGCACCCTCGAACACCTCGGTCTACGCACCCGGCTGTTCGCGGCCCCGGGGTGGAATGTCTCCCCGGGTGCGGTGACAGTATTGCCCCGCAATGGGTTTCGCCTTCTGGCCGGTATCAGCGGCATCACCGACCTGATCCGCGACCAGACGGTGCGCACCCGGGTGCTCGGGATCGGGGAAGGTTTCCTGGCCGAGCCGTGGTGGTGCCGCACCTTGGTGCTGTCCGCCGAGCGCACCGCGCGGCGAGCAGGTGTTGTGCGGGTCGCGGTGGCGGCGCGCCACCTGCGCCGCCCGGGCCCCCGCCAGGCGATGCTCGACGCCGTCGACCTGGCGCTGATGCACGGTTGCGTCCCGACCGTCTACCAGTGGCGCGCACGACCTGCGCTGTCCGACGCCGCGTGAGGACTGCCGGGCCGTAGATTGGGCCAATGGCTGACGCTGATGTCATCGTCGTGGGTGCCGGACTGGCGGGCCTGGTGGCCGCGTGCGAACTGGTCGAACGCGGCCGCCGTGTCCTGATCGTCGACCAGGAGAACGAGGCGAACATCGGTGGCCAGGCGTTCTGGTCGTTCGGCGGGTTGTTCTTCGTCGACAGCCCTGAACAGCGCCGCCTCGGCATCCACGACAGCCACGAGTTGGCGTTGCAGGACTGGCTCGGCACCGCCGGGTTCGACCGCCCCGAGGACCACTGGCCCAGGCAGTGGGCGCACGCCTACGTCGACTTCGCGGCGGGGGAGAAGCGCAGCTGGCTGCGCGACCGGGGATTGCAGACCTTCGCCCTGGTCGGCTGGGCCGAACGGGGCGGCTACGACGCCAGGGGGCACGGCAACTCGGTACCGCGCTTCCACATCACCTGGGGGACCGGGCCGGCCCTGGTCGACATCTTCACCCGCCGGCTGGCCGGGGTGCGGTTCGCCCACCGGCACCGCGTCGACGAACTCGTCGTCGAAGGCGGATCCGTGGTCGGGGTCCGCGGCGCGGTGCTGGAGCCATCATCGGCAGCGCGTGGGGTGGCGTCGTCGCGCGAGGTCGTCGGTGATTTCGAGTTCCGGGCACAGGCGGTCGTGGTCGCCAGTGGCGGCATCGGCGGCAACCACGATCTGGTCCGCAAGAACTGGCCTGCGCGGATGGGGCGGGTTCCCGAACAACTGCTCAGCGGGGTTCCGGCCCATGTCGACGGCCGGATGCTCGAGATCTCCGCCTCGGCCGGCGGGAACCTGATCAACAGCGACCGGATGTGGCACTACACCGAGGGCATCACCAATTACGACCCGATCTGGCCGCTGCACGGCATCCGGATCCTGCCCGGGCCGTCGTCGCTGTGGCTGGACGCCACCGGCAAGCGTCTTCCCGCGCCGCTGTACCCCGGGTTCGACACCCTGGGCACGTTGGAGTACATCGCCAAGACCGGCCACGACTACACCTGGTTCGTGCTGAACTCCCGGATCATCGACAAGGAGTTCGGCCTGTCGGGCCAGGAGCAGAACCCCGATCTGACCGGCCGGAGTGTGCGCGGCGTGCTCGAGCGGGCCCGCAACGGTCCCGCGCCGGTACACGCGTTCGTCGACAAGGGCGTCGACTTCGTCACCGCGCATTCGCTGCGGGATCTGGTCGCTGCGATGAACGCGGTACCCGACGTCGAGCCACTGGACTTCGCGGTCGTCGAGGCGGAGGTCACCGCGCGGGACCGGGAGGTGGCCAACCGGTTCACCAAGGACAGCCAGGTTACCGCGATCCGTGCCGCCCGCGGCTACCTGGCGGACCGGATCAGCCGGGTGATCGCCCCGCACCGGCTGACAGATCCGAAAGCCGGACCGCTGATCGCCGTGAAGCTACACATCCTGACGCGTAAATCGTTGGGCGGGTTGGAAACCGACCTCGATTCCCGCGTCCTGCGCAGTGACGGGACAGTGCTCCCCGGGCTGTACGCCGCCGGCGAGGCCGCCGGGTTCGGGGGCGGCGGGGTGCACGGCTACCGGTCGCTCGAGGGAACCTTCCTCGGCGGCTGTGTGTTCTCCGGCCGGGCTGCGGGGCGCGCCGCCGCGCGTGCGGTCTTGTGAATCAGGCGCGTAAAGCGACACCTACGGTGCTTTCGCGCGCCCGATTCGCATCAGAACTGCGTTCCGCTCTCGGGTTCGAGGACCTGGAAGTCGGTGTCGGTCATCTCGGTGAGCCGCCCGTAAAAGATGGGTCGCGCAACCGGGTCGATGATCGCCTGGTGGATCGGCACCGCGTGTGTTGGTGCCACCGCACGTAGATAGTCCACCGCCTCGGAGATCTTCATCCACGGGGCCGCCGCCGGGGTGGCCAGCACGTCGACCGGCTCGCCGGGCACGAACAACGCGTCGCCGGGGTGCATCAGCTTGGCGGCGTGCTCACCGTCACCGACGAGGTAGGAGATGTTGTCGATGACCGGGATCTCGGGGTGGATCACTGCGTGGGTGCCGCCGACGCCGCGCACCGTCAGGTGGCCGATGGACAGCTGGTCGCCGACATTGACGGGCTGCCACGGCGCACCCAGCTGGGCGGCGGTCTGCGGGTCGGCGTAGAGGGCCGCCTGAGGGTTGGCCTCGATCAGCGTGGGCAAGCGCTCGGTGTCGGCGTGATCGGGATGCTGGTGGGTGATCAGGATCGCCGACAGGCCGCTGATGCCCTCGAAGCCGTGGGAGAAGGTGCCAGGGTCGAACAGGACCGTCGTCTGCGAGCCCGAACCGTCCGCAAAGCTCGCCAGCAGGCAGGAATGACCGAAATGTGTGAGCTGCATGCCCTTATGCATACCCGCTTCGGGGCGATGCGTGCGCGCGCTCCGGTGATCAGATGTCGCCGCAGGTAGAGTGATCGCCGTGGCAAAAGTGGTAGTGCACGTCATGCCGAAGACCGAGATCCTCGACCCGCAGGGACAGGCCATCGTCGGCGCCCTGGGCAGGCTGGGTTTCGACGGCGTCTCCGATGTCCGGCAGGGCAAGCGGTTCGAGCTCGAGGTCGACGAGGGCATCGACGACGAGAAGCTCGCCGAGATCGCCGAGTCCCTGCTCGCCAACACCGTGATCGAGGACTGGACCGTCAGCCGGGAGGACAGCGCATGACCCGCGTCGGGGTGATCACGTTCCCCGGCACGCTCGACGACATCGACGCCGCCCGCGCGGTGCGCCTCGCCGGGGCCGAAGCCGTCAACCTCTGGCATGCCGACGCCGACCTCAAGGGCGTCGACGCGGTGGTGGTGCCGGGCGGCTTCTCCTACGGCGACTATCTGCGTTGCGGGGCGATCGCGCGGTTCGCGCCGGTGATGGGCGAGGTGGTCGCCGCTGCCGGGCGCGGCATGCCGGTGCTGGGGATCTGCAACGGGTTCCAGGTGCTCTGCGAGGCCGGTCTGCTGCCGGGAGCGCTGACCCGCAATGCCGGGCTGCACTTCATCTGCCGCGACGTCTGGCTGGAGGTCGCCTCCAACTCGTCGGCCTGGACGTCGCGCTACGAGAAGGGCGCCGACCTGCTGGTGCCGCTGAAGTCCGGCGAGGGGCGCTACGTCGCCGGCCGGGACGTGCTCGACGAACTCGAGGGCGAGGGACGCGTGGTGTTCCGGTACCGGGAGAACCTCAACGGCTCGATGCGCGACATCGCCGGGATCAGTTCGGCCAACGGCCGTGTCGTCGGGTTGATGCCGCACCCCGAACACGCCACCGAAGCCTTGACCGGCCCGTCCGACGACGGGCTCGGGCTGTTCTACTCCGCGCTGGACGCGGTGCTCGCGGCTTAGCCGATCACCGGCCGTCAACGATCGCTGCGGCGCCACATGAACTTCAGCCCGGACCACGTTTCGTCGACCGCCGCCACCTTGATGTCGACCAGGCCGGTGGCCAGGCCGATGGCTCGCACCCGGTTACCGTCAAGATCGGTGCTGACCCCGGACGTCTTCTTGGGCCAACTCACCCACAGTGCGCCGGTCTTGGCCAAATGGTCCTTGAGCACGGGTATGTCGGCATCCAGGTCGGCCTCCCTCGTGGCGAAGTAGTGGATGAACGCAGCCTCCGGCGCCAGCACATCGGTGACCTGCAGCTCGACGCCGCTGTCGAACAACTCCGGATACGAGCCGGGGTAGCCCCTGACGACCACCGGCTCGGCGGGATTGATCCCGAGTTTGCGGTGCGCCTGGGTACCGGACACGTTCGCCCGATTTCAGGCGCCCGGGGCACTCAGGGCACTAGGCCGTGAGCGCGACCGACGCCTCCGCGGTGTAGCACAGGAACGTCATCGTCTCCTCCAGATACAGTGCGACGGTGTCCGCGTCGTGGGACAGATACCCGATCGACACGTCGGTGCCCAGCTGCAGGTCGAAATCACCGCCGCGGGTGGACAACACGAAGGCTCCGTCGATGGCCGGGGCCCAGATGATGTCGCCGTCGACCAGCCGGTTGAGGTGCTCACGGATGGGATAACCGTGGGCGGTGGTCTCGCTGACCTTGGTGTACACCTCTGCCGACAACAGCACGCTGTAGGGGCCGTCGACGCCGGCCAGTCGCAGTTCTGAGAGCGCCTGGCTGATCACATCCGGGATCTCGCGGGGATCTTCGGGAAGTGCGAGGTTCGGGCAGGAGCTCGATGTGCGGATCCCGCTGATCTGGGCGTCCTCGTACCCTTCGAAGATCGCTCGGTCCTCGACGAAGGCCAGCTTCCTGGCGGCCTCCTTGACTGGATCCCAGTCCGAATCCTGAGATCCCCGCTCGACGTCGTCGATGTCGATCCGGTTGACGGTGAACGGCACCCGTAACCGGACCAGCGGGCGGGCGTCACGCAGGTGGGCGATGACCCCGTCACCGGGGGCGGCGACATCGGTCAGGTGTCCGGTGCTCACTGCGGCCGTCACCGGTCCGCCCGGTTCGCTGACGTCGACGACCCGGCGGCCGGCGATGTGGCGCTTGAACGTACGGGTGGCCTCCAGCTCGATCTCCGACCAGGCGGCCTCGGTGATCGGTGCCAGCTCGCGGTACAGGTTGTTCATTGAGGTTGTCCTTTCAGGCTGCCGATCGTCAGGGACCCGTCGTTGTCGGCGGAAGTCACCGTCGTGACCACCTCGCCTTCGACGGTCGAATCGGGCAACGGCGGTGGGTCGTTGAGGAAATCTGTGATCGGGGTGAAGAACATCGATCCGGTGACCGCGGTGGAGAAGTCCAGGACGCGGTCGGTGTTTCCCGGCGGGTCACCGAGGAACATGTTCTGCAGCATCCGTTCGGTGACCACCGCGGAGCGCGAATAGCCGATGAAGTAGGTGCCGAACTCGCCCTTGCCGATCTCGCCGAACGGCATGTTGTGTCGCACGATCTTCAACTCGGTGCCGTCGTCGTCGGTGATGACGTTCAGCGCCACATGTGAGTCCGCGGGCTTGACGTCGTCGGCGAGCTCGATGTCGTCGAGCTTGGTGCGGCCGATCACGCGTTCCTGTTCGCCGGTCGTGAGCGCATTCCAGGAGGCCATGTCGTGGACGTACTTCTGCACGTGGACGTAGCAGCCGCCGGCGAAGTCGGGGTCCTCGTCCCCGATCTGGGTGGCGCTGTCGGCCAGCGGGCCGTCGGGGTTCTCGGTGCCGTCGACGAATCCCAGCAGGTCGCGGTTGTCGAAGAACCGGAAGCCGTGCGTCTCGTCGACGACGGTGATCGCATCCATCGCGGCCACCAGCTTGGTCGCCAGCTCGAAACAGACGTCCATCGACTCCGCACGGATGTGGAACAGCAGATCCCCGGGGGTCGACGGGGCATGGTGGCGTCCGCCGGCGAGTTCGACGAACGGGTGCAGCTCGGCGGGGCGGGGGCCGGAGAACAACCGGTCCCAGGCGTGCGACCCGATCGACGTCACCACCGACAGCCGCTTGGCCGGATCGCGGAACCCGACCGCCCGCACCAGACCGGCGATGTCACCCAGCGCATCGTGAACGGTCTGTTCGCCACCCTCGTCGATTGTTGCGACAAGGAAGATGGCCGCAGGGGTCAGGGGCGCGAGGATCGCCTGCGGCAGGGGAGCGGGCACGCGTCTGACCCTAGATCAAGATCATCGCCGATGATCGACGATGATGGAGAACATGTCTGCAACTCCGCAGGGCCTGTGCGAGTTCATCGACGCGTCGCCCTCGCCGTTCCACGCCTGTGAAACGGCAGCGGCGAGGCTGCGCGCGGCCGGGTTCGGCGAACTGTCCGAGAGCGAGCCGTGGCCGGCGTCGGGCGACCACTTCGCCGTGCGGGCCGGTTCGCTGATCGCGTGGCGGTCCGACGGGGATCCGAGCTCGCCGTTCCGGGTCGTCGGCGCCCACTCCGACAGCCCCAACCTGAGGGTCAAGCAGCATCCGGACCGGTTCGTGTCGGGCTGGCAGGTGGTGGCGCTGCAACCCTACGGCGGCGCGTGGCTGAACTCGTGGCTGGACCGCGACCTCGGGATCAGCGGCAGGCTGTCGGTGCGCAGGGGCGACACGGTCACCCACCAGCTGGTCAAGATCGACGAGCCGATCCTGCGGGTGCCCCAGTTGGCCATCCACCTCGCCGAGGACCGCAAGGCCGTCGAGCTCAACCCGCAGCGGCACGTCAACGCGGTCTGGGGGGTGGGCAGCGGCGCCAGGTCGTTCCCGGCGTACGTGGCCGCGCGGGCCGGGGTCGACGTCGAGGACGTGCTCGGAGCCGATCTGATGACACACGACATCAACCCGTCGCGGCTGGTCGGTGCCGAAGGTGACCTGCTCAGCGCGCCGCGCCTGGACAATCAGGCGACGTGCTACGCGGGGCTGGAGGCGTTCCTGGCGGCACCGCCGTCCGGTATCGCGCCGGTGCTGGTGCTCTTCGACCACGAGGAGGTGGGCTCCCAGTCCGGCCACGGCGCCCAGTCCGACCTGCTGGTGACGGTGCTGGAACGGCTCACGCTGGCCGCCGGGGGCGGGCGGGAGGACTTCCTGCGTCGGCTGCCGGAATCGATGGTCGCCTCCGGGGACATGGCGCACGCCACCCACCCGAACTACCCGGAACGGCACGAGCCCGGCCACCTCATCGAGGTCAACGCGGGACCGGTGCTCAAGGTGCAGCCCAACCTGCGGTATGCCACCGACGGCCGCACCGCTGCGGCGTTCGCACTGGCGTGTGCGCAGGCGGGGGTGGCGCTGCAACGGTACGAGCACCGCGCCGACCTGCCGTGCGGGTCGACGATCGGGCCGATGACGGCGGCGCGTACCGGCATCCCCACCGTGGACGTCGGAGCCGCCCAGTTGGCGATGCACTCGGCGCGCGAGGTCATGGGGGCTTCCGATGTCGCCGCCTACTCCGCTGCACTTCAGGCGTTTTTGTCACCGGCCTGATCTAGGGTCGGCGTATGGCACTTGGCATCGAGATGATCACCATCGATTGTGTTGACCCCGACGGGCTTGCCGACTGGTGGGCCAAGGCTGCCGGTGGCGACGTGAACGCCGTGGCACCAGGAGAATTCGTGATGGTCACCGGCGAGGGACGCCCGGCGCTGGGCTTCCAGCGGGTGCCGGACCCGACGCCGGGCAAGAACAAGGTGCACCTGGACTTCCACTCCGCGGACAAGGAAGCCGAGGTGGCGCGCCTGGTCGGTCTGGGAGCCCGGGAAACCGGCCGGCACAGCTTCGGGCCCGAGTTCGACTGGGTGGTGCTGGCAGACCCCGAGGGCAACGCGTTCTGCGTCGCCGGGGGCTGATCGGCCGCGCCGTTAGACTGTTTCGGTGACGTCTGGGCTGACCCAAGAGGTAGACACTGTCGAGCGGGCGGCCGCGACGCCTGACCAACCCCAGCCGTTCCGTGAGCTGGGGCTCAAGGACGACGAGTACGAGCGGATCCGCGAGATCCTCGGACGTCGGCCCACCGACGCCGAGCTGGCGATGTACTCGGTGATGTGGAGCGAACACTGCTCCTACAAGTCGTCCAAGGTGCATCTGCGCTACTTCGGCGAGACCACCACCGCCAAGATGCGCGAGGCGATGCTCGCCGGTATCGGTGAGAACGCCGGCGTCGTCGACATCGGCGACGGCTGGGCGGTCACCTTCAAGGTGGAGTCCCACAACCACCCTTCCTACATCGAGCCGTACCAGGGCGCCGCCACCGGCGTGGGCGGCATCGTCCGCGACATCATGGCGATGGGCGCCCGGCCGGTGGCGGTGATGGACCAGCTGCGGTTCGGTGCCGCCGACGCCCCGGACACCCGGCGCGTCCTCGACGGCGTCGTGCGCGGTGTCGGGGGGTACGGGAACTCCCTCGGGTTGCCCAACATCGGCGGTGAGACGGTGTTCGACGCCTGCTACGCGGGCAATCCGTTGGTGAATGCGCTGTGCGTCGGCGTACTGCGCAAAGAGGATCTGCAGCTGGCGTTCGCATCCGGTGCCGGCAACAAGATCATTCTGTTCGGGGCCCGCACCGGTCTAGACGGTATCGGCGGGGTGTCGGTGCTGGCCTCGGAGACCTTCGGTGGCGACGAGAGCGGCTCCGGCCGCAAGAAGCTGCCGAGTGTTCAGGTCGGTGACCCGTTCACCGAGAAGGTTCTGATCGAGTGCTGCCTCGAGCTCTACGCCAACGATCTGGTGGTCGGCATCCAGGATCTTGGTGGCGCCGGGTTGTCCTGTGCCACTTCCGAACTCGCATCCGCAGGTGACGGTGGCATGCGGGTGGAGCTCGACACGGTGCCACTGCGAGCCACCAACATGACGCCCGCCGAGATCCTCTCCAGCGAGTCCCAGGAACGAATGTGTGCGGTCGTCACCCCGGACAATGTCGACGCTTTCATGGCCGTGTGCCGTAAATGGGATGTCCTGGCCACCGTCATCGGCGAGGTGACTGACGGCGACCGGCTCGAGATCACCTGGCACGGTGAGACCGTCGTCGACGTGCCGCCGCGCACGGTCGCGCACGAGGGCCCGGTCTACGAGAGGCCGGTGCAGCGGCCCGACACGCAGGACGCCCTCAACGCCGACACGTCGGCGTCGTTGCCGCGGCCGTCCGGCGGAGCCGAGCTGCGCGCGACGCTGCTCGACATGGTCGGCAGCCCGCACCTGTGCAGTCGCGCGTTCATCACCGAGCAGTACGACCGCTACGTCCGTGGCAACACCGTGTTGGCGGAGAACGCCGATGGCGGTGTACTGCGGGTCGACGAGCAGACCGGGCGCGGCGTCGCGATCTCCACCGACGCGTCGGGCCGCTACACGGCACTCGATCCGTATACCGGCGCCCAGCTCGCGCTGGCCGAGGCCTACCGCAACGTCGCGGTCACCGGCGCCACTCCGATCGCGGTGACCAACTGCCTGAACTTCGGCTCTCCCGAGGATCCAGGGGTGATGTGGCAGTTCTCGCAGGCTGTCCGCGGACTGGCTGATGGCGCTGCGACACTTGGCATTCCGGTTACCGGGGGGAACGTCAGCTTCTACAACCAGACCGGGACCACCCCGATCTTGCCCACCCCGGTGGTCGGTGTGCTCGGTGTCTTAGACAATGTGAGCCGACGTCTTCCTCCAGCGTTCGGCAACGAACCCGGTGAGTCGCTGATTCTGCTGGGCGAGACTCGCGACGAGTTCGACGGCTCGATCTGGGCTCAGGTCACCGCCGACCACCTCGGTGGTGTACCCCCCGTGGTCGACCTGGAACGGGAACGACTGCTTGCCGACGTGCTGACCGCGGCATCGCGCGACGGTCTGGTGTCCGCCGCGCACGACCTGTCCGAGGGCGGCTTGATCCAGGCTGTCGTCGAGGCGGCGCTCACTGGCGAAACCGGTTGCCGCCTGGTGCTTCCCGAGGGCTTCCAGGAAGGTACCGCGCCGTTCGTCTTCCTCTTCAGCGAGTCGGCGGGCCGGGTGCTGGTCGCGGTGCCCCGCACCGAGGAGAGCAGGTTCACCGCGATGTGTCAGGCCCGCGGGCTGCCGGCCACCCGCATCGGGGTCGTCGACGAAGGACCCGACGGAGCCGAGGCGACCATCGAGGTGCAGGGCCAGTTCACAGTGACCCTGGAGGAGTTGCGGCGCACGTCGGAGGGCGTGCTGCCCGGGTTGTTCGGGTGACCGCACAAGTCCACGAGGAACATCCGTTCTATCTCTGGGCTTTTCGGATGCTGCGCCTGGATTTCACCGGCGCCGCGTTCGGCGCGCTGTTCTTCTGCCTGTCGATGACCCCGTCGCTGCTGCCTCGGGACTGGCTGTTCCAGGGACTGATCGGCGGTGTGACCGCAGCAATCGGTTATGGCATCGGGGTATTCGTGTCGAAGATGGTGCGCCGATTCCTCCTGGCGCGCCGTCGCTGGTGGCCACCGTCCTCGGTCGTCTCCTACACGCTGAAGACGGTCACCGTGGTGCTGTCGGTCGCGGCGTGCGTGCTCATGGTGATCCCGGCGGCCGCATGGCAGCGTCAGGTTTCCTCGCTGATGGGCATGCAGGGCCCCAGCACCCTGACCTATCTGCGCACCTTTGTGATCGCGGTGGCGGTCGCGGGAGTTTGCGTCGCCGTCGCCCGGGTGCTGCTCGAAATCATCAAGACCATGGCCCGGATGCTCATCCGCCGCTGGCGGTTGTCCGACGAGGTGGCGCTGTTCGTCGGTACCGCCATCGTCGTGGTCCTGGTGATCACGTTGGTCAACGGTGTGCTGCTGCGAGGCTTCCTCGCCGGCGCCAACCGAGTGTTCCAGCCGCAGAACACCACAACGCGGGAAGGGGTGGTCCAGCCTCAGCAACCCGAGAGATCCGGCAGCCCTAAGTCTTTCGCATCGTGGGACTCCCTCGGGTACCAAGGTCGCAGCTTCGTCGCGGGCGGACCCGACGCCGAGGAACTGGCCCGGATCAACGGGCGCCCGGCCATGGAACCGATCCGGGCTTATGTGGGTTTGCAGACCGCCGACACTGACGAAGCCCGGATGGCGGTGCTGCTCAGCGAGCTCGAGCGCACGGGCGCCTTCGAGCGCGAGGTGCTCGCGATAGTCCCGACGACCGGCACCGGGTGGGTCAACCCGATCGCGGCCAGCGCGCTGGAGCTCATGTACAACGGCGACACCGCGATCGTCGGATCGCAGTATTCGTATCTGCCGAGCTGGATCTCGGTCCTGGGTGACCAGCGCAAGTCGATGCAGGCCGGCCGGCTGATGATCGACGCGGTACACGACCGGTGGGCTGAGCTGCCGCCCGGTCAGCGTCCGCGGCTGCTGCTCTATGGCGAGAGTCTGGGCTCGATGGCGGGCCAGGGCGCATTCGATTGGCTGCCCGACATCTCCCGTATGGGCTTCTCCTCGGTGCTCTGGGTCGGCCCACCCAACGCCAGCCCGCTGTGGCGGGCGATCACGGCGCGCCGCGATCCGGGCACTCCCGAGGTGGAGCCTCGCTACGACGGCGGTAGGACCGTGCGCTTCTCCCAGGGCAACAGCGCCACTGAGATCGCCGCCGACACCGCAGCTCCGTGGGACGGAACCAGGGTGCTGTTCCTGCAGCACGCCTCCGACCCGATCGTCTGGTGGTCGCCGGATCTGCTGTTCAGCCGTCCGGACTGGCTTGCCGAGCCGCCGGGGCGGGACCGTACGTCGTCCATGCGGTGGTATCCCATCATCACGTTCTGGCAGGTCGCGGCCGATCTGACGAACGCTGCGTCGGTGCCAGGCGGTCACGGGCACAACTACGGCGACTTCATCCTCGACGGCTGGGTGGGCGTCGCCGCACCGCCGGGATGGACACCGGCTGATACCGAACGGATCCGGCTGGCGTTGGAGCGGGACGGCTCCTACGACAGCCTGAAATAGTGCGCGACAAACTCAGGACGGCTGCGCTGGCGGCGGTGCTCATCGGGTGGAGTGCGACGAAGCCGCGAATCCCGTTGCGGTGGAACCCGATTCCGCACGCGGCTTTCGGCACGTCGGTGTCGGTGGCCAGCGGTGCGTCGCATGGTCTGCGGCCTCCTGAGCTGTGGGCGGGACTGCGGTGGGGCTCGGCGGTCGCTGCGCCGGTAGTGCTCGCCGTGGCGGCGGGGACGGTGATCCGGCCGGTGCGGGCCGGAATGGCCGAACGCACGCTGCCGGGGTCGGCCGGTCACTGGCTGCTGGTGCGGATCCCGGTCGGCACGGTGTGGACCGAGGAGGTGACCTACCGGGCCGCGCTGGGTACCGCCGCGAGGCAGGCGTTCGGTGCGCCCGGCGGGCGGCTGGTCGCCGCGGCGGTCTTCGGGCTGTCCCATGTACCCGACGCCCGCGCGGCCGGGGCGTCGGTGTCAGGCACGGTGCTGGTCACCGCCGCCGCCGGGTGGGTCTTCGACTGGTTGTACGTGAAGTCGGGCAGCCTGGCAGCGCCGATGCTCGCCCATCTGGCGGTCAACGAGGCGGGAGCCGTTGGGGCGCTTGCTGTTCAGAGCCAAGGGCGGGTCAGCCGACGTTTCTGACGTGGGCGACGAGCTGGTGCGGCTCGGTGGTCTGGTCGTCGATCCCGAAGCTGATCACCCGCCGCGGCGTGATGCGGATGATCGCGTGGTCGAGCGGATCGCCGTTGGGTTCCCGTGGTGCTTCGTCGAGCTGTGCCTGTACGGCGGTGCCACGGATCTCCAGGCAGCGCACCCGCCACGGATCCCGGGACGGGATGTCATCGACGACGAAGGCCACCTTGTTGTTTCGCGCGAGGTTGCGGAACTTGCGGCTGCGGGACATCTCGTATCCGCTGATGTCGATGGTGCCCAGTTGCTCGTTGAACGTGAAGCCGACCGGGCTGTTCTGCGGGGTGCCGTCAGGTTGGATGGTGGCCAGCCTGCCGATGTCGGCCTGGTTCATGAACTCGATCTCGAATGCGGTGAAGGTCATGTCGACCAACGTAGAACCTCAACGATTGTTCAGGTCAAGCGTCACGGATTGATCGTCGGGGCGCCGATCTGCCGGCCCCACACGTAGTCGACGAGCATCGGCTGCGGGATCCCCGCATGGTTGTAGGGGGCCAGGCTGTAGCCGGTATCCATCACCAGATAGGGCATCGGCCACAGGTCGCGGGTGACCTTCTGCCAGCAACCCGGTCGGCCTCCCGGGCCACCGCTGGCGTTCACCCTCGGGAGATTGTCGGGATAGACGAACGGATCTCCGGCGCCGAGCACCGTGCCCGCGGCCCGCAGCGAATACCCGTTGTCGCCGAGGGTGCGTGCGATCTCCGGGCCGACCTCGGCGTAGTTACGGATGGTGCAGAAGATCATGCCGCGGTACTCGTCGAGCAGCATCGACGTCGGCACCAGGTCGGCCGCACCGCGCACCAGATACGGCCCGGCGCGCCGGAACACCGCCGTGTTGTCGTCGGCGAAGCCGAGTGCGGCCATCAACGCCGAGTCGATGTCACCTGAGCGCTCGGTGAGCGTCCGTGCCGTCGTGACCGCGTCCGCCAAACCGTCGAACAGATCCGGGGACGCAGCGGCGTACACGTCGGCCAGTGCCGCCACCTGCTCGATGTCGTGACGCAACCGGGGCAGCTGGGGAGTCAGTTCATCGAGAATGCGGTTGCCGTCGAGCAGGGATTCGCCGAAGCGGTCACCAAGGCCGGTCAGCGCTTCGGCTGCAGCGCTCAAGGTCTGGTTCAACTTGACCGGATCCACCTGCTCGGCGATCTCGGTGACGGTTTCGAACAACGTGTTGAACTCGGTTGTCACCGTCGCGACCTGGAGCACATCGTCAGACGAGATACGTTGAGCGACAGGGTCCTTCGGTGAGCTGAAGGACACGTACTTGTTTCCGAACACCGTGGTCGCACGGATCTCGGCCACCACATTGGCCGGGATGAAGCGCACGTAGTCCGGATCGACGTCGAGCATCAGCCTGGCTCCGGTGGTGCCGTGGTCCGACGTCCCCTCGATCCGGTCCACCCGGCCGATCTCGACGCCGTTGTAGGTGACCTTGGCGCCGGGTTCCACCACCAGGCCGGCGCGCAGGGATGACAGCGTCAGCGTGGTCTTTTCCGCGAACTCGCCACGGAACTGCAGAAAGAGCAGCGTGCCGGCGCAGACCGTGAGCGCCAGGAAGAGCGCGCCCGCGAGCTTGTACGGCGGGTCGTCGCGGTCGACAGACACTTTGAGACCATAGATTGTGGCCGCCCGCCGTAGTGTCGATCCGGTAAAGACCCGCGCCGCGGTGGCAGCGGTTGCCGACTGGCTGCGCGACGACAGCGTGGCCGAACCCGCCCGCGCCGACCTGGCCGATGCGGTGCGGTTGACCGCCAGGACGCTCGCCGAGTACGCGCCGGGTGCCAGCGTCGAAGTCAGGGTGCCGCCGTTCGTGGCCGTGCAGTGCATCGCGGGGCCCAAGCACACCCGCGGCAACCCGCCCAATGTGGTCGAGACCGCGCCACGCACCTGGCTGCTGCTGGCCACCGGTCTGTTGTCAGTCGCCGACGCGGTCGCCGCCGGGGCACTCCAGATGTCGGGAACCCGAGCAGCGGAGATCGCCGATGTGCTGCCGGTCGTCCGCCTCCCCGACTGAACGAGGCGGCTGCCTACCCGAAGAAGGGCTCCTCCGAGAAATGTCGGCGGGGCCGTCGTTGTTGAATCGGGCGTTGAATCGGGCGTTGTGGAATTCACCGACGACACCGCCGTGCGATTCCACCTTCGCCCGGCGTTCACCGTAGACTTGCTGAAGTCACCCACCCGCCCCCAGGGAGCAGCCATCGTGACCGACGTGCCACCCGAAGACGATCCCAAGGAAGAATGCGGAGTTTTCGGGGTGTGGGCGCCCGGCGAGGAGGTGGCCAAGCTCACCTATTACGGCCTCTATGCACTGCAACACAGAGGCCAGGAGGCCGCGGGCATCGCCGTCGCCGACGGATCGCAGGTGCTGGTGTTCAAGGATCTCGGGCTGGTGAGCCAGGTGTTCGACGAACAGACCCTGGCCGCGATGCCGGGCCACGTCGCCGTCGGCCACTGCCGCTACTCCACCACCGGCTCCACCACGTGGGAGAACGCCCAGCCTGTCTTCCGTAACACCGCCGCCGGCACCGGGGTGGCCTTGGGCCACAACGGAAACCTGGTCAATACCGCCGAACTGGCTGCACGCGCACGTGACGAAGGGCTGATGGGCAACCGCGGCGCCGTCACCGCCACCACCGACTCCGACATTCTGGGTGCGCTGCTGGCCCACGGCGCGGCGGACTCGTCGCTCGAGCAGGCCGCTCTGGAACTGCTGCCGACGGTGCGCGGCGCGTTCTGCCTGACCTTCATGGACGAGAACACCCTCTACGCGGCCCGTGACCCCTACGGGGTGCGGCCGCTGTCGCTGGGCCGGCTCGACCGTGGCTGGGTGGTCGCATCGGAGACCGCCGCGCTGGACATCGTCGGCGCGGCGTTCGTCCGGGACATCGAGCCGGGCGAGCTGCTCGCCATCGACGCCGACGGTGTCCGTTCGACGCGCTTCGCCAACCCGACGCCCAAGGGATGTGTCTTCGAGTACGTCTACCTCGCCCGGCCGGACAGCACGCTGGCGGGTCGCTCGGTGCACGGCACCCGCGTCGAGATCGGTCGCAGGCTGGCCGCGGAGTCGCCCGTCGAAGCCGACCTGGTGATCGGCGTCCCCGAGTCGGGAACCCCGGCCGCGGTCGGCTACGCGCAGGGCTCCGGAATCCCTTACGGGCAGGGTCTGATGAAGAACGCGTACGTCGGGCGGACCTTCATCCAGCCGTCCCAGACCATTCGGCAGCTCGGTATCCGGCTCAAGCTCAACCCGCTCAAGGAGGTCATCCGCGGCAAGCGGCTGATCGTCGTCGACGACTCGATCGTGCGCGGCAACACTCAGCGCGCGCTGATCCGGATGCTGCGCGAGGCCGGGGCCGTCGAGGTGCACGTGCGGATCGCGTCTCCGCCGGTCAAGTGGCCGTGCTTCTACGGCATCGACTTCGCCACGCCCGCCGAGCTCATCGCCAACGCCGCGAGCAACTCGGCGAACGAGGACGAAATGCTCGACGGCGTGCGCCGGGCGATCGGCGCGGACACCCTGAGTTACATCAGCAGGCAGGGCATGATCGCTGCCACCGAGCAGCCGGCGTCGCGACTCTGCGCGGCGTGCTTCGACGGCGTGTATCCGATCGAGCTTCCCGGGGAGACCGCGCTGGGCAAGAACGTGATCGAGCACATGCTCGAGACCGCGGCCCGCACCGGTATCCCGCTGCAGGTGGACAACGACAACGTCTCGGCGCTGCGGCGCCCTTGACGGCTCCGGCCCGACAGGGACGTCACTGTGCCGTCGTGGGGCTCCAACGCATCAACATGCGGCGACCGGCCTTGGGGTGGTGCTCACTCTGCAGCGCCAGGGACACCGAGTCGCGGTAGCCGGTCAAGCCGGTGGCCGGCGGCGGAATGACGGTGTCGATGTCGTGTTCGAGGGCTATCGCGTCGCATTCCAGCGACGCGACCAGCGGCCGGGCAAGCCCCAGCGGAATGGGCGTCACCAGACCGACCCACCAGCTTGCGATCGCGGGGGTCAGGAACGGGATGGCCACGATGAGGCGCCTGCTCAACCCGGCGACATCGGCGTAGACCTGCATGGCCTCGCCGTATTCCAGAACATCGGGTCCGCCCACGTCCCAGGTCCGTGATCGCGGTACCGGTGCGGTCGCGGCCTCGACCAGGTAGTACAGGATGTCGTCGATCGCGATGGGCTGGATCTTGTTGTGAACCCACTTCGGGGTGGTCATGACCGGCAGCCGGTCGGTCAGATGGCGGATCATCTCGAAGGACGCCGAACCGGAGCCCACCACGATGCCGGCCTGCAGCACCAGTGTCTCGATGCCCGACCCGATGAGGATGTCACCGACGGCCGCGCGCGACGCCAGATGCGGCGACAGCTCACCCTCGGGATGCAGACCGCTGAGGTAGACGATGCGTTTGACGCCGGCGGCCTTGGCGGCGCTCACCACGTGCTGCGCGGCGCGCTTCTCCTCGGCGACGAAGTCCTTGGAGGTGCCCATCGAGTGCACCAGGTAGTACACGACGTCGATGTCCTGGAACGCCGCGACCAGCGAGTCCGGATCGGACAGGTCGCCTCGGACCACCTCGGCGCGGTCCCGCCACGGGGCGTCGGCGAGCTTGTCCGGGGTGCGGGCCATCGCGCGCACCTGGTGGCCGCGCCCGATCAGCGCGGGCGCCAACTGACCTCCGATGTAACCGGTCGCCCCGGTCACCAAGCACCTGATCTGCGCTGCCACTACCGCTCCGTTCGTCGTCACCCGCGAAACGCTCTCGAAGAGTTTTCGTTGCCGGTGCCGACGTGGAGTGCCCGCTGAGCAGATTTGCTAACCGTTACGGGCAGCTTGTTCGGCTCCGGCGCCCGCCGATCACCTCCACAATGAGGTCGTGGCGTTTCAAGGATGGCCGATCGAGGCCGTCGAGTTCTACGAAGGTCTCGAGGCCGACAACTCGAAGGTGTACTGGCAGGAGCATCGATCGGTCTACGACACCCACGTGCGGGCACCGATGGAGGAACTGGTGGCTGAGCTGGCCGACGAGTTCGGCGAAGGCAGATTGTTCCGGCCCTACCGCGACGTTCGATTCAGCGCGGACAAGACGCCGTACAAGACCAGCTGCGCGGCGACGATCGGGGACGGGTACGTGTCGTTCTCCGCCGACGGGCTGTCGGCGGGAAGCGGCCTCTACATGCCGGACTCCGCATCGCTGCAGCGCTACCGCGCCGCGGTCGACGCCGACGCCGAGGGTGAGGAACTGGCCGCGATCGTCGCCGAGCTGCACCGCAACGGCTACCAGACCATGGCCCACGAGGTCCTCAAGACCGCTCCGCGGGGATACCCGAAGGACCATGAGCGGATCGAACTGCTCCGTCACAAGGGCATCGCGATGATGAGAACCTGGCCGGTCGGTGCCTGGCTCGGCACCAGAAAGGCCAAGGATCGTGTGGTGACGACCTTTCGCGCGGCCAAACCGCTCAATGGGTGGCTGGCTCGCAACGTCGGCTGAGGGCCGGCCCATACCGGCAGCGGTTCGCCACCAAAACGCGGGGTAGCCTTGCTCTCGATGACCGAGCGCGCCGAACAACACGGCATTTCCTATGCGTCGGCAGGGGTGGACATCGAAGCAGGTGACCGCGCCGTCGAACTCTTCAAGCCGCTAGCCAAGAAGGCCACAAGGCCCGAGGTGCGCGGTGGGCTGGGCGGGTTCGCCGGGCTCTTCGCGCTGCGTGGTGACTACCGCGAGCCGCTACTGGCGTCGTCGACCGACGGGGTGGGTACCAAGCTCGCCGTCGCCCAGGCCATGGACAAGCACGACACGGTCGGCATCGACCTGGTCGCGATGGTGGTCGACGACCTCGTGGTCTGCGGTGCCGAGCCGCTGTTTCTGCAGGACTACATCGCGGTCGGGCGCACGGTCCCCGAACGGGTCGCCGAGCTCGTCTCCGGCATCGCCGACGGATGCGTTCTCGCCGGGTGCGCGCTGCTCGGTGGCGAGACAGCAGAGCATCCCGGGTTGATGGCCCCCGACCACTACGACATCTCCGCCACCGGCGTGGGTGTCGTCGAAGCCGACGACGTCCTGGGCCCCGACCGGGTCAGGCCCGGCGACGTCATCATCGCCATGGCGTCGACCGGGCTGCACTCCAACGGCTACTCGTTGGCCCGCCACGTGCTTCTCGAGATCGACCACATGAACCTCGCGGGGCATGTGGAGGAGTTCGGGCGCACCCTGGGTGAGGAACTGCTGGAGCCGACGCGCATCTACACCAAGGACTGCCTCGCGCTGGCGGCCGAGACCCAGGTGCGGACCTTCTGCCACGTCACCGGTGGCGGGCTGGCCGGAAACCTGGAGCGGGTCATCCCGCACGGTCTGGTGGCCGAGCTCGACCGGGGCACATGGACGCCCGCACCGGTGTTCGGCATGATCGCCCAGCGCGGTCGCATCGACCGGGTGGAGATGGAGAAGACGTTCAACATGGGCGTCGGAATGGTCGCCGTCGTCGCGCCGGAGGACACCGACCGCGCGCTGGCTGTGCTCACTGCCCGCCACCTGAACTGCTGGACCCTGGGAACCATCGAAAAGGGGAGCAAGGACGCCGCACGAGCTGTGCTCGTGGGCCAGCACCCCAGGTTCTGAGAAGGGGGCGGCCTAGCGCCGCCAGTCGTCCTCGTCTACCCAGCCGTCGTCTGCCGGTACGTCGCTGCCGTTGAGGCGATCGTCGTCCGGCGAACCCGACAGCTCGCGCTGTAGCCGCTCGAAGTCGGTCTGCGGTGAACTGTATTTGAGATCACGTGCAACCTTGGTCTGCTTTGCCTTTGCCCGGCCGCGGCCCATGGGGGAACCCCCTCGCGCAATTACGGAGCGGCCCAATCAACAGGCGGCTCCGATCTGAGTGTGTTTATTGTCCTGCCAACACTTTACCGTGCCCGTCGCCGGGGCGCTGGCAGACCCTGGCCGCACGTCGTCAACGGGCGCCCCCGCGCAGCCGCTCGACCGCCAACCGGCCCGCGCCGACCCCGTCCGTGGACGGCATCGAATCGGGGTCGATGGCAGCCGCTGTCGCGACATCACCCCCGGTGGTGAGTGCCGTGTCCGCAGGCAGGCCGCGCTTGACCAGGGCGAGCGCGATCACCCCGTCGTCGACGTGGTCGACGACAGTGCCCAACCGGCCCACCGTGCGGCCGCCGGCCTGCAGCGGGTCGCCTGGTGCGGGTCGGTCGCCGTCTCCGTCGAGGTGCAGCGACACCAGCATCCGGGGCGGTTTTCCCAGGTTATGGACTCGCGCGACGGTTTCCTGGCCGCGATAGCACCCCTTGTCCAGGTGTACGGCGGGACCGATCCAGCCGACCTCGTGGGGAATCGTGCGTTCGTCGGTGTCCACACCGAGGCGGGGACGGCGCGCGGCCACCCGGTGGGCTTCGTAGGTCCATACCCCTGCGGGCCGGACTCCGGCCGCCACCAGACGGTCACGCCACCCGGCGACCTGGGACCGAGGCACCACCACGTCGACCTCGATCGCCGGCCCCCACAGGCGGCGGATGAAACCGCCCTCTGCCAGGGCCGTCGCCGTCCCCTCCGCGGGCAGTTCGGGTAGACCCAGGGTCTCGAGAACCGGCGTGTCGGCCAACCGAGGCCCGAGCAGGGACAGCACCGCCAGGTCGGCGGGCTCCACGGTGACGTCGGACCAGAACACCATCCGGCGTAGGTAGGCCAGCAGCGGTTCCCCGCGCCAGGGTTCGGTGTCCAGGAATGTGACACCTTCGAGCTCGGTCTGCAACCAGTGATCTTCCACACGCCCCTGCCCGTCGAGGCTCAGATTCTGGGTGACGACACCGTCGGGAAGATCACTGACGTGCTGGGTGGTGAGGTTGTGCAGCCAGGACTTGCGTTCGGCGCCGGTGAGCGCCAGCACGGCGCGGTGGGAGCGCTCGATCAGGACCGCGCCCTGCGCCGCCGCCCGCTGTTCGCCCAACGGGTCGCCGTAGTGCCAGGTGGCGCCTGCGTCGGGTCCGGTGGTGGGAGCCGGCACCCCGGAAGTGGTCGAAGACATAGCTCAACTCTACGGTCAGCCGGCAGGCCGACCCGGCTACGCTTTCGGCCCATGGCGGTGGTGGTCACTCTGGATGGGAAACTTCACGATCCGCAGGCGCCGCTTCTGCACGCAGACGATCTGGCTGCCGTGCGTGGCGACGGGATCTTCGAGACCCTGCTGGTCCGCGACGGTAGGCCCTGCCTGCTCGAAGCCCACCTGGGCAGGCTGGCCCACTCCGCACACCTGCTCGACCTGGCGCCCCCCGACCTGCCGCGGTGGCGATCGGCGGTCGAGGTCGCAGTGCAGACCTGGCTCGCCGACGGCGGCGGTGAAGGTGTGCTGAGGTTGGTGTACAGCCGAGGTCGGGAAGGTGGCGCCGACACAGCGGGCACCACCTACGTGACGGTGGGCCCAGTGCCTGCGCGGGTGTCAGAGGTCCGGCGTGCCGGGTTGGCGGCCCTGACCTTGCAGCGGGGAATGTCCGCCCATGGGATCGACGAGATGCCCTGGCTGCTCGCGGGCGCCAAGACGCTGTCCTACGCGGTGAACATGGCCGCGCTGCGGCACGCCGCGCGTCACGGCGCCGGCGACGTAGTCTTCGTCAGCACCGACGGCCTCATTCTGGAGGGGCCGCGCTCCACCGTCGTCATCGCCACCTCGGGTTCGGACGGCCGCACCTGCCTGTTGACCCCGCCGCCGTGGTATCCGATCCTCCGGGGCACGACCCAGCAGGCGCTGTTCGAGGTCGCGCGCGGCAGCGGCTATGACTGTGACTACCAGGCGCTGACATCGGCCGATCTGGTTGCTGCGCAGGGAGTCTGGCTGGTGTCGAGCATCACGTTGGCGGCGCGGGTGCACACGCTCGACGGCGCCCTTTTGGCGCCGACGCCGCTGGCCGACGACATCTCGGCGTTGGTCGACGCCGCGATCCTGTCCGATCGCGCGTGATTAATTCCCTTGTCGCGCTGCCGCATCGCGAGTACCTTCGCCTGTACACAGGGAAGGAGGTGGTCCGAGAAATTGAGTGACTTATGGACATGTGAGGTGGCTGCGAGCTAGCAGCGCCGGGAGGCCGTTGACGCACCTGTGCGCGCTGGCGAAATCCCCGCAGTCACCCGGCCCCCGAGCCCCTCGGTCTTGTCCGACCAGGAACAACGGCTCGGGGGCCGCTCCATGTCCGGGGGGTGGCGGCTCGACGAGCGTTGTCGGGTGGTCAGCCTGCCGGACCCGGTGCCAGCGACGAACATTCGGCCATGGCCTGCTCCCAGGCCGCGGGGTCCACGCCCGGGGGCGCGTCGGCTGTCGGGCCGGGTGGTGCCGGCATCCCGTGCTGGCTCAGGCAGTAGGCGAGGGATCCGTGGCCCACGCTGGGCTTCACCGAGGTCGAGGTCGACTCCGAGTTCGAGGTCGGCTCCGGGGTCGAACCGCTCGGCGGGTCTGCCGGCGCAGCGCAGGCCGCCACTGTGACCCCCGCTGCGACCAACGCCGCGACCTTCGACAGCCGACCCATCAGCCGACGAACCTGGTCAGGCGGGCGGACAGGTGGGGGACCAGTCCACCGTCGGCGTCCACGCGCTCTTCCACGTAGGCGAGGTCGCCACCTTCGACGATGCCGTACAGCCGTTTGGCCCCGCCCACGAGCAGGCCGGACTTGCTGCGGGCAAGTGCGTCGGTGACCAATTCCCAGGATGACTGGGTGAGTGGCCGGCCGTAGAACAGTTCGACGTAGCCCGCGGAGTGCGACAACAGCAGTTCGATCGCCTGCGACTCGCCGGCGTCGTTCGGGTCGTCGACAAAACGCCAGAAGCCGGTCTCGCGCAGTGCGGGCCGGTCGTACACACCGTCGTCGTTCAACCGCCAGGAGCGAGCTTCCCAATTCAGATAGTCGCCGCCGTCGTGGGACACCACGATCTGCTGACCGAATCGGTAGTCGCCGTGGGTGTCGCGGCCCTCACCGTCACCCCGCCAGACACCCACCAACGGCAGCAGCGCCAGCAGCGCATCGTTGAGGTTCGCACCCTTGCGCAGGTTGGCTGTGTCGGCAGGAAGCGGAAGGTCGCCGAACACCGGAATGTTGCGTGCGGCAGTTTCTCTGGCGCGTTCGGCAGCCGCGGCGACCGCGTCGTCGCCGGACGTCATGTTGCTCCTCGCGTGCGCAGGGTCACGACTCGTCAGTGACGAGCCGGTAGACCGCGTACAGCGCGAACCATGTGATCACCACAACGGCCGCAACGAGCAGGATCTCGAAGAACAGGACCACGGCAGGAAGTCTAGCCGCCGGGAGTGCGGGCCTTTCGGCGGCCCACGGTGCCGGCGCGGTCAGCCGATCAAGTGCTCGTACTCGGGGCAGAACGCACCTGTGGCCGCCCCGATGAAATAACCGGCCTGGTAGTCCGACCAGGAGGTCACGCTGGTCAGGTCGGCGACTTCCTGTTCGAAGGTGACCCCACTGGCCCAGTCCTGACACACCGCATAACCGGTCTCGATCACCTGAGCGGTCTTGTCCGAGGGCCAGGTGATGCCCCCGTCGGCGACGACCGTCAGGAAGTCGCCCTCCGGGTCCGCGACGGCGACGGCGGCGCCGCCCAGGGCAACTGCACTGAAGGCCGCTGCCGCGGCACAGGCGAACATGATCTTCATGGTCGGTCCTAGAGGTAACCGCGGCGAGCCGCGCACCGGTCTGCGCGGCGGACCGCTGAACCGATGGGTTGACCCGCGCCGAGCAGCGCGGGGTCAACACATTTTCGCCGACACCAGCCGATCTTGCAGCGTTTTCACAGCGTCGTCAGGCGAGCTCTGATTGCCCGACTCCTGCGTCGTCAGGCGAGCTCTGATTGCCTGACTCCTGCGTCGTCAGGCGAGCTCTGATTGCCTGACTCCTGCGTCGTCAGGCGAGCTCTGATTGCCTGACTCCTGCGTCGTCAGGCG
>NZ_CACSIP010000001.1:0-43830 GCF_902705885.1 Mycolicibacterium austroafricanum | reverse complement strand
GCCTGACTCCTGCGTCGTCAGGCGACCTTGACGTCGACCTCGTGGATGCCCGCGCCGGACGGTGCAACGCTGGCATCGCCGTTGCCGGCCGACGACAGGGCGCGCAGCGTCCAGGTGCCGGGGGCGGCGAAGAACCGGAAGTCGCCGGTGGCCGAGGCGACAACCTCGGCGGTGAACTCGTCGGAGCTGTCCAGCAGACGCACGAACGCGCCGGCGACACCTTGACCCGAGCCGTCGACGACACGACCGGTGATCACCGTCTCCTTCTCGAGGTCAACGCTCGCCGGCAACGTCAGTCCTTGTTTCGGTGCAGAGCACATATCAACTTCCCAACTCGATCGGGGCACCCACCAGGGAGCCGTATTCAGTCCAACTGCCGTCGTAGTTCTTGACGTTCTTGTGTCCCAGCAACTCCTGCAGCACGAACCAGGTGTGCGACGAGCGCTCACCGATGCGGCAGTAGGCGATGGTCTCCTTCTCGCCGTCGAGTCCGGCCTCGGCGTAGAGCTTGGCGAGGTCCTCGTCGGACTTGAAGGTGCCGTCTTCGTTGGCGGCCTTGCTCCAGGGCACGTTGATGGCGCTGGGGACGTGGCCGGGACGCTGGCTCTGCTCCTGCGGGAGGTGCGCCGGGGCGAGGATCTTGCCCGAGAACTCGTCGGGGGATCGCACGTCGACCAGGTTCTTGGTTCCGATCGCGGCGATGACCTCGTCGCGGAAGGCGCGGATGGTGTTGTCGGGGTCCTTGGCGGTGTAGCTCGTCTGATCGCGGTTGACCGCATCGGTGGACAGCGGACGTGCGTCGAGTTCCCACTTCTTGCGGCCGCCGTCGAGCAGCTTGACGTCCTGGTGTCCGTACAGCTTGAAGTACCAGTACGCGTACGCGGCGAACCAGTTGTTGTTGCCGCCGTAGAGGATCACCGTGTCGTCGTTGGCGATGCCGCGCTCGGACAGCAGCTTGGAGAACTGCCCGGCGTCGACGAAGTCGCGCTTGACCTGATCCTGCAGATCGGTTTTCCAGTCGAGCTTCACCGCCCCCGGGATGTGACCGGTGTCGTAGGCGCTGGTGTCTTCGTCGACCTCGACGAAGACTGTCTTCGGCGCGTCGAGATTGCTCTCGGCCCAGTCGGCTGTGACCAGGACGTCGGAGCGTGCCATGTAGGAAATCCTTTCGGTTGCTTTTCAGGAAGCGGACAGTGCGGGGGTGGATCCACGCAGCTTCGTGCGAAGCCGCGCGCCGAGCGGATACAGCCGGGTGATGGTGATGGTGTTCGACATAGTTGTGCTCCTGTTGTTTCGATCGGCTGGACGCGGCAGGACCCGGGGCCCGCTCGCAGAGTGCGGCGCGAAAAAGAGTGCGCGGCTACTCAGCAGCTGCAACAACAACAGCAACAACCCGCGACGCGGCACAGATCGACTGCGCGGCGCTTGGTGAGCAAGAGCTCGAGGCGGGCTGACACGGGAGACAGCTTACCCAATGACAGGGTGATCAAGCCAACAGCGGTTCCAGGGCCGACCGCAGGTCAGAAGTGGTCGGCACCCCTGAGGTGCGGTAGCGCTGCCGGCCATCGGCATCGAAGACGAACGTCGTCGGCAGCGACAGGACCGAAAGCTTGCGCGCAGCCTCCGGATTGGCGTCCATGTCGATCTCCAGGTGGGAGACGGCGGGCAGGTCCGCACACACGTCATCGACCACTTTGCGCACGCTCACGCACGGCGCACACCACTGCGCGGTGAAATGCACGACGGTCGGTCCGGTCGTGGAAAGCCCCAGGTCGCTGGTGTCCATGTTGGCGATCTCCGCTTCGGCCGCCGCTCCTGCGGCGGCCAGGGCAGCGCGCAGCGTCAGCAGCTTGCTGATCACGAACGCCAGGCCGAACACCCCGATCAGCGCGGCGATGACCACTATCCAGGTCGGGCTCATGACAGCCTGAAGTCGTCGAGATCGATGGTCATGTCCTCGGCGATGCCCTCGATGATGACGTCGGAGCCACGGGCGCCCTCACTGGTGGGTGCGATGCCGAACGGGAGTTTCTGGCCGGGAAGGCTCGTGGAGAAGGCGGCCAGGACCTCGGGTAGGCGGTCCTCCGGCACCTCCTGATCGGCGGTCCCCGGTCCGGTCAGCACCCCGGTCGCGGTCATCACCAGCGTGGTGGCCTCGGGCCCGGTGATCGACAGGTCGACCGCGATGCTCACCTTCTGGTCGAATCCCGCCTTGGTCGGGGTGCCGGTGAAGACGAGCCCGCGGTTGCTCGAGATGCCGGACTCGGTGGTGCCGCCCGTGGAGTCGTTCGTTTCCACCGTGGGCGCCTCCACGAGCAGGTCGATCACCCCCAGATAGCGGCCGAGGTGAGTGGAATCGATGATGATCCGGCTCTCCACCTTGCCCACGTGCAGCGTCGCGTCGGGGGGGATCAGCCAGGAATTCTCGCCGAGGTCGATCGAATGAAGGGTCGCCTCCAGCGATTCCTTGCCGACGACAGGGTGATCAACACCACTCGCCTTGATCTCCACCTCGTCATAGTGGGCCCGCGCCGCCTGTGGTACGAACGGGAAACCCAGGATCGCCACCGACGGGTCCCAGTTCAGGTCCGCGGCACTGCGCACGCTCCTGGCCAGGCGATATTCAGCATAGATGGCAGCGCCGAAGTCCGCGCCGAGGGCGCCGACCAGCACCGCGGTCAGGGTCGCCAAGGCGCTGATGACGAGTTTGCGCACGCCGACATTGTTGCCCACCGCACGATGATGATCGGTTCGGCACCGCTTAACGGTAGGTGGCACGCTATCGTTATGGAACCATCGGTCGAGTAACGGCCGTGTGTCAGGCATGAATCTGGGAAGTCACCGCGCGACAAGGTTGTCCCGGCGAATGATCTCCACTGCTGTTGGAGGGCCAGTTGGATCTACTGCTACTGACGGTTGACCCACATCCCGAGTCGGTGCTGCCCTCGTTGTCGCTACTGGCTCACAACGTGCGCACGGCGCCTACCGAAGTGTCGTCGCTGCTCGAGGCCGGCACCGCGGATGTGGCGATCGTCGATGCGCGCACCGACTTGGCCGCCGCGCGCGGTCTGTGCCGGCTGCTGGGGACGACCGGATCGTCGGTCCCGGTGGTCGCGGTCGTCAACGAAGGTGGGCTCGTCGCCGTCAACGTCGAATGGGGTCTGGACGAGATCCTTCTGCCCAGCACCGGCCCCGCCGAGATCGACGCCCGGCTGAGGCTGCTCGTGGGGCGCCGTGGCGGGATGGCCAGCCAGGAGAACCAGGGCAAGATCAGCCTGGGCGAGCTCGTCATCGACGAAGGCACCTACACGGCGAGACTGCGGGGAAAACCGCTGGATCTCACCTACAAGGAATTCGAGCTGCTGAAGTACCTTGCTCAGCACGCCGGGCGGGTGTTCACCCGGGCCCAGCTCCTCCAGGAGGTGTGGGGGTACGACTTCTTCGGGGGCACCCGCACCGTCGACGTGCACGTGCGGCGACTGCGCGCGAAGCTCGGCACCGAATACGAATCGCTGATCGGCACCGTGCGCAACGTCGGTTACAAGGCGGTCCGGCCGGCGCGCGGTCGGTCGTCCACGGCTGAACCGGAAGTCCCTGACGATCTGGATGAACCGGAGGACGCTGACTACGGCCACATTCCGGATGGTGTGCCGACCCCCCTTGCCGACCACCTGCACAGTAAGTGAGCCGGACCGACTGGCGCCCGAAGCTGTCCGCCGCCGAGCAGCAGGCGGTGCGTGAGATCATCGCCGCCGCAACGGATTTTGATGCGGTGCCTCCGGTCGGGGAACAGGTCCTGCGGGAGTTGGCGCACGATCGCACCCAGCACCTGATCGCGGTCGACGAGGTGGGCGAAGTCACCGGCTATCTGAACCTGGCGCCGGAGATGGCCGAGCTGGTGGTGGCTCCGCGGGCCCGCAGGAAGGGAACCGGGACCGCACTGATCCGCGCGGCTCTGGACCGGACGCAGGGACGCGGCCGGTTCTGGGCGCACGGCACGCTGGCCGCCGCGGAAGCGACAGCGGCCGCGCTCGAATTGACCCCGGTCCGCCGGTTGCTGCAGATGCGGCGCCCGCTGCGGGACGTCCCGGACGCCGCCGTCCCCGACGGCGTGCAGATCCGTTCGTATGCCGGTCCGGCCGATGACGCCGAACTCCTGCGGGTGAACAACGCGGCGTTCTCCTGGCATCCCGAGCAGGGCGGCTGGACCGACGCGGAGATCGCCGAGCGCCGGGGTGAGGCATGGTTCGACCCTGACGGGTTGTTTCTGGCCTTCGATCGCACCGGCGAGCGATTGCTCGGGTTCCATTGGACCAAGGTGCATCTCGACAAGCCCGGTGTCGGCGAGGTGTATGTCGTCGGTGTTGACCCAGCAGCCCAGGGGATGGGTCTGGGGCGAACCCTCACCGTCGTGGGGATGGCATCACTGGCCCAGCGGCTGGCCGATGCGGACGAGCCCACCGTCATGCTCTACGTCGAATCCGACAACACCGCTGCGGTGCGCACCTACGAACGGCTCGGGTTCACCGTGTACAGCACCGACACGGCATACGCATCCGCTCCGTGAACCGGGGGATGGCTTGATGGTGGCGAGGTCGGTCGCGTTGTTCGTCGTCGCGGCCCTGTTCGAGATCGGCGGGGCCTGGCTGGTCTGGCAGGGAGTGCGGGAACATCGAGGCTGGATGTGGGTCGGGTTCGGGGTCTTGGCGTTGGGGGCGTACGGCTTCGTCGCGACGTTGCAACCCGATGCCCACTTCGGCCGCATCCTTGCCGCTTACGGCGGCGTGTTCGTCGCGGGCTCGTTGTTGTGGGGGGTGGCCCTCGACGGATTCCGGCCGGACCGGTGGGATGTCGTGGGTGCGCTGATCTGCCTGCTCGGGGTCGCGGTGATCATGTACGTGCCTCGCGCACACTGAACAGTGAACGCTGTCGGCCGACACCGGAAGCTCCCGCCAACAGCGCCGCCATCGCTGCGACAACACCGAGTACGACGAACATGGCGCCGTAGCCGCCGAGCAGACCGGCCAGGGCGGCGCCGATGAACGGGCCGAGGGCCGTGGTGATCATGACCGGTGCGGACAGGATCCCGCTCAGGTGGCCGTAATGGGTGATGCCCCAACGTTCGGTGACCGCCGTGGCCTGGAGCAGTGTCATCACCCCGCGCGCCACCCCGGCGGCGACGGCCACGACCACCAGAACCGCCAGCGAGGTGAATACCCCGATCAACACCGTCGTGACCGCCACCGCGGCCATGACGAGCACGGTGCGTGGCACCACGCTGACCCGGCGGACCAGCGTGCGGTAGCCGAGCCTGCCCAGCACCTGGCCCACGCCACCCAACCCCAGCGCGACCGCGGCCGCCCCCGTGCTGATGCCGCGCTGGTGCATCAACGGGACGAGGTTGACGATGACGGCGTAGGACGCGCAGGCCGCCATCGCGTACGCCACGGTCAGGACGACGAATGGACGACTGCGGGCCGTCGTCCCTGGCGACGCGACCGGATGTGAGTGATCGAGGTGGGGCCAGGTGCGGCGCAAGCCGAGGGCGTGCGCCGGAATCGTGACGACGGCCAGCACCCCGGCGAGGGCCAGATACGTGTTCCGCCAATCCATCTGGGAGGCGAGCACGGCGGTCAGCGGCGCGAACACCGTGCTGGCCAGCCCAGCCACCAACGTCAGGACCGTCAACGCGCCGACTGCCTGATGTCCGTACCAGCGCGTCAGCGCGGCGAAGGCCGGCGCGTAGAACACCCCGCTCATCGCGAGCCCGGCGACAACCCAGGCGGTGAGAAACCACCAGTAGTTGGGGGCGGTTGCGATCCCGCAGAGGGCTGCGGCGCCCAGCACCGACCCGGTGGTCATGACGCCGCGTGGTCCGTACCGGTCCAGCCAACGTCCGACGGCGATGCCGGCCACCGCTGAGACCACCAGGCCGGTGGAAAACGCTGCGGTGACCGCCGCGGCGGACCAACCGGTGTCGGCACTGATATCCGGCGACAGCACGGCGAATGCGTAGTAGAGCACCCCCCAGCTGGTGATCTCCGTGACACACAGGGTGAGCAACACAGCGCGCAGCCCCACACCGGGGGCTGCGGCCGTGCTCTCGCTCTGGACTTGCGTCACGCGTCAATCGGGTCGAGCTCCGACGACAGTGGCGACACGTCGGCTTGGGTGGGTCCGCCGCAGCCGCCCTGGTGCGCCTCGGCCGGTGCGTCGGGCAGGCCGGCGCCGGTGCACACGCCGGTTTCGGGCAGCACCAGTTCGACCCGGCCGGCACTGTCATGATCGCCGCTCAGTTCTGCTGCCACACTGCGCACCTGCTCATAGCCGGTCAACGCGAGGAAGGTGGGGGCTCGCCCGTATGACTTCATGCCGACCAGGAACAGTCCCGGCTCTTCCGGATGGGCGAGTTCGGCGGCGCCGTGCGGGGGAACGCTGCCGCAGGAATGCAGGTTGGGGTCGATCTCGGGTGCGAGCTTCAGCGGCGCCTGCAGGACGGGGTCCAGTTCCAGGCGAAGCTCCGACAGGAAGGACAGATCGGGCCGGAAACCGGTCAGCACGATGACCTGGTCGGCGGCGGACAGGGTTCGGCCGTCCTCGGCGATCAGGGTGGCCCGTCCGCTCTCCACAGCGATCCGTTCCGTGCGGAATCCGGTGACCATCTGCACAAGTCCCGCGTTCACCGCGGCGTGGACGCGGGTGCCCAGTGCGCCGCGTTGTGGCAGAGCGTCCGACTCTCCGCCGCCGAAGGTATCCCCGATGCTGCCGCGACGAAGGACCCAGGTCACCCGGGTCGCGGGGTGCTGCCGTGCCACTTCGGCGAGTTCGATGACCGCCGTCATCGCCGAATGGCCGCTGCCCACGACGATGACGTGTTGACCGGCCCGGGCTGCCGAGTTCTCGGGTGCAGGCGGGGTGTGGGTCACGACACCCGCCGACGCGGCCGCCGCCTCCCCGAGAGCTGGAAGTCCATCGGCGCCGGCAGGATTCGGTTGCGACCAGGTACCTGAGGCGTCGACGACCGCGCGGGCTGACAACGTCGACTCGTGTCCGTGGTGGTCGACGACGTGCACCACGAACGGTGCCTCGTCGCGGTCCTTGGTCAGCACGCGGTCGTGGCCCTGTCGCGACACTCCGGTGACCCTGGTGCGATAGCGCACGTGATCACCGAGCGCGTCGGCCAGTGGGGTCAGGTAGCCGCTGATCCACTCGCCGCCGGTGGGGTACCCCGTCGAGGGAGCGACCCAGCCGTGTCGTGCGAGCAACCGCGTGGCTGCGGCGTCCACGAGTTCCGGCCACGGGGAGAAGGTCCGAACGTGTGACCACTGGGCCACCGCGGCGCCGGGGCCGGTGCCCGACTCGAGAACCACGGGTTGCAGGCCCCGCTCCAATAGGTGAGCGGCCGCGGCCAGTCCCTGGGGGCCGGCCCCGATGACAACAACGGGCAGGTCGGACATCCTCACTCCTCGCATCGATGAACTTCAATCTATTGCACCATGCGTGATGCATCGAAGTTTGTCAATATGTGTGGCATGATCGTGTCATGAGCCGCTCAGTCACCCTCGAAGCTGTTGATGGAGTCGAGGCCTGTTGCTCGCCGTTGACCGGCGGAATCCTCGCCGACGCCGCAGCCGAGCAACTCGCCGGGGTCTTCAAGGCGATGGCCGATCCGGCCCGGGTCAAGCTGCTGTCGCTGATCGCCGCGAGCGAGGGTGGTGAGGCGTGCGTCTGTGACCTGACTGCTCCGCTGGGCCTCAGCCAGCCGACGGTGTCACACCACATGAAATTGCTCGTCGGAGCCGGGTTGATCGAGCGCGAACAACGCGGCAAGTGGGCGTACTACCGCGTCAACGACGACACCCTGGACCGGCTCGCCAGGGCGGTCGCGCCGGGATGATGACAGCGGTGTCGGTCATGGCGCGGCGGCTCGCGACCCGGTAAGCGCTTCCAGGGCGGGAATGCCGACGGGCTCGGCAGCCAACAGCGGCACCACCGCAACCCGCTGCGCGTGGCCGGATCGCACCTTGTCGATCTCGGGCAGTTCGGCGACAGCTCGCCGACGGAGCAGCGGTGACGTCGGCTGCGCGGCGGCCAGCGAGTTGTTGACCACCCAGGCCCACGGGCGGATCTGGGCGCGTTCGAGTTCCTCCTCGAGACCGGTGGCCTCGAGGACTGGCGTGGTTTCGGCCAGAGTGACGATGATGACTTTGGTGTGGTCAGGATCCTGTAGGCGCATCAGCGGAGTGGTGAACTGGCGGTCACCCAGTTGACGGGCGACCTCGCGGTGATACGAGCCGGTGGCATCCAATAGCAGCAGGGTGTGTCCGGTCGGTGCGGTATCAACAACGACGAACTTGTGTCGCGATTCCCCGATCACTCGCGAGAATGCTTGGAACACAGCGACTTCCTCAGTGCACGGCGAGCGGAGATCCTCTTCGAGCATCCTGCGTCCCTGGTCATCGAGTGCAGCTCCCTTCGTGGCGAGCACATGGTCGCGGTAGGCGCGGGTGGCCTCTGCCGGGTCGATGCTCGAGACGTGCAAGGTCTCCATCGAGCCGTGAATCATGTCGGTCAGGTGTCCCGCGGGGTCGGTGGTGGTCAGGTGCACCGGATGCCCACGGTCGGCCAGGGCGACGGCGATCGCCGCGGCGACGGTGGTCTTGCCGACACCACCCTTCCCCATGCACATGATCAAACCGTGCTCGGCGGCAGCGAGTTCGTCGATCAGTGCTGCCAGTGGGGCGTCCGCCAGGTCGAGGGCCGTCTCCTCGTCGGCGTCCGGTGTGCCCGCGGCCGAATCGAACAGCGATGCCAGCGCTTCCAATCCGACGATATTGGTGTCCTTGAGCTCGACCTGATCAAGGGGTAGCGAACGCAGTTCGCCGGGAAGGTCTGAGATGGCTTGCTGTTCACGCGCATGGAGCGCCGCGGCGAGCGGGTCGCAGTCTCCCGCGGAGGCGGGCAGCACGCCGTTGATCACGACGTACTGGTGGGTTAGGCCGATGACGGTCAGTTCGCGCTGAGTGCGGGCGATTTCGGCGAGCGCTGAGCGCTGGGCGCGGGCCACGAGCACGAGACGGGTGCGCTGCGGGTCTGCCAACGCTGCGACCGCGCCGGCGTAGAGGTCCCGCTGTTTGTCGAGTCCCGACAGCGGTCCCAGACACGACGCGTCGCCCTTGCCTGCGGTGAGGAAGTCTGTCCACGAGCCGGGCAATTGCAGCAACCGAATGGTGTGCCCGGTCGGTGCGGTGTCGAACAGCACATGATCGAACTGGCCGACCGGACCATCGGAATCGGTGAGCAGTTCCGTGAATTCGTTGAAGGAGGCGATCTCGGTGGTGCAGGAGCCGGAGAGTTGTTCGGTGATCGACCTGAGCTCGTCGTCGGGCAACAATCCGCGCACGGGGCCGACGATGCGTTCCCGGTAGGCCTCAGCCGCCTGGTCGGGGTCGATCTCGAGGGCGGAAAGCCCTTCGACTGCGGGGATGGCGGTGATGGTGTTGCCGATCGTGATCCCGAAGACCTGGCCCACGTTGGACGCCGGGTCGGTGCTGACCAGCAGAACGTTTCTGCCGCGGCCGGTCAGGTGGATCGCGGCGGCGCATGCGATGGAGGTCTTGCCGACCCCGCCCTTGCCGGTGAAGAACAGAAACCGCGGCGCGGTATCAAGGAACTTCACGGGTTCTGGCAGCAGCCGGTGGTGCTGGAACCGTCGCTGCTGCAGCAGCTGTCCTCGGCGGTCGTGGTGTCGAGCAGGTTCATGTCGGCAGCCGGTTCGACGCCGGCCCAGGCGGCGAGCTGGGCTCGATCGGGGTATCGGCCGGTCATCGCGGTGACGCCGTCGACCAAGATCAACGGCAACCCGCCGGATCCCGCGACGTGAAGAAAAGCCCGCACCGTGTCGTTCTCCGCAAAGGTCTGCGGCTCGCTCGCCAGGTTGTAGCGGGAGACGTCGCCGCCGCGGCTGCAGACGAAATCCAGGTCCGCAGAGAACATCACCAGCTGCTGGTCCACGTCCTCGCCGCAGACGCCGGTGGCGCAACACAGCGCGGGTTCGAATACTTCGACCTTGCTCATGGGACCGTCTCTTTCAGTTGGGCTAGAAGCTCGGTGACCCGGACCGCGATATCGTCGCGCACCAGGCGCATCCGATCGATGCCGTCGATGCCACGCTCAGATGGTTCGTCGGTGTCCCAGTTCTGGAATTCGGTGCCGGGCACCGGTTCCAGCTGAGCCTCTCGTCCCAGGATCACGACCACGTCGACATCCCGAACAATTTGTGGATCAACCAGTGTCGGTGTTTCGCCGCTGATGTCGACACCGACTTCGCGCAGGCTGTCCGCCGACAGCGCATTGACCGACGCTCCCGGTTTGGTCCCTGCGGAATGCACGTCCACCGTGTCGCCGGCGAGCTGGCGCATCAGCCCCGCAGCCATCTGCGACTTACCGCCGTTCTTCACGCAGACGAACAGCACGGACGGCCGGTGCGTCACGGTTTCGTCTCGATCACGGTGGAATCACGTTGCGCGAAGCGCCCTCTGAGCGCCAGCGACACGTACACCAGAGCCACCAACACGGGCACTTCGATCAGCGGACCGACGACCCCGGCCAGGGCCTGCCCGGAGGTCACCCCGAAGGTGGCAATGGCGACCGCGATCGCCAACTCGAAGTTGTTGCCGGCGGCGGTGAACGCAAGAGTGGTCGTGCGGTCGTAGCCCAAACCGATCACGGCACCGAGGACGAAGCCACCGCCCCACATGATGGCGAAGTAGGCCAGCAGCGGCAGCGCGATCCGTGCGACGTCCCACGGGCTGGAGATGATCTGGTCGCCTTGCAGCGCAAAGAGAATCACGATGGTGAACAGCAATCCGTAGAGCGCCCACGGCCCGATCCTGGGCAGGAACGTGCTCTCGTACCACTCGCGACCCTTGGCCTTCTCGCCGAACCGCCGGGTCAGGTATCCGGCCAGCAGTGGAATCCCGAGGAAGATGAGCACCGACTTGGCGATCTGCCACACCGAGGTGTCGATCGTGGTCTGCTCGAGTCCGAGCCAACCCGGCAGCACCGAAAGATAGAACCAGCCCAGGACCGCGAACATGAACACCTGGAACACCGAGTTGATCGCGACGAGCACGGCGGCGGCCTCCCGGTCACCACATGCCAGATCGTTCCAGATGATCACCATCGCGATGCAGCGGGCGAGGCCGACGATGATCAGGCCGGTGCGGTACTCCGGCAGGTCCGGAAGCATCAGCCACGCCAACGCGAACATCAACGCCGGACCGAACACCCAGTTCAGCACCAGTGACGACACCAGCAGTCTGCGGTCACCAGTAACGGTGTCGAGTCGGTCGTAGCGGACCTTGGCCAGTACCGGGTACATCATGACGAGCAGGCCGATGGCGATGGGGAGCGAAACCCCGTCGAACTCCACTGCACTCAACGCCTCGCCGAGACCGGGGATCATTCGGCCGAATAGCAACCCCGCGACCATGGCCAAGCCGATCCACAGCGGCAACAGCCGATCCAGGGTGGAGAGCTTCTTGACCACTGCGGGATGGTCGGCGGTGGTGGGGGTGCTCATCGCACAATCTCCTCGATGCAGGCGTCAGATGTTGTCGGGATTCCGCCTTCGATCTGGAGAATCATCGAAAGCTGGTGCAGCGCTTCGGGAATGGCCCGGTAGTAGACCCAGGAGCCGCGTCGTTCGCTATCCAGGATTCCGGCGGACCTAAGCACCTTGAGATGGTGGGAAATCGTCGGTTGGGACAGGTCGAACGTTGCGGAGATGTCGCACACACACGCTTCGCCACCCGGATGGCTGGCGATCAGGCTCAGCAGGCGTAACCGGACCGGGTCGCCGAGAGCTTTGAACATCCGGGCAAGAGGTACGCAGGCGGTTTCGTCGAGTGCTGTTCGGCCGATGGACTCGTCGGCGCGCAGAAGAGATGACTTCGACATTTGTCTATATTGACAGATATCTAACCCATGGACAAACTGCGCGCCGTCGAAACCGGTCAGCCGAGGACGGGGACGTCGAGTTCGGCGAGCAGTCTGCGCACACGTTCCTCGATGTCGTCGCGGATCGGCCTGACGTCCTCCACGCTCTGGCCGGCCGGATCGTCGAGCTTCCATTCTTCGTAGCGAAGCCCGGGGAACACCGGGCAGGCGTCGCCGCAACCCATCGTGATGATCACATCGGCCGCGCGCACGATCTCATCGGTCCACGGCTTCGGGTACTCGCGGGAGATGTCGATGCCGCGCTCGGCCATGGCCGCGACCGCCGCCGGGTTGACCTCGTTGCCGGGTTCGGAGCCACCGGACCACGCGACGGCGGCGTCACCCGCCATCTGAGTGAAGAAGCCCATCGCCATCTGCGACCGTCCGGCGTTGTGGGTGCAGAGGAACAGTACGGTCGGCTTGCCGTCGTGGTGCTTGCCCTCGACCTTGGCCAAGGCTCGAAGGCGTTGCCGGGCAAAACGTTCGGCGAGTAGTGGAAGGAAGTTCGGGACGCTTGCGCGACCGGCAAACTGGTCGTAGGACGAATGCAGGAAGCGTTCTATGGTCTCGACACCGTAGATGCCGTCGAACTCCTTCTCCAACTGGGTCGCCGCAGACTTCATCGCCAGTTTCTGGTCGATGGACAGGTCGCGTCGCAAGTGCGGATGGGCGGCTGGGGCGAGGTGGTCGGTCATGGCGGTTCTCCTTGTCAGGCGGTCTTCAACATGGGCGCGAGATGGTGAATTCGTTCGGTGAGGTCGTGGACGGCCGCATCAAAGGCACCGGCCCGCTCGGTACGGGTGGGGTCGGCGACCGACCAGTGCAGGCGGGTGAGTTCAGCGGGTAGCTCCTCGTGGGCGTTGTCGCAGACTGCGACGACGAGATCGCCGACTGCCAGCACGTCACCGAGATAACGCGGGATCTGCGGGCGCAGGTGTAGGTGGTGGCGGCGGGCGGCGGACAGCGCCCCGGGATGGATCTGCGTGGCTGGGTGAGTGCCGGCGGAGGTGGCGGGCACTTCGCTGCGCCGGTTCCAGATGGCTGCGGCGAGTTGGCTGCGAGCGGAGTTCTGCGTGCACACGAACACCACGCGATCGGCCCGCTGGTGTCCGGTTGGCACCAGCGCCTCCAGGACGGCGTGGTCGAGGCGCAGGTAGGTGCGGCGGCCGTCGGCTTCCGAGCGGCTCTGTCGGACGAGCCGGCTCTTCTTGAGCACACCCAGATGATGGGCCAGCAGGTTTGACGGGATGCCCAGGACAGCGCTCAGTTCCGACGGGGAAGCATCCGCCACCATCAGATGATCGACGATTGCCAGCCTGGCGGGGTCGGCGAGCGCCGCAAAAACAACAGCGCGATCCGCCGCACTCGAATTCAGCTCAACAGACATTGACTCAATAGTTACTGAGTCAAATTGGTCAGGTCAACCCCTGTGGCGAGATCGTCGTCTCACCCCCGATGCCGGTTCATCTCTCGTTCACCATCCGTAGGGCGCTGATTCACGGGCAGCCCTTAGGTTCACAGCCGAGCAGCGAGAGTTCTGCTCGACGCGACGTGCGTCTCCCCGTATCCCGTCTTTGAAGGAGCTTCGTGAAGGCCAAACGAACTGGTGCCGCGCTCGGCGTGCTTGCCGCCGGCACCCTGTTGCTGTCAGCGTGCGGTAGTGACAACAACACGACCGCCTCGGACTCGGGCGACACCGGATCTGCTCCCGCGGGGGAATGCGGTGGCAAGGAGTCACTGAAGGCCAGTGGCTCGTCCGCACAGGCCAACGCGATGACCCGCTTCATCAACGCCTACGAGCAGGACTGCCCCGGCTACACGCTGGACTACACCTCCAGCGGGTCCGGTGCCGGGGTCTCTGAGTTCCTCGGCGGGCAGACCGACTTCGGTGGGTCGGACTCGCCGCTGAACGCGGAGAAGGGTGAGGTCGAGCGGGCCGCGGAGCGTTGCGGTGGCAGTGAGGCGTGGAACCTGCCTGCTGTCTTCGGCCCGATCGCGATCACCTACAACCTCGAGGGTGCGGACAACCTCGTCCTCGACGGACCCACCCTGGCCAAGATCTTCAACGGCACCGTCGCCACCTGGGACGCGCCGGAGATCGCCGCATTGAACGAGGGCGCCAGTCTGCCCGCCGAACCGATCACTGTGCTCTTCCGCAGCGACGAGTCGGGCACCACCGACAACTTCCAGCAGTACCTGGATGCGGCGTCCGAGGGCGCATGGGGCAAGGGTGCAGGCAAGTCGTTCGCCGGCGGCGTCGGCGAGGGCGCGAAGGGCAACGAGGGTACCTCGGCGGCGATCGCGAGCACGCCGGGTTCCATCACCTACAACGAATGGTCGTTCGCCAAGGCGCAGAACCTGGCCATCGCCGACATCGTCACCTCGGCAGGACCGGAGCCGGTCGAGCTGAGCGTGGAGACGGCGGGCAAGGCCATCGACGGCGTCAAGTTCAAGGGCGAGGGTAACGACCTGGTGCTCGACACCACGTCGTTTTACATGCCCACCGAGCCGGGTTCGTATCCGATCGTGCTTGCCGCATACGAGATCGTGTGCTCGCAGTACCCGGATCCCGAGGTGGCCACCGCGGTCAAGGCGTTCATGCACTCGGCGCTGGGCAACGGGCAGAACGGGCTCGAGGAGAACGGCTACATCCCGGTGCCCGAGGCGTTCAAGACGCGCCTGACCGAGGCTGTTGACGCCATCAACGCGACAACCTAGGTAGACATCCACACCCATGGCAGTCACACCACCTGACTCGACCGCTGTGGGCTCGTCGCCAACTACGGCGAGCCCACAGCAGATCGGGGATACTCCCGAGATGCCCACCAAACCTGCGACCGGGTCGGCGTTGAGGCGGGGCGATGGACGCTGGGGCGATACCGTTTTCAAGTCCCTCGCGGTCGCCGCCGGCGCCACCATCATCGGCGCGATCGCGCTGATGGCGCTCTTCCTGATCATCAAGGCGATCCCGTCGCTGCAGGCCAACGAGGCCAACTTCCTCACCAGTACCGAGTTCGTCACCAACGACTCCGACAATCTGCGCTTCGGCATCCGCGACCTCTTCCAGGTCACCGTGCTCAGCTCGCTGTTCGCGCTGGTGATCGCCGTTCCGGTCGCCGTCGGGATCGCGGCGTTCCTGACCAATTACGCGCCGAAGCAGTTGGCGCGGCCGTTCGCCATGCTGGTCGACCTGCTCGCCGCGGTGCCGTCGATCGTGTTCGGTCTCTGGGGGATCTTCGTACTCGCGCCCTGGCTCACCCCGGTCGCGACGGTCCTCAACGACAATCTCGGATGGTTCTTCCTGTTCTCTGACGGCAACGTGTCGCTAGCGGGTGGCGGAACCATCTTCACCGCGGGCATCGTGCTGGCGGTGATGATCCTGCCGATCATCACCTCGGTGACCCGCGAAGTGTTTGCTCTCACCCCACGGGGCCACGTCGAGGCTGCGCAGGCTCTCGGCGCGACCAAGTGGGAAGTCGTGCGGATGACGGTCTTCCCGTACGGCCGCAGCGGCATGATCGCGGCGTCCATGCTCGGTCTGGGACGTGCGCTCGGTGAGACCATCGCCATCCTGATCATCCTGCGCACCGCCGCGCAGGCCGGGACATGGTCACTGTTCGACGGCGGGTACACGTTCGCCTCGAAAATTGCTTCTGCGGCAGCGGAGTTCAGCGCACCACTGCCCACCGGGGCATACATCGCCGCCGGCTTCGTGCTCTTCGCGCTGACATTCGTCGTCAACGCGCTGGCCCGGGCCGCGGCCGGCGGAAGGGTCAGCGGAGGATGACGGCAACACTCGACCACGCGGTGAAAGGGCCCACCTTTCACCCGGTCAGCACCAGTCGAAAGCTCAAGAATCGGATCGCCACCGCACTGTTCACCGCGGCGTTCGTGCTGGCGATGATCCCGTTGGTCTGGCTCATCTACACCGTGGTCGCCAAGGGCATCACCGCGGTCCTCTCGTCGACATGGTGGACCAACTCGCTATCCGGAGTGTTGCCGGAGCAGATGGCCGGCGGTGTCTACCACGCGATCTACGGCACCCTGATCCAAGCGGCGATCGCCGCGCTCCTCTCGGTGCCGTTGGGCGTCATGGCCGCGGTGTACCTGGTCGAATACGGCGGGGGCCGGCTCGCGAAGGTCACCACGTTCATGGTCGACATCCTCGCCGGGGTGCCCTCGATCGTGGCAGCGCTCTTCATCTTCGCGCTGTGGATCGCGACCCTCGGATTCGAGCAGAGCGCCTTCGCGGTGTCCCTGGCCCTGGTGCTGCTGATGCTTCCGGTGGTGGTCCGCAACACCGAGGAAATGCTGAAACTCGTCCCTGACGAACTGCGAGAAGCGTCGTACGCGTTGGGGATTCCGAAGTGGAAGACCATCGTGCGGGTCGTCGTGCCCACGGCGTTGCCGGGAATGATCAGCGGCATCCTGCTCGCACTCGCCCGGGTGATGGGCGAGACAGCGCCGGTACTGGTGCTCGTCGGCTACAGCAGGTCGATCAACTTCGACGCCTTCGAAGGCAACATGGCGTCGCTGCCACTGCTGATCTTCACCGAGCTCGTCAATCCGGAAGCGGCCGGCGTCCTGCGGGTCTGGGGCGCCGCGTTGACCCTGATCGCAATCATCGCGGCGCTTTACCTCGGCGCTGCATTCATCAACCGATACCTGACGCGGAACCGAGTTTAGGAGCCTCATGGCCAAGCGACTGGATCTCAAAGATCTGAACATCTACTACGGCTCGTTCCACGCCGTCGCCGATGTGGGGCTGTCGGTGCTGCCGCGCAGCGTCACGGCGTTCATCGGCCCCTCGGGCTGCGGCAAGTCGACCGTGTTGCGCACCCTCAACCGGATGCACGAAGTGCTGCCCGGTGCCCGGGTCGAGGGATCGGTACTACTGGACGGCGAGGACATCTACGCCTCGGGTATCGACCCGGTGAGCGTCCGCAAGACCATCGGCATGGTTTTCCAGCGACCGAATCCGTTCCCTACCATGTCAATTCGAGACAACGTGGTAGCTGGACTGAAGCTTCAGGGTGGTCGCAACAAGAAGACCCTGGACGAGGTGGCCGAGCGTTCCCTCAAGGGTGCCAACCTGTGGAATGAGGTCAAGGACCGACTCGACAAGCCCGGCGGCGGTCTGTCCGGTGGTCAGCAGCAACGGCTGTGCATCGCACGGGCGATTGCCGTGCAGCCCGATGTGCTGTTGATGGACGAGCCGTGCTCGGCGCTCGACCCGATCTCCACGCTGGCGATCGAGGACCTGATCTCAGAGCTCAAGCAGGATTTCACGATCGTCATCGTCACGCACAACATGCAGCAGGCGGCCCGGGTCAGCGATCAGACCGCGTTCTTCAACCTCGAGGCCACCGGCAAGCCGGGTCGGCTTGTCGAGATCGACGAAACCGAGAAGATCTTCTCCAACCCCACCCAGAAGGCCACTGAGGATTACATCTCCGGCCGATTCGGATAGCCCGCCCGCAGGCGAGACCGCGTGACGACGCAGTCCGCCTGACGACAACGGCCCTACACAATTGTGTAGGGCCGTTTGCGTTGTGGTGGTCAGCGCGACGCAGGTAGCTCGGTGTCCTCGGGCGTGCTGCCGGTGACCTGGAAGATCACGCGGCGAGCCACCTCGACGGCGTGATCGGCGAAGCGCTCGTAGAAGCGGCCGAGCAACGTCACATCGACGGCGGCGGCGACCCCGTGCTTCCATTCGCGGTCCATCAACACGGTGAACAGGTGCCGGTGCAGATCGTCCATCGCATCGTCTTCTTCGCGGATCCGGGCGGCCTTTTCCGGATCGCGGGTGATCAACACCTCTTGCGCGCTGCGGCCGAGTTCCACTGCCACCCTGCCCATTTCGGCGAAGTATCCGTTGACCTCTTCGGGCAGCGCGTGCTGGGGGTGGCGCCGGCGGGCGATCTTGGCGACGTGCAGTGCGAGCGCGCCCATCCGGTCGACATCGGCGACGATCTGGATCGAGCTGACGATGGCGCGCAGGTCACCGGCCACCGGGGCCTGCAGAGCGAGAAGGACAAACGCGCTCTCCTCGGCGCGGATGCTGATCGCGGCGATCTGATCGTGGTCGGTGATGACCTGCTCGGCCAGCGCGAGGTCGGCCTGCAGTAGGGCCTGAGTGGCGCGCTCCATGGCCGCCCCCGCCAGCCCGCACATCTCGCCAAGCTGGCTGGTCAAGGCATCCAATTGCTCGTGGTACGCGGTTCGCATGGAGCAAGCCTACGGGCTGACCGCCTCGAACGTCACGAACTGGTCGGTGAACGAAAGGTGAATGCCACCTGCCCAAACGGCATCATTCGCAGGTGGTGTCGGCAGCATTGGTGACCGACAGGTCCTCCGGGAGCTCCGAGGCTGCGTCAGCGGAACCCCGGATGACGTGAACCTGCACCGACGATCCGCTGGGTGCGGGGGCGTCGACCGACTGGAAGTCACTGCCAAGGACCACCTGCACCACGTCGGCCATACCGGTCACGCGTTCGATTGTGGGGTTGGCGAACGACGAGGCGACGGTCGCGGCGGCTTCTTCGTTACCCGAGGAAAAGAACACCGTGGTCTGCGATAGCGGACCGGGATAGTCGTCGGGGGTGGTGACGTTGAAGCCGTGCACCTGCAGCGCGTCGGCGGCAGTGGCCGCGAGCCCGCTCTCGGCCGTCGAGTTCGACACCTGCACGGTGACCGCCTCGGGGTTGGTGGCCACGGCGGTCACGAGCTCGCCCTGTCCGGAGGGGTCATCGGTGTGCGGGACAGCTTCACCGGAGGCCGAGTTGATCAGCGACTCCGGCGTGCCGGGCACCGGTGTGTTGTCGGCGTTGCGCTCCTCGGGCAGCGGATCATCGTTGATGATCGCGCTGAACAGGGCGCGCATGTCATCGGTGCGGGGCACCTCGTTGCCCCACTCGTCGGCATAGCCGACGGTGGGCACGGTGACGAACGTGATGCGGCCCGCGGAGACGCCCTGCACGGACTGGCCGAGATCGACGAGGTCTTTGGTGTCCAGGTTGTCGACGTAGCTGTCGCCGATGAACATGTTGACGACGTTGTTGAGCTTCGACAGCGAGAAGAACGTCTCCTTGGAGATCAACGAACGCAGCAGCGACGACAGGAACAGCTGCTGTCGCTTGATCCGGCCGTAGTCGCCGTTGTTCTCGGTGGTCACCTGGCGCGCGCGAACGTAGTTCAGTGCGGTGTGGCCGTCGACCATCTGGCGGCCGGCGACGGGCAGTACCGTGCCGAGTTCGTAGTCCTCCAACGGTGCGGTGGTGCACACCTCGACCCCGCCGAGGGCGTCGACCATCTTGGAGAATCCGGCGAAATCGACTGCCATGAAACGGTTCACGTGCAGGCCCGACATCTTCTGGATCACCTTGACCAGACACTTGGGCCCACCGACGGCGAACGCCGAGTTCAGCTTGTACTCGGTGTAGGCGGTCTCCATGCCGTACATCGGCGATTCTTCGTCGGTGATCGGGCCGTACTCGCGGGTCTGGGGATCCCACGGCTCGCACTCCATCGGGTCGATCTCGAGGTCCCGCGGGAACGACACGGCCACAACACGTTCCCGGTTGGCGGGGATGTTGACCAGCATGATCGTGTCCGACCGGGAGCCGGCCGCGTCCTCGGTGGTTCCGGCGCCCATCTCGAGGTTTTCACCGAACCGGCTGTCGACACCGACGATGAGGAAGTTCTCGTCGCCGAACTGCGCATTGGGGTCGACGATGTCGCGGGAGTCCGGGTCCAGTGCCGAGACCCGGTTGAGCGAGTTGTTCTTCGACGACTGCCATTGCCAGGCGCCGCCGGTCAACACCAGTGCGAGCACCGCGACCAGCGCCGCCGCGACCCGCCCCACGAGCACGGCGCGGTGGTGGTCGGGTTTCGGCGGATCGCGGCGGACCGGAACCCGCGGTCCGGTCAGGTCCGGGAGTTCCGATGTGGGCAGCGCCGTGACGGGCAGGACGGTGGTGTCCAGGTCGTCCAGCTCGGGATACGGTTCGGCGTCGGGCACCGGTTCGGCGCGGTGCCGTTTGGGCTCCGAGGCAGGGGCGCCACCGTTGATCTTGGCGATCAGGTCGGCGACGGTGACGGGTTCGGGAGGGGGGCCTTCGGCGGAACGACGGTCGGTTGTCCGTTCCCACGGCGCGCCGTCTGGCGATGGCCGCCGTGATCGGGTAAGCCAGTCACCGTCGGTTGTGTCAGTCCCGTCGTCGCCGGGGAGGGGACGGCCAGGAGTGGCGTTACCGCCGTCACTCATGTTCGTACCGGCCTTCCAGCTCCCTACGGCCCCCACGGTGCGTGCGTCGTTGCGCATCAGTACCCGGGTGAGGACTGCCTGCTATCTGTTTAGAGCACTTACCCCGCCTCCGCCACCGGAGCAGAGTAATCGGACACCCATCGTACTGAGACAACCTGAGAGACAGCTAGTCGGACTAAGGTGTCAGTACCGTCTCGATCCGGCCAGCTCAGCCGCCCGAGTTCATCACATCCGCGGCGGCGGGCACCATGCAGTCGTCTGGGTCGTCGAGCCAGCCCTCGGGCAGCGTCACTGACGCCGGGGAACCCTGGCGGCCCCGCGGACCGCCGGCGGCGGGCGGGAACGGAACCTCCGGATCCAACTGCTCCAACAGGTCGTCGAGCTCTGAAATCGTCTTGACCAGTGCCAATGACCGGCGAAGGTCGGCTCCTGCGGGGAACCCGTGCAGGTACCACGCCACATGCTTGCGGATGTCCCGCATTCCCTTGTCCTCTCCGAAATGTGCAACGAGAAGCTCGCCGTGCCGACGGATGATCTGGGCGACCTCGCCCAGCGTCGGCGGGGTCGCCGGGGCCGTTCCGGTGAATGCCGCGGACAGCTCGGCGAACAACCACGGCCGCCCCAGGCAGCCACGGCCGATCACGACACCGTCGCAACCCGTCGCGGCCATCATGGCCAGCGCGTCTCGGGCGTCGAAGATATCACCGTTGCCCAGGACCGGAATGTCGGTGACATGGGCCTTCAGCGCGGCGATCTGCGTCCAGTCGGCCGTGCCGGAATAGCGCTGCGCGGCGGTGCGGGCGTGCAGAGCAACCGCCGCCGCCCCTTCCTGTGCCGCGATCGCCCCGGCGTCGAGGTGGGTGTGATGGTCGTCGTCGATGCCGATCCGGAACTTCACGGTGACCGGAATCTCGGTCCCCTCGGTCGCTTTGACGGCGGCCCGGACGATCTGACCGAACAGCCGCCGCTTGAACGGCAACGCGGCACCGCCGCCGCGGCGGGTGACCTTCGGCACCGGGCAGCCGAAGTTCATGTCGATGTGGTCGGCCAGTCCCTCGTCGGCGATCATCTTGGCCGCCGAATAAGTGTGCTCCGGGTCGACGGTGTAGAGCTGCAGTGACCGCGGCGATTCGTCGGGCGCGAACGTGGTCATGTGCATCGTGACCGGGTGCCGTTCGACCAGGGCACGGGCGGTCACCATCTCGCAGACGTACAGCCCGCTCACGGTGCCGGCGCGGGCCAGTTCGAGTTCACGGCACAACGTCCGGAATGCGACATTCGTCACGCCGGCCATGGGGGCGAGCACCACGGGACTGCGCAGCGCGATCGGCCCGATCTGCAACGCAGATCGGGCCGTCCGTTGGTCGATGCTGGCGGTCAACTGCCTGCGGAGGTTCCGACCAGCTGGGCTTTCGCGGCCTTCTTCTCGGCCATCTGAGCCAGCCGCTCCTCGCGACGCTGCTTGGCGATCTCGAACTTGTCGACCGACTCCTGCAGCTCCTCGACGAGGACGCCGAGGTCGTCGCGCATCCGGGCGCTCTCGCCGTTGAAGTCCTCGCGTTCGAAGATGCGCCACTTCTTGAGGACCGGCATCACGATGTCATCGAGGTGGATGCGCGGGTCGTAGACACCGCCGGAGGCGATGGTGACCGCCCGGCGCCGGAAGTCGGGAATGGTGTACCCGGGCATCTTGAAGTTGCGCAGCACCTTGTGCAGCGACTTCATCGCCTGGTTGGGGGCGATCTCGAAGCCCGCCTCGGACACGTCACGGTAGAAGATCATGTGCAGGTTCTCGTCGGCCGAGACCCGCTGCAACAACTGGTCGGCGATGGGTTCCTCGCACGCTCTACCGGTGTTGCGGTGCGAGACGCGGGTGGCGAGCTCCTGGAACGTCACGTAGATCACCGAGTCGAACAGGCTGTCGGCGAACAGGTCGGCCTCGATCTGATCGTTCTGGCCGGGGCTGAACCCGCGGGTCATCTGCTCGATGCGCAGCTGCTCGAGTTCGACGGGGTCGACGGCACGGGTGACGACCAGATAGTCGCGCAGCGCGATGCCGTGCCGGTTCTCCTCGGCGGTCCAGCGGTTCACCCAGAAGCCCCACGGGCCGTCCATGCTGAAGTTCATCGCGATCTCGCGGTGGTAGGACGGCAGGTTGTCCTCGGTGAGCAGGTTCACCAGCATCGCGACGCGGGCGACCTCGGAGAGCTGGGTCTGCTCGGGGTCCCAGTCCTGGCCGCCGAGCGCGTAGTAGTTCTTGCCATCAGACCACGGGATGTAGTCGTGGGGGTTCCAGTCCTTGCGCATCCGCATATGGCGGTTGACATTCTGCTCGACGACTGGCTCGAGTTCGGTCAACAGCTGCAGGTCGGTCAGGTCTTTCGACACGACACCTCCCAGTTATCTGTACCTGATGGTTGCACTCAATATATCTGTGTAAACGGGTGACATTCAAGCCACCACGCCAAGGCTCACACCCAGGTCGGCGGGCTGATCAGGTCGCAGCCCTGCTGAGCAGTAGCTCAACACAGTGGTCGATGAACTGTTCTCTGGTCGTGGCCAACCTGCCGTCGAGGTAAGCCGTGAACAGTGCACTGAGTGCCCCGATCAGGCCGGTGGCAACCATCGCCTGGACGGTGGGGTCGGTGATGCGGGTCAGCTTCTGCTGCAGCAGATCGATGAAATTGGGCATCCACTCGGCGCCCGAACGCGCCAGCACCGGTTCCACTTCCGGCGCGAGCAGCAGCACCCGGCCGCGGGCCGGGTCGTCGACCATCAGCGCGACGAACTGCTCGACGGCGTCGCGGGGGCTGTCGGCCTTCAGCAGCGTGGCCATCGCGGTGTTGCACACGTCGTCGTACACCGCACCCACGTAGTCGTCGCGGTCGGTGAAGCTCTCGTAGAAGTAGCGCTCGGTCAGTCCGGCGGCGCGACATGCGGCGCGCACGGTCAGTCGCGGTCCGCCCGGGCTGCCCAGTAGGCCGATGCCCGCGGTGATCAGTGCGCCGCGGCGAAGTATCTGGCGGTCCTGCAGCGGAACGCCCGACCATCGGCCGCGTCGTTGACCGGACGCCACATCACTCCTAGACTCTGTTGACAACGTTTGTAGTCAAAATGCTCGTGGCGACGTGACACGTTCAGGGGAAGGTCACCAGTGACTCAAGATACGTCCGAGACGTGCCCGGTGACCAGCCGATCTGACCCGGCACCCGAGTCGGTGGCAGTGGGCTGCCCGGTTGCGCCGGGGGGTTATGACTCGCCGCCGGTTCCGCTCGGGCCGGACTCGCTGACATGGAAGTACTTCGGTCAGTGGACCGGGATGCTGCAGGGCCCGTGGGCGGGGTCGATGCAGAACATGCACCCGCAACTGGGCGCTGCGGTGCAGCAGCACTCGATCTTCTTCCTTGAGCGGATGCCGCGGCTGTTCCGGTCGGTCTACCCGATCGGCGGCGTGGTGTTCGACGGGGAACGCGCGCCGCGGACCGGAGCCGAGGTGCGTGACTATCACATCGGGATCAAGGGGGTCGACGATCAGGGCCGCCGGTACAGCGCGCTGAACCCCGAGGTCTTCTACTGGGCACACGCGACGTTCTTCAAGTCGACGCTGCTGGCCGCGGAGTGGCTGGGCGGCGGCCTGACCGACGCGCAGAGGCGTCAGCTCTTCGACGAGCACGTCACCTGGTATCGGATGTACGGGATGAGCATGCGGCCGGTCCCGGAGACCTGGGAGGACTTCCAGCAGTACTGGGATCACATGTGCCACGACGTCCTGGAGAACAACTGGGCCGCGCGGGCCGTGCTGGACCTGTCGGCGATGCCCAAGCATCCGTCGCTGGAGTGGATGCCGAACTGGCTGTGGCGGCTGAACGTGGCTGCGATGCAGCGGTTCTTCAACTTCACCACCGTCGGGCTGTTCGATCCGGCGGTGCGGGAGCTGATGGGCTACAGCTGGTCGCCCCGCCAGGAGCGGCTGCACCGGCTGTTCGGTCGGGCGGTGTACCTGGGCACCAGGCTGCTGCCCAGGAGGATGTTGATGCATCCGCGGAAGCGCTCGGCCTGGGACCGCGCGCACGGTCGGGTGCCGGTCGACGCGCCACTGGTGGAGACCCCGGCGCGCAATCTGCCGCCGGTGGAATACCGGGACAACCCGCACTACTACAGCCCCAAGGTCTGACTCGTCAGGCTGCGCCACGGCCGTCGTTGAGGCTGCGCTGACGGCGGGTGTTACTCGCACTTCTCCGTCCTGACTGCAGTCTCAAAGCGCCTGGGGGAGCCCGAAAGGTTTGCGCCTGCGTCGGATCGGTTAGCTAGAACTCATGCAGGCGCCGGAGGTTCTTGGCGGACGCTACGAACTGCGGGGAGTCATCGGCCGCGGTGGTATGGCCGAGGTCCGCGACGGCTGGGACATCAGGCTGAGTCGTCCGGTCGCCGTCAAGCTGCTCTACCCGTCGGCGAGTGCCCAGCCGGACACCAAGCGCCGGTTCGCGACCGAGGCGCGCGCGGCGGCCCGCCTCAGCCACCCGCACGTGGTGGCCGTGCACGACTCCGGTGTCCACCACGGCAGGCAGTACATCGTGTTGGAACGGTTACCCGGGCAGAGCCTGGCCGATGTGCTGGCCCGCGGCGGCCCGTTGCCCGCAGAGCAGGTGCGCGCGATCATCCGTGACGTGCTGTCGGCCCTGGGTGCCGCTCATGCCCGCGGAGTGCTGCATCGCGACATCAAGCCGGCCAACATCCTGTTCTCTCCCTCGGGAGGGGTGAAGATCGCCGACTTCGGTGTCGCCAAGAGCGCCGATACGCCGCAGACGCTGACCAACCGGATCTTCGGGACGATGGCCTACCTGCCCGCCGACCGGATCGCCGGACGGTCGGCGGTGCCGAGCGACGACCTGTACGCGCTCGGGGTCGTCGCCTACGAGGCGCTGACCGCCCGCCGGGCCTTCCCGCAGACGAATCTGTGCGCTTTGGCGGACGCGATCTCAGCGGGGCGCACGACGCCGCTGCAGGCCTTGCGTCCCGACATCGACCCGGCTCTGGAGCTGACCGTCGAGCGGTCGATGGCCCGTGATCCACGCTGGCGCTTCGGCACCGCCGAGGAGATGGGCGCCTGCCTGGATCCACCGGCGCAGCAACCCCGACGCAGCGGCGGATGGCTGGCTGCGGCGACAATTTTCACCGTACTCGTGATCGCCGGGTTGCTGGTCGCTGTGTAACGCTGCACAGCCGATCTGACCTGCAGATATACGGCCGCTCACCGACCGGTACCGGTCAGGTAACGATCGGCGCGCCGTATTCATTTTTCTCGCCCCATGCTGTACTTTCCGCCGATTCCACGTATGTTGCAGGACGTGGGCCGGCACTCCGTAGCCAACGAACGGCGCAACCCGTCTGTCTTCGTGGCCTCCGTGCTCGCCCCGGCGGCGTTGTTCTTCATCGTCAAGGGCGACGCGAGTCAGCTCCCCGGGCCTGCCGCGACCACCCCCGTCGCCGCCCCGGCTCCGGAGATCGTCGAGGAGCCTGCGGCGCCGTGCTGCGTCGAGATCGTCGCCTCGCCCGTCACCGGGCCGGAGGCAGCCAGGACGATCGTCCAGGCGAGCGCGCCCGCCCCGCCGGATTCGGTGGTGACCGCGGCGTCGAGATGGCGGGTCGTCAGCCCCACCCTGCCCGCCGGGATCGCGCCAGAGCGTGGCCTGCAGGTCAGGACGATCCTGACCGCTCGCAGCATCAGCGCCGTGTTCCCCGAGATCACCCACATCGGCGGGCATCGCGACGATTCGTTGCCGTGGCATCCCAACGGGTTGGCGATCGACGTGATGATCCCCAACCCGAACTCCGCGGCAGGCATCGCGCTCGGCAACGAGATCGTCGCCTACGTGTTCAAGAACGCCGGGCGGTTCGGCATCCAGGACGCGATCTGGCGGGGCGTGTACTACACGCCGGGCGGCGCGCGGCCCGGCGGCTACGGCCACTACGACCACGTCCACATCACCACGACCGGTGGCGGATACCCCGACGGCGACGAGCTCTACTTCCGCTGACGAGCAGCGTGGTGCTGGTGCCCCCAGCAGGGCTCGAACCTGCGACCTGCGGATTACGAGGCCGAAATAATCTGCTGGCCTATCGGAAATCCGGGATCAAGTTCCGGAACCGCGGCGTGAATTATGACGGAATAGCGGCAGGGCTGGCAAACACTCGGGTGGTTGTGCTTCCCTCGTGTAGGGACGGGGATAAGTTAACGATCGCTCCCGATGATGGAGTGGCCCAAGGGGGTAATGTGACTAACCCACTGCTACAAGAGTGGATGCTGTGGCAACATGCCGCGAGGCTCTCTGAATCGACAGTGACAGAACGGGTTCGGGTCATCGCACAGTTCGATGTCGAGAACCCTACAGGGGCGTTCGCGGCCAGCTCGATCGACGTCATCAAGTGGATGTCGAAACATTCCGAGTGGTCAGCAGCAACGGCTGCCACATATCACTCATATCTCCGCGCCTGGTTTCACTGGCTAAGCATCATGGACTACCGCAGCGAAAACCCGATGATCAAAATTGCCTCCCCGCGCTACCCCGAACGGGTACCACGACCGGTGTCCGACGACGATCTGATCCGGCTGCTCTGCACACCCATGCACCATCGGACACGCGTGATGATTCTGCTGGCCGCGCTCGCCGGGATGCGCGTCGCCGAGATCTCCAAGGTGCGCGGCGAGGACGTCGATGTGACCACACCACGGCTGTTCGTCATCGGCAAGGGCGGGAAACGCGCCTGGATACCACTACACCCCCTGGTGGTCGACGTCGCGCTGACGATGCCCCGACGCGGGTGGTGGTTCCCCGCGAACTCCCGCCGACCCGGCAACCACGTGCACGCCAAGAGCGTCTCAGACATCATCGGTCAGGCGATGCGCCGAGCCGGCGCGCGCGGAACCCCACACAGCCTGCGGCACTGGACGGGAACGACGCTGCTCGACGACGGCGCCGACCTGCGCACCGTGCAGGAGCTGCTGCGGCACTCCTCGGTGGCGAACACCCAGATCTACACCCGGGTGCCCGATCAACGGCGCCATGACGCGATCAACCGTCTGGACCCATTCCGGGCGGCTTGAAGTGCTCGGTGCCCCCAGTCCGGCTCGAACGGACGACCCGCAGATTAAAAGTCTGCTGCTCTACCAACTGAGCTATAGGGGCGCTGGTCACGATACCGATTGGTCGCACAGTTGCGCAGGGCGGGGGAGTGGCGAGTGATGGACAATCCCGACCCCGACTACGACGACGAGCTCTTGCTGTATCTGACGCGCATTCTGGTCGCGGTCAGCCTGCCTGACTGCGAGCGGCCCGAACAGTGCAGTCGGGCCGCTGCCTGATTCGGCGGGTGCAGGCCGTGATTCGGCGGTACGCTCCCGAGCATGAGGGGATTGTCGTGAGGCGCGCGCTGGTCGCGTTCAGCGAGTCGCCCGCGTTGGTGTGGTGGGCGATCGTCGCGTGGACGCTTGCGGTCGTGATCGCGGTGGTCGCGGCGCTGCCCGGCGACGGGTGGCCCTGGACCTGGCTGACCGGCTAGACGCCGAGCACGGCGGCCAAGTGCCGCTCCGCAGGTCCGAGATCGAAAATATGGTGCGGGTCCATGTTGATCAGGAACTGGATGCCGGAGGTGATCGCGGCGAACAGCGCCCACACCACCTGCCCGAATTGCAGGACCAGGCCGAGGAGTTCCTCGGTGATGGAGTCGCGGCCGAACAGCTCGCCGTAGGCGACGAGCTTGATGATCGCGACTTTGAGCTCGCTGGCTTTGACGCCGATCTTCTTGTCGGCGTAGAGGTCGTTTTTGCGGCTGACCTCGGCGACACCGGGGATCGGCTCGGGTAGGCAGTATGGCGACAAGCCCTGGGTGTCGGGGTCGGGTTTGTCCTGGATCCAGGGCGCGACGGTGCCGGTTGGCCGGTTGGGGTTGCCGATAAGCAGGCCGCCGCGGAAGGTGCGCCAGATCGGGTCGCCCGGGTCGCGTTCCATCCAGTAGTGGCACCACGCCATCGCGGCGCGGCTGTGCATCGACACCCCCCACGAGGGCCGTTCGAGCAGCCGTAGCTGCGGTTCGTGCAGCAGCCGATGGATCTCGCGCTTCTGCCCGGCCAGGTCGAACGGGATCGAGTTGTTGTTGAAACCGCCGACCATCTGGATCTGCACCTGCTGGCGAACCTCGAGTGGGCGGGCGGCGAGGTAGTCGGGTCCGGCCGTCATGTTGCCCAGGTGGCCCATGCCGGTCAGCACCAACGGTTTGAGCGCGGCCGGTGCGCCAGCGTCGTCGAGACCCATCTGCCGTTGCACAGCCCAGTTGAACGAACCGTCCTCGGGCACACGCGGCCCGGCTCGGCCGTTGTCGATCTCGGCGTTGAACCGCGGCGCCCAGGTGCGCAGCGCGATCCCGAACTCGACGGTGTACTCGTCGGACTCGCCGAGCCCCTTGCCGTAGCTGTAACGGGACAGGAACCGTTTCGCGCCAGGGATTTTCGGGTGCCGGTCACCGGGCTGGTACGGGGCGGTGTAGGCCATGTCAGATCACCATGCTTTCAGTGCGGCTGCGGTCATGGGGCCGACGATGCCGTCGTCGACGAGTCCGGAGCGGCGCTGGAATTCGCGCACCGCCGCCTCGGTTTGTGTGCCGAAGTCGCCGTCGACGGCGAGGTGCCCGGCGTAGGCGCGGTAGGCGGCCTTGAGTCGGCGCTGCACCGCCCGCACCTGGTCGGGATTGTTACCGGGGCGTCCGCGGTAGAGCAGCACACCGGCGTAGTGGTCGGGGTTGGTGCCCGGCACACCGATCGGTGGCGGCTTCGGGATCGGGGGTTGCGCCACGCCGGTGAGGAACTGGCGGACGCGGCGCAGCAGCTCGTCGACGGGGAAGTTCGGCCCGGGGTCGGTGTGGCCGCCGCCCCACCGTCCGAGGTCGATGTGCCCGCAGATCCCGTCGTGTCCCCACGGCGGGACGTTGCGGCCGCCGATCCACTCGGCGGGGATGCGGTACTTGTGAGACCACCACGCGATGACGTGCGCGCCCCGAGTCAGCTGCACGTCTTCGTTCTTGCCGTCTGTGGCGTCGGTTTCGAGCCACTTGTTCCGTGACCAGCCCGCGTAGCTACCGGCGAAGCAGTGATGGAACGCGTATTCGTTCGCGCCGGCTGCAGCCCAGGGGGCGTCGGTTTCGGCGACAACTTTGAGCACTTCGTGTTCGTCGTTGACGGAGTGGTAGCTGACTTTGCTGGCCGGGTTGGCGAGGAACCCGGCCAGGCCGCGCGCGGTGCGTCCGCCCTCTTGCGTGTGGACGACGATCCAACGGGGGGTGCCCTTGCTGCGGCGGTGCCGGTTCGGTGACCACACGGCACCGGTGAACGGATCAGCAAGAATCGGCGGGGTTTTCGGCTGCTCAGGCGGGGTCGTCGGTGGCCGGTGGTCACCAGGCTCGAGGGCTGCGCCGAGCCACGGAATCGGGTCGATCTTGGTGGCGGGGTTGTAGGCGTGCGGCATCACCGACAGATGCAGGTGCGGCGCGATCGGGTTCTGCGCGGTGCCGCCGTTGGTGCGGCTGTCGGGGTTGATCCGGCCGATGCGCTGCCCAGCGCGGACACGGTCCCCGCGCGCCACTTCGCGGATGATGTGCCCGTACTCGGAGCAGCCGCCGCCCGCGTCGGCGGGGTGATCGACGACCAGCCAGCCCGCAGGATCCGGGCCGCCGTAACCCTGCGCCGCCCCGGCGTGGATCACGGTTCCGTCGGCGACCGCGTAGACCGGCATGTTGGCCGACCCGCCGTCGCGGCCGAAGTCAGTGCCGTAGTGGAATCCGCCGGAGCGCGGCCCGAACGGGCTGGTGACTTTGCGGCCTGCTCCGAGGGGCCAGTACCGCGGTGGGGTCATCAGCAGAACCCGGCGGGCAGGTCGGGGCCGTACATGAGGAGGAGGTATCCGCTGGCGGCGGCGATGACGAGGCCGGCGAGGGCGCCGATGAGGATGGAGCCGCAGAGGCGGGTCATAGGGGGACGGTAGGAGCGGCGGGTGCAGCCACCCGGGGTTTGCGGGCTGGTTACCCGGCGACCCAGTAGGCCGTGTTGCCGGAGCGGGCACGCAGCACCCCGGGGGCTTGGGGGTTGACGTGGTCGTAGTAGGTGTGGGGGTCGCGGAGTGCGTCGAGGATGCGTTGTATCCAGTTGAGGTCGAGTTTGCCGCCGGGGTAGCGGTCGGCGTTGGCCCAGCGGTCGCCGTGGCGGGCGATGTCGTCGGTGCGGTACTGCGTTTCGGGTGTGGCGGTGATGCGGGACCAGTCCCAGCTGAGGGAGCCGACGCCGCGGCCGCCGAGTCGTCGTCGCGGGTTGCCGATGAGGATGATGCGTTGCAGCAGCGCGGGGCTGGGCGCGTCGGGCTGGTCGGCGTGTTTCTCGGCCCACTCGCTCCACACCTCTGCGCCCTGGCTGCTGCAGAGCAACTCGAACGGCCGACCCGCGGCGACCAGCTTGCGCACGTGCTCGTTGAGTCGCATCACACCCGTGGGGATGGACGTGGCGCTGGCCGACTGCGGGTAGTCCACAACGATCCGGTCCCGTTTGGTGGCGTAGCCCTGCAGCGCGGTGTCGAGACGGTCGACCCGGCCGCGGTTCATGCCGCCCAACGTCAGAACCTTCATGCTCGATCACATTCCGCGCTCAGGGTGCAGGTCGGTATGCTCGCCGGTTATGTGGGGGAAGATCGCCGTTCTGTTAGCTGTGCTATTGACGCTGGTGGGGTGCCAGAGGGAGCAGCCCGCCTACGAGTCGCGGTACACCGAGCCGCCCGCGACGACCGTTGCGGAGCGCCCCACCTTCGACGTGACCTCGGTCAATACCGCGCTGTCAGGCACGCAGCCCTACACGGTGTCGGTGCTCGGCGACTCCACCGGCAACTGGATCAACGAATGGGTGCACCTCGTCGCCCAACGCATCGCCGCCGCCTACGAACGGCAGGTCACGGTGCATGACTGGAATCCAGACAGCGGCGAGTACGGCAGGGACACCGTTTACGGGCAGGGCGCCCCGGTGACGATCTGGAATGCGGCAGGCCCCGGTGAGTCAACGCAGTGGTCGATCCAGAACTTTCAGGAGCAGGTGCCCGGGCCGGTGGATTTGACGATCATCAACCATGGACACAACGACCCCAAAGGGGCCGTCTCCGGGATTGACCGACTGATCGGAATGTCGTTCCGGAAGGGCACTGGCGGGGTGGTGGTGTTGACGCAGAACCCGCGCATCGACGAACCCGGCAGGGCTCAACTGGAGGCTGACACCTACACCCAGATCCGCGACGAGTTCAACAACCCCAACCGTGGCACCGTCGTGGTTGACGTGTTCGCCGCGTTCCCTCAAGGCGATGCGCTACTGCCGCTGCTGGAACGTGACCGGGTCCACCCAAATGAGGCCGGTAGCCGGTTGTGGGCCGACGCTGTCGCTACGGGCCTGCAACTCAGGTAGTGCCGCAGATGTAGGGCACACCGCTCTTGGCGCCGACCGCCGAACCGAGATAGCTGGATTGCAGATCGGTTTGCGCGGTCACCAGGGCCGACAACCTGGGGGCGCGGAAGTGTTGATTCCCCATCCCCGCCGGCCCCTTACCCTGCAGGGTCGCCACAGCAGCGCCGGACACCTGCAAGACGGCGTAGGCGTAGGGCAGCCCTTCGGTCAGCGATACCGAACCCGTCAGCGGGACGGTGTACTCGGTGTAGGTGGCGTTCAGGGCGGTGCCGTGAACCGAAGCTGTCACACCTATCTGCGTCAGGTCACCCGTGCCGGGGTCGACCGAGTACACACCCAGCTTCACCAGCGTCGGTGTTGCGGCAGCCGCAGTGGATCCGGTGAAAACTTGAAGGTTGTTGATCGTGATGTCCTGCTTCGCGGTGAAGTAGGCGAACACTGCGATGCCCGTGTTGTTCGACATGAACGCGGTCGAGTCGCAGTACAGCCGATCCATGTTCGCCTCGGCGTTGACCTGGATCTCATTGGAGCCGAACGTCACCGACGATGCCCCCACCTGCGTGATAGGTGGCGACCCGCCAGCTAGGGACGGAACCGACCCGGGCATCAGGTAGATGCGGTCCACGTAGCACGACACCACAGCCGTGCCGGACGCTCTCGGGGACACCCTCACATGCAGAGTGGTGGCGTTCGAGGCGAACGTCTTCGTGACGTACACCCAGCAGTAGCGGTCGCGGGTGGAGGCGTCAACGTCGTTGGTGGTGGACTGCGCGGAGCCGTTGTTGTCCTGCAACGTCACCCGGACGGTCTGATCATTAGCCGCCGGGACGTAGACCCGCACCGCCACAGTCCACGTCTGATTCGCCAACAACCCGTTGATACCCAGCGAGTCGGCCGTCCCGCCCCACTGCGCATACGGCTGCCCCGAAGCCACGTCGGCGGTCAACTTCATCGACCACGGACCCGTCTCCCGAATCGTGGTCTCCTTCGCCGCCACACACGCAGGCGACGACGACATCGAAACCCCATCAGGATTAGTCGACTCCCACGACGTCAGTTCAGGATTGGCGATCAACTGCCGCGCCGGGGGAATCGCGGTCGGTTGAGTCACCACCGACACCCTCATTGCCCGCTCAAACGCGGCCTGGACCAGCGCCGCCCACAAGATCTGACCCGCCACCGAGGGATGAACCCCATCGGCGACAACCAGATCGGCTTCCCAGTCGCCGACGTAGTCGAGGAACGCCTGCAACACGTCGATGACACCCCAGCCGCGCCACTGCGCCGCCCTGGTCACCTCCAGCGCCCGCATCAACTGCCACTCGAACGGGTGCGACGGGGCACCCGAGGAGAAGTCGGTCTTCGGGTTCTGCAGGATGCACACCACACCCGCGTTCGGGTTCACGGCGGCAACCTCGTCAACGAACGACAGATACTTGTTGCGCTGCGCCTGCCGCAGCAGTGCAGTGTCGCCGATCAACCCCTGATTGTGCAGGTGCGACACGGTGACCAGATCCGCGTTCTTCATGATCGCGGCGTCGAACCTCGAACCCTGGAAGTAGCCGGTGTTCGACCCTGCCACGGCGGCGTTCCACACCGTCAAGGTGAATGGCCCGCCCCCGTTGGCGGTGCCGGTGCCGGTCTGCACGGTGACGGCGGTGGCGTAGTCGGCGTCGCCAACGGTGTCCCATAGCCGGTAAAGCACCGTGTACTCGTGGAACTGCGAAGCGAGCCACGCGGTGGTGAGGTACACCCACTCCCACGTCTCATTGCCCGTCGAATCCGACACGGACAGCCATGTCGCATCCGAGACGCCGCGGGTGAGTTTCGACATCAGGTTCCGCATCGCGCCGGATGCGGATTCATCAGCGGCACCGATCGCCGTTCTGGCGTCGGCTTCGGTCTCCGCCGACAGGACGGCCTTCCCGGCAGTCCCTGCCCCAGCAATCCCGCTGACGGTGGCACCCGGCAGCTCAAACGACGGCCCACCCGTAGGCACACCGTCCGACGCGAAAACCACCCCACCCTCACCGTCATCAGCGAGACCGAACGCGCGGGCAGCGAGGTTGTCGTCCACCGCGGGGCCAACGGCGGTCGTGACAGCGCTATCCACGGCGGGGGGCACAGCGGCATCCACAGCCGAGCTCACTGTGTCGGTGAGATCCCCGGACAGCTCGAGCAGTTCAGTCCGCACCGCCTCGGGGAGTTGTTCGCCCGGTTCGGCGGCGGTGTTGATGGCAACGAGCCGGTCAGCCACGAGTTCAGCCCTCCACTTGGCTGGTGTCAGGGATGTAGAGCCCGGAACCGGGAGGGTCCTGCACCAACAACCCACCCCCACCAGGCGGCGGGTTGGCGCTGCTCACAGCGGCGACGAACGACTCCATCCACGGCTCCACAAACCGAAAGCTAAGGACCGGGGGTGCAACTCAGCTCAGCCGTACTCCACCCAATCGACCGCCGGGGAGAACCGGCGGGCACCACCGAACACCCGCGCACCATCCATCCGCATCAACAACGACCGAAACCCCGACCCCACCGACACCGTCGCGCCCGCGTCGTCCCACTCCTCCACGAACGCACCATTCCTGGTCAACGTGTACAAATTCCCCGCGATCGTCAACCTGCCGATATCGCCGGCGTTGAACGACCCGCAATCCAACACCTCCGTATCGGTGCTGGCGACGCGCCGCACAATGCTCAAATGGGAGTTGTCCAACCGCACCCCCACCCCATGCGTCACACCACCATTCGAGCCCCGCGCGAACAGGTCCGTCTTATACGACGTCGACAACCCCGGCGACGAACCATTAGTCGCCACCCGGAACTGCAGATAGCCGTCATCGCCCGGCGCGACCGCATCGTCGAAACGCACCCTGTCCGTGAAATCACCCAACGGGCCGACACCATCAGCCACCGACAGGCGCGCCGTGCCACTGACCACGCACATCGGATACGTCGACGTCGGCCCGTAATGCGCCCACCCCAACGACGTCAAATCCGCCGTGTCGTCGACGTCGAACGTCTGATAGATCGCGGTCTTAGACCACACCAACTTCCCGGCCCGCCGGATCGCCAACACATCCTTCGTGCCGACCCGAACCCCCTGAACCGCCTTACCGAAAACCCGGGCAGGCATCAGTCATCTTCAACGATGAAATAGGTGGTCGACGGGTCCTCCGTCTCAATCGCCGAATGCTCCGACACCGTCAAATACATGAACGTCATCGCGATCGGGGTGCCATCGACTGCGACCGTGGTGGGCACACCGGTGTCCACCTTCGCCGGGGTCACCGCATTGTCGGCGATCTTGCTGGTTCCCACCGCGTCATCAGCCAAGTTCGTCGGCCCCACCTGACCGGCCGCGATATTCGTGGTCTGCACCGCGCCGGCCGCGAGTTTCGCGTTCGTCACCGCCTGGTCGGCCAGCTTCGCCGTCGTCACCGCCCCGTTGTTCAACGTCGACGGCGCAACCTCCGCGATCTCCGCCCGCACCTCCGGCCCGAACTTCGCACCCGCGGTCGCCGCAGGGTCGAACGACGGGAAGAACACATCAGCCACAAACCGAAAGCTAAGGACCGGGGGTGCAGCTACCTCATCGCCGCCGCGAACGCATCGAAGCTGGCCTCCACCTCGCGGCGGTCCTCAAACCCGGCCGGCACCGCCCCCGCAGACGCCGCGTCGTCGCCGTCCGGGTCCAACACCGCCAGCGCGGGCCGTTCACCCGGCTGCGGGCCGTACAGCCGCGCCAGATACGCCTTGCGTTCCATCTCCCCCGCCGCACGGTCCGCGCCCGACGTGATGCCCTGCAACACCATCTTCTCCGTGTAATCCAGCAGGTCATGCATCGACGGCAACGCCGTCAACGGATCCGCGATGCCGTTCTCCCGGATGAACTGCCGAACATCGCGCCAGTGGTGAGCCGTCGTCACACAGAGACTGACGACGGCAAAGTAGGGCGCGCGGTGCCCCACGCCGCCACCGCTTTGGCGATCCTCTCCACAGTGTCGGCGGGCAACGTGCCGTCCATCATGGCCACCAGATACTGGTCGAGGTCCTCGACGTGGGCGCGGAGGAACCGTTTCAGGTGCATCAACTGACTGGCGCGGCTGATCTTGTCGGTGTTCGCCATCGCCAAGTTCGGGACCGCGTTGGGCAGCGGATACCGTGCCCGCACGACACCCACCTCGTCGACGTCGAGGTTGGCGTAGCCGGATTGGCGGGTGTTGTGCTCGGCGTCGCCGAGCATGTCGTGATAGCCGGGAGGCGGATCGAACATGATGGACTCCTCGATGGTCAGGGGGAGGGTTTCGTGCCGGGCAGCAGCATCGTCACGCAGATCGAATGCCCCGACCACACCGGCCGTTTCGACGGGACGAACGCACGCTCACCCGTCGGGCGTGGCGGCGACGACAGTACCGCGATCGCCATCGTCGACGCCGCCCCCGTCACCTCCGACAGCACCGTCATACCGGTTGGCTGTTCCTGGGTGATGGGTGCCTGCGACAGGCCGTGCGAGAAATACGACAGGCACAGCAGCAGCTGCCCCGACCGGTCAATGCTAGGGGCGATGTGCCCGTCGTTGCGTTCCCACCACCGCTGCCGCAGTGACGACGCCACATACCAGCCGTCATCGAGCAGCAGCGACACGTCACGCACCACGATCAGATGGGTGATCTCCTCGGCCGCCAAACCGTTGTGGAACGTGTAAGTCTCGGGTTCGTCGTCGGTGGCGATCCGCAGGAACACCCGCATGTGGATGTCCTGCCAGCCGGCGTCGCGGACATGGATCTGTGTCCACCCCGACTCCTCCGCAACGATGTCGGATAGCAGGCCCCAGTTGTTCGCCACGATCGCAATGATCATGTCGCCCTCAGCTACCCCGGCTGGCACATCCACCACCGTTGGGACCTCGCCGAGCAGACCCGACACCTCACGGGCCGACTCGACCCCCACAATGGTGGGGTTCGGGCGCGGACCGGGGTCGACGATCGTCGGGATCGCGAACAAATCGATGCGGGTGTCGCCGGAGATGAACCCCGACTCCGACGACCCCCCCGGAACCGACGTGTTCTCCCAAAACTCGGTGCGGAACCGCACATCCACCCGGCACCACACCGTGTCACCGGACTCCACCCGGATCAGGCCCGGCGAATGCGGCATGAACGGCGCGCTCGTCGTGTTCTCCCGCTTCTCCGCGATACCGAACTCCGTGCCACCCAGACCGCCACCCGACCCAGTGTTCATGCCCCCACCGGAACGCGACACCTCGAACAGTTCGTAGGCGTCCGCGGCCGGTTTCGACGCTGCCGTCACATAGCCGTGGAAGTCCGCCAGATAGCCGCGGGAACGGGCCTGCAACCCGACCTGCACACCCGAACGGGTCACCATGCCGTGCAACCACTGCGCTTCCGGCGCCGTATTCGTCCACGACACCACCACCGACTGCACCAAGTCGTCCTTGTTCCCGCCGCCCGACGGGGCGTAGGACCGCGACACCGACATCGCCGACTCGGACGCGACCGGCCGGTACTGCATCCACGGATTCGGGGTGATCACACCGGCCGCGACACCGAAATGCTCCGACATCAGGCCGACCCCACCGGCGACGCCAACGCCAGCAGCCGGGACCACCGCGCATACGCTTCCCAGCGCGGCTCAAACTCACTCGGCGTGGTCCACGTGCCGGGGGTTTGGACCGCCGCCAAATAGCGGAAATGCATCGACTCTTTCGGCTCCAACACCCCGATCGGGACGAACGCCTGCGACGCATCACCATCCAAAAACAGCCGTCCGTACCGCAGCTTGTCGGCCTCCACCTCCGGCCGATCAACCTGCGCCCGACCCCCGAACGTGTCCTGAATAACGCTCGGATAGTCCGCGCTGGGCGACGCCCCCACCGCGAACGACCACGCATCGTGAATCACCACCGTCGCCGGCGACTGCGCCACCACCGACCGGGGTGCCCGCAACACCTGCACCAGCAGGTTCTGCGGCGCCCCCGAATTGTTGTAGTACGTCAAATCGCCGGTGATCATCGGCACCGGATCCGGCGCCCGGGAGATCTCACCGTCCTTCGTCGACTCCAGGAACGCCTCCGCGACGATCCGCGGGAACCAGTTGCGTCGCATATCCATGCCGGCCGTCGTCGACAGCATGTTCTCGGAGACACAGAGTTTGATGCTCACCGCGGCACCGCGCGGTGATTCGCGTCGAGGGTGCGCAGCGTGTGCCCACCGGACGGCAGCATCGTGGCGCCGCAGTTCTTGCAGACCCGCGGTTTGGCCGGTTCACCCGAATCGGGCGGCGCGAGGTGCTCTCTCATCCAGAAACCAACTCTCCCTGGGAAGGCATCGCCCAGATTTGGATGCGCGCCCAGTTGGCGCGCGCATCATGCAGCGGCTGATTTCGGTTCGCGTTATCCGACCATGGCGGCGGCGTCCACACGTAGCAGCGGTACCACATGTTGAACAGGGCACCCGGCTCGAGCGGCCCCCACCACTCGTCGACGCTGGTCGTCGGCGACCACGTCCACAACACCCCCGGGTTCGGCTCCGCCACCGAGTTGCTGGACAGGTCCAGCGATGCACCCTGCTGACCGTTGAACGGGCCGGTCGACACCGGAACCGTGGGTTCGGCATCCACGGCGTAGGTCCAGCGGTCCCGGAACTGGATCGCGTTCGGATTCGACACGATGATCGACCGGGACGCCCGAATCACACGGATCAGCAGCATCTGCTCCAGCGGGGAGTCGTTGCGCCAATTCACCTTCTGGTTGATCAGCAGTTTCCCCGGCAGCGCGGTCGTCGAGTACACCTTCCCGTCGCCGGCGGCGAGCGCGCGGACGTCGACGACGACGCGCGGCACACTCCACGGCTGCAGCCGCAACGCCCCGGCCTCGTCGGTCGTGAGGTTCTCCCCGATGCACACATTCGGCTCGGTGTACTCCAAGTACGCCACCCGCCGAAGGCTACGGAGCGGGGGTGATCAGGCCAGCTTCACAATCGACAGGTACGTCAGGACGCCGGCCTCGTCGCCGACAGCGTCGCGGGAGAACGTCATCAGCCGGCCGACCTGCAGCACATCGTCGGGCACACACCGCACGACCCGCAGATCGGCCCAGTTGTTCGAGTTGTCGTTCGTAGACCCGAACATCTGCTTACCGCGGGTGAACTCCGCCCCGTTCACCAGGATCAGAGGGGTGACGTTGTTGGTGTTGATATTGGTGTCCACCTGGATGCGGTGCTCCACCAGGTAGGGGCCTTCCGACCCGACCGTCAGGGCGCCGGTCGCCATGTCGAACCGGTCGGCCAGGTCGTTGGAAATCCAGTGCACGGTGTCGAACAGGCCGTCCGGGTATGCGGTGGGGGTCGCGGCGGCCGGGATCGCAATTTCGTCGGTGGTGGCGCGGAACACCCGCAGGGTCGTACCCGACACCTGCGGTGTGCCGGTGATTTCCGGGTCCGCTACCGGGTCGGGGGTCAACACAACTTCGCGGCCGTCGGTGTTGGTGAGCACCACCCGCCCGGCCGGGTCGCTGCCCATCACGTAGCCGCCGACACGCTGCGTCTGCTTACGCTCCAACGCCCGCAGCCGCTTGTCGAACGACCGGATCAGCTCCGCGGGGGTGTTGGGGCCGCGGCCGGCGTCGCTCACTGATCCACCCCCAGACCGGCGGACAGCAACTCCGGTAGGTCGTCGTTGACGGCCTCCAATTTCACCGCCACCTGACTGACCCCCTGAGAGTAGGTCACCGAAACCTGGTCGAGTTCCATGACGGCCAGCAGGCCGAACGCTTCGACGACGAACCGCGCCGACGGAATCAACTCGCCGATCGTGACCGGCGCGTCCGGCGCCAACACCGCCCCGTTGGGCATCGTGATGGAGTCCCGGACCGCACCGGTGTAACGCACCAGCTGGTGGGCGGCCCGGTCCAGGTTCGACACCCCGAACATCGACTCGATGTCCTTGATGGTTTGCCGGTTCAACCCGCCGGCCTCGACGCGTTTCGTGACGACGGCGTCGGCGCCGCGCACCATCACGTCGTTGAACATTTGCCCGCCCGAGCGGTGCAGCCGGAACGCGTTCTCGCCGACGAAATGGTGCTCGCCGAGCTCGGCCACCGAATCGAACGGTGCCGGCCCCAAGATCGGCCGGCCGGCCACCACCGTCCAATGCAGCTGCCCCACCTCGACGAGGCGGCGGATCGTCTGGTCCAGCATTTCGACCTGGCCGTCCTTGTTCGACGACGCGAAATCGAACCGGCCGCCCCGCGGGTCGAACCGCACCACCGGCCGGGTCTGCAACCCCTGAACTTCGATCATGCCGTCCCACAACTCGCCCGCGATCTGCGCCGGGTCGGCCGCCTCCCACCGTTTCGTGATCGGGCAGCGGGTGCCGCCCGCCCATGTCGCCGCGTCCGACGCTGCGACCGTCATCGCCCGATGGTCGAGGGTGACGTCGACGATCGGGCCCGACCAGTACCGTTCGTCGCCGTCACCGTTCCACACGTCGACCCAGTGCAGCCACGGCGTCGGCAGGTCATCAACCCCCGTCACGGGCGGCAACACCAGGTCGCACGTCGACACCTCCCGCTGCTCCCGCGTCCATTCCATCTGGACGATCCGGTCGCCGCGGAACTGGTACACCGGGACACCCGTGTGGGTGCGGATCGCCACGATCTGCTCATCAGAAACAATGCCCACGGGTCAGGGCTCCCGGTCGGCGAGTGAGAAGCTGACCTCGAACTCGCTGGACGCCGCGGTTTGCACGATGAAGTCCCAGCAGGTTTGCCGGTCGATCAGCGGCGGCCGCCACGGCGCGCCGTGCGGGGTGCCCACTACACCCTTCACTTTGTGGCGGCGCCCGTCGTAGTACGCCCAGTAGCGGCCGGATATGCCGTCCAACACCAGCTCCGCGCCCGCTGGCAGGCCGGAGACTTGCAGCGGCCACCGGTTGTCCTCGCAGCGGATGTCGGTGCCGCAGATCCGCCAGAACGCCTGCAACGTCAAGCTGGATTCGCCGGTGTTGCGGATGATCGTCGTGACCGCCGTCTCTCGGCAGCGGAACGCGTAATCCATCGTCGGGACCCGGTAGGAGTATTTGTCGATCTCCCCGACCGGCAGACAGCCCCCGCACACCGGCGGCGGGGTGTTGATCACCGCGATCTGTTCGGGCACACATTCGGTGGAGAACAGCACCGGCATGTCCAGGCAGGTGTCGGGTTTCGTGCAGTCCGCGGCGTGCACCCAGTTCACCGGTTGGCGGGCGATCTCATCCCAATCCGCGTCGAGCGTGACGGCCGGGAAGTAGGCGTACGGCGACAGGACCGTCAACTCCCACTGCACCCGGAACACGTTGGCCTGCTGGTTGGGGCCGCGGGTGGTGACGAACTGTTCGGTGACGCGCGGCGAACGCGTCAACACCGCGCCGTGCGCGTCCCGCAACAGACTCGCCGGATCCACCCCGGACCCCTGGGGGGACGCCGCCAGATACCTGAGCACACTGTCGGACATGGTGTTGGTGTCGCGCAGCAGGCATGACAGCCACTGCAGCCCGTACACGACGCCCGCGTTGGTGCAGCCGATCAGCAGCGCATCGAACGTGAGTGTGCGGGAGGCGTCGCGGTGCGGGCCCGCGACCGCGCCCGGCCCGGCCATCTGGGTGATCGGGCGTTCCACCGGGGCCGCGCCCCACCCGTCGACCTTCATCACCCACACCCCGCCGAACTCCCCCGACTCGGGCAGCTCCACGCTGTACCACGGCGCCAACTCGGGCCGATACACCGGGTCGTCGAGGAACTCCTGCAAGCCGGGCCACGAATCGTCGTAGGCGACCGTCACGGCGCACGATTCGCAGATCGCGGCCGCCCCCCAGCAGGTTCCGTCAACCACCATCAGGCCCGGCCCGTAACGCCGCGCACCATCCGGGGGGGACCACAGCCCGGGCCGCAGCTCCGTCGACGACCCGGGGATCTCGTACAGGTCGAGGTAGTCGTCGGCTTCAGGCAGGCCGCACGGCCCCAACGTCAACGGGTACAGGCCGTCCTCGTCTGCCACCATGTCGCCGGTGTCGTACAGCAGCGGCGCGTCCTCATCGGTTTCCGGCACATACAGGCCCGACCCGGGGGGGTCTTCGACGAGGACCTGGGTGGGGATCTGGTCGCCGCCGAACATGCCGGCGTCGCTGACTGGTTCGTCGCGGCCGAGGTGCGCCACGACGCGCGACGAGTTGGCGATCTCGATGCCGTTAAGTGAGAAAAAGCCTCTGAACACAGCCGGTTACCGCCCCACCAGTTTCATGATGCTGTCGGCGGCGTCGTCGGCCGCCGCCGGGCCACCGTAGATCTCCTGCGTGAGGTGAACGGTCAGCTGTTTACCGCCGCCGTTGGAGCGGGCGAACTCCCGCAGAGCGCCCGGCAGGTCCTCGAGCGCCTCGGTTTGGCTGGGCGACAGGACCCGTTCGGGGTGGATGGTGTTCTTCAGCAGCACACCCTTGCCGGTGGCGACGCCGCCGGAGTCGAACGTCATGTCCGCGACGCCGGCCAGCCCGGCGAACAGGCCCGCTAGCCCGCCGGACAGTCCGCCGATGCGGGGGGTGAATAGGTTCGCCAGCCACCGTCCGGAGAACAGGCCGTTGACGAGGCCGGGGAATACCCGTTCGATGAGGTCGCCGACGAGGTCGGTCGCGACGGGCGTGATGGCGTCGACGGCGCCGCGCCACACATCCATGCCGATCCCGACGGCTGCCTGACCGCCCGACGAGATCAGCGATGAGACGATGCTGCCCGCGCCGGGTGCCTGCGTGTTGAGCGCCATTCCAGCTGCGCTGGCCCCGGCCTGGATGGCAGTGTTCGCGACCGCCTCGGTGATGGGTATGACGAACTGCTTGATGATCCACTTGATCGTCTCCGAGATCACCAGTTTCAGGATGCGGACGCGTTCGTCGACTGCTGTTTTCTCGCTCGATTGGGTGCGTTCGACCAGGGCGCTGGTGTCGGACATCAGGCGGCCCATCGCGTCGAACGGCGCGAACTCGCCGCGGAACTGACGCACCTCACCCGTGATTTCCTGCAGGGTGTCTCGGGCCTCCAACTCGATACCCACCAGCCGCAGCAGAATCGACACGAGGACGTTGACGATGGTGGAGATGATGGGTATCTGCGACACCCCGAAGAACTCGGCGCCCACCACATCGTTCGTGGAGACACCGCCGCCAGTCGCCATGCGGTGCAGGCCGCCGTTTCGGTGCAGTGCATCACGGAACGCGTACACCCCGGCCTGCCCGCCCAGCGCTGCGACGTCAGGGACGGTCAGCATGTGTTCGCCGGGCATACCGAGGATCGGCACCGAATCTTTACCGGGGATGCCGCCCCAGATCGCGCCGCCTGTCGCCATCCCAGGCGGGCCGGGCAGCCCACCACCGCCGTGCGGCACCCCGCCAGTTGTAGCAGCAGGTGCAGCCGCGGGGATGGCGGCACGGACCGCGTCCGCTATGGGTGGTGCGGCTGCCTGCCCCATCGATTGCCCGATCGCCGACGAAGTCGCCGTTGAGATCGCATCGACGCCGGATGTGACACCGTCCTGTAACACCGGTTTCAGGAGCTTCTCGGTGAGGTGGTCCCGCACTTGACTGGTCACATCGAGCATCTGCTCGTGCTGCGCCTGGAGAACGGCCTGCAGCGAGGAAAAGGTTCGGTCCACCAAACTGGCGGTGTCGGAGAAGATGCGGCCGTCGGCCTGGGTTTTCGGCCCGCCGGTGAACAGGTTCTGCGCGTCCAAACCGCCGCCTTGTCGGCTGTAGTCGCCCACTTGGTAGCCCATCGCGGCTGCCAGGGCCATCGGGTTGCGCTCCTGGAAAAGCCGCCCCAGCTGCACGGGGTCGGTGGGCAGTGGACGGTTCCCGACGCCGAACACTGCATCCACGGCGTTTCCGGCTTGGTCGGCCAGGGGGACACCGGCGGCGTTGATCATGTCACCGACCACGCCGGGCACCTGGCCGCCGCCGCCGGGCCCGGCCACGATGTACACCGGCACCGGCGCCCCGTTGTAGCCGAGCGGATTCCCGCCCGCCCCGACAC